>JAFDIV010000025.1 GCA_019307815.1 Deltaproteobacteria bacterium
TTATAGTGAGCCTGGTGAGGGGACTACGTTTAAGATATATTTTCCGGTGTTAGGGGAGGGTGCTGAGGTTCATGTGTTGGAGGAGGAAGAGGGTGAGGAGGTTGTGCTGGAGGGTGAAGGGGAGAGGATTTTATTGGTGGACGATGAGGGGGCGATAAGGGAGTTAGGGAAGGAGATATTGGAGAGGTTTGGATATGAGGTATTGTTAGCGGGGGATGGTGAGGAGGCGGTTGAGATATACAGGGACAGGAGTGGAGAGATATCGTTGGTGATAATGGATTATGTGATGCCTGGTATGGGTGGAAGGAGATGTCTGGAGGAGATATTGAAGGTGGACCCTGAGGCCAAGGTGATAATAGCCAGTGGTTATTCGATAAATGGTCCTACGAAGGAGGCGCTTAAGGTTGGAGCCAAGGCATTTATTAATAAGCCCTATGATCTGAGGCAGATGCTCAAGGTGGTAAAAGAGGTCTTGAAGTGAAAAACTGGATTCCAACCTCTGGGGCAAAAATCCTGGGGCGGATAAAGGTTTTTATCCTGGCAATAGTATTTACCTCCATAGTCCCGGCGAGGGCATTCAGTATAGATGCCCAGACCCTGATAGAAGAAAGTTTCAACTATATCCGTGGAAATGCCTCTGTCTCCCTTGTGCAAATGACTATCCACCGGCCTCGGTGGGAGCGTCAAATCACTATCAAGGCATGGACCCGTGGGAACCGGGATAGCCTATTCTATATTATTTCTCCCCCCAAGGATCGTGGCAATGGCACGTTAAAAAGGGCACGTGAGATGTGGATGTATAACCCCAAGATCAATAGGGTTATCAAGGTTCCCCCCTCCATGATGTCCCAGGCATGGATGGGATCAGATTTTTCAAATAACGATCTGGCCAAATCCGATAGCCTTTTGACCGATTATGTACACACTATCATAGGTAAGGAAAGGGCTGGCGATAAAATCGTCTATGTAGTTCAATCGATTCCTAAACCTGATGCTCCCGTAATTTGGGGGATGCAACACCTAAAAATTCGTGAGGACTTAATCTGGTTGGAAGAGACTTTTTTTGATGAGGATTTACAACCAGTCAAGGTCATGAAGACCCTTCAAATCCAGAAAATGGGCGGAAGGTTGTATCCACGGGTATGGCGCATGCAAAAGGCCGGTGAAACGGATCGCTACACTGAGATCACCTACCTTAGGCTGGAATTTAAAGAAAGGCTCCCAGAGCGACTTTTTACCCTCTCCTATTTGAGGAATCCTAGGAGGTAATGGGGGTGCCAATTGATCTCAAGATGGCATGGCGTAATGTGTGGCGGAACCCCCGCCGAAGCCTGCTCACCATTTTTGCCATTGCCTTTGCCTGTCTTGTACTTGTTTTTATGCTTTCCTTCCAATTTGGCAGCTACGAAACCATGATCAATACCTCTGTAAAAATCTACACTGGACATCTCCAGATACAAGCAAAAGATTATCAAGAAAAGAGAGATATACGATTAGTGGTCTCAGATCCAAAGGTAATCGAAAAACACCTAAAAGGTATCCCACACCTACAAGGATTCACCTTTCGGGCTCAAGCATTCTCCTTGGTCTCTTCAGGTAAACGCACGTATGGTACTTTAGTAAATGGCATAGACCCGAAAAATGAGGCTTCTGTCTCGCGGCTAAAGAGCCTTATTGTTAAAGGTTCCTATTTATCTCCCAACGACTATGGAACAGTCCTGATGGGTCAATTATTGGCAAAGAACCTGCGTGTGGGAATTGGGAATGAAATTACTGTTCTAGGCCAAGGCCGAGATGGCTCCATTGCCGCCACCGTGTTGAGGATTAAAGGGATTTTCCGTACAGGGATCGACCAATTGGATCGTTCCACAATGTACATTCCTTTGAATTGCTTCCGTGACGTTTACGCCATGGGCCAGGCTGTTCATCAGGTGGTTATGGTGGTGGATAGTCTATCTCACGTTCTTTCAGTTAAAAGACAACTTGCAGGGATTATTTTGCACTTATCGGCGGATCCTTCCTTGGTGGTACTTGACTGGGAGGAATTGATGCCAGGGCTTCGCCAAGGCATAGAAATGGATCTCATCAGTGGGGTGGTATTTTATCTTATCTTGATCCTTGTGGTTGCTTTTAGCATTTTGAATACGTTTCTAATGGCTATCTTCGAGCGCACCCGAGAATTTGGTGTGCTAATGGCTATAGGCGTCACGCCAGGTCGACTGATGCGCCTGTTGTTTATAGAATCCCTTATCTTGACCCTTGTGGGGATTGGGGCAGGGATTGTAGTGGGCGTTTTAGTGACAAGATATTTCCAGTTTCATGGGATTGACATTTCCGGTGCCTCGGACCTCCTCACCCAATTTGGTATTACAGGACGGTTGTATCCGAGACTCTCTTATATATCTGTGGCTAGTGGTCCAGCTGCTGTACTAATCATTACCTCTTTAGCTGCCCTTTATCCAACATTGAAGGTTCGTTCTCTTCAACCTGTTAAGGCCATGGAGACCGTTTAATGCAATATATTCAACTGGCATGGCGCAACATCTGGCGAAATCCTCGACGCACTATTGTGATCCTTTTGGCCGTGCTGATCGGTGTATGGAGTATGGTGTTCCTAGGCGCCCTAATGCGGGGAATCACAGTGGGGATGGTAAAGAATGGCATTGCCACCTTAACTGGACATCTCCAAATTCATTATCCTGGGTTCCATGACGACCCATCCATCGAGAACCGGATCACCAATGTAGTGCAGCTAACAGAAACCCTCTCCCACGTACTCCCGGACAAAAGCCGGTGGGCCCTGAGGGTTAGGGTACCGGCAGTGGCTGCAAATGCTCGACACAGTGCCGGAGTAACCCTTGTAGGTGTTGATCCTGTCACAGAAGCGAGAGTCTCTTTTATCGGCGGTGCTATAAAAATGGGCAAATATTTGAGCGATGAAGATGACCATAGCATTGTGGTAGGTGAGGCCTTGTTGAAAACATTTAATACGAAGCTCGGCCACAAACTGGTATTGATGTCGCAATCTGTGGACGGAGAGATGGTTTCAAGGGCCTTTCGCATTGTGGGCAGCTTTCGTGCAGAGCTCATGTCCACAGAAAAACAATATGTTTTTGTAACGCGGCGGTCGGCTCAAAAGATGTTAAAGTTAAGAAAGGATATCACGGAAGTTTCTATCCTTTTGCCAGATGTCAATGATGTACATAGGGTAAGAGAGGCACTCCTGAATGCCTTGCCTAACAGTGAATACGAAGTGCTCACCTGGACAGAGCTATTGCCCCTGCTGACAGCTTACTTGAAACTTTACGATCAATTTATTCTCATATGGTACCTGGTGGTTTTTGTGGCTATGGCATTTGGCATCGTGAATACTACCTTAATGGCAGTGTTAGAGCGTATTCGAGAATTTGGACTGTTACAGGTCTTTGGCATGAGGCCGTTTTTTATTCTTGGGGAAGTACTCGTTGAATCATTCATATTATTGATTATTGGTATTGCTGCTGGCAATGCCTTAGCCCTTGCATGTATATTCGGTCTTGGAAAAAGTGGGCTTGATTTATCGGCCTTTGCAGCAGGGGTTGAATTTGCCGGTATGTCCCGAATCATATACCCTGATCTTCAGCTACAGGATTGGGTGATGGCCAATTTGGTTGTATTGGTGCTAGGGCTGGTGGTAAGCTGCTATCCGGCGTTCAAGGCATCTCGGTATAGACCTGTGGAAGCACTTGCCTATGCCTAAAAGAAGGGTCATCTTTTGTGCTCAGGAGCGGAAAGGTGAAAATTGTTGAATGTATTGAAGTGACTAAGACATATGATCAAGGCAATTTACAGGTAAAAGCCCTTGAAAACGTGACTCTTTCAATTGGTAAAGGAGAATTTGCGGCCCTGGCAGGGCCTTCGGGGTCAGGGAAGACCACCTTGTTGAATATGATGGGCGGCTTGGACAGACCAGACTCAGGGCAAATTCTGGTGGAGGGCCAGGAATGTACCACTATGAGTCAGTCCGAGCTCGCTCGCTTGAGGCTTAATAAAATCGGATTCGTATTCCAGTCCTATAACCTGATCCCCGTTCTTACAGCAGCAGAAAATGTGGAGTTCGTGATGCTGCTCCAAGGAGTCCCTGCCTCAGAAAGAAGGCAGCGAGCCAAAAAAATTCTAGATGAAGTGGGCTTGGAAGGGCTTTATGATCGCCGACCTGCACAGCTTAGTGGCGGACAACAGCAACGCGTAGCAGTGGCTCGGGCTATTGTGGCTAACCCAGCTATTGTATTGGCAGACGAACCCACCGCCAATTTGGATTCCAAGACGGCCAAGGGACTGCTTGAGATCATGTTGAAGATGAACAGGGAGAAGCAAGTAACATTTGTGTTTTCCACACATGATGAGATGGTCATGGGATATGCACGCCGACTCATCCATATCCGCGACGGCAAGGTATATAATGATGTTGTGCAAGGATAAGAAGCGAACAAGGAAATGCAATTCAAAGCCTTTTGCAACCCTATAGCCCTAGTCTATTTTATAATCATCATACCTTTTGGATACGGATGGATTCCAGTTGTTGAAGCCTCTAACGCATCCTCCAACTCTAGTCGTGATCCTAAACTTTTGCAAGACGGAGCGTCACTGTTCAACACTCACCTCGGAGGCCGATTTAAGCTTACTGGATCGGTATCCAGGCAAGGAAATGACACGATTTTTAAAAGTGTTGGTGCTGGAACCTATTACGAAACAGGTGGTGAGCTTCGACTAATCAATGAGACATTCGTATCAGAGAACATGAACTTCGAGGTTCATTACCAGGCCATATATTCAAGAGGTGAAACATTTGAGAAAACCAAAAAAATTAAAGAACTCTTTGCCGGTGTCCTCCCAGAGAGCATCTTAAGTACTTACCCGGACGACGACCGTCGCCTATGGGACCTGACCCATGTGATACGAGACTCACGCCGTTCTGTGCTTTACCACCGACTGGACCGATTGAATGTAGCGTTTACTCCCTCTTGGGGATCCATCCGTATAGGTCGCCAAAGTGTAACATGGGGAAACGGACTCATCTTTAATCCTATGGATATGTTTAACCCCTTTCCCCCCACTGCTGTGGACCGCACTTACAAGACGGGGGATGACACAGTGAACACGCAGGTTGGGATTGGCAACTTAGGGGACCTTCAAATACTGTATGTGGCTCGTAGGAATCCAGAAAGCCATGCCATAGCCTTCAACCAGTCTTCTGCCGCAGCAAAGCTCCATATGGCGACCGGAACCACTGAACTTGATATTATGGGTGCGCACCATTACAAAGATGCCATTGTGGGGGTTGGAAGTAGGGGATATCTCGGAGGGGCAGCTTGGCGCCTAGATATAATTTGGACTTTCCTGGAAGAAGGGAAGAATTATTTGTCTTTGGTGGCCAACATGGACTATTCATGGACATGGCTCGGGAGAAATGTGTATGGTTTGGTGGAATTTTTCCACAACGGCATAGGGAAAAATAACTATTCTCATGCGCTTGTAGATCCGGAGATCGCCAAGCGTCTTTCAAGGGGAGAATTATTCGTATTAGGAAGAGATTATTTTGCCTCAGAAATACAGGTGGAACTGCATCCCCTTGTTCACGTTTTTCTGACAGTAATTGGCAATCTCCATGATCCTTCGGGAATTATTCAATCCAGAGCCATCTGGGATGCCACTCAGAATCTTCAACTGATCTTGGGCACAACTATTGAGGTGGGCGAGAAAGGGACAGAATTCGGAGGCTTTCCCCTGTCAGGGACGGGGCTATGCACGCCTTCTCAGGACAGGATTTTTCTCTGGACCATGTATTATTTCTAGGCTTTTGTAATCCATTACTTTTACCCATTTCAGCCTTGAGCTGGAATGGGTAAAAGTATAATTATACTCGCCCAGAGAGGAGGGTGGGTTGTTAGGGTCTGAAAATCAAGAGCCATACATGTGCAATGAGCACGCTTATGATCATATAAGGAAAGGCTGTTTTCATGAAACCACCGAATGTAATCCTGTACCCCCTTGCCTCGGCAATTCCAATTGTCACTACGTTAGCAGAGGCACCAATAATTGTCCCGTTTCCACCAAAACACGCTCCCAGGGCCAATGCCCACCAAAGGGTATTTCCCGCCCCTGGAATTACCTGCCCCAAGTAGGCCACAATAGGTAGCATGGTGGCTGTAAACGGGATATTGTCCACAAACGCGGACATAATGGCCGCCACCCAGATAATGAGTGCACATGAGGCAATAAAGCTACCTTTGGAGAGCTCCAGAATTCCGTCCGCAATCAAGGCCAATAGCCCGGTGGACTCTACAGCACCAACGATAATGAATAAGAATATGAAAAACATCAAGGTGGGCCATTCGATATCTTTTTCAATAAGTTCTATAAGATTCACCTTGCCTGAGAGGACACCAATACTGAGGATAACCGAAGCACCCATTAAGGCCGCTACGCTCACCTCCATGTGCCAGTAGCCATGGGTCAAAAACAGAAGTACACAGAATGCCAATACACCTAATCCATATTTGAGCAGGGTGGGATCAGTGATCCTGTACTCCTCCTTCAGGACCCTTATATACTCCTCCACATTATCCACTTTCGCCGACGCATAGGCCTTACCCCAAACCAATTTTGACATAATAATGAGCGCGATGATCGCTACCACGCAGATTAGGGCAAGCGCCTTGACAAAATCCATGAATGTCAAGCCAGCATAAGAGCCGATCATGATGTTTGGAGGATCGCCTATGAGTGTGGCAGTACCCCCAGCATTGGAAGCAAGGACTAAAGGAATAAGTATATATAGAGGGTTGAGGGAAAGGGATACACAGATTTCAATGGCCACCCCCGTTAACAACAGCATGGTGGTCACATTATCCAGGAATGCGGAGGACACGGCTGTAAAGACTATAAGATAAATGGTTAACAGAAAGACTTTCCCCTTGGCAAGTTTATATGCCATGTATGCGCACCACTGAAATACCCCAGTATGTTTCAGCACCCCCACGATAATCATCATCCCCATCAGCAAGAAGATAACGTTCATATCAATGGAGGCGATGGCACGCTCAAAGGAAAAGATATGGTATGCGGGGTTAATGGTTCCGATGGTATAGGAGATAAGCATCATAAGGGCCGCACCTATCATTGCGGCTATGGTCCGGTGCAGGAGTTCAAAGGCTATCAGAACATAAGCAAGGACAAAAACAATCGTGGAAATCCAAAAGGCAGGCCCTAGAACTCTAGGCAGGGTTATATCCTCGCTGATGTAGTAATGATCTCCTTTCGCGGCCAGATCGCTTCCCTTAAATGTAAGGGTTTGTGTCTTAAAGCTCGTTTTACGGGCCTCTACTTCAATGGTTGCGGATTGCACTACCCCCTTTTCAAGTTGGAAGCGAACCATATATTTTCCATTGTGTGCTGTCTCAACCCGGTCCATTACCTTTCCATTGACCAGTATTGTAACTTCTGCTTCATCTACGGGCTCTTTGTGGTTGTCCAATATCCGGCCAGAAATACTGATAGTATCCCCATTGGCAATATTTGATTCAGATAAGGATTTATGAGCACCGTGGCCTGCAATGGCAAGGCCAGAGGTGAGAAAACAGATTATTGATATCAAGAAAAAAATGACAGGGAATTTATCCAATCGCATAACAACTGCCTCCTGAATTAAGTAACTGAGACAACTTAAAAATCGATTCATGGTCAAGATGCTTAGAATTCGTCTCAACCAGTGTTACTTGTTCCCAAAAAACCGGTTCGGAATCTACAAAAGGTTTCTTTTGGTGTCAAGAAAAAGGTTGAGAAATTTTTCTCAAGAGGCAGTATTCACAGGTGGCGAGAAAAGTCTTAAGGAACTCCAAAGGCTAGGTGCTTATAGCCTTTACCTGATGATTCTTGCCATAAATCTTTGATTTGTGGATGGAAACTAGCTAGGTCTAAAGATCAAAAGCCAGCCATGGGCGATGAGTACAGAGATCACCATATAGGGGAAGGCGGTTTTCATAAAGCCACCGAATGTTATCCGGTATCCCCTTGACTCAGCGATTCCCATTGTCACGACATTTGCAGAGGCACCAATGATAGTCCCATTTCCCCCAAAGCAGGCCCCGAGGGCCAAGGCCCACCATAGAGTATTTTGGGCCCCGGGAATCACACTACTCAAATACGCTACAATCGGAAGCATAGTAGCAGTGAAGGGAATGTTATCCACAAAGGCGGACATGATGGCAGCTACCCACAGGATGAGACTACATGCTGCCACAAAGTTTCCTCGGGACAACTGTAGGATCCAATCAGCGATTAACGCGAGCAAGCCGGTTGACTCCACAGCTCCCACAATAATAAAAAGGAATATAAAGAACATTAATGTAGGCCATTCGATGTCCTTTTCTATCAACTCAATAAGGTTTGCTTTGCCTGTAACAATCGCGATGGTCACCAATATGGCACCACCTATCAAGGCTGCAATGCTTACCTCCATGTGCCAATAGCCATGTGTCAAGAAAAGGAGCACTGCAAAGGCCAAAACCCCTAGGCCGTAAGCGAGAAGGGCAGGATCTGTGATTCGGTATTCTTCCTTTAACACCTGAATATATTCCTTTACATTCTCGACCTTTGTGGCTGCATAGTCTTTTCCCCAAATCAATTTAGAAAAGATAACCAATACAACTAGGGATACACCACACAGAGCAGCTAAGGCGATTACAAAATCCATGAATGTAAGCCCTGCATAGGAGCCGATCATGATATTGGGGGGATCACCAATAAGAGTGGCGGTACCCCCAACATTGGATGCAAGCACTAGAGGAATAAGCATATAAAGAGGATTGAGAGAAAGGGAGGTACATATTTCTATGGCCACACCTGTCAGCAAAAGCATGGTAGTCACATTATCTAAAAATGCTGAAGACACCGCAGTGAATATCATCAGGTAAATAACCAGAATAAATACCCTTCCACCAGCCAACTTATAAGCAAAATAGGCACACCACTGGAATACACCAGTATGTTTCAGCACTCCCACAATCATCATCATTCCCATTAATAGGAAGATGACATTCATATCAATAGAGGCAATTGCAGCCTCGAATGAAAAAATATGATATGCAGGGTTTATCGTCCCAAGTGTATAAGAAATTAACATCATCAAGGCAGCTCCCAGCATAGCTGCAATGGTTCTATGGAGGAGTTCAAAAGCTATTAGCACATATGCAAAAATGAAAACGATTGTGGAGATCCAAAAGGCAGGTCCAAGAACCCGGGCTAATACCACATCTTGGACAGCAGAATAGTGTCCACCCTTGCCTAGGATCTCGGTGCCTTTTAATCGGATCAATTCAGTCTTGAAGCTCGTTTTTTGGATCTCTAGCTGAAGGAACGTAGATTGGAGTTTTCCTTTTGGAAGTTGAAAACGGGAAATATACTTTCCATTGTGAGCAGTTGTGGTTCTATCAACTTGGCTGCCATCCACCTTGACAATAACTTCCGCCTCGCCCACGGGCTCGTTATGACTGTCCAGGATAAATCCTGAGATAGTTATGGTATCTCCACCTTTTATCTCTGGGGAAGGATGTTTCTTATTGGAACCATGCCCTGCTCTGGCAGTGGAGCCAGACAGCAATATAAAAATATAACATGCAAAAACTATCAGAGAAAGGTGGCGGCTTAGCCTGCAAATCATAATTATCCCTTTGATTGGCGGGTATTAGAGGGTTACAAAAATATCAGAGTACTTTCACGGGTGTCAAGAAAAAGCGAGACACAAAGGGGGTGTAAAGGGCAGAGATTGACACCCTTGATCAGTCTATGCTAATCGTAGGTTCAAGATGGATCCATGGACCTTTTCAATAAAATCCATCCCTGTGCAGAACACCATAATGCTGCTCTCCCTGGGGGTTGTGCTTTGTTTTCTTATTTGGGCCTTTATCAAAAAAAGCCCCAAACATGTGATCGTATCCCTTTTTTGGCTTTTGACTGTTTTGTGGTTTTTTAATAGCCCTTTTTTTGGGTTTAGCCGAGTCATTGTTAATCCTACTGGAATTAAAATAGAGTACGGAATCCTTTCCCTTAAAAATACGACAGTGCCACTTGAGACCCCATGGAAAATAGAATCCCATTTCAGTGGAATAAAGAAAATGAGGAAGGTATATACCCTAAAAATTGGAACACATGAGAGCATGCGTGTAAAAAGTAGAGACAAATATGAGCTGCTTAAACGAATAGGTGAGACGATTGATAAATTAAAAGGCAGGGGAACTAATACACGAGAAAAGGTAACTTCATAGAGTAAACTACCTCACCGCAAGCAGCGAGGTATTGAGAATTCAGAATACAGAATCCAGGAGTCAAAACAGAAATAGACACCCTTACCTATCTTTGCTTCTCTCTTCTTAATTCTGACTCCTGAATTCTTGTACCCAGATTACCGGGAGGTTCGAGTCAATTTCATTGTCACGCAGCAAGCCGCGGACAATCAAACCCTAAAATGATAAATGTGAGGAGAAGATGGATTTTGAATTGTCAAGAGAACAGCGAGATATTAGGAAGGCAGCCCAAGAATTTGCAGAAGGAGAATTCAGAGACATTGCGCGCGAATGTGACCTTGAAGAAACCTTTCCAAGGTCCTTACTTGAAAAGGCTGGGGAGTTGGGGTTCTTAGGTGTTTTTATTGATGAGGCGTACGGTGGAGCAGGCCTTGGATTCCTAGAACATGCCCTGATTCTGGAAGAATTTTGGCGCGTGGACCCAGGCTTAGGTCAGGAACTCTGTTCTGTAACCTTTGGTGCTGAAGAATTTCTCTTGTTTGGTACAGAGGAGCAAAAAAGGAAATATCTACCTCCTCTTACCAGAGGTGAGGCCATTATGGGATTTTCCATTACTGAACCAGAAGCAGGAAGTGATACGTCTTCAGCTTCTACTTTGGCCGTACGTGACGGTGATGATTGGCTGATAAATGGATCAAAGGTGATGATTGGAAATGGAAGTGTTGCAGATTTTCTCTTGGTCTTTTGCCTCACTGAGCCAGAGGCAACTTCTAGGCATAAACGACACAGTATCTTGGTTGTGGAGACGGACAGGGAAGGTTTCGACGCAGACAAAATCGAAGGGAAAATGGGCCTACGGGCATCCAACACCGCCAATATCTTTTTTTCAAACGTACGGATCCCCAAGGAAAATCTTGTGGGTACAAGGGGAGAGGGCTTTTACCAGTTGATGCAGTTTTTTGACCGCTCCCGTGCTTATGTGGCGGCCCACGGGGTAGGGCTTGCCCAAGGCGCCCTTGACCTGGCCATACAGCACGTCAAGACGAGAGAGCAGTTTGGACAGAAAATTGCCAGCTTTCAGGTTACCCAGTTCAAAATCGCTGAAATGGCCACCCATATCGAGTTGGCTCGAACCTTGACATACCGGGCTTGCTGGACCGTAGACCAAGGGAAGCCAGACCCCAAGGTCGTTGCCATGGCCAAGTGGGCAGCGGGCAGGACAGCCGTTGAAGTGGTGGATGAGGCCCTTCAGCTCCATGGTGGGTACGGATACATGAACGATCATGATATTGAACGGTTTTACCGTGCAGCCAAGGTTCTGGAGATTTATGAAGGAACCAAGGAGGTTGAGAAAATGATCATTGGCCGCCGGGTACTCGGAAGGTTCTAAAGTTGTGTTTCTTGATATATTGTGGCAAAGTGATGGACCCCCATAATAGGAGGCCTGGTTAAGGGTGGTACTTTCCCGGTTGGTTCCTTGGTATCAATGATTGGTACCGAAAATTGGAAACCTTTAGCAAGAAAAGGAGGGGTGAAATGAAAGGAAAAACTTTTTTGCGGTGTGTTGCGCTTGGCATCCTAGTGGCTTGCCTAATGTTGCCTTCTGCTGTTTTGGCCGCAGGAAAGCCGATCATTCTCGGGGTGCCAACATCCCTGGGGTTCCTGGAAGGGAAGGAGGGCCTCTTCTGCGTTAATATGGCCGTTGATGAGATCAATGCGGCCGGTGGGGTGAACGTGGGAGGTGAGATGCGTCCCTTCAAGGTGATTGCCATTGACGCAAGGGGTGCAGAGCCCGGTGT
Source organism: Deltaproteobacteria bacterium (assembly GCA_019307815.1). Taxonomy (GTDB): domain Bacteria; phylum Desulfobacterota; class DSM-4660; order Desulfatiglandales; family Desulfatiglandaceae; genus B111-G9. The sequence goes on from JAFDIV010000025.1 coordinate 12,083, forward strand.
ACCAGTGGCTGACGTAATTAGGGCCCATAAGAAGTTAATTCTGGAGGACAAGGCCAACTTCATCGTATTCGGTTCTTTCCGCTCCGAGTGTGCTATTGCGTGCATGGATGTGGTGGGTCAGTACAAGGTCCCCATGCTACTTGGTACAGCCATGTCGCCCGCAATGGAAAAAAAGGTCCAGTCCAACTATGAGAAGTACAAATACACCTTTCGTGTCTGTCTGAATGCTGTCTACCTCATCAAGTATCTGGGTGGAACCATGGCGTATCTGAATAAACAATTCGGTTTCAATAGGGTCTTCATCATGAATCAGGACGTGGCGTGGGCAAGGAAAACCGGAGATCTTATGGTGAAGCTGGTGTTTGACAAAATGGGATGGAAGGTGGTGGGTCGCCAGGCATATCCCACAGGGTCATCCGACTTCTCTGCCGCTCTCATGAAGGCAAGGGCAAAAAAGGCTCAGGTTATTTTACCCATATTTGACATGCCTCAAAGCGGAATCCTGGTAAAGCAATGGAAGTCCATGCGTGTTCCCGCCCTCATTGCCGGGTTTATCTCCCCTTTGGCTGGTCCTGCTGCGTGGAATTCCTTTGACAAAAAGATTGATGGGGCCATAAATTCCATTTTCGAGATCGGCAATGTGCCATGCCCCAAGGTTCCCAAGTCAGTTGAATTTTTTAATAAATACAAAAAGAGATATGGCAAGCCCATTGAAGCCGGACATGCTCCTGCCCCTGGTTACGAAATGGTCTATATCTTGAAAGAGGCGATAGAGCGGGCTGGAACCCTAAATCCTGATAAAGTTGTGGCAGGGCTTGAAAAGACCGATAGAGTGGGCGCCATAGGCCGGATTCGCTTCAATAAAGGTCACCAGGTCATCTATGGACAAGACCCCAAAGAGACGGCCATGGGCTGTATGGTGCAGTGGCGGAAGCCAGGGAAACGGGTTATTGTATATCCGGCCAGCATTGCAGAGGCAAAGATCCAACTGCCTCCAGGGTTGAAGCCAGCCAGGTAGTGGCCATCCTGCCCTCTCTAAACAGGGACTGTAAGAAGCGCAAGTAGAAAGGACTCAAATCTACGATGCTTGTGGGATCATTGGTTTACGGCTTTGTAAACAGTGCCATATTAGCCCTGGTTGCCATGGGGTTCAATATAACCTTTGGCATCAGCGGCGTGGCCAATTTTGCTTATGGAGCCGTATACATATTTGCAGGGTTTTTCACCTGGATATTATTGAACACATTAGGGCTTCCTTATGTGCTTTGTGTTATAGGATCGGTGCTGGCCGCCGGAGTCCTGGGAATCGTGATGTATTACGTGGTGATCCTGCGGGTAAAGGGGCTGGCCCTTTCCGAGGTCATGGCTACCTTCGGTCTAGGTTTGGCCATCATGGAGCTTTTCCGTTATTTCGATTTCGTGGGATTCCGCTATACACTCCCTATTTTCTTTGACGGCAGCCTTTCGATCGGGGAAGTATTCATTGATTATCAAAGAATCATCATCGCACTTATTGCGGTGGGCCTCACCGGTTTCCTTTACCTTTTCACACATTATACAAAGATCGGCTTGGCCTTCAGGGCCATAGCCCAGGACGAACGAACGGCACTTACCTTTGGCATCGAATCAGACAGGATAGGTGCCATTAGTATGGCGTTCGGATCAGCCCTGGCAGCAATTGCGGCCATTGTAATCCTTCCCTTAGGAACCATAGCGGTGGAAGGAGGCTATGAGGTGCTTATTAACGCCCTGGCTGTCTGCATTGTGGGAGGCCTGGGCAGCACAGTGGGGATCCTGGTGGCCAGCGTGGTGATCGGCTATGCCCAGACATTCACCGCCAATTACCTAGAGCCCCACTGGATGATCCTGGTGAGTCTGATCGCTATAGCCGTAATACTAACCATCAAGCCTTCGGGCCTTTTCGGAAAACAAAAGGAACTGGAAGAGAGGGTCTAACCATAAGAAAGTTTTGTGATGGAAAGACGTAAAGAGAGGATTGATAGGGGTATAAAAGCCCGCTCAGAGGATATCTTTGCGCTATCTTCTTATAGGGAGATGCTTTACCTTCTTGTACCTAGGGCCATTCCTGTGGTAGGGCTTCTGTGTGTCAGCCCCCTGCTGAGCCCCTACTGGAGAGAGATCTTTATTTCTACGGCGGTCTATGCACTCTTGGCTATCAGTTGGGATCTCCTCATCTCAGCAGGCCTGGTTTCTTTAGGACAGTCCCTTTTTTACGGCATCGGCTCTTATGTGGCGGGCTCCCTCAATCACTATTTTGGTTTGTCACCCCTTTTTACTATCCCCATCGCCACAGTCTTGGGAGGGGCCATATGTACAGTTGTGTTGCTACCGGTGTTGAGGCTGAGGGGAATTTATTTTGCCATGGTGACCTTGGTCTTGCCTCTCATGTTCTTAAGACTAGTTGAGGCCACCAGGATCTTAGGGGGCACAGAGGGGCTGACAGGGCTTACGCCCTTTCCCAATTCCTGGGTCTCCTTGTATCTTATTGAAGTGGCCTTGCTGGTGGCATTATTTGGATTCAGGAGATTGATGGGCTCTGATTGGGGCCTTATTATTAAAGGCATCAATGATAATGACCGTTCCGTCATGAGCGCCGGACTTAATATCCATTGGTATAAGACACAGGTGGTATTTCTTGCGGCGTCGGTGGGCTGTTTCACGGGCGCATTTGGCACACATTTGGATATGTTTGCGGGAATGCCTGGTTTTGCCCTGGATTACTCCATAATGCCCATTGCAGCAGCAGTGGTTGGGGGAGCTGGTTCTTTTGCCGGCCCATTGTTGGGGGCATTCATTCTTGTGCCCCTGTCAGAGATACTTAGGTCACTGGGTGCCCTCAGGATTGTCTTTTATGGAATGTTTCTTGTGATATTTGTTGTTGGTCTGCCTGAAGGCCTATTTCATTTTGTTGAAAGGAAGTATCATCAATTCGAACGATGGGTGGAAGTGGAATAGAGACAAAGGACCCCATTTTGAGGGTCTCCCAGTTGAGTAAGTCTTTTGGCGGTATAAAAGCGGCCGACAGCGTTAGCTTTGACCTAAAAAGCGAAGAGCTGCTGGGCATCATCGGCCCCAACGGATCGGGAAAGACGACTTTGGTTAATCTCATTACGGGATTTGTAAAGCCAGACCGGGGCCAGGTGATATACAAAGGAAAGGAGATAACAGCATGGCCGCCTTACAGAATTGTTACCTTAGGTATTGCCCGGACCTTCCAGATGGTCAAGCCCTTTTACCAGCTCCCTGCCTATAAGAACCTGATCATTCCTCTGTGCTCACCTAGGGTAAAGACGCTTGCAGGCGGAAAATATGGAGAAAGGGATGCTGTGGCCCTAGATCTTCTTGAAGAGGTGGGGTTTGAGCGTGATTCCTATGTATCGTACAAGGTGGCCAGTTCTTTACCCCAAGGCTATCTGAAAAGACTGGAGCTGGCCAAGGCTATGGCCTTGAGACCTGACCTGCTCATCCTAGACGAACTTTTTTCTGGCCTAAGCCTGGCCGAGGTCGCCAGTATAGTGCCTATTATTGAGAAGCTACGGTTTCAGGGGAAAACCATGATTATGATAGAGCACCGACTCAAAGAGCTGTTTCGCATTGCCGATCGAGTTATGGTTCTCAACTACGGCCGCAAGATTGCAGAGGGATTGGCTGAAGAGGTGATGGAAAGTGACGAAGTAAAGAAGGCATATTTGGGAAGTGAAGTGTAAATTGGGTCTTAGGTATGCACATGCTTGAAGTAAAAAACTTGATGGTGTTTTTTGAGAATGCCCTGGCTTTGAATGATTTCAGTATGGCTGTGGATGAGGGACAGATCGTCGGGGTGATAGGGTCCAATAGTGCCGGCAAAACAACACTTATGAATACGCTTTCAGGGCTTATCCTGGATATGAGAATCAAAGAGAAAAGGCGGGGAGGGGAGCGCATTACCATTTACGGCCAGATTCTTTACCAGGGAAAGGAAATCTCCCATGTTCAACCAAGTGAAAGGGTGAAAAGGGGAATCGTTCTTTGCCGCGAAAGACATCCCGTGTTTGGAGAAAGCCGCGTAATGGAAAACCTGAGGATAGCTGGTTACCTCAAGACCCGTTCCCAGGTTCGGGAGACGGTCGAGTACGTATTTCAGGTGTTTCCAGCGCTTAGGGAACTTAAGTGGAGAAAGGCGGGTTTTCTAAGTGGAGGTGAACAACAGATGCTTGCCATTGGTATGGCACTGGTGGCAAATCCGTCCCTCCTGCTCCTTGACGAACCCCTATTGGGCCTTAGTCCCATGATGCAAAATATGCTTGTGGATGCCATAAAAGGTCTAAGGGATGGGGCGGGCATTACCGTTGTTCTGAGCGAGCAATTTGCAAGGCCCGTGTTGCCCATGATCGATCATGGCTATATCATTGAAAATGGAATGCTCACCCTTTCAGGCACTGGTCAGGAACTCATGGACAACCCAGAAGTCAGGGCAGCCTATTTTGGGGTATGAGATCAGTGAGTGGAAACAAGGAAAACATTTTTAAGGCATTCTCCTTGGCTGTTGCCAAATTTCAAAACCGAACTGCCGTGATATACTTGGGCACCCGTTTCAGTTACCAAAAGATTCTCCATTTGGCAGAGCGTTTCGCATCTTCCCTTGTAGACATGGGGGTCAAACAGAACGATCGAATCATCCTCTATATTCCCAATAGTATCCAATGGATCGTTGCCTGGCTGGGAACCCAAAGGGCAGGAGCTGTTGCTGTTCCCATCACTCCCATCTACACCGCCTATGACCTGAGATATATAGCCAAGGACAGTGGGGCCAGCTTTATTGTATGTTCAGACACCAATTACGGCTATGTCAAAGAAGTCTTTGAGGAAGTGGGTTTCAAGAAGGCTATCGTCACCCGATTGGCCGATCTCTTACCATGGTGGAAACGGCTGTTTGGATGGACGTTTGACCGTATTCCCAAAGGAAAGATTGCCAAGGATAAGAACACGGTCTCCTTTAGAAGTATGATTGTCCGCTCATCTCAAGGAAGGCTAGGCACCTTGACCCGAGGAGATCAGGATATGGCGGAGATCCTATATACTGGGGGGACCACCAAGTTTCCTAAAGGCGTTCCTATTTCCCACGGCCTTTATCTCCAATCTGCCATGGAACAAATCACCATAAGCAGACACCTATTCCCTCCAGAAGAAAATGTTATTATTGGTTCTGCTCCCCTTTTCCACATCTTGGGCCAGACCTGCGGCCTGGCGGTCCTGCTTGTGGGAGGGAGTCTCGTTGTCATGCCAAAGGTAAACCTAGATGCTATATTTGACGCAGTTCAGAGGTTCAAGGCCAAGACCCTTATCGGTGTGCCCACACTTTACAGGATGATTTTGGAACATGACCGACTGGATCTATATGATTTAGGCTCACTGGAATATTGTTTTAATGGCGGCGATGTGCTTCCTGTGGAGATTAATGAACGATGGAAGAGAAAATTCGGGAAACCCATTTACCAGGGTTATGGAGCAACCGAGACCTGTGGTGGGGTAACCATGTGTCCTACGAATATGGAAAACCCTGTAAAGAGTATAGGTAGGTTGCTTCCGAGTAAGAAGATCAAAATCGTGGATCCCGAGACCTTGGAACTGGTCCCAGTGGGCAAACCAGGGGAACTGTTGGTCCACTCTGAAAGGATGGTCAGGGCGTATTGGAATAAGCCGGAGGAAACGGCTGAGGCCTTTGTCCAGATGGATGGGCTTACATGGTATAGGACCGCCGATATTGTCTCAATGGACGAGCAAGGCAATTTTTACTTCATTGATCGAACAGTAGATACCATCAAACACAAGGGCTATAGGGTTTCCTCTTCGGAGATAGAGTCTGTTTTGCAGGAGCATTCCGCGGTGGTGGCTGCTTGTGTGGTGGGGATTCCAGACCGGAAGGTGGGCGAGAGGATTAAGGCGTTTGTGGTGCTCAAGGAAGACGTGAAAGGAATAACAGGGTATGACCTCATAAAATGGTGTAGGGAACGCCTGGCCTCCTACAAAGTTCCCCAGTACATAGAATTCCGCGACATGTTGCCCAAGTCGAAGGTAGGCAAACTCCTCAGACGGGAAATCCGTAGTGAAGAAGAAAGAAGGGCCAAGGTCTAAGTAATTACTACGATTACCTTATCGGTTTCTTGGCCCTTTGTTAGTAATTTGTGAGGCCGATGTATGCTTGTTGTCCAACTGACAACTGGTTCTCATTCATGTGGAAATCCCTAACTTTGGCAGAATATACGCCTGCACCAGGACCCAGATGCCCACAAAAAGTAAAATTACCCATATTCTCATATAAGCTAAGCTCCCGAATTACATTATTATATCATACTGTGACACCCGGCCACGCTCATCACCCGGCTCAGGAAAAGCCTCCTGAAGAAGAACAGGCCGAAGAAGCTACGCTGCCCAAGGCTCCTCCGTTCCCTGAGCTTACAGAAGAAAAGGTGGAAAGAAGCCTTTCCGTGGCCTCACTCCCACAGGCCGGACATCGGGCCTCATTTTCATCATTACTTGACAGACATAGAAATTCAAACTCTTTTCCACATTCTTTACATTTGAATTCATATATTGGCATAAATACTCACCTTCCCAAAAAGTGATATTTTACCATGGCCTAAGCGGGGTTTTTGTTTTATTAGTATAAGCCTCTTTTTGGGAATTGCAAATAGAAAGTATTTTTTGCTATACCCTACGGCGCAATACCCGCCTTTTGACCATCCTTTTCCTGGGCCTTTTAACGACCTTTGGACCTGGCTGTAACGTGGGTGGTGAGTCTCCTGTCCCTCTATAACCACAAGTTGCGCGAGGGCATTTTAGAAAGGTCTCCCCAGATGGACTGATGGTTTCCACGAGGAAGGGGTTATTGCAAACGGGACAGCGTGTATGTAGGGGTTTTCCCCAGCTAATAAAATTGCATGAATCCAAGTTGCACTGATAGTACGCCTTACCTTTGGATGTGGTGTGCTTCTCGACCTTACCTCTTCCGCATAAGGGACACAAAAGGGTCGAATCTTCTTCAAAAGCACATATTTTCTTTTCTACTTCCTCGTCGTCAGGCCCACTAGCTTGGTGGGCCGGCGCTGATCTGTTCTCCCCTGGTCCCTCTCCCAGTGGAGAGGAAAGATTCTGCTCGACCTCCTTCCTATCAGTAGATATTAAGGCATTGTTCTCTTCCTTTTGTTCCTCGTCAATGGCTGTCGTGGGTAGCGGCTCATCTTTACCCATGATCCCTAGCATTTCTGCAGGAGTTTTTTCTCCAATGTCTTGATTTTTTTCCAGGGGCTTGTCCCCCAGCAGGCCGATGTCCCCAGTTTCTGTTTCTATCAACATTTCATCTTGAAATTGCTTGTATGATAATTCCCCGTTCTTTGCCTGATCCTGTATTGAAGGTTCTGCCTCGGCAAAAAGATCTGCCATTTCAAAGTCCTTGATTTCAACTTCTGCACCTCCCATTGCGGAGGATATGATATTTGAAGATGCTGATCCGATTTGTGAAGAATGTGCTTTTGCCGCCTTTTTCAAGCCCTTAAAAACTAAGGAGGGATCAAGATTGGCTTGGCCCTTTTTTCCCTTGATTGGTTTTCCATGAATTCTCAGGGTTTCATCAAATTGGCGTACTGCGAAGTCAAGGTCCTTCCTGCCAGACAAAACCTCTTCTATAGTTTGGACCAAATAGGCGAGCATATTTAGCCCTGCCATTCGAGGGAAAAGCTTTTGGAGGATCCTTGTGGCCTCAAATAAAGATTTTTCAGGTTTTATAGTACTTCCGTCCAATAGGCGGATGTATTTTTTATTAAGCAGATCTTGTATTGCGGGCTCAAAGGATAGTTGCTCAGGAAGGCCTAGCTCAAAGGCTTCACGAGCCAAGTCATCCTTGGTAAAAGACTTGGCTAATGATTCTCCTATCATGTCTTCATATCTTTCCGCTATCAAAAGCATGCATACCAGACTAGGCACATCAATTTGAAACTGGTATGGAAGAATATTACCTCCGGCCAATTGGGTTATCTTGTCTTGAAGTACTCTGCCAAATGGCTCCAGGTTCATTTTTAATCTGTCAGAAGTAATGCCTAAATCTTCCATTATTTGTTTCCCTTAAATAATAACTCAAGCAGAAATATAACACGCCGTAAATGAACAGGTCTTACTGGGCCGCCTTCTTCTGGGTTTGGAGGGTATCCTCCTGAGAGCGGGTGTTCACCTCATCTACTTGATTCGATGAGTTTGATTTGTCCTCTGCTTTTGTGAAGGCTTCAAGAGAAAGATAGTTCCCCTCCCTATCCAATAAGATGGAAATATTGAGCCTTACCTGGAAATCGAGTTTATAGGCTATCTTGTTTTCCACGACTACAAGATCGCCGTTTCTAAACTCTACGTCCTCTTCCACTTCCAATCCATGTTTCTCTTTGATTAAATTGTCAATTGCCTCCCAATCCAGATCAGCAATAATCCCCTCAATAAGATCTCGCTCCCCGCTCCTGATTACCTCAGAATCGGTAATTTTCATGATGTCCTCCTATTTGATCCCTTTTTGTAATGCGCTTCGAGATGTGCTTTTGCCATAAGCTATTCAAAAATTATGCCTAACTTCCTGAAGCAAGGGCGAAAAACACCTTAATAATCTTCATTCCAGGTTTGACAAGGAAATATCCTCCCAAGCGTCAAAGCTTATGTTTCAGACAATAGGCAACCCAGTATTCGGAAATAAGAAGAAATCCTGAAGAATATCCGTCACCTATCCGATTATTTTTAAAGATAGTGCTAGAAAGGGGCAGGGTGCAACTTGGCAGGCGGTATGATCACAGTTCAAGGAATTGATGAGGCGATCTCTAACCTCAACTACAGAAACGAAAAGTCGGCGAAATCCCGGCTTTTGAGGCTTGTTAGAAGTTACTATAATGGGGAAAATTCTATAAATGAAATCAATAAGATAGACACAGAAAGACTGATTAGGGAAATCTGGCAGATTCCTGATGAGGCCAGCGACGCGGTCAAGCGAAAGATGCGAAATTTTAATAGCATTAGATCTGCCTTAAACGCAGATTTGATGCGTCTATATAGAGATGGGAAAAATCCCGAAGGTGTTGTTATTGGCCCGAGCAACACCTTTGTAATGTGTGAAGAGGCGAAGGATCGGGTCTTGAATGAATTTACAGAGCAGGTTAAAGCGACTGGTGGAGTCAGCCTTAACCAAATTACTGATGTCCTGAAGATAGTAAGCAGCACACTGTCAACTGAGAAAGGGTTGTTAGAAGGAAACTCGCCTGAAACCGAAAAACTCCTCAATTCACTGAAAGAAGCGATCCATTCCATTTCCAGGGAAGTAGGCTTAGGCCTTGGCCCCCAACAGACAGAGGTTATGGAGAAACAGGCCGGTAAAGATGAAGACGCTGGCCATGAAAAAGGTGGTGGTGTCTCCAGTGGTTTAGGATTAGCGGCAGGCCAAGGGGCTGAGGAAATAGACGATACTTATGAAGAGATTACGGATGAAGAACTAGACTTAGTGGATATTGATGAAGATGAAGAGGAAGAATTGTTAGATGTGGATGTGGAAGGCGAAGGCCCTGAGCCTCCGCTCAATATAGGGACAGAAGGAGAAGGAAGCCCTGAGGGTGCTGATGCAGGTGAAGGCACGGCAATGGGGCCCAATGGGGGAGGGGTTGAAGAGGGAGGTCAGGGGTCCCCCTCCAAATATTTGGGGGGAAAAAGTGAAGGGGGAAGCTTGTTGGATGACGAGGGGTACTTCTCTGGAAGCCAGGGAAATATGCACCCAGGAACATCTGCTGAAGAAGATGTAACGAGTGAAACCGAAGACGACGACATTTTGACGCAGGATGCTGATATAGTTGATATAGAGGAAATCCTGGAAGAGGATGACGAACCGATGGAGGAGCAGGGATCTGAGCCGCTTGCTGACGAAGGGCAAGGCTTCGATTACTTGCTCGAAGCTCAAGCCAAACTGGATATGGAACCATCGGGGCAAGGCTCAATAGAAACCTTGGGGGATGCAGAATCTACGGCCTTATATGAGGGTCAATGCGGAAAAGGGTCACAGGACAATTTAGAAGCTGGGGAAACGGAGTTAGGGCTTGGAGAAGGGCTCGGAGTGGAAGACCTGGATCCAGAGGATCCAATTACAAAGGCTAGACTTTTGGCTGAGGCCTTTGATGGATATCTCGGTGCTATGGATCGGTATTACAATGAATATCTCCTCATTCAAGGAGGAGAATACCTCATCGGTAGCAAAGATAAATATGAGAAACACCATTTGGAGCGCCTAGTCACACTAGAGCCTTTTTACATAGGTAGGTTTCCTGTAACCAACGGCCTATTTGAAATATTTGTTGAGAAGACGGGTTATGTGACCACAGCAGAACGTGTTGGTTATGGGGTGGTTTACGAAGGACGCTTTAGGGAAACCATTGACCCTATCACAGGAAAAAAGATGTTCACGTGGCAATCTGGAATTACCAGGAAAAGGGTGGAGGGCGCTTGCTGGTATCAACCAACAGGGCCAGGGAGTCATTTGCATGGCAAGAGATCTCATCCTGTAGTCCAGGTAAGTATTGAGGACGCAATAGCCTTTGCTGCGTGGACAGGAAAACGTTTACCCACAGAGGCCGAATGGGAGGCAGCGGCAAGGACCAGAAAGGGACTACCTTTCCCTTGGGGTGAGAAGTGGCGTGAAGATTCGTGTAATGTGGAAACCAGTAGAATAGGCAATACTGCGCCGGTGGACCGCTTCAAGAAACATACAAACGAACTTGGGATAGTGGATACCCTTGGAAACGTGATGGAATGGACAAGCACCACATTTACGCAAAAAAATGCCAACAGGAAAGAAACAATATATTATATAGCCAAAGGGGGCGGTTGGGTTGCAAAAAAGGAAACCCCCTTATGGACCAGGGTCCTTCTTGAACCAGATCATTGCTCCAACATCTTGGGGTTTCGTTGTGTAGCCTATTAGGATACTTCTTTTGGTCCTCCCAAAATTTTTCCTAATCAGTCAGTCCACCCCCTTGACAAACAGAAAGGGCGGATTATTTTTTTAGCGAAAAAAAAGGAAATGGACAAAAAATCAAACGTCGAAGGAGGTGAGGTCTTATGTTGGGTCTCATACCTTGGCGTGAGAGAAAAGACATTGACCTTTTCAGACGTGAAATTGACAGCCTCTTCTATCGATTCTTTGAGGGTTGGCCCTTTGAGATGACACCTTCTGACGGGCAGTGGATCCCTTCCATAGACCTTTCCGAGACAGACAAAGAGTATATAGTTCGAGCAGAGATACCAGGAGTTGATCCCAAGGACTTTGACATCTCTCTTAATAACAACGTATTAACCTTGCGAGGTGAGCGGAAACATGAAAAGGAGACCAAAGAGGAAGATTTCCATCGCATTGAAAGGGCATATGGAAGCTTCACCAGGTCTATCCAGCTCCCTGGCGAGGTGAATGCAGATAAGGTGACTGCCAATTACAAGAACGGTGTTCTTGAAATAACACTGCCCAAAGTCAAAGAAGAGACTGTCAAGAAAATCCCTGTAAAAACGGCCTAATCGCTGGCTTATTCGAGTCAGCCAGGAGGGCAAAGCGGGCAATACAGCCCGCTTTTTTTGTAAATTAGGCAATGTTAAAAGACATTTGAGATATAACGCAAGGCAAGCATTACAATTAGCATACCTAGAATGAGCTTAATGAGACGTGCGGAAAAATACTTTTGCGTACGGGCCCCACAGTACATTCCCATAAGCCCTCCGAGACCAAACAAGACCCCAAGTTTCCAATCCGGTGTTATGGCCAACCCTGTGTAAGCGTAAAAGGGGGCTATCAGGGTATAAAACGCCACCCCCACTACTGAAGTAAGAAAGGTGCTGAGTAGCGTCGCTCCTGCTATGGCATATACAGGCAACCTGAATATAGCTATGAGGAACGGTGCAACTATGGCCCCACCCCCAATGCCATAGGTACCGCTGATTATGCCTACACAAAAGGTCAGGGCAAACACAAGGGTGGTGTGAAAAGTAAATGTCTCACCATAGAATTGAAAGGTATATTTGCTTAGAGAAAATCTTACTGTGCTTATTGAAGATTTATGAGCATCAGGGCTGATGCCATGCATCTTGCCAGCTTTTTGTTTGAAGCGCTCCTCTAACTCCGTGGTCTTTGTCTTGGCAACCTTTGCCTTTGAGGTAAGATCGTAGAGCAGCCTAATACCGATATAGAGAAGCACACATCCCACAAATACCTTGAAATGGCGAGGGTCAGGCAGGTACCTAATTCTGAGTATGGCTCCGATAAAGACCCCTGGGAGAGTTCCACAAATTATCACAAGGGCCAAAGGCCAGGCCATTCTTCCTTCCCGGATGTATCGATACACACCCCCTGGTATCCCTATAATGTTATAGACAAGGTTCGTGGGGCTCACAGCAGGAGATGTGAAATGCAAAACACTTACCTGAAAGGGAAGAAGCAAGAAAGCGCCGGAAACACCACCCATGGAGGTGAAGAATGAGACACCAAAGGCAACGGCCACGGGAAGTATAGGCGATACCTCAACTCCTGATATAGGAAAATGCATGTATTGTCCCTTAAGCTGGAAGATACGTGGATAGTAAGCACAGGGTAAAAAGTATTTCAAGTTGATTATGCCCCAAAGCCATTGAATTTCAAGCCCCTGTGTGTTACCTTGTGTAAAAAGGGTATTACCGGAGGAGGATAATGGAGAATATCTCGATCAAGGTACCTGAGTCTTTAATCACAATTCTGAATGCTGTTGCAAAAGAGACGGGTAAAAGTAGGTCAGCTATAATCAGGTTAGCCATTGAGAAATTTCTGAGAGAAGAAAATAAATCTCGGAATAGTTCATGCCTGGACCTATCCAAAGACTTGGCTGGCTGCGTGGAAGGTGCTTGGGATCTTTCATTTAATCCCAAGCACATGAAAGGTTATGGAAAATGAGACGTGACGTTATTTTGGATACAGGACCATTAGTAGCCTTCCTCAACAGGCGAGACAGGTACCATCAATGGGTGGTAGAGCAGTGGGCTGGGATTGAGCCTCCTTTACTGACATGTGAACCGGTACTGTCGGAGGCATGTTTTCTTCTTTCAAGAATCCAAGGAGGGCAGGAAGCTGTTTTTGAACTCCTGCGAAGAAAAGTGCTTGACGTCTCTTTTAAGCTTAATCAACACCTAGAAAGATTAAGTTTCCTGATAAACAAATATTGTGAACTACCAATTTCCCTCGCAGACGCCTGTCTTATCCGAATGGCAGAACTATACCCTGAAAGCTCTGTATTTACACTTGATAAAGACTTTAAAATATACAAGAAAGACAGGGCCAAGGTTATTCCAATTTTATATCCTCACAGGAGAAAGAGATAATTTTGCTGGCTAAGAAATAAGAAAGATAATGCTGGGGGCATTTTTAGGAACAGGAGAACAACAAATGGACATTAAGGTGCTGCTAACCACATTCGCGATGATCTTCTTGGCTGAACTAGGTGATAAGACCCAGTTAGCTACGTTGAGTTTTGCCGCTGAAGCCAAATCTCGGCTTTCGGTCTTTATCGGGGCTGCTGGAGCACTAGTTCTGACCTCATTGCTGGCAGTTCTCTTCGGCTCACTTATTGGTAGATGGGTACCCGAAAACTATGTGAAATCAGGGGCGGCCGTGTTGTTTATTCTGCTCGGGGTGTGGATGTTGGCTTTTTCTGGGGGGAAATAGGAGGGATAAGAAAAAGTTGACAATTTTTCCTGATTGTGCTATATTTCACAAATAAATTGGCGATGAAGTCCGCCATTAACCGCCTCTGAAACATGGGGCTGATGACTTCTATCTCAAATCGGCTTTAGGTTTGGGGTAGGGGTTAAAAACATACCTACCCCACCGGACCTATGCCTGGTGGGGTTATTTTTATGAAGACCCTGCGAGGCAATGCCGAGCAGGGTTTATTTTTGGAGGATGGCATGCTTGATAAGTACAAGGAACTAAGAGAGACCTTGAGGGAGAGATTCAGCGGGTCATAGATATGCTGGATAGGGATCTTGAGCGATTAAAGCAAAAGGAAATCCCACGGTTACTTGAGGAACTGGAAAAGACGGGCGAAGAAAACAAAGAGAAGTCCGTCGGAGAGTATGTAAATATCATGGAGCAGACCCTTCACGATGGAGTTGTCCGGACATTTGATGACTGGGTGGGGCATTTGACTTCTTTTCACAAAAGATTCTCCCTACCAAGCTGTCAAAGGGTAGGGTACTAAAGGACATAAAAAAACGGGGGTGCCCCTTTCCTGGATACTACGTGGAATGCTGTTATCAGTCTGAGTCTTCTTTCTTAGTCAAATACGTGATAGCAAATTTATGCTTGTTGTGTCTTTCCTTCCACAAGCATTATTAAATCTTTTACAAATTTTCTCATTTCCTTGGCCTGGGCATTCATCTGTGCAGCAGCGCTAGCAGATTGTTCCGCATGGGCAGCATTTTGCTGCACAACCCGCTCCATCTCTGTAACGGCCCTGTTGACCTGATCGATTCCTTGGGACTGCTCAGTGGACGCTGCTGCTATTTCTTCCACCAATTGGTGCACCCTTCCTGTAATTGCAATATTTTCCTTGAATGCCTCTCTAGTTACCTCAGTAAGTTCGCTTCCCTCTTTTACCACCTTGATTGTATCTTTGATCAGTTTAGCGGTGTTTTTTGCTGATTCTGAGGCCCTCATGGCGAGATTACGGACCTCATCTGCCACCACAGCGAACCCAGCTCCAGCCTCGCCCGCCCTAGCTGCCTCCACAGCAGCATTTAAAGCGAGGAGATTTGTCTGGAAGGCAATCTCGTCAATGGTCTTTATAATCTTTCCAGTCTCTTCACTGGATTTTGTGATGTTCTCAATAGCCTTTTCCATTTCAAGCATATGATCTTCGACCTTTCGGACAATTTCCTTGGCCTCATTCATCATGTCCTTAGCTTGGACAGCGTTATCGGCATTGCTCTTGGTCATGGAGGCCATCTCTTCAAGGGCGGAGGATGTCTCTTGAAGAGAAGCCGCCTGCTCGGATGCTCCTTCCGCAACGGCCTGACTGGCCGAGGCCACCTGCTCGGTGGCCTGATAAACCTGCTCTGATCCTGTGGTCACACCTTCAATCACGGTGTTGATCCTACGTACGATCTTCTTAGTGGAGAAAAACGCATAGATGGTCCCAAAGAGGAGGGCTGCGAGAATAGAGCAAAAGATCATCTTAGAGGAAAAACGGGTCTGGGCCTTTAGCACTTCCACACTCCGTTTCCCCAAATCAGCGCAAACAGCATCCAAATTCTCCTTGTACCGATTCATAGTAGCCATGTATTGCTGCTGGTTGGTAACATGGGCCTTGAACTGTTCGACCCTTGAGTCGTACTCCTGGACCATGGCCTGGATCTTCTTTGCAATCGGCGTGAGTTGCTTGCTGGAGCCCACCTGCTTTGCCCACTCCTTTTGAGCCTTCCAGAACTTCTTTCGGCTTTTCTCCACCTTTGCCCAGTTCTCACCTGTGCTCTTGTTCAGGTATGTTTGAACAACATTTACAAGAACCTTCCAGGTGACACTCATGTCTTCCACCCAGAGGGTGCCGTCCTGGATCTTGGAGAGAACCGGTTCGTAATATGCCTCGATTTCCTTTGCTAATTTTCTTTTGGGCACTTCCGCCTTGGCATATTTTTCAAAGAGGACACCGTAACCTTTTACGTTATCTTGTAGTTTTTTGAGTTTTTCTTTTCCTTGGGCATCCCCAGTGACATATTTTTCAATTTCCCGTACCTTCCCTTCGGCCTTCTTTAATCGGGCCTTAACCTTTTTAAAGGATTTGGTTTCCAGCTCCTTGTTTCCTTGAAAAATTGCCAGGAAATACTGGTCGGTTTCACCCTTAAGGGATGACATTGTTTGTTGAAGTTCGTTAATCTTACGGTAGAAATCGGTTACTTTTGTGACCTTGGTTAGCCCCATGTAACCTGCAAGGCCTACAATGACCGAAAGGGCCAACATGATGGCAATTCCTACCCCAATCCTTCGGCCAAGAGTCATTGTAAATGACATGAACCCATCCCTCCTCATACAGCAAAGTTTCCTGTGCAAATAGACTTATCCAAAACTCTTATCGCTCATCAGGCAAAAATCTTTACAATTAAATTTTAATGTCCATCCACAACGGATGACAATTTGATGAAAAACGATGCACATCCCCTTCTGGGATGCCCGTGGTATCCGTCAGATTAGACTTCCTTCTCCATTGATTCCAAGGCCCTTACAGTTTCCAAGGCGATTTTAAGCTCTTCGTTTGTTGGAATGACCAGGATCTTTATGGGGCTGTCAGGTTGACTGATTTCTCTGATTCCCTCTGATTTTCTGGCATTCTTTTCCTCATCAATACGAATTCCTAGCCTATCAAGTCCTTTGCAGGACAGGGCCCTTACTTCTGAGGAATTTTCACCGATCCCCGCCGTAAATACCAAGGCATCCAAGCTGCCCAGCACCGCCAAATAGGCACCTATATACTTTTTTATCCTATAGCAATAGATATCTAACGCCAGCTTGGCTTTTTGGTCTCCTTGCCTTTTCAGCTCAATAACTTCCCGCATATCGTTGGTGCCGCAAATCCCTTTTAGGCCGCTTTCCTTGTTCAACAAATTATCAATTTCCTTCAGGTTCATCCCCAGTTGATCGGCCAAAAAAAAGGGAAGGGCAGGATCAATATCTCCTGAACGGGTACCCATCACAAGTCCTTCAAGGGGCGTCATACCCATACTGGTGTCAACACATTTGCCCCTTTTAATGGCAGCCATGCTTGCGCCATTGCCAAGATGAATGGTGATGAGGTTAAGTGACTCAAGGGGCTTTTTCAGGTAATTGGCAGCCTGTTCTGCCACGTAGGAATGCGATGTCCCATGAAACCCATATCGAAGGTCTTGGCAGTGTGTGCAGAAGTGAGCGCAATTTCTGCAAGCTGGCTGGCATCTGGGTCTGGGTTAACAGCGCAGTCTCCATTCTCTGGAGAGGATTCACCCTATTCACAATGGTGGCCACGGTTTGGCACCCTTTATCAGTTAGGGAGTCAAGGGCCATATCAATTGTTCGAATGGTTTCGGTGGGTGTCTTTTGGTGAGCATTTGCCACAAGTAAAACAGGGGAGCCAAGATTATTACTTATCTCTGCATTGATGTCCAACTCGAATGCAGCAGTAACAGAGGCAAAGTCCGTGCCCTCACAAAGGATAAAGCCAAAGTCCCCTGACAGACGTTGATACTTATCAATTACTTTCTCTATAATTTCCTCTTCTCTGCCATGGCCTATTAGCTCACTGGCCTCCTCACTAGTTACGCCAAACATGTCCTCATAGGGCGTATCTAGTTTAAAGTGAGAGGCAATCAGGTCAATGTCATTATCACCTGCACTAGCAACAATAGGTCGAAAAAATGCCACTCGCTCCACTTTGCGCAGGACCAATTCCATGATGCCAAGGGAAATGGCTGACTTACCGCTACGGGCCTCTGTCGCTGTTATGTACAGGTTGTCGGCCATTGGTTGCCTCCTTTGCAGGATATTTTTGGAGGAGGAGGTATATATATTATTCGGCGGGGGTGTGGTGATTCATAAGTCCAACGGGGCGCTTTACCCGATCTTCGAAGAAAATCGGGTAAAGTCCACCAGAATGGAAGGTGATAGGATATCTAAGCACCAAAATAAGTAACTAGATTGATCTTGGAAATTGTAGTGAAAGTGAGGAAAGCCACAGGGGCACTCCCTACTTTTTAAGCCCCAGAGTCTCTTTTACAGCCCCTTCCTTTGAATTGATATCTGCCAGCATTTGAAGGAATATGATTGCGGCTGCAGGAGAGCCGCCACCATGAATACCACCCAACAAATGAGAACTGGTTGCCCAAAATTCAATAAATTTGATTATCTTAAGTCTTTCCTCTGTATTGAAGTTGGGGCTTGCCTGGAGATACTTTTCTACAAGTGCGCCAATCTCAGGATTCTTTAGATCAAATTCTGATGGAGCTGTAACAGGTATGCCCCCAGCAATATCTGCCAAGTGCATAATAACCTTATTGAACCCTTCTACTCCAATAATTTTCCCTGCGTTTGCCATCAGTACATTGGGCTGTCTGGCGCCAAAATCGTCAAAACCCTTAGTAGCCGCACCAATGGCAATTCCATAAGCAGCTTCACTCACACCAACCATTTCTCCAAGTTTCTGTCGAAGCGCAGGGACTTTTTCGAGCCCGTTAGCCTTTAGCATCAAACTGGCCGCTCCAATCATTGAATCAATGAACCCGGCTTTACATGCAGCACCCGCGCACCTATGAGAATTGGCAAAGTTCGTGAGCGCTTTTCTTTCTGCCTTTAGGTCTTCAAAAATGAATACCCGCTCCCATGGAATAAAGACATTATCAAAAATAACTGTACAAGTAAGCCTATCTCCATATTTCGGATTGCCCGGCTCAAATTCTCCACCTTCCCTGAGCTTAGCCTGAAAGCCCGTATTTTGTAAGACATACTTGACTCCCTCATCTTTAGGTGTTACTGCGAAGGCAATTGCAAATTCCTCTTCCCCTTCCTTGAAAGTTTGAGTTGGCAGCACAAAGTTAATATCTGCTGCGAATGCACCGCTTTGATGGATCTTGGCACCACTGACAACAATGCCATCATCTGTCTTTTCTACCACATGGACATACATATCTCTGGAGTCTTTTGGCCTTTTCGATCTGTCACCCTTGGTGTCAGTCAAGGCGCCGGTACACGCGTAGTCTTTTGCTTGTATCTCTTTGAGAAACCTGAGAAACTTTTTATGATAATCTGTTCCAAGTCTTTCATCCAGCTCCTTGGTTGCAGGATAAAGAGAACACATGGCATCAGCACCAGGACACCTATAATTGCAAGTACCTGTCCTCATACTCAGTTCTCTCTGAAAATCAAGTCTGGCTATAAGATCTTCGGGGCTACTATTTATGTAGTTCAGTCTGTTAACCTTTTCTCCTACCAAATCGGAAAGGGGAGAGTATTCCTCTTTCTCTTTGGCGAGATCATATGTAAACGCAATAGAATTTACGGCTGGTTTGATGTTCGGATGGTTTACAAAGTCCCGGACCTTTACTCCTTTAACAAATACATCTCTCTTATAACTTGAAAGCCTCTCAATATAATCCTTTCCTGAAATCAGCATCCTGTCACCCCTTTCCCAAAAGTAATTATTCCTAATAAACCTGTTGCGAAAGAACTTTAGGGAAATTGGTTTTGTATGTCAACAAAAAGCGCTTAGAGGGTTCTTCTTTTTTCTGGAACCATGTGCAGGCTAATGTTAGTATACGAACTCAAGTAGTATATGCCCCGCATCCTTCAAACCAGCAATTGAGGAACACAGGATATGTTTTTCAACCCACTTACATTTTTGTTTATTATCCTCTTTTTCTTTTCTATTTTATTCTTTTTCATAATGGTGCAGATAAACCTCATTGCGCTCGCTTTTACAAAGATAGGAATTCCTCCTCAGTATGTTTTCACGGCCCTATTTACCACCTTGGTAGGAAGCTTCGTAAACATCCCCATAAAAAAGATACCCCAAGAGACCATGACCGCTGAGACCCGAGTTGACTTTTTTGGATTCAGATATGTAGTTCCCGTTTGGAGAAAAAAGGAAACGGTAGTCGCAGTTAATCTAGGCGGGGCGATTATACCCACGGTAATCTCCCTCTATTTGTTGTTCAAGACAGGTGTATGGGGGAGGGCGGCCATTGCTACAGTATTCATGAGCATCATCACATATAGGCTTGCCAAACCAGTCCGTGGCCTAGGTATTGCGCTACCGGCCTTTTTACCACCCCTCCTGGCTGCCTTGGTTTCCGTCATTGCAGGAAACGGGCATATACCAGGGGTGGCTTATATATCCGGTACTTTAGGTACCTTGATCGGGGCTGACCTTCTAAACTTGAAAAAGATAAGCGACCTTGGGGCACCAGTTGCTTCTATAGGGGGTGCTGGGACATTTGATGGAATCTTCTTGAATGGAATCTTGGCTGTTCTGCTGGCAGCCCTTTTGGCATAAAGGAGACACCCCGCTGCCTAGTCTGCGGCTTTGGAATCAGGCTTCTTGAGAGGGATTGCCCATTTTTTCATATACTTCCAAATCGCTGTCCTGCTCAAGCCCACCCGGCGGGCCGCCTCAGCCTTATTCCAGCCAGATTGTAAGAGGACTTTAATAAGTTTTTCCCGTGAGAGCTTTTCTTTTTGGGTGGCCGAAGTGCCTGCCACTCTGCCCGTCTCATTGTGGATATACGGTTGATACCTCAACTGCCGGATTTCAACCGGCAAATCAAATACATCTATATACTCATCATTACAAAGAACAAACGCATGCTCAATGGCATTTTCTAGCTCGCGGACGTTGCCAGGCCAGTCATAATCCAAAAGAATTCGCATCGCAGCTTGAGTCAATCCACGGACATGCTTTCCCGTCTTACGATTTTGCACTGTAACAAAGTGGCTTACCAATAAAGGTATGTCCTCTTTTCGGCTTCTAAGGGGTGGGATATTGATGGGGAAAACCTTGAGCCGATAATACAAATCCTCACGAAATTCGCCCCTTTTTACTAGTTCAAATAGATTACGGTTCGTTGCCGCAATTATTCTAATATCTATTTTTCGCCTTTTTGATTCACCCACCCGCTCTATTTCCCTCTCTTGTAATACGCGGAGTAATTTCACTTGTATAAAGGGCGTAATTTCACCCACTTCATCTAGGAATATGGTCCCACCGTTGGCCTCCTCAAACCGCCCCACTCGATCACGGATGGCTCCGGTAAAAGAGCCTTTTATGTGCCCAAAAAGCTCACTTTCAAGGAGTGATTCAGAAAGGGCGCTGCAATTAACGGTCACAAATGGCATGTTTGCCCGACTGCTGTTATAGTGGATGGCACCCGCAACCAGCTCCTTTCCTGTACCACTTTCTCCTTGAAGAAGGATAGTGGCCTCACTTGTTGCGGCCGCCTGTATGGCTGAAAAAACCTGTTGCATGGCATGGCTTTTCCCAATAATCCTATCGAACCTATGTACCTCAGCCAGACGCCTAATAGCTTCCTCTGCCTTTCGTCTGGCCTCCTTGAGTTCTGTGAGATCAGTAACAGTTTCCACAATGCCTTTTATTGACCCATCGTCATCCCTTACTACTCGTGCACATTTAACCACTGGGACGTCAAATCCTTCCTTATGTCTGAGGAAACACTCTGTAGATTCATTCCTATCGTGTTTGACAATTCCACATTCCTCTAGACCAGTGGGACATAACCTTCCAAAGCAACGATTAAAATTCAAAAATGAACAGCTTTTTCCCACCGCCTCGTCAGCACTATACCCGGTGATGCGTTCCATGGCAGGGTTCCATGAGGTTATTTTTCCTTTACTGTCCAGAGTAAAAACTCCATCACCCATGGATTCCCAAAGCAGTTTGGCAAAACGGGCATCAAACTCGGTGATTTTAGCCCTATTCATAATTATTTCTCCTTTTATGCAAGGGAAGGGACAAAGAGTGAATCTTCGGAACCCAAAATACCGTTCACCCTGTAACGTTACAAAGCGTCACCAATATACCTAGTAACGTTACCCACAATTGTCAAGTTATTTTCAGGGCAAATAGCCAGCCATTTAATATTTCCAAGATATATTGAAATGTCAAAGAATTAAATTTATTAACTCAAGTAGATCCTTAACTTTGAGGCAAAATTATGGTTTGGCACGGAAATTGAGTAAATAAAGAGCAAAACATCATTCTTTCTTTTCAATAATAAAAAATGACAATCAAAGAAATTAGATCAGATCACGAGTTTTATGAGAGGATTAGGTATGGGGTAAGCCTAGTAGATTTCAATGCGCCATGGTGCGCCCCCTGTCGTCTCCAAGAGCCTATTTTGAAAAAATTGGCTTCAAAATTTGAGGGGAAGGCGACGGTATATTCGCTGAATGTAGACGAGCACCAAGAGCTTGCTAGGTCTCTAAAGATCTATAATATACCTACTCTGATTGTCTTTAAAGACAACAAAGAGATAGAACGCATAATAGGCCTACAAACAGAAAGCTTTCTTGGAGAGGCCTTGAAAAGAGTTCTTGAGCAAGGGAAAGGGCAGTTGCTTTAACCAGAGACATTCATAGAAAGGAGGCTTTCCGTGGAAAGGATGTTCAAGCCCTATAGGCTGGGGAATCTGGAACTGATCAATCGATTCGTGTTTCCGCCCATCAAGCTCGGCTATGGAAACCCCGATGGCACAGTCACCAAACGACAATTATTGTTTTATAAGCAGATCGCAAGCAACGGTCCGGGGCTTATTATCCTTGAGCCAGTTGCAGTAACACCTAATGGGAGGGAACACCCGAAGCAACTTTCAGTTCATTTCCCCCATAGTGTTGATGAACTGAAAAGGATCGTGGATGTTATACATGAACAGAATAGGCTGGCCTGCCTTCATCTCAATCATGCAGGTGCTGCGGCTAATCCAAAGGCAACGGGTGCGAGGCCTAAAGCCCCTTCTCCCATAACATGTCCTACTACTGGGGAAGAGGCTCAGCCTCTCACTCAGAACGAAATTGATGAAATCTTATCCGCTTATGGCAGTGCTGCAGAAAAGGCGGTGGATGCTGGGTTTGACCTGATTGAGATTCAAGGAGGACACGGATACCTTGTTTCACAATTCTTGAACGGCAAAATTAACAAAAGAGATGATAACTATGGGCAGGACCGCCTCCTCTTTGCCCAGAAAGTGCTTAGCAATATCAAGGAAGGTGCGCCAGATGTACCCTTGATTTTGAGGATTTCAGGAAATGAAATGTCACCGGAATTCGGTATCAGTAATGAGGACTTGTTGGCGCTAATGGAGTTGGCAAAGGCCCAGGGAATCGCAGCCATCCACGTGGGCATGGGAAATTCATGCTTTAGTCCTCCATGGTATTTTCATCACGGGAGCCTGCCTCAGAAACCCCAGATGGATGCCCTTTCATGGGTAAGGCAACATACAAATTTACCAGTTATTGCTGCGGGTCGGATGGGAAGAAAAGAGAAGATTATTGAGATCTTAGAAAAGGGTTTGTCTGATATGGTGGCTGTAGGGAGACCACTTATAGCAGATCCGGAGTTGTTGGAAAAATGGAGTCAAAGCCGTTATCAGGAGATTATGTATTGCGGCTATTGTCTACAGGGTTGCCTGCACCGACTCAAAAATGCCCAACCCCTGGGGTGCAATCTGAACCCCGAAATTGGACGGCCACCTCTGAAAAGGACTGACAACCCTAAAAATGTATTGGTAGTTGGAGGAGGGCCTGCTGGTATGGCAGCGGCCCTTTATATGTCCAAGCGTGGCCACCGGGTAACGCTTGCTGAAAAGAAAGATTACCTAGGCGGTCAGTTTGCGCTTGCCTGGCAGCTACCTGGGAAGAGCGAGCTTAAGCTGGGTTTGCAAGCCCTAGAAGGAGCCATCAAAAGGGGTGGGGTAACAATCTTACTTAATAAAGAAGTGGATGTCTCTTTTGTCAATGAAGCGGCCCCTGATCTACTGGTATGGGCTACCGGTGCAGTACAGAATGTGCCAGAGATTCCCGGATCGAACGACCAACATGTACTGACCTCTCTGGAATACCTGGAAGGCAAGAAACAGGTGAAAGGTCCTAGGGTTCTTGTCATCGGAGCAGGCAGGGTTGGGCTCGAAATATCAGAAAGGCTGGGCAATGAAGGCTACGAGGTGGTGGCAACAAAACGCACCGACCCCATAGGCGGAATGATGGAAATCATCACAAAAAAGTTGGCCCTAATGCGAATAGAGAAAATGAATAATATCACGATCATGCCGCATACAAGGGTCAAGGCATTCTTGCCAGACAGGGTGGATATTGAAAAGGATGGTTCGCCCATGTCTTTGCAGCCGTTCCAAACGGTTATCCTTGCCTCTGGAATGCTTTCAGCACCAGGTCCTAGTGAAGATATAAGGAAAGCAGTTCAGCATCTTGAAGTTATTGGAGACGCCAAAGAAGTACAAGATATCTTTACCGCAATACACAGTGGATACGAACTGGCGCAGAAATATTAATTTTCAGGGAAGTATGCAAGACTATTTGTAATTACAAAAGGACCCTAAATGACCTTCTACGATCGCAAAATAGAGCTCCAGCAATTAAAGGCACAAGCGAAGGAAATTAAAAAGAGATTAGAGGTTTTAGAAACAAAAATTTCCCGGCTATGTCAAGCGAGGCCTTTATCAGACAAATGGAAGGCATTTGTTGATGAAGGCAAATGTGTGGGGTGTGGCACATGCGAAAAGACATGTCCAACCCATGCCATCAAGGTCGAGAAAGTGGCCCAGGTGGATGAAACGGCGTGTATTGGTTGTGGCTGGTGCGTGGGGCAATGCCCTAAAGGGGCAATTCGGCTCCGGCCATGGAGAGAAGGGGAAAAGGTAAGGAAAGCTATTCGGCATGGTATTGGGTATCCAAAACTAGGATTAGGATAAGGAGAAACACCATGCAAGACACATCATTTTCAGATATCGCAATAGTATCATGTGGAACATTAAATTTAGAGCTTAATCATCTAAAACGAGAAGGATTTCTAGACACCCGCCATATCTTCTATAATACCCCGGGGCTTCATGAGAGCCCCCCTGAATTGGAGCGGCAATTAATCTATAGAATCAATAAGGCCAAAGAAATCGCACCAAAGGTTCTCGTGATTTATGGAGGTAAATTCTGCTATGTAAATGGTGACAATCCCACGAGGACCATGAAAAAAATTATCGAGGAGCAGGGCCCTGATGTGACCAGAATCGATGCCACCCATTGTATGGACATGCTCGCAAGTGAGGAGGAACGAGACAGGATTGCCCAAGAAGTGGCAAGCGGAGAGAAGGTCTGGTGGATGACACCTGGATGGATAAAATTTCGCCATTATGTGTTTAAGGGATGGGATAGGGGCTTGGCTAACGAAAACTTCCCGAGGCACACAGGGGGGGCCATAGTATTAGATGCTATCGGTTATGTGGATAAGTACATAGAAGAACGGCCTGAAGATTTTTTAGAGTATTCGGATTGGATGGGGATTCCCATCCAGCCTTATCCAATTACCTTGGATAGGTTCAAGGCTTTACTTATGGACGCAGCAAAAAAGTTGCTTCAATGATTATTCGGTAAGGAGGATACATAATGTTCAAACCTGAAGTTGATCCTGAAAAATGCATTGGATGTGAGGAATGTATTGAGATTTGCCCTGTAGATGTCTATGAACTGCAGGATGAAAAGTCAGTGCCAGTAAACGCTGAAGAATGCCTTGGGTGTGAAAGCTGTATCGAGGTATGTGAATCCGAGGCCATAACCGTAACTGAGGTATAAGAGTACGCGAAAGCTTCTAAGGCACTAGTGCGATTGGACGGGATCCTGCCCAATAAAGGGCAGGCCCCCCAATCCCGCAAAGATGGCTTCGAATGCGAAAAAGGAAATCTTTGATAAACAAAAGGGCCCCAGAAGTAACTAGTGATAATCCGTCCGGCTATAGCCTGGAAAAAGGCGGAATGAGTGACCTTCAGTTCTATAAGCTGATTATTGACAGTCTTCCTGCTGGTGTATTGACCGTAAATGCTGATCTCCAAATCACGGGTTTCAACCCTTGGGCAGAGAGGATAACAGGGTTTGCAGCTTCTGAGGTTATAGGGCGTCATTGTGGAGAAGTCTTGAGGGGTGGAAGGTGCATGTCACAATGCCCGCTCAGGTCTGTGCTCAACGGACATAAGCCCTTGTCTTTAATAGAGACAACTATTCACAATAAATGGGGGGAACAAATCCCTGTACGTATGAGCAGTGCTGGGCTTTTTGACCCAAAAGGTAGATTGATTGGTGGTGTTGAATCCTTCCACGATATCTCTCGGATAAAGAGCCTCGAAAGAGAAAAAGATAACCTGGTTTCTATGCTTGCGCACGACATGAAATCATCTTTGAGTATTATTGGCGGGTTCGCTTTAAGATTGCTAAGCCAGAAATACGGTATTGACCCTGAAAAGGGAGAAAGATATCTAAAGATTATCCGGGACGAGGCATTCAAGATTGAAACTTTGATTAACGATTTCCTTGATTTTTCGAGATTAGAATCTGGTAAAATAAGACCAAATTTCTCTTCCATATCCCTGGATAGGGAGTTACTTGAACTCGTAGAGGCATATCAAGTAAAAGCCGCAGAATTGGGATTGACTCTGGAGCTTGATACCGAGCATGAAATCATCCTCGTCGAAGCTGATGCTACACAGCTGAGAAGGGTATTTTCCAATCTTTTGGACAATGCTATCAAATTCTCACATTCCCAGGGAAAGATCAAAATCACCATAAATCAGACAAGCGATAAAGTAATAATTGAAGTGAAAGATGAAGGTATTGGGATAGCTGAGGATGATCTACCCTTTATTTTTGACCCTTTTCATAGGGGTTTAGCAACGCATGACAAAGAGGGGGTAGGCCTGGGGCTTGCTGGAGTAAAAAGTATTGTTGAAGCTCACGGCGGTCAGATCAGGGTTGACAGCGAGCCAGGAAAAGGTTCAGTATTCACAGTTCATCTGCCCAAGACACACAGAACTTAGGAAAAACCAGATTGTTATGACAGAAAAATACAAATATCTCTTTGGACCAGTACCATCCCGAAGGTTCGGACGTTCACTAGGTGTAGATCTTTTACCGCTCAAGACGTGTAGCTTGGACTGTATCTTTTGTCAGCTCGGACGGACTGCACAAAAAACCGTGGAAAGAAAGGAATATGTTTCAACAGAAGAAGTCATTGCAGAACTGCGCTCATGGCTTGAAAGTGGCGTGGAGGCCGACGTTATTACCCTGTCAGGCTCAGGAGAACCAACACTTCATTTGGGCTTTGGAGAAGTGCTTAAATACATACGGGCAAACACCCATATTCCCTCTGTTCTATTGACCAATGGGACTATGTTGTACCTGCCAGAGGTAAGAGAGGCCACCTCTTTTGCTGATATAGTTAAAGTATCTCTGAGTGCATGGAACATGGCATCGTATCAGTGGGTAAACCGCCCCCATGAAGAACTGGATTTCCAACAACTAGTAGAAGGTGAAAAGGCATTTAGGAAGCAATTTAAAGGAAAATTATATCTTGAGGTTTTTCTGATAAAAGGAATCAATACCATACCTGAGGAAGTTGAAAAGATCGCAGCGTTGGCCAAAGAAATCCATCCTGACCGCATTCAATTGAATACGGCTGTGCGCCCTCCGGCAGAAGACTTTGTTGTAACTGTGTCCCAAGAGGAACTTGTGGCCCTGTCCGGCTTGTTTGATCCTCCTGCCGAAATCATCGCTGAATTTGAAGGAAAACATACCCGAAACTTCCGTACAAATGAACACGCTATTTTCTCCATGCTAGCACGGCGTCCGTGCACGGCCGAGGAGATATCAAAGGTATTCGATATGCACCTCCATGAAGTTTCTAAATATCTAGGGAAATTGATAGAGACCAATAAGATCTGTCCTGAACGCAAGGGCTCTTTGATTTACTATAAGGCCGTATCCATTTCGTGAATCAACGAGCCAGTAGAACCTCATTAGGAATAAAGATGGGTTTGACGACAGTAGAACAATTGAGAAAAGAAATACACCAGCTTGAGCAAGAACTGCAGGATCGAAAAGATGCCCTACCTGCCCATTCAGTACAACCGCACCAACTTCTTATCATTGAGGAATTAGAAGAGGAAATTGATAAGAAAAAGCGGATGCTGACGGAACTGACGAAATAGTTCATTTATGCGAGACGGGGCATCATGGCAAATTAGGGAAACAAGATGTTTCCCTCTTTGCATTTAAGTACAAGACCATATACCAATAAAAAAGGAGTCGCCTTATGCCTGATGAGGAGAAGGAATCTGATGAGCTTATGGAAAGCATTCGCGAGAGGATGGCCGCTGAGGAGAGGATTAGAGAAAGAATAGATGAAAGAGGAAACAAATGGGTCAAGGCCTATTTTGGAGGGGGAGAACATTTCAAAAATTGGCTAGAACAGTGCAAGGAATTGGGGGAGGTCATGGTTGAAGAAGTTGATCCTACAGGATTTAAATGTTTTGGGGAGGGAGGGGAGAAATTGTACAGAATCTGGGTCAAAATCGATCCCAAAAAAGAGGATGATCTTTTTCAATGAGAAACTTGGACAGTTTTACCTACGGAGCGCCCTTGCGACTGTTTTGAGTGCATCCTTCTTTTGGATAAGTTCTTGTGCTGCAAATAGGAAGGAGGCAACTAACAAAGGAAGAATATAGTAAATTCCCCTGAAGGCCAGGAGAGCCCCAAAGAGGCTTGGCCCTTTCACATGGAAAGACAATAGTAAAAACATAACACTTTCAAACACCCCAAGACCTCCTGGCACCTGACTAAGGAGGCCCGCCAATTGCGCCAGTAGGTATATTCCCATGAATCCACCATAGGTCAGATCAGTGGCCGGTGGCAGTAAAATGAAAACCACGCTACCAGCCATAGCCCAATGTACAAAGGCCAACCCCATTTGAGGGCCAAAATATTTTGCCGACGGGAGGCGTAGATTCCAGGCCTTTATTTTTAAGGAATCCCTCCAAAGCGAGCAACCCAAAAAGTAAAGAAGCACGAGTGCAAGAAGGAGGGCTCCTATAGGTCTTACAGAACTGAATGGCAGATGAAGAGCCCTAGGTAAGGTCATGGGCTCGTAAAGGAAGACCACCCCACACATGGCAAAAAAACCCAACCAAAGCGTCATAATACAAAAGCCGATGACCTTAGCCACTTCCCCTGGAGAAAGACCCCAGCCAGAATAAAGACGGTAGCGCACAGAACCCCCTGCCACCATAGAGAGGCCCATGTTGTTGCTAAAGGCATATCCTATAAAAGAAACCAGCACAATTTTTCCATAATGAAGTGGTCGACGGACGTATCGGAGTGCTAAGTAGTCATACCCTGTCATGATAACATAATTCAAGGCAGTGAGAAAAAGTGCCAGTATAACCCGCTGGGTGGAAAGGGTCTTTGTGTACGCAAAGACATCCGTTATATCATAGGCCTGGAGTTCGTGACGCAATACCACTAGCGCTGCCACAAATACAAGCGCACTAAGCAGCGGAGCAATGTAACGGTGAGATTTCTTCATGGTAGGTAGGATAGCCTGAGCCTGGACGCCCTTAACTGAACCGCCTTAGGCGTCAGTACTATCCAGGAGTTCCTGTTCGATCTTTTTTAAATACTCATCTTTTTCCTTCCAATCAGGTCCGAATCGCTTACCAAAATAATCTCCAAACCTATCAAAAACCTTTTTCCAAATAGGCTTGTTTCCCCCGGTCGCAACTTCTTCCAAGAACTCCTTAAGATGATCCATTTTTTCTTTGGGGAGGAAAAATACGGCACCCAATTTTATGGATTCTTTTAAGGATTCCGGAGACAAGGCATGAGCAGTCAACATAACAGTGGGAAATCCCCTATGAACTGCTTTCTTCAGAAGTTCAAACCCGTTTACCCCCATAATATCCAGGATAACAAAGTCGTACGTATAGGATACAAGGTACTGGACGGCCGTATCATAGTCAGAGGCCTTATGTACGAGGCACATATCAAGCTCTTCGGCTATGGTGTCCAGTACATCAGGTTCATCATCCACTGCAAGTATAACTTTATCCTTTAAAATGCTATTTTCCGTTTTTTCTATCATGACTCCCTCTCGATCCTCCCTGTTCAGGGCATTAATTTCTCAAATTAATACAAATATAACTCAAACTAATTCACAAAAATACCCTGTAACCGAATCTATCTAAAATGGAAGGGGCATCGTGGATGGCCCTTATGAGCTTTATTTCGGGGACATTGAAGTCTTTAGATGCCTCAAGGAGTACGTCGCGTGATATACACTCATAACCTAGCCGTTCAGCTACCTTTTCAGATATTTCTTTACCTTTGGTATATGATCTGGTATATGATCCCCTTGAGATAGTAATAATCGCCATCGCTTTTCCTCCTTAGGTAGAGAAATATATCACCTCACTGACCAAGGCATAAGCCCATCACACTTCACCCTTACGCGTGTAGCACAAAAAAAGACGTTCCACAAGAAAAAGGTAACCTTTTGGAGATGTGAAATCCAGAGTTGTTTAAAATAAAATATAATTTCAATTTTCCAGTATGCAAGGGCTATTCATTGCAGTAATACCGGAAGCAAAGCAAGTGAGAATCTTGGAGATTTTTTTACAGGGCCTTGAAAAATGTGATATAAATATTAAATTAGCGATTTACGGAACATCTGAAACTTCCAAGGAGGGCTAGTTAACATGAAGATACTCCTACTGGGTAGCACCGGGATGTTGGGTAGCGATTGTAAGCTGGTTCTGGAAACCGACTATGAGGTCGTAGCGCCTTCTAGTAAAGAAGTAAACATTATTCGGTGGGACACGGTCATTGAAACGCTCCAAAGTGTTTCTCCAGACGTGGTGTTGAATTGTGCTGCATTCACTGATGTAGATGCCTGTGAGGCTGACGAAGAATATATGCGAAAGGTTAATGTGGAGGGCCCGAGGAACTTCGCACAGGGGTGTGCGCGATTCCATTGCAAATTTGTGCATATTTCCAGTGATTACGTGTTTGATGGACAAAAATTAATGCCCCAACCTTACTTTGAGGATGACGCCCCTCATCCCCTATCGGTTTACGGCAGGTACAAGGTGGAGAGTGAAGTGGCCGTCAGGGATAACTCCCCTAATTATATTATTGTAAGAACGGGCTGGCTTTACGGACGAAATGGGAAAAATTTTGTCAAATCTGTAGTCTTTCAAGCCGTTTCCATGAAAAAAAAGACAATAAAAATGGTCAGCGACCAGTATGGATCGCCTACGTGGACATATCGCCTGGCGCTTCAGCTCAAAAAATTGATAGAAAACGACGGCAGGGGCACCTATCACGCTACTGCAGAGGGTTGTTGCACCCCATATGAGTGGACCGAGGCCATTTTGGAGAAGCTTGAGCTTAAGACAAAACTCGAACCTTGTAGCCTGACTGATATACAGCGACCTGCCAAAAGACCAGTCAATTGCGTGCTCGAAAACCGAAACCTTAAGGAGCAGGGTCTAAACATCATGCGTCCCTGGAAAGAAGATCTGGACACCTTTCTTGAAAAGTATGGCCCAGATCTAATTAGTGAGGCAAAGAATCAATAAAGAACGGGGGGCATGACCATTGTCATTATATTATGCGGTTACTTTGTATCATACTAGCCATAATTTATGCGTTATCACCCTATGACATACTTCCGGATTTCTTGGTTGGATGGGGTTGGATCGATGACATCGTCCTATTGGGCATTCTCTATTGGTTCCTCCGGAAATACAAGGTGAAATACAAGGCAGCAGGACAGTACCATTACCAAACAGGATCTACCTCTAACAAGAAAGAGCAAGGAGTCCCAAGACAGGATGAACAACGCGAGAAGGACCCCTATCAGGTCCTCGGGCTCAGAAGAGGGGCCAGTCTGCAAGATGTTCACAAGGCCTATCGCGAGCTTGCCAGCAAGTATCACCCTGACAAGGTGAGTCATCTGGGACATGAGTTCAGGGACTTGGCAGAAAAGCGGTTCAAGGAGATCAATGAGGCATATCAAAAAATACTAGGTAAGTAGGCTGAAGAAGTCTAGTAGAAGGCCGAAAATATCACACGCACTGTTTCGGTACTTCAATGAAATGGCCCCACTACAAAGTCCACAGCTTTAAAGAGTAGAACCGTCGGTGAACGGTTAACGCAAACTAGCATTAGATTGAGCGACCCAGCACAGCACCCTCGTAAATAGCCGCCTTTGCACTTCGTGGTTTCAGACAATCGCCTATCCGGTGGATTTCGTAACCCAATGACTTTATCTGATCATATAAGGTATTGTCAGGCTTGGTCCCTATTGCTATTACTACCCGCTCTGTCTCCAAGAAGGATTCATTTCCTTCCTTATCCAGTACGACTACACCATTGTCTTCTATTCTCTTCAGCCGGGTTTCAGTAAGAAACTTGACACCTCTCT
This sequence comes from Deltaproteobacteria bacterium, assembly GCA_019307815.1. Classification (GTDB taxonomy): domain Bacteria; phylum Desulfobacterota; class DSM-4660; order Desulfatiglandales; family Desulfatiglandaceae; genus B111-G9. Next base: position 44,179 of record JAFDIV010000025.1, read on the forward strand.
GCTTCAGTCTCTGCAACAAGACCTTTCGTGTCATGCTTTCCAGTTGCATACCTATTTTGGGGAGCATTTCCACTATCGTGACCTGGCACCCATGATCGGTCAGATGTAAGGCCACTTCACTCCCTGTAGCCCCGCCTCCGATTACCACCGTATCCATCTTTTTCAGATCCTGGTCATTCAAAACTTCTGGAAACAGAACCACAATGGATTTGTCAATGCCTTCAACAGGGGGTACAGCAGGGGAAGAACCGGTAGCTAGAATAATCACGTCAGGCCTTTCTTTTTGTATAATATCAGGACTCACCTCTTGGCCCAAATGGACCTTAACCCCGAAACGCCTGATTTGGCGCTTCTGAAATTCGATCAGATTCAAAAGCTCCTTCTTATAGGCAGTAACACTGCCCAAAAGGAGTTGCCCACCCAAAAAGGGTTGTCTTTCATAAAGATGGACATCATGGCCCCGGCGGGCTGCAACCCATGCCACATTCAGCCCCCCTGGTCCACCCCCCACCACCATAACCTTTTTAGTAACCTTTGCTGGCTCTAGAACGAGCTCTTTTTCTCTCCCCAAAATTGGATTGACAAGGCATTCAACTCGACCCCGCCGAAAGATGGATTCCATACAGGTATTGCAGGCAATACAGGTCCGAATGTCTTCTAGCCGGCCTTCCTTGGCTTTCTTAGGTAATTCGGGATCAGCAAGAAGGCCCCTTCCAATACACACAAGATCAGCCTTTCCCTCTTCCAGGATTTTTTCGGCAACCAGGGGGTCATTGATCCTTCCCACTGCCATCACAGGAATCTTTAAGACCTTTCTGATCTTCCCGGCCGAGTCGGCAAGGCAGGCCTTTTCCATGAACATGGGCTGGGCTATCCATTCGGGAGTAGCATCATTGCCTGCTGAGACCTGAACCACATCAATGCCAGCATCTACTAACAATTTCAAGATTTCAATACTTTCCTCGACCGTCAGGCCATTTGGGACAAACTCTTGAGCACTGATTTTGAATGAAATGGGAAAGTCTTCACTAACCCGCTTCCTTACCTCTTTTATGATCTCCAAGGCGAACCTGGCTCTCCCCTCTATAGTGCCTCCATATTCATCTCCGCGAATATTGGAAAACCTTGAAAGGAATTGGTTGACCAAGTATCCATGGGCTCCATGGATCTCTATGAGCTCGAAACCAGCTTCAACCGCCCTCTGTGCAGCATCCCCGAATTTCCGTACAAGCTGATGAATTTTTTCAACACTGAGGGGCTCCACGTCTCCCCGGATAGTAGGACATGGAAGAGGGGAGGGCGCAAGGGGTTTTTGTTTGATCACCCTGGATGAGGTCTGCCTGCCCCCATGGTGTATCTGTACGGCCGGGACAGCTCCCTCCCCCCGTATGACTTTAGCAATTTTGGAGAGGCCATCAATAAATCTGTCATCATAGATCCTGGCCTGGTGAGGGGAAACCACACCCTCAGGTGAGACGGCGCAGGCCTCTACTATGACCATACCAGGGCCACCTGCGGCCCTTAGCCGGTAGTGCTCAATGGTTTTATCAGTAATGGAGCCATCATCTTCAATCAGAAAGGACGCCAGCCCTGGCATGACAATCCTGTTTGGTAGCTCCAGTTTCTTGATACGAAAAGGGGTGAACAGGTACTTCATTTCATTATGCTCCTGATCTTCTTCCATGAAATTAAGGAAGTCACTATAGGGAGGGCCCTGCATTTTGTCAAACAAAAATAGCCCTGAACTCACAGGCTTGCAATAAGTTCATGCATTGACGAGCCTCAAGAATTGGACTAATGTTGAAGTATCACTCGGGAAGGGAGGTATCTCACCATGAGGATCTATCTTATGCAACACGGAAAACCCGTTGCAAAAGAAGAAAATCCAGAGAGGCCCCTATCACAAAAAGGTCGAGAGGAGGTCTCCCGAATTGCCGAGGCCCTTAAGAAAAGCGGGATGCAAGTGAGCCAGGCACTACACAGCGGAAAAAAGAGGGCAGAGCAGACCGCTGAGATCATGCTCTCAAAATTGAATCCAGGGGGCAAGCTGGTTCTGAATGAGAGCATCTCTCCACTGGATGATCCCCAAAAGATCGCTTCGGAGCTTTCAAGTATCTCCGAGGACATTCTAGTGGTGGGTCATCTGCCACATCTTGCGAAATTGGTCTCATTATTGGTGACTGGCGACCAAGAGAGACCTGTAGTTCGATTCCAGCAAGGAGGAATCGTTTGTCTGGAAACGGACGAGCAAAAAGGGCAGTGGGCAGTAGCATGGATGGTTGTACCGCAACTCTTGGGCCTTGGGTAGGGCTTGAAGATCCTCTTAGTAATTCACTGGGTTCAGCTCCCCTTTTGACCATCTTAGGATCAAGACAGGTGGTCTGTTTTGTCTTTTCTTATGGCCATAAGAAAGGAATTTCACTGGCCCATAAATGGTCATCATATCGGTTTGTTCAAGAGATTCCCGGATGCTCTCCGGCTCGTAATCTAAGGACCTGACCAGGGTGTCCTTTATCACCTGAAGGGCAGCGTAGGCTTGGGCAGAGTGATAGTCAGGCCTAATTCCATATGTTTCATAAAAACGGACGCTGAATTCTGCTGCCCCAGGATAGGGGGCAGCCGGGTGCCAAAGGGCTGTGGTATAATAGTCTTGCTCCATTGCCTGAGCCCTTATATCCGTCTCCATATCCAAGAAAGGGTCACCTTTGCATATAATGAGATGCGGTTTGGTCTCTAAGCTACTCAAAAAACCAAGTATCTCCTTAGATTGGCTTTCTTTTGCAACAACAAAAAGCACATCAGGATGGGCTCTGGAAAGTCGATCAAGATAGGCCATATGTCCTATGGAATTGGGTGAGAATTCAATAATATCCGATAAGAGAAGCCCTCGTCTCCGGCAGATCCTGACCAAAGTCTTGGATTCATACTGGCCATAACGGGAATTTTCCCGCAAGATAGCTGCATTTCTCAACCCCCTGATTTTGCTTAAAAACAGTAAAAGGGACTTCCCATACTCACTTACAGGGAGATTTAACCTAAACACATGCTCCATGTTCATTTCAGTGAGCCTATCTGCCGATGCGGTACATATAAGAAATGGGATTCCCGATTCCTCGGACACCAAGGTAGCCTCAAGGGTTGCTGAGCTGCTGCAACCACCGGTGACAAGCACAACACCGTCTTCAGATAGGAGTTTCGTCACTGCCTCCTTGGCCACATACGGATCACCCATTGAGTCTCGGAAGTATAGCTCAATCTCTTGTCCTTGAATTCCACCGGATACATTCACTTCTTTGGCCGCCATCTCAAAGGCCTTACGCTCCAGATCTCCCACTATGGCAAGCTTGCCATTTAGGGGTAAGAGCACTCCAATCCGGATACCTTGAGCTTTAGCAATGGAAGGAAACAAGGAGAGGCGGGGGATCAAAAAAAGGGCCAATCCAACCGCTATATATATGATGCGTCGCTGTCTCATGCAAAAGGTGGTTATTTTATGTTAAATGAAATTTTCAACCCAAGCGGGGCCATATTAGCCATAAGGAAAAAGAAATGCAATTGCTTTGTCTTGACGGGTCTTTTAAGGCAGTGAATTTGCCTGCAAATGGCTAAGCTGTTATGATGAAAACCCGGCTTATAGAAATCACTGAGTGAAAGGGGTTATTAAATGTCTTCGTCTAATATCCGTATATCACATATGCCGGTCTCTGAAACGCCTATCCAGGATATTCTTCTCAATAAGGACAACTGCGCTCCCTATCTTATGAGTTTCGGCTTTGATCTAGGGCCTTTAAAGGAATCCATCCAAACAGTTGGGTTGATAAATCCACCTTTATTGCGAAGGAATGAAAAAGGGGAATTGGAGGTGGTGCTCGGCTACAAAAGGATCCTGGCCATGGCTGAGCTTAACAGGAATACGGTGGCCTCTCGTATTCTATCCCATGAAGACATGGAACCACGTGATGCCTTACTCATGGCCCTATATGATAACTTAGCAACCCGACTGTTCAATCCCATGGAAAAGGCCCTTATCCTCACAAGACTGGGAAACCATTTTTCTGACAAAGAGCTTTGCGATAGGTTTATGCCACTACTTGGACTTCCAAGGCACGTGGAATTGTACCGTTTTTACCTGGAAATGGAAAAAGATTTTAGCAATCCTATTAAGGAGGCCGTAGCAAAGGGTCAGCTCCAACTCAAAAGTGCTCGACTTCTTTTGGGACTAGATGTTGAATCGAGAGAATACCTATTTGAGTTCACTAAAAAGCTAATGTTTAACATTAACCAAAGACACCAGCTAATTGATATTGTAATTGATTTGGCGAATATTGGCGGCAGATCCATAAAGGAGCTTCTCAATGATCCCGAGGTTATGGCATTAGTGAATGATCCCCGAAGAAACATGCCTCAAAAATCCCGAGCCATATTGGCCCTTTTAAGGGCAAAGCGATTTCCTAGACTTACCCACGTAGAAAACCAGATTAGGAAGAAGATCGCTTCATTGGATTTACCTGACGGTGTAAAGATAGGGATTCCACCATACCTGGAAGGGAGCGAGTATACACTGGAAGTATCCTTCAAAAATGGAAAATCTCTTTTCGAAAAATTGAAGGACATCATGGATAACTCGAACCTAGAGAATTTCCAGTCTCTTTTAGCAGAGGCAGGCACATGGTCCGAATAAAAGAAGTGAGGATCGAGGAGCAATGCCGGGAGTATCCTTTTGTAAAAGGGGCGGTTACACGGTTGAAGAACATTTCGCCCTCTGTGAAGGTGTCCTGGGACTGGAAGCCCGGGCAAGGGGAGGAAGGTAGTCCTTTTCAAAAGGATATCCTTTGCTTCCTTAACTATCAAGGAGACTTCCTAAAACCGTGCCCCGGCACAACAGGGCATATCTGTTGTGGGTATCAAATCCTAAATGTGGGCACAAATTGTCCAATGGATTGCAGCTACTGTATTCTACAATCCTATTTCAATCAGCCAGGGCTCAGGGTATTTGCCAATATTGAACAGGGCCTTGATAATGTAATGCACATCATTGACTCCATGCCAGGACGTATATTCAGGGTAGGTACTGGCGAGTTTACTGATAGCCTGGCGCTTGACCCAGTGGTGGGCTGGACTGAACTCATTGTGCCTAGATTCTCATCCAGGCCAAACGCTATCCTTGAACTCAAAACCAAGACCGACCATATTGAAGCACTTCTCAATATGAAAGAGCGGAATAGAATCGTTATTTCATGGTCCTTGAATGCCCCTTTCATTTCTGCCAAGGAAGAGCACGGGGCCCCACATGTCAAAAAAAGGCTGGAAGCCGCTCAAAGGTGTCAGCGGGAAGGATTTGTATTAGGCTTTCATTTTGACCCTCTCATCACGTATCCGGGCTGGAAGGAGGATTATCTGAGAACCCTGGAATGGATGGACCACTATCTGGAGCCAAAGGGGATCATATGGATCAGCCTGGGCTCTTTCAGGTTCATGCCCTCACTCAAGGAAATTATCAGAAGGCGACACCCCAAATCTATCATATTAAACGGTGAGTTTATACCTGGAAAGGACGGCAAGATGCGTTATTTTAAGCCCATACGTGTGGAACTATATGGTTTTATGAAAGAACAATTGGATCAATGGTCAAAGTCCTTGGGACTATATCTTTGTATGGAATCGGATGACGTATGGGTAGAGGCCTTTGGTTGGAGCCCCAGGGATTCGGAAGGGCTCCGAACATACCTGGACATGAGGGTAAAGGAAATTTTTGTCTAGCCTTTGTCAACTTCATATGATAATGATATTATAATTATTTATTGCTTGTAATCCTTGAAAAATCATTGGAGGAAAACATGAAATTAAGGGAAAAGGTAGAAAGTGCACTGGAAAAGGTAAGGCCGTCGCTTCAGGCCGATGGCGGGGATGTAGAGCTGGTGGACGTGGACGATGATGGCATCGTGAGAGTGCGCCTTACAGGGGCATGCGGTGGTTGCCCCATGTCTCAGATGACGTTAAAAATGGGTATTGAGAGAATCCTCAAGCAGAATATTCCTGAGGTTCAGGCGGTAGAATCTGTGTAAAGACGTATGCTGGTACTGTGATGCAAGGGCAAAGTGTGTTCAGAATGCATCCGTGCAGTGAAAATCTGGAATGAAAAGGAGGTATTGAGAAACTATGGAAATCAAAAAGATCGGTGTTGTAGGGGCAGGAACCATGGGACATGGTATTGCCCAAGTGGCTGCACAGATTGGGTGTGAAGTAATCATGCGTGACGTGGAAGATTCATTCGTTGAACGAGGTCTTAAAAACATTGATAAGTTTCTCAGCAAAAGCGTGGAAAAAGGCAAACTGGACGCAAAGGAGAAGGACGCTATTCTGGGTCGCATAAAGGGTACCACCGATATGGCCGACTTCAAAGACGTTGACTTTGTTGTTGAGGCAGTAATCGAGAATCTGGACCTCAAGAAGCAAGTCTTCAAGGAACTGGATGAGATTTGCCGGCCCGAAGTCATCCTGTCCTCTAATACTTCGTCCATGTCTATCACGGAAATTGCTGCTGCCACGTCCAGACCTGACAAGGTTTGTGGAATGCATTTTTTCAACCCCGTGCCTCTCATGCGCTTGGTGGAAGTTATCCGAGGCTATTACACCAGCGATGAAACCATCGCAATCAGCACAGAGCTTGCCAAAAAGATGGGAAAAGTAACAGTGGAGGTTAAGAAGGACTCTCCTGGATTCATCGTCAACCGAATCATGATTCCTCATATGCTCGAAGCAATCAAGATTGTAGAGGAAGGAATAGCAAGTATCGAGGACGTTGATACTGCTGTCAAGAATGGGCTTAATTATCCTATGGGCCCGTTTGAGTTGATGGATCTCACGGGCATTGATATAGCGTATTTTGTGACCGAATATTTTTATAGAGAGCTCAATAAAGAGTCAAAATGGGTCTCTCCCAACTTGCTCAAGACCATGATCCGGGCTGGACGCCTCGGCAGAAAGACTGGTGGCGGGTGGTACGATTACAGCAAGTAGATAGCCCAACTGAACCTAAAAAAGAAAAGAAGGCAACCTCATGAACGGGCTGCCTTCTTTTTTTTGAGTTATCCACCCTTTTCAAGAAAGGAGAGGGGAAGAGGGCTACTTGTTTTTGTGGCGCATCTTTTTTCTCATTTTTCTGTATTTGTGCTTTCGTATCTTTTTCCTTCGCTTCTTCACAACACTACTCATTCAAAACCAGCCTCCGGTAAAAAGTTTGCCTTTTTTACTACTTAGGCTTATCGAATGTCAAGGCAAAAATGTTGCAAAACCTAGGATTGGAATAAAAAAGGAAGGGACCTAGGCTAATAGAAAAGCCAGGGATGTGGAAGTTTAGCAATATTAGTTTACATAATATATCTTATCGGACTCAACATCCTGCCCGCAAAAGATAAAAGTCTATACCTCCTCCTGGAGCCCCTAATTTTCCTTGAGCTGGATCCCTTTCTTGCTATACAATACCTTGTCGGCCTGGGATAACAATTCCTCTGCACTCATACCCTCAGAAAAGCTAGCGCATCCAAAACTTGCCTTGACTCCACAGTCTGTCTCAATGGCCTTTTGAATCCTTCCTGCAATATGTCTGGCCGCTTTAATATCCGCATCAATCAGGATGACTGCAAACTCATCGCCCCCATATCGATAACCCGTATCCACATCCTCCCGGATCAATCCTCTTATAATAGTGCCAACTTTTTGCAAGAGTTCATCTCCTGCAAGATGGCCGTATGTGTCATTATACCATTTGAAGTTATCTAGATCGATGAGAATTACTGAAAGCGGATGCTTTTGCCTTGCAGCCCTTTTTACTTCTTCCCTCAATCTTGAATAAAAATGGCGTTGGTTATATAGGCCAGTTAGAGAATCTGTAATGGAGAGCCTATTGAGTTCTTTCTTGATATTTCTCTCAATGATGGCCCGTTTGACCTTGGCTTCCAGTTCTTCGATCCCAAACGGCTTGTTAATAAAATCCGTGGCACCTGCATTGATTACATCAATATATCGGTAACCCTTTGCATAACCAGTCATAGCAATTACGCAAACCTCTGGATATTTCACGTGCACCTTTTCAATGAGTTCAAGGCCATCCATTCCAGGCATCTTCATGTCTGTTATGAGGAACGTTACATCCTGGGTCTCCATAAAATCCAAGGCCTCATTGCCTGTACCAGCAGAAAATGCTTGAAATCCAAGGTGGTTAAGCATTTCCGTAAGGGTAACCCTCACATGTTCCTCATCATCCACTACAAGGAGGACTTCATCGCCGTAATTGATATCTTCTGGGTTTATGTAATTGGATTCCATATGTAACTTGCTCCACCTCATGACCGGATCTACTGACTTTCAATTAAAGGCTCCCTCAACTCGCCGATTAAAGAGCTTGCATAAGCCACTTTAATATAAACATTAACTAATCGGCCTATCATACTTGAATCACAATTAAAATTGACTATTTTATTGGTGCCAGTCCGGCCTGAAAGCTGTTTACCCCTTGCGCTGGGGCCCTCTATAAGGACTTCAACCTCTTTACCCTCTAAGCTCTTGTTTTTTTTAATCGTGATATCCTTTTGGATTGTCTGAAGGAGCTGAAGCCTTTCTGACTTTTCTTGCTCAGGAACCTTGTCTTCAAATCTCGCGGCCAGTGTACCTCTTCTGTCGGAATATTTAAAGGAAAAAAGTCCATCAAATTCAATAAGCTTTATTAGATCAAGTGTCATCTCAAAATCTTGTCGTGTCTCTCCTGGAAACCCAACCATCACATCGCTCGTAATAGCTATCTCGGGCCTGACCAATCTTAGCTTCTGTATCAGGTCCATATATTGTTTTCTCGTATATCCCCGATTCATTCTCTTCAGTACCTCGTCGGATCCGGCCTGAAAAGGAAGATGTATATGAGGACAAAGATTATCAAGCTCTCCAAAGCAGTCTATTAGTTCTTGGGACAAGTCCTTGGGATGAGACGTGGTAAATCGTAGTCTCCACAAACCCGGAAGCCCTGCCACCTTTTTGAGTAACATGGGAAAGGTCCAGATTTCTCCACCCTCCTCCCATCTGTATGAATTTACATTTTGACCTAACAGAGTAATATCTCTGATACCTTGATCAATGAGGGCCTTTGCCTCCTCTATCACATCCTGGGGGGGTCTTGAGACTTCCCTACCCCGTACATAGGGAACAATACAGTAACTGCAGAAGTTATTGCAACCCTGCATAATGGTAATGAATCCGGTCACTTTACCCTTATAATACCCATTATATATCCCAAGCGAGGGTGGCGGTTGGTCAAGACTTGTAGCCAGGATCTTCCTTTTACCCAACGCACCGCTTTGGACCAACTCGGCAATCTTCTCTATTTCCCGTGGTCCAGCTGCAAAATCAATAGCCGGAAACCGTTTTAGAAGCTCTTCCCCTTTGTGCTGGGCAAGACATCCTATGACCCCCAATATGAGATGTGGCTTGTGTTTCTTTAGCTGAGAAATTCTCCCAATGAACGTAGCCGCCTTGTGCTCAGGCTTGGCCCTCACTGTACATGTATTAATGAGAACAAAATCAGCCTTTGCCGGTCGATCAACAGGTGACATCCCCATTGCCATGAGTCGTTGTGCCAGATAGTCTGAATCATATACATTCATCTGGCACCCCATGGTCTTTATATAAAATGTTTTGGTCAAAGCTTCTGGCATATCTGATCTCACTCTTCACAGGATTCCCTTATCCTAAGGCCCTCAGTTTTGAGTGATTCCAATACCTTCCATACAAACTCCTCACAACCAGGAGCCACATGGAGTTGGATGATTGCCCCACTAGGATCAAGTGTCCTCACAACCACTACGCCGTCATAGGATTCCAGGGTCGTACGGATATAGTTGATTTGATCCCTATCCACAAAGAACTTATATTTATGACTTTCCATCCTTGTTATACGTGGTTCCGCCCCACATAAGTTTTGTCCGTAGGATTTCAAAGAAATTATAATCAGGAGGTTTTAAAAGAACAATCTTTTCTGTGGACTTGGAAATGGTCACCTCATCACCAAAGTACAAATTGAACCCCACCTGCCCGTCAAAGGTCAATATGGCTGTCCCTTCCGCCTTTTTTCCCAGTTTTACCTGTATTTCTGCAGAATCTGGAATCAGTATAGGTCGATTAGTAAGGGTAAAAGGGCAAATGGGTGTCAAGATAAGGCTCTCCATAGTGGGATAGAGGATCGGCCCACCTGCCGAGAGGTTATAGGCAGTTGAACCTGTAGGCGTAGAAATAATCAGCCCATCTGCGCGGAAGGTAGTAAGAAATGTCCCGTTTATGGCAACGTTGAGGTCTATGATCCTTGCAAGGGTCCTTTTGTTGACCACTACGTCATTGAGCACATGGAAGCAGCACACCTCTTGGCCATCCCTCTGCACCCTTGCCTGGAGCATAATCCTCGGCTCTTGTTCCAGCCCTCCTACCAGCATCATTTCAACGGCCGAATAAAGTCTGGAAAGAGGAATTCCTGTGAGAAAACCTAGCCCCCCAAGGTTCACCCCTAAAATAGGGACCCCATAACGCCCTATGCGCCTTGCAGCCGCAAGAAGGGTTCCATCCCCCCCCAAGACCACCGCCCAATCAGGCCTTGGTCCCACAGGGCTACATTGTGTTTCTTCTTCATAAGAGGAAACAGCTTCCATTTGTTCAAGCCAAACCTCTGTCTCCCGATCTGTGAGCCAAATGCGCAGCTTGAGGGCCTCTTCCTTGGCGTTTTCGTTATCGTGTTTATAAAGGATACCTACAAAATGCCGCTTGTTCATAAAGCCTGGCTCCCTTCTATTTTGCTGGCCATCATACAAAAAGAGGCACGATCTCAAATCGTTTCACATCAATGAGGCCCAAATCCGTGACCCGAAGTTCAGGTATAACCGGAAGTGCTAGGAACGAAAGGGCCATGAAGGGGTCTTCCAACCTGCATCCCAAGGCCCCGGCCGCCCTTCGAACCTCATCTGCCTGCCTGGCAACAGATTCCAAAGGGTCCATGGACATAAGCCCTGCCACAGGAAGTGGAACCCTTCCCAGAACCGTTCCATCCGCTACCACTACAAGCCCCCCGCCCATATCTCTTAGTTCTTCAACTGCCTGATAGAGGTCCTCATCTGACACACCTACGACTATGACATTGTGAGAGTCATGGGCCACGGACGAGGCCAAGGCCCCCCTCTTGAGGCCAAAGCCCCTGACCATTCCAAGGCCAATTCGACCGGTTGCCTTGTGCCGCTCCACAACAGCAATCTTGAGCAGATCCCTATTTGTATCAGATGTTAGCTCTCCTTCCTTGGCCTCAACTTCCTCCACTGCTTCACTTGTGAGAATCTGGCCCGGAATAAGCTCTATCACCCTTACTTTCATGCCTTGGCACGGAATCTTGAATCCCTTGGGATCAAGGGGCGCCATGTTCATGGCCCTCAATCTCGAGGGAACTACCATTGCTTTGCCCGTGAGGGGGGCCAGTAATGTCCCTTGGGACACGACCTCTTTGCCGTTCTTGATAACAACATCTACATTAAACTGCCTCAAATCCTCAAAGACCACGAGGTCGCCTCGGTAGCCAGGAGCAATAGCTCCCCTGTCTGTTAAACGAAAGAACCGTGCTGGATTCAGGGTAGCCAACCTCACTGCTGAAATAGGGTCGAGCCCTAAATGTATCGCTTTTCTGAGCAAGTGGTTGATATGGCCCCTGTGGAGGATATCGTGGGGATGGAGGTCGTCAGACACAAGACAAAATTGCGAGATCGTCTCCGCCTTTACCAATGGAATTAGCTCTTGGAGATTTTTGGCTGACGTGCCTTCCCTTATCATGACCATCATCCCTGCGCTGACCTTTTCCAACGCTTCCTCGGCCTCAGTGCATTCATGGTCGGACCGGATCCCTGCGCTAATATAGGCCTGAAGCTCCTCCCCCCTGAGCTTAGGACAATGGCCATCTATAACGAAATCGCGAAAGAGGAGAATTTTTTTGAGTAGATCTTCCTCTCCTCCCAGGATACCAGGATAATTCATGACCTCTGCCAATCCGAGCACTCGAGTCTTTCCCCTAAGGCTGGCCAGCTCTTCGGAACCCAGCTCTGCCCCTGAGGTCTCAAGATGGGAAGATGGAACGCAGGAAGGCGCCATGAAAAAGATATCAAAGGGCAAATCCTCGGTTTCTTTCATCATGAAATCGATTCCCTCCAGCCCTGCCACATTGGCTATCTCATGGGGATCTGAAATGATGGTGGTGGTCCCACAAGGCAACAAGGCTTCGGCCAGACGCCGGGGATGGAGCATGCTGCTTTCAATATGAATATGAGCGTCTATCAACCCTGGGGCCACAACTTTTCCATGGAGATCTTTTGTTTCAGTCCCTTCATAGCCTTTTCCCACCGCTGCTATGAAGCCCTCAAAAATGGCGATATCACATTGTACAAGCTCCCCTGTAAATAGATTGGTCACCCACCCTCCCTTTAGCACAAGGTCAGCAGGGATCTCCTTCTTGGCAACTTGAATTCTTTTCTTCAATATTTTACGAAGATCTTCCATTAGTATTTGGTAAAACCACTCCGCCGGATAGCAGTCATTTATTGGATCACCTTACTTAATATATACCATTTTTTTGGCTGGTCGGCAGATGTATCCACCACCAGATATATTAGTTTTAATAAAGGAAACCGGTCCCTTAAATCATTAATATCAACTGGCTCAAAGGCCCTTAAATTATTGAAATAGGCCGCTTCTGTAATGGCATTGGATTCATAGTTTTCCCGTGAACGCCTTGATATCCTCTCAAGCGATACCTCCTCAGGGCAAGTGGTATGCACAATCACAAATGGGACCTGATTCTGCGCTGCTATTTTGGCAGCCCTTTTTCGAAGCGCCTGTTTAATAAATGTCGCATCCAGAATGACCCCCCGGCCTTTTCCCGCAAGCTCCATAGCCCTGTGGAACATCTCTTCATAAACCTGCCCTCGCTTTTCCATACTGGAAGCCAGCCTCTCTGAAAAGATATCTTCGTCCACAAAGAGTTCCCGGCGTATAAGGTCCGTCCTCAGAAGTTCGTAGCCTATACGCTCAGCGATGAGCGTGGCAGACCATGTCTTGCCCGTAGCCGGAAGGCCACATGTAATAAGCACAGCCCTTTCGGGGAGCTCCGACTCAATGGCATTAAGAAAAGATAGCATCTCACTTTTGTCCAAAATCGAGTCCTTTCCATAGGTAGGGGAACGGGATGTTCTCGGAGCGGCGTATTTTGGACCTTGAGCAGCCTGCCTGCTCCAGGCGGGGATAGCGAAAGGGCCAAAATCCGCAGTGCTTGCCCGCCAGAAATATGGCGGGAGATGAGCCATGGATGGTGAAGCGAACGTAGTGAAGAGAACATGCCGTTGCCCGGACTCTAATCATTAAAATGACGACCTGAAATGCAAGATATCACTGTATTAACTCACCCAACCCATTAAACGCAGACCATAAAATCGATTTGCCTTGGACAGCTATGATAGCATCTAACCTCTTGTTCCAGATTCTTTAATATATCGCAAGGCAAGTGCAAAATATTCTTTTGCAAGCCGGAGGGCCTCTTCTTTTTCCCTGGCTCCCATGTTTGGGTCATCCAATTGAAAGCTGTTCACCTTACCCCTCACAAAGGCCCTATATACCTTATAAAAAGTCAGCAGGTCTTCCACATCACCCTCACGGGCTGATTGTTTATATCTCTGCCAAAGGGTCCGAGCGTAGTCCCTGCCCCCGCGAAATTCCAGGTCCATAATCAGAAATGATATATCAGCAACCTGGTCTGCATACCGGAACCGGTCATTAAACTCTATGCAATCAAAGATGGAGATCTTACCTCCTTCAAAACAGATATGCTCCATATGAAGATCACCATGGCCATCGCAGACCTTACCATCAGTAATCCTTTGGAAAAAGATTTCTCCACGGCGCTCATAGAAGGTCTCGGTCCATGTCTTTATGGTATTCAATACGCTCTTATCAATGCTGAGGCCTACATAGCTTTCAACTTGGGCAAAGTTCTCATCTGTATTGATCTTGAATCTTTCAGGCCGCCCGAACACGTCAATCTCAGGGCTCCTCTCTGTACGGGCATGAAAATCCGCCAATACATCTGCCAGCCTCTCCATATGCAGGCTTGTAAGTTTCCCCTCTCGGAAGAGATTCTTCATCAGTCCGCCTTCAGGTATCCTCCTCATCTTCACCGCATAATCCATAACCTCGGCGCTTGGGTGTGCCTCCAATCTGAATCGTTTTCCGTCATAGGTTACGTTGAGAAGACCAATATAGATATCATCGCACAGCCGGGTATTCAGCTCAATTTCCTTTTGGCAGTAATGTTTCCTTTTGGTGAGCGTTGAAAAATCCAGGAATCCAAAATTCACCGGCTTCTTTATCTTGTAAACAAAGGACTCTGCCATAAAAACCCAGGAGATATGGGTTTGAACAAGATCCACCTTTTTTGTTGGGTCTGGAAGGTTCCTTGGATTCAATAGGTCTTGGATCATGGATGGCATGGTAAATCCTCACAACTGGAATTGCTCTGCCACATACGCGGGGATATCCAGAGTGCCAATCCTTACGGGGTTCTGATGACAATCTGAACCTCCTGTAACCAGCAGTCCATGCTTGCGGGCAAAAGAAAGGTAGGCTTTTATAGTGTCTTTGTCGTGTCTTGCGTGCCAGCACTCGAGTCCGTCCAGAAAATTAAGCATTCTCTCCTTGATGATCGTGAGCTGCTCCCTGATATCCCTAGTCAATACCCTCAAGGAAGTGCCGTTGGGATCATTACCATGAGCCAACACAGCCTTTCCGCCTGCATTGCGAATAAGCTCTGATGCCTCCTCGAGACTGAGTGGTAACTTGGGCACATCACATTTTACAAGGTATCTGTCGAATGCCTCTTGCACATCCGAGACAATACCTTTTTGAACCATATATCTGGCAATATGAGGCCTGCCCAAGGCCCCGTCAGCGCTCTGTTCAATGGCCCTGAGATCTTTTTCATCAAAGGGTCTCAATCCCTCTTTCATAAGCTCTTTATTTAAGTTTTCCAAAATCCGCACCGCCCTCTTTTCCCTATGGGCCCGGAGTTCCTGGATCTTATTTAAAAGCGCCTTGTCATCCATGTGGTAACCATAACCAAGCAGATCAAGGGAGATGGGCTTTCCCTCCCGGTAACCGGGGTGTGAAAAGGTTATGTTCAGCTCAACCCCTGTTATGTAGTGAATGCCATGGCTCTCTGCCAGGGCCTTGGCCCGGCCTTGGCACTCAATGGCATCGTGGTCCGTGATGGAGATAAGGTCCACGGCTCGCTTGCTCGCAATATCAAATATGTCGGTCAAGGGCAATCGACCGTCCGAGCAATCTTTGGAATGGATATGCAGATCAACTTTCATAGGTCCGAATAAGGTCTCCCCCCATCTCCAGGGCCCTATAATTGGCCTCCAATTTGGTCTTGGGAAAAATATCGCCCAAGATGGCTTTTATGTCCTCATCAGCCAATGGAAAGGTATCCAGGGCACAAAGGGCTCCTAACATGACCATATTAAGCATGATGGGGCCACCAAGCTCAATGGCGATTTGTGTGGCTTCAAGCCAATACAAGCGCGAGCATGATTGTTCAAGGATCTCCTTAATCCAATTGGGATCAGGGTATTCCACATCACCTGCAATGACATTGAGCGGATGAATGGGGCGGGAATTTACAATAAAAACCGTATCATCATTGCCATACTCACCGATAATCCTCAGGGTCTCAAGGGGTTCCAGTCCCACAACCATATGGGCCTGATTAGGGGGAATCAGGGGGCTATAGCGGAGTTCTTTGGACAGCCGAACGTGGCTCATCACCGAACCTCCCCGCTGGGACAAGCCAAAGGTCTCCCCAATGCTCACATGAAGGCCCCTATAAACCGCCGCCCTGCCCAAAATCTGTGAGGCAAGTACATTGCCCTGCCCTCCCACGCCGGTAATGATCACATTCAAATCCATGTAGCACTCCTATTTCAGATTCTTACGAGCCTCCTCACAAATTCTCCGATCCAATGCCAAATGTCCAATGACTAATGTCAAATAAATGTCAAATTCTCAAAAAGAAAACTTCAAATATTGACAACCTAAGTCAATTTACTATCGGCTGAAGCCGATAGCTTGAAACATAGCCGACTGAAGTCGGCTTAGGGAGCTATGGTGAAGTCGTCATCGTGGGCATGCTCAGAAACATCTTGCATTGCG
>JAFDIV010000039.1 GCA_019307815.1 Deltaproteobacteria bacterium
TTATGCGGACAGCCTGAGCGGCTCTCCTGAGGTCTTGAAGGGATCAGGGGAGATAAAGGGGATACAGGTTAAGGCTATTCAGACCTATCATGACGAATCAGGTGGCTCAGAGCGGGGACCAAATACAGTCTTCGCCTTCACAGTGGATAAGGTCAATATTTGCTTTTTGGGTGACTTGGGCCATGAGTTGACGGCCGAGCAGATAAGAGCTATTGGCCCTGTGGATGTCTTGCTTGTGCCTGTAGGGGGCACCTATACCCTAGATGCGGATCGGGCTGCACGGGTGGTCAACTCTCTTAGGCCAAAAGTAGCGATCCCGATGCACTTTAAGACGGATAAATGTGATCTTCCTATTGCGAGGGTGGAAGGTTTTTTGGAGAAGATGGGCAAGGTCAAGAAGCTTGATGTGAGCGAAATTGAGATTTCATCAGGTAGCCTACCTGACAAGGGGCCTGAGGTGTGGGTGTTGAATCATGCTTGCTGATATCTGAATAGGCTATATTGGGGTATGAGTTGAGAAAAAACGGGCCTCATATTGTACATAGTCATCGATGTCCTGAACATTTTTACCGTTAGACTCGGATCATCGATGTCCTGGACTTTGACAACTATGCACTAAACCAGAAGGAGGCCCTGTACCACTACCTGGACAACGGTTGGCTTAAGCCTGACAATAACACGGCAGAGAATGCCATAAGGCCCCTTGCCCTGGGTAGAAAGAACTGGTTACCTGCCCGCCCTGCCTGCCGTCCGCAGTCAGGCAGGCGTTGGCCGTCAGGCGGGTTTGCCAGCAGTGAGAGGGGTGGAAAGGCTGCAGCACTATATTACTTTTTGATCGAATCATGTAAGGCCTGTGATGTTAATCCCTGCCTGTCTACCGAGCCAGGTAGAGGAGTATCTCAATATGGTCTGATTGTCCCTGGTTGATAATTTCTCCATCCCGGCCCACAGGCTGGCCCTCATCGGCCTGCACTCGGCGTAACATTCCCCCATGTTAACTTATCCTATCACCCATTTAGGGGAATAAAAGGTGGGCTCGCTAGACGCTTACCATAGAGCAATACCGTGAGGTATATCCGGCATTGGTCAAGTGTTTGGAAAAGGATTTTGATGCCTGCATAGTGTACATGAATCACCGACCTACCAGGTGGAAGCATATAAGAACCACGAACATCATTGAGAGGAGCTTTAAGGAGGTTAATCCGCCTATGGCGGATAAAGCTGCGTGTGAAGGTAATGGAACAATTCCCCACTGAGGAATCTTGCATCCGTATCCTTTTCACACTGCTTCGAGCCCAAAATGAGATATGGGAAGGCTCGTCCGCCATAAGTCTGGCGGGCAAGCCAATCAAGGGATTCTAATTTTATATTACTTGACAAACGCTATCTGTCAAATATCAACCTAACCCCATTAGCGGAGAATACTGTTTCTTAGGAGGCAGGAAAGCTACAATGATTCCAAATTCTGGCAGGCGAGGTCCCGGACCTCACAATATTTCTTTGCGATTCATTTGGGACGCTGGATGCCTAGCTTTTTCATTCGGAATTCCAAGGTAGAAGGCGGGATATCGAGAAGCTCAGCCGCACCTCCTGATCCTCGCACTTTCCAATGTGTTTTTTCTAGAGTGCGAAGAATATGAACCTTCTCATTTTCCTTAAGCGTCAAGTAACCACTTGGTCTAGTGAATTTCTCCTTCCAGATACCAAGATCGGGAAGCTGCAAGCAGGGGGGAGAGCTCAAGATCGTAGCTCGCTCAATAAGGTTCCTGAGTTCCCTAATGTTGCCTGGAAAATCGTAGTTCATCAGCGCATCTATAGTTTCCTCATCAATCTTATCGAAAAACTTTCCATATTTTGCGCTAAATTCCCTAAGAAAATGCTGAAGAAGGAGGGGGATATCTTCTTTCCGTTCTCTCAGTGGAGGCAGATGAATGGGAAATACGTTGATTCTATGGTAGAGATCTTGTCGAAAGCGATTTTCTTTGATTGCTGTGTGCAAGTCTTGGCTTGTAGCAGAAATAAGCCGAAACTCTGATCGTAAAGTCACGCTGCCACCAACCCTCTCGAATTCTTTAGATTCTAAAACTCGTAATAGACGTAATTGAACTTCCAGAGAAAGATCACCTATTTCGTCTAAGAATAAGGTGCCAGAGTTCGCCAATTCTACTCGCCCTAACCTGCGGCGGACTGCTCCTGTAAAGGCCCCCTTTTCATGTCCAAACAGTTCGCTGGCAATCAAAGTCTCTGGAAAAGTGGCGCAATTGGCCTCTATAAAAGGTTTGTCTCGCCGCGAACTGTTGTGATGAATAATTTTTGCAATTACCGTCTTGCCAGTACCGGACTCACCCAATAGTAAAACAGGACAATCAGCTTGTGATGCCTCAGTTACCAGTTGGAGTATTTCTCTAATTGCTTTGCTCTCTCCTACTAGGTCTTCGAGTGCCAGATTTTGGGATTCAAAACCTTCAAAGTTGCTACATTGGTTTTTTGGGGTAGGAGCCGACTCAACCTTTCGGGGTTTATGTGAGGATTGGTCATGTATAAATGTCAAATATGCCAACATGGAAAAAAAGCCAAGAAGGGCCAAATCTGATTTCTTAAAGGTTCTAGATATCACGCAGTTATCTTGATAGAGAGCCCCCACCACTCTCCCCCGCCAAATAACAGGGGCACAAATCCATGATCGAATCGTATCGTTTGAAGGGTAATCCGTATCACATGAACTATTGTCTGCACCAAAACGAGCTTCTCCTTCAAGCAATACCTCTCGAATCAATTTCAAAGATGAGGAGAATCCTGGCCGCGCAACTATTTCTGGGCAGAGGTTCTTTGAGGCAACTAAACGAATTTTGTTAGGGTGCTCGTCATTTTCCAAAAGAAACAGGCCTGAGCGCTCCGTTCCTAAAAGACGATTAGCTATTGATAGTACCTCCTTAACTGTTTCATCACTGTTTGAACTGGACAGTTCTTGGCTCAATCTTAGGATTCTAGTTAGCAAGCTATCGTCAGAGTCCAGATTATAGGTAAAAGGTCTAAGGTCCTCAGGAACCAGATTATCGCTTAATGAAAGAGAAGCTTTCCGTGCCATTTTTTTTGCTCTTTTGGTACAGCCACATTCTAGATACTGCCTCGCTAGTTCAAATTGAGATCTTGAGATCTCAATTTGATGACCTGAGGATTCTAAGCATCTTAGTGACTGTTGCAGAGTGTGAACAATCTTTTTAGTGGGTGTTCCTTCTTGTCTTTGAAGCAGAGCTTTGAATCTATAACCAATTCCTTTAAGAAAAATATTCTTGCTCCTAATCATTCGAGAAATTTCAATTTTGGCTGGGGGCAGGTCGGATAGAGAACGTAAGTTTCCCTGTTCTATCGCCCAGATGAGCTCCATCAGATAAGGATAGGGCACAACAGTAGCGTGTAATTGTCTACTCATTTTTGTGTATTCGCGAAGATAAAAGGTGGCCCGGTCTGTATTTTTCTTGAGATAATATGCAAAGGCCAGGGATAATTTGCTAAGAATTTGTATCCACTTATTTTGTCCTGACCGTGCGAGATTTATGGATGATTTCAAATAGCGTATAGCATCCTCTGTATGCCCTAAATCTAGCATAATCGTTCCGATCGCATGCAATGCATGGCTCGCCAAGTACTTATTCCCTTTTTCTTGACAACGAGAATGAACGCTACGCAACATATTAAGCCCTTTGTCTAAGTGACCCATCAAGGCATAGCAAAGCCCCACCGTCAAATTGGCAAAAAGCGGAAAATCTTTTTCGGAACACTCTCCGTGAGATAGATATTGTTCATATCCCCGCACAACTTCTCGAAATCGGCCTTGCCAATAGAAGAAGAAAGTACTAAAGGTAGTTACCGAATGCATCAGGCTTGGGTCACTCAATTTCTTCGCTATCGCCCACCCTTCTTGAAAATGTTTGAATGCAGAGTGATAACGCGAGGCTACCCACTCATTTTTTGCTATGTGCATTTTTAGAAGGGCATAATACTTCTGTTTTCCGGATCTTCCGGCTCGGGACACAGCTTCCTTGAGAATTGACAAGATCTTCGAAGTGCTGTTGCCAGCGGTAGAAATTTTGGAGTATTTTATCGCTGTCTCGATAAAGAGAGCGTCTGCCTGTTCTCGTTTGATATGAAAAAGATCGGCGAGTGCCTTGGAATAATATTCCAGAGCCTGTCCGTACTGAAAGTTTTTGACGCTCACATCCCCTGCTTTGACAAGCCAGTGACATTTTTCCAAATCGTTGTTGTCATTATGGAGGAGATAAAAAGCCATCATACTAGCCTTTTGATCATCATTTAGGGGCTCTTTTGAAAGGATTTCCACGATCTCCCGGTGGATTAATCTCTTTTCCTTCGAACGCAGCCTACTTTGGAACTTCTGTTTTTGTTTAGTATCCTCAAAAGCGAAGATACCCCTTGGTTCCAATCTTCTTAATAAGCCCCGCCGTACGTTATCCTCCAAAACATCGAGAACCTGCGAGGGTTTCATTCGTGTCAACTCGACTAGCCAGTCAATTGAAAAGAATTGTTCAAATTGTGCGGCCAAAACTAAAATGTCGTGATGTTCTAGGGTGGAAGAATCTTCATGGGCAAGGGCGACAAGGTTCATTTTTTTCTCCTCAAATAATATGTAGAGTCACTAGTGTCCGGTTGTTTGTCTGTTAAATAAAAAGCATAATCCACCAGTTTTACTGGTGGGTCCCAGCTGTGCTAGGCAGGTAGCGTGGTGGTGAGAAAAAATGAATACCTCCTGAGCCAATTTCAAAATGAAGAGTAGTGCCCAGTCAGTCTTGTCCAAAAACGGTTTTGAATATTTGTAGTTGAAAATGTCCTCCAAGTGGGGCACCGTTAGTTTGAGAAAAAAACAACACGTGAACCCACCACAAGGAGGACAGAGCTATGGTACGCTGTGCGAGCATCTTTAGTCAACTGGTAGCTCTTTTTAGTAGACCCTTGTTTTATAACCTCGTTGTAGAGCACAAGGGCGAGCGTTATTGTAAGGGGTATAACTCCTGGGATCATTTTGTCGCCATGCTGTTCTGTCAACTAGCCCAGGCCAAGAGCCTCCGAGAAATATGTGGAGGATTAGCCTGCACTATGGGGAAACTTCGTCACCTGGGCATGAAGCATGCTCCTAACAAATCCACTCTGTCTTACGCTAATGCCCATAGGCCCTGGCAGATGTTCAGGGATCTGTTTTTATGAGACTGTAAAGGTATGCAAGATGGCAGCCCCTAAAAACCGCAAGTTCAGATTCAAAAACAGACTATTGTCTCTAGACAGTACCACTATTGCCTTATGTCTGTCGCTTTTTCCTTGGGCCAAATTCCGTCGTACCAAAGGAGCTGTCAAGCTTCACCTACTTCTTGATCATGATGGGTACTTCCCCACATACGCCTACATTTCAAATGGTAGGAAGCACGACGTCACAATTGCTCGCAAGCTTTCCCTTCCCCCTGATTCCATCGTTGTCATGGATAGGGCCTATAACGACTATAAGCTTCTTTCATCTTGGACCGAAAATAACGTCTACTTCGTCACCCGAATGAAAGACAATGCCCAGTACACGGTTATAGAAGATAACATGGTTCCAATTTCAGGCAATGTTTTGTCCGACCAGATCATAGAATTTAGGGGTTTCTAAGCCCGCAAAAATTGCCCCCATACTCTTCGCAGAATTGTAGTTTGGGACACTGAAAATGAACGACAAATTGTGCCCCTTACAAATCATCTCAAGTTCAGCCCCAATACCATATCTGCTATCTATAAAGACCGATGGCAGATCGAGCTATTCTTCAACACGCTAAAGCAAAACCTCAAAATTAAGACTTTTGTGGGAACCACGGAAAACGCTCTTTACATCCAGATTTGGACAGCCTGCCTGACCGGCAGGCAGGCATTAATTGCCATGTTGCTGATCAAGTACCTTCAATTCAAATCCAGGTTCGGGTGGTCATTGTCAAATCTGGTGGCATTCCTCAGATGGAACCTCTTCACATATCGGCATCTGTGGGAGTGGATAGACAATCCCTTTGGTGTTTTGCCCTTGCAACCCGAGCCTGTCCAATATAGGCTCCCGTTTTGTGGTATTGGACAGCAAGTAAATAACGATAGAAATATAACCTAGATTTTCAAAGGCCCTTTTTGCCGGGCTAACTATTTGAAATATCAACGAGCAAAACAGAAATTCAGTCTATTTTGGACACCTATGCTTCCACATAATCAAGAAAATCGCTCAGGCCTTCAAACTCAAGCTGATCTTCATAACCTTCTTGACCAAATGTTTCTTGATCCCTGCCTGCCGGCAGGCAGGAATAACCTCTTGCTCTGCTACTCTTTTTTCCATAGGGCTTCTCCTTCCTTTTTTCGGCCCCTTTCGGGATCTTTCGTTTTCTCCTATGGGAAGGTTAAGCCCTTGAATTTTCAGGTTCAAGAAATTTTACATCACTTTTGGAATACTACCCGTAATACTAAACAGTATGATAAAGAACATGACAACATGGCAAGAGCCTGTAAGGGAAAAATGTTAAAAGAACACTTGGCAAAGAACACAGTTGCTGCCGGCAGGCAGGGCTTTCTTTCCGATCCGCCCGAATCCCCAACATCTCGGAGAGTTTTTTGAAACGCAATGATCGTCTCAGCCTTCTCCAGCTGCTTCTGCAATCTCCTGTTTTCAGCTTGCAGCTCCCGGATCTTCCCAGCAAGCGGATTAATTGGCTTGGACTTCCGACCACGCTTCTTAGGTCTCAATCCATCAAGTTCCCCGCGCTCCCGTTGCTTACGCCACGTGGTAAGACGGGAGGAGTGCAGCCCTTCTCGCCTTAGTAAAGGACCAATGGCACCAGGCTTCCCTTTACATCTCTACCTGGCTGGTAGACACGCATCGGCTTCTTCCAAGATCCTCTTCTTGTACTGGGCCGAGAATTTCCTCCTCCGGGCCTTAGCGGATACCTCAGGGTCAGGCGCCTTTATCTCCTTCATTGTGAAAATGCCAATCTCTTGTTCGCCTTCATTGCCCATACCAGCTATCTTGCTGTCGATCATGCCGCTCTGTCTCACTCCTACTTCCATCTCATATCCCTTTCTCGCCCTCCTCGTTCTACACTAATTTATCTCAGGGCGAGTGTCCAATCATTATAGACAGAGAGGGAGTCAACCATAGAGGGGATCAGTTTACCAATGGAAAATGCCATGTCAACGGTATTGAATCGTTCTGGGCTTTTGCTGAAGGTAGACCGACTAAATTCCATGGCATTGCCGATTCCACCCTGCCTGAATGCGTTCCGCAGGCAGGTTTCTATCTGCATCTAAAAGAATGCGAGTTTAGATTTAATTACCGAAATAAAAACATCTACAAAATGTTGCTTAAAATATTCAGAGAAGAATTTCTATTTTAATCAAAATCTTAAATTTTTTACAATGGAAACAAGAGAATGTCAAGTTCGTTCCCCAATATTTCAAGCTCCAAACCCGAAATATTGGGGGTTGCGCAGAGCTTAACTTCTTCTAGGTAGCCCCTGTAGGTGGTTAGGGGCAAAGTGCAGGGGGGACAATCGGGATAATACCATCCTTGGGAGTTATATGTAACCATTTGAATTCTTTATGGATGTTGTAGAGTGGGTATTTTTCAAGAAAATCGGCTCCTTGATAAGGGTTTTCGACTTCTATTGTTTGGACTCATATTTGCATTTGGGAGGTAGTCAAAATACTTCTAATAAATAAGAGGTATAAGGATGATATTAGAGAAATTTGATCTTAGTAATAAAGTGGCTGTTGTGACTGGAGCCGGACGCGGACTAGGCAAGGAAATGGCGATGGCCTTGGCCGATGTGGGGGCAGATATTGTTTTGGCAGCACGTAGTGTCAAGGAGATAGAAAAGGTTGCTGAAGAGATCCGCGGTCTTGGCAGGAAGGCATTAGCAGTTCCTACGGATGTGTCCAAGCTGGACGAAGTTGAAAAAATGGCCACAGCAACATTAGACGAGTTTGGAAAGGTAGATATACTGGTAAATAATGCAGGGACCCTAATTGAAAGGAATTTTTTGGATTACACTGAAGACGAATGGGAAAATATTTTTAGCACTAATATGACATCAATGTTCTACTGCACCCGAGCATTAGGGCGGCACATGGTAGAGCAGAAAAGTGGGAAGATCATCAATATGTGTTCGGTCAATGCAGTGAAACCAAGGCCGAAATGCGTCCTCTACGACTCCACTAAGGGGGGTATCTTAACGTTTACGAAAGCATTAGCCAGAGAATGGGCGAAATACAATATAAATGTAAATGCGATTGCGCCTGGATACTTTCTCACTCCACTAGTCAAAAGCCTGATGGAGAGGGACGGTATTGAAGAAGAAACTATTGCAAGAAATTTTGTCCCGCTGAGAAGATTGGCGCGTCCCGAGGAAATAGGGCCACTGGTAGTATTTTTGGCTTCGTCTGCTTCTGATTTTATGACAGGGACAGTGGTTTTCATTGAGGGAGGAGACTTGCTGAGGTAAAGGGGGGAAAAACATGCTCGTTGAACTTACTGAGGAACAGAGGATGATAAAGGAGACCGCAAAGAAGATTTCGGAGGACTATGTAGCACCCAGAATCCCCCAGATGGAGGAAACAGGGGAATTTCCGTGGGATATTGCCCAAGTCCTTGCAAGGGAAGGCTTTTTTAAACTTCCAATCCCAGCTGAGTATGAGGGGTTAGGCGTGGATCTTTTGACAATATGTATTGCGTATGAAGAACTAGCAAAGGTATCCTGTTTTGCTCCTGACCTACTTTTTGCAGCTAGTGCTGTCGTTACAGCGATAAAACTCTTCGGTGATGAAGTGCAGAAAAGGGAATATTTACCCATGATGGGCGATGAAAAAGGTATAGCGGCCTGGTGTCTTACAGAGCCGGGAGCTGGTTCTGATATATTAAGCTTAAGCACAACAGCTAAACTGGAAGGCGATAGATACGTACTGAATGGAAGAAAAAGGTTTATAACTAATGCTGGAGTAGCAAAGTATTATCTAATTTTTGCCAAGACGGGCACCAGAGAAAGAGACAAGGAATCAATTTCTGCATTCCTGGTGGAGAAAGGCACGCCTGGTTTGGAGTTTGGAGAAAATGAGAAAAAAATGGGCATGCATGGTATGGCTACGGCAGACGTCATCTTAGAAGATGTTAGTATCGCTACCGAGAATCTGGTGGGGGAAATTGGTCAGGGTTATTACATCGCAACAAAGGGTATGAACGGGGTCAGAGTGAATGGTGCAGCTACGGCACTAGGTTTGGCAGAAGGGGCATTGGCCATTGCTGCTGATTATAGCAAAGAAAGGGTACAATTCGGCAAACCCATTGCTAATTTTCAGGCGATAAGATTGATGTTGGCGGATATGCTCATGGAAATCGAAGCCGCAAAGGGTCTAATATACAAAGCGGCCATGATATTAGACAGAGACTATTTCTCACCAGAGGGGGCGCTGTACGCCTCTATGGCAAAGTGCTATGCCACAGACGCCGCTATGAAAGTGAGTACTGACGCCGTTCAGATTTTGGGAGGGTATGGTTATATGAGAGACTATCAAGTAGAAAGGATGATGAGAGATGCAAAGCTCTGGCAAATCGGTGACGGCACAAATCAAATCCAAAGGCTAATAATTGGAAAGCATTTACTACAAGGGGTTTGGAAAGACTAACGTGAATTTGTAGATTGATTTTTGTGAACTAGTAAACCGCGCTGCCAACTGAACATAAAGCGCGCGGCTAAATGAAGAAAGAACAAAAATAAAAATAAAGGAGAAGAAGAATGGCGGGTAGGTTTCTTGAAGAATTTGAAGTCGGGGAAGAGTTTGTTACGCCAGCAAGGACCATAACAGAATCTGACATTGTAATGTTCGCCGGTCTGTCTGGCGATTATAGTCCCCATCATGTGGACAATGAGTTTATCAAAACATTGCCTTTCAAAGGAAAGATAGCCCATGGGCTGCTCGGTGTTTCGGTTTGCTCTGGTCTCATTGTAAGCCTGGACCTTTGGAGAGAGACGGCGGTTGCCTTGGTTGAAGTTGATGTACGATTCAAGGGCGCAATCTATGTTGGTGATACTATCAGAGTGACTCTTAAGGTTGTAGATAAAAAAGAGGTAAGTAAAGGTGGAAGAGGGATTGTTACGTTTATTCTCATAACGAAAAACCAAAAAGATGAGATCGTCACTGAAATTCGGTGGGTAATGATGATAAAGAAAAAAGAAAAAAGCTAATACTATAACAGAGAAGTAGGAGGGGCTCATGTTAAAGCTCAGAAGATCAATGTTGTATGTCCCGGGATACAAGGAAAAGTTTTTGGAGAAGGCTACTAAAACGGACGCTGATTGTGTAATATTAGATCTTCAGGAGTCTGTGCCAGAATCAGATAAAGACAGAGCTCGTGGACTTGTGAAGGAACTTCTAATGGGCAGCGACTTCGGAAGTATTGAAAGGATAGTGCGGGTTAATTTGTTAGATTCTCAGTACATTGAGCAAGATATAAAGGCGATGGCAGAAGCAGAGCCTGATGCCCTCATAATTCCTAAAGTACATTCAAAAAAGGAAATAAGTAAGGCAGAAGAGTTACTTTCTCGTTATGAGAATGAACTGGGTAAACCAAAAAAAGTCATGTTAATGCCATTAATTGAATCAGCAAAGGGTGTATTCTTCATAAATGAAATTCTTTCTTCTACTAATAGAATCACGGCGCTTTGCTTTGGAAAAGAAGACTTGTATTCTGATACAGGAGCCACAATAACTGAGGATGGAAACGAAATGCTTTATATCAAGAGCAAGTTAGTCTTGGCCGCTGCGGCCTTCGGGATTGATGCTATAGATTCACCATCTTTGTATACGAACAACCCTGATCTTGTTGAGAAAGAAGCTAGGAGGTCGTATGTTTTGGGATTTGCCGGCGCACAGGTAATCCATCCCAGTCAAATTCCTCCTGTGAACAAAGCATTTCTCCCATCAGAAAAGGAATTGGAGGAAGCCTTAGAGATTACATCCGGATTCAAGAGATCTATGGAGAGAAACGAGCCCATTTTTGTGTATAAGGGAAGAATGATGGATCTGCCAGTAGTGGAAGTATATGAAAAAATCGTAGAGAAAGCCAAGGCAGGTGGAATGATTCCTCAATGACTTTGGGGCTTTAGGTATACAGAAGGAATGGATGAACAAAGAAATCTTTCGCCGCAGGCTTTTTAGTGAGACGTGCTTTTCTTGATATTCATATCGGGAAAGCAACCTAGTGATGCTCTTTAGTGTCCCTATCGGGGATGGTTGAAACCCCTCGCCTTCAGGCGAAGAGAGGTTTAGCGAAATGGTCACGCAAGTGACCATGAGCCGTATTTTCTAAGCGTGTAACTTTCAGTCGACTTCAAGTCGACGGGTAATAGATCTTGGAGTCAGAAGCGCCGGATCTCCACAAAATGCCAATCTAGCGAGAACCCCTCGCCTTCAAGGCGAGGGTTGTTCAGTTACTGACGGCTGATAAGCTGAGGGAGGGGCATAATGAAAAAAATAGTACGGATCGACATGTCTTCTCTAAATGTATCCGAAGAGAAAATAGCAGACGACTTAAGATTTCTTGGTGGCCGCGGGTTAACGGCAAGGATTATTCTAAACGAGGTCGATCCAAGGGCTCATGCCTTATCCAAAGACAATAAGTTGATATTGGCGCCAGGCCTTTTCTCGTCTACAACGATTCCTTGTACTAGTAGATTGTCCGTGGGTGGTAAGAGCCCTTTGACAGGGGGCATCAAAGAAAGTAATGTCGGTGGCCCCGTGTCACAAAAGCTCGCAAGGCTGGGTATTGGCGCAATAGTGATCCAAGGCCAACCTAAAAGTGGTTCATATTATATAATTAATGTTACAAGCAGCGGCCGAGTAGATCTTGAAGCTGCCAAAGACATTCAGGGCAAAGGGAACTATGAAACGGTTCAAGAGCTTTTTAAGATGTATGGAGAGGGCGTAAGCATTTTGTCTATTGGCCCTGCGGGTGAAATGTTATTACCGACAGCAACCGTTGCTGCTACAGACCGAGATGGATTTCCTTCAAGACATGCGGGAAGGGGAGGGATGGGCGCTGTCATGGGTTCAAAAGGGATTAAGGCAATAGTAATAGAAGGAAGGACAAATGATGAGAAAACAGAACCTGTAGATAAGAATTTATTAAAGGACTGTATAAAAGAATTTTCAGAGATGGTTCTAAAGCTAAACAAGGCATATAAGCAGTATGGCACAACGTCACTTGTTAATTTCATCAATAGGTCTCAAGGATTACCGACAAGGAATTTCAGCCGGGGCACTTTTGATGGAGCCGAGAAAATTTCAGGTGAAAGAATCACGGAAATAATTAAGGAAAGGGGCGGTAAAACAGCACACAGTTGTTATCATGGATGCATAATTAAATGTTCTCATGTTTTCAATGACAAGGAAGGGAATCATATAACATCAAAATTGGAATACGAAACGGTCGGAATGCTAGGAGCGAATTTAGAGATCGATGATGTGGACACAATTGCGAAAATGGACCGACTCTCTAGTGACATAGGTATAGATACTATAGAAGTTGGCGCCACAGTAGGAGTTTTGATGGAGACCGGGTACGTTCCCTTCGGGGACGGGCAAGAAGTAATTAGCTTGCTTGGAGAAATCAAGAACGGTACGCCTCTCGGAAGGCTAATTGGTAGCGGTTGCGAGATTGTGGGAAAAGCTTTCGGTTGCCGAAGAGTGCCCGTTGTTAAAGGCCAAGCCCTGCCATGCTACGATCCAAGGGCTTTGCAAGGGATGGGAGTTACCTTTGCAACATCACCTATGGGTGCTGATCATACAGCAGGCCCTGTTCTCCCTGGAATGGGAAAGCTGGATGCAAAGAGGCCTGAGGGACAAGTAGAATTTTCCAAAAAAGTCCAAACTTACTGTGCAATCTTAGATAATTTCGGCTTGTGTCTTTTTGTTTCACCCTCCCCTAAGACTATGGGATTCATCACTAAGGCGATAAAAGCATTGTATGGAGAGACGATCAGCGAAAATGAGTTATTTGAAATTGGTAAAGAGATATTGAGAATGGAATTCAAATTTAACGAAGGTGCGGGATTGAAGGGAGTCGATGATTTGCCACTATTTTTCAGGCAAGAACCTTTGCCCGAAGTTGGCTCGTCGTTTGGCGTGAAATCAGAGGAACTCAGATCTATTAAAACATATTTTGTGGGGATCTAGAACACAAAACTTTCGAGAGAGGTTAGCCTGATCACGTTGGGGACTGAATAGGGTCCGTTGTATTACCTTCACTTGGCCGGTGTTGATAGACTCAGAACAAGATGCCATAAGAGAGCTTGGTCCCGAGAAAGGACGTGTCCATCCTCTTGTTAGGATGATCGTCTGGAGTGGATATAACAATATTTATGATTTCTGGAACGAGGTATTAAGCAAGTGGTAAAAGGGGAAAGTATGGAATTCAAAGCGATCATATATGAGTATGATAAAAATGTGGCATGGATAACGTTGAATCGGCCCGACGTTCTCAACTCTCTAAATGAAGGCATGAAAAGTGAGCTCAAAGTGGCTTTTGAGAGGGCCAATGAAGATGACAGTGTATATGTTATAGTCTTGACTGGGGTGGGCGACAGGGCTTTTAGTGCTGGAGGGGATGTAGGAGAGTTTGTTCAGTTGTCTCCTCTTGACTTTGAGAAGGTAAACAGGGGGAGGCGGGCGCGGTTTGAGCCGGTAAGGGAGTGCATCAAGCCCGTTATAGCCATGGTGAATGGGTTTGCCCTTGGCGGAGGCTGCGAACTGGCCATGAGTTGTGATATCATCGTAGCGGCTGAGGAAGCTCGTTTTGGATTGCCGGAAATAAATGTTGGTCTTATACCTGGGGCAGCGGGGACACAGCTACTGCCAAGGGTTGCGGGCGAGAAAAAGGCTAAAGAACTTATATTCACAGTGGACTTTATTTTTGCTCAAGAGGCGCTGAGGCTTGGATTGGTCAATCGTGTTGTGCCGCGACAAAGACTCAGAGAGGCAGTAGAAGAGATTGTAGGCAAGATCAAAAAGAAAAGCCCTGCCATTCTGAAATTTGCCAAGCTTTCAATAAACCAATCTCTCGAGACCCCACTATCGGTTGGTTTGGGGTGGGAAACGGACTTGTGTGCTATGTGCTTTTGAACGGAGGATCAAAAAGAAGGAGCAAGGGCCTTTAGGGAGAAGAGGCCTCCCAAATACAAGGGAAAGTAAGCAATTTTAGGCATTGGAAGTGGAGCGTGAGGAGCTGTTGGTTAAAGTGAGGTTTTAGGAGTTGGGTAATATCCAAGATGTTTGGTATTTTATTTTCGTAAAGGGGCCATTGGTGTTCATATGAAAAAGCTACCTCCCGTTGAGGACGATGATATAATCGAGCCTGACGGAAAAACTAAGAAAGGAGGTAGCCGATATGTATTATACAGGGATTGATCTACACAAGAAAACATCTTTTCTCACCACTGTTAATGAAAGCGGAAAAGTAGGAACAAAGAAAAAACCTTCTCAATGATGAAAAAAGCATTTTAGACTACTTTGGAGCCCTTGAACAACAGAGCCGAGTTGTTATTGAATCAACGGCCTCATGGCATTGGTTATACATTGGTTATATGTTGAGGCCAATGGGTTTGATGTGGTCATTTCCAAAAATAGTGGCTCTCGTGGGAGTTGAGCTTTGGGATAAATAGGACCTTGTGCCCTGACGTAGGGGAAGAAAGGCGGTTCGCAAGATGCTTTCAGACGGTTCAAAAAAGATATCTACCTCTGGAGAATTTGGAAAATTGTTTGAGCCTCTTAAGATAAAGGATCTGGAGCTGAAGAATAGGCTGGTGATGGCTCCAATGGTTACGTTACTAGCTGAAGATGGTGGATATGTTGGGGAGAGATTGATTAACTATTATGAAAGGAGAGCAAAGGGAAACTGCGCTCTGATTATAGTCGAGGCTAGTTATGTGACGACCTTAGGTGGGGTTATGCCGAATGCTCTGTGTATCTATGATGATAAGTATCTAAAAGGGCTATCAAGATTAGTTGAGAAGGTTAAGTCTCACGGAAGTAAAATAGCGATTCAGCTTTTCCACCCTGGCAGTCAGCTGAGTTCACGTATTAGCGGAGTTCAATCGGTTGCACCTTCAGAAAAGCGCCATATTTACAGGGAGGGCCCGAGGGCGCTTAACAAGACTGAAATTGAAGGTATCATATCCAGTTTTGGTAAGGCAGCAGCGAGAAGTGTGGAGGCGGGTTTTGACGCCGTAGAAATTCACGGTGCCCATGGCTATCTAATTCATGAGTTTTTGTCTCCTTTATTCAATATTCGGATGGATGAATATGGAGGCAATTTGGAAAAACGGGCCAGATTCGCACTTGAATGTGTGAAAAGTGTTAGGGAAAATGTCGGCCTTACCTATCCTATATTCTTCAGAATATCCGCCAGCGATTTCCTTGATAATGGACTTGGTGTTGAAGAAGTATTGACAATCTCAACCTGGCTCGAAAAAGCTGGAGTCGACGTGCTTGACGTATCAGCTGGAACATATGAGAAGTTTCATTATATTGTTCCGCCCGTCATGCGACCTAAGGCCTGTAATGTGGAATTGTCCAAGAGAATCAAAGAAGTTGTTGGGATTCCTGTAATCGTCGCTGGCAGAATTAACTCTCCCGAGCTTGCTGAAGATATTCTCAAAAAAAATAAAGCAGACCTGATTGCAATGGGAAGGCAATTCCTTTCTGACCCAGAGTTTCCCATCAAGGCGATGAAGGGAAGAACTGACGAGATAAGAAAGTGCGTGGCATGCAATACTTGTGTTGATTTTCTTTACGGAGCTTTATCAAAGCACGTCCTTTGTATGCAAAACCCTGAAGTTGGCAGGGAAAAGGAGTGGTCTTTTTTGCCCCTCGTAAAGAGAAGGAAAAGAGTGGCTGTTATCGGAGGTGGCCCTGGCGGTATGGAGGCAGCAAGGATATCGGCGTTGCGAGGTCACGATGTTGTTCTTTATGAAAAAGAGGAAAAACTTGGTGGTAAAATAAATCTGATAACCCGGATACCGGGGAAAAAAGAGTTTGAAGAAATGCTTTATTACTATCAAAGGCAAATGGATTTGCTCAAGGTGAATGTCGTGTTGGGGAGAGAAATGTATGCAGATTTACTAATGGAGCAGAAGCCCGACGCGGTCATTGTTGCGGTAGGTTCGATACCTTTGAAACCAGACATTTCTGGGATAGAAAGTGACCGGGTTGTTACGGCCGATGATGTTCTCGTAGGGAGAGCTGAAGTAGGGGGCCAAGTAGTTATTATAGGTGGAGGCTTGGTTGGTTGTGATACAGCTCTTTATTTGGCAGAGAGGGGTAAGAAAGTAACGATCCTTCGAAGGGGAAGAAAGATAGGCAAGGAGCTGGGGTATTCGCAGAAGAAACTAATTATCGAAACCTTGGAAGATATGAACGTGCGCATGGTCCCGGGTGTTGCCTATAGGCGGATTGATAATGAGGGCCTTTATGTAGAGATAGAGGGTGAAGAAAGGTTGTTTGAGGCAGATAGTATAGTAATTGCAGCTGGATATCAAAGTAATTCCTCATTATACGATAAATTGAACACTGTAATTAGTGCGGTATTCGAAATAGGAGACTGTCAAAAGCCAGGGTACATTATAGACGCTATACATCAGGCTGCCGAGGTTGCTAGGAGTATATGAATTGTTACCATTGGGACGAACCTTTAATGATTGGATGAAACCTTTTGTTCCTGATGCTCATATTGCTAACAAGATCATATGCGCAGCTAGGACAGAAAGAAGCAATGATGATCTGAACTAGCTACGATCAAATCTGACAGTTAGTGCTTGCCAAAATGGTAGCCATGGCTATCCTTTCTGAGGAAATAAAACAAAATCAAACCAGAAGGGAGGAAGAAACCATGACTACCGAAGAAAAGCTTATCAAAAACAAATTGGGATTGCTAGAACTTGCTGAATACCTGAAGAACGTATCTGAAGCCTGTAGGATTATGGGTTATAGCAGAGACACATTTTACCGGGTTAAGAAGGCTTATGAAGAAGGCGGCATAGAAGCTCTGAAGGAGAAAAGCCGCCGGGTACCAAATATTAAGAATCGGGTCTCGCAAGAGATTGAGCAAGCGGTTTTGGATATGGCCCTTGAGGAGCCAAGCTATGGTCAAAAGAAGGTAAGCGATGAGCTGAGGCGACGGGGGATATTTATCTCGCCCGCTGGAGTTCGTTGTGTAAAATGGGGATGTAGTAGTCAAACTCAAAATTCTCATTTAATAAGAAAGGGGGGCGAAAAATGAAAAGGTTGTTTGGTAAAGCTTTACTGATTTTTGGCGTATGGGCGCTATGGGTGTTACCTATTTTTAGTTCTTCTGAGGCAGGCGAAGTGCTCAAGATTGGCCTGATAACGGGGCTAACCGGTGGTACGGCGTCCTGGGGAAAACAGGTGCAGGATATGGCACAACTTATTGGTGAAGAGATTAAGGAGGCTGGTGGCTTCAAAGTTGGTGGGAAAAGAGTAAGAGTGGACTTCAAGATCTATGACAGCGAAAGTAATCCAACAGTCGCGGCCACCCAAACTGAGAAGGCCATAACAGAGGGCTGCAAGATAATAATGGCGGGGCCTCAGAGTGCAGTAGATTTTACAGCTTCTGAGCATTGTGAAAGGGCTGGCGTGATCTATGTGAATGCGTACAATGTGTTGGATAAACTAGCTGAGAGAGGATACGAGTACTATTTCAGAACTTGTGGCGATATTAGTGTTTATGTAAAAGAAGCCATGAAGTATTTCCTGTGGCAGGAGAAGCGGACAGGTGTGAAGGCTAAAAAAGTAGCGATCTTCACAAATGAGAATGTTGTTTGCAGTTTTGCAGGTGAGAAATATTTTGAGCTTATTCCGAAAATGGCTCCACACTGGGATATTGTTGGCAATAAGGTAGCTACTTATCCAAAAGATGTTAAGGATTTTACCCTGTGGTTGAGTCGTTATAAAAGCGAGGGGGTTGATTTGTTCCTTGCTATCCGGTACCCGAGCGACGCTATTCTATTTGCGCGCCAACTTCGACAAATGGATTACAACCCGCTTGCTCTTCACGGAGTCTTGGGGGGAGAATATGATCCAGAGTATGGCCAAACATTGAAGTGGCAATGTTTGTACGTTACTGACACTGCGTATTTTTCTCCAATGCTTAAGTTGCCGGGGTTAGATGAATTTAACAAAAAATACAAGGCTAGATATGGGACTGATATTCCGAATAACGCGGCTAACCTTGCGTGCGCTATTACCGTAATAAAGGATGCTGTGGAACGTGCCGGCTCTCTGGACGAAAAGTCATTGCTTTCCGCTCTAAGAAGCACAGATATTAGGCGCCTTGGATACGAAAAAGGTAAATGGTGGTTTATTATACCTGAAGGCTGCAAATTTAATAAGAAGGGCGAAAACATAAGAATAAGAGGAGTGACCACAATGTGGGTTGATCCCGAAACACAGGTGCCGGTTTTTCCATCCGAATTTGCAACAGAAGTGGCCCCTTGGCCGAGGCCTTCGTGGAAGCAGCTTGAGAAGGAGTTTGGACAGAAATATCCTCTGAAATAGGGGTGAGATGGAAGCAGTTTCGCTCTTAATCACTGTTGGAGTTGTTTGCTAACTTTGTAACGTCAACACGGGATGAAAAGTTTTTGATATGCTTGCTTTTTCCATAGTGTTTGACCGGGGAGAGCAAGCATATCAACTACTCTCTACTGATCGGATTTGAGATTTCCGGAGGGACATGAACGCCGGATGAGTATTCATAACCACGAGAAGGTCCAGAGAGGTCCCTTCAGTGAACAACTTTGTATAAGCTGAAAGGAGAAAAAGCATGCGGTTGCCTTTAGATGGGATTAGAATATTGGATTTTTCATCATTGCTACCTGGGCCTTACTGCACGGTTTTTCTTGCCGATTTTGGGGCTGAAGTTATTAAAATTGAAGAGCCGTCAAAGGGGGACGGGGTCAGATGGTTTCCTCCTTTCATAAATGGCATAAGTGCTAGACATTTACTTGTTAACCGCAACAAAAAAAGTATTAAGCTTAATTTAAAAAAAGCAGAGGAAAAAGAAGTTGCAAAAAAGTTAATTGAGACCGCGGATGTGCTTGTTGAGGGTTTCAGACCAGGGGTGATGGAGCGATTAGGCCTTGGTTACCAAACTGTGAGGGAAATTAACTCACAAATTATCTATTGCTCTATCTCAGGCTACGGGCAAAATGGGCCCTATAGAAACTTAGTTGGACATGACATCAATTACTTGGGCTTTTCCGGCATTTTGGATCTTACAGGCGAGAAAGATGGTCGTCCGGTGGTGCCGGGATGTCAGGTGTCAGATATAGGAGGCGGCATGTTGGCGATCATTGGTATTTTGCTCGCATTGATATACCGAAGTAAAACAGGGAAAGGACAATATATCGATATTTCCATGTTGGATGGGGCGATTGCGCAACTCTATGCCACTGCCGGTGACTATTTTGCTACAGGTATTCCTCCGAGGAGAGGAGATAACAAGGTATCAAGAGTGTTAGAAGGATATGCCTGTTATACCATATATATGACCAAAGACAACAAGTATGTCACGGTGGGCGCATTGGAAGAAAAATTTTGGGCAAGTCTGTGTCAAAAATTGGGAAGGGAGGACTTTATTGAGGCACAATTTGTTCCTGAAAAGCAGGATGAGATGAAGAGAGTTTTGAGTGAGATTTTTCGCACAAAGACGAGGGATGAATGGATGAAGGAGCTTGAGGGCCTAGACATTCCCTTCGGGCCCGTATATACGGTTGAAGAGGCTTTTAAGGATCCCCACGTTTTATTCAGAAAGATGATTACAGAGATGGAACATCCTGCAATCGGAAAGGTCAAACAGATTGGGATACCGATTAAATTTTCCGAAATTGAGGGAAGAATCCGCACCCCAGCGCCAGCACTTGGAGAGCACACTTCTGAAATACTGGAGGAATTGGGATGTAAGGGGGAAGAAAGTTGAGGATTTGAGCGAAAGGGGGGAAGTAAGATGGCTATCACAATTGGAGATACTAACATAACTCAAGAGATTATAGACAAATATACATCACAAGGCTATTGGACGGGTGAAACGTTAGCGGATTATTTGGACAGAGCTGTCAAATACTATCCTGACAAGACAGCTGTGGTTGATAAGAAAGAGCGTGTGACTTATAGGGAACTCGATGTAATCGCGACCCGCGTCGCATTGGGCTTCTTGGAGTATGGAATTAAGAAGGGGGACGTTGTCTCAGTTCAATTGCCTAATTGGAATGAGTTTGTCTATACACATTTGGCTCTCAGCAAGATCGGAGCTGTCACGAACCCCATTATTCCTTACTATCGACAAAAGGAGCTACGGTACATATTGGGGCTAGCTGAGTCAGTGGCTTTAGTTATTCCTTCTGAATTCAGACGTTTCGACTATACGAGTATGATACCGGATATATCTCCAGAAGTTCCTAGCTTGAAGCATGTCTTTGTTGTGGGAGATTCTGTGCCACAAGGAGCCATTTCTTTCAAAGAGTTGACAGAAAAAAGGTGGGAAGAAAAATATACTGATGACTATATCAAGAAACTTAGGCCAGAAGGCACTGATGTTGACTTGATTTTGTTCAGCTCTGGCACGGAGGCGGAACCTAAAGGTGTCTTGCACACACATAATTCACAAATATATGTGAACAAAACAGTGACAAGGATTCTTGGTCTTTCTAGTGTTGACGTCGTTCTTGTACCATCGCCTGTCTCGCATGGTACCGGTCTCCAATGGGGTGTAAGACAAGCTATCATGTTGGGAGCAAAATTCGTTCTACAGGAGACTTGGAACGCCAAGGAAGCGTGTCGTCTGATTGAAGAAGAGAAATGCAGTTATGTCTTTGCTGCTACCCCATTTGTTGATGATCTAATAAAATTCGAGGAAGTTTCTGAATATGACCTAGGTTCTTTGAGGATTTTTGCATGTGCGGGCGCTCCTATCCCTAGAGAATTAGGAAGACAGGCTGAGACAAAACTTGGTTGCAAACTGGTTCCAAGTTACGGGGCCACTGAACACTTTGTTTCGACCTGTTGTTATCCTAGTGATCCCCCGGAGAAGATTTACGGGAGCGATGGTTGCGCAATCCCAGGAGTGGAAGTTGCGATTTTCGATGATAATGGAAGGCAACTACCTGTTGGAGAGACAGGGGAATTGGCTGTTAGGGGGCCCAGTGTTGCGGGTGGGTACTATAAGCGACCCGAGCTCACAAAGAAAACATTTACAGAAGAGGGTTGGCAGTTCACTGGTGATCTAGCTGTGATGGATGAAGACGGATATATAAGGATCGTGGGGCGCAAAAAAGACGTTATCATAAGGGGAGGATTCAATATTAGTCCAACTGAGATAGAAGATCTGTTATACACTCATCCGAAGATACGAAGCGTGGCTATTGTAGGAATGCCGGATGATAGGTTAGGAGAAAGGTCGTGCGCATACATTATCCCCGAGGATGGGGAGACTGTTACTTTGGAAGAAGTAGTATCGTTTTTAAGAGAGAAGAAAATAGCAACCCAGAAATTGCCGGAGCGGGTTGAGATTGTGAAGGAACTTCCCATGACCGCATCTGGTAAAGTTCAGAAATATATTTTGAGGAAAGATATTGCTAGAAAGGTAAGAGAGGAAAAAGAGGAAAAAGCGTAACTGAAGGTATTATTGCAGAGATCAATATGACCGTCTCGATTTTAATACAATGCGGTGTGGTTAGTCTACTGTCAGCAGCAGTATATGCTCTAGTAGCATTGGGTTTCAACTTGATAACGGGGATAATGAAAATTGTGAATTTCGCACATGGGCATCTGGTGGTATTAGGGATGTACCTTACCATTTTCTTATGGGGAAGAGTAGGCATAGATCCGTATTTGTTGCTTATAATAACATTGCCGGCTGCTTTTTGTATAGGCGTCTTCTTACACAAGATCTTTGTAGAGCGGATCTTAAATTCTCCTGAGCTCTGCCAGTTTACTCTGACATTAGGGATAATGATATTATTGGAGAATTTGATGCTCATTATCTTTGGTGGAAATATTCAAGGCCTAAATACGTGGTACACCTCTAAGTCGATAATGTTAGGGAAGGCGATTAGCATCAATTACGCAAAGCTTTTCTCGCTTTTCGTGTCTATTGGAACTATTGGAGGTCTATATTGTTTGCTTCACAAAACTCGTTTTGGGAAGGCGATGAGGGCCGCCGCAGACGATAAAGATGGGGCCGCTCTGCTTGGGATCGACATATCAAGAATATTTACTGTTTCCTTTGGGCTCAGTGTGGCTTTGGCAGCGGTAGCAGGGACTTCAGCCATTACGTTCACGGTTGTCACTCCTTTTGCAGGGCTAGGACTGACCCTTAAGTCATTTATAATTGTTGTTTTGGGCGGGGTAGGAAGTATTTGGGGTATGATACTGGGTAGCCTACTTTTAGCAGGTGTCGAGACTGTAGGATCATTGTTCTTGTCTCCGGGTATTAGTCAAGGATTAGCGTTGCTGATACTTATCATTATGATCGTTGCCAAACCCAGAGGTTTGCTAGGAGCTGAATAATAAAGGCGAGGAAAGGCCTATTTCTCAATGGAGTCATATGGTGAGCAGAGTTATGGGACATTTTATCAAGCACCCTACTAGTAGAGTCAAAATTGCATATGAACTATTACTTCTAGGGATTTTTATTCTGATTCCGGTATTGGTCCAAAACCGTGCCTTTTTGACTGTGTGTTTAATGTGTTTTTTCTATGCTTATCTTGCGCTGTCTTGGAATCTGATCGGAGGATATGGTGGGCAGCTGTCATTGGCGCACGGGGCTTTTTTTGGCATTGGTGCCTATGGGACTGGCATTTTGTTTACGAAATTTGGGTTAACGCCGTGGATTGGTTTGTTAGTGAGCGCGGTTGTTAGTGGGATTTTTGCATATGTGATAGGAAAAGCCGCATTCAGATTCAGGGTGAAAGGCTTCTATTTTCTTCTAGTGACATTAGCTGTTACTGAGATCTTTCATGAAATAACAAAGGACCTACAATTCATCGGTGGTGCAAGAGGGCTTTGGCTTCCTGCAAAACTGGGATGGGTATATTTTCAATTCAGGGGTAAGGTTGAGTATTATTATATTGCATTTGGTTTAATGATAATAGCGATAACCATTAGCTATCTTATAGAAAAATCCAAATTGGGATATTATTTGATTGCAATACGAGAGGATGAGGACGCGGCAGAAGCGAGTGGCGTAAATTCAAATGTATGCAAGACGTGGGCTCTTACGTTAAGCGGTTTTCTAACTGCGATAGGTGGGGCGTATTACATTCAGCTTTTCTATTTCATAGATCCTTCAAGTGGCTTTTCTCTTGGATTGAATATAGATCTAATGCTTATGACCATAATAGGGGGGATCGGTACAATCAAAGGTCCGGTTTTAGGAGCATTCTTTTTTGTTGTTATTTCGGAACTGTTGAGATTTGTACCTGTCGAATCTCAACCACTGGTAGCAACGACAAGGATATTTTTCGGCCTTGCTCTTGTTGGTACATCTATATATTTGCCAGAAGGGCTTGTATCGCTCAGACATACAAATTTGCGCCATTTTCTCAGTAAAAGTCAAAATGCGGAAGCGTAGAGCAAGGGTAGGATTTTTGACGTGCAGTCCTGTTGAGAGTCGTTGTTCTAGGTGTAATGGTAAAAATGAGTGCCAAGCATATTGACGAACGTGAGATGAAGCAATAAGGCGGTTATATAACGTGACTGTTCGGCCAACAAGCGATTCAATTCAGGCGAGAGAGAATGAGATTGCTTGAGGTAAGAAACATAACCAAGAGCTTTGAGGGGTTGGTAGCGGTATCCAACTTCAGCTTCTCTTTAACTGAGGGCGAAATAGTTGGGATAATTGGTCCAAATGGCGCAGGAAAAACAACTATTATTAACATGATAAGCGGTTTTTGTAAGCCCGACGGGGGGTGCGTCATATTCAAAGATAAAGATATCACTGGTTGGGCTCCACATCTTATATGCAAGGAAGGGCTTGCTAGGACTTTTCAAATTTGCAGGCCCTTTCCAAAGTTAACTGTTAGGGAACATGTCTTGATCGGAATATGCCCTTGGAGTACTAATCTAAAAGAGGCTAAGAAAAAAGCAGATAATATATTGGAGATCACTGGGCTGAAGGAAAAAAGAGATGTGATTGGGCAAAATCTTTCAACTCCTGACCGAAAACTTGTGGAAGTAGCTCGGGCGCTTGCTACCAGACCTCGAGTTCTACTGCTAGATGAACCGGCAGCAGGCTTAAATGCTACGGAGGTAGCGGGCTTCCTGCAGTTTATTGAAAGAGTGGCAAAGGAAATGAAAATGTCCATTGTAATCGTTGAACATGTTTTGCAAGTTATTATGAAACTTTGCCAAAGGGTGATAGTTATTAATTTTGGTGAAAAGTTAGCTGAAGGTACACCAATTGAGATAGCCAATAATGCTGAGGTAATATCTGCATATTTGGGAAGTGAATATGACAACAACGCTTCTTAAGCTTGAAGACTTGACATGTGGGTATCATGAGATAATTGTCGTGAGGAATGTATCTCTCGAAGTAAGAGGCCAAGAAATAGTGGCACTGATTGGAGCGAATGGTTCAGGCAAGTCGACAATTTTGAAGCGTATAGCAGGATTGATTCCTCCGCGCAGGGGACAGGTGTGGTTTCTAGGTAAAGAGATCAGTTCATTGCCACCACACGAGATTTCTCAAATGGGACTAGTTTTGGTCCCTGAAGGGGGCAAATTATTTATTTCTTTGAGCGTAAAAGAGAATCTGGAAATGGGTGCATATGTCAAGAGGGCAAACGCCAATATGAAAGAGAACTTGGCCCTTGTGTTC
The DNA here is from genome assembly GCA_019307815.1 of Deltaproteobacteria bacterium. Taxonomy (GTDB): domain Bacteria; phylum Desulfobacterota; class DSM-4660; order Desulfatiglandales; family Desulfatiglandaceae; genus B111-G9. The sequence goes on from JAFDIV010000039.1 coordinate 24,959, forward strand.
AATCTTTTCCCTATACTCGAGAGCCGAATTTCTCAAACAGCGGGAAAGCTTAGTGGAGGGGAACGAACGATGCTGGCGATTGCTCGGGGTCTGATGGCCTCCCCTAAGTTACTCGCCCTTGATGAGCCGTCTTTGGGGTTAGCCCCAATGGTCACCGACATTGTTTTCAATGGTCTGGCTCAAATATCTAAGACGGGACTTTCACTTCTGCTAAGTGAGCAAAATGTTCACAAGGCCCTTTCCATTTCGAATCGTGGGTATGTGCTAGAACTTGGAGAGGTGAAATTGACAGATGACAGTTTGAGGCTCTTGGGGAATGAGTTAGTACGTAAGGCCTACCTAGGATTGTGACACTCAAGGGACTTGTTGGGCTCAATTGGTTCAATGCCTGTAGGGCCAGAACAATGGTTTGTTGTACGAGGAATAAGGGACGTAGTACTCGGTGTGGCTTCCAATCTGAAATACCGGAAAGGAGAGCGAGGAACGACGAGGGATAGGACTATCTTGGTCTTTCGAACTATCAATTAGTCTTGTCAAAGCTAGGGCTTTGCATAGTGGTCGATCAATTTTGTGGAAAGGAGAATGCTATGAAACTAGAAACAGACAAACTGCTTGAGATTTATAGGATCATGAAAAGAATAAGATTGTTCGAAGAGAAAACAAGTGAACTATTTGCACAAGGCAAAATTCCCGGATTTATTCACGTAAGTACCGGACAGGAATCTGTGGCCACGGGGGTTTGCATACAGCTAAGGAAAGATGACTATGTTCTAACCAATCATAGGGGCCATGGTCATATGATTGCAAAGGGAGCTGATAGTCGGTATATGATGGCAGAATTACTTGGAAGAATAGATGGATACTGCCGTGGGAGAAGTGGGTCTATGCATATTGCAGATTTTGATATTGGGGTTTTAGGTGCCAATGGTATTGTCGGAGGAGGTATACCTATTTCCAACGGTGCGGCCTTTTCTGCACAATATAAGGCCACTGATCAGGTTACGGTGTGTTTCTTCGGGGATGGGGCGGCTAATGAGGGAACTTTTCATGAGTCATTGAACCTTGCGAGCTTATGGAAACTTCCGGTTATCTTCGTGTGCGAGAATAATGGATGGGGTGAATTCACCCCCCAAAAGGAGTCGATGTGTGTTGAGAACATATCGGTGCGCGCCCAATCATATGGCATGCCGGGTCAAACAGTGGATGGCATAGACGTCCTCTCAGTCATGGCGGCGGCCGAAACTGCCATAAAGAGGGCTAGAGCAAAAGAAGGCCCCACCCTCTTGGAGGTCAGAACATATAGGTGGCACGGGCATTATGAAGGTGACCCCCAAAAATATCGGCCTGAAGAAGAACTCAGAGAGGCCAGATCAAGTGACCCAATAGAATATTTTGTCAAACACCTGCTTAAGGAAAAACTTGTTGAAAGGGAAGCATTGGAGGAGATAGATCGGGAGGTTGTTAGAGAAATAGATCAAGCTGTTAGGTTTGCAGAAGAAAGTCCTCCTCAGACATTTGATGAAAGTGAACTACAAGAAATCTATGCATAGGAGGGGATAAATGGCACAGATTCGATACATGGAAGCAATAAATCAAGCTTTAATGTTAGAGATGGAAAGGGATTCCAGTGTTTTTGTAGCTGGTGAAGATGTGGCCGGAGGAGGCGTATTCGCTGTAACTCGGGGAATCCTTGAAAAGTTTGGAGAGAAAAGAATTCGAAATACTCCTATTAGTGAGTCTGCCATAGTAGGATTGGGGATAGGAGCGGCTTTGACCGGATTGAGGCCTGTTGTAGAAATCATGTTTATGGATTTCATTGGTTGTTGTATGGATCAGATTATTAATCAAGCAGCGAAAATAAGATACATGTTTGGGGGTAAGATGAGTGTTCCTATGGTTATTCGTACGCCAGAAGGAGCTGGTCTTGGGGCTGGGCCCCAGCATTCACAATGCTTGGAAATTCTGCTAGCACACATCCCCGGGTTGAAAGTGGTAATGCCAAGTACGCCGTATGATGCAAAAGGTCTTATGATATCTTCGATCAGAGACAATAATCCAGTTATCTATATAGAGCATAAATTGTTATATAGAGTAAAAGGGGAGGTGCCCGAAGAGGCCTATTCCATTCCAATTGGAAAAGCAGATATTAAGAGGGCTGGGGAGGATGTCACCATTGTGGCTGTTTCCTATATGGTTAAAGTAGCATTAGAGGCTGCCGCTGGTTTAGAAAAAGAAGGTATCAACGCAGAGGTCGTTGATCCCCGTACGATTAGTCCATTGGACAAAGATACGATATTAGAATCCGTGAAGAAGACCGGCAGGTTGGTGATTGTTCATGAGGCTGTTAAGGATTATGGTTTTGGCGCAGAAGTTGCTGCTATTGTGGCCCAGGAAGCCTTTGACTTTCTTGACGCTCCGATTGTAAGGATTGGCGCACCATTTATGCCTGTTCCTTTTAGTAAGTTATCGGAGGCTAGCTATGTTCCCGGTAAGGATAGAATCGTTTCGGAAGTAAGAAAGATGGTCAATTTATGAGTTGCAAAAGATCGAAAGCTTAAGAAGCAAAAGTGGAGCACTGACGTTTTTCTTATTCTAAGAATGGCCGGGCAGAGCCAGAGGAACCTAATGGTGACTTCGGAAATTCTGATGGCAGGAGCTTTTCGTCGAGCTAGGATTACGTTCGGAATTGCAGTTCAAAGGTTGGAGCGGACCTCGGTCCAGGCCCTGGATTGATTAATTGCCTGGCTATGATGCTTGAACAAGGAGGGGCGGTTGAGTTGCTGCTAATCGAGGGGCAGTGTGATGTCCGTGAGGCGAATGGGGTTTGGCCAGTAAGAGATGGCGCGGCAGAGAATGGGGTTGTAAGGGCTCATGAATAGCTGTAGCTGAAGATTACTGTAAGAACTTTCATCGAGTTAGGGACAACCTAGGGTATTGTCTAAGTTAGCCACGCTCTGGTCATGTGTGAGCTCACTGATGTGTAGCGTTAGAATTGCGGTAACTTGCAGTAGGGAAAGATTGACATTCTTCATTTATAGGGTTAAGGCTGATTTTGACGAAAAATAGAAAAGGAGGCAGGAATGCCGGTTGAGATCGTTATGCCCAAGCTCGGTTTAACCATGACTGAGGGCCTGATTCTTGAATGGAAAAAAAAGGAAGGTGATCAAGTCAAAAAGGGTGAAATCCTTTTCGTGTTGCAGACGGAGAAAGTCACATTTGAGGTAGAGTCGCCCGAGGATGGCATACTGGCTAAGATTCTAGTGCACAAAAATGAGACGGTTCCTGTGGGCGCAATTGTTGCCTACCTATTGAGACCAGGTGAAGATATTTCTGATTTGGAAGCAATAGAGGAATTGTCTGCAGAAAAACCCAGTGTCGAGCCCGAAGAAGCCGAGGAAGTTCCTTCCCGTCCTGCCAGGAAGACCATTCAGAAACAAGCAGATTTAACCAAAGAAATAGGGGTAAAAGCTTCCCCACTAGCCAAGAAGCTTGCGAAGACATATAAGATTGATCTTCGTACTGTGAGAGGGACTGGACCTGGGGGAAGGATTACTAGAAAAGACGTAGAAAAAGCGTACGAAAAGATACAAGAAGAGACTGCCAAAGTCGACAAATTTGGTGAAGAAGCACCTGGTCAGCGGCTAGCACCATTTACACCAATGAGAAGGGCTATCGCAGAGAAGATGATGGCCAGTAAGGTCAAGACAGCTCAAACTTATATGGCCAATTCAGTTGATGCCTCGAAAATAGTGGAGTACAGGAAAGTTTTGCTCCCGTATGTTCAAGAGAAGTTCGATGTGAGAATAACAATTACGGATATGATGATGAAAATAGTTGCGGCGGCAATCCGAGAACATCCAATAATAAACACTAGATGGACTGAAGAAGGTATTCTATATTTTGAAGATGTCCACATGGGAATGGCTATGGCTTTAGAAGAGGGTCTTATTGTCCCTGTTATCCGAGATGTAAACAAGAAGGGGTTAGCTCAAATTGCCAAGGATCGTACTGAGTTGATTCGAAAAGGCAAAGAAGGAAAGCTTTTACCAGATGATGTAACCGGTAGTACTTTTACACTTTCTGCAATGGGTATGTACGGCGTGGAGCAATTTACTGCAAATATTAATGTGCCAGAGAATGCAATTTTAGCGGTTGGAGCTATTATTGAGAAACCAGTAGTTTTTGAAGGGGAAGTGGTGATTAGGCCCACGATGAATGTCTGTTTGACTTATGATCATCGTACTATTGATGGTGCAGAAGCTGGTAAGTTCATGAGGACACTTAAGCTCTTCATCGAAAATCCCATTATGATACTGGCTTGAGGAGGAGCGAGCCTGTTGATGATGACATATTGAGGATTAATGAAATGAGGGAGAACAGGATGAGCGAAACGAGTTATGACGTAATTGTTATAGGTGCAGGCGCTGGAGGTGTACCCGCTGCAATTAGAGCAGCCCAACTGGGAGGCCGGGTAGCAATTATTGAACGTGAACATTTGGGCGGTTTTTGTATGAATAGGGGTTGCATCCCTTTTGGTCAAATGATGGTAGCATCAAGTATATTAGGAAAGATCTTGCTTGGAAAGGAGATGGGATTAGATTTCACTGATATTTCCACGAATTATTCTGCCCTGATAACTCGGCAAAATGAGCTTATTTCGTTTATGAGGCAAGGCGTTAAAGGGATGCTAGCGAAAAATGGGGTTACGCTTATTGAAGGTGTTGGAAGGATCGTAGGAAAGGGAAGAGTTGAGGTCAATGGAAGCATCTTTCCTTGTGAGAATATTATTTTGGCTACTGGTTCGGAGTGGGTAAGACCTGACTTCCCAGGAGCTGATTTGGAAGAGGCAACAAACAGCGATTACCTTCTAAGCGCAGAAGAGCTACCTAAGAGGGTTCTCCTATTTGGTGAAAGCCCCTGGCTAGTTGAGATAGCTCAATTTCTTCAAAGGTTTGGCTCGCATGCAATTTTGCTTACAAAAGACAAGAGCATTCTATCCAGCGAGAGCAAGACAGTAAGTTCTCGTTTGAGAAAAGTATTGAAGAGAGAAGGTGTGGTCATTAAGACGGAGGGGGAGATTGTGAGCGGGACCAAGAAAAAAGATGGACTCCACATTGAACTCTCCTCCAAAGACGGTCGTGAAATTCTGGTTGTAGATAGAATAATCACGATTGAAAGACGTGCCTTTCTTAAGGGCCTTGGACTAGAAAAAATTCTCCCGGGCGATACTGGACCATATCTTAGCGTAAATAACAAAATGGAGACAGGCGTGGAAGGTCTTTATGCTATAGGAGATCTTACTGGACCCCAATTGAGGCATTACTCTCACCTGTCATCAGAGCAAGGGATTGTTGCTGCCGAAAATGCCATGGGTAGAGATGTTGCTATCAATCCTAGAACGGTTACTAGGGTTTTGTTCACACAGCCCCAGATTGCTTGTGTCGGATTAACGCCAAAAGAGGCAAAGAAGGCAGGATATGATGTTGTTGTTGGCTCGGCTCCGTACAGCATGAACCCCTTTGGTATGATTATATCAGAAAATGAAGGGATTGTAGAACTTGTGGCTGAAAAAAAATATGGCGAGCTGCTTGGTGTCCACTTTTTTGGGGAGAGTGCGTGTGAAATGGTAGGGCAAGCAATCCTAGCTATCAAGATGGAGATGACTTTGGAGGAACTCGCGAAGATCTCTTTCCCTCATCCGACCCTGAGCGAATCATTAGTAGAAGCCGCGAGAGATGCCTTAGGTGAAGCCATATATCTCCCATGAGAAGACTTGCTTTGACAGATTTTCTGTTGGAGTTTAGGATCAAGATTAGTTTGTTTCAATCAAAGAAGGTTCTTGACAATTGAAGTTGCTAAGATTGGCCATGCTTTATTTCGAGATTTCAGAGATTTGTTGTCTAGGGAGGGAGAAATCGTGCTTAGACTCGTGAATTCAGAAAGATTGGGGCGACTCCTCCGTCAAGATGATTGGGAAACTCTTGGAACATCAACAACTGATTTGATTATTAAAGCCGCAAAACAAGGCCGTTTTGATGAGGTAGAATTACTAGCCCGTTATTCCATTTCAGAAGGGAAGGCATTGCACGACCTGATGTGCGACTGGATCTGGGATATTTTGACAAAAACAGCGGAAAAGCACGGAGAGGGGGCAGTTTACGAGTTGTGCCGCGCTACCCAGGAGACCTGGATGATGCGGCGAACCTGGAAAGCGCTTCTGAGAATGTCAGTGGAAGAAAGGGTGTATGTCAGCACAGAGATCATCAGATCTCATCGCTGTGGACCTAGACAGGATGGGACCATAGAAATTATTGAAGAAAAAGATCGGTATAGTATCAAAATGGATCCCTGCGGAAGCGGTGGGAGGATGCGAAGGGGAGATCCTATAGATGGTACCCCTTCTAGACTAGGTCCACCGTATAACTTTGGCTCGACAAAAAAGGCTTATCCCTGGAGCTGGAACGAGAAGAATGTGCCCTACTATTGCGTTCACTGTGCGGTAAATGAAATTCTTCCTATTGAGTGGGGCGGATATCCCCTCTGGGTTACAGGCTACTCAGAGGATGCTTTCGAGCCATGTTATTGGCATTTCTACAAAGATCCCTCATTAATCCCTGACTTCTATTTTGAAAGGTTGGGATTTAGGAAAAAAGATTTAGTCAAGAGAAGAACCGTTTGTTAAATGTCGAAAAGGGAAAAAGTTCTGGAGAATAACCTATGATCGCCGTTGACCTCGGATTAGTCCCATATGACATGTGCCTTTCCTATCAGAAAAGCATCCACGCCGCAAGGATAGAGCACAAAATTGATGACGTCATCCTTTTGCTAGAGCACTATCCGGTGATCACGATTGGTAAGAGTGCGACAAAGGATGATCTATTGGTGTCTGAAGAGGAGGTTAGAAGAAGAGGAATTCCTGTCTACTACGTTAATCGAGGGGGAAAAGCCACCTGCCACTATCCGGGCCAGTTAGTGGCCTATCCAATCATGAATTTGAAGAACCATGGGAAGGATCTTAGCTTGTTTGTCAATAATCTCGAAGAAACAATCATTAGAGTGTTGGGAGATCTTGGAATACAAGGAAAGAAGGTTCCTGGAATGAGGGGGGTGTGGGTCGATGGCAAAAAGATTGCTTCTATAGGAATAGAGGTGAAAAAGTGGGTGACCATGCATGGCTTCACAATAAATATCACGGAAAATTCGGCTCTTTTCTCATTTTTTGTTCCATGTGGAATCAGAAATAGAGAAATTACATTTTTAGAAACCTTTTTAGGAGAACCGGATGACATTGATCTAAAAAAAATAAAAGGATCCGTCATCAAACATTTTGGGGATGTGTTTAGTATTCCAATACCCGAATATCTTTCTAAGCGCCAGTTTATGAGGAAATATCCATTCTTGTCTTATTGACTCTATATTTCGCAAGGGTGGAACATCACCCCTCTCCAACGTGGGAGGTATCGTGTTAACGGCTCACTGAGATAGTGACTTAAGTATCTAAGAAACCCTTTTGTCTTGCCGCATTTATAGATAATACTTGGAAAATTCGGGGTTCAATAAATAAAGTCGTCTAGAAAATGGTTTTAGAAAGACCCTCATGGTTAAAAAAGAGACTGCCCTTGGGCCGTGCCACAAAAAGAATGGAACAGGAATTGATGACCCATTGTGTTCACACCATCTGTCAAGAGGCATGCTGTCCCAATCAGGGCGAGTGTTTTTCCAAAGGTATAGCAACATTTCTCATTATGGGCGATATTTGTACTCGGGACTGCCGATTTTGTGCTGTAAAAAGGGGAGTACCAGCACCACTGGACAAAGACGAACCAATGAGATTAGCGCGGGAAGTTTCTAGGCTGGGTTTACGGTTTGTAGTGATCACATCCGTAACGCGCGATGATCTCCCCGACGGTGGTGCAGGCCATTTCGCTAAGACCATTAGAGCAGTGCAGGAGCTCTGCAGGGGTATAGGAATTGAAGTTTTGACTCCAGATTTCAAAGGCTCAAAGAACTCTCTTAAAAGGGTAGTGGATGCAAAGCCGGAGGTTTTCAATCACAATGTCGAAACGGTGCCTCGCCTGTATCCTGCCGTAAGGCCTCAGGCGGATTACAGGCGATCTCTTCGTCTTATTGAGGCCGTAAAAAAAATCGATAACCGAATCGTTACCAAGTCAGGATTGATGGTGGGACTAGGCGAGAGAAAGAAAGAAATTGTGAATGTTATGTATGATCTCCGTCAAGTGGGCTGTGACTTGATCACTATAGGCCAATATTTGAGTCCCTCTCGGTCCCACTATCCGGTTGCGAGATACGTCAGGCCGGAAGATTTCGAGGAGTACAGAGAAATTGCTCTTGAAATGGGGTTCAAAGGGGTCGCATCGTCCCCTTTTGTTCGGAGTTCGTATATGGCGGAAAAATATTACACGAAAGCTTTAGCCCAATTCCAAGAACATCGTATAGCTAATTAGTTCACATTGAAAAATAGGTGTTATTTGGAAGTAGGGGATTTTACCATATGAGCTGACCTGGTTATCTATTCAGAGTACCTCGGTTGGGAGGTCTCCTGTTCCGTAAGCGTCTAGCGAGCCCACCTTTTATTCCGCCAAATGGGTGATAAGATAGGTTAACATGGGGGAATGTTAGACCAAGTGTAGGCGGATGAGGGCCAGCCCTGTGGGCCGGGATGGAGAACTTATCGACCAGGGACAATCAGACCAGGGGAGTCTTTTCCCACGGGGACCCACTTATCTGGAAGAAGCTCCCTTAGCCTGTTAATGGGGTGAGACATGGTTCGGCGGAGAACATCATTGAGATACTCCTCTACCTGGCTCGGTAGACAGGCAGGGATTAACATCACAGGCCTTACATGATTCGATCAAAAAGTAATATAGTGCTGCAGCCTTT
>JAFDIV010000006.1 GCA_019307815.1 Deltaproteobacteria bacterium
ACGCAACGCGCAGCACGCATGCCGTCCTAGGGTACTGGCGGGGACACGCCAGGTGATTTCCAGTATTTGCTAACCTCCTGTAATCACATTCGATTATACAACTTCGTATCGCAAACAACGTCAAAGCTCAGTGGCGAGCAACCGCCAAGCCGAAGGCGCCGGCGGGTTGCGAGTCCACTGCAGCGACTTGTTATATTCCCCCTATCTGTAAGACTCTCGCCGATGGCTGATTCTCAAGATAAGGCACGTATCTTCAATAATGGTGAAAATGACCCTGTAGTCCCCAACTCGAAATTTCCGTAATCCCGCAAACTTTCCCGTCAGTACTGGGAGACGATCTGCTTTCTCAGGTAAGTATTCTTGAATTTTCCTAAGTATCCTATCTGCCTGAGTCTTGTCTATTTTCTTTAGGTCGCGTGAGACGGATTTCTTGAATGCTATCTTATAAGTCAAGCTCTTTCCTCATTTCATCTATCGTGACAACAGGATCAGATGCATCATGCAGTCGATCTAATGCTACCTGCAGATCTGCTAACTCGGCCAGGTAGACTTCTAATGCCTTTTGGACGTGGAAAGATTTGGATCTCTCTGTTTCTTTAGCAATTTCAGATAGCTTTGAGGCGAGATCATCAGGAATTCTTACAGAAATAGCTTTGCTCATACACTGCCTCCAATATAATATATTGTATTACAGTGTAATTTATGTAAAACAGAAATGCAAGATGTTTTTCAAAGGGAATATAATGCGCGAGCTGAGCTGCGAGTCTTCCATGATAACGGGGGAGTGCTGGTTATCATGGAAGGTTCGTCAGCTCAAGCGATTTGTTCACGCCGCCTGCGGCGGGGACAAATCGTGAGAGCCTTGGCTCAGCAGGCGGCGTGAACCATTAAATGTAATGATCTTAATCACTGATACCTGGTAATAGGGCCTTATGATTGAATTATTGCTTTGCCCTGTATATCATTTCATACCATGAAAATCAAGGGTCTTTTATCCATAAGAGATTGAAAGAATTACTGAATCAGGGCTAAGGTGTAAAGCTGTACCAAAATGCCATTCTGGGGCGAAAAGGTTTCTCTGAGCTTACCCCCATGCAGGGCTCGAAATGACAGAAAGGGCAGGGTCGTGATTATGACACGGCGCGCGCGGGGAGGGGGAAGCAGTTCCTGACAAGGAGCAGGTTTACACAATCAAACAAGAGATTAAAGGCTCGCTTGACTACTTTGCCTGTTTTTTGCGTTGCGGCGCCACCTGGTCTGGTACGACCTTTTCAGGGACCGGTGCGTATGTCCCGTCTTTCAACCTGTATGGCACTGGAGCAAGAAATTTTCCCACCTCTCCGCTTTCTGATATGCGCCACAACCTTCCGGTCCAAGTATCCAGCATGAACTGGTCCTTGGCAGAGTCGGAAATCTGCCCAAACACGAATCTACCCTGTGGAGAGGAAAGACACTGGTATTGAGTCTGCTGAACTGTCTTGGGTGACATGAACCCGATGGGTTGGGCCAAGACATAGGAACAAAACAAGACAGGAAAGGCCATGTTCAGACAGGTCAGCAAGATTCGTACGGACCATTTCATCTCGGTTTCCCCCATTTCCTGTTTCCTTTTTTTGTAGGATGGCATAATATGCGCTGGTGTCAAGTAATATCTCCGCCTAGAAATCGCATTACCCTTAGCAGGAAAGGAGTTTATGTAATGTCACAAAAAATGCCACCCGGCCAGCAGGCTGTAGCAAGATGGCCAGTAAGGACGGCCGAACAAATGCCCAAAGACACAACGCCAGAGCATTGGACCTTGAAGATCAGTGGTCTTGTTGATGAAGAGGTTATGCTTTCATGGGTCCAGATCCAGGCCCTGAAGGTAGTGGAACTGAAGAGGGATTTTCATTGCGTTGAGACCTGGAGCGTGGTGGACAACATTTGGAAAGGTGTGCTTGTAAGGGATGTGCTTGCAAAGGTAGCCATCAAACCGCAGGCCGATTTTGCCATGATCCATTCCTGGGGCGGGTATACCTCGGATATTGACCTCAACGCCCTTATGGCTGATGATACCATGCTTGCGTGGGAGAGAAATGGCAAACCCATACCACCGGAACATGGCTATCCCTTGCGCCTGATCGTCCCTGACCGGTATGCCTATAAGAGTGTCAAATGGGTGGTTGAAATTGAGCTTATGCAAGGAGACCGCCCCGGGTATTGGGAGGAAAGGGGATACCATAGACGCGCTGATGTGTGGAAAGCAGAGCGCTTCCAAGACTGAGAGAGGTTACATCTTGGAAGATGATAAAGTGTCGCCACTAGAGCCCCAAACGAAAGGAGAAAACACCTTGAGCAAGACATTTAATCGTCTGGAAACCAAACTGATTCATGCAGGCGGGCCGGTGCCACCCATCCAAGGGGCTGTCACAATGCCTGTCTTTCAATCCTCAACGTTTCTATATGAAGGTGCTGCCAGTTATCATGAGCTAAAATACATTCGGCTCAATAACACCCCAAACCACGCGGCCCTACACCAAAAACTGGCAGCCCTGGAAAACGCCGAGGCCGCCCTTGTGACAGGGAGCGGAATGGCTGCCATCTCAGGCACCCTATTGACCCTTCTTGGGGCTGGGGATCATTTTCTGGCCCAGGACTGCCTTTACGGAGGAACCCATGCCTTTTTTACCGAAGATTTGCCCGCATTAGGCATTGAGTTTGACTTTGTTGATGGCGATGACCCGGGTTCGTGGGAGGCGCGCTTGAGGCCCACCACAAGGCTCTTCTACGTTGAGACCATGACAAATCCCCTGCTTCAAGTGGGAGACCTCAAGGCAGTGGTGGAGTTTTGTAAAAGGCATGACCTTATCTCCATAATTGACAACACATTTGCAAGCCCCGTAAACTTCAGGCCCCCTGAATGGGGCTTTGATCTTTCTATTCACAGTGGTACAAAGTACCTAAATGGCCATTCGGATATTGTTGCTGGGGCGGTCATTGGCAGGGCTGATCTGGTTGAAGGGATTACCCATAAGCTGAACCATCTGGGAGGATCACTCGACCCCCATGCCTGTTTTCTCCTTGACCGCGGGCTCAAGACCTTGGCCGTTCGCATGAGATACCATAATGAGAGCGCTTTGCAGATTGCCAGGTTTCTGGAAGGGCATCCCGCAGTTCAAAGGGTCAATTATCCTGGGCTTGAGGGCCATCCGGCACACGGGCGTGCTACCGAGCTCTTTGATGGGTTCAGCGGAATGCTAAGCTTTGAACTGAAAGGAGGAGTGGAGGCGGCAGAGCGTTTTATGGAAAGGATCCGGATTCCCTTTGTAGCACCAAGTCTCGGTGGGGTAGAGAGCCTTATCACAAGGCCCGCTATTACCTCACATTCTAGCCTGTCGCCGGAACAACGCCGTGAACTGGGAATCTCCGACAGCCTGATCCGATTATCAGTAGGGCTGGAGGCTACAGCAGATCTCATTGAAGACCTGGATCAGGCCCTTGGTGCCTAACGGAGCTATCCGAGGCCATGGATCAGTCCTCATCCTCTTCCAGCATGAAGCCGGGGATGATTGTGCCATCTTCGGTTTCATAGAACCGAAACAGATCCGCAATCTCTGGGGTGCAGAACTCTTCGTCGCCCAGGCCCAGGTCAAGGGTCTGGCGAATGAGGAGGGCCTTATTGGACACTGTGGCCTTCTTTGTCCCAAAAAAGGCGCAGATCTCATCGGGTGTCAGAGGAGGATTTCGAGAGGGGTCAAAGAGGAAGTTAAGCTGTGCAATGGCATAGAGGATGCCAGAGGCCCAGATCTCCGGACGGCCTCGGGCAAGTGCCAAATCAGGGCTTTTTGCAATGGTGTGGCAGAGTTTGGTGGCAAGCTCTGTGTGGGTAGGGTCCAGCTTGGTTCGACCGAACTTCTCTATTAGTGCGGCAATCTCTTGGGCCTTTTGCTGTTCGCGCTTTTTGTCAACACGAGGGAGCTTTAGGGGCCTGTCAAGGCCCAGTTTTTTCTGAACTTCTTTGATACAGGCAAGCTCAAATTCACCCATTCGGCGGTCTCGGGCCGCATGGCGCTGGGCATCCAGTAGAAGGGCTTCCACACTTTCCCGACCATCACGGGTTTTTACGGCCTGACGTGGCGTCTTGCCACCCAGGGCCGGGATTTCTTCGTCAATCCAGTCGTCCCAGTGCTGTGCCATCATCTGTTCCAACTTCTCCCGCACCTCGGGAATCTCCATTAGGTCATCGTGATCCTTGGTTCCTTTCCCTCCCCCGGCCTTTGCCTCCTTCATCATGGACTCCAGCGGCGTGATCTCCATAGCCTTGTACCTGGCGCGGTCGCCAAGCCGGGCCTCTATTTCTTTGCGAATGGTGTTTGCCCTTTGCTCTGAGTTGACCTCAATGGTCATTTTACGGCCATCAATGGATATGTTTCCAAGCACGGTGTTGTCCAGGGATCTTTCCAGTTTGTGTCCCTTGCGCGACCATGGATATTCTATCTTGAGGATCCTGCCGGTTTTGTCCAGTGATGCTGACTGCCTCAAGGTAGCCGGGTCTTCGGTGGCACACAGGCTGCACAAGGCCTCAAATGCCTCCTCTGGATCCTCGATTTCATAAGTGAGCTTATGGAAAAGGATGGGATCTCCATCTGTATTGCGGAGCTGGGGCGGAGCAGACAAGGCCTCGTAAATATCAAAATAGAGATCGCGGATCTCGGCGTCATATTCCACCAAGTCCTCCTTGGTTATTGATCCGGTTCGTTTTGAAAGAAAGCGTCTGAATTGGATGATAGTGGGCTTACGACCAGGAGGAATCAGAAAGGGCCCGCAGCCGACCATCATATGAATGTGGTCTATGGGAATGATGCGGGCAAACAGGATATCCCCAGGTCTTGTCCCTTCAGAGCCCATCTTTTCAGTCACATCATAATGCTTGCCGGTTAAGATATCCTTTAGCCGGAAACTGAACCCTGGATTTGATGACACCACTTCATAGAAGCTGAAAGGGCGGCCGACAGAGGCCTCGATAAGCCGTTTTTCCAGGGTCTCTAGTTTTGGCCCCATCTCTGCTGCATAGGTCTGTGCAATGGTGGAAAAGGCCGGGGCGTCCAATTCAATGGGGCAATCTTCAGGGTCATAGGACCAGTTAAAGAGAAACCAGGGGATAAATGCAGGTGCATATTGGCTCAATGCCTCCTCCAGGGAATCCTTTTCCTCCCAGAAGAGAAATTCCCCAAGGGCCACACCCATTGCCTCCGGGCCATACACCCGATCAGCAAAATCCAGCAATCTATCCACCAGCTTGTTATACGTGTCTGACAGGCGTCGGTAAAGCAAGTCCTCGGGCGGCTGCTGTTTGTTCAGGCAACACTTCTTGTATTTCTTGCCGCTTCCGCAAGGGCAGGGATCGTTTCTTCCAATCTTCATCTTTTTTGCGTTCTCCCTTCTCGCTATTCACCATACACCTTAAAGCCATTGAACACAAGTCAAACTTTCCCCCTCCCCTTAATCCCCTCCCGCGCGGGGAAGGGAGACCGGAAATTCTTGGCTGGTTTGAATAGAGATGTTTTGGGAGGCAATGATCCCAAATTAGAACTCAAGGCCGACGGGCTATCTAAGACCCATACCCGCCTCCCCCAGGGGTTTCAATACGTATTATGTCGCCCCGCTTCAGGGACACGGAGAACTTTCCGCCCATGTCTTGCCGCCTGCCGTCTCTAACAATAATATTGCGGCCCACAGCACCAGGGCTTCCACCGAACAGCCCGTAGGGTGGGATATGTCGCCTCTCGGACAGAACCGTCACTTCCGAGTCTGCCAACAGACGGATTTCGCGAACGATCCCGTCACCTCCTCGGTATCTCCCCTTTCCACCCGTACCCCTTCGGATGGAGTATTCGGTCACCAGGAAGGGGTAACTATATTCAAGGGCTTCCACAGGGGTGTTGAGGGTATTGGTCATGTGGCAATGGACCGCGCTCTCACCGTGGCTGTGGGCAGTGGCCCCCATGCCCCCACCTATGGTCTCATAATAAGCGAATGGCTGGCCGTTTCTGGGATCAATGCCCCCAATGGTCACATTGTTCATGGTCCCTTGGTGTGCAGCAGGAATCGCTTGGGGGAGGGCCTGGGAGAGTGCACCCAGCACCACATCCACGATCCGTTGAGAGGTCTCCACATTGCCCCCCGCCACCGATGAAGGAAACTCGGCATCCACAATGGTCCCCTTTTTGGTGATGACCTCAATAGGCCTCAAGCAACCTGCGTTGGTGGGTATATCCCTTTCCACCAAGGCCCTGAACACATAAAGCACGGCAGATAGAGTGATGGCATAAACAGCATTGATGCTCCCTTCCACCTGTGGGCTGGAGCGGGAGAAATCCAGTATGGCCTTGACCCCATGGATGGTAATGGACACATGGATGTTGATCCTTTCATGACCAAAGCCATCATCGTCCATGTAATCCTCAAATTCATATGTGCCGTCTGGGATCCTTTTTATCGTATCCCGTGTGATGCGCTCTGCATAGTCCATAAGGGCCCTGGCGTAAAAATCCACCACGGCCAACCCATATTTTTCAATGAGCTGGGTGGTCCTGCGCACCCCTGTGATATTGGCCATGATCTGGGCCGCAAAATCCCCTTCCCGTTCTGTGGCGGTCCTTACATTATTGAGCAAAAAGCCCATGATCTTCTGATCGATCTTTCCCTTTTCAACGATCTTGAGCGGCGGGATGATCAGTCCTTCCTGAAAGATGGACCTTGAAAGGGGCATGGACCCCGAGCTCATGCCCCCCACGTCCGCATGATGGGCCCTATTGGCCACATAAAATGAAGGTTTGTCCTTGCCCACAAAAACAGGGGCCACAATGGTGATATCCGGCAGATGGGTGCCGCCTTTAAAGGGATCATTGAGCATGACCATGTCGCCCTCTTCCCACTCAATCGTCTCTATGGCAGACTTAACAGAAAGGGGCATTGAGCCCAAATGGACCGGAATATGGGCCGCTTGAGCGATCATATCTCCATTTGAGTCAAAGACTGCACAGGAAAAATCCCGCCGCTCCTTGATGTTGGGGGAAAAGGCCGTACGGTTGAGGGTGACCCCCATTTCCTCGGAGATGGAGGAAAAACGGTTTTTAAAAACCTCCAGTAAGATAGGATTTACCTTTTGCTCTGTCGTGTCGTTCATTCCATCACATCTATGAGTAGGTTTCGGTATTCATCCATGCGGGCCCGGGCAAATGGGGGAATCACGATGGTGGACGAATATTCCACCACGATTGCAGGGCCCTGGAGCACATTTCCGCTCTTCAGCCTATCCCTGGCATAGACAGCCGTTGACAGGGGC
This sequence comes from Deltaproteobacteria bacterium, assembly GCA_019307815.1. GTDB lineage: Bacteria > Desulfobacterota > DSM-4660 > Desulfatiglandales > Desulfatiglandaceae > B111-G9. The sequence continues at coordinate 7,328 of JAFDIV010000006.1, forward strand.
TTATGTTCGAAGACCACATCTCTTTTCCCTAGCAGGGCATTCTCTTCAGGCCTTTCTCCTACCATATCATGCTTGACGAATCGGGGCTTTTCCGGTATTCCCCTTGCCCGCAGCCTGATGTTGACCACCTCCACCACCTTGTCTTCGTTCCGATACCCATAGGTCTTTTCATGAAGCCTGTGGAAATTTTCGATGTAATCTCCCTTAAAGGGCACGATAATCTCGTAGGACTGCCCTTCATAGCGCATGTCAAGATAGCGCTCCAGGATTCTTTTGTCCTCAGAGATGCCTTCTGAGGCCAGATCGTTTGCCCCCTTTTTTTCCAGTGACTCGAACAGTTGGGAAAGTTCCTCCCGGTTGCTGTTAAATTGGTTTCGCATCACTGTATAGGAATAGTCCTTGATGACATCTGCCATAAGCATGCCGATGGCAGAGAGGATGCCCGGGTTCTCGGGTACAAGGATCTTTGGAATGTTGAGCAGCCTTGCCAGGAATGGCGCATGCATTCCGCCCGCCCCTCCAAAGGAAAAGAGCACGAACTCTCTTGGGTCATAGCCCCGCTCAACGGAGATGACGCGGATGGCCTTTTCCATGGCCGTGTTGGCCACATCCAGAATCCCTTCAGCCAGCTCAGTGGGATCAAGCCCCACCTGTTTGGCCATGTCCTGAAAATACTTTTCCAGTCTTTTGGTTTCCAGGGTCATGTTTCCGCCTAGAAAATACTCGGGTATCAATCTCCCCAAATAGAGGTTTGCGTCTGTCACAGTGATTCGATCTCCTTTGCCATAGCAAATGGGCCCGGGGTCAGCTCCTGCACTTTCTGGACCCACGCGCAGTGATCCCCCCTCATCCAAGTAGGCAATGGACCCACCTCCTGCCCCAACCGTATGAATATCGATCATGGGGACCTTGAGGGGATAGGCAGAAATTTTTGATTCCACGGTAAGAGAAAGCGCCCCATCCACCAGTGACACATCTGTGGAGGTCCCTCCCATGTCAAAGGTGATCAGCTTTGAATAACCTGCTGCCCGGCCGATTTCATAGGCTCCTACGGCCCCCCCGGCTGGCCCGGAGAGGATGGTCCTAACAGATTCCCGCATGGCCGTATCCGCGGAGATACTGCCACCATTTGACTGCATGATGCTGAGGATATCGCCAGGGTCCAATTGCTCCATCAGGTATCCGATGTACTTTCGCATCTTGGGAGAGACATACGCATTAATGGCAGTGGTGGAAAAGCGCTCAAACTCACGAAACTCGCTCAATATCTCGTGGGATAGGGAAAGAGAGATGGGTTGTCCCTTGAACAGCTCCCTGATCTTGTTTTCATGTGAAGGATTGGCATAGGAAAACAGCAGACACACAGCCACTGACTCGGCTCCTGCCTTCCTGATTTTCTCTATGGCCCACCTTGCCGTATCTTCATCCAGGGCCTCCAGTTCCTCTCCGGTGTGCAGGATACGCCCCTTTATCCCGAAGCGTAATTCTTGGGCAATGAGATGTGGCTCTTTGCGGTAGGCCAGGTCATAGAGGCGTTCACGGTTTTGTCGGCCGATCTCCAGCACGTCCTCAAAGCCCTTGTTGGTGATGAGTGCTGTCTTGGCCCCCTTTCGCTCCAGGATCGCATTTGTGGCCACTGTGGAGCCATGGATCACATGCTTGGGCCTGCCTGCGGCAATGTGCTGCAGTCCCTTGAGCACCGCCTCTGCCGGATTCCAGGGTGTGGAAAGGACCTTGTAGACACCCCACCTTTCCCCATCCTTATACACAAAGTCAGTAAAGGTTCCACCTGTATCTGCACCGATAATAATCATCAGATCCCCAGAAATGCCGCTCTGAACAAGTCACTTTCAAGCAGTTCTTTTGAGGTACCTTGGGAGACCATTCGACCCGTCTGGAGCACATAGCCCCTGTCAGCAATCTCCAAGGCCTCCCGCACATTTTGCTCTACCAGCAGTATGGTAATGCCTCGCTTTTTGAGACGCCTTACTGTATTGAAGACCTCTTCCACCATTAAAGGGGCAAGCCCAAGAGAAGGCTCATCCAGCATCAGGAGCCGCGGGCTGGACATAAGGCCCCTTCCAATGGCGACCATCTGCTGCTCTCCGCCGGAAAGGGTGGAAGCGGCCTGCCTGCGCCTGTCTCTTAATGCGGGAAAAAGGGCATAGACCGATTCGAGGTTCCGGTCCACCTCCTTTTGATCCTTTAAGACGTAGGCCCCTAATCTGAGGTTCTCCTCCACAGAAAGGGGACGGAACAACATCCTTTCCTCAGGTACATAGACAATACCCCTATGAACGATTTCTTCTGTCCTAAGCCTGTGGATCTCCTGACCCATGAACAGGATCCGGCCTTCGTAGATCCGTTGGGTGGCCATAATGGCCCGCAAAAGCGTGGACTTACCCGCCCCATTGGAACCAAGGACTGAAACGGTCTGTCCGCCGGCCACGGCCATGGAAACTCCGTGGAGTACTGGCAGCCGCTCGTAGCGCACCTTAATATTTTCTACCTCTAATACGGTTTGTCCCATATTTTCTTCCAGGGTAAGAGTAGGCCCCCTATGTGCTTGTCTCCATCTGCTCCTTTGCGTAACGCTCGCCAAGATATGCCTTGATTACCTCCGGGTCCTTGGCCACAACCTGGGGCTCTCCCTCGGCGATCTTGCGGCCGGATTCCAGCACAATGACCCGCTGGCTGACCCGCATCACCAATTCCATAACATGCTCTATGAGGATGATAGTGACCCCCAGATCCTCATGAATATGCCTGATGATGGCCATTATCTCATCGATCTCGCTGGGATTGAGCCCTGCGGCCACCTCATCCAGTAAAAGCAGTTTGGGCCCAGAGGCAAGGGCTGTGGCCATGGCTACCCGCTTCTGGGCAGCAACAGGGAGTTCGCTTACAAGATTCTGGGCCAAGGGCTCCAGTTTCAATTCCTTCAAAATCTCTCTGGCCTCGGCCCTTGCCCGCATACGTGAGCGGTTTCTCATGAAGGCGCCCACCATGACGTTCTCTTCCACATTGAGGTCACCGGAAGCCACATAGACCTGGAATGTCCTGGCAAGCCCCCGTCTGGCCACTTCATAGGCCCTCAGATGGGTGATGTCTTCCCCATCAAAGATGACCCGCCCGCTGGTGACCGGGTAATAACCGCAGATACAATTGAAAAGGGTGGTCTTTCCCGCACCATTGGGGCCAATGAGCCCCAGGAGTTCTCCCTTTTCCAGAGAGAAGGAGATGTCATGGTTGGCACAGAGCCCGCCAAAATACTTTGTGAGGTTATGGACTTCCAGGAGGCTCATTTTCCCCTTTTCCCTCTTATCCTTTCTATCACGCCCCAAATGCCCCGGGGCTCCACCGCTGATATGACCATGATGATCAGGGCATAGATGATCAGGTCGATGCCCAGCAGTCCTGCACGTGCCCCGAGCCACTCCTTGAGGTAGCTTTTAAGGGGGATCAGCACCCCCGCACCAATGATGGGTCCCCACAGAGAACCAGCACCACCGAGCATGGCCATGAGGGCAATCAAGATAGAGATATCAAGGCTCATGGTATCTTCAGGCTCAATGTTCTTGATGTAACAGGCATGGAAGGAGCCCACCATGCTTACAAAGGCAGTGGCAATGGCATAGGTCTTAATCTTGGCCCAGTGAACATTTATGCCCAGGGAGCGGGCCACATCTTCATTGTCTTTGATGCAGCGGAGCTGGAAGCCCAGGCGGGAATTTCGGAACCAATTGATGTAGAAGATTCCCACAAAGAAAAAGCCGCTGATCACGTAGTAATAGTAGATATCTTCCTTGAAGATGAGCCGCCAGAAGTCCGGGGGCGAGTACTTAATGGGCGAGATCTCAAGTCCCCTGGCTGCCCCGACAAAGTCCCATACCTGGAAAAGGTCCAGCAACACCAGGGAAGTGGCGATGGTGGCGATGGCAAAGTAGTGGCCTTTGAGCCTGAATAGGGGATACCCGATCATAAAGGACCATATCACCGCAAAACACATACCTATGGGCATGGAGATCCAGAATGGTATGTCCCACCTGATGAGCATTACTGCGGTGGTGTAGGCGCCGATTCCCACGTACTGGGCCTTGCCCAGGTCCACCTGGCCTCCGTACCCACCGATGGTGTTCCATCCCATGCCATAGAGAGAGAACATCAGGAACTGGATCATGGTGGCCATGGCAAAGGAGGAGTGAGGGAACAGGGGAAACAAGAGTATAAAGAGGGCACCAAGGCCTGCCACGATCAGATCAGAGCGTGGAAAATCGGAAAAATCAAATGCGCTTTTTAATGCCTCCATCCAAACAGCCCGCTGGGTCTAATGACCATAATGATGAAATAAGCCAAATACACGAAGGTATACTTAAAGGACGTCATGGGCACCTTTGCCATCCATTCCCAGTTCAGGGTATAGGTAAAGAAGTCCCAGATCCCTGGTATCTCCGTAATGATTCCCACCACGAGGCCGGCAAAAAAGGCCCCGGGAACACTGCCAAAGCCGCCAAGTGCCACGATGGCAAAGGCGATCATGGTAAAGAGCAGGCCCACAAACGGATTCACGGACCAGAAGTTCACGATCAAGGCGCCTGCTACCGTGACCGACCCCACACCAATACCCCAGGCAAGGGCGTTCATCCTCTCCGTAGGGATGCCCATGTATCTGGCGCCCTGCGCATTAAGGGCCGTGGCCGTAAGGGCCTTGCCCACCTTTGTGCGGTTCATCATGAGCCAAACAGCCAAAAATGCCACTACGGACAACCCGGCTGCGGCCAGTTTGGTGGCTGGCACAATAACACCCATTCCCAAGTCAAAGCTCTTTCCCACCAGGAGCCCATGATGCAACGCCCTGTCCTCTGAGCCGAAGATAAGTAGGGCCAAGTTCCTCAAGAAGAGCATCAGCCCAAAGGTTCCCAGCAACTGGGCCACCATGGGGCCCCTTAAGAGGAATTTTACAAAGCCCACATAGCACAGGAGCCCTAACAGAAATCCTACGGCAGCGGCCACAGGAAGGGTGAACAGGGGATCCATGCCCGTGGCCTGTGCAGTCAAAAGCCCGGTATACATACCAATCATCAGGAATTCGCCATGGGCAAAATTCACGATGTCCATGACACCAAAAATAATGGTCAGGCCCAGGGCCACCAGGGCCAAAACCATACCTATGAGCACACCAGCCACAATGGAACTAACAAGGATATCCATGGATCACTCTGCCTGTGAAAACGGAACCACCCCTGGCTCCATTAGCTAGGGGAGCAGGGGTGGTATGTTTTATACCCTTTTAGTAACCAGGGAACGGGAAGATCATGTCCGCAGAAGACACGTCAAAGGGATAAATAATCTCGAGACCTATCTTGCCATCACTTTGTTTCTGATATTGTCCAATCAGACCGGAACCCAGTACGTTTTGCCCTAACTCTTCACCTGAGGTGGAGAACTTGATCCCCTTCCAGGGCACCACCAATTCCTTGCCAGGGATGTAAATGCTGTTTGCAGCCCGTTGGATGTCGGCCGGCTTGGTGGACCCGGCCTTTTCCAATACATGCACCCAAGTCTGAAGCCCTGTAAAGGCGCGCGCTGAAGCACCCCCAAGGTCATTGCCTGTCTTGGCCTTGTACATGGCATTGACCTGGCCGGCCAGGTTTTTGATCTCTACTACCTTGGGCAGGAATACGGTCCTGGTGAGGATGCCAATGATGCTGTCACCCAGTGTGTTTCGAAATTCCGGTTTTTCAAATCCCGCATCTTGACCCCAGATAATCTTGGGGCGGGCCTTCTGGGCCTTAAGGGTCTTGACCATTAGGATGGCATCAGAGGTATAGGAGGCAAAGAGCATGACATCGGGCCTTGCTGCCTTTAAGGAGCGAACTTCACTTGAAAGGTCTGTGGACTTGGCAGCATAGAGCAAGGATTTGCGCAGATTAAAACCATACTCCTTGGCAAATTGGGCAATCAGGGCGGAGACATGGGAACCCCATTCGGTCTTTTCGCAGGCCGAGGCGATATTCATGATCTCCTTTTTGGGAATGGCCCTTACACCTTTTACCTTTCCCTCGGTAAGGCCCTTCAGGAGCTCGAAGAGATCCTTTGTGAACCACTTGTCATGGGGAGTGGTGCGCCAGAACCACTTGAATCCTCGTTTGGTCAGTGCGGGTGAGGTGGAGGAAGCGTTGATCATGGGAACCCCGTACTGCTCGCACACAGCAGATACGGTCTTGGTGACAGAGCTGAAGTAACAGCCTAGGATGCCGTCCACCTTATCGTCCAGGATCAACTTCTTTGCCAAGTCTGCGCCCAGGGTGGGATTGCCCTCGTGATCTTTGAAAATCAATTTAATCTTGGCACCGCCGAGGCTCTTGATCCCCGCGTTTTGTGCCATGGTCATGGGAAGGTCTGGGTACACGTTGTTGGCAATCTTTGCGGCCAACTCGGCGCCGGCCCGCAGCTCACGGCCTGCTGCTGCAGCCCCTCCAGTTAAGGGGTAAATAACGCCTATCTTGATTTCTCTTACAGCCCATGCCCCCGGGGGTATAAGCAGACCAAACATGGCCACAAAACCTAAAAGAACAATCAACAGTTTTGTCTTTGCCCTCATTTTTCCCTCCTCCTGTGATTGATGGTTAGCCCCTAGCTGGGGTGCAAGGATGTTACTTAGAGAGGCAAGCTGGACAACAGAAAGGTAAGATTCCAAGAGATGACCGCGTAGATACCCTTGCCCCAAACTATTTGTCCGAGAAATATATACAGAGAATATATTTTATGTCAAGATACTTGTTGACCCTTACAAACAAAATAATATAGCATCAGGGCGTTATTGTTTTTGGAGTTTCAAGGTCCAATTGAAACCTAGGATAACAGACAAAGGGCACCAAGGGCCCTCCGCAGGCCCATTATCTTTTGGTAACTCATGGATATATAATGAAAACGAACCACAAAGAGACAAGGTCAAGACAGCCATTGGCCCTTCAGGCCTATGAAATTATTCACGACAAGATCATTACCATGGCCCTGAAGCCCGGGGAGCATGTTGATGAAAAGGCCCTGGTGGAAGAGCTGGGTATAGGGCGCACTCCTGTACGAGAAGCCCTATTGAAGCTGGCATCCGAACACCTGGTGGAATCTCGCCCTAACAAGGGTTTTATCGTAAAACCCCTTACGCTCCAAGACGTAAAGGCCATGTTCGAGGCCTTGAACATTATTGAAACCGGCGCTTGTGCCTTGGCCGTTAACCAAGATGTCTCTGAATGCCTCGCACTAATGGCCGAGGCCCAGGAGGGGGTGAAGCATGCTGTCAAGACAAATAATGTTATGGGGCTTGTAAAGGCCAATCATGCGTTTCACATGCATTTTGCCCGATGCTCTTTTAATGAGTATATAATCAATGCCCTTAATGAAGTAAGAAATGAGGTCAACCGGCTTGCCTACTTGTCATTTGCAGGGGTATTTGATTTAAGCTATGATCTGCAAGACCATTATAAGACCGTGATCCGGGAGCATGACCGTATCATGAGCTACCTTGAGCAAAGGGACCTTCAAGCGCTCCAAGAAACGGTTAAAACTCACATCCGGACATTTCAAAAGAGAATCATAAACTATCTGACCACATGAGACCGCTGTCTTACCGACCATGAGCTTAAATTCGTTTCTCTCTCATATCAAGGCATTCCTAGCGGAATCCGGCCAGATAGCCTGGCCCCTGTTTCGCATCATGGTTCCCATCAGCATAGGTGTCAAAATCCTCAAGGAGTTGGGTGTTGTGGAGATATTGGGTCACGCTCTCCAGCCCCTCATGCAGGCCTTGGGACTGCCTGGTCCCATGGGGCTTGTGTGGGCCACTGCAATGGTGACCAATTTGTATGGAGGGATGGTAGTCTTCATATCCCTGGTGCACGAATATCCCCTCACCGTGGCCCAGGCAACTGTGCTAACCAGTATGATGCTGATCGCCCATTCCCTGCCAGTTGAGCTAAAGATAGCCCAAAAGGCGGGTGCTCGATTGCTGGCCATGACCGTTTTGAGGATCGGATCAGCGATCCTGTATGGATTTTTGCTTTCCCATTTTCTTTATATAACGAAGTTGCTCCTCAGGCCCAATATATTGACTTGGACTACCCAGGTAAAGGAGACCACATGGGGCCAGTGGGCCTTAGGGGAGGTAAGGAACCTGGTCATGATCTTCTTTATTATTGTGGCCTTGGTGATCTTGATGAAGGTCCTGGACCGCATCGGGGTTATCGCTTTATTAACCAGAGCCCTAAGGCCCTTGGCCAGCCTCGTGGGAATCGGCTGCAACGCCATTCCTCTTACCATTGTGGGCCTAACCATGGGCCTTGCTTACGGCGGGGGGCTCATTATAAAGGAAGCTGCTGCCCAAAGCATCTCGAAAAAGGATATTGTCTTTTCTCTTTCCTTTTTGAGCCTTTGCCATGGGCTCATTGAGGACAGCTTGCTCATGTGGGCCCTGGGTGGAAATTTGGCTGGCATCCTAGCAGGAAGGCTCCTGTTTACCCTGGCGCTTATGTATGTTCTAGTCAAAGTGACCTCTAGGTTTTCCAAAGAGCACTTTGAACGCTATTTTTTTGTCTCATCCCGCCCCTGATTTCTCAGGATCGGATCCCGAACTTCTTTTCCTTTATCCTTGCTCCTTTTTCCTTTTCCTGAGCTCTTCCTCCTTCAGCACCCTTCGGAGCACCTTTCCCACTACAGATGTGGGAAGACTATTACGAAATTCAATCTCTTTGGGCCGTTTGTACCCAGCCAGCTTTTCCTTGCAAAATGCCAGAAATTCCTCTTCTGTGGCCTTCACCCCTGGCTTGAGTTGAATAAAGGCCTTAATGGACTCCCCTGCATGCGGGTCAGGCACCCCTACAACGGCGGCCAAGGCCACCTTTGGATGAGTGTAAAGCACCTCTTCGATTTCCTTTGGATAGGCATTGAATCCTCCCACAATGATCATGTCCTTCTTGCGATCAGTGATCACCAGAAACCCATCCTCATCAAGGTGCCCAATATCACCGGTAAGAAGGTAGCGTTTCCCATTGATCTGGCGGAAGGACTCCTCATTGGCCTCGGGCTCGTTCCAGTAACCCAGCATCACCTGTGGTCCGCTTACTGCGATCTCTCCATCTTCTCCCTGTGGCAGCTCTTGAATTCCTGTTTCAAGATCCACAATCTTCACCTCTGTGTTAGGCACAGGAAGGCCCACTGTGCCTATTTTTCTTTGAGTAGTATTAGTGGGATTTAGTGTCACAATGGGAGATGTCTCTGTCATGCCATATCCTTCATAAATAACGGCTCCTGTCCTTTTCTCGAATTGCTTGATTACCTCTACCGGAAGGGGGGCCGCACCTGATCCGCAACCCACAATGGATGAAAGATCAAACTTGTCCGTAAAGGGGTGGTTGACAATGGCCGAGTAGATAGTGGGCACACCCACAAAAGTAGTGATCTTGTACTTCTCAATGGCCTTCAGGACCTCTGCAAATGGAGGATTTCCTGCACGGGGGTCAGGAATGCAGACAAGGCGGGAGGCACTGTTGCAGCTTGCCAGCATGCATACGGTCAAACCAAAGCTGTGATACCAGGGCAGCACGCCTAGGTAGCAATGGGCCCCACCCCTTTTTGCCTTTTTCAATGGTCCGCCCGGATATTCTTCCAGACGTATCCACTCCTCCATGACCATCACATTGGACACCAGATTTGAATGGCTCAATACTGCCCCCTTGGGCACACCCGTGGTACCGCCTGTGTACACGATTACTGCCGGATCATTGACCGGATCCACGTCCACCTGGGGCGGTTCGGGCCGGGAAGACCGAATGATGTCGTCAAACATGAGGTGGCCGGGCTCGTGATGTTCGGCCTTAGGGATTTTGCCTAACAGGGAGCCCAAAAGTGCCTTTAAGAAGGGAAGGTAGGATTTCACATTGCATACCACCACGGTTTCCACATTAGTATCTTTGAGCGCTTCAACTGCCGTGGCATAAAACTGTGGATGGTCCATGACAAAGGCAATGCTCGCGCCAGCGTCTTTGAGCTGGTAGTTTAGTTCATGGGCCTTATAAAGGGGATTACAAGTCACGCACACCCCGCCGGCCTTTAGGGTGCCGAATAGGATTTCAGGATAGTGAGGGATGTTAGGAAGAAAGATGGCAACCCGATCGCCCTTGTTTAGGCCCTGGTTTATTAGAAAATAGGCGATTCGGTCTGCCGTATCTTTGACTTGGGCAAATGACTTGGAAAAGCCGGAAAAAATAGTATAGGTACTGTTTGGAAACTCACTTGCCGCCCAATCTAAGATGGAAAACAATGGCCTTTCATAGCCTGAGACCTCATGGGCCACTCCCTCGGGCCATCTCGGGCCTTCCCAAGGTCTGTTATGCGAAGACATGGCCACCTCCTTTTCTAGTAGGGATTTTGGGGTTACTCACCTACAGGAAGAATAGGTTTAACTAAGCAAGGTAAAGCGAGGCTTCCGAAATGTTACCAAACTTCGCCTTCTATCTTCACATAGGCCCGAGGTTCAGCCACGAATTACGGGTACCACCTTTTTAGAGAAGGGTTAGATCTTCATCCTTCAGGTCCGATACAAACATGTGACCCGGACTATGGGTGATGGCCAGAGGAATCTTTTCAGAGGTGGCCGCCAGTATTGCAGTGACCCCACAGGCCCAAAACACGGGAATTTCTTGCTCTTTTATGGTTACAGGATCCCCAAAATCAGGGTGATCCAGATCCGCGATCCCTATCTCCGTTGGGTCCCCCATATGTATTGGGGCTCCATGGGTAAGGTGAAATCGGGTGGTTATTTGTGTGGCCCTTATGGCGTGGGCAGGGGACATGGGCCTCATGGTGACCACCAGAGGGCATGAAAAAGGTCCAGATGGCGTGCAATTCCGGTTCGTGATATACATGGAAACGTTTTTGCCCTCTTCCACGTTACGCACGGGCACACCGGCCCTCATTAATGCATTTTCAAAGGAAAAACTGCACCCGAGCAGAAAGCTTACCATGCCCTCGTGGAACAGGTCGGAGACATCATCCACCTCTGCCTTCATCTTCCCATATTCGTAGACCCTGTACTTGGGGAGATCTGTTCTGATATCAGCCCCGGTGGCTATGCGTGGCGAGACATGGCCTGGCTCAAGCACATCCAGAATGGGGCAGGGCTTTGGGTTGCGGACACAAAAGAGGAGAAAGTGGAAGGCATATTCTTGGGGAAGCATCACGAGGTTTGCCTGCACATACCCTGTGCATGCACCGCTTGTAGGCTTGCGCCATTTCCCAGACCGGATCAGGTCGCGCAGGTCCCGGGGAGAGAGGTTTTCCATGCCCATAACAATTGGCCCCATCCATGTGCGTGGAAGAGGTGGCTTTTCCATACACACTGTCTACATTATTTCCTATCATGTTTCAGCAAGGATTAAAAGGCGTAATTTTGCCTTTGATCTAACAGGGCAAGTTCCTATTCGCACAGTATACCCTTATTTCTTGACACATCCCATGGTTTCCATTAATTAGTGCTTCATTCATACTTCGCCTAAGATCTCCCCCTTTGGTCAAGATGACAATATGTAGGAGGAGTGCTTGCCCAGCATAAATCATAGGCGGACTGGCGGGCGCTGCAATCCAAGGGAGTTAAGTAAACCAGTTTACATACCGATATGTGAAGCATTATAAGGAGGAGAGCTGTGGCCATGGAATACTCAGTGAGCCCGGATGGGGAAAGATTTAAGCTGCCTGAGAAGGCAGATTATGAAAAGGAATTTGAAAGGCTTCGTGCACTTGTTGAAGCCAAGAGGGGCGAAGGGCTCGAAATTGTCGTCGTAATGGGTCTTGGATTTGTGGGTGCAGTGATGGCCGGTGTGGTAGCCGATTCTGTGGACAAGAAGACGGGCAAACCATCCAAGTTCGTTATTGGCATGCAGCGTCCCAGCACCCGCAGCTTTTGGAAGATACCCTTGTTCAATAGGGGGGAGTCTCCTATAAAGGCGGAAGACCCTGAAGTTGCCCCCATGATACGGCGATGCGTCGTCGAGAAGGGAACACTTACTGCCACATATACCTATGATGCTCTAAGCCTTGCAGACGTATTGGTGGTGGATGTACAGTGCGATTTCATAAAGCAGGAACTGGGGAACCTCCGGAGCGGCTACGCGGAGATTAGTGCATTGGAGGAGAGCTTTAAGGTTATTGGGCAAAAAATTGATCCCCACTGCCTGGTGCTCATCGAAACCACTGTACCGCCTGGCACTACCGAATACGTGGCCTACCCCATTATCAAAAAGGCCTTCAAGTCCCGTGGTATCACTCAGGAGCCCCTGCTGGCCCATAGTTTTGAAAGGGTAATGCCAGGGCGGGAGTATGTGCGGTCTGTAAGGGACTTCTGGCGGGTATGCAGCGGCATTAACCAAGAGGCCAAGGAGCGTGTTACAAAATTCCTTTCTGAAATTCTTAGTGTTGAAGAATATCCCCTTACTGTGCTTGAAAAGCCCATTGAGAGTGAGACATGCAAGATTGTGGAAAACAGCTTCCGGGCGACCATATTGGCCTTTTTGGATGAATGGAGCAAGTTCGCCGAGACCAACGGCGTGGATCTGATAAAGGTCATTGAGGCCATAAAGGTACGACCTACCCATAACAATATCATCTTTCCTGGGCCGGGCATTGGAGGCTATTGCCTGCCCAAGGACGGGGGCCTTGGGCTTTGGGCATATAAGCACCTTATGGGGTTTGAAAATGACATTTTCAAAATCACGCCTGAGGCTATTAACATCAATGATACCCGGGCATTGCATGCAGCCCAGTTGGTGCGCGATGCCATGAGGAATATGGGTCGGATAGTGGCTGCTTCACAGATAGCCCTGCTCGGTGTTTCCTATCGCGAAGACGTGGGGGATACCCGATATAGTGGGTCTGAAATCATAGTACGAAAACTGGTGGAGATGGGAGCGGATGTAAAGGCCCATGATCCGTATGTGGATCACTGGTGGGAATTGGAAAAACAAGACACCTACCCTGCTGTGGGCACGAGCTGGTCCCGGTTTTTTCGGAACCAGGAACATCTCACCGACTTCCGCATGAGCAAGACCTTGGAAGAGGCCTTACAAGGTTCTGATGCGGTTATCTTTGCTGTTCGACATAAACCTTATTTAGAGCTTGACCCTGATGATGTGGTATCCATGGCAGGAGGACCCCTTGCGGTGGTAGATTGCTTTGGCATACTCAGCGATGCCAAGATAGAGCGCTACTTTGAGCTGGGGTGTGAAGTGAAGGGCCTGGGCCGGGGTCACATCAACCGAATAAAGGACAGGGTAAGGAAACGAAAGATGGGCCTTGTGAAATAGCCCAAAGGCCCTCTGCCAAAATCCAGGCTCAGATGTGAAGCTCCACAATGTCGCCGTCCTGGAGCACGTGGTCCTTCTGGATCATTTGACCGTCAAAAACTGCTTTTCCCCATACGCGCGCATATTTGAGTCTTTGAACAAAGTCTTTATGGATCTTGGCCGCCAAAACCTCCAGGGTGCTCTCTTTGGGCAATATGAACGGGGCATTGAGATCCGGTTTTTTACCAGGGGCCTTGGTGAAGACGCGGATGATTCCCGCAAGCCTATAAATTTCCTCAATAAGCCGCGTTAAGTTTCTCCCTTTTGTTACAGACACTGCAATGCAGGGGAGCTTTGTATCGCAAAGCTCCAAGAATATCTCATAGTTCTCCTGATCCTCGCTGCTGTCCACTTTGTTGACAATGACGAAGAATTTCTTGATGAAAGGGGGTTTCGTAAGATCCTGGGGAACGGGCAGGCCTTCGGCATAGATACGAAACCCTGCCAGCACAGAAATGGTATCTTCCAACTGTTTGAGAGGGTCAGCATGCAGGTCAACCACTACGGCCACAATATCGCACCTTCGGATAAGGTCAGCCATCCATGGATCCACGTATTCCTTTGTGATGGGCGGTGTGTCCACCAACTGAAATTGGATGTTTTCAAAGGGAGCCATGCCAGGTGTGGGCTTCCAGGTGCTGTGGGGAAAATCTGCCACCTCTGGCTCTGCATTAGTTAAGGCTGCTACAAGGGAGGATTTTCCCGTATTGGGTGGGCCCACCAGCACCACCTGGGCAGCACCTTCCTTGTCAATACTATAGGCTGTTTCCCTCTTGCCTGCCCCCTTTTTTTGTTGGGCCTGGGACTTGAACTTGGATATCTTTCGCCGGACCTCGGCCCTCAGCTTGTCCGTGCCCTTATGCTTGGGCATGATCATCAGCATTTCTTCCAGGGCCTCAACCTTTTCCTGGGGCGTCTTAGCTTCTCTGAATCTTTTCTCAGCTTCGAAATATTGCGGCGGGAGATTGGCCGGCATAACCAATAGCTCCTGTTACCCAGCGTATTCTAATCCTCCACTATGTATTCCTTCAGCTTTTCTTGCATGGAATCTGGCCACTCATCCTTAAATAGAAATGCCCTCACCTCCTGTTTTGTGAGGCGTCTCAACACCTCAGCAGGGAGGCTTCTCAAGGCCTCCATTCTGCCGGGCAACGGTTCCTTTTTCTCTTTTTTCTCATTTCCCATATCATTTCTCCCTGTAAATTATTACCTATCCACATTTCTGTTCAAAATCGCTTCTTTCCATAGGTAGGGGAACGGGATGTTCTCAATTAGCCTTTAACCTTTTGCCTCTTTCGACCTGCCGTTCCCCGGATCTTTATCCACCACCTTGTATAGATAAGGTACGAGCGTGTTTTTGCATACAGTATCCAGTATATACTGGCGCATGACCTTACGGAACATCTTATGCGTATTTGTCCGTGAGAGGTATTCTATGATGCGGCCCGCAGTAAAAAGCGGAGGGTCAGTGGGCCGGAAAAAACATACTTCCTCACCGATTTCCTTAAATGGCGGTATGTCAGAGCATGCAATGGGCAATTTGATCATCCCTGCTTCCAAAAGCGGAAGCCCAAAGCCTTCATCCTTGCTTGTCATAAGGAGCAGGTCAGCCATCAGATACATATCGCGGATGAATATGCGATCAGGCACCAGTTTGGTCCTATCCTTGAAGCGGTACTCGGCCAAAATGGCAATATTGTCCTTCAGGTTCAGCTCATTGATCCAATACCTGAGTCTTCTGTAGTAAGAAATCGCTCTGGCCTCATGGGGGTCATAAGCCCCTGTCAATACGAATAGCACATTGTAGCCAAGGAGCTTGATACCTCGCACAATATGGATGGAAAGCTCGAGATTCTTCCGAGGCGTTATCCGCGACGGTTGCACAATGACCAGATCCCGAGCAAAGAGATTCAATTCTTCGGCCAACTTAACGGATCGGGGGTCCAGATAGAAAAAGGTGACTGGATCTATCCCGTTTGGTATTACTTCCCAATGAATTTTACTGTCATGGGTCCAAAAAAGCTCCCGTCTTGACTCGGAAATGGTTACATAGTGTATGGCCGGATGGGGCCGCCGCAACACATTCCATGGATACTGCTCCAAAATTTCCGAGACGTTTTCTTGAAAATAGGGTGAGTCATGGGCCCAGCTTACAACAGCCACAGCGTTTTGTGCTGCAGCAAATCGCCTAAGGGCCAAGGTAAAAGGAAGATTGAACGGCATTTGAAGGACATTATGAGCCACAATAACATCAAGATTTTCTGACCATCCCTCCAAAATTCGCAATATCCGCTCGGTTAGCCTCTTCAATGGCTTAAAGCTCCCTTTATTGGCCTCTTCATGGGCCTTGAGCACCTGAGGATGCTTGGATCCCAATACCGGCTCAATGCGCACAGGGAACTCCTCGGCAAATACATCTCCCATTCCAGCCAGAATGGAAACCTGGTGGCCCAGCCTGTTTAGACTATAGGCGTGCTGTTTCAGGAGTTCTTCCACTCCCCCCACCACAGGTGGGCATGAGTAGTGCAGTATTCCAATGCGCAGTGGTCGTTGCATCAAAGAGTCCTTTTAGTGTTAATAAGAGTTTTTAGCTCGGCAATGGCCTGCGGCCCCTATGGCTCCATAAATGATTCCAAAATATGGAGGAGCCTCCGCTCCAGTACCTCATAGGAAAAATACTTTTTTGCCAGCTCGTAATTTTTTTCAAGGGCCGGGCTGAGGTGAGCCGGTTCCAAAAAATACTTCAGCCTTTCCACCACGTCTCTGCTTACAAAGGATTCAAAGGCGATCACCTCAAACCCACAGGGTTCAATGTCCTCAATGAAAATGGAATATCGGTTCACCACTATGGGTTTTTTAAAATAGACCGCCTCTAGAAAGGCATTACCAAAGCCCTCGTAACCTGAAGGATAGGTTACCACATCAGCGGCCTGGTATACATCATCCATGGTGTATTCCCTGGCCTGGGAAGAGTTGAAACAACGAGCAGAGCCGATCTTATCTCCAATATAGAGCACCTCCACCCCGAGGCGCTCTGCATACTCCACTACCCTGGCCGCATATTGATCCCCTTCGTCTCCCAAGGAATGGGATACCACCAATCTAGGATGTTCCATCCCCAATAAACTTACCAGTTCAACGGCCCGCTCAATCCATTTCCGTGGCACAACCCGTGTGGGTTGGAGTATAAAGAGGTCCTTGTCATCAAAGCCCAGCTCTTGTCTGAGCTGGCGGCTTTTGGGGTTTTGCGGCTGCGGAGGGTGTTTGAAGTCAAAAACATTGGGAATGATCACATTGCTTATGCCCCGGCGGTAACTAAGCTGCCTGGAGGCGGCCGAGTTTATTACCACATGCCGGATTGTGGACAGATTAGGAGGGAATGCATAACAGATGAGGTCCTGAACCGCATTGATCAAAAATCGCTTTCTCTCCCAACTAAAATCATGATGATGGGCTATTACCGGAATACATGTTTCAGCTACCAGTTCGGTAATGGCGACACCCAAGGGAATATTCATGGGAATGGCCAGTGCGTTCTCAGGAATCAGGACCTGGATATCAAAGGTCCGGCAGAACTCATAAAGCCTTTGCTTTAGGTAGGCCGCTATTTCATGGACACGCTTTGTGAGTGAGTGAGGGCGTTGGCAGGTCCCAAAGAAGGCATTGTGCATCTCAAGGATTTCAGGGTCCTCAAAATGGGCCTTTGGTTCCAAAAAAGATCGTTCTGGGGGTGTGTCCAATTCACCGGCAAAAAAGAAACATTCATATCCATTGCGCTCCAGTACCTGGTACCATTTATAGGTCTCCAATGAAACGCCATCTGTTCCTGCAATGCGGGTTGATACAAAGCCAATCCTGTTCACGTCCATGTCCTCCTGAAACAGGAAAATGTTATTATCAAGGTATGAAAACTATATGGGATAAGGGATGAAAAGGCAAGATATTCCGAGGACGCGCCTCAGTGGCCCTTAGGTGGATGGCCAATGCCAAAGGAAACTTCACAGGGCATAGGCCAAAGGAGAAAGGCCCAAGGAAAGGAAAAAAGGATGCGCTGATAGATTGAGGCTGACGGCTCCGTCTTAGCTGCATTTGGTGAAGCCGCAAAAATGGCAGGTCATACAGCCTTCTTCAAAGCTGATGGTCTGGCCGCACTCAGGGCAGGTTTCTCCTAAGAGGCTGTATTCCCGTTTGCCTCTTTTGTTGCTTTTTTTGTCCTTGAGGTATCTTCTTTCCAGCACACGGGCTATGGCATCGGGGATTGAAAGGACCAGGCCGTCTTTTTGAAAAACGGGGTGCTCCCCGCCAATTCCCTTGAGCTGATCTACAATTTCTTCCACATTGACCCCAGAGCGCAGCGCCAGAGAGACCAGGCGGCCAATGGCCTCTGTCTTGGCGGTGGTGGATCTGCCGGACTTTCCAATGGTGGCAAACACCTCAAAGGGTCTGCCTTCATATTCGGTCACCGTGACATATAGATTTCCATATCCGGTTACCATCTTGGTGGTAAAGCCCTCAAGGGTCTCGGGCCTCTCCTTTACAGCGGTCATGAACCCACTTTCCTTTTCTGACCTATCTGCAAAGGAGAGTACCTGGTTTTTCTTGCTTCCATCCCGGTAAATGGTGACTCCTTTACAGCCCAATTCATAGGCCAGATCATAGACCTTCAACACGTCTTCCACTGTGGCATCCCGCGGCAAGTTAACGGTTTTAGAGACCGCATTATCCGTATGTTTTTGGAAGGCTGCCTGCATTCTAACATGCCACTCCGGGGAGATGTCATGGGCGGTTACAAAGACCTTGCGTACATCTTCGGGTATCTCTTCTATGGATTGGATGGTTCCTTTGCGGGCTATGATGTCCATTAATTCCTTGCTGTAAAAACCTCGTTCCTTGGCCACTTTTTCAAAGTGAGGATTCACCTCCAATAACTTATCATTGTCCATAACGTTTCTAACAAAGCTGAGGGCGAAAAGGGGCTCAATCCCGCTGGAACAGCCCGCAATGATACTCAAGGTGCCTGTGGGTGCTATAGTGGTCACGGTGGCATTGCGGTATACACACCCCTCCTGGTCCTTGAAAATACTCTTTTCAAAATTCTTGAAGGGGCCTCTTTCCTCGGCCAATTTTTTGGAGGCCTCATGAGACTCCCTTTGAATAAAGGCCATCACCTGCTCGGCCATTTCAAGGGCCGTATCGGAGTTATAAGGGATCCTGAGCTGATAAAGCATATCGGCAAATCCCATAACCCCAAGGCCTATCTTGCGGTTGCCCTTGACCATTTCGTCAATCTCAGACAGCGGGTATTTGGACACATCGATGGTGTCATCCAGGAATCTCACCGCATACCAGACTGTCTCTTTAAGGCCCTCCCAATCAATAACAGGCCCTCCACCATTTTCCATCACAAATTTCGAAAGGTTTATGGATCCCAGGTTACAGGCTTCCATAGGCAGCAGGGGTTGCTCACCACAGGGATTAGTGCTCTCGATTTGCCCCAGCTCCGGAGTAGGGTTGTCATTGTTGACCCTGTCGATAAAGACAATTCCCGGGTCACCGTTTTCCCAGGCCTGTCGGACCAAGGCGGTATAGACATCCCTGGCATTGAGCTCGCCCACCTTTTTCCCGTCTCGCGGGTCAATGAGGTCGTAATTGGTGTCCTTTTTTACTGCCTCCATGAATGCATCCGTGACCGCTACAGAAATATTGAAGTTGTTCAGCTCACGATTATTCTTCTTGCAATGGATAAACTCCATGATGTCGGGGTGATCTACTCGCAATATGGCCATATTGGCTCCTCTACGGGTCCCGCCCTGCCTTACCTGCTCTGTGGCCGTATTGAATATCTTCATAAAGGATACAGGTCCAGAGGCCACCCCACCGGTTGTTCCCACCCGGCTGTTCTTAGGCCTAAGCCGGGAAAAGGAAAACCCTGTGCCTCCACCGGATTTATGGATGAGGGCGGCGTTTTTCAAGGCGTCGAAGATCCCCTCCATGCTGTCTTCCACGGGAAGTACGAAACAGGCTGCAAGCTGTCCAAGGCGCCTTCCGGCATTCATCAAGGTGGGGGAATTGGGCAAGAATCGGAATTGGGTCATCATCTCGTAATAAATTTCTTCTATCCTTTTTACATGGGCCTCATCGCCGTATTTCTTTTCAGCCTGCGCGATGTGACGGGCCACCCGGCGAAACAACTGCTCGGGGGTCTCAATGACCCGACCCTTTGCATCCTTCTTCAAGTATCTCTTTTCCAGCACCCTGCGTGCGTTTTCTGATAGGTCCAGGCCCTTTTTTACAAATATAGATTTATCCAACCGAACAGGAGAGGGTTTTTTCAGCCCATACTCAATAAGTTTGGCCTCGATAATCTTTTCCACCATGGGCATGGTGATGGTATGCAGTTCCATTTTTGATATTTCTTCACGTACAAAGCGGCTTATGTCCATAGCCCTGTCTGTGTCTATGGCATTTTTTTGGGCGAGGAGATCGGAAAAGCGATGGTCGTCCCACTTGTAGTCGCTGAGATCAAAGGCACCTTCCTCAGTGATGACAACTTTTCCTTTCTGACCCATCTTGACCTCCTCATTCGGTTGGGGTTACAAACTAGAATCTATCTGAACAGGCGGTGAAAATCTACTCGCAGGTGTCTCTTGAGGGGTAACACATATGCATCGAAGACAGAATATTATTCTATCTACTAGATATTGTATGTCAAGCAAAAAAGCCACAACATGTTAGACATATGACCGTGGTCTGATGGTCCCATTCAGCCGATCAGAGAGGGTTGTTGCAGCCTTGTCCCCTCTGGTAAAAGGAAATTACAGCCCTGGAAGGGAGCACAAATAGTGAGTATGATATGCAAAACCTATTTATAGGAGAAGGCAATATGGTGAAAAACAGGATATTTATGGCCCTGGCGAATTGTTTGATTGGCCTCATATGCCTATGTCTTGGCTCTCAATCTTTGGCATGGGAAAGTCCAGCTGCTCCCCCATCTGTTACAAAAGGGGCACAACGCTATAAACTAGAAAATGGTCTTACCGTGATTTTGAAAGAGGATCACACCTCGCCAGTCAGCGCGGTGCAGGTATGGGTTAAGACAGGAAGCGCCAATGAGAGGGAAAAGGAGGCGGGCATCACCCATTTAATCGAACACATGATCTTCAAGGGCACGAAGAAGAGGAAAACAGGAGAAATTGCTCGAGCTATTGAGTCGGCAGGTGGCCAAATCAATGCCTATACCAGCTATGACAGGACGGTTTACCATGTAGAGATTCGCAGCAGCCATTTAGAGACCGCACTTGACGTGCTCCTTGATGCGGTTCAACACTCCACCTTTGATCCCACCGAATTGGCCAGGGAAAAGGAAGTGGTCTTAGAGGAGTACCGCCGCTCCCTGGACTCCCCCACCAGGCGACTTGCCAAGGCCGTAATGCGTCTTTGCTTCCACAAGCACCCCTATGGAAGGCCCATTATCGGCTACGAAGACACTATTCGCTCTTTTGATCGGAATGCCATCCTTTCATATGTGGACCGCTGGTACACTCCCAAAAACGTGGTACTGGTGGTTGTGGGAGATTTTGACTCCCAAGAGGTGTTGAATAAAGTCCGATTTCTGACCCGTGATTTTCCCAAACGCCGTGGCCAAAGGCCTTTGAGAGTACAGGAGCCTGCCCAGAGACAGCTTAGGCAAAGACTACTCCATCAAGATGTAAAGCAGGTGTATTTGGATATGTCCTGGCATATTCCGGGTCTCTCTCATCCTGATACACCAGCCCTGGACGTGCTGGAGATTCTTCTTGGCTACGGAAAAAGCTCCAGGTTGTACGACCGATTGAAGTCCAAAGAAAATCTAGTCCATGATATTGATGCAAGTGCCTATGAGATGCTTGACTCTGGCCTCTTTTCCATTGAGGCAACCCTCCAACCAGGAAATCTCCACAGGGCCCTGAAAGGAATTGCTAAAGAAGTGAGAGCCGTACAACGACGTCTGGTCCCGGAAGCCGAACTTCAGAAGGCAAAAAAGATCGTGGAGGCCGATTTTCTCTATGCCATGGAAACTGCCTCTGGCCAGGCCCGGACCCTTGGGTTTTTTGAGACCATGACCGGGGATATGAGGCATTCTGATGAATACCTCCGGCAGGTCAGAGCAGTGAGCCCAGAGGATATCCTGCGGGTGGCAAGGACCTATCTAAGGCCTTCAAACATGTCTGCGGTGGCCATTGTGCCAAAGGACTCACCCTTGTCCCTGGAAAGGGAAGAGGTGGAAAGTCTGTTCCGTGCTAATCTAGCCCCCCCGAAAGGCCAGCTAAGGCATGGTAAATCAGGCGTTCCTCGTTCCAGTATAGAGAAGATTGTACTTAAGAATGGGCTTCGGCTTCTGGTGAAAGAAAACCATAATCTCCCTGTGGTCTCTGTTGTGGCTGTCTTCTTGGGCGGCAGCCGGCTGGAACCAAATGGAAAATGGGGTATCTCCGGATTCGTGGCAGAAATGCTGACGCGGGGTACCACTAACATGTCTGCAAGGGACATTGCCCTTGCGGTGGAGGGAATGGGAGCGCGCCTAAATGCCTTCTCCGGCAGAAACAGCTTTGGGATTACTGCAAAATTCCTCAGCCGGGACCTGGCTAGAGGATTCGACATCTTGTCCGAGATCATCAAAAATCCCACATTTCCCGCGGAGGAGGTGGAAAAGGTACGTACAGATCTCCTTCAAACCATCAAGGCCAAGCAGGACAGGCCCATGGCCCAACTCTTTGATCTGTTTTATGCTACCCTTTATAAGCATCATCCTTATGGTCATCCAAAGACCGGCACCGAACAGACCGTGAGAGAACTATCCCGAGAAGACCTTATGGATTGGTACCGTAGTATGGCAGACCCTTCGAGATTGGTGATAGCTGTGGTGGGGGATGTGGACACATCACAGGTAGAGGAAATGGTGGCGTCGCATTTTTCCGATCTTCCCCAAAGGAGCCTCCCGGCCATACACATTACACCAGAACCTCAGCTTACACAAACAAGGACTGCGTGCATCCACAAAGACACGGCCCAGGTTCAACTGGCCCTGGGTTATTTGGGGGTAGGTCTAAATGATCCCCTAAATACGCCCATGGAACTCGTTGAGACAGCACTGTCAGGCCAGGGAGGGAGGCTGTTTTACAGGCTGAGGGATAAACAAAGCCTTGCCTATGCGGTGACTGCCTTTAGAAGGCCGGGTTTGGATACAGGTGCATTTGGGGTATATCTTGGGTGTGCGCCAGAGAAATTTCCCGTGGCCAAAGAGGCCATCTTGAAGGAAATGGAGGAATTACGGGACAATGGGTTGAGCCCTGAGGAACTGAAGGCAGCAAAGGAATATCTCTTGGGTATGCTTGCCATTGAACGGCAGACCAATGGGGCACAGGCCCTGACCATGGCACTTAATGAGCTTTACGGACTAGGTTATAATTATGAGAAAAGGCATATAGAGAGGGTAAAAAGGGTCACCCTGGAAGAGATCAAGGAGGCTGTGCACCGGGTCCTTGTTCCTGGCTCCTATGTCCTGGTTACAGTAGGGCCTGAGAGTACGGACGACTATGGGGAGGAGGAAGGGGGATGATAAAAACACATGGGCAGGTTCTGCCCATCCTCTCAATTGCAAGGCTATCCATCAGGCGAATCCATCATATTCCCTTAGGAATTCATGGAGCCCTACTTTTGCAAACCAGACCGGGTCCCATGTCTCATCTTCTAAAAGGTGGGTATATTCCCCTCTGAAAATATAGACATGGGCAGGAAGGCGTCTGCCGTCCTGGAGCTCGCATTGCACCTCTATTCTTTGATAAAAGGGACCCTCGAATCTATCCAGGCTTGCTAAATCACTGGTACTTACATCCAAATAGAGGATTCCCTCCACGTTATCAGTAGGTACTCCTGAAATGAGCGCCGGGTACGGCTCATTCTTCACTTTTCTTCTCTGGTACCCCGGAAGCCGTGCCTCGGTTTTCTCATAGCTCTTGCCTATCACCCTCAGCCAGACCTCAGGGAACATAAGAGAGCCATATGTAAAGACATTTCCGCCCATTATTTCAGGGCCTCCTTTATGGCAGCCCTGGCCAAAAGCCGGGTGGAATCCAGTGTTGGGAGCGGGCAATCTTTGGGGTCAACGAGCAAGGGAATCTCTGTACACCCCAAGACCACTGCATCACAGCCCTGATCCTTGAGCTTTTGGATCACCTCGTTGAAATAGACTCTGGAGTCCTCCAAAAATTGACCGTTTACAAGTTCTTGGAAAATAATATTGTCAATTCTTTCTCGATCATCCTCTTCCGGAATCCTGCAAGAGATGTTGTATCTTTTTAGAAGCTCAGGATAAACGGGTCCTGTCATCAGGTACTTGGTCCCCATGACTGCCAGGTTCTTGCACCCGCGACGAGTTGCCTCCTCTGCAACGGCATCTGCTATATGGAGCCATGGAATGGGAGAGGCATCCACCACATATGGAAAGGCCTGATGGATGGTATTGTCAGGACAAATGGCAAAATTTGCGCCGACTTGGGCCAGTTTGCGAGCAGAAGAAAGCATCAACTGGGCCACGCCCTCCCAATTCCCCGCGTGAATATGGACCATGTACTCACCCAGGGGATGGGTATGCATGGATACCTCCGGATGCATATGCTCACCCATATACGTTGGGGCCTCTGTGCAGAGGGTGCGATAACAAAGGGCTGCTCCCTCTGCGCTACAGGCCACAATGCCCACATGTTTTGCCATCTTGTCCTCCTTATGTAACGGACGTTATCCGGCCACCTGTTATCTTTTTGAGCTGTTCTGGAGTAAGTCTAAAGACGGCATGAGGCGTACCCGCTGCAGCCCAGATTTCCTCATATCCAAGAAGATTTTCATCAATAAGGGTCTCTATTTCCTCCAGATGACCAACTGGAGCCACGCCTCCAATGGCAAAGCCCGTGCGCTTTCGAACAAAATCAGCGTCTGCCTTTTCAATGGGCTCCCCGATTAATTGTGCAACCTTATTCTCATTTACACGATTTGCGCCGCTGGCTATCACCAATATGGGCCTTTTCGTATGCTTGGCCTTGAATACAAGGGACTTGGCTATTTGCGCCACGCCACATCCTATGGCATCAGCGGCTTCCTTGGCTGTGCGAGTTGATTGCGGCAGTTCCACCACCTCGCACATAACACCGTGCTGGCTCAAAACATCCTGTACCCTTTGTGCACTTGGGCTAAGTTGTTTGCTCATGGCCTTCTCCTCCCATGTCGGCAACATATCATTATATCTTATCCACCCTTTCAAGTCGGGGTCACAGGTTTGGGCGATCCCCTTCAGGCTGCTGCAGGGAGTCAATTTTCTTGCCTAAAGCCTAATAAGTCAAGATGGAGGAATTACATGGACCCCTTCTCTTAACAAAGCGACCGAGAGGCTTTCGCCTATCTCAAAGGAAACGGCTAGCGCCTCCATTTCTCTCTTGGACAGGGAGGTGCGGAGGCGCTGTCCACTGCTGTGGCCTAGTTCCAGTTCCAAGTGCCCATCCATAAAGTTTACGGCCAATATCTTCATTTCCCCGGTCCATGCATATTGATTTTTCCCCTTTTGAGGAAACACCTCCACGCACCATCCAGGCACTGTAAGATAGAATCCCTTTGGGGATTCCATGGAGTAAACAGGAGCTGGGGGGATCTCAATAGGGCCCACAGGGCTTAGGAGCCCTCCAGTTGTTCCCATTGTTAGCGGTATAAAATTTTCTATGCCCAGGAGTTCTGCAACCACACGATTGCGGGGGCGTTTTAGCACATCTTGGGGCCTGCCTTCTTGTAAAATGTTTCCATCCTTCATGACCGCAAGGTGATCTGCCAGAAAAAAGGCCTCGGTTAAGTCATGCGTGATATGTACGATGGTAACTCCTAGTTCCTTATGGATTCTTTTGAGCTCGCGCCTAAGTCGATCACGGGTGGACCGATCCAATGCGCTCAGGGGCTCATCCAGGAGCAGGACATAAGGCTCCAAGACCAGTGCCCTTGCCAATGCCACACGTTGCCGCTCGCCTCCGGAGAGGTTGACGGGACGGCGATCCAAGATCTGCCCTATGTCCAGGAAATTCGCCACCTTTTCTACGGCCTCTTTGGCCTTGGGCCGAGGTTCTCCCCTCAATTCCAACCCAAAGGCGATGTTTTTGCGAACCGTGAGGTGAGGGAAAAGGGCATAATCCTGGTAAACCACCCCTAGATTTCTTTTCTCAGGTGGGAGACAGGTGGCATCTTTCCCATGAATGAAGATCCGGCCGTTTTCTATTTGATGCATGCCTGCAATGGTTTCAAGGAGCACGGTTTTGCCTGTGCCTGTGGGTCCGAGCAGAACCATATACTCTCCAGGTTTTGTGTGCAGGGATATGTTGTGTAGCCTAAAATCCCCTAATGTAAGCCGAATATCCTGGAGGCGAAGCATGCTACACCTCCCTTTGTTTTCCCGCAATACCGCGCAGAATAGCGAAAATAATCAGGCATAAAAGGATCAAGACTACGGCAACAGGCCTTGCGTATTTGAGGCCGTAGGACTCAAATCGTTCCCAGATCAATACCGGCGCAGTCATGGGGTGGTAAGCGAGTACGATCACGGCCCCGAACTCTGAAATTCCCCTTGCCCACATCATGATGCCCCCTGATAGGATCGGCCGCCAGGCAAGGGGTAGGCTCACCCTGAAAAACGCCTTCCAGGGGGATGCCCCAAGGGTTCGGGCCACACGTTCAAGCCTTGGGTCAATAGAGAAAAATCCATCTCTTGCCGCGTTTACCAGGAAGGGAAGGGACACAAACGCCATAGCCAGGCTGATGCCGGCCTCTGTTCCCACAAAGCTAACGCCTATCGATCCAAATGCCTTTCCCATAAAGAACTTTTTGCCGTAAACCATGAGAAGGGCGATACCGGCCGCGGTGTGTGGGATCATAACAGGGAGGTCTATTAGGCCCTGAATAAGGCTCCTGCCCGGGAATTGCCACCGGGCCAGGATATAGGCAAGGGGGATGCCCAAAAAGGCGCACACGAGGGTGGCCCATAAGGCACACCTGAGCGTCAGGAAAATAGATTGTGTGACTTCCGGCTCGGTTAGGGTGGTCTTTAGGATGCCTGGATCAGCGGCCAGTATCATCCTCAGAAGTGGTATGACCACCATCAGGAGTAATATTGTTGCCAGGCATCCTATAATGATTTTGAAGCTTTTCATTTTACAAGCGACTTTAACAAAGGAGGCAAAAGCACCACATTACCTGTGGCCTCGGGGACCTGAGGCGGGGCCTGACCGTTTTGCTCCATAATCCGCCGACCCTCAGGCCCAAGCACAAAGGCCACAAACCGCGCGGCCAAATCAGGATTGGGGGAATTTTTCGGGATTGTAATCCCATAGATCATGGGCTTTCCCCGCTTCTCAATAAAAGATCCGGGTGTTTTCCCTGAGATCTTGATGCTGGCCTGCTTGTAAAAGTCTGCAAGCCTGGAGCACCCTAGGTTTATATGATCTGGCAACTTTACAAAGGGCGTATGATGCTGCAGGCAGACTGATTTATATATGAATAGATAATCGATCTGCCCTGCCTCGAGCAGTGCGATGAGATCCGTCTCTTTCGGCCTCACATTGCGCAGAGGACAACCCGCCTTGAGTCTGTTATAGAGGCCCGGGACCTGATAATATTTCTCTGCCAACTGCCATACAAGGAGGGTCCTGTAGCCACAAGGATCGTTGTTTGGATCTGAATGGCCATATTCCACTCCTTTTCGCAGAAGAATGCGGTACCAGTTTTGGCCGTTTATCTCTTTGGCATATTTAGAATCAGGCCGGTACATAATGGCCATTTCGTTGGTTGCAAAGGAGATATTCCATGCCGCATATTTGGGAATGAGAAGATTCTCAATCACCGTGTAATCGGCCGATGCCATTACGTCACAGGGCCTGCCCAGGTCGGTAATTTTCCTGGCACAGGTCCTGGATCCAGCCGCTTCCCTGATAACCTCTACTCCAGGGTAGCGAGATATAAAGGCCTTTGCCATTTCTTTGAAAGGAATCGAAAGCGAGCCAGCATGAAATATGATGAGTTTTTCCCTGCCTTCCGCAGACAGGGGTGGCACCAAAAGGCTTATACAAATAAAAGCCGTCAGGACCATCCCAAGGACTTTTGGAAAATTCCTGGTCATAAGCTAGTTTTCTCTTTTTCTCTTGTTTTTTGCGGAAACACAATTTTTCCGCACAGGCTCAGGTCATAGCCGTCTAGTTTCTTTGCGAGCCCACGAAAAGAATCTTCATGAAGTAGGCCCAAGAAAAGTTGAATCCCATAATCGAAAAAGCGGTCCTTTGATATGAGAAAATCAAAGCGCTCCCAGCGCCAGGGAATAAAATCCAGGTCCAGCATACCTGCAACCGCCCTTATGCCTGGGCCTGCATCAGCTCGGCCAGCAAGGATCTCCATGCCTACGTCAAGATGCTTTGGTAGCTCATTGCCATAGCCTTGCAGGTGTTCACCGCTGATACCTGCCTTTTCCAACTCCATGTCAAACAGCAGGCGGGTTCCGGTGCCAAGAGGGCGGTTTACAATACGAATGCCCTTTTTGGCCAAATCCTTGGCTCCTTGAATCCCCCGGGGGTTGCCCTTTTGCACCATAAGACCCTGCTCCCGGCGGCAAAAATTTACCACTGCTGGCATCTGTTCCAGCTCCTGCCGGGCAAAGCCGAAGTTGTATTCTTCTTCGTTTTCCTGGAGCAGATGACTGGAGGCTATGTGGCATAGGTTTCGCCTCAATGCCCTGATACCTCCCATGCTTCCCAGGTTGCCGAACACTGCCAAGTGATCGGGGTATTGCTGATTAAAGAGATTGATGGTTTTTTCCAGCAGGATGTCGTTGCTCCCGGCGATGATAATGAGCCCGTGGTACGGGGGGAGCTGATGGGCTGGTTTTGGATAATTGAGGGTCTGGTTTTCCAGCCATTGCTCCACCAGGTGTTTGGGAAACAGCCATTTTCCTGTTACCTTTGTGCCAGGAAGGCCCTTATCCGATATCAGGGAATAGACCATCTTCTCATTGATATCCAGGAGACGTGCCACTTCACGGGTGTTAAGAAGCCTTTTTTCTTCCACCGCCAGCCCTCCATTCTGTCATGATCAGACAGGATTAGAGCATTTTTGTTAATATTAGTCAATATTTGATGAAATTAGGCATTATGGCGACGATTCTGGACTTTTTGTGACTTTAGCATTCCTTTAGATTTTTACCCATTTCTGACCAAATCACGGCCCTGAGACAGCTCCAGATTCTTCATGGGAAGATACCTGAGCCCTACACGCAAGCGTCCTAGCAGGAATGAATCATCGGTTTTACCGATTACTGGTGGGCTTCCATATGGCTTCATATTGAAATTGTCCTGATATTCGTACCGAAATCTCACATTTGTCCAAAAGGTAAGTTTGCTCTCAAGCCGATTCGGCCCCATGATTGAGAAAAGGGCCCTACCTACACAAAAAAATCAACAGTCTTCTAAATGCAGGTTGCATTCTTTGACCTCCATGGTGCATTGTGCTCCTAGCCCTGGCCAGATTTTACTTATATCAAAGCTGACATAAGCGAGACGAAAAAAATATCTCGATATCGAGAAAGATTAGAGGCTTCTTTAAGCATATTAGAAATTATTAGTCAAGATTTTTTTATCGATAGTCCAAATGGATTAATAATAACTTATTATGACGGATAAGGACTTTAAAGGCTGGTAAGCATCGAGATACCCTTAAGAGCTAGTGCTTACTGAAAGTTTGCTTAAGGGTCTGAACTCTGGGTTGCGGGCAAGTTTGGAATTTCATAAGATTTGGTTGTCTTTTTTAATCAAGAGGGCAGCTAATGGCCGAATATGCACTGGTAAAGAAGGCACTTAAGGGGTTCCTTCCCGATTGCACGGATTCTCTAGCAAGGATACTGGTCGTGGCTCTCAAGACAGGTCAGATATCCTATGAAGAGATTGAAGATCTGATTGGGGCCGAAGACGAAGTTGAGGAGGTATTGCTGATGGGTTATAGCTGGAGGCTATTGCTCCCTCGCAGAAGCCTTAAGACCATGGAATGGGAAGATCGCCTTTTGATCCCTATGCCAGGGGAGATTTACGAGATACCTAGTGTAATTAGAGAGCTAGTCAGGGAGGCGAGCCGCAGTGGAAGGTGGGAGCCCCATAGGGCCATAGCAGCTCTTTTCAAACAAATTGAGGGGCTTGAAGGGGAAAGAATGCCCGATTTGGTTGAGTTGCTCGCACAATATGCAAAGGGAGCCCATGTCACTGCAATCCAGATAAAGCGGGCATGTAGGGCCCTTGATATGGAGGACAAGGTGGATTCAATCATAGCCTATCTTAAGGCAGGTGGCATAGTGAGCCCTGCTTTGGGTTATCTTCCCGAGGCTGGACAAAGGAGAACCCCTGTTTACGAATTGAATCCATCTGTTTTGCCCGGCTATCACCGCTCAGGTTAATCCGCCTTAGGCGGATAAATCCACCACAAAACCAGGCGGGTAAATCCACCAAGAAGTGAGGCGGATAAATTCGCATTATGGGCCCTTTTCTTCAAAGACCAAATCATCATAGGCAGCAATGGCCTCTTTCTTGGTGTTATCTGAATCAGTCATTATTCCTATCAGCTTGACCTTTTTGAGCTTCTTCCCCCAAAACTTTTCATAGACAGCACGAACATTCACCCTTTCCTCTACCCATTTGCCCAGTGGAGATTTTTTGTTTTGGAGAACAATTATCTTGGTGTCAGAGGCATAAGGACTTTTCGTGTTAAAGCCTATAGGCAGCTCGCTCGCGCTCCAGACGTATTTTATCGCCTTGGGATTCCATTTTTTCCAACTGGGGAAGACGACATACACCCCGGCTGCGCTGTCACCGGTCTCCTTGTGCCTCTCATCTCCTCCTTCACACAGCCTGTCCACCTTCCATCTCCAGTGCAGTATGGGGTATTTATTAAGATCGATTTCTATTTCTTTCCCAATTTGTATAGCCTCTCCCTTTGAATGGGCCACTAGATATGCATTTTCGCCCTCTACAACAACCTTGTATATAGAACTAGCCTTCTCGGTCATCTCATCGTTGCGGCTCTTCCATCCGCTTGGCAGCCTTCCCTCATCATTTAAACTGAATCTGTCAACCACTAAAGGTGCATCTGCAAGTACGAGGGATGACAAGGCCAGGATCAACAAGGAAAATAAGAGGCTTCTAAGCTTCATTTTGGCATCCTCCTCCCGATTTCGAGAAATTTACCCTAAAGACCACTACCGCCTCGTAATCCTAGACGAACTGCCCTTGATCATCAAGATCTTCTTGGCTGCCAAACTAGTCCCGGCCTGTGGCCGTAGGGTTCTCAGCCAAATCTCCCACATGCAAGGTCCTGGCAAGGGTAAAGGTGCCTCCCGAATAGCTCTGTATTTGGGGCATCCTTTTTGGTTACTTGTTTTAAAATTTATTGGAGATATCTTGTAAAATTACTTTATTATGGATTCATGGCGGTTGTGGATAGGTAAGAACGATACTACTTTTTCATGGTCTGGGCTGACTTGTAATATGCTCATCAGAAAAGCCATATCTCTGGGTGCATCAGATGCACGAATGATCCCAATTGATCAAGTACATGTGGATCCGAGTATTGTGGATCTATGCATGAGTCCGCGGTGCTCCGGTTATGCACAATGTGCCAACTGCCCCCCATTTGTAATGGACCCTCAAACAGCCAAGCGGTGGATCACTAATTACAATGAAGCCCTTCTTTTGAAAAAAGATTTTGATCCATTTGATCTTCTAGCCCATGACCACATGGAACATTTTAGAGAAATGTTCTTGATGGTAACCGCTATGGAAAGACTTGCCATGAAACGAGGTTTCAAGGATGCTGCCGCTTTAGGTGCAGGGTCGTGCAAGCCCGTGTTTTGCCCGGAGAGGGATTGTGCTGTGCTTGAGGGCAAGCCCTGCCTCTATCCGCATCTGGCAAGGCCATCACTAGAGGCCCTTGGCATAAATGTCTTTGATTTGGCCAAAAAGGTTGGCTGGCAAATGTATAAGATATTGCGAGAAACTGATCCGAATACCGTCCCTAGTGCCTCACTGGTCGGCATGGTTCTTCTCGCAAAACAACCTAACACCGGGGGAACGAGCAGGTAGGAAGATAGCGGGCCAATTTGACTTTTCCCTTGGGCCTTACGCCTAGCTATTCCGCCGCCCCATACTTTTTCAGCTTTTTGTGAAGTGTCTTGCGGGTGATTCCAAGCCTTCGAGCTGCTTCGCTTTTATTACCCCCTGTTGCTTTGAGGGTCTTCAGGATAGTGACCTTTTCCACCTCCTCCAAAGGTATTCCGCCCCCGAGCAAGTGCTCAGAGACTGCGGACCCGCTGTCCGGCCTCTGTTCCTGAATGACCAAGGGGAGGTCTGGTATATCCACATATTCGGACCGGGACAGAACCACGGCCCTTTCCACGGCATTCATGAGTTCCCGCACATTTCCGGGCCAATGATAATGGAGCATCCGGTCCATGGCCTGAGGTGTAAATCCTTTGAGATTTCGGCGGTTTTTCTCGGAAAATACCTTTAAAAAGTGCTGTGCAAGTATGGGAATGTCTTCGTTTCTTTCCCTCAGGGGCGGCACGTGTAAGGTTACCACATTGAGCCTGTAATATAGGTCTTCGCGGAACCTTCCTGCTTCGATCTCTTTGGTCAAGTCCTTATTGGTAGCTGCTATCACCCTCACGTCCACCTTGATTACCTCTTCGCCACCCACACGGCTGAATTCTCTTTCTTGCAGCACCCGCAAGAGCTTGACCTGCATGGAAAGGGGCATTTCACTGATCTCGTCCAGAAATATGGTGCCTCCGTGTGCAAGTCGGAATTGGCCTTCCTTACGGCGATAAGCACCTGTGAAGGCCCCCTTTTCATGACCAAAAAGCTCCGACTCCAACAGTGTCTCAGTGATGGCGGCACAATTGACCTTTATAAAGGGGCCATCCTTACGAAGGCTATTAAAGTGGATTGCCGAAGCGATTAGTTCTTTACCAGTACCAGAGTCCCCTGTGATAAGTATAGTGGCCTCAGTTGGTGCCACCTGTGCGACAGTCTCAAGCAATCGCACCATTGCCCCGCTTCGGCCTATAATGTTTTCGATGTGGAATTGCCTTCCCAATGCCTGACGAAGAAACTGGTTCTCTTCCTTGAGCTTACGATGGTCCATGGCCCTTTCCATGGCAAGTCGAAGTTCATCAAAGTCAAGGGGTTTGGTAAGGTAATCATAGGCTCCCTTTTTAAGGGCCTCCACCGCCGTTTCCACCGAAGAGTACGCTGTCATTATGATGACCGGAATGGCCGGATTGTAGGCCTTGATTTCCGAGAGGGCCTCCAGGCCCGAGACCCTGACCATGCGGATGTCCATCAGTACAAGGTCAAAGGGGGCCTCACGAACTTTCGTGATGGCTGCCTCCCCATCGTCGGCCTCGTGGGTTTCATAGCCCCAGCCGCTAAGCAGTGTTACCAGCATGGTGCGGTGGGCCTCATCGTCATCTACAACTAATACTGCGCCTTTAGGTGCCATTGTCTTGTTCCCCCATGGAGCCATTATGCACATATGGGAGCTGGATGGTGACGGTTGTTCCCTCGCCTACCTGACTCTCCACAAGGATCTCCCCCCCATGGGCCTCTACAATCTTATGAGCGATTGCAAGACCTAGCCCTGTCCCTGAAGGCTTTGTGGTAAAGTAGGGATCAAATACGTGGGGAAGATCCTTCTCCGGTATCCCTTTCCCGGTGTCTTTAACCCTTATCTCAATTGGTCCACCGGGTCTTTCCCGACTCACCTCTACAATAAGTGTGCCGCCTTCGTCCATGGCCTCGATAGCGTTAAGGTAGAGATTGAGTAGTACCTGTTTTATTCGGTCAGGGTCCAGCCTGGTCGCCAAGGCTTGCTCAGGCGCCCGGATCTCCAAGCGGATGTCCCGTTTGCCTGCGTCATCTTCCACCATTTTCAAGGCATCTTGGATGATGGATATCAGGTCCACATTGCTTTTCTGCACATGGGTGGGTCGCGCGAACTCCAGGAGCTGGCTGATCACCCGGTTGAGTCTTTCCACCTCCTGGATCATGATATCAGCTGTTTTTTGATCTTGTGGGATGTGCTTGTACCGCTCCTTGAAGTAGGTGGCAAAGCCCTTGATGGAGCTGAGCGGATTACGTATCTCATGGGCCACACCTGCAGCCAGCCTTCCTATGGAAGCAAGTCTCTGGGTTCGGACCACCTCTTCCTTCAGTCGTTTGATCTCGCTGAGATCCCTGAAAAGGGTGACAAGACCGGGAAGTCCTTGTCCTATCTCCAAAGGTGTGGCAATCACCTCCAATGGGATGGAGCTGCCATCTCGCATGATACATGTGATTTCCGCTTCTACAGGGCCGCCTTTATCGCGCGCATCCTCCATTATTGCCAAGAGCTCGGAAGGAAGCACCCTGGTGGCTTGTAAAGCTCCAAGCTGGCTGACCTTTTCGCCAAGGATCGCCTCAGCAGCCCGGTTAACGGATAGAATCTTGCCTTCTCCATCCAAGGCCACCAATCCAATGGGCATGGTTTCCACCAGATGGTCAGAAAAGGCCTTCACCCTAGACAGGGATGTCCTAGTGGAACGGTAGGCCTGGGCCAGGAATAGGGTAATGAAACCAGCAAAGCCCAACAGGAGCATGGTGAGGGCCATAAACACCATGTGGCGCTCGTCTTCCTTTCTGGCAGCCTCCACTGGGGCCATATCCATCCCAACGAATATGATACGTCTGTCGCTGAACCTGGAGCCGTTTGAAAACGTCATGGATTGGCACCAGTCCTGGTTCATCATCCTCATCATTTTACCGCGCCGTTTGAAACGGGGCGGTTGGAGGGGATGAAATTGTCGATACACCTCAAATACCATTTTGCCTTCAGGGCCTGTTACCCGCCTCCATGACAACCGCTCAGAGCGGGATATGCGCCCAAGATCAAGATCCGTTTTATAGGTTTGCCCTATCATATGTGGATCACTATGGGCCAGGATCTTTCCGTGGGCATCTGTTACCATAAGGTAGATGATATCCGGCTGCTTTGCGGTTTCTGAAAGAAGCCTCTGAACCTGTAGCCCGCCCCAGTTCATCCCCATCATCCCAGTCCTAGTGCCGGCTTCAAAGGAGCGGATGAGAGCAGCGCCCTTCTCCACCATGAGCTCAGTAGTGTTTTGTTTTTGGCGATGTACGTATTTCCACGTCATGAATACAAAAAGGGGCAGCAAGACCGCCACTGCGCCCAGCATGATCCACGGTGGTATACTAATCCACCCCTTTTTTTCTATGTTTTGGTCCATGTTCCACATAATAAGCAAAATAGATACCAGTCGTCCTGTAGGTGCCCTATCTGGCCCAGTGGGCTTTTAACGGGGACTGAAGCGATAATATGGAACCTTTTTACCCGCCTGACTACCCATAGTGTATAGAAAGTATCCATACTTTTTGCCTTTTTCACAAGGCAAATTTCTCACTTAGGAAGCTAACAGGGCAAATATGCTGGGATATTAGTAGGTTGGCATCGAGCAATTTTCCTTGGCACATCCCTTGCTCTATACAGAGGGCAAACACGAACCAAACCAAAAAAGGAGGTAGTAAAATGAAAAAGTTGGCTACAGTAACAGGAATCTTGTTGTTGGCGGCAGTATTCGCTTATCCTGTTTTTGCATGGGGGCCTGGTTGGGGTGGAATGCATAAAGGCATGGGCCGGAGTGGAGGCCATGGACCAGGTTGGTGCTGGAGAACCGGAGCAGGATACGGAGCCCTTACCCCGGAGCAGCAAACCCAGTTGAATCAGCTCAGGCAGAAGTTTTTTGACGAGACAACCACCCTTAGAAGTGATCTCTGGGCCAAGCAGGGGGAACTAAACTCCCTCTTGAATACCCCAAATCCGGACCAAACCAAGGTTAGACAACTGCAAGACGAAGTTAATGACCTTAGGGCAAAGCTTTCCCATAAACGCCTGGACTTTCAGCTGAAGGCCAAGAAGATAACACCTAATGCTGGTCCAGGTCCGGGGATGTACGGCGGAGGTCCTGGTTATGGAATGAACCGAGGATCTTATGGCCCTGGGCATTGCTGGAACTAACCTGACCAGAGGAAGCAGGCTTGAGGCTGGAGTAAGCGCATATCTCCAGCTTCAGGCACTTTCAGCTCCTTGCTCCCATCCCTGCTTATAAATCACGCCTTTGTCTCAGATCTGATTCCCCCTAGATTCCCTCTAGTTAAATATTTAGGGCATCTTCACCCACCCAGGCTTGGATGGCCATAACAATGCCATCGTCACTGCTGATGGATTTTTTATGTTACTGTTTTTATTGACAGATAGGAAAACTTTGCATAGTTTACAGGCTAAACAGATCTTTAAATCGTATCCCTAAAAGGAGATGCTTGGTATGAAGATAGATGCTACCCATATTGCGATCATTCGGCACCTCAGGGACGGGAGAAAATCCTTCAGACAGATTGCCAAGGCCATTGGAATTTCCGAAAACACTGTCAGGAAACGGGTTAATGATCTTATCTCGGAAGGTGTCCTCAATATCACGGGACAGGTAAATCCCGAGGCAATTCCCGGTCACAAGATTGCCATTATCGGGGTAAAACTGAGTACCATGAACCTAATAAGCAAGGCCGAGGAATTCAGCAAATTAAAAGGCGTTATATCCGCAAGTGTGGTCACCGGCCGGTTTGATATTATCCTTTTTGTGCTTTTCAATGAGGAATTTCGCCTTCTGGATTTCTATGTGGATGAGGTATCAAAAATCAAAGAGGTCCAGTCCGTTGAAACCTTTATCGTTTATAAAGGATACAATTTGATGGCGCCGTACCTGTTATGAAGCAACGAGTGCCCCTCTGTTTGACGGGCGATCCATCCGAGAACATGGCATTATTCCATTGGGGGATCTTATCCCCCCAAATAGGCCTTCTTGACCTCGGGATTGTTCAGGAGATCGTTAGACTTTCCTTCCATGACAAGATTTCCGGTCTCGAGCACGTATCCCCGCTGGGCAAACTTGAGGGCCAGGCGTGCATTTTGCTCAATCAAAAGGATAGTCTCCCTTCCCGATTAATCTCTGCCGGGGAATTAAACATGTCCAGTATCAACTTAGGGGCCAAACCCATGGAGGCTATATCTCGTGGGGTCTCAGTCCTATAAAGATCACTCCCTCCAGGTAAATTTCACCCTCTGTAGGACTATAGACCCCTGTAATGAGGTTGAGGATGGTAGTTTTTCCTGCCCTGTTAGGTCCAATAGGGCCTCTTACCTCACCTGGTTCAATCTCCAAGTTATAGTTGTATACGGCCCGTAGACCGGAAAAATAGTGGGTCATATTCTTAACCTGAAGCAATGGCAAGGGCATCATCTTGGGTGATCATTTTCATGGGCAACCGAGACAGCGGAATCGGCCTTGGGCTCATTGTTTTCTATCACCAACCCAATCTTATATTTCTTATTGCCGACTTTGAGTTGGCGGACAATAAGCTACCTTTGCCAGATTTGTCAAGTTCAGGGGAAATAGTGATGATATGGCTCGAATTTGTGTCGCCCATATTCCTCCCCTCCGAGTCCCTGATTTGAATTGCTGGCTATATAGCCATTTTCTGAAAAAAGGGCAATTAAAATTTATGAAAACATAATATTTCTATTTGCTTCTTGACAGTATCCTCAATTTGAAGTATGATTAAAATAGAACCCATAAGGGAAAGGGGTTGTGGGAGATATCCATTTCGGAACAACCCATAAATAATTACTTACTGCTGAAAAGAGACGTTTGCCTGAAGATGCTGAAAGGATAGGACCATGCGCTACTTGCCACATACGGAAAAAGAAATTACAGAAATGCTTCAGGCTATTGGCTTGGACTCCCTTGATGACCTTTTTGAAACCATCCCAAAAGACTGCCGGCGGGCAGACCCTCTAAATCTGCCCGAACCCCTGACAGAGTGGGAACTGGACACCCATATGGAGGCCCTGGCAGCCCAAATGGCCGTGGCCCCGGAATACAAGGTCTTTTTGGGTGCGGGGAGTTATCATCATTTCATCCCTGAGGCGGTCAAACAGCTCCTCTTGAGGAGCGAGTTCTACACGGCCTACACCCCTTACCAGCCGGAGGTCAGCCAGGGAACCCTTCAGGCCATCTATGAATACCAGACCCTTGTGACCCTCCTCCTGGGAATGGAAGTGGCCAACGCATCCATGTACGACGGGGCCTCGGCCCTGGCCGAGGCACTGCTCATGGCCATTCGTATAACCAAACGCAAAAAGGTGGCGGTGTCCCGCCTGATCCACCCCTATTATCGTCAGGTGGTCCAAACCTATCTTGAGGCGCCGGGCTTTGAAATTGTGGAACTGCCCTTCCTTGACAATGGAACAACGGACCTGTCCGGGCTTGATGGTCTGGAGGAGTTTGCTGCCGTTGCTGTCCAATCCCCAAACTTTTTTGGGTGTATTGAAGACCTCCAAGCCCATGGCCAAAGGGTCCATTCCGACCCCAAGACCCTCTTTGTTGTTGCCTTTACCGAGCCCTTGGCCTACGGTCTGCTCAAACCTCCGGGGGATTTCGGAGCAGATATCGTGTGCGGGGAGGGGCAAAGCCTTGGTAGCCCTCAGTCCTTTGGCGGGCCTGGGCTTGGGATGTTTGCGTCCAAGGCAAAATATGTCCGGAGCATGCCAGGGAGGCTGGTGGGGCAGACGATTGACAAGGATGGAAGGCGGGGATTCGTCTTGACCCTTGCAACGCGCGAGCAGCACATACGCCGGGAACGGGCCACCTCCAATATCTGTTCCAACCAGGGGCTCTGCGCCCTTGCTTCAGCCATGTATATGGCCACCCTGGGAAAAAGCGGCATCCGGGAACTGGCAGCACTTAACCACGACAAGGCAGAATATTTGAAAAAGGGGCTGAGAGAGGCCGGTATCTCCCTGCCTTTTGATGATACTCCCACCTTCAATGAATTTGTGGCCAAGTTTGGCCCGGACTTTAAGGAGAAATACGGACGCCTCCTCGAAAAAAGGATTGTGGCCGGTCTCCCTATAGAGTCGTTTTACCCTGAACTTCCCGATCACTATCTCCTGTGCGCCACAGAGACCACGGCCAAGGAAGACATGGACGTCCTGATCAAGGAGGTTAGATCATGAAAGAGCCGCTGGGAATCACGGGGCTGGTCCTCAATGAACCCCTTCTCTGGGAAAAGGGACGGGAGGGGAGAATCGGCTTCTCCATGCCCAAGAGGGACATTGAACCTTCTCCTCTCCATGAGGGCCTGATAAGAAACGGTCCGGATTTCCCGGACCTCAGTGAGGTGGACGTGGTCCGTCACTACACACGGCTATCGCAATGGAACTATGGCGTGGATAGCGGCATGTATCCCCTGGGATCCTGCACCATGAAATACAACCCCAAGACCCACGAAAGACAGGCAGCCCTGCGTGGTTTTGCCGGAGCCCATCCATTGCTCCCTGAGTTCCTATGTCAGGGGATCCTCGTATTGATGTTCAATCTGGAGAGATACCTGGCAGAGATAACTGGCCTGCCTGCGGTGACGCTGCAACCTGCTGCTGGCGCCCAAGGAGAACTCACAGGTATGATGATTGTCCGGGCCTATCACATGGATACCGGCAAACCGCGACACAAGATTCTCATTCCTGATACGGCCCATGGGACCAACCCTGCCAGCAGCGCCATCTGCGGCTTTTCTCCTGTGCCGGTAAAGTCCAATGAACGGGGAGTCCTGTCTCCGGAATACATTGCCTCGGTCATGGACGAGGATACGGCGGGCATCATGATTACCAATCCAAACACCCTTGGCCTTTTTGAGGAGAATATAAAGGAAATTGCCGACATTGTGCACGGCAAGGGTGGGCTGGTTTATGTGGACGGCGCCAACATGAATGCCATGATGGGCATTGTGAGCATGGGACAGATCGGGGTGGACCTGATGCACCTGAACCTCCACAAGACCTTTTCAACGCCCCACGGCGGCGGTGGACCTGGCTCTGGTCCGGTCTGCGTCAGGGAAGACCTGGCCCCTTTCCTCCCTGTCCCAAGGGTGGTGGAAAAGGATGGCAAGTATGCCCTTTCCTATGACTTTCCCAAATCCATTGGCAAGGTCCATGCCTTTTACGGGAACGTGGGTGTGCTTATCAAGGCATACAGTTATATCCTCAGCATGGGGCAGGACCTGAAGAGGGCAAGCCAACTGGCTGTGCTAAACGCCAACTATATCAAGGAAAGGCTTAAGGACACCTTTCACATTCCTTACGACCGTCCATGCATGCATGAGTGCGTATTCACGGACAAGTTTCAGAAGGAAAACAAGGTCACAACCCTTGACATTGCCAAGCGCCTAATCGATTATGGGTTCCATCCTCCCACGATCTATTTTCCCCTGGTGGTACAGGGCGCCATCATGATTGAACCCACGGAAACAGAGTCAAAAGAGACCTTGGATCTTTTTATTGAAACCTGCAAGGCCATTGCCAAGGAGGCAAGGGAGACGCCCCAGCGCCTCTTAGATGCACCGACCAAACCCAAGGTCCGGCGTCTGGATGAGGCCCTGGCCGCCCGGCAACCCCGCCTTGCAGGTTGACGCTATTAAGTGAAAAGATAGCCTATGCACGCCTTGAAGCATGCCAAGAAGCCAAAGTGGTTAAGGAAAAAGCTTCCCAGGGGACCCGTGTATGAAGATGTCAGAAGGATGCTCAATAAAGGCCAGCTTCATACGGTTTGCCAAGAGGCAAAGTGCCCCAATATATGGGAATGTTTTTCCCGTCGCACCGCAACCTTCCTGATTTTAGGTGATCGGTGTACACGAAACTGCCGCTTCTGCGCTGTAGAGCATGGACACCCCATGCCTCCCGACCCTGAGGAACCAAAACGGGTCGCAGTGGCCGCCAAACAGTTGGGGCTCGACTATGTAGTTGTCACCTCTGTGACCCGCGACGACCTGCCAGACGGCGGGGCGGGGCTATTTGCCGAAACCATTTTGGAGATCCGAAGGCAGATACCTCATGCAAAAGTAGAGGTCCTGATTCCTGATTTCAAGGGAGATGACAAGACACTGGCCACGGTTTTGAAGGCACACCCAGATGTCCTGAATCACAATATAGAGACCGTGTCCAGGCTGTATGATCTAGCCCGGCCAGGGGCCGATTATTTCCGCTCCCTTAGGCTTCTTAAAAAGGTGACGACTACCTTTCCGGATATTCCCACAAAGTCAGGGATTATGCTGGGACTTGGCGAAACGCGGGAAGAAATTGAACAGACCCTTCGGGATATCTATGCCACTGGGTGCAGGATTATGACCATTGGACAATACCTCCAGCCATCCCTTGACCACTTGCCCGTAGCCCTTTATGTGCCACCGGAGGAGTTTGAGTACTGGAAAGGGAGGGCCCTTGAGATAGGGTTTGTGGAGGTCATGAGTGGACCCTTTGTAAGAAGTTCCTATCGTGCCAGAGAGATGTATCAAACCCTATTGGAGGCGGCGCCTTAAACCAATAAAATACCCAGGTACAGGGCTGCCTGATGCCTAAACCATTCATCATGGCCACCTTACATGCCCTTCCTTTGACAGGGCTAAGAGACCACCATTTATGACCGCCGGAAGCAGCGACCCAAATCATGAGGCATACATTTATTTAAAGGAGGGCCTCTGCCACCATAGAAGGGCTGGGGTACATGTCCTGACCTTTCTTTTTCGCAAAAAAAGCGGGGTCTTGACTTAGGTCAAGGTTTTCGCACATAGTATCTTGGATAATAGGGCCGAAATGAACAATGGGGCTTGCACCTAAACCCCTTTCCACCAAAACCCATTACTAAGAAGGAGGATAACTATGTTTTGTTTTCAATGTCAGGAGACAGCCAAGAACCAAGGGTGCACAGTCAAAGGCATGTGCGGTAAGCCCGAGGAAACCGCAGATCTCCAGGATCTACTGATTTATGTCTGTAAGGGGATCTCGGTTTATGGGGAAAAGTTAAAGGAGCTAGGAATTGTTGACCAAAAGGCAGGCCGTTTAATTTGTAAGGCCCTGTTTATGACCATTACCAATGTGGCTTGGGATGACAACGTAATCATTGATCATATCAAAGAGGCCCTCAAGGTCCGGGAAGAAGTAAAAGGCAAGTTTCTCGCAGCCTATAGAGAGAAGTACGGAAAAGAGTTTTCTGACTCGCTTCCCGATTGCGCCACCTGGTACTCCAATGATGATGCAGAAATCATGGCAAAGGCCAAGGCCGATGAGATGCGAATTACTGCAACGGAAAACGAGGACGTGCGCTCCTTGCGAGAACTTCTTGTTATTGGTTGCAAGGGAATAGCAGCCTATGCAGATCATGCAGCTATCCTTGGATATGAAAAGGATGATATCTATGCCTTTCTCATGGAGGCACTGGCATCCACGACCAAAGACCTGTCCACAGATGATATGATAGCCATGGTCATGAAGGCAGGGGAGACTGCTGTCAATACTATGGCCCTTTTGGATGAAGCCAATACAAGCACCTATGGCCACCCGGAGATTACCGAGGTAAATATTGGGGTAAGAAATAATCCCGGGATTCTTATCAGCGGCCATGACCTCAAGGATATGGAAGAACTCCTGGAGCAGACCAAAGGAACAGGAGTGGACGTTTATACTCACGGAGAGATGCTGCCTGCCAATTATTACCCTGCTTTCAAAAAGTATGACCATTTTGTGGGTAACTATGGGAATTCCTGGTGGCACCAAAACAAGGAATTTGAATCCTTTAACGGGCCCATTATACTCACAACCAACTGCCTTGTCCCGCTGAAAAAGGACAATACCTATTTGGACAGACTTTTCACCACTGGAGTGGTGAACTATCCAGGTGCCAAACATATTGCCGACAGACCTGAAGGTGGAACCAAGGACTTTTCTGAGGTCATAGAGGTGGCTAAGAGATGCAAACCACCTATGGAAATTGAATCAGGCAAAATCATAGGTGGATTTGCACACAACCAAGTCCTGGCGCTTGCTGACAAGGTGATTGATGCTGTAAAATCGGGCGCCATCAAGCGTTTTGTGGTCATGGCTGGATGTGATGGGCGACACAAGAGCAGGAACTATTTTACAGAGGTTGCCAAGGCATTGCCTAAAGACACGGTCATTCTGACAGCAGGTTGTGCAAAGTATCGTTATAACAAGTTGGATTTAGGCGACATCGGCGGTATTCCAAGGATTCTTGACGCAGGGCAGTGCAATGACTCCTATTCCCTTGCTGTGATCGCTTTGAAATTGAAAGAGGCATTTGGCCTGGATGATATTAATCAGTTACCTATTTCCTTTGATATCGGGTGGTATGAGCAGAAGGCAGTAGCGGTGCTTTTGGCCCTGCTTTACCTTAATGTTAAAGGAATCCGGCTGGGCCCGACACTGCCCGCCTTTGTGTCTCCTAACGTACTCAAGGTTCTGGTTGATAAGTTTGATATCAAACAGATAGGTACTGTAGAAGAAGACGTTGCAGCCATGATGGCTGGCAAATAGGCTACTACTTCCCCTCCCCTAGGGGAGGGGGCCTTAATTTCATCCCTAGGAGCAAGCCCCGCCTGACCGTTGCGCAGGTGAGGAATCGGAGAGATCTCTCGGCCCACTTAGCGGGGCTTTGAAATGAAATAAAGAAAAAGGAGTAGGATATTGATGCGGCCTTGAGGGGAGGGGGCTATTAATTATACTTAGGGTTATACAAATGCCAATTCCTGGAAACCTGCTTACCACTGCTATGGCCGTCATGCCCCATACCGACGTTGATAGGGCCCTGGAAGTAGCCCTTTCCACAGACATCCCATTCTGGCCCCAATTACCCCTTTACAGCTATTATGAGGATATGTACGTTCAGGCCTCTGAGCATTTCCCTGGGATTGTGTTGGATTTGGAAAAAAGGACATTACGCTTTTCCATGGAAAAATTTATTGCAGAGGCTGAAGAAGCTATGGCCCACTTTGATGACCCCGAGTATTTTGATATCAGCACTACCTATTCGGTTGTATATCATCGATTTCTGCACATGGATTTGTCTGACCGCCCTGCAATCCGTGGACAACTTGAGGGTCCCATAAGCTTCGGCTTAAATATCGTTGATCAGGATGATCGACCGATCCTTTTCGATGATACGGTAAGGCCCTTTATGTTTGAATTTATGGCAAAACGAATCAATGTCCAGTTGGAAAGGCTTAAAAAGCGAAATCCCAATGCATTTATGTTTGTTGATGAGCCCGGGCTCCAGTTTCTCTTTAGTGCCATGTCAGGGTATAATGACATATCTGCTCATGCTGAGATGGAAATGTTTTTCTCCATGATTGACAGACCTCGCGGGATTCATCTGTGTGGCAATCCTGATTGGGATTTTCTTTTATCCCTGGATCTGGACATCCTGTCACTGGATGTCTATTCAAATGGCGAGGTCTTCGCCAACTATGCGGCCTCCATAAAACGCTTCCTGGATCGTGGAGGCATTCTTGTTTGGGGAATGGTTCCCACCAATTTTGAGCCCTTTGAGAAAGAGGACATGGATTCCCTGGAGCAGCGTCTTGAGGAGATTTGGTCAAAACTGGCTGCCAAGGGTATTGATACTGAGTTTATGGTATCCAAGAGCCTGCTTTCCCCTGCCACCTGCTGCCTCGTAAATCCTGATAAAGAGAAGACAGTGGAGAAGGCATTTGAAATGATTGGAAAGCTCTCGGCCAGGCTTCGGGAAAAACATAGACTATAAAGCCGATTTCACGCAGCCAATCGAGAAGTTTTTGATTTGGGTGGGCATTGAATAGATATCCCAAATATGAGGGGGAGCTAGGTGTGGACAATGTGAAATGCAATGCTCTCTTTGTGTGATTTAGGAACTTGCAATGGATCTGCGTGCCAAACCTAGAAAAACAAAGGCCTGTTAGAGCACAGACGTGGCATCTATTTTATTCATGTCTATAGCTCCTGATGCCTCTTTCTTGTATACTTGT
This sequence comes from Deltaproteobacteria bacterium, assembly GCA_019307815.1. GTDB lineage: Bacteria > Desulfobacterota > DSM-4660 > Desulfatiglandales > Desulfatiglandaceae > B111-G9. The sequence continues at coordinate 51,777 of JAFDIV010000006.1, forward strand.
GTAATCTCGAACATGTTGGCAAACAGTAATATGACAATATCTTGCAGTACATATGCCTTGATTGGAATCAGTAAAAAAGTGAGAGGAGAGGTTCGCATTGGATGAATAAAAGGGACACGTGGAGGTTGGTGGTAGAAGCATACCCCTTACCAAATAAAAGGAGTTTGAGTTTTTCATCTAAAGGTCACGGCTGTGGCTAAATTGGTTTCGGGTATCTATCCAGATGAGAGGATTGCCATGACATTTCAGGTACCCTAGGGACGGGAAGATATTACTTCAAGAGGAGCCATGGACCAGTCCCGTACATCCTTCCCTATTCGGTTCAAAGATAAGAAGGGCCGATCCATTGTGATCAGGCCCTATGAGAGAACCGACCATGACAAGCTCCAAGAGATGTATGATTACTTTGAGCCCAAAGGGCTAGAGGCGGGGCTACCACCACCAGAGGATAATGTCCGACACCACTGGCTCCAGACGGTCACATCATCCTTTTTTAATCTCATCGCCCTTCACCGTGACCAGGTGGTGGGCCATGCAGCACTGGATCTATGGGACCCTAGTCTATGTCCAGAGTACCTGATCTTTATCCTGCAGGGATTCCGCAACTGCGGCCTCGGTACCGCCATGTCAGAAATAATGAGGGATATGGCTCAAGATTCAGGGTGCAAGAAGATATGGTTGACCGTGCGCTCGGCAAACACATGTGCTATTAGGGTATTCAAAAAGGTACGATTTCGGTTTAGGGGGGGCATTGACATTGACAGAGAAATGGAATTGATCATTAGACAAAAGACCTCGCCTCACCCCTCAGGAAAAAGGAAGACTACAAAAATTCCATGAAATCAGTTTTCATCTACACAAGAAAATTCTTAAATTTCGGCCTTCCAAGAGGATACCCGTGGTCTGCCAGAAGAACAGAAGCCACATATCAATTGTGTTCCCGACTTAATCTTCTGGACCACCCTTGGATCAGTATCTACGAACCCAAACCAACCCCCGACCGCCAACTTTACGCCTTCCACACAAAAGAATATATACGTCTATTAAAAGAGGCAAACCAAGGAATCCCAAAGCAAGAGTGGATGCAATACGGCCTGGGCACTAGCGAATGCCCGGTGTACAAAGGGGTGTACGATTACCACCGGTTGGCAACAGGTGGCACACTCCTTGGTGCAGACTTGATCAATGATGAGAAGGCCGACATTGTTTTCAATGCCACAGGAGGCTTTCATCATGCTGGAAAGGACTTTGCCTCTGGTTTTTGTTATATTAATGATATTGTGCTGGCCATTACAAGATTGCTAAAGAGCTATGATCGTGTCTTGTATATCGATATAGACGCCCATCATGGTGATCAGGTCCAGGAGGCCTTTTATGATAGTAACAGGGTCATGACCCTTTCCTTTCATGAAAGTGGGAACACTCTTTTTCCATTCAAGACCGGCTTTGAAAAAGAAATGGGAAAAGGTAAAGGAAAGGGCTATTGCATTAACGTGCCCATGCCAGCAGGCACAGGGGATGACCAATTCCTTTGGGCCTTCCAGGAAGTATTTCAACCCCTTATTGAGGCCTTTGATCCAGAAGTGGTCGTAGCGGTCCTGGGTGCCGATGCCCTTGCCACGGATACCTTTTCGAATCTTCGGTTTACAAACATCGCCTATTCCTCTGCGGTTCAAATGATATGCGATCATTCATCCAAATTGCTCGTTTTAGGCGGTGGAGGCTATTCGTTGAAACATGCTGCAGAGACATGGACCCTAGCCTGGGCAGTTATGAATAACCTTGGATGCAATGAAGAGGATATGGCCACATTTGGTGGTGAGTTTTGGGGTGATGGGGTTTGCTCACTCCAAGGCAGGCCCCTGTTCATACAGGATAAAGTGAAGAAACATGCTTTTACCGAGATAAAAAGGACTGTTGTATGGATAAAGAAGAATATCTTTCCCATCATTATGGGGAGCTGATATTCTTTTGATAGCGTTTAGGATACGGGGCACCGATACAATGAAACAGGTACAAGGCTCAAGAATGGATTTGGGACAAGAATTAATGTTTAACAGGTAACAGTTCATGGTGAAAGGAGCGGTTCCAATGGCACAAAAAGTACAACGTGTATCAGCAGCCAAACCAGATAAAAAATACCCGCCTTCCAAAGATTTCTCGAAACATGCCGCCATAAAAAGCATGAGGCAATACCGGGCCATTTACAAAAGATCCATGGATGATCCAGAAGGCTTTTGGGGCGAAATGGCACAAGGGCTTTACTGGTTCAAGAAATGGAAAAAGGTCCTCCAATACGATTTTCAAGCCCCCCGCATAAAATGGTTTCAAGGGGGCAAGATAAATGCAGCCTTCAATTGTCTGGACCGCCACGTACAGACCTGGAGGAAAAACAAGGCTGCCATCATCTGGATAGGTGATGAGCCGGGGATGGAAAAGATCCTTACATACCAGATGCTTTACAACGAGGTATGCCGATTCGCCAATGTGCTCAAGAAAAAGGGAGTACGAAAGGGTGACAGGGTGGCCATCTATCTTCCCATGATCCCCGAACTTGCCATTGCCATGCTGGCCTGCGCTCGGATTGGTGCTGTGCATAGTGTTGTGTTCGGCGGGTTCAGCCCAGAGTCCCTTGCTAATCGTATCAAGGACTGTAAGGCAAAGATCCTTATAACCGCTGATGGAGGCTTCAGGGGAGGGAGGGTCATTCCCTTAAAGAAAAATGCAGACAAGGCCTTGGAGCAGTGTCCGGAAGTAGAGGCCTGCATCGTGGTAAAAAGAACCGGCCAAGATGTGCCCATGAGACAAGGTAGGGATCACTGGTGGCATGAGGAGGTTGCAGCCCCTGACATCAAGGCCCATTGCAGGCCAGCGGTCTTGGATGCCGAGGACCCCCTTTTTATCCTTTATACCAGTGGGTCCACCGGAAAGCCCAAGGGCGTGCTACATACTATGGGTGGTTACTTGGTATACGTGAATCTTACCTTCAAATGGATCTTCGATATCAAGGAGGATGATACCTACTGGTGCACGGCAGATATCGGCTGGATCACAGGCCACAGCTATATTGTCTATGGACCATTATCTGCTGGCGCCACCACCGTCATGTTTGAGGGGATTCCCACATACCCGGACCCCGGTCGATTCTGGCAGATCGTGGAAGAGCATAAGGTGAGCATCTTCTACACAGCACCAACTGCATTGCGGGCATTGGCCAGGCACGGTAATCAGTGGCCTGCGAAATATGACCTTTCCAGCCTCAGGCTTCTTGGCAGCGTGGGAGAGGTGCTCAACCCAGAGGCCTGGAGATGGTATTATGAAAGAATCGGCAAAAAACGTTGTCCCATCGTTGATACCTGGTGGCAGACCGAGACAGGCGGTATCCTTCTGTCCGTTCTTCCAGGCGCTGTCCCCTGCAAACCTGGGTCAGCAGGTGTTCCATTCCCGGGCGTAGCGCCAGCCATTCTCAATGATGAAGGAAGGCCCTGTAAATCCAATGAGAGCGGTTATCTCGTCATAACGAAACCATGGCCCTCCATGATGCGGGCCGTGTTTGGAGACCCAAAACGATTCAAACAAACATACTTCAGTCGGTTTCCAGGTCTTTACTTTACGGGAGACGGTGCCAGAAAAGACAGGGATGGATACTATTGGTTGATGGGCAGAGTAGATGATGTGATTAACGTCTCTGGTCATCGCCTTGGCACAGCGGAAATCGAAAGCGCCCTTGTGGCGCACAAAGATGTGGCCGAGGCTGCGGTGGTGGGCTATCCTCATGAAATAAAGGGGGAAGGAATTTATGCCTTTGTGGTGTTGAACGAGGGGGTAAAGGCTTCAGATGAACTAAAGAAGGCCTTGATCCAGCATGTAAGAAAAGACATCGGCCCGATTGCCACCCCGGACAAGATCCAGTTCACGGATTCCCTGCCAAAAACCAGGAGTGGAAAAATAATGAGAAGGATCTTGCGGAAATTGGCTGGGGGCGAAACCAAAGACCTTGGGGATCTCAGCACCCTCTCGGACAAGAGCGTGGTGGACAGATTGATTTCCCAAAGAGAATGAAATTCTTTCTGAGAGGCGTATCAGGTGGTTGGAGGGTCTTTTTGCTGTCAAGGGGAAGTTTGACTTTCGCGTACAGTATCAAGCCATTTCAGAAGGGCCCTTTGTAGGATTTCCTCAGCATGTTTTACGTCCAGTCTGTATTTTTCTGGAATAAATGATAGATCAATGACATATATACCTTCTCGTTGGCCCAGGAATGGACAAGAGTTAATATGCTCAGGGTCCAATACAGCCAGGCAACTATAAATCTTATTTAGTATAGGTTTGCATGATTTTATCTTTATCCCCTGCAAGGTGAAATTATTAGCAAATAACCTCAGATCCTGGATGCGAGGGTCGGCCAAGATATGTTCGGGTTGGATCCCATCCCGCATCAAAAAATAGAAAGGTGCACATATGGAAATCCGAAGTTTTTCTTTAATATGAGGATCTTTTAGTTGCTGAATAACAAGGCTCAGATTTTCCACCTTGGGATCAAAGTTTATGAATCGTACCCCATCTTGTGATTCAGGAAATTTTTTTATAATATCATTTCCCACTTGGGGATCTGAAATAAAAACGGGCATACATTCACTAGAGATCAAGGCTAGAGGATCGTTTGCATCCAACTCTGATACGTCCTTCACATAAATGAGACAGAAATGCGGGATTATTTCTTTTGGGCGGCTGAAGAGGGCCTGAGCCACGGAACGAGCATTTGGTATAAAGGAGTTATACAAGCCTTTTAGCTCTTCTTCATCGACAAAGGCGATATCTGCTGCCTGTACAATATGGTTTACGCCTACCACCTGTAGGATGTTCTTGGTGTAGTCAAAGGGCTCATGCTTTCCCTTCCATTCTTCATACGTTAGTATATGAAGCTCCTTTTTGAGGGCCATTGGCAACTGCTCGATTCCCCTGTCACCATGCATGTTTTCTTTTGGGATAATCATGGTCTTGCAACCAGCATTGCAGGCTATTTCAAGCTTCAAATCGAGGCCTCCTACGGGTAGTATCCTACCTTGTGTGTCGATTTCTCCGGTCATGGCCACATCTCGACGGATGGGGCGGTTTGATAGGGCAGATGCCAGTGCAAGTGCAATGGCTCCCCCTGCCGAGGGCCCATCTTTCGGCGTGGAAGCACCCATAAAGTGCAAATGAGTAAGCACGTTTGCTTGATTGATGTCAATTCCCAGAGACTCTGCACAATATAAAATAGCCGTAGTGGCGACCTTGCGGCTTTCATCCATAATTTTTTGTATGTTTCCGGTGGCGTGAACCATGCTTAGATACGAATCTGTCTTTGATTCGCTTTGTTGACCTGCTGAGATTCGGGTTGCTTGGATAGGGATAACAGAGCCTATTCCCAATTCCAGATTAACACCCAGCCCCAATATTTCTCCTACGCGGTTTTCCTCGCTTATTTGCCGGGGCGGGATGGGTTCATCCAAGTACTGTTTGATCTTGTCCCGGGTTACGAGAACCTTTTGCGCTTTTCCGGCAAGTAATTCTTTCCTTAATATCCTTAAGAAGAGTGTACGAATCAATCTCTCCAGTTCTCGGACACCAGGCTCATGTGTGTAGGCCTTGATAAGGTAGGCCAAAAGCTCGGATTCTTTTCCTGGGTCAAAGGATATTTGCTCCTCACTGATTTGGTATCTGTCTCTTACTCGCTTTATGAGATATTGTTGAGCAATAGCAACCTTTTCTTCTAAACTGTAACGGTCCAGGTGGATCACTTCACAACGGTTGATGACGGGGGGTGGTACGGTCTCCAGGGTATTGGCTGTAAGGATGAAAAAACAATTGGACAGGTCAATGTCCACCGTGGTCATGGTATATTTATCATGGAAGAGGTGGTTCTGCTCTGGATCAAGTATCTCCAAGAGCGTGGAGATAGCGAATTTTTCCGTCTTATCCGCTTCATCCATGATAAACATGCCATTCATCACGCCCATTTTTATCAGGCCCTGTACAATGGCACCTGGCTTGGACCCCTCATACGTGAAGCCGTGACCTCGAAGGTCCGCCTCATCCTGCATGCCTCCAAGGGAGATCTTATGATAAGGAATCCCTAGATTTTCAGCGATTGAGATGGCCAAGGAGGTCTTGCCTACCCCTGGTGGTCCCACAAAGAGAAATGCGCCCCCTGTCCGGTGCCAATTTGCTTGATCTTCTTCTTTGAAGTGTTTGTACCGCCATATCAGGTTGGCAAAGAAGTCACAAATAATCTCTTTTGGCCGTTCTAGGCCATAATGACTTCTATTGAGTCCTTCTTCGAAGGCCACAGGATCAATAGTTATCTTTTGAATTTTTCCCCATGGTATGCTGAGCAGGGTTTCAATGAGTTCTGTATATTTGGGCCCACTGTGACCCACCGCGCTGGTTCTATTTTTCTCTATCACCTCCAATGCCTGGCGGGGGAAGAGCGGATCGTTTTTCGCCTCAATTATTCGGTCGTTGAGGCTTTTGCTAGGCTTTTCCGGCACTGGGGTCTTAACAGGTGGTTTAGGAGAATGAGTTGGCGGGACAAAGAAGGAGTCCTTTTTCTTTGAGAAGGCTGCCAGCGAGTCCTTGAACATTGAAAAGATATCGCCAAAACTCTTGTCCTCCAAGGATACTGAGGGTGGGCCTAGCTCTCGAAAAAGATGCATGTAGCCCCATCGGTCTATAAAGCTGTTAAAAAGCTCTTTGGCCTCATTCTCGTTATCCTCGATCATGAACCCGAATAGCCTTAAGACCTTTTGAAAGCAAGATATCCTTTGATAGAGAGAGTGTGAGTTGTTGCTGCTTCTCTGATAACACTCTCCGAGAATCCTTGTCTTCATATTTCTGTCAAGCGTGGGAAAGATATCCCTAAGCAAGGGTTCTGGCAGCTCCTCCAGATTGATTACATGTGCGTCTAGGATCCTGGTGATAAGATATTCATATGGTTTTTCTTGTTCTGCAGAATCAAACAGGGCCAGGTATATCTCTCCTTTTAGCCCTGTCATCTCGTCTGCCAAAGAATTGCGTAGCATACGATAAAAGGTGGGATCATTAGCACGTTGATCCATTGCAAAGAGTACATCAGAGTGGATGGCCTCACGTTCTGATTTTTCCGGGTATAAGATATGCTCCATTTCGTGACGCATAAAAAATTCCGCAAAGGCCAAGACCTTGCTTTCTTCCGAGGTCCTCCCGCCGATTTTTGATTCAGGGTCTGTGGGCAGGACAAAGGCCAGATAATCAAAAATCCTTTCATGAATATGAATGGTCCAGTGTGCACCTTTTCTGGAGATGAGACTAACTGTACGTACCTGGTTATCGTCGTCTTCGAGCCGCTTGATTTGAAACCTCTCGGCCTGGCGCACAATCAGGGTGGGGTCTGTGCCTTTCCTTTTTTTGAAATAAGGAAATATTCTGCGGTTGACAATTGCATGTAGGACCAAAAGAACTCTGTTTATGTCTTCTTTTCCAGGTAGGGGCAGGCTTTCGAGCACCCTATGGTCGAATTCCATAGGAAACATTCTAGGTTCCTTTGCGGTGGCATTGTAATATTATATGATGGAAACCATGAATCTACCCCTTACAAAAAGGGAAGATCAGCCGATCCTGGTCCCCAGAACTCATCTAAAGTATTATAGCATTGCTTAGCACTGAACTCAAAAAAGTATGAATAGAAACATTTGGATGTGTCAAGAAAAAAGAAGTGACTTACAGAAGCTAGGCGGGCATGGCGGCCTCTGCCAAGGTTCCAGGCTGCCCAAGTGTGGGTGTCATTGATTATTGTGCCTCTGTGTGTTATTAATAAAATCCTTTAAAGCAAGAGTATTCAATATAAGAGCTTTTCTTTTTGATTTCTAGTGAGGGAGCGAAGTAGTTTTTGGCTCCATAGGTGTGCTGATATGGAAGTAAAAATTGGCAGAAGAGGGCATAAGGAGATAGAGCCCCTGGGATAGGAGTGTGTTAGATGGTAGCGGGGGGTGATGTGGTTATCAAGAGTACGTGTGGGTTGTGCCAGGCAGGCTGTGGGATCTTGATATACATGAAGGGCAAAGAACCAGAGCGTATTGAGGGTGATCCAGAGAGTCCTGTCAACAGGGGCTGGCTTTGTAGCAAGGGGCTCGCAGCCCTCGAATATTTGCATCATCCGAATCGCTTAACTCAGCCGTTGAAGAGGCGTGGTGGGAAAGGAAGTGGGGCCTGGGAGAAAATCACCTGGGACAAGGCCCTGGATCTCCTTGCCCCATCGGGCAAGGTGGAATTGTACTCCAGTAGGCTTGCTGAATGGGGCTTTGATCCCCTTCCCGATTACCGGGAGATACCAGGGACACAGTTCAGCGACCCGGAGATTGCAAAGGACTATCCTCTCTTGTTTACCTCTTGGAAATCGGAACAATACCGCCACAGCAGCGGGAGACAGATAGCCGCGCTTCGGGCCATCCAGCCTGAGCCCATTGTTTGGATTCATCCGGATACCGCCACCGAATACGGTATACAACAGGGAGATTGGGTCTTTATCCAGACAAAAAGAGGGAAGATAAAACAAAAGGCAATGATCACGCCCGATATTGCCCCAGGAACCATAGGCGTGGACTATGGCTGGTGGTTTCCTGAAAAAGGCAATGGAGATCTATATGGATGGGCAGATTCCAATATTAATATACTTACAGACGATGAAAGGCCCTATGGCAAGGAGCTGGGGTCTCCTACCCTTCGGGGAATAGCCTGTAAGATAACCAAGGTCACTGGTTCTGGTTACCCCCTTTGATCCTTAGTTGAACAGGTATGAGAATGGCTTTTTCCCATGGGTGTCCAAAATAAGCAAACTTTCTCGGTTGGAAATTGTGATTTTAGATAGTTAAAAGCGACAAGAACGTTGAATTTAAATTGAGGTTGTGTTTTTGAGATTCGGGAGCAAGGGGAACGGCATATTCCTTCTGCTACGCTCACTGCGGATTTTGGCCCTTACGCTGTCCTGCTTCAGGGCCAAAATGACGCCGCTTCAGGAATATCCCGTTTCCCTGCTCATAAAGAAAATCGGATTTTGGATAGGCATGGCGTTTTCCTAACCGTGAAGCCACTGATTGGTAAATGGGTTTTACAGAAACAATAAGAAGGAAAAAGGCTCCAAGCCATTGCAGCCATTGTGGAATGATTGCGTTGGTGCCGCTAATAGTGGCCTGCGCTGAAATGCCAAAGTATCCATAAATGCCGTCCAGCAGCAGTCCAAATAGTACCGTGGCCACAGAAATGGTGGCAAGATATATGGCAGCGGCCCTTTTACCCAACACCCCAAAAAGCACGGTAAGGGAAGTAATGTTGGTAGCCGGTCCCGCTAGTAAGAAAACAAGGGCAGCACCAGGGCTAACACCTTTTAGGATCAAGGCTGCCGCAATGGGGGTAGAGGCGGTGGCGCATATGTAAAGGGGAATCCCGATAGCCAGCATCAGGAGCATGGAATGTATTCCACCTCCTAGAAATTTGGCCATAAGGTTACCTGGTATAAGGCTTGTTATAAGGCCGGCCAAGATTAGCCCCAAAAAGAACCATGAGGCTATGTCTGCCCACACTTCTGTCAATGCATATTTTAGCCCGAATTTTATTTTATTAAAAAAGCTGTGATGCTTGGCGTGTAAATCAGGGGGGCAATCCAGACCATCACAACAGCCATCCACCGGGCAGCTCAAATCCGGTTCCAATAAGACATTCTTTTGTTTCCTGCCAAGGAGATTCTCCAGTATCCCGGCAACTGTTGCGGTAATAAAGGCAACCACGGGTCTGGCAATGGTCATTATGGGATCCAGTAGGGCATAGGTGATGGCAATGGAATCAACTCCTGACTCTGGTGTTGATATAAGAAATGCAGTAGTTGCACCATTATTGGCTCCTTGTTTTTTTATGGACACAGCAGCAGGCAATACTCCACAGGAGCAAAGGGGAATAGGAATACCCAGAAATGCCGCCTTAAAAACAGGCTTAAACCGGCCATGGCCCAGGTGCTTGCCAACAGAGGCCGGGCTCAGAAAAACCCGCAGAATTCCACTAACCAAAAGACCAAATAGGATATAAATGGATGATTCCAATAGAAGCTGCCATGCTGAACTAAGGGTGTTGATTATAAAATTCATTGTATTATGCCCTCAAGCTATTCCCTCACATGATCAAGGCCAATTTTTAGCAGATCCGAGACATGATCGTCGTCAAGGGAGTAATAGAGGATTTGACCATCCCTGCGGGCCTTTACCAACGCTAGATCCTTTAACCGACGCAGGTGATGAGAGACCGCGGATTCTGTAAGCCCAATAAATGCCGCCAGGTCACATACACACATCTCTCCACCAGCAAGGGCCATAATTATTTTGAGGCGAGTAGGATCACCCAGGACTTTGTAGGTCAATGCAAGGCGCTGGAGTTGACTGTCTGGAATAGTCTGCCTTGCAGCCCGTTTCACCCTGTCAAGATGTACCATACGTATTGCGCACAGATTATCTTTACTGAGAGAAGATTTTTTAGGGAAAGTCATATTGCCTCCTTCCCTTTATCCTTCAGAATCAGTCATAAAATATTTGAGCATCTGTTCAAATATAAAATAAAAAAATGGTTTAGTCAACCCTAAAGGTTTTTTAGTAGTCGTTTTCAAAAATGCATTGCAGGTTTTTTGGGTGCTTTGGTGAGATTTTTTATGGCTACTGTACCTGATATAGTAGTCTTTTTTGGTTCATGCCTTATAGATGCTACACAATCAGGAATTTATTTGTTCTTGGCCCTTTTTATGGCCGCTGCTTCCTTAGCCAGCTCTTCCAATAAGTGGTTAATAGACCATTTTTCTGATATGGGAGTAAGGGCAGCCCACAACTGTGCTGGCAGGCCGACTTGGTTATATGTTGAAATTAACAAATGCAGCCCTTTTTGGGTGAATCCGGACGTGATCACAGCTCGCCTCATTCTTGATGTTTTTCCAAAGCCGCTTCTATCTGCCCTGTAGAGTAAATCTTTGAGGGTTATTTCAGAGTCTTCTTCATTAATAAACACTACTGGCACATTTCCCATTCCCACTTGTCCAAGGAGACTCAGAAACAACTCTTGATCATCAGGTTGGTAGCCACAGACAAGGACTTTAAGAGGGCCGTACATCTTTTCTTCTGTGTTTTTGATTTTTTGAAATGTCCCTTCGCTCATTGACTATCTCCATAATACCATTCACACACCTGATCTATCCAATCATCCAACTGGTCATTATACACATTCAACCGGGTTTCCATGCCGCAGGCCCTGCAGACTACCTTTGCCTGGCATCAGCGGCCCACGATTGTCGCAAGACCGCCACAATAGACGCAACTAAGACTCTGTGTCGGAGCTTTCTCTTGTTTCACTTTTATTACCTAGGTGTTTCATGATTTCTTGGAGGGTTTTCTCATGCATCTGAATCACTTCCACGCCAGCATCCGAAAACACATATCCAGGCCCTTTGCCATCAAGACCCTTGGGAGAATATACCCTGTCGACACCTTTTTCAAGTAGCCATTTACTCACCTTAATACCCTTGCCTTTTTCCTGCTTCCCCACGGGGTTTTTAAAACAGGCCTCTTCCACTACCAAGCCATCCTTCCTTCGAATCTTGACCACATAATAAAAGGGGGCTTCCCCAAAATGGTCGGATACGTGCTCTTTATCTTCCAACAAAGGAATCGCATAGATCATGGTCTCCTTCTCTTGAGGTTCATAATGTATAAGGACTTGGTCTACATGGGGAATCTTACTTTTGATCTCATTTTCTATCCTTTGACTTGTTTCGTGTGCCTTGTGAAGGTCTCTTGAGCGCACTATAATCTCGGCTTCAATAAATTTAAAGGGGCCAGAATTTCTCCCACGCAGCAGTTTAATGGAGACTACCGCCGGATCCTTCTCTATGATTGCTTTAATCTTGTCCATGGTCTCAAAATCAAGAGATGCATCCAATAACACCCGGATTGCATTCAAGAAGACCTCAATACCTGCCTTGAAAATAAACAACGCCACTATGCCAGCAGCTATTTTATCCAGATTCACACCAAAGAATCCACTTAGCAGACCACCAAAGATTACAATAGATGAAAGCATATCTGTTTTGATGTGTTTTGCATCTGCCACTAGAGCAGGAGAGTTCAGAGCTTGGCCCTTATGAAGTTCGTATCTGGAGAATGCGAAAGCTATTCCTATTGCTACAATTATCCCCCCTAATGCATGAGGAAGACGCTCAACTTTTAGCTCTTGGTGATTGATAAAAACTGTGTGGAGGATCTCGTAACCCGCTACGAAAATAAAGATGGATGAGAGTAAAGATACAAAATTTTCAAGCTTGTAGAGGCCATATGGAAAGCTTTTAGATTTCCGTCTTGAAAGTCTTATTCCCGCCACCACGGTTGCGGAGGAGATCACATCAGTAAGGGAATGAATTGCATCAGCAAGCAAGCCAACCGATCCTGAGAAGAAACCCAATGCCCCCTTGATCCCTACAAGTATTAGGTTGATTGATACAGAATAAATCCCTATTTTTTCACTTTGCTCCATGTCTAACGCTTGCTTATTGGTTTGATATCTTTTAAGCCCTAACATGCTAGAAATTTCATATTGATTTCATGAACGTACAAAGTGTTCAATTATTAACACCTAGAAGGAAGAGAAAATTTTCCCACGTGGAAACCCTGGGCACTTGGAATTCTGGCTGTTCTGGTCCACTTGGTGCAACCCCTGGCACAGTTGGTATATGGTGGTCCCTGGTATAGGTAAACCACACCGCCTGCAGGCCAGCCCGAACCGATCCGTTTATATCAGGTTCAGGATCATCCCCCACATAGAGGATGTCGTGATTAGGCAAACCGAATCCTTCTGCCAACCGCTGAAACACAAAAGGGTGGGGCTTTCTGTAGCCGAGATCACCTGAGATGAGAATGAAATCGAAAAACGGGGTCAAGCCAAGGCCATTGATAAGCTGCTCTGCCGCGGGCGGATGGGTAAAGTTGGAAAGAAGGGCTAATCTATAGGAGCCATTCAAGCGGTTCAACATCTCAAAGGTTCCGGGGATAACATGGCAATACTCCATGAATGCGGAAAAATAAGCGTCAATAGAGGCGGCAATCCTTGGATCCTCAGGGCCCACGTCATAGCCAAGCGATTGAAGAGTTGCACTGATCCAAAACCGGTTGTGTGTTTCCCTTCCGTGTTTGCGGGTTTCCTTGATGATACGGACTGCACTTTCCCGATATGCCTTTTTGAATTTCTCCTCTTCAAGGGCAAAGCCTTGGCTCTGTAAGCTGTTTAATAGCCTTGCCACCGCTTCACTCACTCCTTCGGGTTGAGCTGTGATCAATGTATTGAAAAGATCAAAGCCTATGGCCTTAATTTGAGATAGATCTATTTTTTGAGTATTCATCATTGATCCCTTCTGGATGATCGACCTTTTATTCTCTTAAATCAAATCCATTTTCCGGTTTCAAGCAAAATTGAGCACTCTTTGGGACGCCAGGACAGCATTTCTTGCTAGGGGAGGGACCTAAATTGTGTTGAAGCTTTTTGGAACAATTGCTACTTTAAAAAAATTCTATTTGGTGTGGCATAAGGTTCGACTGGCAATTTTGGTCTTCGAGAAGCAAAGATTTTGGGAGCCATCCGTCCCTAGGCCTCTAAGGATGTAAAGGCGACAAGAGGAGAAGATATGAGAATCGGGCTCTATCAAAACAATCCCACCTTCGGGGAGGTTGAGAAAAATGTCGCTGACGCAGTAAATACCATCTCGGAGTTGAGTGCAGACCTCCTAGTCCTGCCCGAGCTTTTCAATACTGGTTACCAATTTCTCTCACGGAATGAGGCGGCCTCCCTTGCCGAGGAAATACCGGGAGGGTTTACCTGTAGGGCCATGATGAAGCTGGCCAAAGAAAAGAAAATGCACATTGTTTTTGGGGTGGCCGAGCGGAAAGGAGATTTCGTTTATAATTCTGCGGCTGTGGTTGGTCCATCAGGATTTGTTGGCCTTTATAGAAAGACACATCTCTTTGACGAAGAAAAGCTCCTTTTTGATCCCGGAGATACGGGGTTTCGGGTATGGAATATCGGAGGGGCAACCATAGGTGTTATGATATGTTTTGATTGGTTTTTCCCGGAATCCGCAAGGATCCTTTCGCTCCTTGGTGCTGACATAATTTGTCATCCTGCAAATCTGGTTCTCCCCTATTGTCAGTATGCTATGCCCGTGAGGTGTCTGGAAAACAGGGTTTTTTCCATTACTGCAAATCGAACTGGTACGGAGAAGAGGGGAGGCAAAAAACTCCTGACATATACGGGAAACAGCCTCATTGTAGATCCCACAGGACAGGTTCTCAAGGCCTTGAACGGAACCGGTGTTGGCACCATTGTCCTGGAGGTGGATCCAAAGAAGGCAAAAGACAAGCGGGTTACGACACGAAATGATCTATTTGAGGACAGGCGTCCTTCACTTTATGGCCCACTCATGCAGTGAAGTCTTCTGTCAGCAAGAGCGATATGGAACCGGTGAAAGGGATTAAGAGGGAACGAACCTAGGAAGGAGGGATATGGAATATTATGAATAATGATACTTCCGCGTATATTATTACCATTGTAGCATTTGCCTTTTTTGTGCTTTGCCCTAGATTGGGGGCCATGACAAATCTTTTGGAAAAGAACACCAACTTTCCCATTTATTGGTTGGTAATACTTGGAACCTTTGGGAGCATTCCATTACTGCTCGCCATGACTTGGCTTATCAAGCAATGGGGCCTGATGGCAGGCCTTGGGCTTGCCATTTTTACCGACCTTATTGCAGCGGCCATCCTCACCTCAGTTAGTATAAAGGTGGCACTGGAGACCTTTATTATTGCCTTGTTTGTGGTCGCCGGCAACAAGTTAGCTACCTGGGTTTCCACGAGATTTTTGGGGTAAAAACACGAAGGGGGAAAGGGCAAATGAACGTACTTTTCATTATCACTACCGACGATGCGGAGACCATCTATAATGCCATGAGAATGGCGAACATTGGTATTGAAAAGGGCGATGACGTGAGTGTATTCATGCTGGGAAAAGGTGTGCTCTTTGAACAGTGTAAGGATGAGGAATTCGATGTCATGGGACAAATAAACAGGTTCGAAGGGGACTTTTATGTTTGAGGGGTGTGCATGAAGTCCCATGGGCTTGTGGGATCAAGCACATGTCCTATTGGCTGGATGGATGACCTTTATGAACTGGCCAAGGAGGCTGATAAGGTTTTTACGTTTTAAGTGTTTATTTATACACTATTAAATGTGGTGTATTTGACTTCATTGCCCATTTTTGTGGCCTTTGCTAGCTCCATATGGCGTAATACTGTAAAGTTATTGCGGAATTCCTGCTCAGCTATACCAAGCTCCGTACATATCTCGTTTGCGCTCAGAGGGCCACTGTTTTTTATCAAATCCAAAATCTTTTTTTGGACAGGGGTGAGGGTTGGGTTTTCTCCAACCTCTTTTTTGGCAGTATAAACTGCCCATGGATCACATACTTTCGGGGTGGCCTTAATGTCTAGGTAGCAATCCTCGCACAAGGTTTGCCCAGCGTGTTCATATTTTTCCTCAGGATCTAGCTCTGCTCCACATTTCTCACATTTCATCACCATCACCCCCCTGATTTGCTGGATCAGATGGGTATTCCAAAGATAATCACTGCTTAGCAGTGTTCAATATTCATTTTATTGTTTCTGGCGACCCGTCCATCTTGTTGATTGCATAAGCTTTGAGGTCATGGAGTCACGGGAAATACCGTATGCCTTTTCTTTTGATAAACATTTCCCGGAAAACGGCTTTCAAATCACTAACTTTGAAGGTCTAAGTCATTGAGAAATTTGAAATTCAGGATCTTTTCGGCCTTAAATTTGCCCTTTATGTACCCAAGCCCTGCCATGTAATCAATAGTCTTTTGAACCATGTGCTTGTCAATAGTATTGTCATATTGCAGCCGTCTCATGGACCGCATTAGCGTCTGGGTAGCGATTTTGAATTTTGAAGCCACTTCGGCAAGTTTACCAGGCAAGGCCGTGTTGCCCGCAACAGACATCTGCTGAGCGAGAATCTGTGCCGCTTCTTTGGGATGCTCATTAATCCAGCCAGTGGCCTTCTGGGTCACATTTACAAGCCTTTTCACTATCTGGGGGTGTCCTTTGATAAGTTCCTCCTTAACCACCAGCACACTTCCCTGCATCTGAG
This sequence comes from Deltaproteobacteria bacterium, assembly GCA_019307815.1. Lineage (GTDB taxonomy): Bacteria > Desulfobacterota > DSM-4660 > Desulfatiglandales > Desulfatiglandaceae > B111-G9. The sequence goes on from JAFDIV010000006.1 coordinate 68,033, forward strand.
GCCACAGATCTTGGGCGGTCAGTAGCATCTTGAACCCTGCATCTTCGGCCATGGTGGCCCATTGCTCAGGAAGGAAGGCAGCGTCAAGTCGGTGCATCCTAATGGCAAGAACCTGGGCAGGAGGATTCATGCGTTGCACTTTGCCTAGTATCTTCCCCGGGTCAAGATTATACTTTTCAATGGTCTTATGAAGGAGCAGATCAACCGGGCCTCCTTCCCTTACGCACCCGATACGAACCCCGGGCCTTTCCAGATCATTGGCACTTTTTACCTTGTGAGGATTGACCACCACACCATATCCATACTTATGGGTTCCGGCGATAATCCTTATGGGAACCTTGCCATTGGCAAATACATTTATGGCCGGCACTAGGCAGATGTAGGCTACTTGGATATTTCCGCGGGCAAGGGCTGCAGCAAGGGCCATCCCTGTGACGTAGCTTTCGTAAGAGGATACCCTAAGCCCCTGCTCCTTAAACCAACCCTTATCCCTGGCAACATAAGCGCAGGCCGCATGATCCATAAATTCAACTGCCATGCCGATAGTAGGTGTTTCATCGGATTTTCCCTGAGCAAAACACATTGAGTCAAAAAAGACGATAAGTAATATAATGAACAGCACCCTATTTGCTTTGATTCTATTAGACAGCCTCATGATATTTCCTTAACCCCAGGAAAACTCGACTTCCCCAGAATCGGAAAAGCGTTAATTAGATTCTTCTGAGTGGAAATCAGATTGAGGATGTGAAAAGGTGATATTCTAATCTAGAATATTTTATAATAGAATAATTAGTTCTTGTCAACACCAAAAGGATAGTATAGTAAGTCTTAAAGACGGGATAATATATTATCGCTCGATTCTACCAAGTAGCTGCGCAAGAACCAGTGAAAAGGAGAAAAACAGGTTATGAATGAAATGATTTGTTACTGTTTTGGTTATACTACTGAAGACATTCGTAAAGATGTGGAGGAAAATGGTCGCTCCACCATCATGGAAAGAATTATGGCCGAGAAGAAATCAGGAGGATGTGATTGCGCCAACACCAACCCCAAAGGAAGATGATGCCTTTCTGATGTCCGCCGTGTTGCGGAACAGGCTGCTGGACTATCCCCTAGTCAAGTGGTGACCCTTTTGACCCGAAAGGCCCTCGTAGGTGGAGAAAATTATCATGCGTAAGAAGTATTAGCTTTGTTGTTTTAATGCCTTTTTCTATTATTTTGATAGACAATATAGCATATGGTATGCGAGAATAAGAAATAAGTAAATTGTGCTTCCACTACGTTATGGCCAAGTAAACCCCAAGCCTTACCCTCTTAGCCCTGGATACTTTTTATCCATATTTTTGCTGCCAATTGAGTAATAAATACCCAAACTAAAACCCCTTATATACAGCAATACCATTGCAAGGCAGTATTTTGCAGTCAAATTGCCGTGTTACAAGAAATAGCGCGGTCCGGCATGTTACTTGCTCTCTAAGCCATCAAAAACAAAAGGATAAAACATGGTACTCAGTAGGAGGACAATTTTTGAAAACGGCTATTGGCACAGGGATCGCTCCAGGTATTTGGGTGCTGAAAGATACAGTTATTGTGGATCCCATGCAAGGCATGGATGTGGAATTCATAGCAGACAATCGAGGAAAATGGTTTCATCATTGCCATAACCTTTATCACCTGGCTGCAGGTATGGCCAATAAAGTTGTGTATGCCTGAAGCACAGGTCCCAAACTGAAGGAGAATTATCATGACACACAAGATAACATTTCTCGGCCTATTAGCCACGTTCCTGGTCCTTTCAATACCATTTTTAGCCATGGCCCTTGATATCCTAAGTTAATTCTGGGCCTGGGCATAGGCAATATAGACCGCAACTACCCTTTTTTCGGGATTCCCTCTATCAAATGGTAGCAGGACGAAGGACGTGAGCTTGTATGAGTGTGCCCCCTAGATCACATATGGTTCAGGGGGCCAAATGAAGGTGGGTAAAAAGTATCCATATCTTCCTTTCACCTGTTTCCGAGGCCAATTCCATGAGGTCTAAAAATCCTTCAGATATTGGGCTGTTACACCCAGTTGATACAATGTGGTATAGCTTTTGCTCTCTTATTGAATAAGCGGGTGACCATTGGATCGGGGGTTGCCCGGGAACCCCGAATATACCGGAGAACTATCTTCTGATCCGAGGAAAGGAGTTGGTCATGGCTCACGAGCAAGGCATAGTAATCAAAACAAGGGAAGACGGATGGGCAGAGGTTTTGACGGAACGGACCGATGCATGTGCCGGGTGTGGTGCCTCCCACTGCTGCGTTTCGTACGCCCAAGGGGCCAAGGTGGTTACACGAGCGCATAATAAGGCAGGGGCAAGAAAAGGAGATTTGGTGACCCTTACTCTCCGGTCAGCCCTTGTTGTTCAGAGTGCTGCATTGGTATATCTCGTTCCAATTGTAGGTTTTGTAATTGGCGCAGGGCTCGGAGCGTCCATCCACATAAATATCAACATGTCTGAGAGCGGAGCCGCTATCCTGTTTGGCTTTGGAGGGCTTGTAGCGGGATACCTGATCACCTTAGTAATATCCAAATGGATGGGGGCCAAGGGAAAGCTCATTCCTGTAATCACATCCATTGTTACGCGGGACTATGAGACACAGGCAACGATTGCCGTGGACCCTGTGTGCAACATGGTAGTAGATCCAGCCACTGCTGCGGCCACTTTGGTTCACAGGCAGACGACCTATTATTTCTGTTCCCTGGGTTGTAAAGAGGCATTTGAAAGGGAGCCGGATAGATATCAACGCACATAAACATAAGGACCCTTGCCAACGGCGGATTATAAACGAAATTGCAGATGAGAAAGGGGCAAACATGATGGATGAGCATAATGGCAAAAATGGTCAGGATCTGGGACAAAGGGTCGGCGAGCATGGGCTGTTCGTTGATCTGGTTTGTGGAATGAGGACAGAGGATCCAGATACATACATAAAATACGATTATGAGGGCAGTCCTTACTATTTTTGCAGTGAGCACTGCTTGGACAAGTTTAAAAAAGACCCTGATAGATATATTGGGCCCAGAAGTGAGGGCGAAGAGCATCACCATGAGCGCGTCTTGCCAGAGTCGTCTTCAGAGCCCATTTATACCTGTCCCATGCATCCTGAGGTGCGCCAAGTTGGCCCAGGGGCCTGCCCCAAGTGCGGCATGGCCCTTGAACCGGTGAGCCCAATTCAGCCCTCCGAAACCACAGAGTATACATGCCCCATGCACCCGGAAATTGTTCAGGACTCCCCAGGCACCTGTCCAATTTGCGGCATGGCTCTCGAGCCCCGTACCGTCTCGCCGGAACAAGAGGCTAACCCGGAATACCACTATATGAGGAGGCGTTTCATTTTGGGTGGAATCCTTACCGTGCCCTTGGTGGTCATTGCCATGCGGGAGCTCATTCCCGGTGGGGAACTGATAACCAATGTGGCCTCTGCGAAGGTGTTGGAGTGGGTCGAACTGATCTTGGCCACCCCCGTGGTCCTGTGGGCAGGATGGCCCTTTTTCGTTCGCGCAGTCCAGTCGGTCATAAACAGAAGTCTAAATATGTTCACCCTGATCGGGTTGGGCGTATCGGTTGCATATGTATACAGTGTCCTGGGAGTCTTATTTCCTCAAATATTTCCGGACCTCATGAAAAATAAAGAAGGCACGGTTGGCGTTTACTTTGAGGCGGCTGCCGTGATTGTGGTCCTTATCCTTCTAGGCCAGGTAATGGAGTTGCGGGCAAGAAGCCAGACCGGAGCAGCCATCAAGGCCCTTCTTGGGTTGGCCCCAAAGACGGCAAGAAAGATCAACGATGATGGCTCGGAGGCGGATATCGCGCTTGAGCACGTTCAAAAAGGGGATCGCCTGAGGGTACGGCCCGGGGAAAAGATTCCTGTGGACGGGGTTGTCCTGGAAGGAATAAGCAGTGTGGATGAATCCATGATTTCTGGCGAGCCGATCCCAGTGCAGAAGCAACCAGGGGACAAGGTGGTAGGGGCCACCATAAACGGTACAGGCACCCTAGTGATTAAGGCAGAAAAGGTGGGCTCAGAGATGCTGCTCTCAAGAATTGTGGGCATGGTGGCAGAGGCACAACGTAGCAGGGCCCCCATTCAAAAACTGGCGGACCAGGTATCTGGCTATTTCGTCCCCGCGGTGATAGGCATTGGGTTCATTTCTTTCATCATATGGTACCTTCTCGGCCCAGAGCCCAAGCTTGCCCATGCAGTGGTCTCGGCCGTGTCAGTGCTCATAATTGCTTGCCCATGCGCCCTAGGGCTTGCCACACCCATGTCCATCATGGTCGCTACGGGAAAAGGCGCGACCATGGGTGTGCTTTTCAAAAATGCCGAGGCCATCGAGACCATGCGAAAGGTGAACACCCTCCTGGTGGATAAGACAGGGACCTTGACTGAAGGAAAACCAAAAGTGATGCGTATTGTAACGTTTGGAGGTTTCCTGGAAAAGCGCCTTCTTACCTTTGCCGCAAGTCTTGAAAAGGGCAGTGAGCATCCATTGGCTACTGCCATTGTCCAGCATGCCATGGAAAAGGGCGCCGAGCTTGTTAGTCCCCAAGAGTTCAAATCCCACACGGGAAAGGGTGTGTCCGCCTTGGTGGAGGGCCACAACGTGATCCTGGGCAACCGAGTCCTGATGGAAGATTTTTCCGTGGATGTGATGCCTGCCCTTGATCAAGTCCGTGATTTTCAGGCCGAAGGGCCCACTGTCATGTTTGTGGCCGTAAATGGAAAGCTTGAAGGCCTGATTTGTGTGGCCGATCCCATCAAGGCCACAAGCCCAGAGGCTATAGAAGCCTTGCATGCAGAGGGACTTCGTATTGTTATGGTCACGGGCGACAGCCGGAACACTGCGGAGGCGGTGGGCCGGGGGCTCAACCTGGATGAAGTGGTAGCCGAGGTACTGCCAGAGCAAAAGGTTGCTGTGGTCAAAAAGTATCAGAAGGCTGGTCGGTTGGTAGCAATGGCCGGCGATGGCATCAACGACGCGCCTGCCCTTGCACAGGCCCAGGTAGGCATTGCCATGGGAACAGGGACCGATGTGGCAATGGAAAGCGCAGGGGTCACTTTGGTGAAAGGGGACCTCACAGGTATCGTGCGTGCCAGAAAGCTGAGCAGGGCTACCATGAAGAATATCACGCAAAACCTCTTTTTTGCGTTTGTTTATAATGCCCTTGGTGTACCCATTGCTGCTGGTGTGCTCTATCCTTGGTTTGGAATTGTATTGAGCCCGGTGATTGCGGCTGCTGCCATGAGCTTCAGCTCTGTCTCAGTAGTAACCAATGCCTTGAGGCTTAGGTCGGTGCGAATTGCCTAGGGTAACAAAACCAATAAATCTTGAACTGATGGCGGGTAAAGAGGGAGGGAGTACATACTTTTTGTTATAATGCCTTTTGTGAAATAAGGACTCTGTAGGAGTTACTATAATCCTTTTCCTTACGCCACCTCTGGTACATATCAGTCTGCTGAATCAGGTCCACCGCCTTATCTATTTGACGAGGGTCCATTTCCACCAATAACCACCCTCCAGGACACAAGTAACTCGGTGCTCCTTTGATGATTCTTTCGAGGAATCTCATCCCATCGGGGCCGGCATCAAGGGCAATTTTAGGCTCATGGTTACGTATTTCAGGAGGGAGGGCTTCATACTCATCCGAGGTCACATAAGGAGGATTGGAAACAATCACATCAAACTCATGAGATTGTCCTGACAGCGGCTCCCACAAGTCACCTTGAAGGAATGTTATTCTTTGTTCCACATTGTGTTTTGTAGCATTTTCCAGGGCCACGTCAAGGGCACCATGAGATATATCAGTAAGCCAGAGGCGAGCTTTAGGCAGTTCCTTTGCAAGTGCTATGGCAATAGCCCCACAGCCTGTACACAAATCTAGAATTCGCAGAAGACTCTTTTCATGTGTTCCATGTTCTTTTGCTATGCTAATAGTATGTTCCACCAGCAGTTCAGTTTCAGGTCGGGGTATCAATACCCTTGGGTCCACATGAAATTCTAGGGACCAGAATTCCTGCTTGCCTGTTATGTATTGGACGGGCTCCCGCTGCATTCTACGCCTTATAAGCTCACGGTATCGGGAAACCTCGTTTTCAATCAACGGCTTGTCAAAATCAAGGTAAAGGGAGACCCGATTTACTCCTAATACATGTGCCAATAGAATTTCCGCGGTAAGACGAGGGCTGTCAATGCCCTTTGCCTTAAGATAGCCGGAGGACACGGTCAATATTTCTTTGATGGTCCAGATCTTCCTTTTCATGAAAGGGAAAGGTCCTGTCAGTGGTAGGCGGCCTGCTTAAGGGCCTCTGTCTGGAAATGGGTGATCAAAGGATCAATGATCATGTCCAGATTTCCCTGCAAGATGTCCTCCAACTTGTACAGGGTCAATCCAATACGATGGTCCGTGACTCGTCCTTGGGGAAAATTGTATGTGCGTATCCTTTCACTGCGATCACCCGAGCCCACCATGTTTCGTCTTTCCTCGGAAATCTTGGAGTGCTGCTCGGCCTGCTGCAGCTCGTAGAGACGCGAGCGCAGTACCTTCATGGCCTTGGCCTTATTCTTATGCTGGGATTTTTCATCCTGGCAGGTAACCACAAGGCCAGTGGGCAGGTGTGTGATCCGTACGGCCGAATCTGTAGTATTTACATGTTGGCCTCCATGGCCGGAAGCACGATACACATCAATGCGAAGGTCTTCCGGATCAATCTGGACATCAATCTCCTCAGCCTCAGGAAGGATTGCCACGGTTACGGCTGAGGTGTGTATTCTTCCTTGGGCCTCGGTCTCGGGAACCCGTTGCACCCTGTGAACACCACCTTCAAACTTGAGACGACTGTAGACCTTCTTCCCTTCAATGAGAATAATAATCTCCTTAAATCCACCAATCCCGGTGGGATGCTGGCTCATGATCTCAGTCTTCCATCCTTTGGATTCGGCATACCGGCTGTACATGCGAAAAAGGTCTGCTGCAAACAGAGCGGCTTCTTCTCCACCAGTGCCAGCCCTGATTTCAAGGAGGATATTTTTCTCGTCATTAGGATCCTTGGGAAGAAGAAGGATCTTCAATTCCCTTTCAAGTTGCTCCAGGGTTTGCCGGAGGCTATCAATCTCCTCCTTGGCCAGCTTGCGGATCTCTGGATCAGGGTCGTCAAGCAGGCTTTTATTGCCTTCTATTTCCTCTTGGATGGCCTTATAGCGTCGAAAGGTCTCCACAATGGGCGATAGGGTACTATGCTCCTTCAGGTACTTTTGATATACCTGCTGATTATTGATAATATCAGGGTTTCCCAGATCCCTTTCAAGTGCATCATATCTTTCCTCTATTTCCTTAATCTTGGCAAACATGCTCTCTACACCTTCCTATTAGATCATTGTCCTGACTAGAAGGGGTAATTTGTATCGGATGAATCCTTTTCTGAAGACGAAGATTCCCCTCACGGGGCTATGGAAGGAGCTAAGTATCCCCTGTCTTGGTATGATGAATCATGGAGGGTTTTTTGTCTCTATGTGTATTATTCGGCATCCTTTTGAAACTTAGCGTATTTTCTTCTAAATCGTTCCACTCGGCCCGCCGAGTCCACCAGTTTTTGTTTCCCGGTAAAAAAAGGATGGCACTTTGAGCAGATTTCCACCTTAATCTCTTTAATGGTGGAGCCGGTCTCAAACTCATTTCCACAGGCACACTTGACCTTTGCCTTGTAATATGGTGGATGAATTCCTTCTTTCATTTCTTTTTGCTCTCCTCATATTCACTAATTCTGTAATTTCTCTCAGCTAGCCTTTATGTTTGTACCTTTCCTGTATGCTTTGGGCGGTTCACGGTAAACGGTGAACCGTGACCGGTAAACACTTACTTTTACTGGCTCATGGAGGCCAGAAATTCTTTATTATCCTTTGTTCCTTTAATTTTTTCAAGTAAAAATTCCATGCTGTCCGTAGGGGTAAGGGGCGCCAGAAGCTTTCGCAGGATCCATATGCGATTCAGGTCCGCCTCTTCCAGCAATAGTTCTTCTTTTCTGGTACCGGAGCGGTTGATATCAATGGCGGGGAACACCCTTCGATCCGCTAGTTTTCTGTCCAAATGAATTTCCATATTACCTGTGCCTTTAAATTCCTCGAAGATCACCTCATCCATTCTACTGCCCGTATCAATGAGGGCCGTGGCAATAATAGTGAGGCTCCCTCCCTCTTCCACATTCCTGGCAGCGCCAAAGAAGCGTTTTGGCTTATGCAGGGCATTGGAATCGAGGCCACCGGAGAGGATCTTTCCGCTGGGTGGGACCACTGCGTTGTAGGCTCGGGCGAGGCGGGTAATGCTGTCCAGGAGAATCAATACATCCAGCTTATGTTCCACAAGCCTTTTGGCCTTTTCAATCACCATTTCTGCTACTTGAACGTGCCGATGGGGTGGTTCATCAAATGTGGAACTGATTACCTCGGCATCCACAGACCGTTGCATATCGGTTACTTCCTCAGGCCTTTCATCAATCAGGAGTACAATTTTATGGATGTCCGGATGATTGGCGGTGACACTGTTGGCAATGTTTTGTAGCAACATGGTCTTCCCGGTCCTGGGAGGTGCTACGATGAGGCCCCTTTGCCCCTTTCCAATGGGCGTCATTAGGTCCATGATGCGAGCCGATAGGTTATCCGGCGTGGTCTCCAGTTTGATTCTTTCGTTGGGATACAGTGGCGTGAGATTGTCAAACAAAATCTTTTCCCGCGCAAGCTCCGGGTCCTCATGGTTTACTTTCTCCACTTTTAGTAAGGCAAAGTACCGCTCTGACTCCTTGGGAGGACGGATTTGCCCTGAAATAGTATCACCTGTTCTAAGATTAAATCGTCGGATCTGGGAGGGAGAGATGTAAATATCATCAGGGCCTGGCAGGTAATTGGCATCTGGTGCCCGGAGAAATCCGAAGCCATCCGGCAGGATTTCCAATACACCCTCTCCGTAAATAAGTCCGTTTTGCTCTGATTGGGCCTGAAGGAGGGCAAAGATGAGATCCTGCTTAGGGATCCTTGAAGCCCCTTCAATATTGTACTCTTTGGCGAGATTCGTAAGCTCACTTATTTTCATCTTCTTTAATTCAACAAGATTCATAATTCTTTCTCCACTCATTTCCCCTTTATCAGCCCTAAAGGGGCCGATGTGCAAAAGGTTGCTACGTTATTTGATCTTGTTGGCTTTGGTATAACCGAAGCCGCAACCAGAACCCACCCAAAACTGCCTGGAGTCTCAAAGCCTTCCCTGAAACCCTTACGGTGATTTGCAGTAGGTGACTCTTAAAAGATTTGCCTAGAAGTTTGTGTTGTTGAAATCAGATCTGTTTCGAAGCCTCCAAAAGGAAGGAAAACAAAATGATTTTATATAATCTATAGTGTTCATGACCCAATTGTCAAGCCCTTTCTAAGATTTCCAATCTTTTCAGAAGATCCTGCATGTCCTGCGGATACTCAACCTCAAACGTCATGTACGCCTTACTTACCGGGTGATGGAACCCAAGCCGCCGTGCATGAAGCATCTGTCTACCCACCGGGCCAAGGGCTATTTTCTGAGGTGAAAACCGCCTACCTTTCCACCAGTTTTTTCCGTACCCATAAACCGGATCACCCGCCACTGGATGCCCCATATAGGACAAATGCACCCTGATTTGGTGTGTTCTTCCTGTCTTGATATGAACTGAGAGCAGGCTGAAATATCCTCCGTATTCACGAATCTTCTTCCATTCTGTAATGGCCGGCCTACCACTTGAAGAGGTAACTGCCATTTCCTTTCTCTTCTTTGGGTGGCGGCCAATGGGCAGCTCAATGCTGCCGCACACGGCCTTTGGTACTCCATGGACAAGGGCATGATATTCCTTTTTTATCTGTCCTTCTTTGAACTGTCGTGCCAAGTCCTGGTGGGCAGCATCTGTTTTGGCCACCACCATAACTCCAGAGGTGTCTTTGTCCAGGCGGTGTACAATGCCCGGCCGCAGTGTCCCGCCTATTCCCGATAGATCCTTGCAGTGATTCAGTAGCCCATGGACAAGGGTTGCCCTTGTATGGCCCGGAGCAGGGTGAACCACCACCCCTGGTGGTTTGCTGAGCACAAGTAATGAGTGATCTTCAAAAAGGATGTCAAATGGGACCTTTTCAGGTGTGATCTCTTCAAGGAGTTGTGGTGGTGGGATGGAGAAGACCACATGGTCTCCTTCCCTCACTTTGTAACTGGGTTTGGAAGGGCTGTTATTTACGTGAACTGCCCCACTCCGAATAAGCTGTTGTATTCTGGCACGGGACAGGCCCTTTGCGTGTGCACCTAAAAATATATCTAGGCGCTTTCCCGCTTCTTCCCGCGCTACATTCAAATCCATGTCCCTTTGAAGTGGGGTGCTCACTGAATAAGCGTCACGAAAAGATCCGGTCCAAATCCCTTTCTACCTGTTCCTCACCAACTTGCTTTGCTAGGGAGATTTCCTTGACCAGCAGGTTTCTGGCTGTATCCAGCATCTTCCTTTCTCCAAAGGAAAGGTCCTTTTCCAGTCTTAGCATGAGAAGATCTCTATATACCTCTGCCACTTCAAAAACAGAACCGGTTTTAATCTTGTCCATGTATTCGCGGTAGCGCCTGTTCCACGTCGTCTGATTGTCGATTTGAACATCTCGTTTTTTTAGGATGGAGTACAGCTTCGGCACATCTGTTTGGGGAATGATCTCCCTAAGCCCCACATTGCCAACATTATTGGTAGGGATCATAATAATCATGTCGTTGTCCAGGATACGCATGACATAGAAATCCTGGCAGCATCCGGAAATCTTTTGCGTCTCAATCTTCTCGATAACTCCAACGCCATGAGCTGGATATACCGCCAAATCGCCTACCTTAAACATCTACTCCTCCTCTCAATTAATAAACCTGCGGGGTAAGTCATTTTCCCTACCCCGCAGGTAGGCACGTTGTTATTACCACAACTTCATAAAATAACCCACCGTGGGCAGTATCGGGGCAATAACCAGAGAAACCACGGACATCAACTTAATAAGGATGTTCATGGCAGGGCCTGATGTGTCCTTGAACGGATCGCCCACCGTGTCACCCACAACAGCCGCCTTGTGGTTATCTGAGCCTTTCCCGCCCAGGTGTCCCTCTTCAATGTACTTCTTTGCATTGTCCCACGCGCCGCCCCCGTTTGCCATAAAGAGGGCCAAAAAGGCACCCATAACTGTGGCGCCAAGAAGCATTCCACCAAGAGTCTGCTTGCCCAGCAGAAAACCAACAGCCACAGGAGTCAACACCGCTATAAGGCCTGGAGTCACCATTTCTTTTAGTGCTGAAGTAGTGGCAATGGACACACAGGTCTTTGGGTCAGGCTTAACACCTTCTTTGCCTTCTAGGAGTCCAGGAATCTCCCTGAATTGCCTCCGGATTTCCTCTACAATAGAGAAAGCTGCCTTACCCACTGAGGTCATTGTTAACGCCGCACACAGCATGGGTACCATGGCACCGAGAAAGGCACCAATTACCACCATTGGGTTTTTGATATCTATGAGCTTAAGCCCTGCAGCCTGAGTATAGGCCACAAAAAGGGCCAGGGCCGTAAGGGCTGCAGAACCAATGGCGAATCCTTTACCAATGGCCGCTGTGGTGTTTCCGAGGGCATCAAGGCTGTCTGTGATTTTTCTTGTCTCAGGCCCCAAGCCGGACATCTCTGATATTCCGCCTGCATTGTCAGCAATGGGCCCATAGGCATCCACCGTCATGGTGGCACCCACTGTGGCCAGCATTCCCACGGCCGAAAGCCCTATGCCATAAATGCCAGCTACCTGATAGCCGATAAAGGTGGCCACGCAAATACCGAGGATGGGCAGGTAGGTGGACTGCATTCCCACGGCAAGACCGGCAATGATTACGGTTGCAGGGCCTGTTACTGATTGGCCAGCAATTCGGCGAATCGGAGGACCTGAGGTATAGTACTCTGCCAGCAGGCCGATAGCGATTCCACACAGGAGTCCCGAAAACACCGCCCAAAAGGCGCCTGTTGGCATGCCTACAGATTTGGTGATTAAAATGGTTAGAACAACGAAGATAGCAGCCGCAACAAAGGTGGTGTAACGAAGGGCGGCAGCCGGATTCCATTTTTGGAAAATCTTGATGGAAAAGACACCGGCAAAGGAACTCAAAAGCCCTGCCATGGCTACTAGAATGGGCATGGCCATATATTTTAGTTTTATAGCTGTCGGTGTAAGATCTTTTAGGATGGGAAATTTATTGATGAATTCAGGTGTAATGGTCAGTGTTGCACCAATGGCAATAGTGGCCACTACCGAACCCACATAGGATTCGAAGATATCCGCACCCATTCCTGCGATGTCGCCCACATTATCACCTACATTATCGGCAATCACGCCGGGATTACGTGGGTCGTCTTCCGGGATCCCGGCCTCCACTTTACCCACCAGGTCGGCGCCTACGTCTGCTGCCTTGGTATAAATCCCGCCTCCAACACGGGCGAAAAGGGCAATGGAACTGGCGCCCATGGCAAAGCCGTTAATATATTGGGCGGTCTGCGGGTCACCGCCATAGTACCAAAACCAGAAACCCAGACCTAACAGCCCAAGGCTGGCCACTGCAAGCCCCATGACCGATCCAGAAAAGTAAGAAACGTTAAGGGCCCGGGCCTGGCCGAATTTGTTGGCAGCCTCAGCCGTACGGCTATTTCCTCGAGTTGCGGCCGTCATTCCAGAGTAGCCTGCTACCATGGAGCAAAAGGCCCCGGTCACAAAGGCGATGGCAGTACGCCAAGATATACCCCAACCCAGCAAGAAAAAGACGATCAGAATAAAAAAGAACAGTACCGAATACTCCTTTTTTAGGAATGCCATGGCACCATCATGGATCATCCCTTCTAGCTCCTGCATCAGCTCGTTTCCGTTAGGCTGCTTCTTTACATATGTGTATATGATGTAAGCGAGAATAAGCCCGACGATCCCGAGGTAAGGAGCATAAACCGTTAATCCCTGTATTCCCTGCATCAGCTTGGTACCTCCTTGTTTGCTAAATTTTGGCAATTAATTCGATTCATTGCCGCTTCAACCCCCATCGAAACAAACAATTCACATGCCCGCACCGCACTGTCAACCACCTTCTCCATGATTTCCAGTTCATCCTCATAAAAGGGAGAAAGCACAAATTTATCAACCGACTCGCCGAACCGGGGCCGTCCTATTCCAATCTTGACCCTAGGAAACCCATCTGTTTCCAGGTTTTCAATAATGGATTCAACACCCTTGTGCCCGCCAGAACCTCCCCTGCGAACTACCTTTAAGCGCCCCACTGGCAGGTCCAAATCATCATGGACCACCAAGAGCCCTTGGGGATCGACATCAAAATGGTCAACACAGGCCTTTACGGCAAGTCCGCTGTGATTCATAAAGGTGATCGGGCAAAAAAGCATCAGGGCCTTCTGTTCAAACGTGGTGACCACGTGTCGTGACTGAAAACGCCGACCTCGAAGGCGAAGGCCCAGCTTTCGGCACCAGATCTTGACAACTTTTTGACCAATATTGTGCCGAGTATTCTCATATTTCTCACCGGGATTACCGAGGCCGACTATCACAACCACCTGTTAGCGAACTGCTGATTCACCCCCTTTCTATTGGTTTACTCTTCACTGCTTTGCTCAGCCTTTTCTGTTTCCTCGGCTGTTTCTTCCTCTAGTTCTTCTTCTGCTTCTCTTTCAGGTCCCACCGTAGGTGCCGCTACCACCGCCACAGTAATGTCTCCCTCGTCAAGACATTCAACTCCTTCCGGCAATGGGATATCTGCTACATGAACGGCGTCCCCAATATCCAGGTCGGAAACGTCCACTTCCACAAAATCCACCAACTTGTCCGGCAAACAGGATATGGCAATTTCCCTTTTTACGTGTTGGAGGACCCCACCTTTTGTTACGCCTACTGGGGTATTGACAAGGTGGACTGGAATTTCCACAGTCAATTCCGTATCCATGGAAATTTCGTAGAAATCCGCATGGAGGTAAGTGTCCTTTATAGGGTCCACCTGTAGCTCTTTCAGCATCACCTTTTTGGTTTCTGTCCCTTTGTCGGTTTGGATATTCATATCTAGCATGATATTCTCGCTCGTGGCCTTGCGCACGATCTTGTTAAGCTGAGAATAATCTACTGCCACCATCACAGGCTGGCTATAGGGACCGTATATAATGCCCGGAACCTGTTTGTTTCGCCTCAACTTCCTGGCAGCTTCCTTGCCCCTTGATGTCCTCAGTTGCGCTGCAAGCGCTGTCTGTACCATTGGTGTCCTCCGGAATTAATAAAATTTTTCACAAAGTCTGACACGTAAAAGCCGGCTTTAAGCCGGCATACTTTATTCTTATACGAATAGTGTGCTCACCGAATGGGAGTTGTAAATCCTTTTGATAGTTTCCCCGAGTAATTCCGCTATGGAGAGCACCTCTATCTTCTTGCACCCCTTGGCCTTTTCGTTTAGGGGTATCGTGTTAGTAACAACTAGCCTATCTATGGGCGATGCCTCAATTCGCTCTATGGCCGGCCCGGATAGGACTGGATGGGTGCAACAAGCATATATTTTTTTTGTGTCCCTGACCTTTAAGGCCGTAGCAGCTTGGGTCAAGGTCCCAGCCGTATCTACCATATCATCAAGGATAATAGCCGTCTTTCCTTTTACTTCTCCAATGATATTCATTGCTTCTGATATGTTCGGGGCCTCTCTGCGTTTATCAATGATCGCAAGAGAGGCATTCAGCCGTTTTGCAAATGCCCTGGCACGTTCCACACCCCCGGCATCAGGCGAAACAATTACCAGATCATCTTGAAAATGGGAATTGATATATTTAAGCAGGATAGGTGCGGCAAAGATGTTGTCCACTGGAATGTTAAAATATCCCTGGATTTGGCCCGCATGAAGATCCATAGATACGACCCTATTGGCACCAGACACGGTTATCAGGTCCGCCACCAATTTTGCGCTGATGGGCACGCGCGGTTTAACCTTGCGGTCCTGCCGGGCATAGCCATAATAGGGAATCACAGCGGTGATTCGCTTTGCCGATGCCCTACGCAAGGCATCCATGATGATCAAGAGCTGCATAAGGTTGTCATTGACAGGGGGGCAAGTGGATTGGAGAATAAAGACGTCTCTACCACGGATATTTTCGCCTATTTCAACCTGGATTTCTCCATCGCTGAATGTCTTGGAAGTGATCTTACCCGGCTCGATGCCAAGATACTCGCATACCTCTTGGGTAAGGACTGGATTGGACGTTCCGCCAAACAATTTCATCTCAGGTTGTAGACCCATTTGTTATTAAAATGTGCGTATCGCGTCCTAGTCAGAAGTTATCCCATCTATTGCTCATGCCTTTATGCGATATCCCCACCAGCGTTTTCTACCCACAGGGGCCTCTGTGCGGGCTGGCCTCTTACATACCCAACCGGAACGATGAGCCCTGATTCACCGTTCCGGTTGCTCATGATTTGCCATAAAAAATGGCTGGGGTGGGAGGATTCGAACCTCCGAATGCGGGCTCCAAAGGCCCGTGTCTTACCACTTGACGACACCCCAAAGCCGAATATGTTTTACAATCCCTCTTTTTAGGAAGGATTAGCTAAATCGTATGCTCAACCGGTTTCCCAACTCCGATACTTTTTCTTCACCCAGCCAGGTGGTAGCTACAAATACTTCACCTACTCTTTTTTGGTCGAGAAACCGTTTGGCCTCAATAGCACTGTCCCGCTCAGCAAAAATCCCAAACACACTGGGGCCACTTCCACTCATCAAGACCCCTTGCGCACCTGCTTTAAGCAAAAGCGCCTTAACCCTTTGCACTTCGGGGAATCGAGGCAAGACAACCGTTTCCAGATCGTTTTCCAGGAAATTATCCAGGTTATCAAACATCTCCCGGCTAAATTCTACTATATAATTGTTACTCTTTTGTGTCAACTCTAATTTCAATTGGCCATACACCCAGGCAGTGGAGATTTGCAAGGGCGGAGATACTATAACATACCAAAATGACGGAAAATATTCGATAGGGTCAAGCACGTGACCAATACCCCTGGCCACACATGGCCCATGGGCTAGGAAAAACGGCACATCAGCCCCCAATTCCCGGGCAAGCTTGTGGAGCCCTTGAGGATCCAAGAGGTTTCCATATATCTTGTTCAATGCCTCTAGGGTTGCAGCTGCATCACTGCTTCCCCCTGCCAGGCCCGCCGCAATGGGGATCACCTTATCCACGACCGCGTGAACTGAAGGCTTTAGACCTACTGCTGAGAAGAAACACTCACAGGCCCGATATACGAGATTGCTTTCATCCGAAGGCAGATCCCTGCCTCTACACTGAATCGTGATACCTTCTTCGCCAGGGGAGAGCCGAATGGTGTCGCACACCCCAACCGGCACCATGATGGAAAAGAGATCATGGTAGCCATCCGGCCGGCGTCCAGTTACCTTTAAAATAAGGTTCAACTTAGCAGGGGCCTTTACCACTAATGATTCGATGTCCCTAATCTGTGTGTTCACATGCCCGAATCTCCCTTACTCCCACACCTTTAGGGTAAGATAAAGGGTGGACCCATGGCGCTTGACCAAGAAAAGTATTACATCCCCTTTTTTATAACTCCCTATCTTTTTATTGAAGGTTTCCAGGTCTTTCATAGGAACCTGGTCCACCTCCAAAATAAGGTCTCCAGGGTGCAGACCTGCTTCTTGGGCCGGGGAATTGGCCTCCACGTCCACCACCACCAGGCCGCTGGTCTCGGTTAGCCCTAATTGTCTGGCCAACTGGGGGGTGAGTTCTTCTACGCTCATACCCAGGTTTGGTTTGGCCTCCCCTGGGGCCTCAGATTCCTTTTCCTCTTTCATCTTCCCGATTTTGACCTGGAAGACCTTCTTTTTCCCCTTGCGTATCACCTCCACTTCCACCACCTTACCCACAGGCGTTGTTCCCACTAGGTATGGAAGGTCATTCATTTCCTTGATGGGCTTTCCGTCATAAGAGACAATCACGTCTCCCCTCTTGATGCCTGCCTTGGCCGCAGGCCCACCAGGCGTAACATCCGCCACAAGGGCGCCATGTTCTGTCTTGAGGTGGAGTTTTTTCTTCAGCTCAGGTGTGATCTTTTGGATCATCACGCCCAGCCATCCTCGTTCTACTTTGCCCTTTTTGAGTTGAGGAAGAAGCTTCTTGGCGATGTTGATGGGTATTGCAAAGCCGATGCCGATGCTCCCACCGCTTTGGGTGTAAATAGCGGTGTTAATGCCGATCACTTCTCCTGCGGTATTTAGCAGCGGTCCTCCACTGTTACCAGGGTTTATGGGGGCATCGGTTTGGATGAAATTGTCGTAGGATCTTGCTCCGATATGCCGGTACTTGGCGCTCACAATACCTGCTGTCACGGTATTGCCTAGACCAAAGGGATTTCCAATGGCCAGGACCCAGTCGCCCACCTCCAATTTGTCTGAATCGCCCAAGGGGAGGGGCTTCAGGGGATGGTCTGTCTTTATTCGGATCAGAGCCAAATCGCTTTTTGGGTCACGCCCCACTATTTTGGCCTTAATTTCCGTGTCATCGGCCAATTTCACCTTAATCTCGTCAGTGCCTTCCACCACATGGTTGTTGGTCAGGATATAGCCCTCTTTGTCAATGATAAAGCCTGAGCCCAGGCTTCGCTGCCTGAAGTTCTTTGGCTGCTGATCCTTGAAAAAGCGATCAAAGAAGTCCTTGAACGGATCCTGGGAGCCGAAGGGCATTTCAAAGGGAAATGGGATACCCCTGCGGCCTTTGATAATTTTAACAGTACTGATATTGACCACCGAGTCCTTTGCCTTCTTGACAAGCTCGGCAAAAGACCCAGGGACATGGGGCAGTATGGAGGAATTCTGGGCATGGGCCGGTTGCCCGATAGGCCGCGTCCCGAGCACAAACGCCATGCACACAAGGCCTAATATCAGCCTATTAAATAATCGCTTTCTTCTACCCATTTTCAGCCTCCTCTCAAACTCTACCGCCATCAAGCCCAACCAAGAGCATAAGCGCTAGTCCAATTTGAATGTCGAATATCGAAAGCAAATTTTGAATTATGAAGTCTTGGCCCCTTGTTGCTCAGCAGTTTTTATACTTGCCACAAAAATCGAAATTAATTCATTGTTTTCATTAATTAGCGGCTCAAGTTTTGATGGTGGTTTTATCAGATTACTTTTGACAATAATACTCAGCTACACCCTTGCCTCTCGTAATTCCTTGAGACAGATTTTGATTTTGTGTATAAAATCAGAGCGAGATTCTGCACTTTGGGCTTCACCATAGTTGGCAGCAGGCGACGTCCCACACCGGACAAGTTGCCCAGCAATGTGTCTTCCCACCTTTGTCTTTGGCAATGATTCGGCCGTGCGAATAACTCTCACAGCAAAATCAATTAAGCGATCCTCCAAATCAAATTGTTTGTTTTCCTTCGACATTAGGTATTCGACATTCGATATTTGTTCTTATGTTCACCCCACCTCCTTCACATATCTCCAGCGAAGGTCCGCAAGGACCGTGTCAATAAACTTTTCTTCCTCCTTTGTCAGATTACCTTTGGTCTTTTCCTTGAGCATGGCAATAGTATCAATGGCATGTTTTGCAAGGGCCAAATCCTTTTTCTTCTCCCCTGTTTGGGGATCTGCTACCTCTCCAAAGTGATAAAGCGCTGATGAACTTAGGCTGAAAATCAGGGACGTAAAGTTGACCTCGGGAAGGGGAGGTTGCTGTTGGGATTTGGAACCTTCCTTTTTCGGTTCCGCCCTTTCCTGGGCCTTTGGCCCCTTCTTTTCCTCTTGTTTGTGCTTCTGCTTCAACTCCCCCTTTTCATCCAGTGCCCTCTTGTCTTTGATGATGAAACCCTTTTCCTCCTCAGCCATGGCATCACCTCACGAAATCAGTCTATCAACTATTTAGTCTGCTCCTTCTTTTTAATTAGCCTATCATATTCTTTATGGTTTCCAATCCAAACCCAAATGAAGCCTTGTTCGTCTTTGACAGCTAAGGCCCTGTAATTGATTCCGATGCGAACTGACCAGAACTTCCCAACTTTCCTGAAATGTAGCGATGGATGCAACGGATCTGTCTTGAGTAATTCAAAATTTTTCTTCGACAATTCTTGAATGTGTTTTGGGAGATTTTTGAAGGATTTCCAAAACCGCCCTGTTGCTCGATGCATTTATAATTCCTTCAACGTGTCTTTTTCTTTTTCCGTTAGCGCTTCCTTGATCAGAAAATCCAACTTCCCTGCCTCTGAATCCTCTTCGATTTGCTTATTCCACCTCTCCCAATCCCTTTCAGCGAACCAATCTCTCAATTTCGCGAATTCTTGATCTGATAGAGATTCAATTGAGGATAAAATTTGTTCGATTCTTGACATAGCAACCTCCCTCGTCTTACAGCTCAATCCTCCGCACCGAATAGACATGTTCAAGATCAAGTAGGTCATTAATGGCCTCCTCCCCTGCCGGGGAGCTGGTGGCCAAGAAGATCACATTCTGGCCCTTGTCCGGCTCCTGCCCCACCTGCATCCTGGCGATGTTGACCCCATGTTTTCCAAGGGTTGAGCCGATCATACCGATCACCCCTGGCCGGTCCTCATTGTGAATCAACAGATTATGGCCCTCGGGCACGGCCTCTAGGTAAAAGTCATTGATGCGTAGAATTCGCGGAAACTTTTTGCCAAAGATGGTGCCTGATACAACATTTTCCCCTTCAATGGTCTTGACGCTCAGCCTGATGAGACTGGCGAAGTCCTCCGAGGTTTTGCTCTTTGACTCCACCACCTTGATGCCTCTTTCAGCCGCTATAAATGGGGCATTGACAAAGTTTACCCCGTCCTTGATGGGAGTCAAAAGGCCCTTTAACATGGCGGTGGTCAAGGGGCTCACGTCATACTCGGTGACCGCACCGGAATAATCGATCCTGGTTTCCAGGATTGCACCTTCGGCCAACTGGGCCTGAAGCGCGCCCATCCTTTCCACCAGGATAACATAGGGCCTGAGGGTAGAAAGGAGCTCTGCACTGATGCTGGGGACATTCACGGCGTTTTTGACTGTGCCATGGAGCAGGTAGTCAACGATCTGCTCGGCAATGATCTTGGCCACATTTTCCTGGGCCTCTTTTGTGGAGGCCCCCAAGTGGGGCGTGCATATGAAATTGGGCAGCTCCATAAGCCTAATCTTTCCCGGAGGCTCCTTGGAGAAAACATCCAGCGCCGCTCCCCCTAGGTGACCAGAAGACAGGGCATCATAGAGATCATCCTCATTCACAATGCCTCCCCGGGCGCAGTTGATAAGCATGGCACCCTTTTTCATCTTTGAAAAGGTTTCTTTATTAAACATATTGGTGGTCTCTTCGGTCTTGGGGGTGTGGATGGTGATTAAGTCAGCCCGCCTCAGCAGGTCTTCAAAGTCCACTGGCTCAAGGTCCAGCTTTTCGATACTCTCTGGCTTGATATAGGGATCATAGACAATAACCTTCATTTTCAGCCCTTGGGCACGGTCTGCCACAATACGGCCGATATGACCGGCCCCCACCAGCCCCAGGGTCTTATTGAAAAGCTCCCGACCCTGGAGTTTCTTTTTCTCCCACTTTCCCTCCTTGAGTGAGGCCGTGGCCTGGGGTATGTTACGGGACAGGGCCAGCATCATGGCAATGGCGTGCTCGGCAGTGGTGATGGTGTTGCCTTCAGGTGCGTTCATCACCACAATCCCGCGCTGGCTGGCTGCCTGGATATCAACATTGTCCAGGCCAATGCCGGCCCGACCAATTACCAGAAGCTTATCAGCAGCCTGGATCACATCGGCTGTCACCTTGGTGGCGCTGCGGATTACCAAGGCCTCGTACTGGCCGATGATGCCCACCAGCTCTTCATGGGTCAGTCCTGTATTTACATCCACTTCAATGCCAGGTGTCTGTTCAAGGATCTTGACGCCCACCTCAGACAGATTATCGCTCACAAGAACTCTCATGGTTAACCCCCGTTGAAGGTTCAAAGTTCTGAGTTCAAAGTTCAAGGTTCAGCATTCTTGGAATGTCAAACTCCCAATGACAGATGTAAAGTGAATACCAAATGCCTGATATCCAAAAAGTCAGTTCTAGGGACGTGGGTTCTGCCCCGCCTGCAGACAGGCTCGAAATGAGAATACGCAACTCTTTCTTTCATAGATCACCCCGAAACGCAACGCCTAGGCCGGAACTTTTTGATTATGTATACTATTAGTGCCTTTTCAAAAATTGTGATTTTTGGATAGAAGCATTCAGCCATTAACCTTCAGCTTTGAGCAAAACGGACAAGGAACAACAGATTGGGCTGACTGCTGACCGCTGAGAGCTGATAGCTCCATCCAGAAATCCGCGATTTCTGGATGGATACTTATTAAGTATCTTAAATGCTGCGAGACTTTTTGTAAAGTGGGCAAAAGTCCATTTCTTTGAGGTGGGGGACCTAAATCATTCATATGCTACTAGCAGGAAGCTGTGCTGGATCAGAAGGAGGCCTTGGTCAGAGTAGTCTGAGCTCGAACTGGGTCTACCTCTTTCGTCTTTTTACCTCCCGGAGCAAGCGAAGATCCTCCTGATGGCGCGGTCCTTCCAGTCGGCTCTTTATCCGAATAAGGGTGTCAATATCCACCCAATTGGCCTGGACCTTGCCAAAGGGTGCTCTGATGCGCCTCTTCCAAGCGGTCTCGAATCGAGCCCCTTTAACTTTTTTCAGGATGTCTATTCTATTGGGGGCTACACCAAGCTGAAGAATTTCCTCTGGCCTATCCATCCCAAGTAGAAACGGGCTGCCAAATTCCTGCAGGGCTTGATTGGTCCGGGTTATGTTTTCTCTGCTAGGATCAATCCAGAGGTCCATATCCTTAGTATAGCGCGGCTTAACATGGTAGGTAAATGCAAGCCCTCCGATTATAAGGTACTTGGCCTTATGTTTTTCGAGCAGCTCCAGTATGTCTTCGAAATCTTGTGGTACGTTACTCGTCATTATGGGGACCTTTTTCTTTGTGCAGGGATCTCTCTATGGATACCCGTTTGATCTTGGCGAGATCGTCCCTAATAGACATCAGGGCCGAGAGGCGGGCCTCAGGCCCTTGCCTTTGCCAGAATTCCAGATCCCATCGCTCCGCTTCCTCAAAATTTGCGGCAATATTTCCAACGATCCTCTTTCTTCGTTCTATTGCCCTTTCCCTGGTACCCATAGTATTACCTCTATAGTTTCTCCTCAGCTTCCTTGCTCCCTCTGAGCAATAATTAATCCATCACCCCGCCCAGTTGATACAAACGCTTTCTTTGTGCTAAATCTTGGCCCCGTTGCCCCTCAGCCTACCTCTTCCCGGCTGCCTAGGACCCACGAGGAACACCATGGCTTTTTCGGCAGATAACGCATCCTATATTCCTATGTAGAGGTCTCTATGTTTCATATTGAAAATTCTTCATACTATTGAAAAATAGTCGCGACCATTTTTCATTGCACTGAAAAGTTGTCTACAGCAATACGCTCCTTGCCCTTGAATAGACGGCCGTACTGATCCTGAAACCATGCTTCTGGACCAGCTCATCCAGGGTAGATATCGCCTGGCCACCTGTCAGCAAGCCCCCCTTGGCGGCCTTTATAAGTACGCCTATTGTTCCCACCACCCCGAATCCTTCTATCAGGGCGATTTTTCTAAGAAGCCGATCGTCGGATAAAACAAGGCTGACCCGTCTTCTCCTTGCCACGGTGAGGACGCAATTATCAGCAAGGCTCAGGGCATTAGCGAACACCATAGGCTTCCTTACCGTCACTAAATGGCACTGTTCAGCTAGAAACGCTTGGAGTGTCCTCTCTTCGTCAGGAGGTATCCCTGGAGCAAGCAATTCTTTCTTCACGGCCAAAGGTACGTAAATCCTTCCTTTGAATAGGCGGGCCAGCAGGGGTAGTTGTTTAACCTTTGAGAGGAATATGAGCGGGGCAGCATCAGAAACAATACTCATGGCCCAATATCCCGCTCCAACTCTGCAAGATCATAATTGAGCTCAAGGGATTCTTCGGAAAGGCGAAGCAACATATCCCTTAAGGAAATACCCGCCATCTCTGCAGCCCGTGAAAGTGTCACCTCTCCCCTACGGTATGCATCAAGGGCCGTTTGCGACACAATCTCCCTTAGGCCCCTACGAATCATTTGCCGCAACAGGGTCCCTCGATCCAGTCCCAACTCGGCAGCAAGTTGATCTATTTTCCTTGCCTCCTCCTCTTCCACGCGAGCGGACAAAGTTACTGTGCTCATTGTTGTATACACCTCCTTATTTTGTATACGATACTTCAGGCATAGCTTATTGTCAAGGGCTAATCAAGCACAGCAGACTGTGTAGCACAAATGAACTTCCCCGCCGCAAGCAGCGGAGTATCAATCGGAGACCATCTTAACCGCCCCAAAGGGCGGATTTATCCGCCTGTGGCGGATTAATCCCTAAAATGGTTCAGGGCCTAAGTCGCTTACTTTTTACAGCAAAATATCTTGACATTTGGCTGTAGAAGATGTAAAGGCATAAGGCGTTAGTACCGAAATAGGTTCCTGGATCTGGTTTGTTGGGGGGTTTGCCTATTTCGGGGCACGATAGTTTAAGGCGAAGGGGGGTGAAAGGGGAGACAAGAGGATATGGTTTAGAGTGGCTGTATTGGTAGGTGTTTTCATTTGAGTGTGAACCAAAAATTCTTTCTTTAGGAGGAAAGAGTATGAAGAAACTCTTGATTGCGGTTTTTGCAGCGTTCATGGTGGTGGCATTTGCAATACCGGCCATTGCCGGGACATGGAATTTTTATGGCAGCGCCAGGATGCAAACTTGGTCGACAAAACTGTCTGAGGAACAGACAGGCACAAGTTATGATGACAGAGATACAACCTGGGATCTGCAGGGTAACTCCAGGATCGGGGCCAATGTAAAGGCCGGTGATATCAGCGGCAGGTTTGAATACGGTACCGGCATCAACCTCAGGCTCCTCTATGGGGTCTGGAATTTTGGCAGCGGATCCCTGCTAGTGGGCCAGACCTATACCCCTGTAAACTTTTTCTATTCCAACCAGGTCTATGGTAGCGACGCTAATATGCTCAATGTCGGTGGCGTGTATGGTGGCAGGAATCCTGCGATCCAGGTTTCCGTGCAGGGTTTCAAGCTGGCATTGGTGAAACCAAAGGTTGAAACGGTATTGGGTGCTGCAGATACCGACACCACGATCCCCAAGATCGAGGCAAGCTACAGCTTCAAGGCCGGCCCTGCTGCTATTGCGCTCTGCGGCGGGTACAACACCTTCAAGCTGGTTGATGGCACTGATCATGAAGAATCCCTGGATTCCTATGTCCTGGCCCTGGGCCTCAGCTTTGCGGTTGGCCCTGGCTATGTTAAGGGCGATGTGTTTACAGGGAAGAACGTGGGCAATTACGGACTCTGGATCATAGGGTCCCACTCCGCAAGCGGCAGTATGACCGATATCCAGGACGTCAAGACCGTTGGTGCCCTGGGCGTTGTCGGCTTTAAGGTAAACGACATGCTGACCCTTGAGGCCGGTTATGGTTACACCTCGGCTGATTCTGATGATTCAAGCCTTGAGGATGACAAGACCCAGGCCTACTATGTTCAGGCGGTGATCAGCCCGGCCAAGGGCGTGTACATTATACCTGAAATCGGCAAGTATGATTACAAAGATACTAACAAGGGCGTCGATGAGGGTACGGAGACCTACTTTGGCGCCAAGTGGCAGATCAACTTCTAGTTGCCCATAGCTAATAGTTACGTGCCCTTTTGATTAACGGGCCCGGCAAGCCTTGCGCTTGACCGGGCCTGTTATTTCTTCCCAGCCTTGACCTTATCCCCCCATGGTGTTAATAGAATACATCCTGGTTTTAGAAATGGGTAAATATGAAAGAGGTCTTCATATGAACAAGAAAACCCATGGTCTCATACATTTTGCCAGTCTCTGCCTGGCCATCGTGTTGTTCTCTCCCCCTGCCGCCCTGGCTGCCAACAGGACTTTGGCCCTGTTCCCCCTTGCCGTTTACGCCAAAGGGCCAAAAGACTACCTGCGGCAAGGCATCAGGGCCATGTTGGTTTCGCGACTCTCTGGCGGTGATCTTGAAGTTGTGACAGATGAGAAGTTCAGGTCGTTACTCAAGGGCGAAGAGCAAAAGGGCAAGCTGAGCAGCCAGAGAATCAGGGAAATAGCCAAAGAAATCCAGGCGGATTATGCTGTATATGGAAGTGTCACGGCTATTGGTGCCGGATACAGCCTGGACTTGACCCTCCTGGACCTCACAAAGAGCCCCTTCCAAGAGCACCGCATATCCCGGGCCATGAATGAAGATCAATTTATTCCTGATATGGCAAAGGTGGCAGAACGGTTCAGGGCGATTATTGAAGGAAACACCATTTCCGCCCAACGCCAACCCCTCCCCCCTGGCCAAGCTGCCGCAACGCAGACAAGATCCGGGCCTTTTGGCAGGTTAGACCAGAGTGATGAGTATGCCCCTCAAACCGAGTCGGGATTGTTTAGGGAAACTCCCCACCGCAAGGGATTTGAACCTGCCGGGACAATACCTGTCCACATGTCTATCGTGTCATTTGATGCGGGCGACCTGAGCGGTGACGGGCTTACAAACCTGGTGGCCGTCAGCCGAACTGAAATGCGGATCTATGAGGAGGCGGGCCAGACATATCGGACAAGAGACAGGCTCAAGGCAGCCATGGGCGAAGATTTCTTGAAAGTGAGCATTGGTGATGTTGACGGAAATGGCAAGGCAGAGATCTATTTGGTTAGCTTCTATGGAGGAAGGGCAAAGACAACGGTTTTTGAATGGGATGGAAAATTCAGGAGACTTTTCCGCAAGGCAGGGCATTTACGTGTTTTGCGGGGCCTGAGGGCTGGCAAGCCCCTGTTGCTATATCAGGATTCGCGTGTTGACAAGCTGTTTTGGGGTAGGATATCTGTAATGGATTATGCCGGAAAAAATAGCCTCCAAGT
Organism: Deltaproteobacteria bacterium; assembly: GCA_019307815.1. Taxonomy (GTDB): domain Bacteria; phylum Desulfobacterota; class DSM-4660; order Desulfatiglandales; family Desulfatiglandaceae; genus B111-G9. The sequence goes on from JAFDIV010000006.1 coordinate 94,133, forward strand.
GGTTAGAAATTTACCCAAGCTGAAAGACGTCCGCTTTTACACGATAATGGCCTATGATGTAAATAAGGACGGCAGCCCTGAGTTTATTGGGCTCGGCGACTCCGATGTACTCACTCTGTGGAACAGCAGCGGAAAGATAATGTGGTCAGACAGTGGAAGAAGTATCGGGGGCACAAATAATGCTATCCGTGTTGGTAATCTCGCCATAGATGAATCTAATCTGTGGGCCTATGTTAACAGCCGAATAGTCAGAGCAGATATCAATGACGATGGTAGAGACGAGTTGATCGCGGTCAAGAATATCCCTTCGATCGAACATATGGAGACTTTGAATGTTTATACCAAATCTCGGCTTATTGCTTATAGCTTTGAAGGGGCCGCCTTGAAAAGGGGATGGGATACGAGGCAAATACCATACTGCGTGACAGACATACAGGTGAGGGGGAAGACCCTTTTTGTCGCCGGCCAAAAAGGCAGGCTTAGTAAAGTGGGCAAGGGCTATAGCCGCATAATGTGGTTTGATTTGGGCACGCAATAAATGGGGTTAAAAGTGAAAGGTTAGAGGGGAAACGTTCAAGGCGAAAGGAAGCTAACGGCAATGTCCAATGCCAAAATCCAAATTTCAAATGAATGTCAAATTTCAGGTGGTAAAAAATAGAAGACACTAGTATTGGCAGTTATCAGGGCAAAGTAAAATCAGATAGATTCGGACCGAAATATTTTTGGCATTAAGGCATTTGGCATTGATTTGACATTGGTCATTTGACATTTGGCATTTTGTGAGGGCAAGTGTCAAAGGAAAATGGCCTACCGTGAACTAACCTTTAGGATAGCCAAGAATGACCACTAAGTTTAAGCGCGGTTTTGCAAGCGATAACAACTCCGGTGTCCATCCCAAGATCATGCAGGCCATCCTAAGGGCCAACGAAGGGCATGTGGTGGCCTACGGGGATGACCCTTATACAGAATCGGCTGTAGCAAAATTCAAGGAAATATTCGGCCCTGAGACCCAGGTCTATTTGGTGTACAATGGAACCGGCGCGAATGTGCTGGGTCTCCAGGCCATGACCGAGCCCTTTAATGCCATCATATGCGCAGAGACCGCCCATATCAATGTGGATGAATGTGGCGCACCGGAAAAGTTCACCGGCTGCAAGCTTCTTACTCTTCCCAGCCAAGATGGCAAAATTAGGGTGGAACAGATAAGGCCCCTTCTCCATGCCAGGGGAAACGAGCACCATGCCCAACCAAGGGTCATCTCCATTACCCAGGCCACGGAACTGGGTACTGTTTATGGGCCTGATGAAATAGAGGCCATCACCCGGTTTGCACATGACAATGGCATGCTGGTCCATATGGACGGTGCACGCATCTCTAATGCCGCTGCTTTCTTGGGGACCGGCCTCCGAGAAATAACGCGGGATGTGGGTGTGGACGTACTGTCTTTTGGCGGCACAAAGAATGGCATGATGTTTGGCGAGGCTGTACTGATTTTTGCCCCTGAGCTGGCCAAAAATTTCAAATATATCCGGAAGCAGGGAACCCAGCTCGCCTCCAAGATGCGGTTCATAGCGGTGCAGTTTGAGACATTGCTGAGCGAGGAGCTGTGGCTGAAAAACGCCCAACATGCCAACCGCATGGCCCGACTGCTTGCAGAAAAGGTGAAGGATATCCCAGGAGTAGAGATAACCCAGAGCGTGGATATAAACGCCCTGTTCGTAAAGTTGCCCAAGGACATCATCCCAAGGCTTCAGAGCGAGTCTTTTTTCTATGTTTGGGATGAGCAGGAATCAATTGTCAGATGGATGACATCCTTTGATACAACCGAAGAAGACATTGAGGCCTTCTCGGATCTCCTCAAAAGACACTTACAATAGCTTCTACATCCGAACCCGTCTCGCGATAGGGGGGTAGGTAATCAGGAGTCTATAACGTTTCAAAAAGACTGGATTCCCGCCTGCCTGCCACCTCGCCCGCCTATGATTTGTGGCGGGCAGGCAGGCTTGAGTGGATGCGATTCATCTTTTCCTCTGGGGGATGCCCCTTTCGTCCCACCCTTTTAACTTGTAGTACTCCTTTACCATTTGCTGGATGGGGACGACGTGACCCTTGGATGGTCCTTCTTTTAAGGGCTCATGGACAAAGCGGTGGGGCAGGGTATCTTGGCTGGGGTCAATACCAAAGTCAATGTTTATGAGCCGCTCCTTTTCAATAACGTTGTTCAGGGCATCATTGACCCGCTCAGGGGTGAAACGGAGGCCCGTGCCAGCAGTCAAGAGCTGTGAGGCGAACTCTGGGTTCATCAGGTCCATACTGAGTCCTATATTCTTGCACATGGTCATGCAATCGGTAAGCAAGGCCAGACGCTCGGTATATTCCACTAACACGGCCTTTCCTTTTACAGCGAGCCTGTCCGCAATCTCTCGAATACCCCAGCGCCTCTCGGCCTCATCAAATCGTTGGGTCAGCTCAAAAAAGGGCTCTGCACGCAAATGGTCGCCACCCCGGGAGGCAATGGCATAGGTGAGGCCAAATGCCTTTATGCCACGTGGGTCGCCACAGATCATGTCCAGTCCTTTGATGTGGAAGGCATACTTTTCTGTGCCCTTTCCAAAACGTTGAGCCAGGCTGCGGGTCCCCTCTGCAAATGCATCACCAATACCCCTGCGATGGACGATCATATCCAGGAGCTTTTCGATGGCCTTCTTATTTCCCCATCTCAGGTCAAGTCCATCAAAGTCCTCTTTGGAAAGCAGGCCACGTTGAATACATTCCATTGCCCAGCCCATGGTCTCACCAGAGCTAAGGGAATCCACGCCCATACGATTAAGATAGGAGGTAATCTTAAGGGCGAATTTCAGGTCTTTATTGCCCAGGCGAGAGGTATAACTACAAAGGGTCTCAAATTCTGGCCCTTCACCCTCTGCCTCTTTGGTAATAAAATACCTGGAGCAATGTATATTGCAGTTAAAACATGATTTGTTTTTGACCCTGTATTTCTTGGCCAGGGTTTCCCCACTTATTTTATCCACATAATCACATATCCCTTTTTGAAAGTGGTTGGTTGGAAGGATTCCAATGTTGTTGAGTGCTGTAATCAACTGGGTGGACCCCAGTGCGTTCCGTTTGTCATATTCCGGGTGTTCCAAGATTCGTTGGTCAAGTTGATTACATAACTCGGCATATTTAAGGGTATCAGCCACCCGGAGTCGGCCCTTGCCCCGCACGGCAATGGCCTTCAGGTTTTTTGAGCCAAACAAACATCCCATGCCAGTGCGGCCAAACATTCGAGAATTGTTACATGCCACAGTGGCAAACTTGACCAGGTTTTCGCCCGCAGGCCCTATGGCGGCCACCTGAACTGCGATGTCTCCCAGTTCTTTGCGAATAGCGGCCGTGGTCTGCCAGATGTCCTTTCCCCACAGATGGCTGGCATTCCTGATCTCTACGTTATCATTGGTTATAAGGAGGTAACAGGGTTTGTCAGCCCGACTGGTGATGATCACCTGATCATAGCCTGCCAGCTTGAGTTCGGGGCCGAAATACCCTCCTGCTGCCGAATCCCCTAGTATTCCCGTAAGGGGCGATTTGCCCGAAATGGTGGTGTAGGCTGAGGAGGAGAGGAGTGTGCTGGTCAATGGCCCTACGGCCAAAAGGAGCATGTTTTCCGGAGAAAGGGGGTCTACGTGGCGGTCCAGCTCTTCATACATTCTCATGGAATTTAGACCTCTTCCTCCAATTACCTTCAGCATGTACTGAGGGTCTGTCTTTTCGCGCACAATCCGACCCGATTCCAAATCGACACGTAGGATATGACCACTGTATCCATAAAGCATTTATTTCCTCCTCGCGGAAACCCATTTCTCTCTAAGGGGTCTGGATGATTCAAGGGCAAATATCAGGCGTTTTTGTCCTGGCGACATCTTTTTGGTTTTGGCCTTGAATGACCTAAGGCTGATTTGCCCATGGGCATCGGGTTCATAATAAATGGCCCCAAGGGTGCAGGCCTTTACGCACCTTGGATCGCCCCCGCAGAGGTCACAGACATAGGGAATATCTTCATAGAGTTCAATGGCACCAATGGGGCACAATGTCTCACATGTGCCACATGAGACACATAATGTGGGAGATATGATTATCTGTCCAAGCGGGCCCACCTCAATGGCGTGCTCCGGGCACTTTGTGCAGTACCGCTCCACACATTGCTGGCACACCACGGGAAAGTCTATTCCTATTTCCTCTATTTTCACCACCCTTATTCGGGCGCTCCTCCGGCCAACCATCCCAGTGTGGAAAAAGGAGCAGTTTACCTCACATCGGACACATCCAGAGCACTTGGAGGGATCTACTCTAATCATTCCTCTTCCTCGACTCTCTCTATTCGGTAATAGACCTTTCCTTTGGGATCCGGGCATACAAAGGTCTGTTGCCCCTTACTTGTCCAGTCCCCCTTTTTGGGTTCTGCCCGTTGCAGGAGTGGGAATATGGGCATCATACTCTGAAGGGCCCACATACAGATATGCTTTTGTTCTGGGATCCTAATCTTGCCACCTTCAACCAAAAACCAATCACCCACTAGCATTGGTTGGTTGCAATAACCCTCGATCCTTTCCACAGTGACCTTAAGTGTATACATGATCTCCCCCTTGTCGACTAAGGGAATGATTTGAATTTCAAGATAGCTTACCAGGTAGTGCCTATCCAGGGATGTCATTTCCCTGCCCGCCACGACACCGGTCCAGGCAGGGACGAATAATCCTTTTGCTGCAGGTAACAGGCACAAAATTTCTCTTTACACCTGCCTGACGCCCGCCTGACTGGCGTGCAGGGCAGGCAGAAAATCTTTGATTTATGGATGGAAACTAGGTAGCAAAAAAAGGATTGTATGTCAATTGTATTTCAGCAATTTGCAAATAGTTTACTAACATATCGTATAAATATTTGGTAGTTAGCTGCAAAATGCATTGACACTAAATTTCTTGTATGGTAGAGGTATAATCAACAATTCCTTTGACCATTTTGCCCTAATTAGGCCTTCCATGACCTGGAATTTGAAGATAAACAGATTCACCAACAGGAACCTTGATACCCTTACTGATCAGGTTTACGAGGGGCTTCGCAATGCCATAATCACCGGTGAAATTCCCGGTGGCACCAGGTTGGTGGAGTCCGCCCTCGCTGCTGAAATGAAGGTTAGCAGGACGCCTGTGCGAGAGGCCCTCCACCGGCTGGCTGTTGAGGGATTTCTGTATTCAGTCCCAAGATCCGGTTATATTGTGGTGGAGATGTCGGATTATGACATTGAGGACCTTTTTACAATAAGACTTGCCATAGAGCAGTTGGCAGCCAGCCTGGCAATCGAAAAGATAACACCCGTGGAACTCAAAGAGATGGAACTGAATCTGAAGAAGACTGATGAGAAAATAGAAAACGGTCAAACAGAGGGCATGACCGAACTGGATGTCCAGTTCCACGGGATTATCTACAAGGCCACACGGAGCAGAACCCTTTACCATATTTGCAAGTCATTGAGCGACCATTCATTGAAGTACAGGATCGCCCTGATACACCTGCCAGAGTTTGCAAAAAAGACCCGTGATGGCCATTACCAGATCTACACCGCGCTTGTTGAAAAACGGAAGGATAAGTTGGAGAGGGCTATACACGACCACCTTGTATTGGCAAAACAAGACATCCTAAAGATGCTTGAACAGACACGCAACGAGATGTTTTTTTCTGAGGGGATTTAGCAATCAAATTTATACCGTAAACAGGCTTAATGGAAAGAAAGGAGGTGAGCCGGTCTTTCAAAATTCCACTGGAATAACTCACTGCAAAGGGAGGCGAAAATGAAGAGAGTAGTCAAATCATTACTTTTGTTAGGTCTGGTTTTGAGCCTTGTGGGTTTTTTTTCGGCCCCAAGGGCAAAGGCTTTAACCGATAAAACAACAAAGGCCAATGTCACTGAGATTCACGTGGGAGATGCGGGGGCCTTTACAGGAGCTGCGGCATCTCCATGTATGGAAATCTTTAACTCGTCCCAGATCGCTGTGGATGAGTGGAACGGGCGGGGTGGAATCCAAGGCGTAAAGATCAAACATATTATGGGAGATGATGCCATGGATCCCGCCCAGGCAGTCAATGTGGCCCATAAGTTTGTGGCTGATAAATTGATGTATGGTGTAATTGGGCCGCCTATGAGTCATATTGCCCAAGCCACGTTGAAAATTTATGGATCTGGAAACCTTGCATGTATTACTACTGCCGCCTCCAAACCCAGTCTTACAGAGCAAGGGTACAAGCACTTCTTTAGGGTGAATGCCCGCAATGACGCACATGGTTGGAATTGCGCACTCTTCATCAAAAAATACCTGAAGGCCAAACGGGTCGCGGTACTGAATGAAAAGGTGGCCTACTGCGAAAATATGGCGAAGGAAACCATTAAGGGCCTTAAGAAATTAGGTATAACCGATATCTTGCAGGAGACGATTGTCGGCGGGTCCAAGGACTTTTCCCCGGAGTTAACCAAGGTAAAGGCCTTTCATCCTGACGTGCTGTTCTTTATCGCTACAGCGGCCCCTGACCAGGCCATTGGTGTTCGCCAAATGAAGGAGCTGGGGATTAATGCGACTTTCTTCGGCACTGAAGGTGCTCGAGATAAAAAGGATTTTATAGAGGCCTCCCAAGGTGCTGCAGAAGGTGCTTATGTGTATCATTTCGCCCCTGATATTTATGCCATACCCGAGGCCTCAGGCTACATCAAGAAATTTGAAAAGAAGTACGGAACCATTAGTGGGTTTGGTCCCCCGGCCTATGAAGCGATGAACATACTGTTAACAGCTATCAACAATGCTGCAAAAGACGGCAAAATAAGCCGGAAGGAAGTGATTCAGGGACTGCATAAGATAAAGAATTATAGGGGCATCTTAGGCTTTCCAATTACATTTAATGAGAAAGGCGATCTAAAAGGAGGCGCCACCTATTTCTTTAGGGTTGAAGGGAAGGATTTCAAACAGGTAGCCATCATGGGAGGAGGCCAATAAAGAATTAGAAAACAACTTGGTCCTGGCCGAGATACTTGGCCAGGACCTTTTTGTAGCTGCACCGAGCTGGGCTATGGACATATTCATTGCAGAGCTGCCTCAACAATTGATTAACGGGCTTACCCTGGGTGCCGTGTACGCCTTGATTGCCATCGGATATACCATGGTCTACGGCATACTGGGCATGCTCAATTTTGCTCACGGCGAGATTTACATGATCGGCGGATTTACGGGCTGGTGGGTTTTGCACTTACTCAGCCGAAGCCATCAAGTGATTATGAATGCCGCTGTTGTCATAGCAGTGATGATCGTTATTGCCATGGGGGTCTCTGCGTTCATTGGAATCTTGACGGAGAGGTTCGCCTACCGACCACTTAGAAACGCACCCCGAATCAATCTCTTGCTTAGCGCCCTGGGGGTTTCCATCTTTTTGCAAAATTTTGTTTTGAACTATCAAGGTGCAAAGCCTCGCGTCTATTACGTCTCTTCATTGATACCAAAGGGCATCCAACTTGTTCATATAGGCCCCCTGGTGGTCTCTTTCATGAGAATCATTGTTGTATTCATCACGTTCCTTTTGATGGGTCTGTTGACGGTGATTATTAAGAGAACCAGGACGGGCAAGGCAATGCGGGCCACGGCGCAGGATATTGAAATGGCGACCTTTCTGGGAATCGACGTGGACCGAATTATAGTCTTGGTTTTTATAATCGGTTCTGCACTGGGTGGGGCCGCAGGTGTGCTGGTGGGCCTGTTGTTTACCCAGGTTGACTATTTTATGGGATTCCAGGCCGGTGTTAAGGGGTTTGTTGCCGCGGTGCTGGGCGGAATTGGGAGTATTTCAGGGGCCATGGTAGGCGGGATTCTGTTGGGCCTGGCCGAATCTCTGGCTGTGACATTCTTGCCATCTGCCTACAAGGATGTTGTGGCCTTTGTTATTTTGATCATCATCCTAATTGCCAAGCCTTCTGGTTTGCTTGGAGAGAAGATTCAGGAAAAGGTCTGATGTGGTTCCAATTCAATTCAAACCAACTTTTGAAGATCTCTAAGTGTACTGCGGTTGCGCTCGCCCTGCTTTTTCTACCCCATATCATGCCCAATGAATACTGGCTTCGCATCTACACCATAACTGGCCTGTGGGTTATGCTGGCCCTTGGGCTGAATGTGGTGGCCGGCTTTGCTGGGCTTTTTGATCTTGCTTACGTGGCATTTTTCGGGATAGGTGGTTATACCTTTGCGCTTCTATCCTCTGACCAACTCGGGTTACATCTTCCATTCCTGTTGGTATTGCCGCTTGCTGCCATTTTTACTATGGGCATCGGATTTGCTCTTGGCTCAACAAGTTTACGACTAAAGGGTGACTATCTTGCAATCGTAACCCTCGCGTTTGCACTAATATTTAAACAATTACTCCTAAACCTGGACACACCCATTAATATTACAGGGGGTGTGAATGGAATTTTTGGATTTGATCCCATAAACCTATTTGGGCTCACCGTCACTTCTCCCATTGGGTATGCTTACCTTATTTGGATCTCTGCTTTACTTGTTATAGGGGCGACTTATAGGTTAAAGGTCTCCAGGTATGGCCGCGGATGGGAGGCCCTCAGGGAGGACGAGCTAGCTGCTGAGGCACTGGGGGTCAATACCACGAAAATGAAATTGATGGCCTTTGCCATTGGAGCATTTATCGCTGGGGCCACTGGTGTGCTTTTTGCTTCCCTGCAGGACTCGGTTTTTCCTAACAATTTTGATTTTCCTCAACTTGTCATTGTCTATTGTATGGTCATATTAGGGGGTCTAGGGAATATTCCGGGGGTAATTATAGGTGCCATTATTCTTTCCATATTGCCTGAGTTTTTAAGGGAATACGGTGCTTACCGCATGATGTCTTACGGCCTCATATTAATCATCCTTATGGCCTTGAGGCCCCAAGGGATCATCAGTGAAATCGGTATCTTTTCCAAGGAGGAAAAACGCCCAGACAGGGACGAATCAGGACGCTTAAAGGCCTCTACGGACCTCTATTATGAGAAGAAAGAAGAGATCCCAATAGAAAAGAGAGAGGGCAAGAATTATAGGAAGACAGATCGTATCATGCTGGAGATAAAAAATGTGACTCAGGACTTTGGCGGCCTTAGGGCGCTTGATAATATTTGTTTCAAGGTTCATGACAAAGAGATTGTGAGCATCATCGGCCCAAATGGGGCTGGTAAGACCACATTGTTCAACATTATTTCCGGGATCTATAAGCCCACTCAAGGAAGTGTTATTTTTGAGGGCAAAGAAGTAACCGGCCTTAGACCCCATAAGATTGTGGAGCGAGGGATTGCAAGAACGTTTCAGAATCTAAGACTTTTTAGCAAGATGACTGTTCTGGATAATGCAAAGGTGGCCAGGTTTTGCCGGACAAACGCCGGGCCTTTTTCCATTCTTTTGCATTTGGCAAGGCATAAGAAAGAAGAACAAATAACAGATGAAAAAGCCAAACAGATCCTTGGGCTTTTTGGTGCTCGTCTTACTGGGTATAGATACAGTCAGGATGCCATGTTTCTTTCTTATGCAAACAGGAGGCGGCTTGAAATTGCCCGTGCCCTACTGACAGATGCAAGGTTGCTCCTTTTGGATGAGCCCTCTGCAGGAATGAATCCCCAAGAGACAAAAGAAATAACCGAATTTATCAAATTCCTCAGGGATACACTTGGCTACACGATTTTGCTGATTGAGCATAAGCTGAATGTGGTGCGCAAAATATCAGACAGGGTCATTGCCCTTGACTATGGCATAATCATTGCCGAAGGAAGCTATGAAGAGGTGGCTTCCAATAAACGGGTTGTTGAGGCCTACTTGGGACGGAAGACAAATGAACGGAACCGAGCCAGTGCTGAAGTTTGAACATGTAGATGCATACTATGGAAGTATGCAGGTGCTCTACGATATCAACATTGAGGTGTACCAAAAGGAACTTGTTTGCCTTCTGGGCGGAAATGCTTCAGGAAAATCAACCACCTTAAAGACGATTCTTGGAGTTTGTAAAATAAAGAAGGGGGCTATTTGGCTTAAGGGGAAACGTATTGATGGTAAGCCCACTAAGTATATTGTCTCAAACGGCGTTGCTATAGTACCTGAGAACCGACGCATTTTTCCAAGGTTGACCGTTCTTGAAAACCTTGAACTGGGGGCCTACCTGAGAAATGACCCGGAAAACGTAAGAAAGGACATGGAAAGGATCTTCCAGTTGTTCCCCATCTTGAAACAAAGGGCAGAGCAACAGGGCATGACCCTTAGCGGTGGAGAGCAGCAGATGCTTGCTATGGGTCGAGCTTTGATTTCCAATCCTGAGATTCTTTTAATGGATGAACCATCAATGGGCCTCTCCCCATTGCTAGTGGATCAGCAGTTTAAGCTCATTCAAGAGGTAAATCAGCATGGGACAACCATATTCATGGTAGAACAGAACGCAAATATGGCCTTGTCCATAGCAGACCGTGGATATGTGTTACAAACAGGGGCCATTGTGTTGGCCGATACTGCCCAGGCGCTCTTGAATAACAGGATGATGCAAGAGGCCTATCTTGGGGGCCAGGAGGATTTATAGCTTATGAAAGACGCTGGTTTGGACAGGATCTCTTTCATATTGGGCATGATCACGGCCTTTGCCGAATGTGTCACCAATGAATGCAAAAAATTGGCCTTTTCTCCACCATTTCGGCCGCAGGATTATCCACTGCTTTACCAAGAGGCCAAAAAAATTGCCGATGAGCAAAGGGTATTGCTGTGGCATGAGGAAAATGAAGATATTCCTTCATCCTATAGGTTACACTGGTTTGTTATTTATAAGTTTCCAGAGGCGCTGGAAGAATACCGCCAATTGAGGAGCAAAGGGTTTAGCCCGGTATGGGACCTGGATAAGTTTTATCCAATTTTGAGTTACGGCCTTGTATGGGCCGAAGGTGTGGATAAGATCACCCCTAGATTTAGGGAAGAGAGAAAAACCCAGTGCACCTTTTCTCGCGTCCTTCTCGATCCCCAAGAATGGCCAATTCCTAGACCTTGATCAAAAGGTGGTTATCATAAGGGCTTGCGCTTTGCCTTAGTGGCGGCCCAGCTTTCTGCGTATTTCTTTATTGTTAGGATCTCCATTCTCATAAGCTTTGCAGCCTTTTCTGGGTTTCTCTCAGTTATTGCATCAAGGATTTCTTTGTTTGCCTCCATTGCCTTTTTTTCAAGGGGCAACTCCTTGAAATCAAGAAAATACTGCCTTAGGAGCTCTATTAAGGCATTCATTAGCAAAAGGAGAATCGGATTCCCCGTGCATCGTGCCAGCCTGATGTGAAATTTCCCCCTTATCCTCTGAAGATATTCCGCATCATCTATATTTTCTTCGGCCATGGTCAAAAGGGTGTGAAGGTCGTCTATGTCTTTGCTGCTGGCCCTTTTGGCCGCCTCAGAGGCTGCGTATGGCTCAATGAGCAGGTGTATCTCAAAAACGTCATGCTCAGTGACCTTCCCTGAGGCCACAAGCCTGCTAAAAGGACAAACTGCCATACAGATTGAGCAGTCGGTGCCAACCTTGCTCCAGTATTCAAAGCATGAGTCTTCATTGAGTTTCCATTTCAATGCCCCTCGATGGACTATCTTTTCGCCCATAGGAATTGATTTGGACGGGCATGACTCCGCACACTTTTTGCATCTCTTGCAGAATTCATCAACTCCAATGGATATGGGCCTATCGGGGATAAGAGGCATATCAGTAAGGGTGGCAAATATGCGGACCCTTGCTCCAAAACAGGGTGCAATAAGATAGCCCAATCGTCCAATCTCTCCGAGGCCAGCATCTACGGCAAGCGGAGGCAGGGCTATGTCGTAATGGCGAGTATTTTGGGCCACTGCCCTATATCCCATGTGTGCGAACCAGCGGGCCAGATGGACGCTCAAATAGGCCCCTCTTTCATAATTGCGTGCGCTTTCGGCCCCAGAAGGTGTGTGCGAGGCTGATGATACATGGTCCCAGTCCATTTCTGTAAGCATTACAACAGCATAAGGTGGTAATTCGTCTGGGTCAACTTCCCTCCCCCAATCATCCCATTTGTCATAGAATATTTCTCCTCTATGTGAGTAAACTCAGTTGGGGTTTACCTTGCATATTCCAACTGCATCTGCGCCCAGATGGAGTGCGTAGTTTTTCACGATCTCGGTGGCCTTGGGGGGATCCAGCTTTACTGGACTAACCTGTTGCTCTGGATCGGCTTCGGCATAAGGCCCAAAGAATTCGGGTATATCGAAGGCCGCGTGAATCATGGACACATTTGGGGGGTATTGACTATCAATTCTGCCCGGTGCTCCCAAGAGTCCCGCCAGCGGCGATACACCCAGTGGCCAGTTTGTCCGAATAGCGAAGCCTTTTCATCTCTGGAAGAGCGATTGTGCCAAACAAGGCTGCTGTTGCTAAAGAAGACCCGGAAATGGCGGCAAAGCAGGCGCACGCACATCAGGGCCCCCATTATAGTTAAATTCTGTGATATGCTTTACCACGTCTATAAGCTTATGACTCTTGAGAGCGGCATAAGGGGTTAAGGCCCCATCCACTACGCCTTTTTGAAGCGCCACAGAGAGTTCTGATATGGGCATACCTATTGGATTGGCACCTAGCAACTTAAGGCCCGCGGTTTCATTGGCACTAGCTGAGCGAATTTTCATGCCACGGATATCATCTGCCTTGAGTACGGCCTTTCTGACTGTATGGAGTTGGCTGAGGGGGGGCTGACAGGAACCATAGAACCTTGTAGTCCTTGTAATCGTCAGCCAGGTATTTGTCATATATGGCATAAACCGTTTTGGTGACATGCGCTGCGCTTGAGAAGATGAAGGGAAGCTCAAAGACGCTGCTTCTTTTGAATCGGCCTGGGATATACTCTGGCAAGAGAAACCCTATATCCGTAATTCCGGTCTTAATGGCATCGGCCATTGTCATGGGGTTAGCCAATACACCACCGGGATAAATCTTGACCTGTACCTTACCATTAGTAAGCTCTGCCACCCTGTTGGCGAAAGGCACGAATCCCTTTTGATGCTGTACATGCATCGGGGGCATGAAATGAGCCAGTTTCAATACAATCTTTTTTCCAGCCTGGCTAGGCGTCCCCATTAGCCATATACTGTCAAGTAAAAATTGTTTCTATTTGCTGTGAGGGAAGATCCACTGTGCCTGCCCCACCTGCTGGCTGACCCTCATATGCGGGAAAATAGGCCTTGAAATTTCCAGTCGGTCAGGTACTAGCTAGCTTGTTTCCATGGCACCAGGCAAATCCATCGAGGAATTGGTATATGCTTTTGGGCGGGGAGGGTTTGTTTGGGCGTGGCCCAACAGTTGGTTCGAAGGAAAAGAATATCTTTATTGGTAGGGACTCCTAAAGGAATCGGAAAGCATCTCTATGGGCAGGGCATTGGTGTCACCGCGCGTTGCGGATTGACGCGCCATGGGAGACCAGGGTTGGGGGTTCTGATAGAGAAAGAGCCCCGTATCAAAACAGTTTAGGTCTTCGGTCCCTTCGGTGTTTTGAGGAGCCCGTAGAACTGCCCTGATTTGTCCAATTTGTCTCCCACAGGTGTACCGCAGTTTTGGCAGCGGTATTCATATTTGTCACCTTCGGGCAGGATCAGGAGGAGTGACTTGCGCACTGGCACTGCCTGGCCACATTTGGGGCAATATAGCTCCGTGGCCTCAAATTCATCAAAATCGGGCTGGCTATTACGTCCACCTCTTTGGCCTACGCTCGAAAAATAGGAGGACATGTCTTTCATGGTCCCTTTCCTCCTAGTTCGCTAATATACATCCTTTCTATGTCCTATCTTCAAAACATGAATCTCCTTCTTCTCCCAATTTACATCAAACAAAATTCTATAATTCCCAACTCTCAAGCTGTAGTCTGCAATTGGATGATTGGTCAAGTGTCTTATCTGTTGAACATCTGGAAAATTTTTCAACTCCTCTAGGGCCTCTTTTATCTTGGGTAAATTATATGCGGCTAATTTCCTTAGATCCTTTAAGACACCCTTAGCACAAACTAGTTTAAACATCTAGCTGATCCCATATCTCATTGTGGCTCAAGGTATCTCCTTTCTCAATCTCCCTTCTTCGTTGCTCGATCTCTTCTTTTAACGTTCTATATTTAGCCTTATTTAGCAATAGCCTCAAAAAATACGCTACCGCCTGTTGGTCCTCCTTATCTAGTTTTTCCAAAATATCAAATCGTAAAGGGCCCATTTTTCTTCCTTTCTCACAAATTGATGAATTCGTGAAAGTTACTCCATCACTCGCCCCCACGCCACTCGCTTCGGACAGGCGTGCGCTTCTTTATAATTTCCCATGAATCCTCAAAAAAATCAATCCATTTAATATCCCACGAAATACCCTGATCCACCGTAAAAAAATCGAGAATTATTGACAAACTTGGGAATAGAATATATTCTAACCCCAAAGGCCTTGATAAAAAAGGGGGTGATGCGATTGCCTACAACTACGATACACATAAGTGATGATCTTTTGGCCCGAATTGATGAAATTGTGAAGAAAAAAGGCATCAGCCGTAATAGGTATATTGTTCAGGCCTGCGAAAAATCACTCAAGGAGGACGGTAGAGATTGGCCGAAAGATTTTTTTGATTCACCCTTAAATGATCAAGACTTGCAATTGTTGAGACAGGCTGCTGCCGAAATGGAAAAAGAAATCCTCTCTCACAGGATGAATAGAGAGCCTAGTGAACTATGAGATATGTCTTGGACACAACTGCCTTTTCTGCATTGATGCGTCGGGAATATTTGATTTTGCAATTTGTCAAATCGCACACACCCGGGGATATTAGGACGGTTCCACCTGTGGTTGCAGAAATTTTTTACGGTATTGAAAGGCTCAAAAAGGGGTCCAGAAAATATCGTCTACTGAAAGCTGAGACCGAACGGATTCTCTCCGTTTTGGAAGTTCTTCCTTGGACACATGAAGCATCCCTGTGCTTCGGTGCAATTAAATCAGATCTGGAAAGGCGGGGTGTCTTAATTGATGACCTGGATATAGCCATTGCATCCATATCCATGGCCCACGGCTGCTGTGTGGTTACAAAAAACCTCCGCCAGTTCAGGAGGATAAATGGGCTAGAAAGCAGAGACTGGGAGCAAATGAGGGAGCAAAACCCCAAAGGGCCACAATAAGGAGGTCGCATGAAGATCAAACATATTGATCACATTGGAATCGCGGTAAAAAGTATTGATCAAGCAAAGAAATTTTACACGGAAATACTTGGGCTCAAGATCGAAGGAATCGAAAATGTTGCCGATCAAAAGGTCAACGTGGCCTTTTTACCTATCACTGACAGTGAACTGGAGTTGGTGGAATCCACCCATCCTGATGGTCCTGTGGCCAAGTACATTGAGGCCAGAGGGGAGGGCATACAGCATATTGCCTTTCGGGTGGAAGACATTGAAGAGGCATTGGCAGAGCTAAAGGAAAAAGGGGTGCGCCTTATTGACGAAAAACCCCGCAAGGGGGCTGGAGGGGCCAAGATTGCTTTTATCCATCCCAAGGAGACAAACGGGGTATTGGTGGAAATTTGTGAGAGAGACTAGTAGACCAGACTTCAGTGTCGTGGGAATATCTTTAGGCCTTCACTGCTTGCCGCTGAGACCAATTTTTCATCAAAACATGCAAAAACTACTTGCTCTGACACGCGAGACTGCAACAGAAGGGCAGAGGCAAGATGTATTGAGTCAAAGCCGCGTAGCGGATAGTTCGCACCAAGCGTTTTTATGATCGAATTAAGACTATCGTTCACTGGAATACGAAAAAAGCCATCCCATTCAGCATCTAACGTGTCCACCAGCATAGAAAGCGTGCCGGAGTTAATAGATTCTTCTCTCGCCTTACGATAAATGGCTGATAAAGCCTCTGCATAAGCCACACAAGAAGTGGCCATTAGGTCTGCTTCTCGGCACTTCTTTACCGTATCCTGCGCCATTTCCTCTTCAAAGTACCTTTTCACCAAGGCACTGGTATCCATATATAGGATCATCGTCGATCCTCAATAACAATTTCGGATACAGGTCGCCCTTTAACCAGCACTCTCTTAATGACGTTTCCTCTCAAATCCGTTGTGGGCATCAAACCTGTACCTTCTGATACCATGGACTTGAGCTCTTGCATTAGTGCCACCTTTTTGGGGTTCTCCGCGATAATTCTAGCTATCACTTTCCCCCTGTCAGTTATCAGTACATCCTCCCCCCTTTTTACTCTTCCAAGGTACCGGCTTAGATTATTTTTCAATTCCCTTATTCCAGCACTCAACATTGTCTGAATACTCCCTCTTTCTGTTTATGTAGCCACTTTAAAAGTACAATAGCTACCATTTAAGGATTTGTCAAGAACGAGCAAACCCAACTGCGCAGAAACTGACTGCCGATTGGGTGGTGGGTTCGAACCACATTTCGTAGTGGAGCAATGTGCCCTTTGAGTGTGGCAATATTTCCAAAAGGCAAGCTAGGGCTGAAAACCCACAAACATTAAACCGGTCCTGCACTTTCGTGGCCTCCTCCCAAAAGGATTCCGCATCCAATAATATCAGGGCATCCAATAAGGTTTGGTCATGATCATCTGCTTGGGCCTTGAGATAGGCGGCCGGTCTATCATGCCCAAATTTGGGGCCAATATGGGATAAGTCTACACCAGCCACAAGAATGGTTTGTTGCTGTTTGTCTTCCAGGATGCGATGGAGTTCCTCTAAGAACCTCCCAGCCTTTTCAATGAAGTGCTCTCGCGTGCATGGAGAAAGCTGTTGCCAAAAGGAGCCGCAGAGAATAGGGACAATGGTAAAATTATGATCATTGGCCAGGTGTTGAAGAAAAAGCGCCTGAAATTCCAAGGAATGTTCCGCTTTATGTGGGAAGTCATCTTTGGTGATGATAGGACCTCCCGCCTGGCAGAGTACTTCCATGGCCTTCTTATCCGTAGAGATCCTGCCAAGGGGTGTTTCAAAGTCCTTTTCCGTCAAACAAAAGAGCCCATCTCTCATTTGATGTCCCACGCCAAGGATAACCACACGGGAGGCATTAATCTTACTTAACCACCTGTAGGCATTGGCATAGGCCCGTTTGCCAACAGAAAGATCGATGTGGGGGGCCACAAGTGCGGTGATCGGTCCCTCTGGTTTGGGCAGAGCCGGGTCTGCCGTGTCCAGGATTTGCTCCAATGTATGTCTCAAGTTGTCCTTGTCATTGGGATAGGTAGATCCACAGTGGCTGCAGGGTCGGACAGTCCTTGAAGTAAACTCGGCCACAATGCGGTCCCGCGCCTGGAAAAACCGCTCTGATTCCAGTAAATAGGTTTGGTCCAGGTGGGCAAGGATACCCTGGATTTCTTCCTGCCCCACTAGCAGGCCTCCTTTTTTTCTCATCATAAACATCTGAAGATCTCTAAAGGAATGGGACCCATCGAGGAGGGCCATTAATTCAAACAGCTCCGGGGGAAGCGCTGTGCCTTCACTCACAAGGTCAAGATGATCACGTACAACAATTACGGTCTGGCCACCTTGTTGGACAGGGATAAACTCGAGATCATTTCTGACTTTGGGCACTTCAGGTTTCAATTATTTACCGCCCCCCTTTCACGAAGCCTTCCTTACTTGCTGCATCCAGGAGTTTGAGATCAGCACATACGAAATTGAGATTTAGGCTGGTATTTTTTCTCGCATCCTGCGGGCCAAAGCAGAATGGGCCTCTGCAAAGCCAATTTTTGATATGACAACATCGTGATCTCGCTCAAATAGAGATCTTACACGTACGGTTCCAGGTTCCCTCACAAATAGCTTGATTATGGCGCTAGTATCCCAGTATATCATCGCCTGTCTTCCAATATTGCCGTGGATACGAGCTCTCCTCCACTCAGAGCTATGGGCTCAGGCATTTCCCTTTTTTTTGACAGTGGCAAACGAATCAGGCCCCTGTTGGCAAGCAAGGCAAGCCTATGCTCCACTGTTTCACTCTCAGCATCATCAGCAGGCCCTAATGGCTTGAGTAATGCGACCGGTTTCCCTCTTTCCGTAATAATAACCGTGTGCCCTGATTTGGTTAGCTGAACATAGGCCGAAAGTCTGTTTTTAAGCTCCCTAATCCCTACAGTCTCCATACCTGCCCTCCAGTCATGTGGCTACCATAGCTACATCCACACACCTAGTCAACTACCCCGGCCTTAAAATTTTACACTTCCCGCTCAAAATCTGTACGTGATGATCCCGTGAGTGGTATCATAAGGCGAAACACTCACCTTCACACGATCTCCCACAAGAACCCTGATTCGATGTTTTTTCATCCTGCCCGAGAGCACTCCCCTTATGGTGAGTTCATTTTCACACTGAATTTCCATCATGCCCCCACCCATGGCCCGGGTGACTATTCCTTCTAATTGTATTAAATCGTCTCTGCTCAATAGGTGTTTCTCCTTTCTGTGGCCTGGTTTATATTCATGAAACCCTAGGAATCCCCTCTTACCCCCTTTGAAAAGGCCTCGCTACTGCAGGCAGTAGAGATCGAAGGGATTGGCTAATTCTAGTATGCCATTAAACCCTGTTAATGTCACGATAATATGAATTTTTGATGACGTTGCCTACAGGGTATTGTATAAAGAATCTGGGCATATTTTATATTAGAGGTCTATATTGGAATCACGAACGTTTCGCGCCCTCATACGAACAGAAAAGGGATTTGCCTCGGTTCGAGAAGAGCTGATTGAGGAGGTGCCTCTTGAGATTGTAATCAATAAGAGCACGCGTGTCCTTATCATGCATACCCCCTATATGACTCGTGAACTCGTCTACGGTTTCCTTTTTACTGAAGGTTATGTTCCTGAAATCAGCCATGTCTTATCATGTCATATCAATTTCTCAGAACAGGCTGAGGGGATCCAAATCATGGAAGCACATGTTCAAACTACCACTAATGAGCTTGAAGCACCTCCGTCTGCTGGCCCCCAGAGGATATCCTATTCAAGTTGTGGCATATGCGGGAGAGAAGAGTTGGAGGAGATGAGGCGGGGCCTCAGCAGGATAAGGAGTGCTCAGCGTTTTTCCATGGACCTGCTTCAAATGATCCCCCAACACCTTCAGGATCTTCAGCCTCTTTATACGAAAACAAAGGCGGCTCATGCCGCGGTTCTTTTTGACGCAGCCGGTCGCGTTGTAATGGCCGCAGAGGACCTGGGCAGACATAATGCCATTGATAAGGTAATCGGCAAGTGCTTGCTGGAGGGCATTCCTCGACAAGACAAGGTTATTGTATCCAGTGGAAGGGCCAGTCTGGAGATGATCCTTAAGGTTGTCCGAGGTGGTTTTCCCCTATTTGTGGCCATGTCACGGCCCACCTCGAGGGCTGTTGAGGCGGCCAAGTTTTATAACCTCACCCTGATAGACTTGGCCAAAGAGACCAATAGGATTTACACCCATGCGCGGAGACTCAAAGAATACTGACACTTCCCAAACAGGCCTCCACGAAGATATCATAGGGGTAATCCTTGCAGGGGGTAAGAGTACACGCTACGGCCGCAACAAGGCCCTGGTGCAAATACAAGGCAGACCCCTTATTGAACATGTTATCCAAGTGATGTCCTCCTTATTCAAAGACATCATTCTTATGACCAATACACCAGCTGAATATGCCTATCTGGGGCTTCCCATGGTTGAGGATATCATAAAGGGATTGGGGCCCATAGGAGGCATATACACGGCCTTGAAGGTGATGGACAAGGAGGCAGGCTTTTTTGTGGCATGTGATATGCCTTTTTTGAACAAGGATCTGATCCATTACATGGTATCCATTCGTGATGATTTTGATGTGGTTGTCCCACGTGTCGGATGGAAGATAGAAGCATTGCATGGGATCTACGGGAAGCGGTGTATTCGGCCAATAGAGCGAAACATTGATAAGGGAATCTACCAGGTAATCCGCGTATTTCAAGACGTTTCCGTAAGATACGTGGAGGAGGAGGAGATTCGGAGGTTTGACCCGGATCTTCGCTCTTTTTTGAATGTCAACCGCCCCGATGAATTGAGGAGGATGCGAGAGTTATGGCAGAGCTCATCTTAGCGGTCACCCTGGCCATCCTTATTTCGGCCGGTTGCTCCCTTATGGAGGCCGTGCTGTATTCTGTGCCCATGAGGCAAATTGAAGGGGCTGTCCTGGCAGGAAAGGCAGGGAGCAAGGTTTTTAAGATGTTGAGGGAAAACATTGAACGACCCATCGCCGCGATCCTCTCTCTAAACACCATCGCCCATACAGCAGGCGCTGCTGTTGCAGGTGCCGCAGCCACCGCGGTCTTCGGCCACGCGTGGCTCGGCTACTTTTCGTTTTTCTTCACCCTGGCTATCCTATTGTTCTCGGAAATTATACCCAAGACCGCAGGTGTGGTCTATGGCCCCTCTCTCATCCCATTTGTGGCCTATCCCTTGAAGGGATTGGTCCGGATTATGACTCCTGCCATTTGGCTCACCAATGTGATCACCCGTATGGTGGCGCGTGGGAAGACCGAAGAGGCCATTACGGCCGAGGAGTTGAGAATCATGGCCAGGCTCAGTCTACGCTCGGGCGAGATCAATCCCTATCAGGAACAGGTGATTGAGAATATCTTGACGCTCCAGAATAAGACCGTAAAGGAGGTCATGACGCCAAGGACCGTGATATTTTCACTAAGCGAACACCTCACAGTAAAAGAGGCAAGCCAGATTCCCCCCAAATGGGAGCACAGCCGCTTTCCTGTTTATGATCAGGACCAGGAGGACATCGTGGGAATCGTGCTCACACGAGAGCTGTTCGTGACACTATCTCAGGGTAAGGAAGAGACGAAATTGACTGACCTGATGCGGCCGGTTCACTTTGTGGTGGAGACAGCCAGGCTGAATGCCGTATTCATCGAATTCCTTGAACGAAAAGAGCACCTTTTCGTAGTGCTTGATGAATATGGGGGCATCGCGGGTTTGATCACCCTAGAAGACGTTCTGGAAGAGATCTTGGGCCGTGAGATTGTAGATGAATTCGACCAGGTGGAGGATAAGCGGGAGCTGGCCCGCAGACGGCGGAAAATGCTGATGGGCCAATGAGGAAGTACTATGCCAAGGATTACCCTCTGTGCCCCTGACAGCGAGAAAAGCTGCTTTGCCTGCTGTCCCCCCATTCGCCCCAAGGGATATGAGCACATAGATTATCGTAATATCATTAGAAGAATCCTGCGGGAAAATACCCGTGCCTTTGACCCTTCATCAAAGGAGATTATCCCCATTACAGGGTTTAGTTGCTGGGCCCTGGGATATGTGGATGACCGATACAGACAGGTGGGATGTTTGCTTCACCCGGCCCGCAATAGAGGTAAAGACCTTCGTTACCGGGTGGACTATGGTCAAAAATGCCAAAGGGAAAGTTGCCTTGGGGCCAGGCGGTTTATGGCCCTAAGTCCATCTGCCCGCCTGTTCTGGCTGGGGCTTGCCGAAGGTCTGGATTCCTTTGAATACTCCAGCAGAAGATACAATCCCCTTTTCAGGCTCCTGGAGTGGGGAGTTGGCCTTTTGGAGAAAATTGCATCCACTGAAAAGGGCAATAGGGTCAACAGCAAAACATTCTTTGAACGCTATCCATTCTTTTTGACGCACCTTATGCCTCGAGCGCATACCTATTTGGTTGATTCCCTGGTGCAGCATTGCGGGCTGGCACCGCTTCGGGATAAGGAGTTTGTTCCCCGATTCGAGGCCTTTTGCACACGGCTCATCCGAAAGCTGCCTTCTGTTACATCTTCCCCAACAGCACCATACACGCATTGCTTGGATATGGACGAGACATTGGCGGATTTTTTGAGGTTGGCCCTTGGCATGAAAAAGATAGAAAAAGGCGAGGCCCTCATCATAAAACAGAAGGTGGATCAAGAAATGGAGGCCTTTATTGACCAGCTTCCTTGAAGTGGTCGAATCCGACCCCATGTAGCACCCTCTCTGTACCATCGGGACGGACACAGCGGATCCTTCGGCCTTCAGTGATTTTTCCGATCTTATAGACTGGGCCGCAGCCCTTTTCCTTGAACATCCGCTCAAATGCCGGGCCATTAGCCGCAGGGACCGTTATCAGTAACTGGTAGTCCTCACCTCCCCAAAGGCAGAGGCCGATTGGATCCTGATTATATTTTTTTGCAAAGGATATTAATGTATTAGAAAGGGGAAGGCACTCCTCAAGTATCTCTGCGCCGCTATTGCTTGCCTCGCAGATATGCCCCAGATCTGCCACAAGTCCGTCGCTTAGGTCGATCATGGCTGAGGCCAGTCCGGACTTGGCGATGATCCTTCCTTCTTCTACTTGGGGCCTTGGCCGGGTAAGGGCCTTAATCAGAGAAGGCCAGTCTGCTAGTCCTGCCTCGATCTGGCCCTTGAGGATCTTGAGTCCGGCAGCGGCCTCGCCAAGGGGCCCCGTCACATATATGCTGTCGCCCGGAGAAGCACCCTTGCGGTAAAGTACCTGGTCGGTCATGGCCTCGCCAATCACCGCCACATTGATAAAGAGACCTGCCAGCGAGGCAGAAGTATCCCCGCCCAACAGGTTCACCCCATAGGCCCGACATACCTCCTTCATGCCCTCGTAAAGTGCGTTTAGTATGCGTAGGGGAAAGGAATGGGGAATGGCGAGGGAGACGAACAGATGCCGTGGCACACCACCCATGGCTGCGATATCGCTAAGGTTTACGGCAACTGCCTTTTCCCCCAGATGTCTTGCTGGGGTCCTGTCCAGGATAAAGTGGACGTTTTCCACCAAAAGATCGGTGGTGACCAGGAGCACCTTGTCCCCAAAGGGACCTATCACGGCGCAGTCATCCCCGATACCCTGGAGGATGCCTTCAGGCCCATGTATACAGCCCTGGGAGATGGAGCGGATAAATTCGAATTCCCCCAGATCTTCAATGGTCTCCAGGTCTCTTTCCATGTTGACTTTCCTCTTTAAAAAGAGATTAAACAAACATGTGCACAATGACCTCATGAATTGCAAGCCAAAAATCCACTTGAAGCATCGATGGCACATAAGAGGCCAAGGACCTGAAAGTAAAAAACCAAGGACATGGGCTGCTCTCCGTGATAAAATATTAAAACACAGGCAAAAAAACGAGACCGTTTATATGGATAATATAAATGAAATCCAGGACACAACCGTACTCCAGGCCCTCCAGAGAAATGGTCCCATGATCGGCTCTGAATTGATGGAGGCCACAGGTGCAGAGGGCCTTGAATTGTGGCGTACCTGCATGTCGAGTGAGAAGATATGCACTTGTTCCATTGCCAGGCACTATCTCCGATTGGACCGCAGGGTGGAGGGCTTTGCAAGGCTTTCTCCTTCTATCTTCAGGGAATTTTTGACCTATACTGTCGTGGGATTGAAGGACCAGGCCAAGGCAGTAGAGAAAAGGGCCGAAGAAATACGCATCCACATCCGAAGGGTAAGTCGGTCCAAGCTGACCCTTGCCCGAAGCGTCATATCAGGTCTGGTGAGCAAGCTGGATAGCGAGTTTCCTCTCCAGGAAAGAACCTGTGTGCTTATTGCGGGCGATATTGTATTTGATATGGCCCATGATGTGCCCCGGCCTGAACGGAGTACTGGTCGTCTGGTCAATGGCTCGGATATGGACATAGTTGTCATTGTGGATGAGCGTTTTCCCCATGAACTCAGGAAACGGATCGACGATACCATCTTTGCGGAGAAATACCGGCTTCTTATGACCCCTCATCTCCGAGAGGAGATCGATTATGTGGTAAAAGACCTGGGCAAGGTCACGGAACAGCTATGCTTTGACACCTTTAAACACATGGTAGCTTGCAAGATCATGCATGAAGGCGAATTACTTTTTGGCAGCAAGCCCATGTTTCAGCAGATTAAAGGCATGCTTGAAAAAGAGGGGGTGGTAAAAAAATTGCTCTTCCTTGAACAAAGGGCCTGGCAGTTTCGCCAGGAGGCCTGTGAGCGCCTTTGCAGATACAGGGAGGATCTACATAGGGAGGATATCCTTTGCCTGTTTTACCCAACAGAGGAGTCAGAAGAATTTGAGTAAGCCACTGCCTTGGCTACGGCTGCCGCGATATCTTCTGCATAGCCTTTAACCTTGTTCTCGTCTTCCCCCTCCACCATGACACGACACAGATTCTCGGTCCCAGAATACCGGACCAGTACCCTGCCCTTGCCGCCCAGTTCCTGCTCTACGGCCTCAATGAGCCCTTGTACCTCCGGGAGTTGGCTCAAGGGAGGCTTTTTACTGACACGTACATTGATTAGGACCTGAGGAAAAAGGGGCATGAGGTCAGAGAGTTCTGACAAAGGTCGATCAAAATACTGCATAGCTGATATCACGTAAAGTGCTGAAAGGAGGCCGTCTCCTGTACTATGGTGGTTCAGCAACAGGATATGTCCGGATTCTTCTCCCCCAAGTATTGCGCCATGGGCGAGCATCTCCTGAAACACATTGCGATCACCCACCTTGGTGGCCTTGTGTTCGATTCCCAAATCTCGAAGGGCCACCCGAAGGCCAATGTTACTCATGACCGTGCTCACTACCATATTTTTCTTGAGCCGGTCCTGTTCCTTTAGCATCTTGGCAAAGATGACCAGAAGTTGATCTCCTGAAAGGGCATGACCATATTCATCCACTGCCACAAGACGATCACCATCGCCGTCAAAGGCAAGCCCAAGGGTTGAACCTGTCTCCACTACCTTTTGTCCCACATATTCAGGATGTTGAGATCCGCATGCCTTGTTGATATTTTTCCCATCAGGATCAATGGCCAGGGCCACAACATCTGCGTTAAGCCTTTGGAATAGCTCGGGAGCTACCCTATATGTGGCGCCATTGGCACAATCCAGTACGATTTTCATGTCCCGGAGATCCTCCAGCTCAGGGGCAGCTCCCATGAGAAAAGAGACGTAGCGCTGGGTGGCGTCATCCAGGATCTGGGAATGGCCTGGCTCCCGCATTTGGCCCTTCTCATGGTGTTGTTCCTTTTCAGGAGAGAAAGAGAATAGGATGCGCTCCAGCTCCAGCTCCTCTTCTTCGGTTAGTTTAGTTCCTTGGGAGGAGAAGATCTTAAATCCATTGTGCTCGTGAGGATTGTGTGAAGCAGAGATCACAACCCCTGCCTCTGCCTCCATTTCCCTTGTCATATAGGCCACCCCCGGGGTAGGGAGCACTCCGGCGTGCAGAACAGTGGCGCCTTCGGACAAAAGGCCTGAGGCAAGGGCAAACTCCAGCATGGGGCCAGAAATCCGCGTATCCCGCCCCAGCAAGATTGTTGGGTTTCCATTGCCAAGAAAGTGGACAATGGCCATACCAAGATTTACTCCAAGTTGGGGAGTCATGGGATACTGATTCGCAATTCCTCGAATGCCATCGGTTCCAAAGAGCTTGCCCATCATTTCCTCCTTCCTGGCCTGAAACCAGGCAGGCATGCCCAAACCTTTTCCATTACCTCATCCACAATGCCCTCAAGCCATCTGGTTCCTTCAGAACATGCAGCAGGGCCAAGCCCCTTAATCACGGAAAGGTAATCCACCCCCTTTTCCTTTATGCCCTGTTCAAGGGCAGAGCGGAATACCTGGTAATGAGCCGCCTTGCCCGAGATATGGAGGCACTCTTCAAATGCCTCTTCAACACGAGGCCAGTTTTTCTGAAATTCCCGCTTTCTCTCCACAGCGGCCTGATGAGCTGCCCCTGTTTTTTGATATAGCCCTATGGAGGTCTCCATGCGGGATGCCACTTCTCCCAGGCGCTTCACCCTTTCCCGGATGGCCCTTTCTATCTTGTCCAGCCCGCCGATGCAAAGGGCCTTTTCCATGGGCGAGGAGGACAAAAATAACGGCCGGACTTCTAAGTACCAGCGCCGCAGAGCGATGAGATTGGCAATATAAAGGGAATTAAGCTCAATGATCCGCCTCACATTTGCATACAATCCAAAATGGCGGGGGAGCCTTTTTGGAATGGAAGGGTGACCCAACAAAACGGTATCTTGTTCCAGAATGTCCTTGCGCACAATGGTTCCTGCAGCCACCACCACCCCATAAGTGATACGTACTGGCCCCACAATACCACCTTGTCCGCCTAGAAAGATGGGCGGTTGATTGAGCATAACTCCCCTGGGCACATCTCCAATTAGAGAAGCAGTTGCCTTATCCTGATCCGGAGTATAGTTAAAGTGTATATAGCTGCTTCCCACCTCACTATGGTTTTTTTCATCTGTTCCGCCGGCCATGAGACAATCGCAAAAATTGATCAAACTCCCCAGGGTGACAAAGGGAAAGAGTATAGTATGTTTGAGGCCAACGGTATGGGCTCCCCTGGCCCCTTCCTCCAGGAGGCAGCATTCCCTTACCTGGGCCCCAGGTCCCATGCTCGCACCATCGAGGAAGCAGGATTCCTTGAAGGATCCTGCAGCAAGTTTTACCCCCCTTCCGAGCTGGCAGTTTGTTATGGTGGCAGGGCCTTCTGTGCCAAGCTCGCAGCCGTCCATGATGAGGGTCTGTGAGCCGTATATTTTACATCCAGTATGGATAACTACACCCTTACCTGAGATTCTATCGGGGTTCACCTCAGGACCCACTTGGATACTATTGGGACAGGGTATCCTAACCCCTTTATCCATTAGCCTTTGGATAATATGGTAAGATTCCTGTGTCATTGCCTCTCCCCCAATTTAGGGGTTATCAGTCCATTTGAGATTTCGTCATTCCATATTAGATGCATCTATTCCTAGCCTTGAGAGTGGACGTTTCATATCAGGGCAAGGCGTCAGTTTTGCAATGTAATCCATAGGGTCCAAATATTCAAGCAGGAACAAGGGCAGGCTTGAAGCAGGAGGCCGAGCCATATATTATGGGTCGGCCTCCTGCCATAACACCTCGTTTCGGGACGGAAAAGGTTACTCGGCGGGAAGCGCTTCGGCCACCTTTTTGGCCAGTTCCCGACATGCCTCTTTTGCGCTATCATCGGGTACATACTGCGTGCGGAGGCCTGGATGCACTACCTGAAATTTCATGGCCTCAAGCTGCTCATTTATGAGCTTGGCCGCCTCTCCACTCCAGCCATAAGACCCAAAGGCCGCGCCTATTTTATTCAAGGGCTTGAGCCCTTTCATATAAGTGAGCATATCGCTGATGGTGGGGAATATGCCGTTGTTAAGTGTAGGAGAGCCCACCAAAATTGCCCCGGCATCCATCACCTCTGTCATTATGTCGCTCCGGTGGCACTGTCTTAGCTTCCTGGTGGTGGTCGGCACGCCTTCTTCCCAAAGGGCTTCTGCAATGGTCTCGGCCATGGTTTCTGTACTATGCCACATGGTGTCGTAGACAATGAGGGCCCTTCTTTTGGGTTCTTGCTTGGCCCATTCAACATAGGCATTGATTATTCTCCCTGGATCTTTTCTCCAAATAATTCCATGATCCGGGCATATCATCTTGATTTGCAGGTTCATTTCTGTGACCTTATTAATCAGCTTTAGGACAAGAGGAGAGTACAAAAGCAGGATATTTGCGTAATACTTCTGGGCGTGGAAGAAAATCTCCTCGCCAACTTCATCATCAAATCGCTCCAGGGAGGCATAATGCTGGCCAAAGCCATCGCTTGAAAATAGGATATTGTCTTCCTTTAGATAGGTAAACATACTATCCGGCCAGTGGAGCATACGGGTTTCCAGAAACATAAGGGTCTTTTTGCCCAAGGAAAGCTCAGTGCCTGTTTCAACCGGTTGAAGGTTCCATCTTGAGCCAAAATGTTTGTTCAGATTTTTTTGGCCCATTTTGGAGCAATATAAGGGTTTATTTTCTCCTATCCTGTGCATTATCCTGGGAAGCGCGCCCGTGTGATCCATCTCGGTATGGTTGCTGATAACAAAGTCAATTTTTTTGGGATCCACCACCTTGCTGATGGCATTTAGTAGCTCTTCGGCAAATTCCTTTTTCGCGGTATCAATCAAGGTGATTTTGTCGTCCAAAATCAGGTAAGCATTGTACGTGGTGCCAGGGTAGGTGGAATATCCATGAAAATCTCGAATATTCCAATCAATAGCCGGTAAGCAATATACGTCTTTGGCAATCTCTATAACTTGCATGATTCCTCCCTCCGTTATTTAATCCGCCATACTTCTTAGCGGGTTAATTTAGTATTGATCATTTAACATAAACATAAATCCTCTTTGGTTATAATGCAAACGAAAGAATAAACAAATTATCTAATCATTTGGTTGCCCATCTGTTTATTAGCATAATCTTAAAGTGAAAGGACTGGAACGTATTGAAGGACATAAAGTGGTGGTTTGGATTTGTGGCGGAGGGAACATGTGTGCCTCTCTTGTAAAGAGGCCCCCTGGTGACTATCCGATGGCACTCTTTATCGCATCCACAAAAGCATGAAACAAGCTGGTAGGTTCTTGAAGTATGCCTTGGGCGTTATCTCGAAGCATGCTTCTCCGTAACTTCCAAGAAAGCTCCAATTGGATGCCTTTGCCGTGTCTTCCTTTGTTGCAGATATTGTCAGGGTTTTCGCCTCGCAGGCCCTCGTTATCTTTTCCTATGATAAATCCGGCATGTTTAAGGGCCCTACGGAACTTTTCCCTAAGGGCCAAGTCACGCCCACCGACCAGCACAGATTCCTCTTCGCCCCTATACCCATGAACAGTTATAATGGTATCACAATGTCTAATCATCTTCATGGCAATGGGCTCGTGGAAACGGGTGCTGGGAATATGAAAGATGCGGTTATGAGAGGCCCTGATCCCTTCAAACACATAGACCGTGTGATTGGGGTGGGCCAAGGCCAGGGCGACTTTTGAGGTCCCCGGCTCTATTCTTCCCCCATGGATCGCAAATATGCCTACAGGTGAACCTCCAAGACGATAGCGGATACGCACATTGTCGTTCGCCTGGCAGCAAAGTTTGGGATTTTCTTTGGATCTGTTTATTGCCCTGTCAGCCCCTTCACTGGACATAGGGTGGGTAAAAAGAAGACTGCCCAACAAAGTATTTGTATATTTCATATTGTTTTGCTAAGAATAGAATGAAAAAATTTCGTTGAGTAGAATAGAAAATGGCCAAGGGGTCAAAAAAGACATCAGCAACCTTTCCATGCGATATTTCCAGGTCTATCACTCGTCCTTGCTGTATCATATTGGAAAATATAAGTGAAGGGGTTATTACCATTGATTTGAACAAGAAAATAACCTTTTTCAATAGGGCAGCCGAGGTGCTGACCGGCTTTCCCCGCCAGGAAGCAATAGGCCAATACTGCTTTGACATCTTCAGGGCCAATATATGTGCCAACAAATGCCCCATGGACCGCGTTACGGAGACAGGTGAGGAGCCGCGTGATACCCCTGCGTTTATCATTAACCGTGAGGGCGAACAGATTCCTATAAGTGTTACCTCATGCCCTTTGAAGGACGAACGTCAGGAGCTTATAGGGATAATTGAGGTGTTTCGGGATCTCTCTGACCTCGAAAGACTGCGGCGTCAGATGGCGCGCAGTTATTCACCTGAGGACATTGTGGGCCGACATCCCCGGATGAGGGAAATTTTTGCCTTTCTTCCTGATATCGCTGAAAGCGACAGCCCGGTGTTGATAGAAGGGCCCACAGGCTCGGGCAAGGAACTTTTTGCCCGCGCCATACACAATCTCAGTTCTCGCCGCAACGGCCCGTTCATTGCCCTAAATTGCGGGGCCTTGCCTGATACCCTCTTGGAATCGGAACTCTTTGGCTATGCAAAAGGGGCCTTCACCGGTGCCACCCGAGACAAGCCAGGCCGCTTTCTTCTTGCAGATAAGGGAACCCTGTTTCTTGACGAGATATGCAATACTTCCCTTGCTTTTCAGGCCGATCTGTTGAGGGTGCTGGAAGAGGGGGAATTTACGCCATTAGGAGATACAAAGTCCTTGAAGACCGATTTCCGTGTAGTAGCTGCTACAAACCGCGATCTCAAAGAGATGGTCAAAGAAGGCGCCTTTCGAGAGGATCTTTATTACAGGTTGAATGTGGTAAAAATAACCTTGCCACCCCTCAGGGAGCGGAAGGAAGATATACCCCTTCTTGTTGAACACTTCGTACACAAATACAACCTCCTCAAGGGCAGGGCCATCCAGGGGGTTGCATCCGAGGTGATGGCCTTTTTCATGATATATCCCTTTCCAGGGAATATCCGGGAGTTGGAAAACATTATCGAGTACGCCTTCATCCTTTGTAAAGACCCTATCATTTCCATGGAACACCTTCCTGCTGATGTAAGAGAGTGGGCCGAGGCACACCCCATGAGCAAACCCATTACCGGAACCTTGGCTACGGAAGAGGCGCAAATAATTCGCTCGGCCCTTGAAAAGCACGGAGGCAATAGGGTGGCTGCAGCCAGGGAGCTGGGTATCAGCCGAACCACCCTTTGGCGGAAAATCAAAAAATATGGCCTTAATTAGCCCCTTCCTTGAAACATACCCTTGAAACAGTTTCACATTGTAACAGATTTTGCCCCCTTTCCTGTTTTTTGCTACCTGCCTATGTAATTGTAATTTCATTGTTTTTTGTGAGCTGTTTCATCTGCTGAATTGGGCATGGGGTTTGCTAAATACATATAGGGCGGAGGCGACAGATGAAGATCGCGATTCCATTGTTTAAGGATCGGGTTGCCCCTCATTTTGGTGCCTCCTCAGAGATATTGCTTGTGGAGATCAAGGACGCCTCGCTTTATCAGGAGGCCAAATGGAATCTGGGGGGAGACACACCGCTTGATATTGCTCGGCGGCTTGTGGAATTAGGTGTGGACAAGATCATATGCGGAGGAATCAGCCGGGTTTATAAGGAATGGCTCGTGAGAAAAGGTATCAGTGTGGAAGATAATAAGCGGGGGGAAGCGAAGGAGATCATAAAACAACTTCTCTCTAATTAGATCCTTATAGAAGGCCACTGTCGGGGGAGGAAAGGAGGTTTTGCCATGGGAAAAAGCTTAAAAGAGCATAGCACGCAACAGGCTGCGCGGGCCATTGTTCGGATGTTGCCGAGGATTTCGGATGATAATCTTATTCGGCTAACATATCTTGCTGAGTGGTTAAGTAGTGACCCGGAGGTATTGAACGGGATAAGGAAGGTGAGGCGGCTTCTGCAGACCCCAGGCCACCCTGCCAAGGAACTCTTTCGCAGGGTATTGACGTATCTTCCCACGGAGCGAAGGGTTCGATTGTTTGAGACCTTGTTCAACGGCGCGTGGTTTGAAGGGGGCAAACTGCGGGATAAGTGGGAAGAGGAATTAGGCTTTAGGCCGCCTTTTATCATGATCTTGAGCCCTACACTCCACTGCAACTTGCGCTGCAAAGGGTGTTACACGTTAGGCTATGGCATGCGACCCCAACTTTCCCTTGAAGTGGCCGATCGGCTCCTTGACGAATGCAATGAATTAGGGATCCATTTTGTAACTATACTTGGGGGGGAACCCCTAGTTTACCCTCATCTGTTCACCCTGCTTGAGAGACACCCCAACATATTCTTTCAGGTGTACACCAATGGTACCCTGATGACCCGAGAAAAGGCCCAGCGTTTCGCGGACCTTGGCAATGCTGCCGTGGTATTAAGCATTGAGGGTGGGGAAAAGGAGACAGATGCCTGGAGAGGAAAGGGTGTTTACAAGAGGATCATGAAGGCCTTTGAGTATCTTAACGATGCCAAGGTCATCATTGGAACCTCTGCCACAGTAACCCGACAGAATGTTTACACGGTGTCATCTCTCAAATTTATTGATAAGATGATTTCGCTAGGATCGTTTGCCCAGATGTATTTCCTCTATATCCCTGTAAACGGCAAGGCAGATTTTTCACTCATGGTGACTCCCAAGCAGCGGGATCACTTGAGAAGGCAGGTAAACATGATTCGAAACACCAGGCCCATGTTCGTGCTGGACTTTTGGAATGATGGCCCGTACGTGGAAGGTTGCATTGCCGGAGGACGGCGCTATTTTCATGTGAACGCACAGGGAGACGTGGAGCCGTGTGTATATACCCATATCGCCGTGGACAACATTCATGAAAAGCCACTAAAAGAGGCCTTAAACAGTCACCTTTTCCGCCATATTCGCTCTCGTCAGCCTCATAACCCGAATCACTTGCGGCCATGCATGATTATTGATAATCCACACGTGATGCGGGAAGTGATTCAGGTATGTAATGCCAGGTTTACGCATCCCGGTGCAGAGGAAATATACACGGTCAAGAAGGATCACATGGACGCATATGCCGCAAGGTGGGGTCAGTTAGCAGAGAGAGTATGGAAAGAGGAATATTTAGATAAAAAAGAAGAATCCGATATGTCCGAATCCATCAAGGAGACTCTTGCCCAGGTCTCAGCCCCTGCCCTCCAGTAACCTCCTTGCCTGCTCCAGGCTAGAGGCCCTTTCCTTGTATTCGGGAAAGGGCCTCTTTGCTTAGTTGCCCCACAGTAGTGGATTCCAAATGCCTGTTGTGGTAGATTTCCAGCGGCGAATCATCCTCCATGAACGAGAGGATTTTCGCCTCTGCTTGAGCTTCCCGCACCAGCCCTAGGGACCAGATGGCCAATCCCCGCAATGTGTTATTATGAGAGTTTAGGAAGGGAAGGAGATATGTGCTGGCCCCTTGAACAAGATCAGGCCAGGCCTCGGCCAATCGACCTACGGCCCACACAGCACCGGGTTGTAGGGGTTCATGCTCAAGGAAATTTCCATCTTCACGTATGTAAGATATGAGCACCTTTGAAAACTCTTCTGCCAAGGCCCTGTGGCAGGCCAGAATTTCACCTATTGCCTCTGGACATCCCCAACCTATACCCCCTGACTCGTCGTTGAGCTGCCACATAAGCCTCCTTATAATGACCCTTGCCGATTCCATGTCCTCATCTGCCAGTCTTGTCACAACTTGCCCTATGACCGCTACGGCCTTCCATTTTGTCTTGGAATCAGTGCTTAACAACAGACCAAAGAGAGGGTTAATTACTGCGCGAAGAGGCATGGACATGATCTTTTGTACGGCAACATCCAAGCTACCGGAACGTAAGAGCCTTTTGATGTCCTTTTTTAGCACCCTGCCTTTGGGCTTGGGCCCGTTCACTTGCATATTACCTCATATCCCATCAGGGGCTTCAAGTTTTATGATCTTGGAGACCTTGTGTTCCAGCTTTTTCACCTCATCCACAATAATTTCAAGGTATTCGCTATTAGGGTCGTCTTGGCGTATTCGTTCCCTAAGCCTTCTTGCAAAGCCACCAACTACAGTCAGGGAATTCCTTAACTCGTGGGCTACCCTCTGGGACATCTTACCCAACGCTGCCAATTTTTCTGCCTCAATAAGCTGTTGGGTCCTTTGCTCCAACTGGGCAGTCCTTTCCTGCACCTTTTTTTCAAGTTCTTGATTCAAGGTATACACTTCCTCGTAAAGCTGAGACATCCTTATGGCCATGCCGATCTGATTGGCGATGATATAGATAACGTCATTGAATCGCTCATGAAAATAATTTTTCTTTTTGGATGAGATTACCAAAACACCTATTATCTCTCCCTCGACCCGGATTGGTGCCAGGGCGAAGGACTTTATGTTTTCGCCCACTATTCTGTTGGTGGAAATAGGTTTACCCACATCATCTGCGTTATTGATTATTAAGATCCTTCCAGTAAGGAAACATTCACCCGAATAGCAATCCTCTGTTGGTTTCCTGGTGGCCTGTTCAATAAATGCCTTGCTCAATCCCTTATGGCTTTTTATCCGTAGATTTCCGTCGCTGTCCAAAAGGCGTATTGAACATGCATCCAGCCTGAATTCTTTTACAAGTAGGTCAACAATAGCATTAAGGACGTCCTGCAAATAGAGGAATGAGGAAACAAATCTCGTAATCTCAAATAGGATCTTGATTTTTTGTTCAGATTCCTTGAGTTGTTTTTCGACGAGGTTCATTAGCTTCTTTCTGGGGATAGGGAGGTCCTCATAGTCCATTGATTTGATTAACATGGAACTGAAGCGTCCACGTCTGCAAATTGATATATCGCCGCCCGCAGAAGCAACCTATTCTTATTGTAGCCGAATAGGGCTTCGCATTGCAACAAAAGAAGGTCCTGTGAGGCAATAAAAGGTAGGATTGAAATAGGCGGGCGCCTCCTTTTTGTTATGTGACTTTCTTGGGCAAGCTACTTTCCATGATTGCTTGGAACCGTGACTACCGGGACTGGTGCATGCCTCACAACCCTTTGGGCCACGCTCCCCATTTTGAATACGCCAGATTCGCCCTTCCTGCACATTACCACCACATCCATCTTCTCTGCTTCAATAAAGTTTAGGATTTCTTTAGCTGGGTCGCCTACACGTATGTGCTTTCCGAACTTCTTGCAGTCCTCAAAGTGTTTCTTGCACAATTCTTCTTGTTTTTCTTGGGCCTTCTTTTCCTCCCACTTCCTGACTTTCTCTATAGTAGCCTGCTCAAACTCTCCATACCATGGGTCATGACGAGCCAGATCCTCCATCACATACAGGACATGAACTTCTGCATCGTAGTGTTGAGCAAACGACTTCACATAGGGTATCGCCCCCTCCGAACATTTTGAAAGATCATTTGGCCAAAGTATCTTTAAAGTCATTATACCACCTCCCCACAGGATTCATAGTAGTGAATTTCTTTACGCCAAACCACGCCCTACCTTCTGGCAAGACCGGGCACCAAGGCAGGGGGAACCACCAATACAGGGCAAGGAGCCCACAGTAGGGTCTGGGCAGTAGTCTTGCCCAAAGGCCCAACCCTTGCGCTTTCTCCAGCAGGCATTGGAGGTCTAGTGCCTGTACCCATTATAATAACATCAACCTTGGCGTTGCGCGCTAGTTTCGTGATTTCACTAACTATATCGCCATCTGTCACATTGATGGCATAGTTGGTAAATCCTCGGCGTTTTAATTTGTCGCCGTATTCCTCAAAAAGCCGGGCCTCGGCCTTTTCGATTTCTTTCGCTACTTCCTCTCCACTCATATTGACCCGGCCAAGGCCATGATAGATCCATAATTTGGCCTCTTCTTCTATAGCTGTCCTCAAAGTAAAGTCAAAAACATGACTGCAAAACACTGTAAGACATGTAGGAAATAATATCTTTTTATACATGTTCATTTCTCCCTTCTGCCTTATTAAGGCGGTTATGGAGCCACTTATCATAGGTGAAACGGCTTTTGTAAATCTCTGCCCTTTTCAAAAACAGTGGATTAGGGGGACTAGATAGCTGGTAGGCCTCCTGTTCTGTCTGAGCAGCCAATTCAAAATTGCCGCACTCGGCGTAGGCCGATGCCAAGGTATCCATCCAGGCTGGATTCCTTCCCATTTCCAGGGCCCTTTGGGCATAGCGGATCGCTTTTTTACAATCCCTATAAGCAGGGTCCTCGGCAGTAGCATAAATCCAGGCCAGATTATTATAGCTCCCAGCGCTGTTGGGTCTCAGATGGATCACCTTGAGATAGTCTCTTATTGCGAGGCCATACCACTTCAATCCTGCCAAGACCACCGCCCTGTTATGTAAGTAATCTGGATTAGTCGGCTTTATGGATAAGGCCTTTGTGATATCTTTTAATGCCTTAAGATAGTGGCCGGTTTTGGCATAAAGCCCTGCCCTTGCTGAATAGGCATCAGCAAAATTTGGCTCCAGGCGCAAACATGTGGAGAAATCCTCTATTGCTTCCTGAATCCTTCCGCTAAACATCTTTGCTTGCCCCCGTTCGTAAAAACAGCGGGAACAATGAGGGGTTAGACGAATAGCGGCTTCCAGCTCCCTTATAGCCGAATCATACCGGCCCATTTTGGCATATACAAATGCCCGTGCCCTGCGTACATGAACATCATTTGGATTATGCCACAGGGCCTCTGTTAGTACCCTAAGGGCCTCCTTCAATTTGCCCTCTTTTACCAACTTAGAGGCCCCATCTATCAAGAGCTTGATTGTGCCTTTCTGTGTTCGGTTTTTGGATGCCATGGTTTTTCCTCATGCCTTAACTGTTTTTTTGGCGGGCCATACTCTAGGCCTTGGCCCGCCTCCCCCGGGAAGGGCTCAAGTGCAATTCGGTTTATCTGCCGCCATCTGGAAAGGCCATTTCATCACAACGCCAGCAGCCCTGTTCCCTTAAGTCTTTTGTGGGATCAATGTCCTTGTCACAGAGCCACCCATAACCCTCCTTGTCTTTGAAGTACTTCAGCGGTCGAGCAGGCCTGTGGGTATCCGTGGTTGCCCATTGTCTCGTATCCTCTGTCATAATAACACCTCCCTTACTTAAATTTTTCGAGCACAACAGATTGCTACTTTTACTTCTGCATGTAGCATAAGCCGTGCCACCGGGTATACACCTTGCCTAATTCTATTTCTGTTGTGATTTCAATATATTGAGAAAAACGTATAGGATTGGAAGAACAAGAGGAGAACCTAGAGTAGCTTCTTTGCAACTATATACAAAATGATTTTATGCTACCCTTGGGCGAGGGGCCCAAGTCCCAGGGATTTTTCAGGTGCCTATGGACAAGGCCCTCTAGCCTAGGGCAGGGGAGAACTCCAAATCTATTACTGCTTTGATTTTAAGGGTCAGGGGACACCTTAGGGGAAAATAGAGTTGGCTGATTTGGACACTACCATTGCGAAGGCGATACTCTTTTGCTTCTTCTGTGTGCAACTCTATTTCTTGTGGCGCCCGTCCTTATCAGGCAGTTTGATCTGGAGCCTTTTGATTTTTCTAAACAGGGTGGTCTTATGTATGCCAAGTTCCCTGGCGGCAGCCAATCGGTTCCAGTTGTTCTTTTTTAATACGGAAATGATAAGCTCTTTTTCCATTTCCCGAAAGCCTGTAGCTACTTTCGCCATCTCCTGGCCTGGGTGGAGCCATTCGGGCAGGTGCTTGATATGGATCAAGCCACCGGGACACAGAACACAGCCGTGCTCTATGATATTTTCCAGCTCCCTCACATTTCCTGGGTAGGAATAATTCATCAACAAGGCTAATGCATCCGAGGAAATACCGCTGATGTCTTTTCCCTGGATAGTAGAAAAGCGGTTGATGAAGTGATTGATGAGCAGGGGTAGATCCTCTTTTCTCTCCCGCAGAGGCGGTATTTTCAATTTAATGACATTGATTCGAAAATAGAGGTCCTCGCGAAAACGGCCATTTTTCACCATGGCCTCTAGGTTATGGTGAGTCGCGGTCACTATCCGTACGTCTGCCTTCACAGTCCTAACACTGCCAAGGGGTTCGTAGGTTTTTTCCTGAAGGACTCGGAGCAGTTTAACCTGCAAAAGGGGCGGAAGATCTCCGATCTCATCCAAGAAAAGTGTACCTCCTTTTGCCAAGGCAAATCGACCAGGTTTAGCCTTTGTGGCACCGGTGAATGCACCTGCTTCGTAACCAAACAACTCTGATTCTATAAGCGTATCAGGAAATCCACCACAGTTGACTGCCACAAAGGGGTGGTTAGATCGCTTACTGAGATTGTGAATTGCTCTCGCGAAAAGCTCTTTCCCTGTACCGCTTTCTCCTGTTATTAACACTGCGCTTTCACTGGCCGCAATAGTAGGCAATAAGTCCAAAATCTTTTTGATCTTGGGACTTTTGCTGACAATATCTTCAAAGGTATAGCTTTTTTCTATTTCCTTCCGAAACCATTCTACCTGTCTTAGATCCCTAAAAGTCTCTGCCCCTCCGATAACCTTACCTCGCTTGTCCCGGAAGACTGCCGTACAAATACTCACGGGAACCTTTATGCCATCTGCGTTTGTAAGGTAAACGGTTAAGTCAACAACAGGTTGGCCTGTCTCAATCGTATATTGCAACGGGCAGGCGTCCCTGCAGGTGTTGGACTTGAGCACCTCATAACAGTGCTGTCCCAGCGCTTTTGAGCGGGATATCCCTATAATCTGCTCAGCCGCACGATTGAAGCAGGTGATTCGCCAGTTTGAATCCACCGTGACAACACCGTCACTTATGCTTTGAATCACAGCCTCGAAGCGCTCGGGGAATAGGTCGGTCTTCAACAACATAGATCTTCCTTTTGATCAAAGGGAGATGGTTGTACTATGGCAAGCCAATTCAAAGAGCTTTGAGGCAGGAGCCATCTCTATCCCTTCCTGTAGGTCTTTTTCCCCTATTTGCCTTGCTTTGGCGCACGGCTCACAGGCATAAATCGGTATCTCAAATTCCTGAAGGTACATGAGCAGATCGTCGGCCACGTCACCAGTGGGTGCCTTGAGGTTGTCAGTTATCCCCTTTCTTGCCAGATATACCCCTTCGTCAAGCAGGAAAACAGCTACGTTTTTACCCATCCTGTGGGCCACATGTGCTAGGTGGATACCCCGTACCGATCGATTTGGGTTATTAGTGCCACATGCGATTACTATAAGCACGTTATTTTCTCTTGGGTCCTTTACATCAGTCATGAAACAATGCTCCTCCTTGGTTCTATCTTGTTCAACTTTACCGATACCAGCTCAATCCATGACGCTGTTCTTGCACGTGAGACGGAAAGCCCACTGAGGGGTCTTACGCTAAGAAAAAAACTTTCTTTCATATCAGTAATGTCCGGTTAAGTTTTTGCGTAAGGTGAATGGGGATAATTATCCTTTGCCCAGTGGATAGGTTGGCGATTCATTCTATCCATAGCCCTGGTCTCATTTAAGATTTGAATGCGCAGCTGGCGCACTGTTCTGATC
>JAFDIV010000064.1 GCA_019307815.1 Deltaproteobacteria bacterium
GACGGCCATATCAGAAGGCACTGTCTGTGTCTTCTCCATCATCGTCTGGCTCTCACTGCTTGCAGGCGGCGTAACCATTGATTATCTCCTGTTGCCCTCCATGATGCTTGCCACCATGTTTACGGCAGTGGCAGCACCTTATACGACACGTGTCTTTCCCGAGAAGATGTGGAGGGTAGTGGTCCCGGCCTACTGCGTTATTGTGGCGATCATATGCTTCTACAAGATTATCCCAGGGGTCATGGCAAAGCTTAGCGGTTAGGCGGCGGCTCCCACTGCCCGGCCGACGGGGATGGCGGGATTACCTGTCCCTGAGTGGATGGGATCCCTCCTCCCCGTACCACAAAGGCAGGAGGTCGTGACATGAATCACCATACGCAAAGACACCACAAGCTTGGGCATAAGGTCTCCTCAATGCCGGGGCATACCCCCCAATCCTACTTTCGGAGGCGATTAAGGAGTCTTGGTTATTCCATGATAGTCATGGGCATCTGTTTTCCCCTCTATTACCTGGGGCTCTTTGGCGGGGTGGAGGGGCCTCTAAACCCCGAACAACTTGGGACAAGGCTCTCCAGCATGGGTGTATCCAAGGTGCATATGTTGGTATTCTTTGTTTCACTCCTGATCTTTGCCACCACATGGAACTGGATTTACAACTTGGTCAGCCTACTGATTGGGGCACGCCTCACCTGTACGAAAAAGGTAGGCAAGACAGGCGCACTATGCGGAGCACCGGTTAGGCGAAAGAGGTTTGTGAGCAGGAAAACCGGAACAGAGGTCACCCAGTACCTGTGCGAAAGGGGCCACAGGTGCCCTGAGGCACATTTCCACCCTGTAAGAAAGGGTAGCGTCAGTCATTGCCTATGGATGATTTCCCTGGCCTTTTGTTTCATCGTCTTGTTCCTGTCATAATGCCATTTCTGACCCGCCTTTGAGGTGGGAAGAAAAAAGAGGCCCATTGCTGCAGGGATGCACGTCCCTTGAAGGCCTGGGGCTTTGGTGTTAGGATAAGGATTCAGGGGTTCGTGGTTACAAAATAAGAGGTCTTAGGCCATGAAGCAAGGTATACGGGTCCTGCTGGCGGATGACGAAAAAGAATTTGTGCTGAACGTGGCCGCCATATTGAAAGGCCGGGGGTTCGATGTGTCCACAGTCTTTGACGGTTATGAAGCAGTCCGGGCCGTCAAGTTCGGGCAAGTATTTGATGTGGTCGTCATGGACCTCAGGATGCCCGGTATGGATGGACTGACAGCAATGAAAGAGATCAAGAGGGTGTCTCCCGATACCGAGGTGATCATGCTCACGGGCCACGGAAGCCTCTCCACCGGTATCCAGGCCATACGGGAGGGGGCATATGATTACCTCATGAAACCGTATGACATGGAAGACCTGGTGGAAAAGATAAAGGAGGCCCATGAGACTGAGGCCATAAGGCGCCACCCAGTGCTCTGGCCTAGGAAACTGGTGGGCCAAATTGCGCTTTGCCCGTTTAGAAGGCTTCGACCGCAAGACACTCTCTTTACAGCAGTGAAGATGATGAGCAGGGCCCCCGGAGAAGAGGTGGTGGAAGAGGCATATGTCCTTGATGAAGGGGACCGGCTTCGGGGCGTAGTAACCAAACGCGCGTTGGTGGAAGAGGCCCGAAAGACCTTCACAGGACGATCCCTTACTTGGCAGGACCTGCAAGGGAACCCAGAGCTATTGCCTAAAAAAACCGTGGCCGAGGTCATGCATCGCTACTGGTTTGCAGCCGCGCCGAATGCCTATCTTACGGACGTGGCCAATCAGATGATTGTTCATAACGTACGGTTCATGCCTGTGGTCAGGGCAGGAAGGATGCTGGGCATCATAAGGTTGCAGGATATCCTGCAGTATGTGGAAGAAGAGGCGGAATAAGCAGGAAGGAGCGCAGAAAGCCATGGAAAATATTTCCGGCCCGATGGGTAATACCACCATTAGGGATTTTCCATATTATCGCTCCCTATGGAATAGGGTGATCGTGGCGATTCTGGCCGCAGCCTTTCTTCCTCTGCTCTTGATCGGTGGAAGCATGTACTTTTGCACTATGTCCGAGCTGAGGAAAAAGACAATGGAGAGTGTCCGTACAGAGGTAGTTCACCACAAGGATGCGATAGATGGGTTCCTTGCCGAACGTCTCAACGACCTCCGGCTGCTTTCAGCGAATTTAAACCCCGTTACATTCACAACTCCAGAGCCCCTGGAATCTGTATTTCATTCCCTCCTTAAGGAACTGCCTTACTTCACTGACCTGGGCATTATCGACGCGGAAGGCCGGCAGCTGGCGTATGCTGGCCCTTACGACCTCATCTCCAAAAATTATAAGTACGCTGAATGGTTTAAATCCGTGATGGAAAGGGGCGTGTATGTTAGTGATGTATTCCTGGGGTTTCGTAAGGTCCCGCATTTTGTGATTGCACTTAAAAGGAGTGGCAAAACAGGGCCCTGGATACTGCGAGCCACTGTAGACGCCACATATTTTGACAGGATCGTTTCAGACAGTGGTGTTTCCGGCGGCACGGATGCGTTTTTGATCAACCGCCAGGGTGTCTTCCAATCCAAACCGCGCACAGGCAACCGACTCATGAGCCAGTCTGAATTTAGGGGCATAGCCCCCTTTGAGGGGGTCAAAATCGAGAAGCATGGAGGTGAGTTCTGCGCCATGGCGTGGCTGGACCGAGCACCCTGGCTGTGCGTGGTAAAGATTGACAGCAGGACTATCCTTAAGCCTATCCATCGTGTCCGCAATATCGGTATCCTAGTCTTTATCCTGGGAAGCATCCTTATTGTTGTGACCGTGCTGCTTACCACAAATTACCTGATCACGCTGCTGGAAAGCAAGCGACAGAGAATTCAGGTATTGGGGGAGAGATTTTACCGCACCGGTCATCTGCTTTCACTATTGGAGCTTTTTCCGAGTCTTCTTCGTGAAATGGGCGATATCCTGTCAAATATAGATGTAGCCGCTGCGTGGATAGATGAGGCGGCCAAAAAAGAGGACCTGCGTGAAATTCGGCACACCATGGGTCAGATCAGGTCCGAGATGACCAGGGGCCGCAAATTTGTCGAGAGGTTTACCAGCTTTTTGAAACCAAGCTTTCCCATTGCAAGCGAGTTGGATGTAAATGGATTATTGAAAGAGGTATTGGAAATTTTGGACAGGGAGTTGCGATTCAGAAACATTAAGGTCCGTTTAGCGCATCAGGGTCAACTCCCATCGGTTACGAGCGACCGGACCAAGCTGGGTCAGGTCATCCTTCATATCCTCCTCAACGCTATGGACGCCATTGAAAAAGACGGAGAAATCCGAATTGAAACGCGAACTGAAAAGGACGGGGTTATGGTGACCGTATCGGATAACGGGCCAGGTATCCCCGAGGATGCCGTTGAATATATATTCGATGCCTTTTTTACCACGAGGACCGGGCACCTCGGCCTCGGCCTCACGATTTGTGCGGAGATCATGGAAAAATTGGGTCTGGGACCCGCTAGGGTATGATGAAACCCTCAATGGCCTCTCCGTTATGATTAAAAAGGAACACATAAGAGACGCTATCAAAGAAATAGCGCAAAGGGATTCTGCCGCGGGCTATTCCTTATTCCAGATGCTCGACCAGGGGCTCATAGACGTCCCTTCACAGCGCAATGGGTCGTCGTCGGGCAATTATTTTTACTTTCTTTTTGCAGACCAGGAGGTCCCTGTAAGCAAGTTCCTATTTTTCAATGAAGGCACCGTTCCCATAGAACAGGCCCTCCTGGTGAAGTATGGGGAACTTGTTGGCAAAGAGGCACTGGAGCGCGATAAAAGGGGCATAGAATACCGTAACATGTCTCGGGCGATCCGGCAGGAAGGCCTTCAGTTCATGGTGCGCCACGAGATCGATTACGCCGCAGCGCAGGTAAAAAGAAGGGCCGAGTACCAGAAGCCTGTTGGGACGGCATCACGGCAAACATCACTTATTTCCTACCTTGATAAAATCAAACGAAATATGCAGCCCCTGAACCCCTCACGGCTCAAGGCCCAATCGGTCGTATGGTATCAGGGGATCGTCGGCAGTGGCACAGTTGCCTATTTTGCGCCATTTCCCTATTGCATGACCGGCCTGGTGCAGGTGGCCGAGCTCAACCTGGAGTTTTTCCATGTAAGGTTTTTATTGGATTGCTTGATAAGAGGTCTGGAAAGCAATGTATTTGTGTGTCTTGTAGAGGGACAAATAGTCGGCTTGGTCTTTATAGGCGTGGAACCCGGAGCCTTTTCCGCGGAAATTGAGATCAAGTATATCGCCACGGTTTCAAGTAGTCCCAACAGGGAGGTATTAGGGGTTCTGGGATCCTTGAGGGGCATCGGCACCTTTCTGGTATCAGGCGTATGGCTGTTGGGCAAGAGTGAGCTTGGGGGGGTGAAAAGCATCTTTCTTGATTCAGAGATCGCGGCAAGGACGTTTTACCAATCCCTTGGCTTTCAGCCGCGGGGACTTTCCGGATATGTCTTGAAAAGGCCAGAAGGTCATCTTTTCAGATCGATTTTGACAATGGCCAACAAGGCTGACCGATTAACCAAGGGCGCAGTACGGGAGATCAACGCAATCTTGATCAAGCAGATCAAGTCCTTGCGCAAGCAGCCGAAGGACGAGAAAGAAAGGGGCCGCAGGAACATTATTATTGAATGGGAATGCCTGAGGCCCGGAGCAAACCCGGAGATCAGTATTGCGATAATCCGGGGATTGCAAAAGTACAGGAATAGGATACCGGAAGCAGAGGGCCTTGTTCAGTTCGGCCTCGGGCAGGCCACCACGTTAAGAAGACCTGCGAAGAAAAGACCGCCGGTCCTGATAGTCCATGATGAACGCTTTAAACTTCATCTTGAAGGCGTGGCACATCTGGAAAGTCCCAGACGGATCGTGGCAGTAGATGAGGTGTTGCAAGACCCGTCCCTGGACGGAAAATGGGTGAAAGTGGAACCTGCGCCCGCCTCGCTGGAAGACCTTGCATTGGTGCATACGCCCGAATACATCAAGCAGGTGGCTGATAGCGAGGATAAGAGGCTCACCTCTTTTGACATCGATACCCAGGCCACTGCCAAGTCCTATGAGGTCGCACGGCTGGCAGCGGGAGGGGTATGCACATTGCTAAGAGAGATCTGGAGCGGCAGGGGGACAAGGGGCTTTGCCTTTGTGAGGCCGCCGGGCCACCACGCAACTAGCGACAGGGCAATGGGATTTTGCCTGTTCAACAATGTGGCCATCGGTGCCAGATACTTCATAGAAAGGCTTGGGGCGCAAAGAGTAATGATTGTAGATATTGATGTACATCATGGAAACGGCACGCAGGATGTCTTCTATGACACTGATCAGGTACTTTATACTTCTATCCATCAATTCCCTTCTTACCCGGGCACAGGCAATCTGGGAGAGGTTGGAATTGGAAAAGGGGAAGGTTTTAGCGTCAATGTGCCACTTATCCATTTCATTATCAATCCGTTGGCAGTGGAATATAGTCCGAATATGATCCTGG
Organism: Deltaproteobacteria bacterium; assembly: GCA_019307815.1. Taxonomy (GTDB): domain Bacteria; phylum Desulfobacterota; class DSM-4660; order Desulfatiglandales; family Desulfatiglandaceae; genus B111-G9. Next base: position 5,533 of record JAFDIV010000064.1, read on the forward strand.
TTTCGTGCGGTTTTGATCTTTACATGTACGATCGTCTGGGTGGTATGAGGGTCACTCCCAAGGGTTATGCATTGATCACTTCGTTATTGGTCGAAACCGCGGAGAAGGCCTCTGAAGGTCGCATCGCTTTTGTACTGGAAGGAGGCTATAGCGTCAAAGGTATCAGGGAATGCGGCCTTAGGGTCATGCAGGAGCTATGTGGCGTAAAGAGTGTTGATCAAAATCAGATCCATCGGATAAAAGATCTAGGCCAGGGTATACCATCTTTCCTGAAAAAGACGATTGAGGTGCACAAAAAGTACTGGAAAGTGCTGTCCTAGTCACACAATCTTTTTTGTCATTCCACAATTTCATGTTGGCTTTGGGTAGTGTTTCTTCAGGCGGCATCAAGCGGAAGGCCCGGGACTGGAAACGGGAAGTTTCATGATGCGTAACCTTGCGGTATACACACCGTCATTTCTATCTTGATTCCGTATTAGAAAACCCTTTTAAATCCAAAGGTTACCGGTTTTTCTGGATTACATTTACCGGGATTCTGTGGCACACATTTTGAAAGAGACAAGATAAAGGAAGCCCCTGTTTTCAGTGGTGTGTTTCAACGGTTTCATCGAATGAGAGATATCTTTCGTAGGGAAACTTTAAGATGAACGATACCAGTGCAGGCAGATCATATCATTATAAAAACGGAAACGATGCTGCCAGGAAGGGTTATTATCGGAGGCTCTTTCGGAGGTTTATACGGTTGACCCTGCTTTGCTCCTTGATCCCACTTCTACTGGTGGGGTGGGGTATAAACGTTCACTATACCCGGTTTGCAAAAGACAGGATGATGCTTGCGTTTCGCAGCAAGGTCGAAAATCACAGGAAGATCATCGAACTTTTTTTGAAAAATCGTGTTTCTGGTCTTCAGTTGATTGCCAAGACCCATACCAGGGACTACCTTACAAACGTTTCAAATCTGGATTACGTCTTTGAAATGTTGAATCGTGAATACGGCTCCATTACTGATTTGGGGGTCATTGATCAAAGCGGAAGGCATTTGGCATACATCGGTCCCTATGACCTTATGGATAAAAATTATTCAAAGGCCTTCTGGTTTAAGGAAGTAATGAACAAAGGAGTCTACATAAGTGACATGTTTATGGGCTTCCGTAAGGTGCCACATTTCATATTCTGAGGGCCACGATTGATACGGACAGCTTTCGCTCCCTGGTGGAAAATGTGAGAATTGGCAAGACGGGTGAGGTTTACCTTTTGAATAGGGCCGGGGTTTACCAGACCTCACCCCGATTCAAGGGAAAGATCATGGAAAAGGCGCCAGAGCCAGTAGGGGAACCCCACGAAGGCATCGAAATCCGGATAGAGGATAAACGCCGGATCATTGCCTCTACCTGGTTGTCACAGCCGCGATGGAAGCTGGTGATAAGGCAAAACTACTCAGAGGCCTTCAATGATGTCAGTCATGCGAATCTGTCGGCATTGGTCTTTCTCCTGTTGAGCGCGGGAGCCATTGTGGTAGTTGCCGTTTTCATTACCAGCCGTATGATCAAGATGATCAAGGAACGTGATCTGGAGGCAGAACGTCTGAACAAGCAACTAATGCAGGCAGGCAAACTGGCTGCTGTGGGTGAGCTTTCGGCGGGCGTTGCCCACGAAATAAATAACCCGCTGGCGATTATCCTCACAGAGAGGCAGATTCTCCTGGATATGCTTAATCGAAAACCTATTCCGGATCGGGATTTCATGGATCAGTTCAACAAGTCCATGTCACAGATAGACATGCAGATACAGCGGTGCAAGCGCATCACACAGAACCTGCTCCGTTTTTCTCGACGAACCAAATCGGTTATTGAATCCGTGAACATCAACCAGTTCCTTTCAGAAATCATTAACTTAATGGAAAGGGAGGCCAGGAGCAGCGGCATAAAATTTCTAACTGACTTCGATGAAAATATGCCGCCTGTACTTTCAGATCCTTCACAGCTTCAACAGGTATTCCTGAACATGATTACCAATGCCATAGACGCCCATGAGGGCAAGCCATACGGGAGTATCAGGATAAGTACCAGGTATTTCCCGCAAAAAAAGGGAGTGGAAATCGTGTTTGCAGACACGGGTTGCGGGATCCCAGAGGAGAACCTGGATAGGATATTCGATCCGTTTTTCACCACAAAGCCGATTGGCAAGGGTACAGGCCTTGGGCTTTCCATCTGCTACAGTACGATCAAAAGGCTTGGTGGAGAGATCAGGATGCGGAGCGAAATCGGTACGGGAAGCGAATTTACAATCTTTTTACCTTCAGAACCTCCGGGTGACCTGATAAAGGAATTCGAAGGGGGCTCTGAAGAACCTACTGTTGCCCTTGATTATTGAAAAAGAGAAAATGAATTTAACCCCAAAAGGGAAAAGGAGGGATGAGTGATGTTGGGAGCAAAAATATTACTGGTGGATGACGAGGTCACCTTTACTGAAAACATGGCGAAGCTGTTGAATGCGAGGGGATACCGTGTCATAACCGCCAACAGTGGTGACGAAGCAATTCGCATGCTCGAAAAAGAGAATTTCGATGTGGTTGTCCTGGACCTGAAGATGCCCGGGATGGACGGCATAACTACCCTGAAGGAGATTAAGAAGCTGGATCTTTTTACCGAGACCCTGATTCTCACGGGACACGGGTCCATTAACTCGGCACTTGAGGCAGTAAAGCTGGGGGCTTACGATTATCTCACCAAGCCATGCGAAATCGATGAGCTAGTGGCAAAAATAGAGGGGGCATGGGCGAAAAAGGACGAAGAAGTAAAAAGGGACATTGAGGAAAAGATCCAGAAGGTGGTGGAATCCCCATCATCGGTTTTCGATATGTTTCCCAAGGAAAAGAAATAATAAACATGCACACCTGCACGCGAAAACAAAAAAAAGCCCGCCTCCCCGCTATTATCCGGGGGCGGCGGGAACACCTTTAACAACGCATAACCATGGCTCAGGGTTAGGGGTAATGCAATTATTCGAAATATGGGGTCATGCCCTTCTTTAGCATGATCTTCCTGCCTGGGCCGGACAAGACATCATCAATAAACTCTTTCACGGCGCCGGTAGGTTCCCCTTTGGTGACAAAGGAAAAGACCTGATAGTAGGGATAGCCCATATCCAGAGGAGACCTGCCGTCAATCTTGAGTACTTTCACTCGGGTATACCTTGCGGCTCCCTCTGCTATAAAAGAGACAGCCCAGGGAAAGCGCTCCACAATCTCAATAACTCTACTTGAAAGAAAGGTCATCACATCATATCTCATTTTCCTCCAATGGATCACATTCCTGGCGAAATTTTTATAGGATGCCGTATGTGCAGCCGGTACAACAACAAGTATTTGCTTATCAGGGCCTCCCAACTCTTTCCAGTTTGTAATTTCCCCGGTGAAAATATCCTGGAGTTGGGCTTCGGAAACATCGGCTAAGGGATTTTGTTTGTTCACGATAACGGCAACAGGATCCTTCGAAAAAAGTGTTTCATAATAGCCGTATTGTTTGTGGCGGGGATATAGCCGTCGCGCAGTGGCTGCTATATCGCTGTAACCGTGCCCGGTCCTCTGTGTAAAGGCCTCAATCCGTGCCTTTTCCAGGGCCTCATAAATTTGAGCTGAGCAAGAATAATTTATGACATCCTGAGCGTGCGCACTGCGGACGAAAAAGACTGCAAAGGCAGCTACCGCGATGATATAACCAATCAACATAGCTATTACATTTTTTCTCATTTTTTCCCTCCTCTACTTTGAAAAGTTTGAATTGCTGGACGGACCTTGAAGTATTTGCCATTCATTAAATCAAGAACCGTGCCATAGGAAGCCGAATAGGTTAACCTCGATCAAGACCTTGAATAGAATGGGTTTTCGCCAGGTGCAGGATATGCCTATTGAAAGAATTAAGGGAACTGCTGACGGTTTTCTTTACAAATTGTAAAAGGCTATCCTTCTATTCCCGCCTTTGCAGAGGGGCCACTCCCTGAAACGGCCAGGTTACATGCTGTAAACACAACGATTACACACTTTGATTCTCCTACCCCCAAGCCCAAATCCTGTATGGGAATATTGTTGAAGTTTAAGTAACTTATACTGCGCGTTTTCTAGAGTTTCCCCCGGCACAATTATTGCTTGGAAAGGCTATAGAAGAGGCTCTTCCTCTTTCAGAACCCACTATGAACAAGCAGCGGAGGTTTCATTAGAAAAAAATAGAAGGGAGTTTGGAGAATGAAATCTTACAAATGGTTGTGTATGGTATTGATCGCTGTTGTCCTTTTCTGGGTGCAAACTTCACTTGCTGCGATGACCAACGCAGAAATGGAGTAACGATTGAACGAATTGATTAACATCATACAAAATCAGCAGGAGGAAATCAGAAACTCAAGCAAGAGCTGGAACAGCAAAAGACAATTACCATTCAGGAACGAAAAGTAAACAAGGAAGAAATCAAAGAGATTGTCAAGACCCAGATGGAAAAAAAAGGAAAAGGAATGGAAGGGCCTGATTCCAAAATGGGTCAACAGGGTAAAGGTTTCAGGTGACCTGAGGCTTCGTTATGAGGGCATCTACAATTTCAAGATAGAAAGGAGGTGTAATCAGGGACGTTTTAAGTGATTAACCATCAGAAGCACAAGAACTGTAAATCCGTTGAAATCAGGAGGTGTGATAATGCCAAGTTTCGTAATGGTAGAGAAGTGTGATGGTTGCAAAGGGCAGGACAAGACTGCTTGCATGTATATCTGCCCTAATGACCTGATGGTATTGGACATGGAAAAGATGAAGGCGTATAACCGTGATCCCTCCATGTGCTGGGAATGTCAGTGCTGCGTCAAGATCTGCCCGCAGCAGGCAATGGACGTGAGGGGGTATGCGGACTTTATTCCTCTCGGAGCAAGTGTTATC
>JAFDIV010000065.1 GCA_019307815.1 Deltaproteobacteria bacterium
CGGATGGGGATCGGCATGAAAAAAGCCATGAACAAAGATCTGCTTCATGATCAGGTCAAATCCCCGGCGGGCGATCTCGCGTCTGTCATAGCCTGCTTCATCCAGCCGGGCGATTTCGGATGCCTTGATACCGCTTACATACTCCATGGTAAGCACTCGGCTTGTTGTGGCCTCCCGATATATTTTGGGTACATACACGGTAGTATCACCAATAAACTGCATGGCAAAGCGCTCTGTGTGAGCCGCCTCAATTGTATAATCAAGTTCCTTTTCCAGTGTCCTGGCAAATTCCTCCACGATCCGGGGGGGGCGCTGGATATCCCAACCTTCCAGGTGTTTTTCCATAAGTGTAGCCAGGTGCAGCATGATCTCCAGATCCACTTCAATGGTCTTCCGGATACCGGGCCTCTGAACCTTTACCACCACCTCATCCCCATCTACAAGCCGTGCCCGATGGACCTGGCCGATTGATGCTGAAGCCAACGGAGTTTCCTCGAAATCCTTGAAGAGTTGACCAAGGGGAACTCCGAGTTCTCTTTCAATAATATCCTTTGCCTGGGCATACTCAAAGGGCGGAACATGATCTTGGAGCTTCCCTAGTTCCTGGATGAATTCCACTGGCAGTAAATCAGGACGAGTCGAAAGTATTTGGCCCATCTTGACGAAGGTGGGACCAAGTTCCTCCATTGCCATCCTCACCCGCTCTGCCCGAGACAGTGTCTCTATCTTTTCTCTACGTTTGCGGGAGATCATCTGAAGACCAATTTCCAGGTACTGCTCAATTTTCAGCGTATGCACCAGATCACCAAAACCATATTTGAAAAGTACGGTCAGAATCTGGCGGTATCGCTGGATATGACGGTATGTCTTTCCTATTATCCCGATTTTGCGGATATGCATGCTTTAGCCTCCCTGTATCCCTCGGCAATGGCCTCCTGGGCCTTGTTGAATTCCAGGAATCTGATGTGACCTAAGTGTGGTTGAATCAGCAGGTCCGGGCGATCAGTTTTCAGCCTTGTAGCAGTAATCTGTGCCTGCATAATATTGATGGAGCTTATTATTACCTCAAAAATGTTAGGCATAGGATCCCTGGACATCCATTGTCTTATATGGCGGTAATCTGTGCCTCCATGATATTGATGGAGCTTATTATTACCTCAAAAATGTTAGGCACAGGATCCCTGGACATCCATTGTCTTATATGCGTTAAAGCAGGGAGATCAAGCGTCTCGAGTCTTTTGTTTAAGGCACCCAGTATTCTGCTCCTTTTTGTCAAGCCCTGTGAAGTTCCTATGCCTGGGGCCAATCCATCGGAATTGGGGGTACGGGTTCTACTGATCCCTTTCTTCTCAACAATATCGTGGTTGAGATCAACTGCAATAACTAGATCGGCCCCCATCTCCCTCGCCACACTCACGGGAACAGGGTTGACAAGACCACCGTCCACCAGGATCATATCGCCTTTCCTGACCGGGGTGAATATGCCCGGCACAGAGATGCTGGCCCTCACTGCCTCAATGATGTCGCCGTCTTGAATAACCACCTCGTTTCCGGTGGCAAGATCGGTTGATACCGCACAAAAGGGGAGGGAAAGATCCTCGAGCAATTTTGTTCCCGTCGATCAGCCCGGATTTAGGGAAGACAACATCGAGGAAAGAGGCAATCTGCTTCCAGTCAAGCTGAAGGACAATCTCTTCCAATGCCTCTATGTTGCCGGAGGCATAGACTGCGGCAACCACGGCACCAATACTGGTACCGGCAACATAATCGATGTGAATACCTGCTTCAGCAAGGGCTTTAATCACCCCGATATGTGCCCAGCCCCGGGCGGAGCCGCTGCCGAGGGCAAGGCCCAGCTTTCCGGGAGGAACCCTGTTGTTCTTGTGAAAGATATCGGTCATTTAGACGCAGCCTAGAAACTAGATTAGGACCTCCTTCACCTCCAGGCTCTACTCTCCCGAAGCCTTCTGTTGTTCAATATGCCTGATCTTTTCTTCAAGCCTTCTAATATCCTCTTTTGTGGCCAAATTCATTTTCCCCAACACCTTCTCCACTATGCCCTCAACCTTTGTTTCCAGGTCCTTTTTGGCTTGCTCGGATTTCTTCATAAATTCATCCACCAGATTCTTCCCTTCTTTCTCGGTCATCTCGCCCTTTTCTATCAACTCCCTGGCCAGTTCCTCGACCTTGTCTCTGGTCATGGCGGCCAGCCCTACACCTGTTAGCATGGTTTTTTTAATGAGATCAAACATGATTTCCTTCCCCCTTTCTTATCAAGTTTCTACAAATTATGTAAGGTCCAAGGTGCCAGAATCACCTTCGCATAAAATCGCTTGCTTTTTTCCACAATCCCAATCCGGATACCCATGATTTCCATTTTTCGATTTCCAGTGACACGTAATTGTCAAAATCGGCTAGATATTTCGGCCAGATATGGGGAACAAAGAAAGGCCGGGCCATTTGACCTCTGACAGCCACTCCCGCACCACAGCCCATTTCCTCCCTGGCCCCAATGATCATAAAGTGAAGCCGGTTCAATATATTCACCTCGCTCGTTCCCGCGTCCATGCCGGCTGAACCTGTTACGGACACCTGAACCAGGATATTACCCAGCTCGTCCAGGGCCTCCTGTAAAATCTTTCGAACCGTTTTTACGGTCTCGCCCTGGTGACGTTGATAGCGGGCAAAAACAACCCTGCTAATGCCGTCACATATGATCACCTTGGCCGTAGTAGAACCGATGTCAATGCCTGCTGAATATATCGTTTGGGCTTTATCTGTCATTGGTTTTTCGTCCATTTCTATTTTCGGCCTTATACCATGAGCTATAGGCTCACTCCCCTTTGATGTTCAGGTAATCCCTGATTGAGCAGTAGGTATCCACCAGGCAGACGATAAGCGATTCAGGATAACGCGGGGGTATAAGGGTCAAGGGCCACATGTGTTTTTTGATAATATCAATCTCCTTTGGGCTCAGCGCTGTCACCTTCCTGGCATTTTGAAGCGCAATATTGTGGTGCCTGAAACCATGTAGTCTCGGTCCTTCATGCAGCCAGAAAGGATAAGATAAGGGCCTTTTAAAAGGCCGGGATTTACAAAGCGCTGATCCCGGATGGAGCGATAAAGCAGCTCAAGGACCCATCCCAGCATGGAAAAGACCGTGAAAGAAAAGAGAATATCGGTGATATCCAGAATCATGCTTAAGTGCCTTTTCAACCTGACTTTCTCTCACCTGCGGAGTGGCGGTATTTATTCAGCGCACTGATACTTCCCTTGTCCAAATCTCGCAAATATCCTTTTTCTTTCTCCTTGGGGCGTATTACCGGAATCGGCCCCTGGAGAAGCTTATAATTGGTAAACAGATAGCGTAAAAGAGAGAAGATCGTGATGATCGTGGTCAATATCATCAGATAATAGGGCAGGAAACAAGTTAGGCCGAAAAAGAAATCATCATATTGACCACGCAGAAATCTCTGGAGATTGGCCCCGGCCACATTCCACCGCGAAAGACCAGATTCCAAAGCACTGTGATACTGCTGGTTGATAAGATCATATTCAGGCACGGTGAGCACCATAAAGCTCGTTAGAATGACCATGATACTGAACATCTGGAAGGCCGTCTTCACCTTAGCGAGACGGGTGGTCTGTAGGGTTTTACCCTGATAAATGGCCAGGTAACGGAAACAGGTGATCATTATGTCCCGCGCCAGGATGCAGAGCACCATCCAGACCTGGATCTGTTCTGAAAGAAAGATAAAGGTAATAAAAGCCCCTAACACCAGGCACTTGTCGGCCAGCGGGTCCAGGAACTTGCCAAGTTCTGTCTCTTGATCCAGACGGCGCGCAAGATACCCGTCGAATAGATCCGTAAGGGAAGCAAAAGCAAACACCGCAAAAGCGATCATGCGACTGCTCTGGGAGGGCTGCAAGATCATGTAGATGAAAAACGGAAGCAAGATCGCCCGAAAGGCGGTTAGCAGATTCGGTATATTGAAGTCCTTTTGAGTCAAAGAGTGCCCCTTTACTGGCCTCCTCAGCCGTCTCAGCTGCGCCGGAGATCACCTGGCTGCAGCCCTTATTTCCTCATGGTGAATTAACTCATCCCTTTCATTTAAGATGGTTCCCAGCTTTTTTGAATAATCATTGAGATGATTAACCAGCACCGGGTCCTCAATTATCGATTTTGCGCCTTCATGCGTGGGATATGGGCGCGTCTTTTTGACCACGTTCCGCAGACAGTGAGGATTATCGATGACCATACAGGGCATCTGATGATTCTTGTTCCAGGGTTGACCTGCCCTGATCTCCTTAAAAAAATCCGAATTAAGGGCATCCCACAGGTGCCCTCCACGATTATAAATATCCAGGATGTTATCTGCGGCAAAGTGGGCAAAGACGCAGGGCTCAATGTCGCCATTGCTGTTAATATGGAAATAGCCCGAGTCTGTACGAGCTCCTGCAAGACATCCGCTACGGATCTCTTTTACTCTGTCATGAAGGGTTACCCTTTGCTCTGGGGTGAGCATAAGCGCAGGGTTCGGTTTAAAACCAATAGGGATATACTGGAAAAACCAGCCGAACAACGCGCCTTTCTTAACAAGGAATTGATAATATTTTTCCTTTAGCAATGTGGGATAATTGTATGAGGCAGGGACCGTGGAAAAACCGAAGATTACCCCGGCCTCTCTCAGGTTATCCATAGCCTGGCAGATCCTTTGAAACGTCCCTCTACCCCGCCGATAGTCGGTCTCTTCTTCAAGACCTTCACATGAAATGACCGGAGCAATATTTCCCAGTTTAGAGATTTTCTTGGCCAGTGTGGAGTCTATTAAAGTGCCATTAGTGAAGACCTGAAAGTACATATCGTTGTGACTCGCAAATAGATCTAGAATATCTTCTCTGAAAAAGGGCTCACCTCCCGAGACGGTTACAAAATAGATACCCATTGTTTTGGCATCTTCAAAGATCCTGTCAATTACCTCATAAGACAGCCTGTCCTTGCGGTGATAGTTGCCCGCATAGCAGCCAAGGCAGCGTAAGTTACACTTCATAGTAGGGGAAATAACGAAGAAAAAGGGTTGAGGTGTATTGTGGTTGCGCGAGAATTCTTCCCTCTTCTGTCTCCCTCTAAAGACCGCGTTGAGAAAAAAATTGCTTATAAGTCTCTTGCGGCAAGCTGGACTCTTTTTGGCTACGATCTCGAGGAACTGGATGTGGGGATGGTTAGTCTCAAAGGCGCTGCGAACTGCATTAATGGCGGAGGCGAAAGTTCCATCCTTATCCAGGTCCTCAGCTATATTGAGCAGTTTCTCCCAGGCCTTTTTTGAAACCTTGCCCCCCATTCGGAATAGGATGTTGCTTACCTGGTTGATCACCGCGTCTTCCACACGATCCCGAATAACATTTCTTTTTTCTGTAAGACCCTCGAGTGAATGGTTACTTGACATGCCTGTCACCTCCCTCCTCTACAACATCAATTCGTCATGCCTTTGCAACACCCCCCTTTTCTGACATCAGTCCGTAAAAGAGGATATTCATCAATTCATCAAGATACTCATCAATTTGTTCTTCACTCTCCTGCACCAGCCAGTTTAGCTCAAATCCTCTCAAGGCATGGCCAATGGCCTTGGCTGTTAGAAGGACATCCTTAAGATGGAAAACCCCCCTCTCCACCCCTTCCTTCAAAATGGAGCGGATGATATCTACCTCCCGCTCAAAAAATTGGTTTCGAATCTCCTCGGCAGCAGGAAGAAGTTTTTCTATCCCCTCCCGATCCAGGTTCAGGAGATTTACGGCCCGGCGCACATATCGGAACTTGGCCCTGGCAAAGGCAATTAATTTGTCCTCTGGTGAGGATTCCTGGGCCACTGACCATGAGACCTTCTGCACAACCTCGTCTGACTCCCTGCGAAGGACTTCCATGTAAACCCTATCCTTGCTGCCAAAGTAGTTGTAGATAGTGGCCTTGGCCACTCTGGCCATGCGTGCCAATTCCTCCATGCTTGTTTTACGCAGGCCGTACCGCGCAAACATCTTTTTTGCTATATCCAGTATGGACTCAAACTTTTCCTGTTTCATGCCGGATCCTTCTATTTTATAGAGTTTTGCAATTTTGGACTAATAACGTTCTTTAGTCTAAAATAATGAACCCGAAAAGATTGTCAAGTAGAAAGCTGAAACCGCGATAAAACAATTTCTATCTCGGGCTCTGTTCGAAAAGTACGTGGGGCGGTGACACATTCGCATGCGCACTGCAGAGACATACCCCATTGTTCTCAGAGCTTGTCAAAATGGGACGGACAGTAGCCACAAAAACAAGCACCATTGGGTATACAGGACAAGTTCTTCTTTTCTCTTGGACAACACGGGTATTGATATTATAATTTTCAGTAAAGCTCGTCGGCCCATTGGTGCGGGACCCCCTGTGCCGGGGATGCATCTAAACAGTAACCACACAGATTCATAGGCGCGCAAGTCATGAGAATCATTTTCTTTGCTGGAAAGGGAGGTGTAGGCAAGACAACTTTGGCTGCTGCTACGGGCCTCAGGGCTGCCCAAAACGGTAAAAAGACCATTATAATCTCTTTAGACGTTGCCCATAGCCTCTCTGATATATTTGATCTCCCCAAGGACCTGCTAGACCTTAATAAGGGTAGACCTTTTGCCAGTAAGGAGGCACTCCAGCTTAACAAAACAGGCGATGAGCTAATAGTCCGCCTTGGCGGGTTTAAGAAACATATGCTCCTGCCGCGGCAGGTGGCGGCCTCACAATCTGTGTCCGGAAGGCTGGATGGAGAATATCTTAAGATATGTTTCAAGGGAGGGAAAAATGGCCAAGGACAAGAGGATTGAGGAAGAATCTTATCTTTGCCCCGTTGGAAGGTTTTTCAGGGACCTGGAGAGAAAGGTGCCGGGGAAAAAACCAAAATTCAGGGAACACCTGACCCGCTCACGCGTTGAATTCCTAAAGGCAATCAGATCATTGGTGGACGAACGAATAGAGGAACTGGAAAAAGGGCCTCCTGAAAAAGGCGGCAAAAGGGAGACCAAAATCGAGGTTGAGTAAATTCTTTATTATCTATTGCCCCTCGCGCTCACTTACCCCGCTTCCCTGCCAAGAGGGTAGATATCATACCTGCTGCCCCACCATGTACTTCCCCGCGTAGCTCAATTAGAGCTAGCCCCAGATATCGGACTGATATACTCACATTTGGCATTTAAGGCGTCAGCTCCATAAATGTCAAGGCCATTGTTTTTTTGCTTGACAGGTGACGAGGCATTATTTAGGAATAATGTTATCTCAGATTTTGACGATATATTCACATATACCCAAAAACCACACGGCCTTAGGGGATACAGATGGAGAAAAAGAAGTTATCCAGGCGGGAAAGGGAGAGGCTCAGGCATCGACAAGAGATCCTGGATACTGCCTTGGGGCTTTTCTCGGAAAAGGGCTACCACAATGTTTCCATGCACGAGATCGCCAAGTCGGCTGAGTTCGGCATTGGTACAGTGTACAAGTTCTTCAAGAATAAGGAGGATCTTTACAAGAGCCTGGTCCTTGAGCAGGCCAACAAGTTCCACGAGGCCCTTATGAGCGCCATAGAAGAGGGGGAAGACGAGGTCGAGAAACTGCGCAATTACGTGAGGGTCAAAGGAGAGGTTTTTAAGGACAATGTGGCCATGATCCGGCTTTATTTTGCAGAGACGCGAGGGGCAAGTTTCAACGTCATGGCCGGGCTTGATGACACAATCCGAAAACTTTACAACGAGTTCCTGAAAAGGCTTTTTGGCCCTGTGCCTTGATAGCATTTCCAACGCATTTTTGTTCCTGTGGTTGGACTCGCCCGAGAAAAACCCATACCCCGAGGACCCTGATGTGGTGCTAAATGTGCTATTTAGAGGCCTAGTTCGGCAATAGGTTGAGTTGTGGATCCAAAAGGGTCGATTGCCCGGGTATTAAGATTTGGAGGAGATTTCATGCGAGTGAGCGAGCTAATGAGTAATTGCGGCAAAGCAGCGCCAGCCTTTTTTATAGGCCTGGTCTTCATTTTGCTGTCTTTTTCGGGCTGTAAACCAGGGCCGCAGGGGGCACCCCCGGCACGTGTCCCGCAAGTGGGCTATGTAACGGTTCGGCCCGAGCGGGTTATACTTACTACCGAACTGCCCGGCCGCAGCTCTCCATTTCGTATTGCAGAGGTTCGGCCCCAGGTCAGCGGCCTTATCCTGAAGCGGCTTTTTAAGGAAGGCTCGGATGTCAAAGCGGGCGAGCTTCTTTATCAGATTGATCCTGCCCCATTTGAAGCGGCACTGGAGCAGGCTAGAGCGGCACTCGAGGCAGCGCGAAAAAATGCAGATCAGGCCCGTGCTGCGCTGGCGGCAAGCATTGCCAATGTTACGCGGCAAAAGGCTACCCTGGCTCTGGCCCGCCTCAACCGCGAGCGATTCGAGGAGGCATACAAGGACAGAGCAGTTTCCGCCACACAACGTGACAGGGCAGTGACTGAAGCGGAAGTTGCCGAGGCGACACTGCGGGCCTATGAGGCCCAGGTGGAAAGCAATAGGAAGGCCATATCAGCTGCGGAGGCAGCTATAGCGCAGGCCAAGGCAGCCGTAAGATCCGCCCGTATTAATCTGGGTTACACCAGGATAACTGCGCCCATTTCGGGCCGAATCGGTAAATCCAATGTAACAGAGGGTGCTATTGTAACGGCATATCAACCCATGCCCCTTGCAACTATCCAACAACTCGACCCCATCTATGTGGATGTGCCCCAGGCTACTACCGAATTGCTACGCCTCAAGCGCAGGCTTGAAAAGGGCGTTCTTCGTCACAATGGAGCTGAACAGAAAAAGGTAAGGCTCATAATGGAAGACGGCACGCAATATCCATTTCAAGGGACATTGGAGTTTCGTGACGTATCTGTTGATCCGACCACCGGCTCTGTAATCCTGCGAATGGTGTTTCCAAATCCAAAGGGTGTACTCCTACCCAGGATGTTTGTCAGGGCAATCATTACAGAAGGAATCAAAAAAGATGCCATCCTTGTTCCTCAGCAAGCTGTAAACCGTACACCCAAAGGTCTGCCTTATGTGCTAGTTGTGGGTAAGGAAGGGAAGGTCGAGAGGCGAATGCTAAAGCTGGGCCGGGCCATTGGTAGCAGGTGGCTGGTTATCTCTGGTCTGGATCCGGGCGATCGGGTGATTGTCGAAGGGCTTCAGTTCGTGCGGCCCGGGATGCCGGTAAAGGCTGCCCCGTTTAATCCGGGAAAGGGCGCGACCAGGCCTCAGACTCCGCCACAGAAACGGCAGGGAGGAGGTGCCTGATGATCTCGAGATTCTTTCTGGATCGCCCGGTCTTTGCCTGGGTCATTGCGATTGTAATGATGAGCGCTGGCGCGCTGGCTATTCGTTTTTTGCCCGTGTCGCGGTATCCTGACCTTGCACCGCCTACCATAATGGTCATGGCCTATTATCCCGGAGCATCAGCAGAGACAGTAGAGAATGCGGTCACCCAGGTCATTGAAAACAAGATGACCGGGCTTGAAGGTATGATCTACCTTTCTTCTACAAGCGATAACTCCGGTACATGCCGTATTGAGCTGACCTTCAAGCCGGGCACTGATCCGGATGTGGCATGGTCCAAGGTGCAGAACAAGCTCCAGCTCGCCATGGCCAGTTTGCCGCAGGTGGTAAGGGAACATGGGGTCGAGGTTATGAAGGCCACCCGCAATTACATGATGGCAGTGGGCATTATTTCGGAAGACGGCAGCATGGACAGAATAGACCTTATGGACTATGCCAAGTCGAATCTGGAAAAGATCCTCTCAAGAGTCCCTGGCGTAGGCGAGGTCCAGGTCTTTGGCGCGGAATATTCCATGCGCATCTGGCTTGATCCCGACAAGTTGACCAATTACCACTTGACTGTAGAAGATGTGATCATGGCGCTTCGG
>JAFDIV010000040.1 GCA_019307815.1 Deltaproteobacteria bacterium
AGAATACAATACGAGACTATGTCAAGAGACAAGGTTCCGAATACCGAAAGCTGTATGAAGATCGGCAGCTGTCCCTATTCTAATACCCCGCTGCTTGCGGCGGGGTAGTTTATTTAGCCTGGAGGCAAAAGCCTAGGCCCAGGGGTTCATAGGTGGAAGTATATAAGAACCACGAATATCATTGAAAGGAGCTTTAAGGAGGTGAAGCAGCGTGTGAAGATCATGGAACAATTCCCTACTGAGGGATCTTGCCTGCCTGTGCGTTGCACGCAGACAGGTATCCGCATCCTTTTCACTCTGCTTCGGGCCCAAAATGAAATCTGGGAAGGCTTGCCCGCCTTAAGTCTGGCGGGCGAGCCCATCAAGGGATTCTAATTTTACATTACTTGACAAACGCTACCCGATGACCCCCCAGGCAAAATCATCTTCTTCAAGGATTTGAAGGGGATGTCGGGTAGACGTGTGCTCTTCAAGATGGAAAAAGATAAGTGCTTTGAGTTGATCTTCAAAAGTCATTTTCAAAGGTCTGTCTTCTCGTGATTCCAATGGGGGCATGCCGAATTGTCGCCCACGCCCTAATGGGAATGTCAAGCAAAAAATAGCCTCAACTCACCGATTTTGTTATTTTTTTAAAAAATTACATGCAATTACCTAACCGGAAATTACTGATGCATTTTGAAATTGGATCATATGCGAAATTTTTTTCTTGACAAATTATTATTGATTGTTGACAATTAACAATCAACAAAAAGGAAAGTGAGATCTAATGGAAATCTTAGGAGTGACAGAGACAGTTCTAGATTATCTGAGAACAAAGATTATTACAGGTGAGCTGGCTCCAGGCCAAAAATTGAATGAGATGGAGTTGTCATCTGGCTTAAAGATTAGCCGAGGGCCGCTGCGTGAAGCACTTAGGATACTCGAGCAGGAACATCTGGTGGTTAGTCTTCCAAGAAAAGGCTGCTATGTTGCCGGGATCTCCATTGAGGATTTTATAGAGCTTTATGAAGCTAGAGAAATGCTTGAGTGTTATGCCATTGATCTTATCGGCCTAAGAGGTAAGCGAGAGCTTCCAGAGGTAGAGGCAGCATTAGAGGTGACTGCGGATTTACCTTTTCCCCCTGATTCTGATGAGCAAGCTAAGCTTGATTATTTAAGGGCGTTTGCAGATTTCCACTTCAAGCTTGTTGAAGCCGCGGAAAACAAGAGAGTGACCCACTTTTACAGGACAATAGCTTTTAATCTCGCGCGGTACCAGTTTATGTATGCCTACATTCCAGGCCTGACCCGAAATTCCCAAAAAGAACACCAGCGAATCTTGGACTATATAAAAACAGGAAAGTATGAAAAGGCAAAACGCTTTCTTAAATCGCATATCAAGGCCTTTGTTAAATTGATGGAGTCACGGGTGCACGCTCAAAATGCAGAAGATGGTAAAATCTCATTTCGGCCCGCTTCAGAGTATTAACTGTCCTAGGCTTGTCGTATGGCAAACGACCTTTAGTTAACTAGAGGTTAAAAAGAATGCCTATTCACCATGGTGTTTACTTTCCATAGGGCTAAAAGGCAATGAAAGAGATCCGTTTCCATGGAAGGGGAGGCCAGGGAGCCGTGATTGCTTCCTGGATATTGGCTTACGGATTTTTCTTAGAAGGTAAACACGCCCAGGCATTTCCCGCCTTTGGCGCAGAGCGGAGGGGCGCCCCTGTTGAAGCGTTTGTTAGAGTGGATGAGCGTTTTGTGAATCTCCGCTGCAGAGTAGTAAGACCTCAATATGTCATTGTTATGGGTGACAAGCTAGTTAATGCCGTCAATGTTGCAGCCGGAATCCAGAAGGGGGGATTTATGCTAATTAATAGCAGCAAGGAGCCAGAAGAGTTCAGTTCTTTGATGGGCGACTTTCAGCTCAGAACCATGGATGTGAATGCTGTGGCGATAAGAAATGGACTGGGGAGCAAAACCAGTCCTTATATTAATACCCCTATCCTTGGAGCATTTGTTGGTTTCACCAACCTAGTCGGAGCTAGAAGCATCATTGAAGGAATCAAGAAATTTATCCCTGTCCGGACAGAGGAAAATGTTAAGGCCTTTGAAGAGGCTTACGATAAGGCTAGAGCATAAAAAGGGGAGTATTTTGGTGGAGGTGTTGAAATCTGCTTATATTGGAGAGAAGTCGCTTTGTGTGTACAACATAGAAGACTTTCCCATTTCCCAAAAGGACACATCTGAAAACCATACCGGCACATGGAGAACCCTTCAGCCTGTCTTTGAAGAGGGCATTGCGCCCTGTTCAGAGGCTTGTCCTACCCATACCCATATTCCCAAATATATGCGGCTGTTTCGTGAAGGCGATGTGATTGCAGCTCTAGAGGTCATTCGACAGGAAAACCCTTTGCCAGCTGTTTGCGGTCGAGTTTGCCCTCACTTCTGCGAGTCAAAATGTAACCGCGGTATCTTCGATGAGAAGCTCAATATCCGGGCCGTGGAACGTTTTATTGGCGATTACGGGCTGGGGATTCCGCCCGGCAGAGAGGATGAGGTGGGCAAGGGGAAAAACGTTGCGGTTGTTGGGAGCGGACCAGCAGGGTTGTCGGCTTCTTATTTCTTGGCGAGACACGGGGTCTCCGTGGACATTTATGAGCGGGAGGCTAAGGCAGGCGGGCTCCTTCGCTACGGCATCCCCGAATATCGTTTACCAAGGAATATCGTGGACCGGGAGATAGAGAACATCTTCTCTCTCGGTGTTAATTTTATCGGGGGGCAGGTCATCAGGCCTGATGAGGTGTCCGCCCTAGGCAAGGATTATGACTATATCTTTTTCTCTCCGGGCCTGTGGGGCAGAAACATCCCGGACTGGCGTTATAAGGGGAAGGGTGTGTACGACGGACTGAGTGTTCTAAGAAACATTCATGCCGAAAACGTCCCCGATCTGGGAGAGAAAATTGCGGTTGTAGGCGGCGGAAATACGGCCCTTGATGTGTCCCGGGTGTTAACGCGGCTGGGCAAAGAAGTGATGATTGTTTACCGCAGGACGCTGGATGAGGCGCCCGCTTTTGAAGATGAAGTTCGGGAGGCTCTGGAAGAGCAAATTCAGATTCTGCAAAAGAGGCTGATTACAGGCATTGAAGCCCTGGACGATGGCACCCTGAAAATAGAGATCCAAGGCGTTTCCAAGAAAGAAGGGAGAATTATACCGAACGGTGAAAAGGTATACAGGACCGTTGATAGCGTGGTGGCTGCCGTTGGTCAGGTAGCGGAAATAGCGATGGAGCATGACGAAAAAATCATTTTTGGAGGCGACTTCGAAACTGGAGAGGGGACCGTAGTTCAGGCCATCGCCTCTGGAAAGCGGGCCGCATTGACTGTACTCAGGAATTTGGGTGTCCTGAGCCGAAATGAAAGAACTAAATTTTTCAGGGCAGGCACTGAAATTAATCACCAAAGGGTTGTGGGTTACGAGCAGTTAAACACGGCCTTCTTCAGCAAACGTGATCGATTTGAACTGAAGCGAAGAGATCCAAGCGAAAGAATTGCCGACTTCGGTGAGGTCGTTGAAGGGGCATCTTTGGGGGAGATCCTTGCTGAAGCCGAGCGCTGCCTTAGTTGCGGGACCTGTACCCTGTGTCGGACATGCTGGTACTTCTGTCCCGATGCATGCGTTATCATCAGCAAAACAGAGTCGGAAAAAGTCTTTTTCGACAAGGATTTCTGCAAAGGATGCGGTATATGCTCGGCTGTGTGTCCTACAGGATGCATAGTTATGGAGGAAGAATAGTGGGCAAAGACATGATGATGGGCAGCGATGCCGTTGCATTTGGGGTTAAATTGGCAAGGCCTGATGTTATCTTTGCGTACCCCATTACTCCTCAGACCCACATTATTGAAACTTTATCTGAGATTGCTCCTTCATGGGGTGGACGATTCGTCAATGTGGAGTCAGAATTTTCCGCCATTGCGAGCTGCTTCGGTGCGGTGGCTGCAGGGAGTAGGGCATTTACCGCGACCTCTTCCCACGGCCTATTGTTGATGCATGAGGTGCTTCATTGGTTTGTTGGTGCGCGCATGCCTCTGGTCCTGGTGAATGCTAACCGCGCTATAGGGTCTCCCTGGAACATCTGGGCGGATCAGTCGGACAGCCTTGCTCAACGGGATACAGGCTGGCTGCAAATTTACTGCGAAACCTGCCAGGAGGCCTTGGATACGATTATTCAAGCATATTATGTTTCAGAAAGACTCCTGCTTCCTGTAATGGTGATGATTGATGGCTTTATTCTTTCGCATACTATGGAAGAGGTTGAAATTCATGAGCAAGAGAAAGTTGACAGATTCCTTCCTTCTTACAAAGCGCAGTTTAAGCTTGATATAGATGATCCACGGTCCTTCGGAAATGCAACGTTGCCAGATGACTATTATCGTTTCCGAAAAGCAATTCAGAGAGATTTTACTCGTAGCTTTGAGGTGTTAGAGGATTGCCATAGGCGATTCGAAGAGACAATAGGAACTAGGTACGATCTCATAGAAACATATCATTGCGAGGACGCAGAGGCTATATTTTTGGTCAGTGGTGCCATGACCGGAACTACGAGAGTGGCAGTTGACATGATGAGGGAAAAGGGTATGAAGGTCGGCCTTATCAGGCTGCGCGTGTTTCGACCCTTTCCCAAGAAAGCGCTTCAAAAAGTTATTAAAAGGGATCAATCTGTGATCGTCCTGAATCGGGCTTTGTCATACGGCGCGCAAGGAACTCTGTCGCAGGAACTGCGTGCCACCTTCTATAATGCTACTGAAAGACCAGACATCTATGATGTCATTATTAGCCTGGGAGGTAAAGAGGTCTTTCCAGAAACTTTGTTGCAAGTCTTTGAAAAGGTAAAAGCTAATCCCGCTTTTAGAGATGATATGATTTGGCTTTAGCCAGAAAGGTCGGTATGAAGTTAACAGTTCGTAATGAGGAATATATCAGCGGCGGCAATATGGGTTGTCCGGGCTGTGGAGCAGTGCTTAGCATGAGACATGTGCTCAAGATCATGGGCAGAAAGACTATTGTTGTGATGCCGGCCTGTTGCTGGTCGATTATCGCTGGGCCGTTTCCATCTACTTGTTTGAAGGTGCCGCTTTTGCATGTCCCGTTCGAGGCCGCTGCTGCCTGTGCAGCTGGTGTACGGCAGGCCTTGATTCATCAGGGGCGGGAGGACATAACAGTTATGGCGTGGGCAGGTGATGGTGGCACATTTGATATAGGTCTGCAGGCCCTATCATGTACTGCTGAACGCGACGAAGATATTATCTATGTTTGTTATGATAATGAAGCATACATGAACACTGGTATTCAACGTAGCTCCGCGACACCAGAGGGTTCTTGGACAACCACCACCCCGAGGGGAGAAAGCCGTTTCAAGAAGGACATATTTGAGATCGTTAGAGCTCATCGGCCAGCCTATGTGGCAACGGCGGTGGTTACCTACGCAAAGGATTTTCAGAGGAAATTTGAGAAGGCCAAGGCCAAGAAGGGCTTTCGCTTTATACATCTCCTTTCGGCCTGCCCTCCAGGATGGCGGATCTCACCCGGTGATTCCATAGAAGTAGTCCGTTTGGCAGTTGAGACGGGTATTTTTCCGTTAAAGGAAACAGATGATGATGGGGAAGTGAGATTGACCTATTATCCTGAAACGCTGATTCCAGTCTCAGAATACTTCCGTTCTCAAGGACGGTTCAGGCAGATGTCCGAAGAGCAGATAGCCCAAATTCAGAGATTTGTTGAAGAGAGTATGAGGCAATTGGGGTACTGGGAGGAAAATAAGGGGAAACGAGAGCTTAATTCGATCACGTTAAGATATCTGGCAGCCTAAGCAGTGGTTGCGGATTTATCTTGGTCTTTTTGGCATTTTTCTAAGGAGGTATCTATGGCTACGACAGATAAAGAACAAGAGATTGTATCAGTGATGGAGGGGATTGTTGGGAAAAATAGGGTTACGAACAGCATTTTTGAAAAGATTAAGGAGTCATTGGACCCTTTCCCATATCATGCGAGCCGAGAAAATCTTCCGCTGGTAGTCGTGTTACCAGAGAGAAAGGAACAGATTTCGGAAATCTTCAAGTACGCAAACAAGGAAAAAGTCCCGGTATTCGTGCGCGGCTCTGGCACCCAGCTTGCCGGATCATCCCGTCCTCATATCCCAGGCATTATGCTTAATACGTCCAGGTTAACAAACTTTGAAATAAGAGAGGACTATGGGTTCTTTGAATCTGGTCCAGGCGTTCGGGTTGGTGAAGCTGCAGATATGTTGGCAGAGAGAGGCTGGTTTCTGCCAATTTTACCTGGTAGCAGGGTTATTGCCAGCATGGGAGGGGTCATTTCTAACAATACTAGTGGGCACATTATAGACGCTGCCATAGGCAAGCTTGCCGATTATGTGTTGGCGGTGGAGGTTGTGCTTCCTACGGGCGAGATCATCGAGACCGGAACAAAAGGAATGCGAAAGCCTGCAGGAACAGATTTGACCAAGATGTTTGTGGGCGGGGATGGCATTATGGGTGTTGTAACCATGATTCGGATGCGTCTCATTCCTGCGGTTAAGCAATCCTATGGCATTGCAATCTACCCAGATCTAAAGCCCATAGCCCGAGCGGTGAAACGGATGTATGTGGAAAAAGCGCCACCGCCCTTATTTATGGAATTTATGGATCACAATGTTTCAACAATCGCTTTTCAAATAAAAGAGATGGAGCCACCTCCTGGGCCTGTCATCTTTTTTGTTGGTATAGGCCAGGACAAGGAAGAGGCAGATAAAAAGATGGCGAAGGTAATGGAGGTTTTCCAGAAGGAGGATCCTATTAAGGCCTACCCGATTACGGATTTAGAGGAATGGAAAAAACTCTGGGTCGCCCGCGAGGTTATTGCTCCATATTTGATGAACAAATTGCAAGGCAAGCTGATCGCCATTGAATTGGTTGCCAACCTCGCGAAGTTAGAAGAGGCCATGGAGGAAGGAGCGCGATTCAATGAGGGTATTCCGTATTTGGAAGATTTAACAAATTACTACTTTGGGCACATCGGGGCGTTGACTATGCATCCAACCTTTGTCTTGCCACCTGAGTGGGATGATGATGTGATGCGGGAGATCAGTAGGAATCAGTTCAAGAAGGAAGCCGAGTTCAACATTAAGTACGGAACATGTGGGGGTGAATGGGGTCAGTTCTCAAAAAGGACACCATTTTTTATTAAACGTTACGGTGAGACCGCCTATGAGTTGGTCAAGAAGATGAAAGCTGTATTTGATCCAAATAATATTCTGAATCCCGGGATATTGGAAGGGTATAGGTAAATTCTTGTTAACAACTTTTTTGAGGAGGGAGGGTCATGAGTAGCCAGGATATAACAAGAAATTTTGCCGAATTTGTTAGCGAAACTCAATTTTCAGATCTTCCGAAAGAGGTGGTGGATCAGGCCAAAGACTATATCTTGGATTGTATTGGCTGCACTATGGGAAGCTATGCAGTGCCGGAAGGGATCCAAATCGCAAAACTGGGTAAGGAATTTGGCAGCGGAACAGAAGCTACCATCCTAGCAAATGGACATAAGACATCTGCAGCTGCTGCAGCTTTTGTGAATTGCAAGCTCTGCAATTTTATTGATGCAGACGAAACCCTGTATAACTACTACCACATTGGAGGCGTGCCGTTTTTTGCTGCTCTCCACGCCGCCGAGAAGGTAGGTGCTAGCGGGAAGGACCTCATCACCGCAGTTGTTGTGGGCTATGAATTCTCTTATCGTTTTTGCCAGAGCTATGCTTTGCTGACAATAAACGAGCAGGGTGGCACAGATATCGCGAAAGCCTCAGGCTTTGGATTCAATAGTATTGCCGCAGCTGTTGCGGCAGCAAAAATACTTGGGCTGGATACGGAAAGTGTTCAAAATGCCATGGGTATTGCAGGCTATTACACGGCCGTACCCCTTATTTCCAAATGGCTCTATACCAAACCGTTAGGCAATCTGAAATATCAGGACATGGGCTGGTTCAGCTTTGTGGGTCTGATTTCAGCATTCTTTTCCAAAGATGGTTACACCAGTGACCCTTGTATCGTAGATGATATCGGGGAATATAGCTTCTGGAAGGCCTTTGGGATGCTAGAGTTTGATTTTGATGCAATGGTCCGGGGCCTAGGCGAGAATTGGGGCATCATGGAGATGGGAATCAAACCGTATCCCTGCTGCCGCTGGTTCCATACGCCCATATATATGCTGAAAACCATCATGAAAAACGAAGGGCTAAAACCTGATGATATAGATGCAATCACTGTAAAAGTACATCCAGCCGTGGCTAAAAGTGAGCTTTTCCAAAGCCTGAGCAGGTGGGATGACTGGGAATTCAAAGATGCCGTCCATGCCCAGTACAGTGCCGGGTATATCTTAGCATGTGCAGCTTATGATATCCCGATTGGTCCTCAGTGGCAACTGCCAACGACACTGACAAATCCCCAGTTGGTGGAATTCAGCAAAAAGGTGACATCGATAAAAGATGAGAAGTGCGAACAAAAGATGATCGCGTATCTGAACTCCGATCAGCCCAAAGGCAAGTTAATGACCCAGGTGCACTACACATTGGAGGTCGTTTCCAATAAGGGAACATTCACAGACACAGCGGAGTATATTTACGGGGACACCTATGATCCCGATCATTCCTTGAGCCGCGATGAATTAAAAGAAAAGTTTATAGGAAACAGCTCGGCCGTCCTGGATGCAGAGACCATGAAAAGGGTCATAGACGCCACTTATGAGATTGATTCGTTTGAATCTATTAATGATTTTACTGCCCTTTTTGAATAGGGCCAAGAGCAAATATTCAACTGTTGGGGTGTATTCGGCAGAGCTGAACTTTTGAGCGATCGCTTTGGAGATAGGATGCTCAACAAGGATAATTTTTTGGAGGTTGATATGTCTGAGCTAGATAACGGGGTGAAAGAGTTAATGAATGACATTGAGGAAAGGACCCGTAAGTGCTGGAATTGTAATTTTTGTATTTCTGCATGTCCTATTTTCACTAACACCGGGGCATTTTATAGTAGGGGCGCATCGGGATTGACTCAGTCCCTTTATTACGCAGTGAAGTGGGGACTTTTGGATGGGGCTGAAAAGGAAGAACTCATGAGGAATATCTTTCGCTGCACAACGTGTCAGGCCTGTGTCAACAGGTGTAAGGATTTGAGTGCAGGGATCCCTCTTTTGGAGATTATTGACCGGGGTCGGAAGCTTTTAGTGGAAAAGTCCATTGGACCGATGCCTGACCAGCGCAGAGTGCTCAAGTCGATTTATATGTATGGTAATCCGTATAACCAGCGTCCGGAAGACCGGCTTATGTGGGCAAAGGATCTTGAGGTGAAGAGATTACCGAAGGACAAGGCAGAGATTATTTTCTTTGTAGGGTGTTCAGTCAGCTATGAGCCTGCGTTACACAAGGTCGCCCAGTCTTTGGTAAAATTGTTTCGGTATTTTGGTATTGATTTTGGCATCTTAGAAAACGAAACATGTAGCGGCCATACTGCTATTAAGCTTGGCGACGAAGGGATCTTTGAGATGCTGGCTGAGAGCAATAAGAAGGCTTTCAAAGCGACAGGAGCGAAGATGATTGTGACCGCGAGCCCTCATGATTTCAATGTGTTTACAGAGGAGTACACAGATCTTTACGATGATTTTGAAATTAAGAGCTACGTTCAGTTTTTTGCTGAACTCCAGGAGAAGGCAGCACTTAAGTATATAAAAAAAATAGAACGAACGGTAACTTTCCATGACCCATGTTATCTTTCTAAGCATCATGGAATAACGGATGCACCCCGATCTCTTCTCCGTTCTATTCCTGGGCTAAATCTAGTGGAGATGAAAATGAGCGGAACAGATAACCTATGTTGTGGCGGAGGTGGGGGACGGATGTTTACTGAGATTGAAGAGGAAAAGAGACTTTCGGATATGCGTGTGGGCCAGGCTTTGGAAGTAAAGGCTGAGGTCATCGCAACTGCCTGTCCATGGTGCCACATTATGTTGGACAATGCAGTTCGTGATTTAGGGGTCGAAGACAAGATAAGAATAATGGATATCTCGGAGATATTAGTTGAGGCCTTATCTCTTTGAACGCTTTGACAAGATTAGTAGATGCTCACTGCGAGGAGGTATATCAATGAAGCACATGAACTATCTTGAGGCAGAGCCTGTGGAGATGACAGAAGCAGGAGCGCATAAGGTAAGGATTCGCACTGTGATTGGTGAGGCAGACGGTGCACCTAATTTTTTCATGCGGATTGTTACCTTTGAAGCCAATGGAGCGAGCCCTAATCACAGCCATCCTTGGGAACACGAAAATTATATCCTTTCGGGCAGGGGAATCCTTGAGGTAGATGGCAGAAAAGTTGAACTTAAGCCAGGTGATGTCATTTATATTCCTCCGAATGCACATCATTGTTTTCGAGCGACCGAACCAATGGAAATGATCTGACTCATTCCTAAAGTATAACTCGCATCTGGAAGATGCGAGATATATGAGTGTATTTGTAAATGGGGCTTTATTTACTTGGTTAGCTTGTCCGGGAGAGGAGGAGAATCTAAATGTGGGACGACATAAAAAAGAGCTGGTGTTCTGGAAAGGACTCGAGACAGATCGATGAGTCGATGAGGCACCACGTTTATAAAGAGGAAGAGAATATGGCTTGGAAGGCTCATCCGCTGAATGATCAAATCAAATTGAAATTTGTTTTGACCAAAGAAAAAGACGGCTCACAAGTAACCATTACACATGTCATCGTTCCTAGGGGAACCTCGGTAAAAGAGCATACTCATGAAGTTCATGACATCATCTATCCAATTTCAGGAAGCGCGACCATTTGGATTAAAGGGCTAGGAGAGATGAAACTGAAAAAGGGGGTACTTGTAAATGTTCCGCCAGGAGTTCCCCATAAGGTCTATAACGTGACCGAGGATATGGAAATCTTTAATGTATTTAGCGGGGCCATACTATAGCATGGATTCTTGCTAAGAAACCCATAGAATAAGAACAGATTATATGGGAAGGAGGTGAGATTGCCATAAGCAGTTTGACCAACTCTAAACAAAATTACCTATAGGAGGGGAAATAATGATAAGGAAGATAAAAAAAATCGGTTTGGTTTTTGTGGGTTTGGTGGCAATCGTAGGTCTTGTTTTAACTGTTACAACATCGCCTGCACTAGCGAAACAGAAAACATGGAGATTGAGAGGTCAAGCGGCTTGGGGAAGAGGAATCAAACAGCTATGGGGTGCAACAGAGAAGGTAGCGGAATTGATCGAGTGTTATACTGCTGGAAGAGTAAAGTTGGAACTACATACCGGGGGAGAGCTTGTAGGAACCCTTGAAGAGTATCCTTCTGCAGGGTCAGGAGCTCTTGACTTTGGAATGGGCTGCCCTTGTTATGCAATGTCTAGGTGTTATGCATTGCCATTCTTCTGTGACAGCCCGGGAAACATTAGTGGGACAGAAAAGATTGTATGGCTTTATCACGGAGGAGGCCTTGAGATTTTCCAGGACCTTTTTAAGAAACACTATAATGTCATGGCTTTTCCTTTTGCCATACAAACAGCAGAAGTATTCTTATATGCAAATAAAGAAATCAAAAGTCTTAAGGACCTGAAAGGTCTCAAGATGCGAGCAGCTGGACTAAGGGCAGATATTATGCACTATCTGGGAGGCTCATTGGTTGTGCTTGGCGCCAGTGAGGTAATTCCGGCAATGGAGAGAGGGGTCATAGATGCTTTTGAGGTGTCGAACATAGCACTGGGTCAAGAAGTCGGTTATCTGGAGGCTGCTAAATATCTTTATTTTACTCCTAGGAAGACTAACCATTCATTACTCCTTATCGTGTTTAACCTTGAAAAGTGGAATAGCTTTCCAAAAGATATCCAGAAGAAGATAGCTCAGGCCTGTCATGACTCGGTGCTGTGGGCATACGCATGGAACCGCGAAGCGGATGTGGTGGCCATGAAAAAAGCAACAGAAAAGTATGGAGTTCAACTGAAGCTTATGCCTGAGGAGGTGATGCGAAAGTTTAATGAAGCCGCCTTGACTCTCTATGCAAAAAAAGCACAGAAAGATCCTGAAGTGGCGCGTGTCATGGAATCTTGGGAGAAATTTTCTAAAGAGTGGGGGAATATTGCGCCTTTTGTTGACTATCTCGACAAGACGGGTGGCTATTTTGGCCAGATGATACCCTATTCGGAGATGAAGAAACGTGTTGCAAAATAGATTGAGACAATATAGCCATAGATCTGGCGAAGTGAAGATATCATGTCTTCACTTCGCTTCGTCCTCTTACCTCAAGCAGTATATAATTCATTGGTCTGTGCCGAAGAGGAGGGACCTCTCTAAGCGGAGGAGTCTGGCATGAAATTTTTGGAACGGATTGACACGGTTAGTAAGTCTGCTGCTGTGGTTGGAACATATTTTACTTTGGCTCTTGTGGTAGTGGTATGTTTTGATGTGTTAATGAGGTATCTCTTGGGGAGTCCAACTACTTGGGCCTTTGATGCAGCCTTACATTTGTATTCGATCTCATTCCTTTTAGGGGGAGCCTGGGTTCTCAATATGAAAGCCCATGTTAAAGTAGACGTTATCTATAACAAATTTGGGCCCAGGACAAGAGCAATCATTAATTTGCTTTTCTATTTGTTTTTCCTATTTCCGCTTTGTTACTACTTCCTAAAAGACGGGACCCAATATGTTTATACTTCTTGGAAATTGGGAGAGGTGAGTCGAAGTAGTCCACTTCACGAACCTATCTGGCCACTGAAGGTATTCATACCCATCTCTTTTTTGCTATTGGCGTTGCAAGGCATTGTTGAATTTATTCGAGACTGGGCGACGGTAACTAAGGGAACTTCGAGCCAAGGGTCATAAGCACAAAGGGGAAGGAAACATGGAGCTTGGAATATTTGCAATAATAATGCTATGCGCGGTAGTCTTGGCCATTATATTTGGGATCCCTGTGGCCTTTGCTTTAGGTGGTTTTTCCCTTTGGTTTGCCTTGGTATTTCTTGGAGAGAGCTTCGTCAGATTATTTCCAGTCACTGCTTTTGGGATGATGACAAGTTACCCATTTGTAGCAGCTCCTCTTTTTATTTTTATGGGAGCTGTTCTGGAACGGGCGGGGATCGCTGAAGAGCTTTATCAGAGCTTTTACCTCCTATTTGGAGGTTTGAGGGGTGGACTGGCGATAGCCACTGTTTTAATGGCCACCCTTTTCGGGGCATGCACAGGCATTGTTGGTGCTGGAGTCATCACTATAGGATTACTTGCATTGCCGAGTATGCTGTCGAGAGGATATAATAAAGGGCTTGCGTCGGGTTCTATTTGCGTGGGTGGAGGCTTGGGTGTCATCATACCTCCTAGTATCATGCTGATTTTCTATGGAGCCACAGCAGGAGTTTCTATATCTGCCCTCTTTATTGCTGGCATAATTCCTGGAGTTCTTATGGCTTCTTTGGATATGGCCTATATTGGTGTTAGGGCCGGCCTTCAGCCAAGTACCGCGCCTGCCATTTCAAAGGAAGAAAGAAATCTCGTCACGGGTTCGCAACTCTTCAAAATGATATGCAAATCCATGGTTCCGCCATTGTTTCTAATTTTAGCAGTTTTGGGAACCATTTTCTTTGGTGTCGCTGCGCCCAGTGAAGCAGGTGCGATGGGAGCTCTCGGTGCGGTTATAGTTACAGCATTTTACCGAAAACTTACGTGGAATAGTCTCAAAGAGGCGGCGCTGATCACATTGAGAATTTCTACTATGGTGCTCTTTATTGCTCTCGGGGGAAAACTTTTCACTGCAGTTTTCCTTTCTATGGGAGCTATTGACCTTGTTAAAGGGTTTTTGTTGAGCCTTCCTTTTGGGCCTACAGGCATAATACTTCTCATGCTACTTATTGTTTTCGTTATGGGATGTGTAATGGATTGGATTGGGATGATTTTCATCCTTGTGCCTATTTTGAGTCCCATTATAAAAGAGCTTGGGATTAACCCTCTTTACTTTGGGATGCTATTCTGTGTGACTCTTCAGATTTCTAACATGACACCGCCGTTTGCATATTCAATTTTTTATCTTAAGGGGATCGCGCCTCCAGAAGTGACCATCGGAGATATGTACCGTGGAGCGATTCCGTTCGTGTTTGTTCAAGTGCTTGCAGTGATCATTATTATGAGTTTTCCATCTCTCATTCTTTGGCTTCCATCATTAATCAAGTAGGACAATACCAACAAGAGAGAATAGTTTCAATGGAGGATTAGAGCTGCGATATTCTTTTTAGTTGATTCGCTTTTGAGAGCGAATATTGACGGGTTTGTTAAATAATGAATTCGAGTTCCTCCTGCTAAAGCTGATGCACTTAGGCGCACTGTAACCGTCTAGGCTACCCATCTTCTCATGGCTGCTGTGAGCTGGTACCGTTGCTCCGAGACAATTAATGAAGGAGAAAGGAGCGACGCTTGTGACAAGAGGAGAAAGACTCACTTACTGGCAAGGTATCATTGATGAGTATAGGAGTAGCGGCCTAAGCGGGGCTGCCTTTTGCAAGGAGCATAATATAAACCCTGGACGGTTCTACCACTGGCGCCGCCGTCTACAAGAGGATTGCCTGCAAGAAGATAGAGGTTTTCTTGAGCTTGTTGCCTGCTCCTCACAAGGGGATACAAGATCCATCCACATCCATCTCACAAATGGTATTGCTATAGAAGAGGGCTGTGTTAGCCGTGGTTTCAATCCCATTTTGTTGGGTCCTCTGCTGCCCTGAAAGGCGTGGTATGATGTAACTGCCCACTTTTGTGTTGAACAAAACACCGGCTGTTTCGCCCACCTCCATCTCCGCCACCTTCAGGCCGTCCTTGGTGGCGACCATGGATATGTGGGGAGTTCCGTCCTTGTCGAAGTACCAGCTGGCATTGACGGTGGCCCCTGACAGGTCGGAGTCCCTGACATTGGCCCTGGAAGCCCGGAAGATCTGGTCGAAGTCGTGGGCCCAAGTATAGGCCAGTCAAAAATTGTCAATTCTTGGCTCTCTCATGAAGCCGTATTTTCGCCGAGAATCTAAGGTGGATTAGGGCTATATAATCTTTATCTCCTACCCGAAAATCTCGCAGCCTCGGGCCGCTCAGGAGGCGAGGGACGGGACAACTTGACATTTTAAAGATAAATGACGATAGTGGTAATTGGAGGAGTAGAAGAACTGATTTATCCCGAGAGGAAAAGGTCGATGCTGAAATTTATACTTACTGGGTATATTGAAAACGCTTTGTGCCAGGCGGAATATGATAAGCTTGAGGATGGAACATTTTCAGGGCGCATCCCCTCTTGCGAAGGAGTCGTTGCTTTCGGCAAGACTTTGCGTGAGTGTGAAGATGAGTTGCGTTCTACACTCGAAGATTGGGTTCTACTCGGGCTGAAGCTGGGGCACAAACTGCCCGTTTTGGGTGAGTATGACTTAAACAGGATTCCTCGGGATGAGCAGGTGGCTGCCCTGTAAACGTAGAGACTTTATTAAGCGGTTGAGAGGCCTCAATTTCGACGGTCCATATTCGGGGGCACGGCATCAGTTTATGGTGTATAAACAACACCGGCTAGCTATACCATCGAATGTGGAATACTCGGTTCCTCAATTACGGATGTTGTTGAGGGAAGTTGAGCGAATCATAGGAAGGAAGATCACCTCAGATGAGTGGGGTAGCCTGGGATAATGAACCTCTGGGAGATTTTCGAGAAGGAAAAACCGCGGGAAGAGGAGCCGGAAGGGGAGGAGTAAGTGTATGAGGGGTAGAAGGAGGAGAAAAGCTCCCGAGATCGTATTACGC
>JAFDIV010000041.1 GCA_019307815.1 Deltaproteobacteria bacterium
TCTGAAGAGCGTAGTGCGGGAAATCCGCACGCTACGTTCTGCGGGAGCTGGAGGCGGGTGACCGCCTCCGGCGACCCAGTGGCGAAGGTCGTGAGACCTTCCCCTATCCCGATTTATTGATATTCCACCAACTCATTCTCGTATACGTCAGGCAACTGTTGAAAATGAGTTAACCTGAGACTACACTTCATCGATGAAGATACCCCGACATCTGCCGGGTGAAATATTTTTAGATGTTATCCTCGGGTCTCCAGAAATGGTATATACCCTGGAATTCCTTTGTTGAGTTCACCTTTACCGCAATCATTTTGGCTTTTCTGCGGCCTTGAAAACAGCTCTACTTATGATAAGCTTCTGAATCTCACTGGTCCCTTCGTAAATTCTGAGTGGCCTAACTTCACGGTAAAGCCTTTCGACCTTAGAATTCTTCATGACCCCCACGCCCCCGTGAATTTGCACCGCTTGATCAATCACCCTCCACGCGGCCTCGGTGGCATAAAGTTTAGCCATAGAAGCGGCCAGGGCTACATCTGGTGCTCCATGGTCCTTTTTGATTGCTGCCCTGTAAACTAGAAGCCTGGCTGCCTCAAGGGCAGTAGCCATTTCTGCTATCTTGAATTTGATGGCCTGCTGCCTGGAAATCGGTGATCCGAATTGAACTCGTCTCATCGCATAGGCTAGGGCCTCATCTAGGGCCGCCTGGCCCATCCCTACGGCAGCGGCTCCCACCGTCATGCGCATAAAATTAAGGGTCTGCATCGCAAGCTTGAAGCCATCGCCGATTTTTCCAATTAGGTTTTCTTTAGGGAGCACAGCTCGGTCCAGTTTTAGGCTAACTATGTCATGGGCCGAAATGAGCTCCAACCGCCGGTCCACTTCGTAGCCCTTAGTACCCTTTTCGATTACAAAGGCCGAAATAGCTTTAGGATTATCAGCGGTTCGCGTCTTCGCAAAAATGATAGCCATATCCGCTGAATAACCATTAGATATAAAACGTTTCCTACCACTAAGGCAATAACCACCATGTATCGGTTTGGCAACCGTTTCCAAGCTAGATACGTCCGAGCCAGCACCCATTTCAGTAAGGGCAAATGTGGTTAGTCGTTCCCCGGACGCCACAGATGGAAGAAACTTTTGCTTCTGAGCATCTGTTCCCGCGAGGACAATGGGATAGGAACCCAGTCCCTGCATCGCTAACGTTACATCGGCGGGGCCGTATGTTCCTGCCAAAACTTCCCGAGCCAAGCAAACGCGGACAGCACTGAGACCATAGCCACCGTATTTCTCAGGAATTAGATACTTAAAAAACCCTGCCCTTGCTAGGCTTAAGC
This sequence comes from Deltaproteobacteria bacterium, assembly GCA_019307815.1. Taxonomy (GTDB): domain Bacteria; phylum Desulfobacterota; class DSM-4660; order Desulfatiglandales; family Desulfatiglandaceae; genus B111-G9. The sequence goes on from JAFDIV010000041.1 coordinate 1,332, forward strand.
GGAGAGCTTCGGGCACGTAGTTTATTTCACCGAACCTCTCTGCTAGCTCGGCGAGTTCCCCTCGTGCATACATTTTACATTGATGCCTGTAAGCCAGGTCTTCAGGAGATAACATTATTTCCATTAGTTGAGTTCCTTCTTCAAAATCTTCCCAGTAGCGTTTTTAGGCAACTCACCCATTATAACAAACTGCTTCGGGATCTTATATTTTGTAAGGTTTTCCTTACAGAACGCCTCAAGCTCCTCGACGTTGATGTTCTTGCCAGGAGCAGGTACTATAAAAGCCTTAGGAACCTCGCCCAATGTTGTATCAGGAACGCCTATTACGGCCGCTTCAAGCACTTTGGGATGGCTATTAAGAATTTCTTCTATCTCCCGAGGAAAAATATTGTACCCTCCCGAGATGATCAGCTCACTTTTTCGGCCAGCTAAGTACAAATATCCCTCTTCATCCTGGTAGGCCAAATCCCCTGTTGAAATCCACCCGTTCCGTATCCTTTTTTCTGTTTCTTCCGGCTGTCCCCAATACCCGATTGTACCATTGGGCCCCTTAAATATTAGCTCACCTACCTCGCCCCTAGGGACGTCCTCCCACTTTTCGTCAACCACCCTGACCGCGACACCGGAAACCGGTATCCCTATGGACCCAGGTTTACGAATTCCGTATACAGGATTCGCGGTCACGAGACCCGTAGACTCGGTGAGGCCATAGACTTCTAACATGAACGCCTCAAACTTGTCCTCAAATGCCTTGAGGTGTTCGGTAGAAAGGGAAGCGCCACCGGATAGCCCCATCCGCAATGAAGAAACATCCCTGGGACGTTCGTCGAAAGAGGAAAGAAGATATGCGAACATGGTCGGCACACCGGGAAACCAGGTAATTCTATAATTCTTAATTGCATCAAAGACAGCTTCGGTCTGGAAACGTTCCATAACAACAACAGAGCCTCCGCTTGCAAAGGTACCCCAAAAAGGGCTTGCATTGGCAAAGATATGATTGAGAGGTAAGCAGATAAGGGTAATATCGGATGCAGTCAATCCATAGTTCTGAGCCATGTTGCCCGCTGCAAAAGTAATGTTGCGATGACTAATTATGACTCCCTTGGGGGAACCCGTAGTGCCCGAAGTGTAGAAGATCATGGCAGGGTCATTTGCATTCCGTGGGACCGGATTCTCTTCACCAAGCGGCCCCGAAACCGCTGCTAAGGCCTCTTCCAAGGTCTGTCCTTCCTTCTTAACAATGGCAAACGAAAGCGCGGGTGCATGTTTCTTAACAATCTCCACTTTTACCTTAAATCTTTCAGTTGACACAAGGATCTTTGCGTCGGAATCGGCTATAATATGCGCAACTTCCCTTTCTGTATAGGCGGGGTTGACAAGCACAGCTACTGCTCCAGCTTTGATCGCCCCGATATAACCAAGGAGTAAGTCCGTGTGATTTGAATGCAGAAAAGCGATCCGGTCTCCAGGGTTTGCCCCCACTTTTTTGAATCCCCAGGCGAGTCGATCCGTTGCTTCATCGAACTCTTTATAGGAATAGGACATCCTAGTTCCATAATCTTTTAAGAGCAAAGCATCTTCAAATTCCAGAACCTTCGCCTTAAGGTATTCAGCCACGTTTGGCCATTTCATGACCAACATCCTCCATATGCGCCACGTATCGTCAAAAGTTTCCTGGTACACCAACCTAAAAAATCTTTTTAGCCACTTAAGGTTACAAGGATTGCCCCCCTTGTTTATAGCCCTATTGCACCCGCACCTTAGGGCAATTTTGCAATTGTCCGAATGTGCGGGTAGATGCTAGCTCTTGTTGCTCCGTAGCTTTTCCGGGAATGCCCATTGGGTATTCATTGCCAACCAGGCAGTTGCATTTTCACCTCTTACATTCCCGGTTTTCATAAAATTTTTGACAGTTCCATGCGCCAAGTGTTTTGGTGAGTTTCTTCATAATACTCATCGTAACATGCGCTATTAGAAATAAACCCCTCCTATACTAAGCCCTCCACAGACAAAAATGGTTTGTCCGGTGACAAAGCTTGCCTCATCCGAGGCGAGAAAGGCCACCACATTTGCAACGTCCTCTGGCTGTCCCATTCTGCCAAGGGGAACACTTTTTATAATAGCCTTGGTCTTAGGGCTACCCGGGGGATTCGCGGCACTGAAAAGCTCCGTAGCTATAGGTCCGGGCGCCACATTATTAACATTGATGTTATGTGGTGCCAGCTCGAGAGCAAGAGTCCGGGTCAATCCAATTATGCCGGCCTTAGTCGTGGAATACACCGTTCGGTCAAGTTTACCGAGAGCAGCCCTAGAGCCGATATTAACAATCTTTCCATAATGCTGCTCTTTCATGAAGGGCACTGCATGCTTCACACATAAAAACGGACCCTTAAGATTAACACGGATGACCACCTCCCAGTCATCATCGGTCACTTCCTCGAGCGCAGCGGGCCTTACTGTTCCCGCATTGTTTACTACGACATCCAGTCTTTTAAATCTCTCTACTATCCTTTTAACCGCATCCTCGACACTTTCTTCTTCGCTTACATCTACTTTAAATGCACAAACCGGTATGGCTTCGGACTCAAGTTGATCTGCCAACTCCATTACTCTTTCATCAATGTCCAAAAGGGCCAGAGATGCCCCTTCCATCGCCATTTTAACTGCAATTGCTTTCCCGATTCCCTGCGCTGCGCCTGTAATCAAAGCTACACGACCTTTTAGTCTGCCCCCTGAAACCATTTATCCTCTCCTTTATAAAGCATGTGTATCATGCCTTCCGTGTCGTCATTCAATAACCCCAATTCTGCCCATGTCCTAATCTGACCTGCGATGCTAACGGTAGACCAGTCGCTACATTCACATTCAAGAAAAGCACACTGAGAGCTTTGTCAACATATTACCTATTCTTCTCAACGGAACACTTTTGACGACCGCTACCTCTAAGACTTTTGTCAGTTGTTGCCATATCCACTGGGTTTTTCGAGATGGCGTGCGCTATGCCACTTGATTTTCATCAAATAGCGCCACCGCTCTCACCGGGCTTCCTGTGCAGTCTTTTAAAAAGAGGGGAAAGCCCGCGAAGAAAAACCTCTTGACAGGCAAAGCACCTAAGTTGGCCAAATTCTCGTAAATGGGCACTTTTTCTGCCAGTAGGTACATATGGACGCGGCGTGTCATGTCCGCATTGTCCTCGATATTCCCCAGGTCTATGCCTACCGCCTTCATACCCTGATCCCTAAGCCAATGAGCAGCATCAATGGCCAGCCCGTTTGCGTGATGAAAATCCGGATCGTTCCATTGCCCAGACCACGCACGTATAAGCACTATGTCTCCTTTGCGCACTTCCAAGCCGTCTTTTTCAAGAGTTCGTTTGACAAGTTCCAAGCTCACCGGCTCGCGCAGCTTTTTATAACTCACATCCAATAAGACGGCATTCCCGTAGAACTTGGTCAGATCCTGGCGGTCAATACTCTCTGATTCAGGATAAAAATGAGTAGGGGCATCCACATGGGTCCCCGCGTGATCGGAGATCAGAAGCTGCTTAGTAGCAAATCCTTTGCACGGAGGCTTATACCGGGGCGCAGAGAAAGAGTGGGTTACAAAGTCGTTGATTACAATCCTGGGATGAGAAGAATGAGTGATGAGGCCATCATGAATACAATGGGAAAGGTCGATTATCTTCATAATATTTCTCCCCTCTTAATGTTCTTGAATAAAAAAGACCCTCATATCTTCTCCCATAAGCCATTTGCACAGTCATCATCAGAAAAGATCCCACAGGTTTTCCCTTGTGATCATATGTGCATGGGTATCCTCTAGGATAATCTGGCCCGTTCGCATTACATATACCCTTTCTGCAAGTGAGATTGCCATTTTAACATTCTGCTCAACCAAGAGGATTGCTGTTCCCATCTTGCTGATTTCTTCAAGGACACCTCCCAGATCCTTAACCAAATTCGGGGACAATCCTAGCGTGGGCTCGTCTAGCAGCAGCAATTCTGGCTGCATCAGGATCGCCATGCCAACGGCCAATTGCTTCTGCTGGCCCCCACTCAGCGTGTCCGCCAACTGCTTTTCCCTGTCCTTAAGAACCGGGAAAAGGCTGTATACTTTTTCCAATCTTTCATTCAGCCCGGAAGTCTTCTCAACAGCATAGGCGGCAAGTTGGAGATTCTCGAGTACCGACAGATTAGGGAAAATGGATTTTTCCTGTTGAACGAAACAAAGACCTTCTTTCACATTGACCGCTGGAGATAAACCTGTAATGTTTTTTCCCTTGTAAATCACCTCTCCGTTACTGGGCTTCAGGAAACCACAAATTGCTTTAAGTAAGGTGGTCTTCCCTGCCCCATTATGCCCAATTAGGGCGACAAACTCCCCAACTTGAACATGAAGCAAAGCCCCAAATACAACTTGTTTTTCTTGGTAGCATACATCTAGACTCTTAACTTCTAAGAGCAATTGTATCACCCTCACTCAGCAAATGGTTGTCACACACCAAAATAGATCTCTCCCAACTTGGGGTCGGACATCAACTCTTCTGCGCTCCCTTTAGCAATCACTCGCCCTTCTGCCATGAAGAAGACAATATCAGAAATTTTTCTAACCACCTCCAAGTTATGCTCGACTATACAGATAGTTTTACCAGAAACAGCAAGTTCTTTGATAATATTCATAAAGTTTTCGACCCAATTGGGATCGACGCCTGATGATGGCTCATCCAACAGCAGCACTTCAGCTTCAGTAGCCAACAGCCGTCCCATGGCCAAAAGTTTTTGTTCTGCATATGAAAGGTTTCGGGCTATCTCGAAGGCTTTTCTGCGCAAGCCCACTGTATCTAGGTAAAAGAGTGCCCTTTTCATATTGTCTGTTTGTTCCTTTTTGACGTACCATGGCATAAAGAACAGTTTCACTAAGCTCTCCCCGCTCTGATTCTGGATGGCAATTAAAAGGTTGTCCATAACGGTCATTCCCTTAAAAATCCGCACGTCTTGCCATGACCTCACAATTCCAATGTATGGCATCTTGTGGGCAGGAAGGTTGGTGATATTCTTTCCGCGGAAGAATATCTTACCATTGTCTGGCTTTAGAAACCCTGTAATTAGGTTGAAGGCCGTAGTTTTCCCGCATCCGTTTGGTCCTACAAGTGCTGTAATCTTCGCACTATCAAGCTCTAGAAAAAAGTTGTTTACGGCCTTCAGACCTCCAAAGGACTTGGATATACCTCTGGCTTCCAAAATTGGGCCTTGCTTGAAAGCTGTACCATGTCCAGGGTTGCCTTCAAAACTGCGGAAGGGTTCAGATTTCTTTTCGGGCACACCATCTAAGAGGTCCAGAACTCTCTTTTTTGAACTTTTGAGGTTGAAATATTCAGGAAGTAAACCCTCGGGTCTAAATCTCATGAAAAGAATAAGAAGGACACCATAAATAAAGCCTCGAAGGGGTACGATAATATCAGTTGCGCCAGGGAGAAAATTCAAAATCTCTGGGATAATGATTAATAGACATGCGCCCAGCGCAGATCCCCACAAATTTGCACTTCCTCCAAGAACCACCATAGCAATAATAAGAATTGATTGATCCAAATTTCCAATGGAAGGACTTATGAATTCCGTGTAATGCGCAAAAATGCCGCCTATGCCAGCTGCAATTCCAGTTCCTACCATAAAAATAATGACCTTAAATTTAATCACATTTTTACCGAGAGAGGCCACTGCCATGTCATCTTCCCGAATCCCTTTAAGCACCCGGCCAATAGGTGAGTTTGTCACTTTCATGGAAACATAGAAAACAATAATCATAAAGGCTGTCATAATTGGTAAGAATTTTCCCGGTGTATCAGCGACAAACCCGAAAATTTCAACAGGCGGTACCCCGAAAATTCCAGAGTCACCGCCGGTAATATTATAAAGGGAGAGCATTAAGTAAAATACAACCATTTGGAAGGCGATGGTAAATAAAATCAAGTACTCCTCTTGTACCCTGATAAAAGGAGCAGCAAGAGCACCACCAAGTATTGACGTAGCGATAACCGCTAAGACTACGCTGAGAAAAAAACTGCAGCCCCAATGCATCGTCGCCATTGCTGATATGTAACCGCCGATGCAAAAAAATGCACCATGAGCCATGGAAGCCATACCACCATAACCCAAAATCAAATTCAAAGAAATGGTCAGGGCCACAAATGTGAATGCGAGATTCAATATATGGGCCAAATACTCCACAGTTAGTCCACTCTCAGGCTTGCTTTTTTCCCATGAGCCCTTCGGGTCTAATTAAGATAACCATAAAAAGGATAAAAAATGTGATCACTATTTTATATTGGGTGGGTAGTATCATGATCACAAGGCTTTCTGCCAATCCCAATATCATGCCTCCAATAACGGCTCCGCCTAAGTTGCCGACTCCCCCTAAAAATACAGTTATAAATGAAATCAATAAGGCATGCAGGCCAATATTGGGATTGGCAGGTTTATCTAAAGTTGAAAGGAAGGCAGCAAATGCCAATATAAAAGATCCTATTCCAAAAACCAGGATAAAAACCATCTTTGAATTTATACCAATAAAAGTCGCCTTTTCAGGATTACTCGCTACTGCGCGTATTTTCATCCCTCCCTTTGTTCGTGCAAGAAAACTAAAAAGTATTATAATGACTACCCAACTTGCCACAACTGTTAGCAAATCGACTGTCGTGAAAGTAATCGTCCCAATTGAAATTGTCTTATCAGGAAAACCCTTGAGAGGCCTCGAGTCAGGGCCGAAGAGCAAGTGTATCAAACTCTGACCGGCTATCATTATGCCAACTGAAGTCAGGAAAATGGACAATTGAGAAGCATCTTTTTGCCTCATGGGATAATAGGCCAAGGATTCTATAGCACAGCCCGCAATCGTAGCCGCTGCAAGGCCAATCAGAAGCGAAGGCAAGAGCGGAATAGACAAATCAACAGATAGCAGAACCATGTAAGCGGCTAATGTATAGATAAACCCATGGGCGAAATGAAACGTCCGGGTAGTATTATAAATAATACCCCAGCTGACCCCCAATAATGCATATAGGCTTCCGGTGATCAAGCCTCTTGCTAACAGCTGAAGAAACAGACCCACCGCCCAAACCTCCGCTTCTTGATTTCAGAGGATGATTATCCCCTGCGTTTCTTAATTACAACCGGCTTGCCATTTCTTATTTCAAATAAAACGACAGGTTTCTCACAAGTGCCGTTCTTCTTGAACTTGATATAGCCACCGTAGATACTCCTGAATTTGGGATTGTACCAAATTGCTTTTTCCAGTTGCGAACCATCGAAAGGATTGCCTCCCCTCGCAACAACACGGCTAACCAGATCTTTCAAAATATAGGTCAACTCGTAGTAATTGGCTGCGTAGAAATCAGGCTTTACATTGAACTTAGCCTCAAATGTAGACACAAACCTTTTCGTCCATGGATCATCCGAGTTGACGTCAAAAAATTCGCTGGCAAACAAATACCCTTCTGAGGCAAATCCCGTCACCTTCTCCATATCTCCAGAGTGTTCCGTGCCGCAAATAGGTGCCTTTATCCCCATTTTTCGAATAGCTTTTATTACATATCCAACATCAAGACCCGTACTAGGGCAGAAAATAATATCTGGATTTTTTGCTTTTATTACCGAGGCCTCCGACGTGAAATCTGTGGCTCCCGTTTCATGCATTTGTTGACTAACAACCTTTCCGCCTAACTTTTTCCAGAATTTCACACCCGTCTCATTCAGCGAAATAGGGGCTGTTTGGTTTGCGTAAATGGTGGCCATAGTTCGGTAGCCCTTATCCCAAAGATACTGTAAGGTAAAAGGTACAATATCGTCTCCAAGCATTCTCGTATTGTGCAAAAAGGGAATGTTAATAAGTTTAGGACTTGAAGCACCGCCATTAAACACAATAACCTTTCTCTGCTTAGCCATTGCCATGATAGAAAGGGTTGGTGCACTGAATGATGAAAGTATTGCGGAAACCTTGTCAATAGAGGTAAGTTTTCTGAAAGCATTCTGGGCTGGGGTCGTCAATCCTGACTTGTGATCTTCTACAGAACAAGCAAATTTGTAACCTCCTGCACCTCCGGACGCATTGATCTCATTAATGGCGATATTGATTCCCCTCTCCATTGTCATACCATACCAAGAACCTGACCCGGTCATAGCGAGGATTGCACCAAATTTAAACTCCTTCGAGTCCCCGGCCAAGCACAGCGAAGTGATTAGTACAAATACTGTCAGCATACCCAAACAAACGTATGTCCATTTCTTCATGATAATCCTCCTTTGAGCAAACCAGAATCCCTCTGTTTCTGTATTCATTTTTCTTCCTCAACAAAGGTCGCACCCCAAGTAATTCGTTAACCTTTGAACCTCAAAGTTGCGGCTCTGAAAAGTTATATAGCTAACGAAAAGCGGCGTTTTACTTACAGCTAGCTTCTATTTTCACCCCCTTCCCCTGGCACGCATTGCAGACTCTGAGAAGAAGAGCACCCTGACTTCTAAAAGAAACGATTCATTATAACAGAAGGATGATCGTCTCAGGCTGGAAACCGAGACAGAAATTTCATAAGTATTTTTTTTGCATGACGGATGTGCCTTTGCATTGCCTTTTCGGCCTCCACAGCGTTCCCTTTGTGAACTAGAGCTATAATTTCATCATGATCTTTCACGTATTCATCAAAAGAATCGACAAGCAAAGACGTATACCGAAAACGTGTAATACGAATTCTAATCTCTTCGATAATCCAGTTTAACTTATCATTGCCACACTTCTCTCTGAAAAACCGGTGAAAAGCGAGATTAAGGGGAATCCATTCCTCAATGCAGTTCTTGCTTTCAGTTGAGATTTTCCGAATTCTATTATTTAGTTGTTTTAGCGAGTTGATGTCTTCGGGCTTCAGTAAAGGTGTGGCCCACCTTACAGCTTTTCCTTCAAGTAACTCAAGGAGTGCGTAAAAATCCTCAACCTCTTTGGGCGAAATTTTGCTTACTATGGCTCCCTGATTTGGGATAAGTTCAAGAAATCCCTCTCTTTCAAGCTGGATAAGAGTCTCTCGAACTGGGCCACGACTACATTTGAATTTCTCACTTAGCCAGGCTTCTTTTATGCGCTCTCCGGGCATTAACCTGCCAAATATAATATCATCTCGTAGGGCTTTAGAAATTCTCTCTTTCAAAGAGGCAGACATCTTTTTTGCCACAGCAATAACCTTTTGCAAACAATTGTTGACAATTTTAATGACAATATTGTATACTATTTTTTAAATATTCTGTCAACAATTTTTATTAAATGATTCTCTTAACGAGGTTGAGAAAAGTCCAACGTTGATGTTTTGCATCATTCCAGCGCAAGCGGGAGTCTAATCATATATTATGTCATGGGTTCTCGCTTACGGAGGGCAACGTGTTACGGAACTTTTTGCGAACTCATCGTTTTTCAAGGGCAGAGAGGGGCGTCTCCTCAGGATTGCATTGTGGGGCATTGCCTAAAATATAATTGAACTAGCCAGCTCTCTTCAAAGATGCCAAGACTTTGGAGGACAATATTTATCTTCTTGTCTTAAAAGCCGCCGCAATATTCTTGAGGGGCAAGTGGGGAAGGCCGGGCACATACCAAAATATGTAGAGTGGATGGCAGCAAGTCCAATACATTCCTATTGGATGGAAAGAAATTTAGAGAAGCCAATCTCTGTGAATTTAAACGCTAAAACACGATGAAAAGGGATCATTATGGAAGGAAGGAAAAGATCGCTGATAGGAAAGGCACTGCTCAGTAGCGTGACTCAGGATTTAAATCTTTCACACATATGCCCTTTGTTTATTTATCAAGTGATTGTTGTTGACATAAAAAATGGCTATATTATTTCGGTAATGGAACATGAGGTATAAGGAAACGCGCGATGGGAAAACTTTTTACCTCTTCTCAGATTTCCGAGCTGAGAGTCCAAAACAGAACAATTCGTTCTGCTACGTGGGAAGGATTGGCAGATGCTGAAGGCTTCATCCGCCCAAAATTAGTTCAGATGCTCGCGGAAGTAGCCAAAGGTAACGTAGGCCTTGTGATTCCCGGATACTTCTACATTAAACCCGATGGCAAAGGTTTGCCTTGGCAAGCCGGAATTTGCTACGATGCCCATGTGGAAGGGCTTAAACAGCTGGTTGACGCAGTGCACAAGGAGGGTGCAGCAATCGCTGCTCAAATTGCACATGCCGGAGGGCGTACACGTCCCAAAACCATTGGTGGCAGCCGGCCTGCGGCCCCTTCAGCGATAGATGGTTTCTCTTTTGGGGAAACTCCAAGAGAACTTACCCTTCCCGAGATCCATCTCTTAATTGAAGCCTTTGCACAAGCAGCGAGACGAGTAAAAGAGGCCGGATTCGATGCTGTCCAATTGCATGCAGCGCACGGTTATCTCTTAAGCCAGTTTCTAAGTCCTTTACTAAATCTTAGAAAAGATGGCTATGGTGGGACACGCAAAAAGAGGCAGCGATTTGTAATTGAAGTCTACGAAGCGGTTCGAAGTGAAGTTGGACGGGATTTCCCCGTTTTTATCAAATTGAACACAACAGATGGACCTCAGAACGGTATCACTCCCGAAGAATCCCTTGAAATAGTAAAACAGCTCGAGTCTCTAGGGCTTGATGCGGTGGAGGTCAGCGGTGGTATAGCAGGGTCAGACCTTTATCGGCCTTCGAGGAAATCCATAACCAGGCCTTCTGAAGAAGCATACTTCCGATTTGCTGCCAAACTCTTCAAAGAGCATTTGCGTATTCCCGTCATTCTGGTAGGCGGCATAAAATCTTACGAGGTAGCTGATAATATACTTCGTGAAAAATACGCTGATTTTGTCTCATTTAGTCGGCCTCTTATCTGCGAACCAGATCTAATTCTTCGGTGGTATCGTGGGGACATTAGCAAATCCCGTTGTTTGTCTTGCAATCTTTGTCTTCAAGAGGGACTCAAGGGAAGTGGCATTGCATGTGCAGCCAAGAAAAAGGCAAAAAATCCAATTGCACAAGACATTGATTGGCCTCAACCAAAATCGGCAGATTAAATAAGGAGGGAAAACTATGAGTGGTGAGGGTGTTGAATCAGATACTGGTAATGCATTACAGATTATCATCGCCGGGGCAGGCACCATGGGGCATGGCCTAGCCCTTCTAATGGCAAAGGCTGGCCATGAAGTGCTTCTGATGGACATTGATGAGGGCATATTGGATCGGGCCATTAAACTCATTGAGGCACACCTTAGTTCATTTGTTGAGGCAGGGCAATTAGACACCAATATGATCTCCGAAATAGTAGGTCGTATCCGGACCACTACCGAGCTTAGTGCTATAAAAACTCAAGATATCATAATTGAGAGTGTACCGGAAGACCAGGATATAAAAAGATCTTTTTATGAAAAAGTGGCAATCCTGTGTTCGGCCGAAACAATCGTGGCAAGTAATACTTCGTATCTTGATGTGTTTTCACTTGCGCCGGCCTTTATTCAAGAACGCTTGATTATCACACACTTCTTTGAGCCGCCTTATCTTATCCCCCTCGTGGAAGTTGTCAAGGGACCTCAAACCAACCCAGAAGTGATACAAAAAATGAGAAAAATTTTGTTGAAGGCTGGCCAAAGACCCATCATCATGGAAAAATTCATCCCAGGATTTGTTGTTAACCGTCTACAGCGGGCAATGGGCAGAGAAATTTTCCATCTCATCGACGGTGGATTCGTTAAACCTGAGGAAATCGACAAAGCAGTTCTAGCTAGCCTTGGTGTCAGAATCCCTGTACTGGGTGTAGTACGACGTTACGATTTTGCGGGGCTGGATCTTGCGCTCAAAGTACTTTCAAATCCTTCTATTGGTCTCATGGATAAAGACACCGTTTCCCCAACCTTAAAAGGCCTCGTAGCGCAGGGGTACACGGGAGTGAAAGCTGGAAAGGGTTTCTATGATTATCACGGCCAAAACCTAGAGCAGATTTATGAGAAGAGGGACAGGCTTCTGATGCGTATGAGAGAAGTTATTGAGGAAATCGAAAAGGTCATGTGGCAGAACCCTCAGGCCTATGAAAAGACATGATAAGATAAGCTATCGCGATCATTTGTATAAGTTAGAAAACTTGTTGATATCCTTACAAACTCTTCAAACCTATTAGGAGGCAAACCTTTAATGAACAAAAAAATTATTATTACAGTTGCTGTCACGGGGTCTTTCCCTACAAAGGAAATGAATCCTGCAGTCCCTTACTCGCCCAAGGAGATCGCCGAGGCAGCTGTTGAGAGTTACAAAGCAGGCGCTGCTATAGTTCATGTCCATGTAAGAGATCCCAAAACCGGAAAACCAGACTTTAGGATTGAGCTTTTCCAAGAGGTGCTAAACCGAATCAGGGATGCATGCGATATGGTCATCAACCTGACCACGAGTGGTTTCTGGCTTACTGGGCCTGATATAATGCAGAAACGGCTTGGCCCTGTTTATCTCAAACCGGATATTTGCTCTTTAGATTTGGGCTCTATGAACTTTAAAGACAGAGTTTTCAATAACCCACCCCAATGGTCAGAAACTGCAGCTAAATGCATGCAGGAAAACAGCGTTAAGCCCGAAATCGAAGTATTTGAGCCTGGCCATATTCGTCAAGCAGTGAATTTGATTAACAAAGGCCTGATCGATGCCCCCCCATACTTTCAGCTTTGTATGGGTGTGCAATGGGGCATTGAAGCAACAGCAGAAAATTTCCTTTTCATGAAAAGCCAGCTTCCTGATGAGGCACTTTGGAGTGTTTTGGGGATCGGCAAAGACCAATTGACGATGGTAACCTTAGGAATACTGCTTGGGGGACATGTCCGTGTCGGTTTCGAAGATAACCTTTACTTGAGTAAAGGCGTACTAGCTAAGAGTAACGCTCAGATGGTTGAAAGGGTGGCTGACTTAGCGGAACGTCTCGGCAGAAATATAGCCACCGCGAACGAGGCTAGGCGCATATTAGGCATCCGAAATCCGGAGTGATTTGTTAGACGTAAGCACTCCTTAAAATGTTCTGAAGTGAAAAAATAACATGCTGGTGGTGCCACAGTTAACCCAAATTTCTTATTCCTAAAAAGATTCTTCCGAGTTTTTGTGGTAGATCTAGCAGTAGTGCTTGCGTGGCTATGACAGTTTGGAGCATGGAATTCAAATCTTTGCCTTGATAGGTAGCTAATAGCTAGTAACATCAGATAACTACATCTTAACCAGGCATATTTCGTATTTGGCAGTAAGAGTTGGATAGATACTCCACTCTTCTAAACTCGTAAAACTTGATTCTATAAAATTCGGATTTGAAACCCTAATGCTCCCAGGATGTTAAGGGGTACTGTGATATTATGGCCCACGGGAAGGCATGAAGGACTCTAAAAAATAGCTACATTCCAAATGAGGAAAGGAGCGAAAAAATAATGGACCTGAAAAAACTTGGAAGTTTAATTCAACAAGGGAAAATTTATGATTTGGGCATGGAATACTATATGGGCATGCCCCATCATCCAAACCACCCACCATTTGCTTTTTCACTGACTAAACTGCACGGTGAGGTGCTTTATGAGGGAGGGGTCTCTGCCTGCAATTGCCTGTTTACCACTGGCGGTCATACGGGAACCCATATTGATGCGTTAGGACATATTGCACTAAAAGGTGAGGTGTACAGTGTCGGCGATATTACTCCCTGGCAGGACTATGATGGCTTGAAAAAGGCCGGGATTCACGAAGTTGCCCCCGTCGTTACCCGGGGAGTATTGCTCGATATTGCTGCATTAGAAGGTAAAGACTGCCTTGAATCCAATTATGAAATTGGAAGTGATATCTTGGAAGAGGCCATGATCAAGCAGGGCTGTTCGATTGAGCCCGGTGACGCTGTGCTTATCAGGACGGGATGGATTAAATATTTCAATCACCCAGTTAAATACACGTCACATAACGATGGCTGCCCCGGAGTGGTGGAAGAAGGGGCCGATTGGCTGGTAGAACAAGGGATCCGATACGTTGGATCTGATACGATTGCCTTTGAGAAAACCCCGACTACAAACCTACCGGTTCATGTAATCCTGCTGGTAAAAAATGGTATTCATATAATAGAAGCTATGAACTTAGACAAAATAGCAGCAGAAAAGGCCTATGAATTCCTTTTCGTTGCTATTCCCTTAAAAATTCGGGGAGGTACAGCCTCACCAGTCCGACCGATTGCTATAGTATAGTGAGGGGAATCAACATTCAACTTCACTTAAGTCACAAGCCACCACCAGAGGTGGAGGCTTGAGGAGGGCCTCTAAAAGGGGCCATAGGTCTATCTCAATTCTAACTCCATTTGTTGCCTATCAAACTTATCTTGCTCTCGAATGTATCTCCGTATTTGCTCTTCATCCAGCCCCACTGTACTGAC
>JAFDIV010000026.1 GCA_019307815.1 Deltaproteobacteria bacterium
GAGATCCTGAATCGAGTCAACGATGCTGCTGTCAAAAGGAAAACCTTGGAGATCGTCTATTACACCATGAGCCGCAAGAGGGAGACGCGGCGGAAAGTGGATCCTTATAGAATAATGGGTCGTTTTACATGATAGGGTTTTGTCACATGAGGGGTGAAGTGCGCATATTTGCCCTGGACCGGATAAAGATGCTCCACGAGACAAAGGAGACATTTGAGGTGCTTGAGGAGTTCAGCCTTGAGGATTTCATGGGGCGGAGCTTTGGGGTGTTCAAGGGAGAACCGGTAAGGGTAAAGATATGGTTTTCACCAGAGGTCGCGGGCTACATCAAGGAAAAGATCTGGCACGAGAGCCAGGAGATCCATCAAAAGGATGATGGCTCGATAATCTTTGAGGCAGAGGTAGCAGGGGTGGAGGAGATAAAATTCTGGGTCAGATACGAGAGGGAACCACAAAGCCAACAAAGCCCCCTTAGGAAATAACCATGTGGTAAGGAGCTGTTGTCTCCAATAACTGCAGCAGACTGCAAGTTTTCAAAGGATTAACTGTTCGATTCTCCAAGAGGGCCTCGTTCCCTAGCCGAGCTTTTTGTGCAACCTTAGGAGGCAGTAAGACGAGGGCAGAGGGATTGTTGTCTATGGATTCGTTCGTGTGGCTTTGATGAGCGGATTCGGCCTTTATCCTGAAGAGGTGGCTTTTCAGGAAACGGCAGTCTCCATTGCTGTAATGGATATTAACCTGTATAGCTCTATCACTTTTTAGAACACTCGAAAGCATGGCCACACCTTGCTCAGTGAACGCCATGGGCGGATGCCTCAGGCCCATCTTATCCGCATTGGACATCACAAATTGTGATCTCCAATTTGCAAATTCTTCCTTTGTAAGTTCAAACATAAAATCAGGTGGGAACCGCTTGATGTTTCTTCTAACAGCCTGCTTTAAGGTCCGAGTCTCCACTCCGTAGAGTTCAGCGAGGTCCCTGTCAAGCATTACCTTAGTGTCCCGGATAAGATAGATCTTGGCTACTATTCTTTCTACGGGTATCAGTTCCTTCATTCAGGCTCCTTTTGTTGTTACCGGAAATTTCCTCACCACTTTTTCATGCCCGCCTGGAGATCAAGGGCTTCTCCCTTCTCTAGCTCTTCAAAGGCGTCTCTTCTGTCTTTTACATCTTCATCTGTAAGTAAATCAACATCCAGTTCATTCGGCCACTTTTCGAAAGCCTTTACATCGATGACAGCTCTGTGCTTGCCTTGTAAAGTTCTAAAAAATGGGAATTCTTCAATGCCACTCATGGGGGCTACCTCCTTAAATGGCGGTCTTTATTCCCTATCTGCCAGCTACGCAGGAACGACTTTATTAGATTGTTGTTGTCTTACAATACCCTCCATGAATTTGGAATCCTATTTTCCTTGGACATCACAATTTGTGATCTCAAGTTTCTAACCTACTGATATGACAGTCTTTGAGCCCTTCTAAGTGGAATCTAATGGCCTCTTTCATTGTCTCAAGGGTGTCTTGCTCGGTTTTCCCTGTAGCAATACAGCCTGGGAGATCAGGACAATAAGCTGAATAGTTACCATTTGCCTTTTCAATAATAATTGTATACTTAGCCATCATTGGCCCCTCAATTGCTGTCTGTTATGGATATCACTTTCTCAGGCTTATGTTTGATCAGCCCATTAATTATTTCTGCCGCCACATTGCTAGCGTTCTTTAATGCTTCGTCCCTCAAATGTGCATAACGCTGCGTCATTTGGGGGCTCTTGTGAGTCAATAGCTTTTGCAGGGTATACATATCAACTTTGCCTGAACTGGCCAGCATGGAGGCATATACGTGCCTCAGGCCATGCAATGCCCTGAAGTCCTTGGATAGGCCTGCCCTTTCCTTGATGCGGTTGACCTGGTGGTGAATATCAGTTCTTTGACCACCATTGCGACCAGGGAATACGTAGGGGCTGTCATCTGCTTGCAATATGCTTGAAAGCACATTCCTTGCCGCCTCGTTAAGTGGTATGGTTTGGTCAATTCCACCTTTTGGATTGCGGATATGGATAAAACCACGGTCAAAGTCTATGTCTTCCCATTTGAGCCTAAAAAGTTCCCCCCGTCTCATGCCAGTGTAGAGGGCCATGAGCATGATCTTTCCCGCCTGATCGTGCGGGTCCTCTTTAATGGCCTCAAGAAGTCTTTGCAGTTGCTCTGGTGTCAGGTCTTCAGTCTTTTTATTATTCACGCCTGGGACCTTAATTCTGAAACCAGGCCCCTTGCATAGTTGCTTCTCAACTCCAAAATTCACAATGCGCCTCAAGAGCTCAAGGACATTTTTGGCAGTTCCGGGCTTTCTTTTTTTCAACAGTCCCACTCTGAGACGGTCAATGTCAAGGGGCACAAGATCCTTTGGCTCTCGATTGTCGAACAAGGGTTTAAGATATCTTTGATAACGGCTCTCGTCTGTTCTGAGCCCCTTCAGGTCAGGTCTCTGTCTCTTGTATTCCTCCCATAGCCTGCCAATGGTCCACTTATTGGCCTCCGCTTCCTTGCGCTTCTTCTCAAGCTCCCGCCTGGCCTTATTTGGGAGGTCCTTGCCTTCCATGCGCTCGGCCCTTAACCTTGCAGCCCTGGCAGGCGTCATGTCGTCCTGGTACTGGCGTCCCGCCTTTTCCTCGATCAGCTTTCCGTTTTTGCGGTACATAATGTAGTAAATCCGCTCCGATTTTCCGTTCGGGCCTGCTCCCTCTATCCAATAAACACCTGGATATTTGGTTTTATTGCGCTTTTTTGTTGGCATTTTTCCGTTCCTTTCTCTATCAGCTTTTTAGACCCGAAAACGCCTTAATTGGCTATTCGCCCTCCCAACTTAACCCCTCAATATCTATAAAGAACTTTCCCTAAGTGTTGGGAGCGTTGACCTTTGGGTTAGCCAAAGAAGCGTCGCTGATTTTGGTGAAATTTATTCCCAACACTATTCCCAACATATTTTGCATAATATGGGGTACAATGTGGTAAGTCAAGGAAAAATATAATTCTAGAAATGCTTATATATCAAGGGGTTTTAGTAAGGCCAGAAAAATAGGGGTAAATATCTTCCTTTGGGCTCATAACCCGAAGGTCGATGGTTCGAATCCATCCCCCGCTACCAGCGAGATTAAGGGGGTTAGTCATTTTTGACTAACCCCCTTTTGGTCTCTGGTTACATATGAGATTGCGGAGAGAGCAGTAAAAAAGGGCTTACACCGCGAGGATATAAGCCCTGGATTTTCTGGTGGGCGTGGGAGGGATCGAACCCCCGACCAATTGATTAAGAGTCAACTGCTCTACCAGCTGAGCTACACGCCCAAAGATCTTACAAGATCTCTTATATTATGGCGCGCCTGGCAGGACTCGAACCTGCGGCCTACGGGTTCGAAGCCCGGCGCTCTATCCAACTGAGCTACAGGCGCTTTGATGTGATTTTTTTACCAACAAGATGCGCCTTTGTCAACAGCTTTTTGAGAGAATTTCCTTGACATCATCCGAACCATTGCGTAAAAAAAATACTTTCGATCTTTTAGGACAATGTGGGGATATTATGAAAACGTTTGTTGCTAAAGAGTCAGAGGTGACCAAGAAGTGGTATCTTGTGAATGCGGAAGGCAAGGTACTGGGCAGGTTGGCCACAGAGATCGCCATGCGCCTGCGGGGAAAACATAAACCCATTTTCACTCCTCATGCGGATACTGGCGATTTCATTGTAGTGGTCAATGCCGATAAGGTTGTTCTCACTGGAAAAAAATGGGACAATAAATTTTATTATCGGCACAGCGGATATATGGGAGGACTGAAAAAGAGGTCTGCCAAGAAGATGCTGGAGACAAAGCCTGAAGAGATCTTGAGGCATGCTGTAAAGGGTATGCTTCCCAAAAATAGCCTGGGTCGCAGGCAGTTGAGAAAATTAAAGATATATGCGGGCCCTGAGCATCCGCACGAGGCCCAAAAACCGCAGGAGTTGGAGATCTAAATGGCTCAGGAACTTATTCATGCTACAGGGAAGAGAAAGACCGCTGTTGCGCGGGTTTGGATGAGGCAAGGTACTGGGAACATCACCATCAATAATAGGCCCATGGAAGAATATTTGGCCCGGGAAACGGACCGGGTGTTGATCTTGGAACCACTTCAGATTACGGAAACCCTAGGAAAACTTGATATCAAGATAAATGTCCGGGGTGGTGGGATTTCGGGACAAGCCGGTGCTATCCGTCACGGCATAAGCCGGGCGTTGGTCTCACTTGATCCAGAGCTGAGGGAACCCCTCAAGAAGGGGGGCTTTCTCACCAGGGACCCGCGCATGAAAGAGAGGAAGAAATATGGCCAGCGTGGCGCGCGGGCCCGGTTCCAGTACTCCAAGCGCTAGGGGAAATTTCTTGTATTTATATGCCTAATGCCAGGCTTGAATGGGTCACAATAGGCCATGTTATTAGTTGAGGAGCCCGAGGAACGGCTCCTCTTTTTTTGTGTCAAAAGGCGGCCGGGAGGGAGTTCAATTGGCCCAGCGCAATATAAAACTAGTGGTTGCTTACGAGGGGACCAAATACCATGGGTGGCAACGTCAGACCGGGCAGACCACGATCCAAGCCGTTTTGGAGCGGGAGGCACAGCGGATCGTGGGACACAGGGTTAAGATTATCGGTGCAGGCCGGACAGATGCTGGTGTCCATGCCTTGGGCCAGGTCTGTAATTTTTTGACTGATTCGTCCGTACCTATAGAGGGGTTGAGGAAGGGGCTAAACGCCCTTCTTCCTGATGACATATATGTTGTAGAGGCCTCGGATGTGCCCCTGGACTTCCATGCGCGGTACAGTGCCAAGACAAAGACGTATGTGTACAGGATCCTCAACAGGATAGAACCTGATATTTTCGCACGGCGCTACCTTTGGCATATTCCCCTGGCTTTGGACGTGGCGGTTATGTCAGATTGCCTTGCCATGGTTCAGGGGACACATGATTTTTCATGCTTTCGCTCCTCGGGAAGCTCAAACCGTAATCCCGTCAGAACCCTTTTCAGGGCAGAAGTGTCCCAAGATGCAGAGCACAAGCTTACCTTTCTCTTTGAAGCGGATGGATTCCTCCGTCATATGGTTCGTAATATTGTGGGAACAGTGGTAGGCGCTGGGCTGGGGAAGATAGACAAGGAAAGATTCCAGCACATTTTGGCCTCAAAGGACCGGACCATGGCAGGCAAAAAGGCCCCTCCCCAGGGCCTATTCTTGGTGAAGGTTACTTACTGAGATGCCGAAGGCATCATTGATCCATCTTCTGGGTGAGGGACTCGCTTACTGCCTGAAATATTTGTTGCCATGCCTCTTCAAAGGAACTGAGTGAGAGCCTCCCCACCTCAATAAACTTCACGATAATTTCCTTAGTTACCTTTATGGCCAGTTCCTGTTCGTTTTTCATATATACTCTCCAAACGCCAAAGGCTGTTGTTAAGGATATGGGTCCATAATTTTTTTTGCCCCCGCTGAAAGGAAGAAGGCCATTTTGGTTCAGCAGGGGCAAGGCAAAGAAGAACCTGTGAAAGCCCTCCCTAACCATTACATAACTTATCAGGGCAAAGGGTGAAAATCAATGGGTTTCCCAAACGCCAGGGATCTTGGCCCCACAGGACGGGCAGCTTTGGTTTGTGATTTTGTTGGACCTCACGTAAAATCCAAAACGCTCTATTAGACGGTGGCCGCATTGATGGCAGTTGGTATTCTCCCCTTCATCACCGGGTAGGTTGCCCGTATACACATAATGGAGTCCCATTTCATAACCTATATCCCTTGCCCTCCGGATAGACTGGGGAGGGGTAGGCGGCAGATCTGTAAGGCGGTAGGTGGGGTGGAACCGGCTGATGTGCCAGGGAATGTCCGGGTCCACATCCACCAAAAACCTGGCTATGTCTTTCAATTCCTCAGGGGAGTCATTTTGCCCCGGGATAAGCAAGGTGGTTACCTCTACCCAGACGCCCTGTTTCTTCATGGTTGTTATGCTGTCTAGGACGGGCTGGAGTTTGGCCTTGCACATCTCCTTATAAAATCTGTCAGTAAAGGCCTTGAGATCCACATTGGCCGCATGGAGGTCAGGGTGGATTTCCTCCAGGCATTCCTTGGTCATGTATCCGTTGCTTACAAACACATTCTTGATGCCTTTGGAAGCGGCGATTCGGGCTGTATCCATGGCCAGCTCAAAATAGATGGTGGGCTCTGTATAGGTATAGGCGATGGTGGCACACCCCGAGCGCTGTGCATCCAGGGCAATTTCTTGTGGTGTTGTTTTCTCGCCCATGATCCTGTGCAGATCTGAGGGCATTTGGGAGATGTCGGCGTTTTGGCAAAACAGGCATCGGAAGTTACACCCTACGGTGGCAATGGAATAGGAAAGGGTGCCGGGCAAAAAATGAAAAAGGGGCTTTTTTTCAATGGGATCTACATGCCTGGCGATCACCTTGTCATACACGAGGCTGAATAGTTTCCCATCCCTGTTTTCTCGAACTCCGCAGATGCCCTTTGCACCCGACTTGATGAGACAGCGGTGGCTGCAAAGATGACAACGTACGCGCCCGTGTTCAAGGGCTTCATATAGATAGGCTTCTTTCATGGGTGGAGACTCCTTGTTCTTGACCGAAATCCATGGGGTAGGCGGGACTGCTTACCCTCGCATGGGTGAGGGGTTGTCCCACCTCCTTGATTCTGATTTTGAGTGGGATGTTGTTAGTCTTTACCGTATAAACCATTGTGGCACACAAGGCCAGGAACAGGCCAAACGGAACTCGCCTTCCTATCCATGACGAATCAGGAGTGAGCCGCATCCTATCCCAAAATGCGGGGTAGAGCCGAACAGCTTGCCATGAAATGGGGATATCACCGTAGACCGCCCGCAACAGGCGCTTAATATGCCATAGGCTGTACCATCTTACGTGCTGAAACAGAGAATCGCCCAGGCGCCCTTGGATTCTATAGGCAAGGCCGCTCCAGGAAAGGCTGTTAAATACTCCTATAAACACATGCCTGTAAGCCACCCTTCCTGCTTCACGCAGTACCTGGGCCGGATCCTGGACGAACTCAAGGGTATTGATCAGAACCACTATATCGAATTCGTTGTCTTCAAAAGGGAGATCTTCAGCCGGGCAAACTCGTAATGTGCAGCGATTTCCCAGGCGCCTTCGTGCCTGTTCGATGATATATGGGGAGGCATCAATGCCGCTAACATCAAGGCCCAACTTATTCAAGATAAGGAGATGATTGCCTGCCCCACAACCCACATCAAGTACCCGCTGGCCCGGCTGGGGATCAATAAGGGAGACGATAAGGCCTTCCAATGCAGAGTCAATGGCCTTTCCTTGCCGGCTTCTATACCAGCCTGTGTATCGCTCATGCATATCTTTGTTGAATACCGCCCCCATGGCCCTCGGGATGTCAAAAAGAAATACAGTGGGTGGAAAAATTAATATCTTAGGGTGGATACATATATATACCTTATGAAAATAGAGGCACAGAGGCAAGAAAAATCCATATTGATCCGGACCATCGCCCTTGACATAGGACCTAGGGCTACTTATCGGTATTCAAGTGGAGCGTTATGTGAGCCGATTGGGACTCTGAAGCAGGAGATAGAGGAAAGGATATGGCTAAGTGTAAATATCATCCGGATCGAGAGGCGGTGGTTACTTGTCAAAAGATGGAGATCAGCTATTGTCAAGAATGTTTGGACAACTGTGATGCGTGCACGGATCCGTGCGGCTATTGCAAGTTCAGGCCCCAGTGCATCATCTGGGAGCTATGCCGTAAGAGTGAAAAACGCTACCAGCTGGAAAGGGAGGCAATAGGCCACTCCCAATAGTGATAATGCTATGTGGTCGATTTGCCCGGATTCCTTTGGGTGGTGTTTTGTTCTATTTGCGTATTATACTTGATCTGTAGAGGAATTTTGAGTAATTGACCGATCTGTATGCGGTTGCCTCGCAAGTGATTAATGGTCTTGATTGCCCTTGGTGTGATTCCAAAACGATTGGCAATCTTCCACAAGGAATCCCCTCTCCTTACAAAGTAATCCAGACAGGGCCCGCTTATGGCAGCAGGCGTGAACGAGGCCTCCCTATACAATCGTTTTTTGCCCACAGGAATTTTGAGCCTCCATCCTACCCTCAGATAATGGGGGCGTTTTATGTGATTTAGGAGCATGATGGCCCTCACAGAGGTATTATAACGCCTGGCAAGTCGGCAGAGGGAATCACCCTTTCTTACCCTGTAAAGGATGGTTCGCGTATTGGCAAGAGGGGCAGCGGGTATCTGATCCAACTTGGCGAGGAGTAGGGCTGCCTTTCCCTTTGGGACCCGGAGTTTGTATCCTCCGCTGGGGGTAATGGCATAGCGGAGTTCAGGATTCAAATTTTTAAGGATTTGCGTGCTGAGACCCAGGGACTTTGCCACGCTTGCCAGATGAAGTGGCTTGTCAACCGTAACCTCATCATAGTCTAAAGGTGGGTCGGGCCGGGGAAGTTTAATCCCGAATTCCTCGGGGTGGTTCAATATATGAAGGACCGCCAAAAACTTGGGAACATAAGCGGCCGTCTCCCTGGGCAATGTTTCATAGAGGTCCCAGAAGTTATCCAGATAATTGATTCGCTGGGAGCGGATTCTCTTTAGAACCGTCCCCTCTCCACAATTATATGCTGCCAATACCGTTGTCCAATCTCCAAAAATACTATGGAGTTCCTTAAGATAGGCAATGGCGGCCTTGGTGGATTTTTCCGGGTCCATCCTTTCGTCGATCCAGGCCGTCCGCTTCAGACCGAACTTGTAGCCCGTGGATGCAATAAACTGCCAAAGCCCCAAGGCCCTTGCCCTTGACAGGGCCCTGATCTTGAACCCACTTTCGATCAAAGGAAGCCAGGAAAGCTCTTCTGGCAATCCCGCCCTTTTTAATGCCTTAAGGATAGCAGGCCGGTATCTTCCAGAGCGCCTGTAGGCCTCCAGAAAGTAGTCCCGCTCCTTTCCCAGGAAAGACTGGATCGCCATGTGCACGTGCCGATTCATTACCAATGGAATGGCCTTATGATATCCCCTCACGCTGGTATGCCTGAGCCCGTAAATTTCAATGATCCTTTTTGATATGGTAACCCGCAGATCGTCCTTTTGTTGGAGTAGCTCGGGCGGGCTTTCAGGGGGAACCCTTAAGATAAGGGAATAGGCCTGATCAAGTGTGCTGAGGGCGTTATCAAGATCGCCCTCTTCCCAGAATCTATTGGATAACTGACACAGATCAAGTGCCCTGTCGAGATATTCTTGGGGAGTGGGTGATACAGAGACCCGGGTTGGTTTTGAGGCAGGCTGGGGGGGAGTCAGTGGTATTGATGGTAGCAGCTCGAAGGCTCCCGAATCAGGCACGTTTATGGGGGCAGGAATGTCACAGGTGGCCAGCCTAATGTCTGAGTTGGAAGCCTGGGATGCCCGGTCCAAGGTTGGGTCTGATATTTGGGGCTTCACCTCTTTTTGCGGAGCATGGGCGCAGGCCACAGCCAAAATTAATAGACCCAGAATTAATAACTTCCTTAACAAAATCAGCAGAGGATATTTATCCATAATTGCATAACTGCCTTTTCAAATACCCTGGTTAAGATGAGACTCAGATCTCTTGGAGATTGTACTTTGAGATCATCCGCGACAAGTAGGTCCTCTGGATTCCCATGATCCTGGCAGCCTCGGTCCGGTTGCCACCGGTATGCCTCAGGTTTTGGATGATAAAGTCCTTTTTAAAGGCATTTACTGCATCCTTCAATGTCATCCCCACTGAAATGCCCTGATTTCCCTTTCGGACCGAGAATATGGGGAGATCTTCGGGTTGAATTTCCTTGCCATTACCCATAACCACAGCGCGTTCTATGGCATTGCGCAGTTCCCTGATATTGCCGGGCCAGTCGTACTTGATCATTTTTTCCATAGCGCTTTTGGAGATCTTGAGATCGGGCAGACCTTTTTCCTTTTGAAAGATCTTCAAAAAGTAGTTGGCAAGGAGTGGAATGTCCTCCTTTCTTTCTCTAAGGGAAGGCATGTGTATTTGGACCACATTCAGCCGGTAATAGAGGTCCTCCCTAAACTTGCCTTGCTCCACCTCTTGGGTTATATCGCGGTTGGTGGCTGAGATGACCCGTACATCAACAGAAATGGGAGTATTTCCACCCACCCTGTAAAAGACCCCTTCCTGAAGCACTCGTAGGAGCTTGGCCTGCATCCCAGGGCTCATCTCACCAATTTCATCCAAGAAAAGGGTGCCCCCGTCAGCAAGTTCAAATTTGCCTATCTTTCGCGAGGTAGCCCCTGTAAAGGCCCCTTTTTCATAACCGAACAGTTCGGCCTCCAAAAGTGTATCGGGAAGGGCGGCACAGTTAAGCACAATCATTGGCTCTTCTTTTCTGGGCCCGGCCATGTGAATCAGTCTTGCCAGAAGCTCCTTGCCGGTCCCGCTTTCCCCGAGGATCATAGTGCTTGTCTTGGAGTTAGCCACCTTAAAGGCATCGGTGATCACCTTTTTCAGGGCCTGACTTTCCCCTATTATCTGGTAACGTTGGCTTAGCTCCTCCTTAAGGTCTTGGTTTTCCCGGCGTACCTTGTCAATCTTTTGGGCATTGCTGATGGCAAGAGAGGCCAGATCTGCGAACACGGTAAGGAGCCTCATGTCCTGAGGCTGAATAGGGCTGCCGTCTTCTTTGTCAATAATCTCTACCACTCCGATGATGTCCCCATTCATCTTCATGGGGACGCATGCGATGGATTTGGTTTCAAATCCGGTGGATTCGCTGATCTTCTTGTACCACCTAGGATCCTTTGTGACGTCCTGTATTAGCAATGGCTCGCCCTTCTCCGCCACGTACCCGGCAATACCCTGGCCTAGATTTATTTCGTATTTTCTGACCTCTTCCTTTTTCGCACCAGTAGCAACCTTGAAGTAAAGTTTCTTTGTCCTCTTATCCAATAAAAGGAGCGAGCTGGCCTTTGCCCGCATCATAATAGTGGCCTTTTCAATAATGAGTTCCAATAATTGGTCCAGATCCAACACAGAAGAGACCCAAGAGGAGATTTCCCTCAGGCGTTCAATGGGGGAGTTATTGTTTTGGCTTCTTTTTCTCAATGCACTATGCACTTGTAGTTTTCTGCTCCTTATGTAGTAGGATTAGTGGGCAGTTGTAAACCCGTCATGTATACTTTTTTATCGGCAGGTGGATACCAAAGGTTTAAATGTATGTAATTTTATAAATGGGTACAGGACATCCTGATGCAGGCCAAAACGGTCAACAGTGAACGGTGGACAATTTCTACCTGACACAGATTTTGGTTCCTAAAAAACAGCTCGCTTCCAATGCCAAATTAACCCCCCCTGAGGCGGGCAAGTATCATTTCCCTGCCCGCCACGATACCGGCGCAGGCGGGGGGAACATCCCCTGCTAACACCTGAAATCGGTTTTTGGACAAGCATGATTTTTGGATGGGTATTAAATGGACGTAACCAACGAAAAGACGAAATAGACCAAATACACGAGACTACAGCACTCCTATCTTCGCAGCGATCTTACGCACGCATTGTTGGTGTTCCTCTGTCTCTGTGAGGAGGGCAAGCTGGGAGGACATGTAATCCAAATGCCCTTTTAGATCAGAGGCAAGGCCGTAATAAAGGGCCTTTTTGGTGGCCCTGAGGGAGGGCAGTGGCCATTGGGCCAGTTCCATGGCAAAGGCCTCGGTCTCTTCATGCAGACGGGCAGCCGGTACAATTCTATCCACAATGCCCAACTCCAGGGCTTCCTGGGCATTTAGTTCTTTACCGGTTAGGAGCAGTTCCAGGGCCCTGCTTATACCAATGAGCCGGGGCAGATAATAGGCTCCCCCGCCTCCCGGGGCGAGCCCGATTCTCACCACTGTGGAGCAAAAACGCGCCCTGTCTGAGGCAATACGAAGGTCACAGGCAAGGGCGAGGTCAAATCCTCCGCCATAAGCCGGGCCATCAACGGAGGCCAGCACAGGCTTATCCATCTGTTCAAGAAACAAGGGGATCCTTTGTACCTTGGTTGCCAGATAGGTCTTCATTCCCCAAGACCGGAGCTTGCCAGATATCATGTCCTTGATATCCGCGCCTGCACAAAAGGCTTCGCCTTTTCCTTTAATGATGATAACCTTGATTTTGGAGTCTCTGGAGGCATCTTGGAGCGCCTCATACAGGCCGTCAAGCATGGGGGTTGTGAAGGCATTTTTCATGTCCGGTCGGTTGAGGTACAGGTAGGCCAGGGGTTCGGCCTTTTCGTAGATGAAATCCTTGAATTCCATGGATAGCGCCTCCTTAATCATAGGGATTCACCCGGGGTATACATGATTCGTGGGGGAATTGTAAACTGAGAACATCCCGTTCTCTTACCTATAGAAGAAAAGTGGATAACTAATCCAAGCGACGGGACGATTCGCTTGATGCAGGCCAAGGGAGAAAATCAGCGGGGCCAAAAATCCCTCCAAGGGTCCCTTCATCTTGAGGGTCAAGTAGAGAGGATCACTTTCAGTAGTCCTGAGACCGGCTACACAGTGGCTCGACTGAAGGTGGAAGGCTATCCTTTATCCGTGACGATTGTGGGAAATCTACCGAACATCACCACAGGACAGACCATCCGGCTCACAGGGCTTTGGGAAAATCATCCCAAGTTTGGGCGCCAGTTCAGGGTACAAAGCTATCAGAGGGTGATGCCCAAGGGTATTGAGGCCATAAAAAAATACCTGGGCTCTGGCCTAATAGAAGGCATAGGCCCTGTGTTGGCGGAGAGGATCGTGGACATGTTCGGCGAAGAAACCCTTTCCGTAATTGATGAGAGAATTGATGAATTGGCCAAGGTGGAAGGGATAGGGCAAAAGCGGCTGGAGCTCATTAAGGATGCCTGGAAAGAGCAGAAGGAGGTCAGCTCCCTCATGCTTTTTCTCAAAAGCCATGACTTGGGGCTATCCCTTGCCACCAAGATCATCAAGCGATACGGCAAAGGAGCTTTGTCCATAATCACAGAGAACCCTTACCGACTTGCCAGGGATATTCCAGGGATAGGTTTTAAGACCGCCGACCGAGTTGCCACAAGCCTGGGTTTTGAGCACAACTGTATTCAAAGGCTCGAAGCTGGAGTGCTTTTTAGCCTCAGTATGAGGGCTGAACAAGGCCATGTATTCTATCCGTATAGGGCCTTGTTGCTTTCCTGTGCTAAGCTCCTCGGCACATCCCAACAGGAGATCTCCAGGGCAATTGCCTCTCTTGTGGCAAAGGACGAAATAGTCATAGAAGACCTCAATGAAGACCTGGATGCCTTTGAGCCAGATAAGAAGGCCGTGTTTCTCAGGAGATATCACATGGCTGAGACAGGTATTGCCCGGCATATGGCGCGTATCCTCCAGGCGCCAGCCGGCGGGCCATTGATCGACGCTCCAAAGGCAGTGCAGTGGCTTAGGCAAAGCATGGGCTTGACCTTTGCCCCCAAGCAGCTCGAGGCCATACAAAAGGCCTTGGAGAGCAAGGCCCTTATCATAACCGGAGGACCCGGCACTGGAAAGACTACCGCTGTCAAGGGAATCATCCAAATTTTTCAGGCCAAGAAGACCAGGGTCCTTTTGGCTGCCCCTACAGGACGGGCCTCAAAGCGTATGCAGGAGGCAACCGCCATGGAGGCGAAGACCATACATCGGCTTCTGGAATTCTCATGGGAGAAGGGAGGGTTTCAACGCAATGAGAACAGGCCATTAGAGGCTGATGTGATTATTGTGGACGAGGTCTCAATGGTGGATGTCTCCCTCATGGCCCATTTACTCAAGGCAATTCCATCCCATGCCAGGCTCATCCTTGTGGGTGATGTGGATCAGCTTCCCTCTGTAGGGCCGGGCAATGTGCTCAGAGACATGATCCATTCGGGAAAGATCCCGGTTGTCACCCTCACAGAGATCTTTCGTCAGGCAAAGCAAAGCCTTATCACTGTTAATGCCCACAGGATAAATCAAGGCCTCATGCCGCAATCCGAGCGCAGCTCAGAAGGGCTTCAGGATTTCTATTTTATTGCACAGGAAGACCCGGAGCAGGCGCTTGAGGTGGTGCTGGAACTGGCATGCAAACGGGTCCCCAAAAGGTTTTCCCTAGACCCTTTGAGGGATGTTCAGGTGCTTACCCCGATGCACCGAGGCAACTTGGGCACCGGGGTACTGAACCAAAGGCTTCAAGAGCTCTTGAATCCAAAAGCCCATGGGGTGAGAATAGGGTCCCATGTCTATGGCCCCGGTGACAAGGTCATGCAAATCAGGAATGACTATGAAAAAGAAGTCTTTAATGGTGATATTGGATTCATTCTATCCATTGACCAGACCACAGGGGAGATGACCGTAAACTATGAAGAGCGCCAGGTGACCTACCGATTTTCTGAACTGGATGACATTACATTGGCCTATGCCATCTCGGTCCACAAGTCCCAGGGCAGCGAGTATCCTGCTGTGATTCTTCCCCTATTGACGCAACACTATCTATTATTACAGCGCAATCTGCTTTACACAGCGGTCACTCGGGCCCGTAAGCTCCTAGTTATGGTGGGGAGCAAGAAGGCGCTGGCCATGGCCATCAGCAATCAAGAACCCAGAAGGCGCTTTACGCTCTTGGCACAACGGCTACGGGAGCTCTAGGCGGATCTCTTTTTCATCCATGACCTCCTTGAGCTGGGTGGCATCACCCAATACCCTGCCTATGATGTTGACTGCGCTGGCCGGAATGATCTTACCTTCTCGACTCATGGGCGTCGGGCCAAAAAATATGCAAAAAGCATTGCCAGTGGGCCAGTAGCCCAAATCGCCAAGGGATACCTCTTCTTTGGCGCTTTCGTCTAATTCGGCCTGGACAGGAATTTCGAAGTAGATTTCATCACCCCAGGTATTAAACCCACCCCTAAAGGGAAGGATATCACCCACTTTTTTGGCAGTGGGGGTTTCATTTAGTTCTGCATCCAATGTGACACTTCCTACCACAATCCGGATTTTCATGGTTTGCCACCTCCTAGGTACAAATGGGATACCCTTCCTTGAGTGTTTAGCCTTCCTCTACTGAGTCTCCATGCATAATTCAAGCATTTTTGCACTAAACTTTGAGTTCATGGCATAACATTTGCTAGGATAGGAGATACGAACAGTTATAAGTTTATCTATCCTGAAAAAAAGAACAAGGCCTATTGGGGTTAAAAGAGGGTACCAGCGGTCCATGGAGATATGGCTCAAGGGTTTTTCAATGGAGGACCCGCTGACCTATTGACGTAATGCGCCAAAAACCTGGTAGTAGAGTGTTGTCCCATGGCGAAAAAAAAGCAAGAACAGAGCCAAAACACCAATAGTTGGCTTACCACCTATACGGATCTCATGATCTTGCTGCTCACCTTTTTTGTGCTGCTAATTAGCATTTCTGTCGTGGATGTCAACAAGCAGCGGGTGGCCCTTAACTCACTGGTGGGGGCCTTTGGATTCAAGCCAGGGGGCCACTCGGTCATTGGTGTAAAGAAGGGCATGAATATTACAGTTGGTGCTGCTCCACTCCAGAGGGAACAGGTGGATTTTGAGCGCCTCAGAAACATTACCTTCAGAAACGGCATGCAGGCGGATGTGGAAATTCAAACAGAAGGGGAAAAAATCGTCATATCCTTGAGCGACAGGGTGCTCTTCGGTCACGGCTCAACAGAGCTTTCTGAAAAGGGAAAGCGCTTTCTCCTTCAGCTTGCTCCTGTTTTGAAACAGGTTCCTGGGCTGGTGGAGCTGAGAGGGTATGCGGATCCCACAGAAGTACTTTTTGATACCCAAAAGCTACGTAAAGCGGCATTGCTTTCTTCTCGCAGGGCCCTTGCAGTATACCATTACTTGAACAAGAAAGGAGAACTGCCCCACAAAAAAATGGTAGCTCACGGCTTTGGGATTAAGGAGAGAAAGCAAGAAGTCATAAGGGGTTCCATCAATTTCAATAGGCAGGTTGAGATCATTTGTGATTATCGGGCAAGTATACCCTATCGGGTCAAGAGCGGCGAGCAGAGGAAAAGTTACTACCTGGACTTCAAGGGCTTTTTCTTCAAACTGAAGGGGGGCTGAGATGGCCAGAAAAAAGGCAGCTAGTGATGGGGGAGGCGGCAGCACAAGCAGTTGGATGGTCACCTTTTCTGATCTGGCCACCCTGCTACTGACCTTTTTCGTTCTTTTGTTGTCCATGTCATCCCTGGACGACTTGAAGCTGAAGAGTATGTTTCAGAATTTCACCAGCAGCTCTGGTATCCTCCTGTTCAAGAAATATGGAGAGATTTATCATGCAAAGGAGATCCTCATCCAAGGGCTTTATGAGAAACTCAAGGATGCCCTTATAGTGAACAAGGAGACCCAAGGGATTGAAAAGGAATTGGCCTCCAATATTACTGAGAATCCCTTTACACAGGCAAGCGGGGCGGTTAGATTTGAGAACATCGAAAACGGCTTCAAGCTGGTTTTTGGCCAGGAGCTTCTGTTTTATTCAGGGAGAGCGGAGATCAAGGAGGAAATGAAGCCGGTTTTAAGGCAGGTTGCCGAATTTATCCGGGTCTCCAACTATCAGGTGTATATTGATGGCCATACAGATGCTGTTCCCATTCACAATGAACGCTATGCCTCCAACGAGGAGTTGTCTCTTGCCCGCGCCTATAACATCATGGAATATCTGATAAAAGAATGTGGTGTGCCGGCCCGGACCATAGCTCTGTCTGGCTATGGCGCCCAAAGACCAGTTGCCTCCAATAAGACGGCACAAGGAAGGGCCAAGAACCGCCGCGTGGAGATTATCTTTAAGAACCAGAAATACTTCTAGGCTCTGAGGCCTTAGGTCTTAATCCAGAGGAAACTCGGGTAGAAAATGCAGGTGTACCTTGGAATCCTTCAGTGATGATAACTCTTCCTCCCACTCCTTGCGAGGGGATATATGTGATCCCACAAGAACCAGCCGAAACCGATTAAGGCCGCGTCGATCCCGTTCATTGCGGCCTTTTTTGAGAAGGTCTAGAATAAGTTCCTGAGAAAGCCTTGTTGAGTCAGTATGTATAAGGTGAAGCAATAGCCTATTTCCCACAATGATCTGGATAAAGGGAACAGGGTCGCCTTGCATATATTGCACTTGAAAGTGATCAAAGACCGTTGAGGGACAGTCGCAGCCCAGAGCGTCCTGAACCAGGGCCTGCACGTTATCCTTTTCCGATAATCTCGCCAGCCATGATCTTAGCATGGTTTCCCCCTTGCTATTTTTTCTTGAACAAGATCCTTATGGGTGTTGATTCAAGCCCAAGACAGGAACGAAACTGGTTCAAGAGATATCTCTCGTAGGAAAAATGAATCCAGTCCGGCCGATTCACAAATACCATGAAGCTGGGAGGGCATGTCCCTATTTGGGTGGCGTAGGAAATCTTTGGCCTATTTCGGCCCACACTGGGGGGAAGGTGTTTGGCCAGGATTTCCTTTAATGCCTTGTTGAGGGTAGAAGTCTTAACCTTGGAGCAGAAGTGATCATATACCATGTTGATACGATCAAAAAGTTTCATTACACCTTCCCCTGTCAGTGCTGAGACGCGGATTTTCGGGGCAAAACTGAGGAAGGTGAGGTGACGGTCAATACTGTCTTCAAGGGCCTTTTTTTGGCTGGCTCGACCCTTGACCAGGTCCCATTTGTTAATGACGAGCACCACGGCCTTACCCCGCTCCAAGGCATAGCCACATATGCGGGCGTCCTGATCAGAAACACCCTCATTGGCATCAATCAGTACACACGCCACATGGCAGCGCTGGAGGCTTTTGAGGGCCTTGATGACCGAGAATTTTTCAAGCTTTTCTTTGACCCTGCCTTTTCTTCGAATACCGGCCGTATCAATAAACAGGTATGATCTTCCTTGCCACTCAAACGGGGTATCAACCGCATCCCTGGTGGTGCCAGGGCTGTCGCTCACCACAAGCCGCTCGGTCCCCAATATTCGATTAATAAGAGAGGATTTTCCCACGTTCGGCTTGCCCACAATGGCCACCTTGATGGCCTCTTCCTTTACCTGTTGTCCGGTGGGTGGGATTGGGAGGTCTTGCAGGATCTGGCTGATGAGTGCTTTCACTCCATAGCCATGGGCAGCAGAGATGGAAAACAGGGGATCAAAGCCAAACTTATAGAACTCCGCCGAGAGGTTTTCAAGCTCGGGTCCATCAATTTTGTTTACAGCAAGGTAGACCTTTTTCTCAAAGGGCCTGAGCATATTGGCTATTTCTTCATCTGTAGGCATGATGCCTTGTCGGCCGTCTACCACAAAGATGATCCTGTCAGCCTCTTCTATGGCCAACTTGATCTGGTCCTGGATCTTTTGGGTTAGGGGGTCTTGAGAAAAGGCCTCGAATCCTCCCGTATCTATAAGCGTGAAGGTGGCCTCGCCATGGCGAACGTATGCATAGAGGCGGTCGCGGGTAACTCCTGGACGGTCATCCACCAAGGCGTCCCTTGAGCGACTGAGGCGGTTAAAGAGGGTGGATTTCCCAACATTAGATCGACCCACGATGGCAATAACGGGTTCCATTGTCTCAGACCTATGTCTTACTATTTGCTCCATGTACCGCGGCCCCGGGGAAACCTGACTAGTTTCCATCCATCCTGCCATCATAACCAGACTGGCTGAAGCTGTGAACCTAATCTGTTGTTATTTTGCTGTCTTTGCCAAAGGCTGAAGGCTGAGTGCACCTATCCAAAAATAACGATTTTTTGGATAGGCACTAACTATAGTATAGGTTGTCCCTTATGATGCGACTCAGCTCTTCTAATCTTAGGGGTTTTTGGAGAAGGGTCAAGGCGATTCCTTCTTGGATGGTCTTCTTTGCCCTGGAGTCGCTTGCATTTCCAGTAAGAACCAAAATACGGGCGGAAGGGTCAAAGGCCTTGATTTGAAGGGAGGACTCATAGCCATCCATGATGGGCATGTTTATATCCATGATCACCAGATCGGGGATGAACTTCTTGTACTTTTCAACGCCCTCTGCCCCGTTGAAGGCCTGGTCCACCACGTATGTCCCCTCCATTTCTAAAGCCTCAAGCATTAGGTCAGACAGGGGACGTTCATCATCAACGATCAGGATCTTCTTTTTATTCATGGCACGTGACTCCCGATGGGTCTGTCAACAGTGCTGGATACTTGACACACGATAGAGAAAATGAAACCGAGTGTCAAGAAAAAATTACAATATATTGTGTTCTGCTTGACAAAACCTGCATATATTGTATGTTAGCCACGTCTATTGGAAAAAAGTAAAATTCCTGTTCGGGCTTGACACGTGGTGGTGATGGGGATAGTTTTTCTTCTAAACTAATGGGTGGCTGCGCTGAATCCAGCTATTTGGTGATCTCGGCCTCCAAATGGTAAATAAATACCTTTTAAGGAACCTCTAGCAAATGCCTACAAAATATATCATAGTTACAGGCGGGGTCTTATCCGGCTTAGGCAAGGGCATAGCGGTTGCTTCCATAGGCCATCTTCTTTCCTCACGCCTTAAGATTGTTCCCATAAAATGTGATGGCTATCTTAATGTGGATCCGGGCACCATGAACCCCTTTGAGCACGGGGAGGTGTTTGTCCTGGATGACGGTGGCGAAGTGGATATGGATTTTGGCCACTATGAGCGTTTTCTGGGGGTTACCTGTAAGTCCAAATGGAATCTGACCATGGGCAAGGTCTTTGAGATGGTCAGACAAAAGGAGAGGCGAGGGGATTATTTGGGAAAGACAGTCCAGTACATCCCCCATGTGACGGATGTGATAAAAGGGCACATTTTTCAGGTGGTGGAGGAGGAAAAACCGGACCTGGTATTGGTGGAAATAGGGGGCACGGTGGGGGACATAGAGAATGAGTTGTTCCTCGAGGCCATGCGCCAGATGAAAGAGGATGTGGGTAAGCAGAATATCATCTACGTTCACCTCACATATGTGCCTATTCCGCATGGCGTCAATGAACAGAAGTCCAAACCGACCCAGCAGAGTGTGAATTTGCTGAAGCAGAGGGGTATCTTCCCGGATATTATTATAGGAAGGTGTTCGCAGTTTTTGACAAAAGAGGTTAGGGCAAAGATCTCCAATTTCTGTGATGTTCAGCCCAAGGCCGTTATAACCGGCCTGGATGTGGATGATATTTACGAAATCCCCATAATATTCGAACAGGAAGGTCTCCCTGAGATCATCCATAAGAAGCTTAATATCTATAGCCCGCCTGATCTCAGGAAATGGAAATCCTATATCGAGAACATAAGGCACCCCACCAAGGAAATCACCGTGGCCATGTGCGGCAAGTACACGCGGCTGGAGGACTCTTATGCGTCAATCCTTGAGGCCTTCAATCACTGCTCGGCGCATCTTCGGTGCAAGATCAATGTGAAGTGGGTGGAAACCACGGATTTGGAAAACGCTAGGGTCTTGGAAGGCGTAGATGGGATTCTCGTACCAGGAGGCTTTGGGTCAAGGGGCACAGAGGGGAAGATTGAGGCCATACAGGTGGCAAGGGAGCGAAATATTCCTTTTCTCGGGCTCTGCCTTGGCCTGCAATTGGCAGTAATCGAATTCGCCAGGAACGTCTGTGGCCTACAAGGCGCCAATTCCACAGAGATAGATCCGGACACGGCCTATCCAGTTATCGATATACTCCCTGAGCAGAAGCAGATCACAGACAAAGGTGGGACCATGCGCCTAGGGGCCTATACCGCGATGTTGAAGGAGGGAACCATCGTAAGATCCTTGTATGGAAGCGCCAAGGCCTCCGAAAGACATAGACACCGCTATGAGGTGAATCCAGAGTTCCACGAGATTCTTCAAGATAACGGTATGGTTTTCTCAGGAGTTTCAAAGGATGGGCGGTTGGTGGAATTTATTGAATTGCCTGATCACAAGTTTTTTGTGGCCACACAAGCCCACCCTGAATTGAAATCAAGGATGGAAAAGCCTGCCCCACTTTTTTATGGCTTTATTAAGGCATGTCTTGGCTAGATTCCCGTCCGCAAAGGACATGCCAGCATCGCGTTGAAACATCCAGATCCATGAAAAACGGCCGATAATATTCTATGGAGTCTGTGATAAACGCATTTTAGTTCCTTATGAGTAAGTTTGTGTTCAAAATGCGCAGAAAATTTTTCATTGTTATCGTATTCAATGCCAAATTCCAAAATCCAAGTGTCAAATCAATGTCAAGTATCAAATGACCAAATTGACGAGAAGTTCGCACCGCTCTGAATTGCTCTGTCGCTCTTATCGCAGAAGGCAGGTGATCGGGATACGTTTTGTCACTGAGGCATTTGGATTTCACTTGACATTTACCTGCAAGCGGCAGGTTTGAGCTTTTACATTTGTCATTTCCGGTTTATCCGGGTGAGGATAGGAAGTGGAAAGTGAAGGAAAAAATCCGGTAATGGAAAAGCGATATCGGCTTCTCTTCATTGGGGTGGCAGGAGACGAGGGGCACTTCAGGGCGGAGCTGCAGGCCAAAGGGGTTCAAGACAGGCTCATCGATCAAATGTTTGAGCTTGCTCCAGTAATCATAAAGCAGGGCTTAAGCCTGGCACAGGCAAGGCACTACGCAGATATGCTTCGGGCAATGGGGGCCAAGATCACCATTCTGGATGATCAAGGCGCTCCCAGGGCAAGGCAGTCCAAGGATGCTCCTTTGGTTACCCCCATGTCTGAATTTGTGCCCTGCCCACAATGCGGCCTGGTTCAACCAGAGGGGTCTGTCTGTTACCGGTGTGGTGCGGATCTTTCCTCTTGTTCTAGAAACGGGGGCCAACGTGTCGCAGGTCATTGAACTAGTGAAGGCCAGGATTAGTGTCGCAGCAAGGCGGGGATACAGGAACTGGACGAGTGCGTTTCAGGAAAAATTCAGTGTGGAGACCAGGCTTTCAGACCTTTCAGTGGAGACCCTTTCTTATCTGGCCCAGGCCAAGGATAAGGGAACGTTTTATTTGTATGATCTGATCATGAACCTGGAGGGACTGGGATCTGGGTTTGAGTTCAATGAGTTGACAGGGCAGAAAAAAATGGCGGTCATTGATCGCTATCTATTTTTGTTGGACAGGATCCGGTTTGAGTGTATGAAAAGACTCGGCTGGCTAGAGAGTTACCCAGGGGAGGATCTGGCCCTGGTGGAGATGATCGTCAGGTTTGAGGAGATAGCCCCCGCGCTTCACGCACGCATCCCTGTACTCAGCAAAGATCACCCCGCCTATGAGGCCTATGCCTCGTTAAACAGTTTTGACCAAGAAACGTTTGTCCGGAAACTGATCCCAAAGGCCCTGAGAAGGATTCAGGATTACTCTACTACCAGGTAGACCTTATCGTTTGGCCTGACCCGTTCACTGACCTTCAGGCCCACAAGGTCACCCACCTTGGCCTCTTCCACAGGTTGGTTGTCAATTTCCATACTGACCACTTCTTCGGTGAAGTCTGTGGTATGGCCCTTGAAGTGAAGCGTGTCCCCTTTTTTGATTGTGCCGTTTGTTACTTCGATGGCTGCGACACTGGGTTTTGCGAAAAATTTGACGATTACTCCCACTTGTTCTTCAGGCATGGCAAAACCTCCAAGTCAAACGGTGAACACATATACACGCTGGAGTCCAAAAACGGGCAGGAACTTAAAAGATCTTGATATTACGACTATATATTCCTCGTGGGTGTCATTGTCAAGGAATAGTGTTGAAGGGAGTGGTTGATATTGGTTATTATACTTCGGTACACCCTAGAAAGGATAGGTCAAGGATTTGGAAGCGTATAAGCAGGAATTTGCACTTACATTGGCCGAGACCGGGGCCCTCTTTTTTGACGATAATTTGGTCTTAAAGGACGGAAGGCCTACCCCTTATTTTGTGAATATGGCCATGTTTAAGACTGGAAGCCTTGCCCTGAAGCTGGGTTCTTTTTATGCGGGCATGATGATGGATCGAGGATTGGCGGATCAGACCGATATCATCCTGGGGCCTTCGTACAAGGGGAGCTCGATTGCCTTGGCCACGGCCATATCCCTGTGGAGGGACCATGGGTACGATGTCTTGTTTGACTATGACCGTAAGGAGGCCAAGACTCATGGGGAGGCCACGGCCAGGAAAAGTCTGTTGGTAAACCGGACGCTGTTTGACGGGTGCAGGATATTTATCGTGGATGACGTGGCCACTTCCATGGGAACAAAGTACGATCTTTTGGCAAAGATCGCGGATGAGGCAAAACAACTTTCAATATCCTATCAACTCGTTGGAATTGGTATTGGGGTGGACAGGGAGCAGACAACTGCCGTCTATGACGAAAAGGGAGAGGTGGTCTTGGGCAAGAAAGGCGTTAATGCCATACAAGACTTTGTCTCAGAGACGGGGGTAAAGGTCTTTCCAGTGGCAGGCATTCGGGAGTTGGTCGAATTTTTATACACAGAGGCTGTTCCAGTAATGATTAGGGGCAAGAGATCGCCTATTGACCCTAAAACCAAACAGCAATTCGATACTTATTTGAGCACCTATGGTGTGGAATAGGAAAGTGGCCTAAGGCCTTTTTTCTGGAGACTTCTATTATGGACTATCAAGAGGAGTTGGCCAGCAGTATCAGAAGTATCCTAAACGGACGGAAGCCCAAATTGATCCCGGATATAACAGGTACTTACAGCCACGCAGGGGTGCTTATACCATTACTCATAGAAGAAGACACGTGCAAGGTCCTTTTTACAAAGAGGACCGATAAGGTGGAGCATCACAAGGGGCAGATTTCCTTCCCAGGGGGAAAGGTGGACCCAGAAGATAAATCCTTGGCTGACACTGTGCTCAGAGAGGCAGAAGAAGAGATTGGCCTAAGCAGAGAGGCCGTAGAGCTCCTGGGAAGGATTGACGATACACTTACTGTGGTGTCTAATTTTATTGTTCACCCCCTGGTCGGACTTGTCCCTGCTGATTATAACTTTACGTTAAACCCCTTTGAGGTGGACAGCCTCCTTATTGTCCCTTTGAGACTTTTTTTTGAGAAGGATGGGAAGTGGGAGACCTCCTGGTCCTATACATTTGAGGGGGTTCACTACCAGAGCCCGGCATGGCGGTATAAAGGAGAGGTGATCTGGGGGGCCACTGCCAGGATTATGAGGAATTTTGTAGAGCTTTTTGATGGCAAATTGCCCTTGCAGCCCCTAGAGAAATAGATTATTATACAAAGTCATCAGAAATCAGCAATTAGCGGTCAGCTTGGTTATTTGAATCCCCTAAGTTTTTGCTGATAGGTGAATGCTTCTGTCCAAAAACTGTAGTGTTTGGATAGAAAGGGGGTCGGGACGTGGCTCAGTCTGGTAGAGCACCGCGTTCGGGACGCGGGAGTCGCTGGTTCAAATCCAGTCGTCCCGACCATTCACACCTTCAACACCAACTTCCCAACAGTTTTCCCCGATTCCATATCCTTATGCGCCTTGGCCACTTCCTCGAAAGGATAGGCCGTAATAGGCATGGCTGGCAGAAGCCCTTTGGCTTCCCATCGTAGCAAGTTGCCCATAATTTCCCGAAACAGAGAGACCTCTTCAAAAAGATAAATCAGATTGAATCCAGAAACGGTTTTATTACTGGCAGTGAGGTCAAATGGGCTAAACTTGGGCGTTTTCACGTAGTACCATAGAAGTTTGGGTATGTTTTTCTTGCCAGAGTGGGAGAACATGGAGGCAAACCCATAGACCAGGAGGCGTCCTGTGGGCCTTAGATGTTCATAGGACCCCATTAGGGTGGATGCACCATTGGCATCCAGCACTACATCATAGCCTTGGGGGCTTATCTCTTCAGCCCTTTTCCACAGGTCTTCGGTTGATTTGTCTATTACATAATCTGCCCCGGCCTTTTTTGCCGCCTCTACCTTTTCGGTTGAGCCCACAACTCCTACTGTGAAGTTGCCATTCAGCCTTAGCAAGTGAATAGCTGCCGTGCCCACGCCTCCTGCGGCCGAATGAACGAGCACCTTGTCAGAAGGCTTCAGATGGGCCACATGGTGGAGGGCATAGTAGGCGGTCAGATAGACCACGGGAAAGGTGGCTCCCCTTTCAAACGTCCACCCTTGTGGCAAAGGCCATAGGTGCTCGGGCGGACAATTGATGGCCGTAGTATAACCCCCAAAGCGGCACACCCCAAAGACCTTTTGGCCTATCTCAAGGGCCTTTGTCTTGTCACCGGTTTTTTTGACAATGCCCGAGAACTCCAGGCCAGGCGTGAGGGGATAAAGGCCCTTGGCAGCTCCATAAAGGCCCAGGCGTACAGCAATATCAGCAAAGTTAATACCGCAGGCCTTTACTTCTACTTGTACTTCGCCAGGACCGGGGGTTTCAAGTAAGCCTTCCTCAACAGAGAGGGCCTGGTGTGCCCCGGGCCTCTTTACAATTATTTGTTTTCGAGAAATAGGCATCACTTTATTGGCCGGTCAGTAGGCGGCCCCTATTCCATGCTCGTTAATTCGCTTATCCATTTTCTGAGGAGACCGTCCTGGATCTCATTTCCAAGATGGGGAATGTTCCCTGTGGAAAGAGCCGGAAGCAACCAGTCTAGGGATTTTCTTACATCTTCCACAGTAACTACGATACCCCTTTTTAGATAAAGCTCGTCGCGGTACTGTAGTGTGCTTTCAACCAACAGGGCTGAAAGCCGTTTGGCAGACTCCCCTGCAGACTGATTGCGCGTCATTAACTGTTGAAAAAGCTCTTGGATACCTTTTGATTCGTTTCTATCCAAGACTCACCACCCCTCAATTCTTAAACCCAACCCTCTTGAACAAGACGGGCAAAGTGCTCAAAGGATCGGTCCCAGGTGGCTTCTGCATCCTTGGGGAAACAGCATCCAGGTAGCTCCCTCATATTCAGGTGATAAGAGATGCACTCGCAACAGACTCCCTTTTTTGAACAAGGCTCATAGGTGCAATTACACCGCTCAAGATTCTTTTCCTTATTGCATTCCATATGTCCATGTCCTCCTCATATCCTTTTTTATTCGGTGACCAACCCTCTAGATTTCTGAGTGCCAGCAGCCCACAGCTAAATTCTTTGTACAATACCAAATGTCAAATTCGCCGTAGGCGAATAAATGACTAATGCCAAGTGAATGTCAAAACCCTAATGTCAAATTATGCTGATACGCAATGCATAATTATTCTGAGTACTAACTTCTTTCTCTTGTCCTCTTTGTAATTTGGGCTTTGACATTTGGCATTTGACATTTAGCCACCTTTTTGGAAGGCGTGGGTTTTGGCTTTTGATATTAACTCACTGGCTATTTGTTTCGTGTTTGTCTAGGTTATTCAAGAACTCCCTGAACCACGGTGGATTATAAATCAGTATATAGATGAGAAATAATGCAGTCAACGGCAAGAAGAATACAATGAGGTCTATGAGAAGGATAGCTACTGCGAGCAATATACGTTTTTTCATGGACATGAGATCACCCCCGGATTTTTCTTGACAAGATCGTTCAAATATTGAACACTTCGCGCAAATGTTTCGATGCTATATTAGTGCAAATAAAGAAGAAACTTAAATAAGGTGCCAGCGAGGGCATATTAACATATTTGGGTGAGAAAGAACTCAGAAGTTAGGAGACAGAAGTTAGGAGTCAGGAGATAGTAGATAGAAAACCACTACTGAGCAGAACAAAGGTGTTGAGAATGTCATTTCGAGTCCCTTGCAGGGGGGAGAGAAATCTTTCTGATGGAAAAAGAAGACATACATATATTGCGACTGATGGGGGAAATCGAGCGCAACGGCTCGTTCTCCCAGCGGGAGCTTGCCCGCCGACTTAATCTTTCCTTGGGCCTGGTGAACAGGTTTATCAAGCGGCTTGTCAACAAAGGCTATTTTAAGGTCAAGACCCTGCCCAAAAATCGGGTAAAATACCTTCTCACTCCAAAAGGGCTCGCCCAAAAGAGTAAACTTACAGTAGATTACCTTCGCTATTCAGTCAATTTTTACAAAGAGATTAAGGCGCTGCTAGTGAGAAGATTTAAGGAAATGGAGCGACGTGGCATTAATAGAATACTTTTTTACGGCGCAGGTGAGGTGGCTGAATTGGCCTATCTTTACTTGCAGTTTACTAATGTAAGGCTTGCGGGCATTTTGGATGAAGAAGGTGAGGGAGCAGAGTTCTTTGGGCTGAAGATGGAGGGAATCTCCAGGCTAAAGCAAAAGGACTGGGATGCTATTTTGATTACGCGGTTAGAGGATACTAGGCGCATTTTTGCAGTGCTCAGAGATGCGGGTGTGGACCAAGAAAGGATCGTTACCCTATGATTAAAGAACCAAAGTGGTATGCCCTCCATACCAGGAGCCATTTTGAGCAGAAGGTTTACGAAGGGCTCACCGGGAAGGCATTTGAGGCCTTTTATCCCAGAATGCAGGTTATGAGCAGGCGCAAGGACAGGCGGAAGAAGATCCTAGTGCCCATGCTGCCAGGATATGTGTTTGTTCGGAGCCGGATGGACGCTGACCAATATCACCGAATCATACGAACTGTGGGCGTAGTGAGGATGGTTGGTTTTAAAGGCCAGCCCGCCCCGGCTAATGAGGAAGAGATCGCCTCGCTCATGATCCTTGACGGCACGGACAGAACCGTTCAGAACAGGGCCTATATGAATAAAGGGGATCGCGTGATGATTATGGAAGGTCCTCTGAAGGGCTTGATAGGCTTTTACATACGCCATAAGGGTAAATCAGATAGGGTCGTTGTCACCGTAGATCTGCTTAAGCGATCCTTGGAAGTAGAGATAGACGACTGGGCCTTGGAAAAGATTACCTGATTCCAAGTGGCTGTAACTTAGACTAGTCTCTTTATGCTCACTGCGCAGTCAGAAGGGGTGCGGGAATGAGACGGGATCAAATGTCAAATGACAAATGCTCAATGACCAATCAATGCCAAAGGACCAATGACTTAAGGGATTTGGGGCCTAGAAGAACTGCGAATGATGCTTCGGATCTGATGAAGACCCAGGTCGTTTTTCTTTCCATTTGATATTTGACATTGATTTGGCATTTGGCATTCTTGGGAAGGGCTTGTTTTACTAATAGGTGAGAAGCCCTATTAGATTGACCTTTTTGCCAATTATTATCGATAGTTATCCTGTTCGGCACGATGTGACCGAAGGGGCGGAGCTGTGCCCCAATCTCCAAAATTTGTTTTGCAATTTACACGTAAACCGTGTACACTTATTAAGTAATAATAGGAAGTCTTAGACCCCCGTTTTAGTTAGGGGGGGAATGAAGGGAGGAAACCATGCCCAATATTACTATCTCATTAGATGAGGATCTTTTGAGGCAAGGACGGCTTTATGCTCAAAAGCATCGTACAACCTTGAATGCTTTGATAAGAGACCAACTTAAGAAAACGGTCATGAGGGAGAATAACGAGTGGTTAGACGAGATCTTTTCCTTGGTGGATAAGCTCGGTGCGCGGTCAAAAGGGGCCAGATGGAAAAGGGAAGATATCTACGATGTCTAAGGTATTTATAGACACAAACATACTCATCTACTCTATAGACGGTTCCTATCCTAAGAAAAGGGAAAAATGTAGGGCTCTACTTAAATCTCTCAGTGGAGATCCTTTAGGGGTTATTTCTACACAAGTAATGCAAGAGTTCTTTGCGGTTGCCACCAAGAAATTGGGCTTGGATCCTCTAGTGGTAAAGGATTTATTATCAGGATTTGCGAGATTTGAGATAGTACTTATTACGCAAGATATGGTTTTTGAAGCAATAGACATAAGCATCATCAAACGGCTTTCGTTTTGGGACGCCCTTATTGTGGCTGCTG
Organism: Deltaproteobacteria bacterium; assembly: GCA_019307815.1. Taxonomy (GTDB): domain Bacteria; phylum Desulfobacterota; class DSM-4660; order Desulfatiglandales; family Desulfatiglandaceae; genus B111-G9. The sequence continues at coordinate 28,865 of JAFDIV010000026.1, forward strand.
CAGTGAGTGCTAACTGTTCTGTTGTTTGGACGGAAGATCTTAATCCTGGCGAGACTATCCGGGGTGTGAGGATAGTAAACCCCATCTAATTCTTGATAGCAATTGGCGGAGTTCTCTCCCCTGGTGGGAGGGGACTAAGGGGAGGGGAAAAACATAAAATGAAAATACTTATCACAGGAGGAGCGGGTTTTATCGGATCTCATCTGGCAGAAAAGCTACTGGATCTTGGGCATGAGGTCTTTGCAATCGATAACTTATGGACGGGCAAACTAGATAATATAAAGGCCATTCAGAATCATGAAAGGTTTCACTTGGTAGTGGATACTATCCTTAATGAATCGGTGATGAACGAGCTCATCTTCAAGGTGGACCATGTCTATCATCTGGCCGCTGCCGTGGGTGTGCGGAACATAATGGACCATCCTGTAGAGACATTGGAAACCAATGTTAAAGGCACGGAGGTGGTGCTTCGCCTTGCCAATAGGTTCAAGAAAAAGGTGTTCATTGCCTCTACGTCGGAAATCTATGGAAGACACCTGGATCACACCTTGGCTGAAGATGATAACCGCGTGATGGGAAGCGTGAAAAAGAGACGCTGGGCCTATGCCTGCTCTAAGACATTGGATGAGTTTCTAGCCTTAGCTTATCATGACGAAAAGAAGCTGCCAGTGGTCATAGGTCGTCTGTTCAACACGGTCGGGCCGAGACAAACAGGTCAATACGGCATGGTCCTCCCGAATTTTGTGCAGAGCGCCCTTTTAGGTAAACCCATAACCGTTTATGGTGATGGGACCCAGAGTAGAAGCTTCACGCATGTCCATGATGTGATAGGTGCTATGATTAGGTTAATGGACGAGCCTAAAGCAGTAGGTGATGTTTTTAATATCGGAAACGACCGTGAGGTGAGCATCAATGAGCTGGCAGAGAAGGTAAAGGAAATGACGGGCAGCTCCTCTGAGATAGAACATATTCCTTATGAAAAGGCATACGGCCCTGGCTTTGAAGATATGGAGAGGCGGTGCCCCAATATCGATAAGATAAGGAATCTAATAGGCTTTGAGCCCAAATACAATCTGGAATCAATAATTCAAAGCGTAATCGACTATTTCAAGTCATGATTTTATCAACATCCAAGAGCGAGGAATATGTTATGGTACGGCTAATTTTGGCTGTGTGCGTGCTTTTTACTGTGGTCTCGCCAGTACTGGCTCAGGAGACAATCCATCTCCCCTGTGAGGTACTAGAGGTGTCCCCGCACTTCCAAATAGATTCTTCAGCATTGAAACCTATTCATTACTTGCTGATACACCATGCTAATGCCTCTGACAGAGTAACGCTGTCCAAATGGCTCAAAACCCAGAGCGGAAGTGAAGTCACCTTTATTGTAAATGGCGAGAAGCACAAGGGGATTCTTTGCCGCATGGCCCACTGCTTTGGCCGCGGTCTTCTTATTTTTGCAGTGCCCGTAAAGGTCAAACCCAGAGACATTGTTGAGTTAGTTCTGCCATCTTCATCCCGGTGAAGGCACCGGTCGCTTTCTTCATGCCCATCCAATAGATGGTTCATCCAAGTTTCTTGGCCTATTAACTAAGATCTTGAAATTGACTGGTAGCGATGCTATGATGCTACAACATCATGATGAAGGACTAGGGTTTTTCTATGGAGGCCGACATGCGGACAACGCTCGACATAGAAGATGATGTACTTATTGCAGTGAAGGAATTGGCCCGTCGAGAACGGGTTTCTGTTGGGAGAATTCTATCTAGGCTTGCCAGGGAGGCGCTTGTGGGGTGCGAGTCTTCACCGAGCCCCGTTAGGGAGGAAAAAAGAAAGGTTGTGGGAGGCTTCCGTCCCTTTGAGCCCAGAGGGGTGGTAGTAAGTAACGAGCAGATCGAGAGGCTAAGGGAACAAGAAGGTGTCTGATGCGGGCCTTATTGGATGTCAATGTGTTGATAGCGTTGTTGGATTCAGCACATGTGCACCACGACAGTGCCATGTCCTGGCTGGAACGTGAAATTCACCACGGGTGGGCCTCTTGTCCAATTACCCAAATCGGATGTGTCCGGGTTATGTCCCATCCCAGCTATCCAGGGACATTGCCTTTACGTGAGGTAGTAACGCGCCTTGGTGAGGCAACAAATAGCCCAGAACATGAATTCTGGCCTGACGAGCTTGACCTGCTTGGTGTAAGAATTCTTGACTGGTCTTGGATATTAGGTCATCGGCAGGTGACTGACGCATACTTGCTAGCTCTTGCTGTTAGTCATGGAGGCCGCCTTGTTACATTTGACAGGAAAATTTCTCTTAAGGCAGTACTAGGGGCCACAAAAGAACATCTATTTTGTATTGAATCTTGACGGCCGCGTAAAAGGAGAAAATAGTTATGAAACCCTTTGATAAATGTCCAATTTGTGGTGGTCAACTTCTGGAGAAAGAAGTGGAGAAATTACTAGGGGGGACACCATACCGCTATTTTGAGGGTTCAAGCGGAAGTTTGTTTGCGATGTGGGGAGCGGCTTTATACAGAGAATACAAGGCTCCTCTCAAGTCATTGGAGCGGACATAAAAAGGCCCTCCCTCGCTGCTCCACCTTAGACCAAGACCGCTCCGAAAAAGGGTGATATTTTTTGTGTACTTTGAAATAATTGGTAAAATCGAAGATATTGAAACAATAGCTGTTGGTGGTAGAATTCGCGACATTATGAGAATCAGAAACCAGTATGGCGATGGGAAGTGGCGCAAGGTGAAAGGAATTGGCACAGTCCGGCTTCATAGCGGAAAGATCCGAAAGGCTGAACCTAATTGGTCTGAGGCGCACGGCATTGGCCGAAAGAAAATGAAAATCAAGAGGTTCTTGGACTGAAAAATGGCAGAAAAAACTAAAAATTACAGATTTGCCCTTTGCATAGAAAACAGAGACTGCGAAGATCTGGAAAAGCGCAAGATATACCAAATTGTGCCTGATGAGGATGTTGAAAAAGAAGGATATCTCAGAGTGATAGATGAATCGGGTGAGGACTATCTCTACCCACAGTCCTATCTTATTCCTTTACATTTGCCACGTGAGGCAGAGGCAGCGCTTCAGTTGGTGGAATAATTTAGAAAGAAGTGTTACTGGCTGGTGGATGTCTATGTGGAATCTTTCAGGTCCGATCAGGTGCCTTATGGTCGCAAAAAATCATCCAGTGATACGGCGTCGCCTGGGAATTGTCTCAGAATCTGTTTGTCCACGGTAACAAGCGGCACTTTTAGGTCACGTGCCAATGCCACAAATTCGCAGTCATATGCCGAGCAGGAGCTTTCCTCAGCCAACCTTAGGACCTCAATGGAAGGCACCTCATACTCATTTCCTCGCATCAAGAGCGTAGCCTCGTCCATGATTCGGATTGCCTGCTCTAAAGACAGGATTCGTTTTCTCATGTATAGGGACAAGACGTTTCTAAATTCACTGCGCCACAACAAAGGGGCTGCCCATTCGGGGTCTCTCATAAGTGCGTTTTCCGCTTGCTCTGAGCGGGGGCTGGTCAAGTATAGATAGGCAATGATGTTTGTATCAATGACTATCATGGTCGGCCTTGAGCCTTGGCCTCATTGAACTGCTCATCTCCAATGGGATGGCCGGCAGTCTTGTTTCGCAGGTCGCGGGCCCTTGCAATGTATTGCTCTGGTTGGAGCCTTTGACTACGAGTTGCCTTTTCAATACAAACAATAACCTGGCTATTGATGCTCCGTCTATTCATCTCGGCCTGCCTTTTCAGCTCTCTGTAAAGATCCTCGGGAATATTTTTTATGGTGAGGGTGGGCATAATCATATCTCCTTAACGGTTCCATTTAGGTTCCATTATGGTCTCATAGCTAGGATCTTGTCAAGAGGCTATTTATGGCTTCCTTCCCGTCCATAAGTCCCTTCTCCTTTGAGGCCTGCCTGCCGCAGGTAGGGAGAGGGCTAGGGTGAGGGCGAAATCCACTTTGCCGAGACCCCTTTCCAACCTCATTAATCATTAAGGTAAGCTCGGGAAATCCCTGCCTAAGACGCCAAGAACTGTTTACCCATTTACTACATTTTCAGCTTGGCTCATAGCCTTTGCTCCATCACTGTCAACCCTCGACCCAATGACTCATAGATCCACAGACTCAACGACTCACAGACCCAACAAACCCACAGACTCACAAAAATGGCTCACTCTAGCGCAAGCAGACAAGACTTTCTTAAAGTAACTTTTTGGGATTATTCCGATTTTGCCAATGAGCAAAGGATCAAGGAAATTGTAAGGTGGGGTTGAGAAAATGCGATATACCGCTGGGTCCTGAAACGCTTTATGGGGTATGGAAGAGTGGTGGACACCTTCAAGTTTTTCAACATTGATGAAATTGCTAGTGCTTTGGAAAACCCTCCCTTGAGTCCATACGCCAGAGAGAAATGGCGCCGGATGATAGAAACCTATGGTCGATCCAATCGAAGATAGGCAGTGCTACGCGTCTGAGACTCAACGGGAAATCCTTGTGGCGTTTTTGTCAGAGGTCATGATAGCCAAGGCTTTTTTCTTGACCGGTGGGACGGCACTTTCTGTATTTTATTTACACCAAAGGAGAGGTCTATGAAGCAGTTAGTTCTTGTAGTCTTGTTATTTCCAGCTGGGATCTCTCCTGCACTGGCTCAGGATACAATCCATCTCCCCTGTGAGGTACTAGAGGTGTCCCCGCACTTCCAAATAGATTCTTCAGCATTGAAACCTGTTCATTACTTGCTGATACACCATGCTAATGCCTCTGACAGAGTGAGGCTGTCCAGATGGCTTAAATCCCATACTGGAGCCGAAGTTACATTCGTTGTAAATAGAGAAGAGTATCATGGGGTATTGTGCCGGATGGCTTACTGCTTTGGCCGCGGACTTCTTATTTTTACAGCACCCGTAAAGGTCAAACCCAGAGACATTATTGGCCTAATCCTCCCAGCGCCCTCCAAGTAACCGGGGCACGAAAAAGGCACAAGCCTGCTGAGAATTTTATTTTTCGATTTTTTTGGTATGGTGTTATAAAATACGCTGTGTAATTTCGTGGAGATGTTGAATTTTCAATGGTAGACACACTCGCAATATTCAATGACCTTCGGAAGGGCCTGGGCGACGAGGCCGCAAGCAAGATGGCCCAAATCATCCAAGGGCTTTATGAAGAACTGAGCCAAGCTGTCACAAAAGAAGGCTTTGATGAGCTCAAGGCAGTCGTAAAAGATCTGGCCGAGGCCCAGCGCAAGACTGAAGAGCGGCTTGACAGACTGGCTGAGCGTGTTGAGGAATTGGCCCAAGCTCAAGCACGAACTGATTCACGTCTTGAGGAACTGGCCGAGGCTCAGACCCGTACAGAGAATAGGCTTGAAAAACTTATATTCGAGCACAAGAAGACCAGAGAACAGCTTGGAGACCTCTCTCACACAGTGGGCTATAGACTGGAGGACGATGCAATATGGGCATTGCCTGCCCTTTTGAAGAAGGACTTTGGTATTGAGGTAGATGGCGAGCTGGAAAGAGGTTATGTTGAGCTCTCACCAGGGCGGTATTTTGAGGTGAACATCTGGGGCTACGCCAGTAAAAATGGAGAAGATCTGGCAATTCTTGGAGAAGCAAAGACTCAACTTAAGAAAAAGGATGTGGCAGATTTCCTAAAAAGGGTATCCCGCCTCCAGGGTGTTACTGAGAAAAAAATCTTTCCTGTTCTGATCACCTATCAGACATCGCCAAAGGTTCGCGAGTTTGCCCAGAAGGAGGGTATAAAAATTTACTTCTCCTTTGAATTGAAACCAACAAGATCCTGACCCTCGACCCTCACACTCTCGACTCGAAAATGACGAATATCGAATAACGAATCACGAATGATGAAATCCCCTGCCCGCAGTTCGGTCGCTGCTTGGCCTTTGCCCCTGAGCCTTGAGCCTGGGGCTGCCACTCTCGGCCAACCGGCTGACCCAACGACCCAATGCTGCCCAGACTCAGTTGCCGAAATGTCTAGTTGACAATGCCCTTCTGATGTCATATCATAGTATCACATAGATATCATCAGGTGATATCGTTATCGGAGGTCTGATGATGAAGGCAATTACTATTAGGGGTATAGATCCCGAAATGGCCGAAAGATTAAAAAAGTTTGCCTCAAGGCAAAGAAAAAGTATTAATCAGCTAATTTTAGAGATGTTGAGGCAAGAGCTAGGGATGGAAAAGAGAAAAAGATATACGAGGACTTATGATGATTTAGATGAGCTTTTTGGAAGATGGTCGGATTCGGAGTTTGAACAAATTCAAAGAAGCATTGACGAGGAAAGGAAGATCGATCCTGGATTGTGGTCATGAGACGGCTGTTAATCGATACGAATATCTATTCTTATGCATTGAAAGGAGATAATGATGTTGTAGATGTGCTTCGGAGGGTGGAAGAAATAGGGTTTTCCGTAATTAGTATTGGAGAGCTGCTTACAGGATTCAAGAGGGCGGGCAAGGAGGAGAAGAACAGGTTGGAACTCGGGAAATTCTTAGACAGCCCGCGTGTGGTTATTTATTCCGTAAATGAGCACACGGCTGAATGCTATGCCGAAGTTTTAAATAATCTGAGAAAGATCGGAAGACCTGTTCCGACGAATGATATCTGGATTGCGGCTATAGCATTCCAACACGGTTTAAAGTTGTTTACAAAAGATGCGCACTTCAAGGATATCCCCGGGCTTTTTTTGCTCTAGCCTCGTAGCCTCTTATATATGAGTGGTTTGAAAAACACTTGGATCTTATTGGGCTTTTCAAATAGTATCGCCGCAAATCGCCACCCATATAGTAAATCTTACTTTACAAAAAGTATGACTATATATAAAATAGCTGCATGATAAAGCCTAGAACAATATTTGACCTCATTGAGCCGTACTTGCATTCTCCTGAAGCCATTGTAATTACGGGCATGCGGAGGACCGGAAAGACAACGCTTTTGAATTGGGCCTATGAGCAGATCAATTCCCAGAACAAGATATTCTTAGATCTTGAGAATCCCTTGAACAGAAAGTATTTTGAGGAAGAAAATTACGAACGTATTAAGGGCACATTTGAACTCCTAGGAATTGATTTTGGGCAAAGGCCCTTTGTATTTCTGGACGAAATCCAGTTCGTCAAAAACATTCCTTCTATCGTTAAATACTTTATTGACCACTACGGGATTAAGTTTTTTTTGACAGGCTCTGCGAGCTTTTATCTGAAGAATCTGTTTACCGAGCCTCTTGCAGGGAGAAAATACGTCTTTGAAATTTATCCTCTAACCTTTGGAGAATTTTTGGTTTTTAAGGATGTAAAGATCAATGTCCCGCAGCGGAGCGGTCTGAGCAAGGCCATCTATGAGACGCTCTCGCCATTGTACGAAGAGTATCTTTTGTTTGGTGGATTTCCGGGGGTGGTGTTAAAGACGAGCAAGGATGAAAAATTAAGGGCACTTGATGACATATTCTCTTCATTCTTTCAATTAGAGGTACTTCACCTGGGCGATTTCAAACGAAATGAAGCCATCAGAGATCTAATTCTTTTGCTGGCCCAGAGGATTGGCACCAAACTCGATATCAAAAGGCTATCCAAGGAGCTAGGTGTGTCCTGGTCAACACTGAAAGAATATATATCATTTTTGGAAGGTACTTATTTCATTGGGCTCATACGACCGTTTAGTAGAGGCAGAGATACAGAGATAAGGAAGGCGCCGAAGGTGTATTTGTGTGATTGCGGACTTGCAAATCACTTAGTGAAACTAGAGATAGGGCCAATTTTTGAAAACTGTGTTTTTCAGAACCTGAGGGTAAGGGGAAATCTCAATTATTACCAGAAAAAAACGGGCGTGGAAATTGACTTTATCCTAAACAAGGAAGTTGCATACGAAGCCAAGGTAAGGCCTTATGATTCTGACGTCCGAAAGTTAAAACGGATGGCGAAAGAACTAGGTCTTCAGGAATACACGATTGTCTCAAAGGAATACTGTGATATAGAAAATACGATATTTGGCTTCCAATTGTGAACACTCATTTGAGGCCCCCGAACCGTCTTCCTTTGTATTTACCACATCCTTTCTTAGCTCCTGTCTCTTTATTTCAGCTGACAGCTGATAGCCGAAAGCTAATAGCTTCTTTTGTCTTCTGCCTCCTAACTTTTGAGTCTGGAGCCAATGACCCAATGACTCTCGACCCCCTGACCCCCAACTCGTTAACAAGTCGTTGTTATGAGAGGGAGCCAGAAGAGTCAATGGGAGATGTAAGGATCTGAGGGGTCTGATCCAATGTGAAACGATGGTGCCGACATTTACCACCGCAGGATTTTTGATTGGCAGTTGGGAGGAAATGTATTACAAAAATAACAAGATTCGTAATACCGGAGGCTAACATGCCTATAGTAACATCCACGATAAAGGGCCAGATTGTTATTCCCGCAGAAATTCGGGCGAAATTTAAGATCAGGAAGGGCACGCAAGTCAACGTTTACGAAGATGGAAACAGGATCATTGTGGAACCCCTTACACATGACCCAGTTGAAGAAGGGCGGGGTATGCTGAAGACAAGAGGGAAGATCTTGAAAGCCCTTGTAGAGGATAGGCAGAAGGAAGCGGAGCTGTGAAAAAATATGTGATGGATAGTTTTGCGATGATCGCGTTTTTCGAGGATGAGCCGGGGGCTGACAGGGTAGCAGAGATTTTGAAGTCACTCATGGCTCGGAAAGCAAAGGCATACATGTCGGTGATCAACTGGGGTGAGGTTTACTGCAATACCCTGAGAGAGGAAGGTGTGGAAACTGCAGAGAAAGTGATTGAACAACTCCGAAAGTATCCCATTGAATTAGTAGATGCTGACCTAAAATTGACATATGAAGCAGCCAAATTGAAAGGGAGGTACAAGATAGCTTATGCTGATTGTTTTGCTGCGGCCCTTTCACGGAAACTAAACGCAGTAATAGTTACTGGCGATCCTGAATTCAGGAAACTTGGGGACGAATATTCAATTCAATGGCTTAAAGCCAATTGAAACCTCCCTGCCTCCACAAGGCGTAAATACCGCTACTCCTCCTCCTGATTATCCGCCCTGCGTGAAGTTATTGAGGAAGCGACTAGGATATCGAAAACTTCCCAACAGTGAGGGACATGTAGCAACGCAGGAAGCTGTGAAATTGAGAGCACTGAATGTGCCTTTTAGTACACACCAAGTTTCCTTTTCTGCAAATATCCCGGCACCACATCTGTTGTCTAATTACCACATTCTTTCCTAGCTCCTTTTTCCTTGAGCCTTTAACCTTTTTTCTCCCGCCCTGCAGGCGGGCTGCTGACGGCTGATCGCTGATAGCTTTACTCTGGCACACAAATTGCTTCAATCATGGTCAGGTTCTGAGGGCTCTTTGGAAGGAATGAGTTGAGTTGTTGGATCCACTGCCGATTTTCATAGATATTGGACTGTTAATCTCACGACTTGCTGATTCGATGACCCAATAGACTCTACGACTCAACGAACCCAATAAACCCAATAAACTCAACAAACCCAACGAACTCAAGTAACTCAACAAACGAAAAAACTGTTTCAGGAGCAAATAGGATGAAACACGCAACCAGAATCATTTGTTCCATGTTCTTGTTTGTAATAGGAATCCCAGCCTTGGCCCTGGCAGGTTCAGCCACCCTACATTGGCAGGCCAACACCGAGCCGGATTTGGCTGGCTATAGAATTTACTACGGGACCTCATCCCGTTCTTATGGTCCATATATACCCGTTGACAAGAACACCACGAGTTACACCATAAACAACCTGACCGAAGGCCAAACCTACTATTTCGCCCTCACCGCAGTGGATACCTCCGGCAATGAGAGTGGGTATTCCAAAGAAGTGTCAAAGAGCATTTCTTCCAATAATCAAACTGCCACTTCTACACTCACTGAATTTGTAACTCAATTTTATAGGGAAGCTTTGGGAAGAGACGCAAGCAGTGCAGAGCTTAACGGTTGGGTTGATTTATTGATTAATGGCTCCATAGGAGGAGCTGGTGTTGCTCGTGGTTTTATACTGAGTGATGAATTTAGTAGGAGAAGTACAACGAATGAGGAATATGTGACCATTTTGTACAGAGCCCTTTTAGGACGTGATCCAGATCAGAGTGGTTTTCAAGGGTACGTGAGCTTACTCAACCAGGGAGTTAGCCGAGGACAAGTATTAGAATGGTTCATAGGATCCCAAGAATTCCAATACGTTTGCCAGAATACAGGGATTATGGTCAATTCCGGAGGACAGCCTCAAATTCTCCGATCTCAGATAGAAACATTCATAAATAAATATTATAATGAAGCTTTAGGAAGGAATGCAAGCAGTGCAGAAATTAATGGATGGGTTGACTTGTTAATTAACGGCTCCATAGGAGGAGCTGATGTTGCTCGTGGTTTTATACTGAGTGATGAATTTAGTAGGAGAGGTACAACGAATGAGGAATATGTAAGGATTTTGTACAGAGCCCTTTTAGGACGTGATCCAGATCAAGGTGGTTTTCAAGGGTATGTGAGCCTACTCAACCAGGGAGTTAGCCGGAGGCAAATATTAGAATGGTTCATAGGCTCTCAGGAATTTGCTAACGTTTGTAGTACATACGGGATCAAAAGGTAACATAGGGCGCTTTCGTTGTTCCTGGTAGAAGAGAGGCTGTCTTTAAACAAAAGAGCGTGTCAGATCACTATTCAAGTCTTTTCCAGCCTACCATCATACATTTTTGACATTGAGTCCAATATGTTTAGGCTATTTTAGCGTCTACCTAATCACGCCCAAAAGCCTTGCACGGCATTTGAATACCTCCTTTAGGCCGTTGCTCCTGCATATTCTACCTGCCGGCAATTTGTTTGTTTTTTATTTTGCTTCGTGGCCCCATACCTAAAAGAGGTGAAGCCTTTAAAGGGATAGACTTATAAGTCAGTTTTATGGAGAATACAGGTAAGGCAATAATATTTAGGCATGAGCCGGAGAGACGAGAGCCTTCCTGTGAAGGATTTTTTTGTAAAGGGTTGCTCTTTTCTTCTTTTTTCTTATTACTTGTCATTTTTTTCATCTTTTATCGTTTCTTTTTTCTTTCAGGCATGGAAAATGTCCCCGGAAATCTGGGCGATTCACGCTTGAACTTATTCATTATGGAACACTGGTTCAGGTATTTTCGGGGTGAGGCGGATTTGTTGTCGCCACCCATGTTTTTCCCTGTTAAACATACCTTAGGATATACAGACGCCCTATTTTTGTTTTCTTTACCCTATAGTCTTTTCAGGCTAGCAGGTCTGGACATGTTTACGGCTTACCAGTTTACCTTACTACTTATCCATATGCTAGGCCTGTACGGGTTATTCTATTTTTTATTAATGATAATGGGATTTCATCCTTTTTCTGCCGTCTCAGGCAGTGTGATTGGTATGCTCTCCAATTCTTTATATTTGGCGATGCATCATACTCAGTTACTGGCCATAGGGTTCCTGCCGATTTTGATGATTTTGGGCGTGAGGTTTTTGCAGAATCATAATGAGAAGGCTTCGAAGAGACTTCCTTATGGCATTGGTTTTATTCTATTGTTATCCGCGCTTTTTATAACAGGGTTTTATACTGCTTGGTTTTTCTGTTTATTACTTGGGTTATTTTGGTGTGTATATTTGCTAGTGCAAAGAATATTTTATGAACAAAAAAAGTTGGCTGATTTAATTCAATGGTCGAAGTGCCATTTCAAAGAAATCCTTTTTTATTTTTTTGTGTTTATATTGGCTATGATTCCATTTTTCATAATATATCTACCAGTAGCCGTTGAATTTGGCCCACGCCCCCGTTGGGAGGTGGCCTGCATGCTGCCGACCCCGATAGATTTTTTAAACGTAGGTAAAGATAATTTGGTATGGGGAAAGCTATTTGGGACATACCTTTCCGATTTGGCTAATCGACCCTATTGGGTGGAGCTTTTGTTTGGGCTACCGTTGTTTACATTTCTGGCGTTCATTTTAAGCAGTTGGGCACTGCTAAGACTCTGTGTTCGGAAAAAGGACTTAGCAGCCAAAGGGAAAGGGATCGAAGATGCAAATCTATCAATTTACTTTTCCTTATGCTTAACCGTACTGCTTATGTGGTTTTTGCTGCTTAGGCTCGGTAGCAAGACATCGGTATGGTGGATTATTTATGAGGTTGTTCCGGGCGCTGCTGCAATAAGAGCAGTTTTTAGAATTCAACTTGTATTAGGGATTGCCGTAGGTATAGTTGTTGCGTGGGGATTCTCGTATATTTTGGCAAGGGTGAGGTTTGCTTCGCAGCGTGGAACAATGATCGTTTCAATAAGCCTGTGCTTTTTCTTTCTCCTTGTTGAACAGATAAATTTGGGAAATGCTTTTAACTTTTCGAAGAGTACCCAATTGAATTTCTTAAGCCACGTACCTAATCCTCCCAAAGGATGCAATGTGTTTTACATCAAGCCTGACAAAAGAAAGCCCTTTTGGGAGCTATCAATTGATGCGCTTCTTATCGCTCAATCAAAGAATCTCTATACGATAAATGGTTATAGTGGATTATTCCCGAAGGGATATGGGCTCATCAATATTAATGATCCCAGTTTCTCTTTTTACTTAAAGCTTTGGATTGGGAAACAGAAAATTTTCGGAAAAATTGCGGCCTATGACCGAAGAGAAAATAGGTGGACGCAAGAGGAAATCCGACCCTCAGAAATCCCTAAGCCGATTTTGAGGCCGCTGAAAAAGGGTGAATTCAAGGCTGCTATTACAGTGATAGATCCTCCTAGGGTGTTTTCGGTTATGGAAAAAAGACAAATTAAAGTATCGGTTAAGAATATGAGCGAGCTTATTTTTACTAGCCTTGGCGACAAAAAAGGTCGGTACGGCATAAAATTGGCCTACCAGTGGATCAATGAGAAAGGGGATGGGCTTGGGTTTAATAACAGATACCAACTTTATGAATTAAGGCCTGGCCAGCAGAAAGTTTTTGATGTAGAAGTTTCTGCTCCGGCGTGTCCCGGAAACTATATATTGGAGTTTGACCTTGTGCAGGAAATGGTGGCTTGGTTTAGGGAAATGGGGAATCAGACAGCGAGGGTTCCTATATATGTCCTCCCTGCAGTAGGTAACCGCAAGAATTGACAAGATTGAAATCTACCGAGAAGATCGTATAAGGACGGAGAATAATCATGATAGAAAGGGGTGTCACTGGGGAAAAATTTGAGCCTTAAGGGGGTTGTTGATGAGAAAGAGGATCCTTGTCACTGGCGGAGCGGGCTTCATTGGAAGCCATTTGTGTGAAAAGTTGCTGGAAGAAGGCCATGAAGTTATATGTGTTGATAATTTCTATACTGGGAATAAGGAGAATATAGTCCACTTGATGAGAGATCCCTATTTTGAGGTCCTCAGACATGACATTACGTTCCCATTGTATGTAGAAGTAGACGAAATCTACAATCTGGCTTGCCCTGCAAGTCCTAAATTTTACCAATTCGATCCTGTGCAGACCACAAAAACGAGCGTACACGGATCAATAAATATGCTGGGACTTGCAAAGCGATTAAAGGTTAAGATACTTCAAGCTTCCACTAGCGAGATCTATGGAGATCCAAATTCACACCCTCAAGATGAAACATATTGGGGCAATGTTAATCCTATAGGCCCAAGAGCCTGTTACGATGAAGGGAAGAGATGTGCCGAAACCCTGTTTTTTGACTATCACAGGCAACATGGCCTAAAAATAAAAGTAGTTAGAATTTTTAATACCTATGGGCCAAGGATGCTTCCGGATGACGGAAGAGTAGTTAGCAACTTTATTGTCCAGGCGCTTCAGGACAACGATATTACTATTTATGGGGACGGCAGCCAGACGAGAAGCTTTTGTTATATCGATGACCTTGTTGACGGTATGATCAAGATGATGAATTCAAGAGACGATTTTGTTGGGCCTGTGAATCTGGGGAACCCCAACGAGATTTCTATCCTAGGTCTTGCAAAAATGATAGTTGAACTAACTGGAAGTAATAGCAAAGTAGTTCACCAAGAGCTACCCAAGGATGATCCAAAAAGGCGACAACCTGATATATCTTTGGCAAGGAGAGAATTGGGCTGGGAGCCAAAAGTTGAATTACGGAAAGGCCTTTTTAAGACAATAGAGTATTTCAGGAACTTACTAAGGAAGGTACAGCCATGAAGTTGTCCGTGATCATACCCTGCTATAATGAAGTAGCCACTATAGAGACTGTGGTTGAGGCTGTTAAAGAGTCGCCTATAGAGGACAAGGAAGTTATTATTGTTGATGATTGCTCTACCGATGGAACGAAGGAGCTGTTAAGGGATAGGATAGAAGGACGAGTGGATAAGATAATTTACCATACCAGAAACCAGGGGAAAGGAGCGGCTATAAGGACTGGGATAGCATCTGCTACAGGAGATATCGTGATTATTCAGGACGCTGATCTTGAATATGATCCTGCTGACTACCCAAAATTACTAGAACCGATAATTGAGGGTAAGGCTGATGTGGTGTATGGATCTAGGTTTGTTGTAACCGAACAACGCAGAGTCTTACGTTTTCGGCATAGAATAGGGAATAAACTGTTGACGCTTTTTTCAAATGTATTGACAAACTTAGATTTGACAGATATGGAGACCTGCTATAAAGCATTCAAACGGGAAATTATCCAGTCAATCCGGATTGAGGAAGATAGATTCGGGTTTGAGCCAGAAATTACGGCTAAGATATCAAAGATCAAAGGGATAAAAATCTACGAGGTAGCGATATCGTATTACGGCAGGGATTATAGAGAGGGGAAAAAAATAGGGTGGAAGGACGCTTTCAGGGCAATTTACTGCATGATAAAATATAATATTTTTAGATAGGCTGAAGTTGTATCGAAACGAGACAATTGGTAGGTTCTTTTTATTATCTGATTCGAGTGTCTTCTCATGAATTCCTCTGTGCCACTTTGGACAATAGGTTTGGCTCTGTTTTGTGCTATGCTAGGGGCGATAGGGCAACTCTTATTTAAGCTTGGATCTGCCTCCGTATCAGCCAATGTGACAAGCTGGCTTTTTAATTGGAAGCTGTTATCGGGGATGGCTTTATATGCTGTTTCTGCCATTCTCTTCATTATGGCTTTGAGATATGCCCAATTATCGATTCTCTATCCATTGATCGCTACCAGCTATATATGGGTGACGTTGCTAGCAACCATATTCCTCGGAGAACAGTTCTCCTCTGTGAGGTGGTTGGGAATCGCTTTTATTGTTGCTGGTATAAGCTTGATCGTGAGATAGTCTAGTACCTTCCTAAATCCATACATACCAATTATGCTGTCAGTTTGTTTTACCTATATTCTCCAGTGACGCATACCTATATTTTCTCTATGAGTATCATGACCCCGACTGACATATAATGATATGGAGTTGATTATCTTTTAAGAGGTTGTGGTATGACGCAAGACTTTCATAGACCCGGCCCAAATTGTCCATTTGAGGAAAATTTGAAAAGATTTCATTTCCAAAAGGATGTTTGTCTGTATTTATTAGGTTAAATATTTGAGTGAGGGCAATTGAGAGCAAAGTCAACCCGTGGAAATAGCTGCTGGGATGTTATATCTATGCTGAATTTTCTCCCTAAGAGGTAGCAGAAAGAGTTGTAGACGGCTTCCAGGAGGAGATGTCTTGGCTCGCCTAGCCAAGGTATTCCTTCAACCCGGAAATCCAAAGCTCATGTAGTTTTTTCCTGACTTCCGAAGTTTGAAGGTTTCAAAATATGAAGAGATTGGTTAGATGGATATTGCTTAAATCTTTAGGATTGTTGCAACGCTATCCACCCTTGAAATTAGCACTTGTGCGTGTACTTTCCCTTTTTCCCAGAACACATGAGCGCCTCCGGTCTCTTGCTGTAAGGTTGCGTATGTCGCCTAGAACGAAAGCTAGCTGGGGAGGCTGGTTGGAGCCAGTCTTGACAAGTGATGGAAGAATTGATTGGGGAGCATATCCTAAAGTTGTAAGGGAAATTTACGAGGAATTGCGAAAGAACGTCACATGATTGTACTGTTAATATTAGACAGGACAGGCGAGGCTATGAAGATTGTTGTTGATTTACAGGGGGCACAAACCGAGAGTCGCTTTCGCGGAATTGGGAGATATGCTCTTTCTTTGACGCTAAGTTTGGCGCGTCAGGCCAAGGAGCATGAACTATGGATTGTTTTGAACAGCAGCTTTCCTGAAACCATTGAGCCTCTAAGGGCTGCTTTTGAAGGTATAATTCCTCAAGAACGCATTGTTGTTTTCGACATCCCCGGGCCAAGTTCTGGTGTTGACCCTTTAAATCTTTGGCGTACGAGGACCGCAGAGCTGGTACGCGAGCACTTTTTTACAATGCTGGCGCCAGATGTCGTCTTGATTACAAGCCTTTTCGAAGGCTGGTCAGATAATGCGGTTACTTCTGTGAGGTCACTACCATTTGACGGTCTCTGTTCGGTCATCTTTTATGACCTTATCCCTTTATTACGTCCTAAAACCTATTTGGCTGATCATAGATTTCGTGCTTATTATTATCGAAAACTTAGCTTCCTCAAATCTGCAGACCTTTTGTTTGCTATTTCTGAGAGTTCGGCATCAGAGGCAATTAAAGAGCTTGGGTTTCCTGAAGATCGTGTTATCAATATTTCAGGTGCGGTGGATAAGCGTTTTAAACCCTTGTCTTTGAGTCGAGATGAAGCGAATTATATTCTTAGCAGATTAGGGATCACCGGCCCTTTTGTCCTTTACACAGGAGGGTTCGATGCCCGAAAAAATTTAGAGGCCTTGATAAAGGCATTTTCGCTCTTGCCCGAGAAAGTGAAACAGAATTACGAATTGGTAATAGCTGGAAAGGTGCCAAAAGGAAATAAGGACAGACTGTTAAAGCTCGGAAAGAGGTTTGGAGTAGAACCTAGGTTGGTATTTACGGGATATATAGGAGATAGGGATCTTGTAGCTCTTTACAACCTATGTTCCTTATCTGTCTTGCCCTCGTTTCATGAAGGATTTGGGCTTACAGCTCTGGAGGCAATGGCTTGTGGCGCTCCTGTGATCGGTTCCAATTCTAGTAGCATCCCAGAGGTTATTGGCAGGGATGATGTTCTTTTTGACCCAGCCAGACCTGAGGCCATAGCTAGAAAAATGGAAGATGTGTTAGAAAATCCAGAGTTTGCTAGATTGTTGAGAGAGTATGGCCTTGAGCGAGCAAAACTTTTTTCTTGGGAAAGAAGTGCAGGCCTCGTATTAGAAGAATTTGAAAGGCGCGTTGGCAGAAGAACAAGGAAAAAAGTCATTGGAGCCGATCCAACTGACGAGAACCCAATTCAAAATAGAATAAATCCAACGACCGTTTTAGTAAAGTCAATAGGCGGAATTCCCAGTGAAAGGAGGCCATCAGAATTAGATCTTTTAATGACTGCAAGGGCAATTGCCGGAAACCTCCATTTGATAAAGGAACGACCTCGGTTACTGGTAGATGTAAGTCAATTAGTTGCATATGATGCAAAGACCGGGATTCAACGTGTGGTTCGTTCAATCTTGCGAAATCTCATAAAAAGTCCAATGGAGAGCTATGAAGTTCAATTAATTTATTATGATGGACATGTTTATCGGTATGCATATGATTTTTTGAAAAAGTTTGCAGATTTCGATATAGATGGCAAAATTGATGAGCCGTTGTTATTTACTCACAAGGATACTTTTTTGGGCTTGGATTTCCTGCCTCACATAATCCCAAATATCGAACCATTTCTGTGTTTTTTGCGTAACAAAGGGGTTAAAATTTTTTTTGTAGTCTATGATCTTCTTCCAATTGTTCTTTCACATACCTTTCCGCCAAGACTCTATCCCATGTTTTTGCGCTGGCTGGAGATTATTAGCGGCGTGTCTGATGGTCTAATTGGTATTTCTAGGTCAGTAGCCAGAGAGCTTGAGCAATGGCTCAGTGATACACAACCACCAAGAATTCGGCCCTTGAAGCTCGGCTATTTCCATTTGGGTGCAGATGTGGAGTCAGATAAACAAGATGGGGAGCTACCAGATGATTATGAAATTATTTTGGAGAAGGTTAGAGCACGGACATCATTTTTGATGGTGGGAACGATAGAGCCGCGAAAAGGTTATGCCCAAGTTCTGGATGCCTTTGAACTGCTCTGGGAACGAGGTAAAGATTTGAATCTTATAATAGTAGGTAAAGAGGGTTGGATGGTTAAAGAGCTTGTGAAAAAATTGCGTTTTCATCCAGAGTGTAGTAAGCGTCTTTTTTGGCTTGAAGGAGTTAGCGATGAGATGCTGTTGGAGCTATATAGATCATGTTCAGCGCTTTTAATGGCCTCAGAAGGAGAAGGCTTTGGATTACCTTTAATTGAAGCCGCACGACATAATCTCCCGATTATCGCCCGTGACCTTCCGGTCTTTAGGGAGATTGCAGGAGAAAATGCTTTCTACTTCTCCGGGATTTCCGGAAAGGGGCTAGCTCAGGCAATTGATAATTGGCTGGAATTATGGAAGCTTGGCAAAGCACCCCAGTCGGATTTGATCCCATGTCTGACTTGGAGACAGAGCGCCGATGATCTTATTAGCTTAGTAACAGATAGCAACGATCCTAGGTGGATTTCCACATGGAAGCCAAGGATAGAGGGCAAAAACCTTAAAGTGATCTGATTTGGCATGCTGAAAACCTCTATTAAGTCTATTTAAGAATAGGATGGGTTATGAAAGAATTGTTGAATTACAGATACCTGCTTTTCAATCTAGTTTACAAGGAAGTGAAATTGAAGTATCGAGGCTCTTTTTTGGGATTCCTTTGGTCCCTGTTAAACCCACTTTCTATGATAATAGTTTATACTGTTGCCTTCAAATACATCATAAGAATAAAAATGGAAAACTATGCAATATTCTTGTTGGCAGGAGTTCTCCCTTGGTCATTTGTTGTAAATTCCCTTAATATGGCAACTTCATGCATAATTGATAATGGGAATCTTATTAAGAAGGTTTTCTTTCCGAGGGAAATAATTCCCATTTCTACGGTAGCATTTAATCTTGTTCAGCTAATTCTGGCCTATATAGTGTTTGTTCCTATACTAGCTTACTGGAAAGGCCTTAGTTTGCCATTGGCGTTTTTGCCGGTTTTACTGTTTCTTCATTTCCTTTTTACATTGGGCCTCAGTCTTCTTCTTTCTGCCGTTACGGTTTACTTCAGGGATATCAAACATCTGGTAGAGGTGTTGTTGATGCTGGCATTCTGGGTTACCCCCATAATCTACCCTCTCTCTATGGTTCCAGAGAGATTTCATACCTTGATGTGGTTAAACCCCATGACCGTCTTTGCCCTCGCCTATCAAAAATTGATATATAGTGGTCAACTTCCCGGGCTTCCTTCCCTTTTAATAATGTTGTGCTGGGTGATTGGGGTGTATGTAATTGGTTCTAAGACTTTTGCCTGGTGTAAGCCAAAATTCGCGGAAGAGGTGTAATAAAGAGTGGTTGCGAGAATTGAAGGGCTTTCAAAGTACTTTTTCATAAGGCACAATCGTTCATATTTCCTAAAAGAAAGGGCTATCGCACTTTTGAAAGGAAATTTCCGTGAGAAGAAAGAGATGTTCTGGGCCTTGCGAAATGTAAACTTGGAAGTAAACCGTGGTGAATTTCTCGGCCTGATAGGTCCCAATGGTTCGGGTAAAAGCACTTTATTAAAATTAATGGCAGGCATACTAAGTCCCAGCAAAGGAAAAATTATTATTAAAGGCCGCGTAGCCCCAATAATAGAGCTGGGGGTAGGGTTCGAGCCAGATTTGACCGGCACAGAAAATATTTATCTTAGTGCTTCCCTCTATGGACTTACTAAGAAGGAGATCCAAATGAATTACGACGACATTGTTAGATTTTCCGGATTGGAAGACTTTATTGATGTGCCGATAAAGAACTATTCTACTGGAATGCAAATGAGACTTGCCTTTTCCATATCACTGAGCATTGATCCTGATATTTTCCTTATCGATGAAATTCTGGCTGTTGGGGATGAGAAGTTTCAGGCAAAATGCTTTGAGAAGATGGAGGAGATTAAGAAGAAGAAAACAATAGTGTTCGTATCTCATGATATGCATGCGGTGAAAATGATGTGTGATAGAGTATGCTTATTGGTCAAGGGAAAGATACTTGATGAGGGACCGCCAGAAAAGGTTATTGACAGCTATCATAAGGTGATGGCTGTGGAAGAGTAGTGATTCATGTTAACTCAAGCTTCCCGCTCAACTATAACAGGATAGGATGGGGGAATATGAAGAAGGCTTTAATCATCGGAATTAGTGGGCAGGATGGGGCCTATTTAGCCCAATTGTTGTTAAAAAAAGGGTATAAGGTTTATGGGACTTCCCGGGATGCACAGATGGCCTCTTTTGAAAACCTGCACAAGTTGGGAATAAGAGATAAAGTCGAGGTGCAATCTGCATCCCTTAATGACTTTAGAAGCGTTTTACAAGTAATAAAAAGAACGGTTCCTGAGGAAATCTACAATCTAGCAGGGCAAAGCTCTGTTGGACTGTCTTTTAATCTTCCTGTAGAGACATTTGAAAGTATCGGTGTGGCTACTTTGAATCTACTGGAAGCCATTAGGTTCCTTGAAATTCCAGTTCGCTTTTATAATGCGGCATCAGGAGAGTGCTTTGGAAATACCGATGGTAATATAGCCAATGAAGAGACCCCGTTTCGCCCTCGAAGTCCATATAGTGTTGCTAAGGCCGCGGCTTTTTGGCAGGTGGCCAATTATCGAGAAGCATTTGGGCTTTTTGCCTGTTCAGGTCTTTTGTTCAACCATGAATCGCCACTCAGACCACTTCGTTTTGTTACAAGAAAGATAGTGAGAACAGCATGCGAGATTGCTAAAGGCGGTAAAGAGAAGCTCAAGCTGGGGAATCTTAAGGTTGAACGTGATTGGGGCTGGGCTCCGGAATATGTAGAGGCGATGTGGCTTATGCTCCAGCAGGATGTACCTGAGGACTTTGTGATTGCAACAGGACAGACAAATAAATTGGAAGATTTTGTTGAAACGGTCTTTGATTATTTGGGCCTTGATTGGCGCGAACATGTAGAGATCGATGAATCGTTATTTCGTCCTACTGATATTTTGTCTGTAAAGGCAAATCCCGCCAAGGCTGAAAATGTGTTGGGATGGAAGGCAAGATACATGATGAGAGATGTGGCGAGAATGATGGTAGACGCGGAAATCTCCGGGGAACATGCTGCCAGATAGCATGCAGACAAGGCGCGATGCTAGAATTCTGGTTGATGCAAGGCCTTTGAGCTATGTATTCACCGGGATATCAGTTTATCTCAGGAACCTTTTGGATGAACTGCAAGATTTGGATCAATGCAATCATTATTATCTCCTTTCCCATGCCAAGATACATTATCATATCAGAAATCCTAAATGGAAGAAGATAGAAGGCCGGTTGAATAAGAGATTCGTTAGTTCTACGTGGATGCAGGGTGCGGTATTTCAACTAGCCTGGAGGATCAAATATGACTTATTTTGGGGAACAAGACACCACCTTCCCTTCACCCTTCCTCGTTACATAAGAAAGGTCCTAACTATCCACGATTTGGTTCATGTGGAATATCCAGAAACAATGGCTTGGTACAATCTGGTGCTAGAAAAAATTATGATGAAGCAGTCGGTGAGGCGGGCTCACTGCATCATTTGTGATTCAAGATCCACGCACTCCGGCCTGGTAAAGGCCTATCGTACGACACATGCAAAGGTGTTTACAGTGTATCCAGGCGCACCCTCGCTTTCACCCCTTTCTAAGGTAGAGCATATAGTCGAAAAGATTCCGCCAAAATACTTTCTTTTTGTCGGGACATTAGAGCCTAGAAAAAATGTAATCCGCCTATTGAAGGCCTTTGAAGGGATTAATCCATCTCAACTGGGGGTACATCTAGTGCTCGTTGGAGCAATGGGATGGAAAGGAACCGATTTGTCCAGACTGTTGAAAAACTATTCCTGCAAGGCGAACCTCAGGCCCATGGGCTATCTGCCGGAAGGGCAGCTTGGGTATTTATATAAGAATGCCCTTTGCCTGGTCTTTCCATCAATCTATGAAGGGTTCGGCTTCCCCATACTAGAGGCGATGAGATTCGGCACGCCTGTTATAACCTCAAAGGTATCCTCGATGCCCGAGGTGGCAGGTGATGCGGCCCTACTTATCGATCCCTATAGCGTGGATGATATCAAAAATGCCATGTTAAGAATTGTGACTGATGCTTCTCTTAGAGAAAAGCTTTCCTTTTATGGGAAGAGGAGGGTCCGGAAATTTTCCTGGAACACCTGTGCAAAAAAGACCCTTGAGGTTTTTAAGGTGGCCTTGGAGTATAACATATGTCACTAGAGGGGTATTTCAACAAAACCGTTTAGAGCTTGGCGCAGAATCAAAGCTGTCTTGATGACTTTGTTTCGATAGGTCGAACTTTAGGAAAAAATCCAATAGAAGTTACTCTGACTATTGCTAGAGAGACTATCGCATCTAAGGTTGAAAACTCTCAATAGGCTGTCATTGATTTTAATGCGGAAAGTTCAAGATCCTCTTTGTTTTCCAGGGGCGCAGGATAAGAAACGCCTTACTGTGGAGAAGGTTTTATCTATATGGGCGTCAAGGTAGAATCCGCGAAACATATCATAATATTTGAACCTTGGAATCTAGGTGATCTAATTATCAGCGCTTACTTCTCGAGAGAACTACATACCGTGTTTGGTATACGATCTAGCTTTATCTGCAAAAAGGAGTGTGTAAATTGGATTTTGCAGCAAGATTTCGTCGAAGATGTTTTTTGCTTTTCAGCCCCTTGGAATAGAGAGATAGGGAAGCATCCATTTCATTATAATATTTCGCACATTCTGAAACTAAAGAAATGGATTAGAAAAAAGAAATATGATTTTCTCTGGGATACTAGAGGAGATTTGCGCCATAAAATCTTTCTAAAATTGTTGAGGATAAATAATGTTATTTCTATCCGCTACCCATCAAATCTAAACGTATACCAACGAGTCAACCTTCTGATAGATAGATTTGGTGGTAGCCGCATTCATACAAGAGAAAAGCTCGCTAATACAGTTAAATCAAAGAGGATCGTCCTGTTTTTGGATTCATACTGGCCCAACAGACGCGTGCCTCTTGCAGTTGGACAAAAGTTGATTGAACGCTTGATTCAAGAGGAGTTCACGATCCGATTGGTGTTACCTCCTGGAAGAAATTACCATTTCATAGAAGCTTTGCTACACCAGAGTGGAAATGAATCACTTCAAAGAATCCAGGGTAGCATTAACGAGGTAGCCTCTGTACTAGAGGATTCCTCGCTTTGTATTTCAACCGATTCTGCATGGCTACATATGTCTTTTTATTTGGGTGTTCCGGCCATTGGTCTATTTGGTTTCTTGAATGCTAATGAGTGGGCTCCTCCTGGTACAAAGATAATATACCCGAAGAACCCTCTCTCGGCCCGTGATCGATACAGGCTCAGAAACATGGACAAGCAGCCCCTTAAGCATATAGACATAGAAGAAGTAGTTAATATGGCGAAGTCGGTAATTGGGTAACGTCTGTCCAAAAAAATCTCATGCGATAGACATTTTCAAGGAACCCTATCATTTTACAAAAAGCTTATTCAAGAAAACTGATAACTACCCTCGGATACTATTTTAGTCTTGAATATTCTGTTCCTGAACCAATACTACCCTCCAGACACAGCAGCCACGGCATATGTTGCCCAAATGTATGCCTCTGCACTAGGAGAGAAGCATAAAGTTACGGTGTTAGCTGGGCGACCTTCGTATAGCCCAGTTAAGAGATATCCATGGCGGCTTTCACATAAGAGCAGAGATGGTAAACTCTTAGTTGAGCGGGTAGGATCTACCTCTTATGAACGAAATCGAATGAAGGGGAGAGTTTTAAATTACTTGTCTTATTTGACGTTGATGACGGTTAGGGCCCTTACGATCAAGACTGATGCACTTCTTTGCATGACTGACCCTCCATTGACTGGAATTGCAGGTGCAATTGTGGCGACTTTGCGTCGTTGCCCCTTTGTTTATTGTATACAGGATCTTCACCCGGATATGGCTTTGGCATCAAATCTAATTTATGAAAATACAATAGTATGGATATGGGAAAAATTGCATCGCTGGGCATTAAGAAGGGCGGACATGGTTATAGTTTTGGGCGCGGACATGAGACAACACATAATTTCGAAAGGTATTGAGCAAGATAAAATCAAGGTTGTTAGGTTAGGGGCCTCACCCTCAAGCAATGTTGTATCCTGTAATAATCCGACTGTATCCGAGTTGAGATGTGGCTTTCCATTTACTGTTATCCATGCTGGGAATTTGGGTTTTTATGGAGCATGGGAGACGTTGATTGAAGTGGCAAGGCTTCTGGAAGATAGAGTGGGCTTTATTTTTATTGGGGATGGAGCTGCCAGGGCAAGGATTGAACAAATGGCTTCCTCTCAGAACAATGTGCGATTTTTGCCCTTTAGGCCGCGTGAAGAGATTCCCCACGTTATGGCCGCCGGGGATTTACATGTTGTCACAATAAAACGTGGGCTCGAAGGCTTGGTCGTGCCTAGTAAACTTTATACTATCTTGGCTGCCGGTAGACCGGTTTTGGCTGTAGCTCCAGAGAGTAGCGACGTGGCCCAAATAGTTCTTAGGGAGGGGTGTGGCGTAGTAGCAGACCCCGATGACCCTAAAGAGGTTTGTAGGGTGGTTGAAAGCCTTATCACCCATCCCGAGGGGATTCAAAAACTTTCGGAGCGGGCATTTCGGGCGGCCAGGAAGTATAGGCGAACCGATGAACTTAGGAATTTCGTAAGATTGGTGGAGTCCGTATTGAACAAAGATTTGTAAAGACGCTTCGTTGAATAGTTCGAGCAATGGAGAAGGGTGATATGGGCTTGACAAGAGGGTGCGTTTGTATTGCAATTGTAGGTTAATTGACTATAAACCAATCTGAACCCTAGGGGGAGAACCGGAGGAAAGAGATGCAGCTACAGTAAGGCTACCAGATGAGGATATGGCCAGGCTTGCCAGTATTGCGGGAAAGCTGGGTTTAAAGAGGTCAGAAGTCACCAGGATGGCGATAAAGAAGTTTCTTGCAGAATATGGAAATGATGATGACCTTAGGCCGTTTGATAGGGTCAGGCATTTATTGGGAATTGTTGAAAGCGCTTTGCCCACAGAAAGTACCTTTCTCGCCTTTCCCTAGACTAAACCAACGAAACAAATTAAATAGACCAAATAGACTAGATTTACGAAACCAACGGGCTTATAGGGGATGACTATTATGAAAAAGGCTCTCATTACCGGGATTACCGGGCAGGATGGCGCCTATCTTGCTGAGTTTTTGTTGAAGAAAGGTTATGAGGTCCACGGGATCAAGCGAAGATCCTCCTCTTTCAATACCGCACGGGTCGACCACCTGTACAGAGACCCCCATGAGGCGGACGTGCGATTTTTGATGCACTATGGAGATCTCACTGACGCCACAAATCTTATCCGGATCATTCAAGAAGTCCAGCCGGATGAGATTTACAATCTAGCGGCCCAGAGTCATGTGAGGGTCTCTTTTGAAACACCGGAATATACGGCCAACTCAGATGCCCTGGGGACACTTCGGCTTCTGGAGGCGATACGGATGCTTGGTATGGAAGGCAAAGTTAGGTTTTACCAGGCCTCCACCAGCGAGCTTTATGGCAAGGCAAGGGAGGTGCCGCAAAACGAGAACACCCCCTTTTACCCACGCAGTCCTTATGCTGCAGCCAAGCTTTATGCCTATTGGATTACGGTGAACTATCGGGAGGCCTATAATATCTATGGGTGCAATGGTGTCCTTTTTAATCACGAATCACCCATAAGAGGTGAGACATTTGTGACTAGAAAGATCACCAGAGCAGTGGCCCGCATCAAGCTGGGTCTGCAGGACACCCTTTATCTCGGGAACCTGGATGCCAAGAGGGACTGGGGATATGCAGGGGATTACGTGGAGGCCATGTGGTTGATACTGCAGCAGGAT
>JAFDIV010000027.1 GCA_019307815.1 Deltaproteobacteria bacterium
GGAAAAACCAAATGATAGATCAGGACTGTTACATTATGACTCTTATGAACATATTCACTCACACCCTCAGTTTACGCCGCAAGCGGCGGGGAATTCAACCCTAAGAGATTAAAACCGAAATCCACTTTCACCCCATGCCGTCATCCCACTGCCCCACTCCCTCTGAATCCACGGTTATATAGCGTCCTTTTTAACCCATTTCCATACCCAACCGCCATTCAAGGGTTTTCTCAAGACCCTTGCCAAGGGAGGTTTTCGGTTCCCACCCCAATATGGCTTTTGCCTTTTCCACCCGAAGGCAGCTCCTGGTTAAGTCCCCTGGCCGGGCCAGCTCTCGCTTGGGTATGGCCAATTCATTCGGAACATCTCTGCCAAATTTCTTGAAGGTCCCAAATATGAGTTTATATAGCTCAAGGGTTCTGGTCTCAACGCCTGTCCCGATATTAAAATAATCTCCATCCCCTGCCTCTAAGGCCCTTAGATTGGCCTCCACCACATCGCCCACATAGCAATAATCCCGGACCATACCCTCAGGGTCGTCTTGGAAGTGGTAAAGGACCGATGGCTGTTCATTTATTAAATTGTCCATAAAAATGGCCACCACACCGGCCTCTCCATGCCTAATCTGCCTCGGCCCGTAAATATTCGAATACCGCAGTGTGGTATATTCGATCCCATACTGGTGTTTGTAGTATGCCAGGTATTTTTCGGAGCAAAACTTACTTACCGCATAAGGCGATAAGGGCTGGGGCGGGTAATGTTCTGAGGTGGGATATTCCGTGGCCTCCCCATAAATGGCGCCTCCCGAGGATATGAATATCACCTTTCGAACCCTATGGCCCACAGAGCATTCAAGCAGGTTAAGGAATCCTTTGATGTTCACATCTGCATCAAACAGGGGATCGGTCACGGACTCAGGGACGCTGATCTGGGCAGCGTGATGGTTCAGAATGTCTGGTTTTTCCTTTTCAAAGATACGCTGCATTTCAGAGGAGCGAATATCCACCTCATAAAATGTGGCTTCCGGGGGTACGTTTTCTCTGGTGCCACTGGACAGATTGTCAACAACTACGACTTGATGTCCTTCCTTAATATATCCATCTACCACATTTGACCCAATAAACCCCGCTCCACCTGTAACCATAATTTTCATAACTTCCCTCCCCAGTTTTTGATACGAACCTAACAGGATTCCATCCTGCGGTCAACAAACAGTCTTTTCCTTAAGCAAGCAAGACATGTATTATCTTAAGAAAATATTCCCTTTTCAGGTGGGCTACCTACAAGGGAAAAATAAATTGAAATGAACCAAATGGTTGGATATAGTGACAGGCTTAACTTTGACGGAGAGCTGCATTACATGGCCAAAAAGTTCGACAACATCTTGGACCTGATTGGGAATACCCCTCTTGTCCCGATTCAAAAGCTGGCTACCAATAGTCAAGTGCAAATCCTGGCCAAATTGGAGTGCTTCAACCCGGGCGGATCGGTAAAAGACAGGCCTGCCCTTTATATGATCGAAGAAGCTGAAAAAAGAGGCGAGCTTACTAAAGATAAAATCATCCTTGAGGCCACAAGCGGAAACACTGGTATCGGTCTTGCCCTGGTGGCTGCAGTCAAAGGCTACCGGATCCTACTGGTCATGTCCGAGTCCGTAAGCCAAGAAAGGGTCAAGATCCTCAAGGCCATGGGCGCTGAAATTCGCTTCACCCCTGCACGGCTTAGCACTGACGGGGCCATTGAATATGTTTACAAACTGGTACGTGAAGAGCCTCATAGGTATTGGCTGGCAGATCAATTCAACAATGAGGCCAATTGGAAGGCCCATTACCACGGGACGGCCATGGAGATATGGAAGCAAACTCAGGGGCAGTTGGATGTGGCCATGGCGACCATGGGAACCACTGGTACGCTTATGGGGATTGCTCGTCGTCTTAAGGAACTCAACCCACGTATACAGGTGGTAGGGGTGGAACCCTACTTGGGCCATAAGATTCAAGGCCTCAAAAACATGAAAGAGTCTTATCAACCCGGGATTTTTCAGCGAGAGCTTCTGGACCGAATAATTCATATTGATGATGAAGAGGCCTTTCATACGGCCAGGGAACTGGCAAAAAAAGAGGGGGTGTTCGTTGGTATGAGTTCCGGAGCAGCCATGGCAGCAGCGTTGCGGCTTGCTGCTGAAATGGACAAGGGCCGCATTGTGGTGGTCTTGCCTGACGGAGGCGAGCGATATCTGAGTACCCCCCTGTTCACTGTAAAAAAGACCTCCGGCATACGTTTTTACAACACGCTCACTCGCAAGAAAGAAGAATTTATACCCCTGGAGGAAAACCAGGTGACTATCTATTCCTGCGGCCCAACCCTCTGCCAATTAATCAACCTGGGGCAGTGCAGGAGGTTTGTGTTTGCAGATCTATTGAGACGCTACCTGGAGTTCAAGGGATTCAAGGTCATTTATATTATGAATGTCACAGACCTGGACGACCGCACAATTGAGGGAGCAGAAAAGGCCGATATGTCGCTAAAGGAGTATACAGAGGGTTATTATAAGGCCTTCATGGAAGACCTGGATAAACTCAACATCAAAAAGGCGACCCACTATCCAAAGGCCTCTGATCATGTTGACGAGATGATCTCCCTGACTAAAAAGCTTGTGGAAAAGGGCCTTGCTTACGAAAAGTTCCGCTCCATCTATTTTGACATATCTCGTGCAAAGGGATATGGAAACCTTTCAAAGATCGATCTTGACAAGATTCAACTGGGTAAAACCGTAGATTTAGATCAATATGAGAAGGACAATCCTAGGGACTTCACATTACTAAAAAGGTCTACCTTAAATGAGTTGAAAAAAGGGATCTTTTATCAGACCCCTTGGGGCAACGTAAGACCCAGCTGGCATCTAGAGTGTTCTGCCATTGCACGGAAATTTGCTGGTGAGACCTATGATATACATACCAGTGGCGTGGAGCTTATATTTCCTCACCATGAAAATGCCATAGCCATCAACAAGGCCTTAAGTGGCAGCCCACCAGCCCAATTTTGGCTGCATAATGAATTGGTGACGGTGAACAACAATAAAGGGGCCGACTCGCAAGCCCCTGACTTACTCCTTTTGAGAGATATTCTAAAAGAGGGCTACACAGGCAGAGAAGTGCGTTATTTCCTCATGAGTCGTCACTATCGCAAGCCCCTCATATTTTCTTGGGCAAAACTGGATTCAGTCAAAAACACCTTGGCCCATTTAGACAGCTTTGTCCAAAAATTGCATTTCTGTGCCGAAGCCCCCCCGAATCAGGAAATTGACCAGCTTATCTATGATCTGCGCCATGGGTTCACAGAGGCCATGGACGACGATATGAATATAGCCGCAGGTCTTGCCTCTCTCTTCCATTTTATGAGACAGATTAATCGTATAATGGACCGCCACGGCCTCTCCCAAGATGATAAAACAAAAACGCTCAAAGCACTTGAGCGAATCAATACCGTCCTGGGTGTGATGCATCTGGAACCACACCAAATAAGCGAGGAAATCATGGCCTTGATCAAAGAAAGAGAGACCGCCCGAAAGAAAAAGGATTGGGATACTGCTGATACTATACGTAATCAGCTTCGGGATATGGGCATTGAGCTTGTGGATACCCCTGAGGGTACCATCTGGCGCAAATTGGACGAAACCTGACTGCCCTAAGTACTTTCGGAGTCTCTGGGTCTTGTGCGACCCTTTTACTACCTTAATTTATCCAAAGGGGGGAGGAGGTCGGTCATCGGCCCATTATTTACCTTGCAAACCATTGGGGGTTCATGTGGGAGGCTGAGGTGGAAAAAGACAAACCTTTAAAATGGCAGGAAGAGCGCGAAAGAAGTCGTGAACAGGCCCTGGCAAAGCACCATGAGCTGCACAAGCTTTACAAGGAAAATCCATTTGTCTTTGAAATGAAAAGGAAAAAGGCCATTGAAGACCTGATAAACAGCGCCCAAGACCCGGAGCTGAGAAAAAGGCTTTGGGACATGCAACGGCGGTGGGATCAGAGAATGCGTAGCGCTGGATCCGCGCATAACCGCTTTATCCTGGCCCAGACCCTTTTTTGGGATCACTTGGTAAACGAGTGGGTACCAACCCTCCAAGAGATCCGCAATCAATTGCAAGGTCTGCATGGCATTGTATCCACCAAGACCAATAGTTCTGGCTAGTCCTTATTCTGATTTTTTTCTGAAGTGTGCACAGGGGTGTGACAGTAGTGGCCATTGGCCCCGATTGCCGTCCCAGGACGTTGCCAGGCATTTGCCCAAGGCCTGAGGGCTATTGTGTCCCTTGGAATTGTAAAAAAAGGAAAAATGCATGCAGTCTGCACACCGAATAGATCGCCCTTGGTCTTCCCCAGGGCCTTTATCCTCCTTAGTTCCCATTGTCTCCCTTGCCATTGCGGGTTTTTGGTGAAAAGCCTGGTGACAACAAACCCCAAATCAGGCGCATGGTTTCATAATGGGGTGGATAAAACGCTCCTCTGAAGGCCACCACTGCAGCGCATCCACATCTGGTACAATCAGCGTTATCACCATAGGTACAGGCCTTGGGCTCCCCATTGGCCTTATAACACCTGAGGCCCTTGGAAACAGGGCACCTTTCATAGCTGTTCCATGCATGAAACCCGGCGGTTGGCAAAAGCTGCCTTCCCATGGCCTCCGTAAACCCTATTTGCTCCCCGTATTTCTCCCGCAGTGCCAGGAGCCTCTTAATCACTCCCTCCCTCTTGGAAACCGGGATCAAAAGCTCGTCGTCGATCTTTGTATGCATAGGGGTATAAAAAGAAAAGCCTATCCCTTTTACGGGAAGGCCCAGCATTTCCTGTGAAAACTCTTCCAAATAAGGCTCATTCCACTGTGTGATAGTAATATGAACTATGGGTGACCGCGTTGCCTTTTGGAGGTTCTTTACAGCAAGATCAAAGACCCCAGAGCCTCGAATAGCATCATTTATTTGACGAGGGCCGTCAAGAGAAAGTATCCATTGACCACCTCGGATTTCAGGGAATCCAAGGGTCCCATTGGTAAAAATTAATGTGAAATCAAATACCTCACTAGCTGCCTTGCAGATACTGGGGCGCAGGGCCGGCTCCCCTCCGTACAATATAGCCGCACGTAGTCCTTGCCCCCTCAAGGCCCGGAAAAAACGTACCATTTGCACATCATCCAATTCATTGGGGTGATCCTGCTCCCACCAATAACAATGCTTGCAGCGTAGGTTGCACCGATGGGTAATATCTATTGCCGCTGCCGCCACCTTTTTCATCAGCAATTGCCCGATGACCGGCACAGCTCTCCCCAGTTCGCGTATCATAGAGATCCAATGACTCATTACCACCTATTATCTACTAAAGGCAACTTCCACCATAACCCTTTGTTTCTTGCCGCCTTTTGCTGATCATCACCGAAAAACAGCTCATTTATAAAAATACACCATCTTGACAAATAAGGGGAACGGAGTGTTCCCGAAGCGGCGTATTTTGGCCTTAGAGCAGGATAGCGGAAAGGGCAAAGCTGCTTGCTGCAGGCAAGAATCCGCAGTGCTTGTCCGCCTTAGGCGGGAAATTAATGGAGGGAATATTCCGTTCCCCCTGTTCTTGGGTCCACAAAAACAACCCCGTTTTCACAGCAAACCTGAACCGCCTGGAATCAATGCTCTGATAACGGCCAGAAGGAAATTTCGATTTTGGATCGAGATTATTCAAAAAAATGGCGGAGAGAGAGGGATTCGAACCCTCGGTGGATCTTTCGACCCACACTCGCTTAGCAGGCGAGCGCCTTCAGCCAGCTCGGCCATCTCTCCGCGACCCACCCCTGCAGTTCGGGGGCCTGTGCGCTCAGGCGCAAAGGTTATGGCTTTTCACATGATCAATGGCGGAGGGAGAGGGATTCGAACCCCCGTGACCAGAACGGCCAAGCGGTTTTCAAGACCGCCTCCTTCAACCACTCGGACATCCCTCCAGCCACCAAAAAAAATATAACATCTTGCACCCGCGGAGTCAAAATCTTTTCGTTTTAAATCCTACATGCGCAGGGGCCACAATTTTATGTAGTGTGTGCCACCATCCGCTCCCGCATCAGGCGTATGGTCTCTGCGTAGTCATTGCTGTAAAAAATGGCCGATCCTGCCACAAACACGTTTGCTCCAGCAGAAGAAACCGCTCCAATGGTATCCGGCCCAATACCGCCATCTACTTCTATGTCCACTTCCAGGCCCTTTTCCCTAACCATATGGTAGAGGGACCTTATCTTTGGAACCATGGACTCAATAAACCGTTGTCCCTCAAATCCGGGGTTCACTGTCATGACAAGAATCATGTCTACATCTTCCAAGATATACTCAAGGGCACTCAACGGTGTGGACGGATTCAATGACACCCCGGCCTTTATGCCCTGCTCACGGATATGGGTAAGCGTTCGTTGAAGATGCGTCACTGCCTCCGCATGCACGGTCAGTATGTCCGCCCCTGCATCCTTAAAGGCATCTATAAACTGATCGGCATTGTCAATCATCAAATGAACATCCAGCGGCAAATCCGTCATCTTCCTCACCGCCTTTACGATCATAGGACCTATCGTAATATTCGGCACGAAATGGCCATCCATAACATCAATATGAATATAATCGGCCCCAGCCTTTTCCACTGCCTGTACCTCCTCGCCCAGCCTGCTGAAATC
The DNA here is from genome assembly GCA_019307815.1 of Deltaproteobacteria bacterium. Classification (GTDB taxonomy): domain Bacteria; phylum Desulfobacterota; class DSM-4660; order Desulfatiglandales; family Desulfatiglandaceae; genus B111-G9. The sequence goes on from JAFDIV010000027.1 coordinate 6,706, forward strand.
GGCCGAAAGGATGGATGGCGCTATCTTTCCCATGGTTCTACTCCTCCTTCTTGGTGAGCATGGCGGCAAAAAAGCCGTCCATATGATGAACATGTGGATAAGATCGGAAAAAACCGTCATCATCAATAAGCTCTCGGGCCCACTGCGGTGCTACGGCTCGAAGATCAACTAACTGCATCCACTGGTGAGATGCAAGAAAGCCTTCAATCACCTCTTCATTCTCCTGCCGTGAGATCGTACACGTTACATAAAGCAATTTTCCCCCCTCGCAAAGCAATTCCGAGGCCCGCGAAAGGATCTGGGCCTGGTCTCTGGAGAGCTGTTGGATCTGTTCCTCTGTCTTTGTCCACTTGATGTCAGGGCGCTTGGAGATAGTCCCAAGGCCTGAACAGGGACTATCTACCAGAATATACTGGAATCTATTTTTGAATAGCCCTCCCATGGACTTGGTGGCATCATACAAAATGGGGTATATCCATGACGTACCAAGTCGCCTAGCCGCCTCAGCCAGCCTTACCAGGCTCACTCGCCTTATGTCAAGGCCAATAACCCCACCCCTTGGCCCCACCAGTTCGGCCAAAAGGGTAGTTTTCCCCCCCACCCCTGCACACACATCCAAGACCCTCTTCCCTTTCAATGGCCCCAGAAGCATTGTACACACCTGGGCTGCCTCGCCTTGAACCTGAAACAGCCCTGCCTTGAAGGCTGCAAGTTTTGTAATTGGTCCCTTGATCTCCTTGATTCGGATCCCGACGGGGCTGTATGGCGTGGGAACCCCCACAACCCCATCCTGTTTGAGGCGATCAATGAAGGAATCCCTGGAAATCTTTAGGGTATTGGTCCGAATCACTAGATCAGGGATCTGATTGCTGGCCTCCATCAAATCAGAGGCAGGCGCCTCACCCAGTTCGGCGATCCATTTCCTGACCAGCCATGGGGGATATGAATAGGAGACGGAATAATATCTTACAGGGTCTGTCTCCTGGTCTGGAAAGGGTGTGGAATCCTTCTTTCTTATAATTTGCCGTAAAAGGCCATTGACAAAGCGTACCAGGTGGGGCCTTTTTATCTTCTTGGCCTGCTTTACTGCCTCATTTACTGCAGCAGCATAAGGAATCCGGTCCATGAAGAGGATCTGATACAAGGCTATTCTGATAATGTTGAGAACAGTTGGCTCAACCTTCCTAAAGGGGAAGCGGAGATGCTGCTCAATAACCCAATCCAGCTGAAGACGCCATCGCAGTACGCCATTGGTCAGATGCACGGCTAGGGCCCTGTCCCTCTCGGAAATATCGGGGTACTTCACAAATGCATCTTCAAGGAAATACCTCGGGGGGATTGATTCCCGCTCAAAGCGGTTAAGGGCTGTGAGGGCCAGGTCTCTGGAACTCGGGCTTGCCATTTTCCAAAAAGGTTAGGATGCCTCTTTCCACCATTTCCAGATCCACGTCCGTATCAAAGCACGGGCCATGGGGTCTCTTGTTAAGGATACCATAGACAGGAATGGGATAGGTATCTTGTATCCCGCTCGTAAGGTCACGCTCGCATGCAACACCAATGATGATATGGGGTTTTTTTTCGACCACAATCCGTCTGGCAATGGTCCCACCTGTAGCCACTGATATGGAAACACCGTACCTTTTGGAAATGGCCACAAGGTCTTTAATCTTACATTTTCCACAGGCCTTGCAGTTTTCTATATTGCCGGTAATGCGGACCGGACATTCGTGAAACTGAAGGCAATGGGGAAGAAGTATGAGGAGTTTTTCCGGCCTGACCTTCTTGGCCTCGGCCAGCACAAGGCGATTGTTCACGGCAATAAAAGACCGCCTCAAATCATCCTTGCTAATTCCCATTAATTTCCCCAAAACCACCAAAAGAGGAAACAGGAACCGGATCACGATTCCACGTGCCTTACGGTTAATAAAAAGGTTTCGACCCCACACGATGGTAAAGATCAGGGTAAGTGCGCCTCCTAGGCCGAACAACACCACTGCAGCAAAACAGAGGGCCAAGATAAGGGGCAGGCGAGGATGGATGTTGGAAAGCCCCACATAAGGGACCCACCACAGTACAAAGGCGCCCCCAACAAGTACAAAACAGCAAAGCACGAGAAGCAACACAAAGCTCTTGCCAGAAGACGGCTCAAAACCGTTGGACCTGTTTTTCTCCTCCTCTAAAGGCATCCTCATACCCTCGTTATGGGGTGGGCGCGTGTTTTGGCATTATTATTCAAATCGGTCACCAATGGTGATGGCAAACCCCTTTACGAGTTCGTGCACAGGCAATTTCCTCTTTCCAGGAAGCTGCATCTCGCCGATCTTTACTGATCCCTCTTTGGCCTGAACAATCAGACCATTGGTATCCATTGACGTCACAGTACCGGGGGCCTGTGCCAAGTCGTGTTGTTCAAGCGCCATAGCGGAAAAGATCTTTGTCTGCCGCTCCTTGATATGGCTGTAGGCCCCGGGCCAGGGATCAAAGGCCCTAATCTTGGCCGCTATATCCGCTGCAGGAGCGTTCCAATCGATTCGTGACATACCTTTATCTATTTTTGGTGCATAGGACGCGCTGGAATCATCCTGGCGTTGGAGACTGACTTCACCTTGGGCCATCCGTCTTAATGTCTTCATCAAAAATGGCCCTGCCAGTAAGGAAAGTCTGTCGTGAAGATGCCCAGCACTTTCGTTAGGCTCGATGGGTACCTCTTCCTGACAGATAATAGGACCTGTATCAAGCCCCTCATCCATCTTCATGGCTGTAAGCCCTGTCCTTGATTCCCTGTTCAGGATAGCCCATTGTATAGGGGCTGCCCCTCGGTATTTGGGCAGCAGGGAGGCATGAATATTTAGGGCACCCCATGTGGGTATGTCCAGAAGTGACTTTTTGAGGATCTGCCCAAAGGCCACCACCACAAGAAGATCGGGTGACTTTTGTCTAATTAGTTCACAAAAAGGCTCACTGGATGCCTTCTCAGGCTGCAAAACCTCCAGGTCATACCTGAAAGCCAGTTCTTTCACAGGTGGGGGAGCCAGTTTTCTGCCTCTTCCTTTTGGCCGATCCGGTTGAGTGACCACCGCCACCACAGGATAGTCTGCCTCTATAAGGGCCTGAAGGGCAGGCACTGAAAAGGCCGGTGTTCCCATAAAGATGATCCTGGGTCTTGTAGGTAGCCTCAGCTTTGGCTCATGAATCGTAGGCAATGTGTGGTTACTCTCTGTTTAAAATCTTCTTCAGTCTCTTCTTGTAAAGGGCCCTTTTCAAGCTACTGATATGGTCAATAAACAGCACACCGTTCAAATGGTCAATTTCATGCTGCAGACATATGGCCAAGAGGTCATCAGCTTCGATCTCAACAGGCTTGCCGTTTATATCTACACCACGGACAAGCACCTCAGCACTTCGCCTGACCTCAGCAGAATAGTCAATCACACTAAGGCAGGCCTCCTCTGATTTCACCTCTCCCTCACGCTCCACAATTTCAGGGTTTATGAGGATATACGGCTCCCTGTTTCCCTTATCTTTTGGCTTCAGGTCAAAAACGATCACCCGATCAAGAGAGCCTACTTGGTTTGCTGCCAGGCCAATACCAGGGGCCCCGTACATTGTATGAAGCATATTATCAGTGAGTGCCTTTATGTCCCCATTAATGTCAGTAATGGGCTTAGCCTTAGCCCTTAACACAGGGTCCGGATACGTATGGATTTTCATTTTTTTAGGTTGTTCGCTCATTACTTTTCCCCTTGCACCACACAAAATCTAGTGGTGCAAACCCTCCAAAGTAAAAATCCTCCATATTGAAGCAAGAAATACGTATATTTGTACCCATACTAACCATTTATCGGTCATAAATCAAGACAGCCCCAGTGAAATTGACCTTGACATTTTCCCTTTACAAACCTAATGAGATAGGCGTGATGAAACGTATTGTGGAATTCCTCTTCGAAATAGGAATGCTCAAAAAAACACCCCGAACGGGTTACCAGTTTCTGGGCTCGGGCAAGGAGTCTGTAGCAGCCCATTCCTTTCGTACGGCCGTAATTGGTTATGCCCTGGCTGTTGACCAGGAAGAGGTGGACACTGAGAAGGTGGTCCTCATGTGCCTTTTTCATGATTTCCCCGAGGCCAGGACAGGTGACCATAACTACGTCAACAAGAAATACGTCCATATTGACGAAAACAGGGCCATAAAGGACCAGGTTCAATCGCTGCCTTTTGCTAAAGAGGTACTGGCCTTGAACCGAGAATTTAATAAGGGACAAACAATAGAGGCCAAGATTGCCAGGGATGCGGACCAACTCGATCTCATCTTTGAGTTGAAGGAACACTTGGACATCGGAAATGCCTATGCAAAGGATTGGCTCACATTCGCTGTGAAGCGACTTACTACGGACAAGGCAAAAAAGATGGCAGAGATGGTCTTGGCTACGGATTGGACCTCGTGGTGGTTTGATAAAAAGACAGACTGGTGGATAAATGGACCAGAAGGCAATGCCACAACAAGGTGAGTTGGTGACCTATTCTCGTAACCGAAAACTCATGCGGGCTTGCCTCATCACGTCCTTCGCCCTCCACGTAGTAGGGCTTCTTACAATCAATCGCGCCTTCCCCATCCACTGGGTCATGAAACCCCTAAAAGTCTACCATGTTGACCTAATAAGACCTCCTGTTAAAGACCTTGATTTAGAAAAGGACCAACAGGGCCTGGCCCACCTTTCCGAATCTACTAACAAACCAGTAATTGCCGGTGAAGACACCATCTCCCTTGACACCACTGACAAACGCTATGTTTCCTATGCAAAGGTCATTAAAGAGGCCCTCATGAACGAGTGGCAGTACCCGGCAATGGCTAAGGATAATTTGATTGAAGGCCAGGCCTTGGTCTTATTCACCCTTACCAGAGATGGCTGTCTTAAGGAGATGAAATTAATGCAGTCCTCTGGATTCACCGTATTGGACAATGAGGCTATGAGGGCAATTCGGGCAGCGGCCCCGTTTCCAGCCTTTCCCGGCTCAGTGACCGTGGCCAGACTGCATATAAAGGCAAGCTTTGATTATAGACTTACGGGAGGCGGGCAACCCGTTACCCCATAACCCCTTGGACGAATCAAGGGCAAGAGATGACAAAAAATGGGTTTTTTCCAGGGAATTCGATATCAATTCAAAGGACTGTTCTTTTCCTTGAAATCTCCTAAATTACTTCTTCTGGGGACTGTTCGCTTTGTTGCCGTTCTTATCCTTACTATCATCTCGGCCAGCCTGATTCTGGTCTATCACCAGCAGATACTGAACCTCATTTGGACCAGGCCCGAAAGCCATTGGGTCTTATGGATATGGCATGTGGTATCCTGGCTTCTGTCCTTCCTCCTGGTAGGGGCCTCTGCCATTCTTTCTTACTTATTGGCACAGATTCTGTTCAGCGTGGTGATCATGGACATCATGTCCCGGGTGACGGAGAAAAAGGTGTCAGGCGGTGTTGAGGAACCTAGGGGCCTGCCTTTTTTCACGTTATTTGCCTATTTGGTGAGGCAGGAAATCCCCAGGACCACCATCCCCGTGCTCATATCCCTGGTGTTAATGGTCGTGGGCTGGATTATTCCCTTGGGCCCTATCTTGGTAGTGCTTTCGCCCTTGGTGGCTATCGTATTCCTTTCCTGGGATAATACGGATTTGGTCCCTGCGAGACGCATGCTTCCCTTTCGGGAACGATTCAGGCTTCTCTTGAAAAGCCTCTCCTTTCATGTAGGATTCGGACTGCCCTTCTTGATTCCTGGGCTAAATATCCTTATCCTATCGTTTGCGCCAGTGGGGGCTACCCTTTATTACATAGAAAAGGCCGCCTCGAATCTTGCTCCCACCCCATTACCTAAGCATGGGTCTCAAGGCTCCTCGGACATACCCAAAGAGGGTACTTAATTGTGCCCTGGCAGGACAAATATCATTTCAAAATCACAGGTCCTGGCTTATATCTCCCGGACACCACCTCTTCCCAAAATGTCTTTTTCCCTTTCATCCAATCTGGACCAAACTTCTCATTAAAGAATCCCCCAAGCCGCTCAAAGAGTCTCTTCCAGACCATGTGGTGATCCAGGGAGAGGACATCCTCCAAGAACGCAACGATATCACCCATGTGCTCTTTTGGAATAAAGGCCCGCGCACCCATTTCAATGGATTTGGCCAAGGCACTGGGAGAAAGCATGTGCGCAGTAAGCATCACGGCTGGAAAACCCAATGCAACCGCGGCACTTAACAGGTCAAATCCCCGCACTCCCATGATATCCAAGATGACCAAGTCATAGCTCCAAGACCTGAGCAAGTGGTAGCCGGTCTCGTAATCTGTGGCCTTATCCAATACCAGGCCTTTGATGCCCTCCAGTTGCTCCTCCAGGGTCTCCAGCACATCTGGCTCATCATCCACAGCCAAGAGCCGTTTTTCTTCCAATATGCTATGTCTCACAGCAAGGTTCCTTTAATGGATTTGGGCCTAGTCCGGATATCTGCCCCCTTAGTTCTTCTTCATCCTGCGGCGCTCTTCATCCCTTATCTCTCTCCGCAAAAGCTTGCCCACCTTTGACTTCGGAAGCATATCCCTAAATTCAATGTAGCTAGGGACCTTGTATGGGGCAAGCCGATCTCTACACCACCGGATCAGCTCAGCCCCGCTGACCCCCCGGGCATCTTCTTTCAACACTACAATCGCCTTGATTCGCTCACCCACCTTGGAATCCGGCACACCCACCACACACGCCCCTATTACAGTGGGATGATCCTGAAGCACGGCCTCCACCTCAGAGGCCGACACCCGATAGGCCTTATGTTTGATAATATCTGCTGAGCGCTCCACGTACACAAATTCACCGTCGGTATCCTGCCGTACAAAGTCACCCATCCGGTAAAATATCTTGCCATTAATGTTTACATAGGAGGCCTCGGTCTCCTGGGGCTTGTTCCAGTATTGCTTGATCGTATAAGGCGATGTGACCAAGAGTTCCCCCACCTCCCCTGGAGCCACAGGTTGCAATGTATCGGGATCAACCACCATACATTCGCGGCTCTTGAGTGGTAGGCCTATGGAGCCTGGCTTGGGATCCCGCTCTATTCGGCTATAGGTCACATGGCCTGCCTCCGTGGATCCATAGACCTGGTAAATGGGAATCTGAAATCGCTCTTTCCATCGATTAAATACCTCAATGGGCAACACATCCCCGCCGCAGTAACAATACCGGAGAGAACTCAAATCATAACGATCCAAACGGTCATTTTCCAATACCATTCTATAAAGGGCAGGGACACCCAGAAACCATCTCACTCTATATCGAGCTATGCTCTCTAGTATGGCGTCCACCACAGGAACCGGCATCAACACCACAGTGTTCCCTCTGTTAAGACCAATGGCCATGCACAACCCAAGGGCCATAATATGGAACAGGGGATTGATGGCAATATAGACATCACTGCCTTCTTTGAGATGATTCCCTGCAACCTCCTCGGTCACATCGTTCACATAAGAGGTCATGCCGATATGGTTGCCGGGCACCCCCTTGGGTACTCCTGTGGTCCCACCCGTATACAGGATATAGGAAAGGTCCTTCCACGGGTCCACCTCTACCGGTGACTTTAGGGGAGAATGTTTGAGCAAAGAGCGAAATGAGAAGACCCAGTCCTCGTATTCTACTTTCCCTTTGGGGATCTTATCAAAAAGGACGCCCAAGCCCCTTTTCCAGGCAGGAAGGAGATCCGCAAGATTGGTTACGATGGCCCGTTTCAAGGGTGTTCGCCCTATTATCTCTTTTACGTAACAAAAATTGGTATCCAGGCATATGATGGTCTCAGCCCCAGAGTCATTGAGCATATACTCTATCTCAAAAGAGGTGTAGATGGGCGAGACAGGCACCAAAACCGCTCCGATCTTCTGAATGGCCAAGAAGGCGATAAGCCATTGGATACAATTGGCGATATAGACCATCACCCGGTCACCCTTGCCAATACCCATATCCATGAGGGCAGCGCCAAAGCGGTCGCTAAGATCCTTTAGTTGGCCGTAAGTGAACCGCTCGCCCAAGAATATGATAGCGGTATGCCTTGGGTAACGCTCCACCATCTTATCAAAACGGGTATATGTGAGTTCTTGTTCAAGGGCGTTATCGTAAGCCATCACGCTCCACCATCCATTCTCTACACACCAAAATAGGCTGATCGGACATCTGGATTGCCCAACAATTCCTCTCTAGTCCCTTCCAACACAGCCGCACCGTTTTCCAGAATAAAGCCATAATCTATGATAGGGAGAACCGGCCGGGCATATTGTTCTGTAATAACAATGGATATCTTCTTTTCATCCCTAATTTCCTTTGTGGTGCGCACCAATATAGCCTGAATAAGAGGGCTTAGCCCCAGGAGAGGCTCGTCCAGAAGCAATACCTTGGGTTGGGCCATGAGCGCCCTCCCAATGGCCAGCATCTGCTGTTCCCCACCACTCAGGAAGCCCCCTACCCTCTTTTTCAGCTTTTGTAGGGCCGGAAATATGGTGAAGACATAGTCCATGGTCTCTCTGGCCTGAGAAGGAGAGGCCAAATAGGCGCCTATTCGCAGATTCTCCAACACACTGCTTTCCTTGAATATACGCCTGCGCTCCGGGCATAGGATGATGCCCATCTTTGCCCTTTTACTAGGCTTGACCCTTGTTATCTCCTGGCCCAAATAGGTAATGGTACCAAGAATAGTAATGCGTTCCCCGCCTGCCATCTCCTCTTTTTTGCGGATATCCTCCATAATGCCGGAAATGGCATACATAAGGGTGGATTTTCCAGCGCTATTCGCCCCAAACACACCCACTATCTCTTCGGCCTCACACCGGATGGTCACATTGTTTAGCGCCAGCATGTTCTCGTAAAATACCATCAGGTCTCTGGCCTCAAGCATGACTCATGACCTCCTCAACCTCCTCTGAGCCAAAATAGGCCTCCTTCACCTTCTCGTCTGTCATGACCTGATCCGGTGTGCCCTCCATGATCTTCTCGCCGAAATTAAGCACAATGATACGATTGGCCACCCTGAACAACTCCCTCAGCCTGTGCTCGATCATTATAAGGGTAATTCCATCCATCTGAAGCCGCTCGATAATAGGCACCATACTTGCAATCTCACTCATACTAAGCCCTGAAAACACCTCATCACAGATGATCATCTCTGGCTTGAGTGCCAGACACCTGGCCAGCTCCAGCCGCTTCAGATAGCCAGTGGGCAGGGTAGAGGCCATCTTATAGGGAACAAACGAATCCCGTTCAAAACCTATTTCCTCAAGGATATCAATGCTGACCGTATCCCGGTCCCCGAGCCTTCCCCCTCCCCTCCATCCGCCAGTCCTTTTGGCCCTGGGCGAGAAAAGCGGAATCACCAAATTCTTATATGCGGGCAGGCTATAATAGGGCCTCATGATCTGAAAGGTGCGGGTAAGGCCCAGATCCGCAATCTTGTGTGCCGGTTTCTTGCTTATATCCTTCCCCTTGAAGATGACCCTGCCAGAAGTCATTCGAATAAAGCCAGTAATGCAATTGACCAGGGTGGTCTTTCCCGACCCATTAGGCCCGATCACACCCAGGATCTCTCCGGGAAACACCTTGAAGCTTACCCTGTTCAAGGCAAGTACACCCCCAAAGGCCTTTGTCACCTCCTGAACATCCAAAATGGGTTCCTGGGTCATACCTTTACCCACCTCTCAAACTGATGGTACTTACGCTGGCCATACACCATGAGGCCCTCGCTCCGCAACACAATAAATCCCACAAGGATCAGGGAATAAAACACGATTCGTAGGGTCCCAAATGCCCTGAGAAGTTCTGAAACAGGCACCAGGATAACGCAACCCAGTACAGGTCCCACTAAGGTTCCGGCCCCCCCTATCACCGTGGCAGCAATAGGCAATATGGAAAAATCCAGGGCAAACTGGGAAATCCCGGCCCACATATAAATGTGGACCAGTGAAGCCCCACCTAGGCAGCCCATGGCAGAGGCAATAAACACGGCAATGGCCTTAAAGAAGGTGATGTTCATTCCCGAGGCCCGTACCGCCTGGTCATTGTCCTTGACAGCCTGAAAAACAAGGCCTAGGTCTTCATTGACAAGCCTTCTCATGCCAAACAAGAATGCCAATACAATCGCCACCATGAAATACTGCTCTATCCACCGGTTGGGGAAGCTGGCCACGCCCATAATCCCATCTGTGCCGCCAAAGATGTCCAGTGCCTCAATGATTCTCGCCAAGGCCAACGGGTACATTAGTGTGACAATAGCAAAGTACACACCCCGCAAAGGAAGACAAGGAAGCAGCAAGAACGTGCATATGGCAGCCCCTAGGATAGTGGCCAGGGGGATGGTAAACAGAGGAGAAAGGCCAAAGTGGGTATTCAAAATGGCAGCCATGTACCCGCCAACCCCTATGAAAAATGCCCCACCTAAAGACACAAGCCCCACATAATGGGCCAAGAAATCAAAACTGATGGCCAGCAAGCAATAAATACACACAATGGAAATTACCCGCTGCCAGTACATGCTGGGCATCACCAGAGGGAGCAGCAAGAATCCACAGATCAACACCAGCCTCGGTACCACCAGATAGGCCATCTCCCGGGCTGACATGAGTGCGTAAATGGTATCCGTTCGGACCTTTATCCCTCGATCCAGCCTTTCTTTTCTCTTTTGCTCCATGCCTTCCAACTCTTCCTATACCCTTTCTTCCAGTTCCTTTTGTTTGCCGAACAGGCCCGAAGGTCGCAAAACAAGTGTAATGATAATAGCCAGTATGGCCACTACCATCTGAAAATGGGAGCCCACATAGACCACTGTGAGTATCTGGGCAAACCCGATTATAAAGGCCGCCAATACCGAGCCGACCCAGCTCCCAAGTCCCCCTACAATACATACAGCGATTGCAAGGATCAGCACATTGTAGCCTGCCTCCACTACAATGTTGCCCAACGGCAGCAGGAGGATGGCTGCCAGGGCCGCCAAAACAGAGCCAAACACCATAGCCACTACTGCCATTACATCCGAGTCAATCCCCAACATCAAGGAGGCCCTTTCGTCTTGTGCCATCCCACGAAGCGCCAGTCCCACCCTGGTCTGATGGGTAAATACCCACAGAAAAAGGACCACTGCCCCTCCAATGCCCACAACCATGATCCGATGGTAGTCAACGGGAACACCCCAGAGTATGATACTCCCTTCGGCAAACACCGGAAGTGTATAAGTCATACCCTTGAAGCCTCCCCAGCGTAGCCCTTCTAGAACCGCCAGGCCCATGGCATACGAAGCAATGATCTCTGAAATTGCCATGCCGCGCACCCTTATGAGGACAAATTGGTACAAGAGTCCTCCAATCAAACCCGTAACCGCCATGGCAATAAGTATGCTCAAGAAATAGTTGAGTCCCAGTCCCTTAAGCAGGGTCCAGGTGATAAAGCCACTTACCACATACAGCGCGCCGTGGGCAAAGTTGGGCAGCCGGCTGATACCGTACACCAAGGCAAAACCAAGGGCCATCAAGGCCAGTGAAATGCTATTAATGATACCGTAGATGAGGATATCCATCCTTACTCCAAGTGTCTCCTAAAAGTATTGAGCATCCTTTTGCGGGAAGACAAAGGTAAACCCTCACCATCAACCCAAAAGGCGTTAAACAAACCGCACCTCAGTAAAATCCTGTATTCAGGATTCGCCTTAATAACATAGTGGCCTTTCCTTTAGCCTTTCGCCTTTAACCTCCTTTGGCATGCCCTTCCCCTGTGGGGACCAGATGTCTCGGTCCCCATTCAAGTCCTATTTGCTCATCCAAGGGGGAAGGAGGATTTGGCCCATTGCAATGGATTCGGGAAATACCACGACCCGCTTTCCCGCCTGCCACTGAAAGATGGTCCCCACAGCACCCTTTTTTGGGTCAAGGCTCGGGATGATCTGATGGCTTTTTTTGTCAAACCTGATCCGGCCATATACCCCCATCATGTCTATATCTTCCAAGGCCTCAACCACAGCATTGGGCTCCAGGCTTCCGGCCTTTTCAATGGCAGCCTTAAGCACATATGGGGCCATATAACTGCTAGAGGCACCGTATCCTTCCGGTTCAAGCCCCCATCGCTCCTTGTAGGCATTGACGAACTTCATAGTCCACGGTGTGGCATTGCAAGGCGCGTTTCCAGCGTTTACCACATTGGCGAGACAATACTCTCCCTTGCCTTCCGTTGCCTTCCAGAAACCCGGTTGTTCTGCAGCGGAGATAATGGAGCCAAAAGGTAAGGCAGGAATCTTCATGTCATACCACTGTTTGAGCAGTATGGAAGTCTGCGGCATGTCCATCCAGATGAGGATCACCTGTGCCTTTTTCCTGCGGGCCTTAAGAAGCCCCATGGAGAAGTCCGAGGTTCCGGTGGGATAAATCTCTTTTCCCAGCACCTTCCATCCCTTTTTTGCCATGATCTTGGCGATAATTCCTCCACCGGCCCGCGCATGGGCCACATCCTGTATCATGATGAACAGCCTGTTGAGTCCATATTTCTTTCCCAACCCTATTAGGCAGGGGATAATTTCACCCCCCACCATCCATTTGGCCTCCCCTGTAATACGAAAACAATATTTAAATTTGTCGTAGTTCTTGGCCACGCGGGCATGATACTTGGGGGTCAGGACCCCTGTGGTGAGGATAGAGACCTTCTTGTATTTTGACAAAAGGTCCATAGCAGCCAAGGCCGCCTCTGATCTCACCGGGCCGCCCATAATAAAATCAGCCCCCTTTTCCAAAATAAGTTTTTCCACCACCAGCAAGGCCTCGCTGACCGGCACACCCGGCTCTAGATCCCGGGTATCCATGACTTCCACCTTTAAAGGCCGTTTTACACCCCCCACATTCACCCCGCCCGATGCGTTAATCTCCTCCACAGCCAAGCGGATACTGCGTTCGGCATCCCAACCATACAAGAAGGCGGTGGACAGAGGGCACCCAAGCACAATAGGCTTTTCAGCCTTGGCCTGATGAGGCACAAGGCAAAAAGCCACTGCAATGATGACTGCCACCAGAATAGCCATAAATTGTATTCCTCTTGTCATGCTTCAACCTCCTTTGCTAAGAGTTCATGAATTATGTGAACCCATAAAACCCCCTCTTCACGAAACAGGCTGCACTCTCAATGATGGCAAAACACATGCCAAGTGAGTCGACTCCTGAGGTGTTTGCTAAGGGATTAAAAAGACAGTATATTTAATAGATAGGCCCCTGATTAGTCCCTTGGTGGAATGAACATCCTTTTCATGCACTAGAAAAGTTTTTTCACCTGAGATTACATGCCACCCAGTGGTTCTTACCCACTTCCCTTAAAGGTGGTTCCTCCCTGCTACACTCAGGCGATGCCAGGTGGCACCTGGGGTGAAAACGGCATCCTGAAGGGGGATTAATGGCACTGGGAATTTCTCCTTTAGGAATGGGATGGGTCCTGCGGAATTTTGGATCAGGCACAGGGACCGCCGCCAGCAATGTAGATGTATAGGGATGAACTGGTTTGCTGAACACCTCCTTGAGTGGGCCCATCTCAACGATTTTCCCCAGATACATGATTGCCACCCGGTCACAAATATATTTGCTGGTGGCAAGATCATGGGTGATAAACAGGTAAGTCAGGTCAAATTCCTCTTTCAGCCGGATCAACAGTTCAAGGATCATGGAGCGGACCGAAACATCTGCCATGGCAATGGGTTCGTCGGCAACTACAAATTCAGGGTTTGTAACAAGGGCCCTGGCAATCACAACGCGTTGCCGCTGGCCTCCAGATACCTGGTGTGGATATTTGTGATATAGGAAAGAAGCAGGCTCCAATCCCACCTTCTCCATGATGTCCATGACCTTCTGCTCCGCGTCCTTACCATGAGCCAAACCATGAATCTTAAGAGGATGGCCTATGGCCTCGCCAATTGTCATGCGGGGGCTCAGAGAGGCAAATGGATCCTGGAAAATCACCTGCATCTTTTCCCTTAAGCGCCGCATTTCCTCCTTTGAATAGGAAAAGATGGATTTTCCCCCATATACAACCTTCCCTGAGGTGGGCTCCAGAAGTCGTAGTATCAACCTTCCTGTGGTCGTCTTGCCGCAGCCGCTTTCTCCCACCAGTCCGAGGGTCTCTCCCTTCTGAATTGAAAAGGAGACACCATCCACAGCCCTGACAACCCTCTTTTCTTTGGCAAAAAGATTGTCAAGGAACCCTTTTTGAAGGGGAAAGTGTTTTTTTAGGTTTTCCACCTTTAGCAGTTCAGTCATTATTCATTACCCGTAAAGCCAGCATCTTACAATACGATCATCTTTCCCAAAGGCCTTTGGCCTTTCCTTTTTACAGATATCCATTGCACGAGGGCAACGTGGATGAAACACGCATCCTGGTGGGGGGGCCACCAAATCCGGCGGCGATCCTTCCATTGTATGAAGTTCAGGTTGATCCAATTTGATATTGGGGATCGAGGCCAGAAGGCCCTGTGTGTAAGGATGTAAGGGATTACCAAATATAGATTCAGCCTTACCAGTTTCTGCAATAGTCCCTCCGTACATCACCGTGACACGGTCAGCCAATTGGGCCACTATTCCTAGATTGTGGGTAATGAGAAGGATGGTTAGATCGTATTGCCTTCGAAGCTCGTTCAATAGATCCAGGAACTGGGCCTCCACAATCACATCCAGGGAAGTAGTAGGCTCATCAGCGATCAACAAATCCGGATCCAGAACCAGGGCCATACCGATCATGATTCTCTGGCGCATTCCGCCAGACATCTGGTGGGGGTATTCCAGGAGCCTTTCGGGGGAAATACCAAGGCTTTCCAGTACCTGTGCTGCTTTCTTAAATGCCTCTTGTTTACTAATTTGAGGATCATGGGTCTTGATGGTCTCAATAAATTGTTCGTCTATCCTGAAAAGAGGGTTCAAGGAGGTCAAAGGATCCTGGAATATCATGGAAATGTTGTTTCCGCGAAGGCTCAAAAGCTCCTTTTCTTCCATGCGAACCAAATCCCGGCCATGATAGAGAATTTCACCCTCTACGATTTCACCAGGGGGGCGGAGCAATCTCAGGATCGAAAACCCAAGCGTAGATTTTCCGCACCCCGACTCTCCCACCAGCCCCATCACTTCTCCTTGCCGCAATTCCAGGTCCACACCTTGAACCGCACGCACTGTACCGATATTGATGGGAAAATGGACATGAAGGTTCTTTATCTCCAGGATCGTCTTCATTCCCTTAACGCTCCAGAAGTCTGGGATTCAATATCTCGGACAAACCCTCCCCCAACATAGTGAAGCCAAGGGCAAGCAAGGAGATCATGGCCCCGGGAAAGGTGATCAACCACCATTGACCTGAAGGTAAGTACTTTTTCCCCATGGCCAGGTCCATTCCCCAATCAACCACTGAGGGAGGCAGCCCCAGCCCGAGGTAGGTCAAGGCGGCCTCAATCATAATGGCGTCTGCCACATTCATGGAAAATACAACAACTGTGGTGGCAATAACATTGGGAAAAATGTACTTCCAAAGGATGACCCGGTTTGTGGCCCCAATGGCCTTAGCGGCCTCTACATAGAGCTCCTCCTTAATGGCAAGGGTCTGGCCCCTGACAAGACGGAAATAGGTGGGTATATATATCACTGCCACGGCCAAGGTGATATTGACGACTCCAGGGCCTAACATCGCAGCGAATGCAATGGCAAGAATGAGGCCAGGGAAGGAATAGACCGAATCCATAATCAAGGAAAAGATCCTGTCCAAATTACCGCCGGCAAATCCTGATATCAAACCGAAGGTAATTCCCACCACTGATGAAAGCACTGCTGCAAGTACCGCCACACGGAGAATGGTCTGGGAGCCGAACACCACGCGCGACCAAACGTCTCTCTGAAGATTGTCTGTCCCCATTATGTGAATGTTGTTAGGGGGTGATAGTTGAGGTCCGGTATTCTGGTCATAAGGGCTAAAGGGAGCTATATATGGTGCACAAAAGGCCATTATAACAATAGCCAGGACGATGGTGGCTCCAATGATCATTACCCACCATTCCATACCATACTTCTTGCCCTGGCCCATAAATCGTTGTAAGAGTTTTCCAAGTCCTGCTGCAGGTGAAAATCTCATATTATCTCCTAGTACCGAATTCTGGGGTCCACCATAGCATAGATGATATCAACGATAAGTGATATGGTGGCCACCAACAGGGCATATATGACGATAGTCCCCTGGATGGTAGGATAATCCCTTAAATAAATCCTTTCCATGAGCAGACGTCCCATACCAGGCCATGAAAAGGTGGTCTCTGTAAGAAGGGCATTACAAATGAGTTGAGCGAATTGCAGGCCCATCATGGTCAAAATAGGGATAAAGGCGTTTTTTAATGCGTGTTTGTAAACCACGATTCTGTGCCGGATCCCCCGGGCCTCAGCAGCCAAGACGTAATCGGAGCGGAGCACATCCAGCATGTTGGCCCTAGTAAGACGAAGGAAAATCCCAGAGATAACCAGGCCTAGAGTCAGTGAAGGAAGGAACAAATGCAATAGCACATCGCCTAGGGCCGCCCAGTCCCTGATCCAAATGGTATCCAGGATGTAAAACCCTGTTTTCTCAAAAATAGAGGCAAAGACCCTTGGCCCTGTTCTGCCAGCAATGGGCAACACGTGAAGCCACACGCCAAAGATCAACTGGAGCATGAGGCCGAGCCAGTAGACAGGGATACAATAAATCACGATCCCATAAAACCGCAAAAGGTAGTCCTGGGCAGAACGCCTCTTATCTGCCGCATATGCGCCAGTAAATACCCCTATGAGAAGTGCTATCAGCATTCCGGCCACTGTAAGTTCCAAGGTAGCCGGAAGCTTATCCTCTACCGCCTTTATGACCCGCTGCTTAAAGACCATGGAATCGCCCAGATCCAGCCGGCAAATTTGCCACAGGTAATTAACGTATTGAACGGCCAAGGGGCGATCCAGACCCAGTTCATGTTTTTTCTTCTCTATGACACTTTCCGGTGCATGGCCTCCAAGCATGGTTGATACCGGATCTCCGGGCATAATACGAACCACCACAAAAACAATGGTCAAGAGAATGAAGACCATGGGAATGGTCATGAGGGTCCTGGCAATGATGTATTTCAGCAGATTTCTCATATTGCTCCGTCATAGATATCAATTACGTCCTGCCCAAGGTCGAGGACTCCGACCAGGCATGCCAATACCCAAATTTGGCAGCCCGATGTCAAAAAAGGTCGGGGCCCCAAGGCCCCGACTCTTTCACGCTGCTAATCCTTATATAGGGGATCGTAATTGAAGCGCAGCGTCGGGGAAAGTTTGACGCCATGAACATTTTTCTGGGTGAACACATAAAGAGTCCCCTGAAATATGGGGCAGGTAGGCACATCTACCGTCCACATCTGTTGGACCTTTTTGTAAATCTCAGTCCTTTTCTTCATGTCAGGAATAGTTTGGCCTTTGGTAAGTATTTCGTCCCACTTGGGATCAGAGAAGTAGATCCCCATTCCAGCAGAGCCTGCTGTGCCGGCAAATGCCGCTGTATAGTTATCAGGATCAATATAATCCGGATACCACCCCAGCAAATAGGCTTGCATCTGCTTGTTATGCCACTGATCCCTGTAAGTGGCCCATTCAGCGGACTTCACGTTCACTTTCATAACACCTGTGGCCTCCAATTGCTTCTGGATAACCGCAGCCAGGTCCACCTCAGTATCCCCGTAGTGGCTCGGAGTGTACCATAGGTCAAACTCAAACTTATTCTTTTCGTTGTAGCCCCTAGAGGCCAGTAGTTCTCTGGCCTTTTTCACATTCCCGTCTCCATAGGCAGTCTTGAAGGCATCCACATGGGACCACATCCCCATGGGAACCATGGAATAGAGTGGGGCATTTTGCCCGAGAAATACCTTTCGAATGATTTCAGGCCTGTTAATGGCTGCAGCAACGGCCTGGCGTAGCACCCTGTCGTTAAAAGGCGGTGTAGAGCACTGGAAGCAAATATAGCGAATATAGGGTCCTTGGGCCTTGACGGTCTTTACTTTGGGAGATTTTTCCAGGTCATTGATATCAGAGGGATTCAGGGACTTGAAGGCAATATCGATCTCACCCCTTTCAAGGGCCAGTCTCATGGTGGTGGCATCAGCAAAATATCGGATAACGATCCTTTTGGTCTTGGGTTTCTCTCCAAAGTAATTCGGGTTAGCCTCCATGACAATCTCCTGGTCCCTTTTGAAGGAAACGACCTTATAGGGGCCTAGACCTACCAGCTTTCCGCCTTTCAATTCCGAGGGGTCACGGATAATCTTGTCCTTGGGATACACATTTGGATTAACCGGATAGTAGGGTACAGAGGCCACCAGGGCAGGAAAATAGGCCACGGGGTTTTTGAGCACAAACTTCACCGTATAAGGATCCACTACCTCCACCCGTTTTACGAAATCGGTCACCAGCCAAGAAGGATCTCCTTTAAGGGCCATGACCCTGTCAATGGACCATTTGACCGCATTGGCATCAAAGGGGGTACCATCTGTGAACTTGAGTCCTTTCCTGAGTTTAAAGGTATATTCCTTTCCATCAGGACTTATGGTGTAAGACTTGGCCAGACAAGGGGTAAGTTTAGTGCTTCCCGAGGGGTAGGTCAGCAGGCCCTGGTAGATATTGTAGAAAATCTCCCAGGTATGAAAATCATAGGCATTGGCCGGATCCATGTCGATGACCTTCTCGGTCGTGCCATATACGATAGTCTGGGCCTTGGCAAAGCCTTGTGCTGGAATAAGGGCCATGCTGGCCACCACAGCAAATATCAAAAATACTCTGAGTACCTTCATCTCACTATCCTCCTTTGCTCCAAATATTACAGTGCTGTTCCCGGTCGGATCTCCTCAGGAACCTATCCTAATGCCAGAGTCCAACCCCCAAAAGGTAACACCTCAAACCTGTAAACACCCCCACGTAGGGTACAGTAATGTCTTCCACCCCCTTTCGCACAGGAAATCCGTGACTCTTCCCGGTTTGTTTCCGGAAATTTTGACAGACTGAGCTGCTTGAAGCCATCCTAATGTGCCTTGGGTTGGAGGCAGTCACACGCTGTGCCGGAAAAGAATATGGCCCGAAATAAGGTTTTCACATCCTAGCAATATATTTCTGATGTTTCAAGAAATAACTGCAGGGAAATAAGCATTTTTCCTCAAAACCATGCCACTTGTGGAAGTCTATGAGCTCTTAGGGTAAAGCGTCTGTAGTTGTCCAAGATAGAAGCATTTGCACGACCGCAGTCCAACTGTTGTACAGGGGCTAAACAGCTCTTGCCTATGGCCCAATACCATACTTCCTAATCTTTCGGCGGAGGGTAGGTAAAGAAATCCCCAGTTTTTTGGCTGCTTCGGTACGATTCCAGCCTACTTGGCAAAGGGTGTTTGTAATGTGCTGTTTTTCAATAGCCTCAAGTGTAGTGCTATCCTCGTCCCCATATCTGAGGGAACGGTCTCTGTTGATAATATTTTCCACATCCTCCACAAGGATCACATTTCCCCGGGAACGGACCACTGCCTCCACCAACACATTTTCCAACTCTCTCACATTGCCCGGCCAGGAGTATTCATGCATTAACTCCAGCACACCGGGTTGCAGCCCGAACACTGCGGAGCCTAGATCCAAGTTTACCCGCTTTAGAAAGTAACTTACCAGATCGGGGATATCTTCCTTGCGCTCTCGGAGAGGCGGAACATTAATGGTAACCACCTTCAGTCGGTAATAAAGATCTTCTCGAAACAGGCCCTGATCTACCATTTGGCCAAGGTCCCGGTGCGTGGCCGCAATGATGCGGCAGCTTGATTTCAACAATTGGTGTCCCCCAACGCGCATATATTCACGTCGTTGCAAGAATCCTAACAGTTTCCTCTGAAGGCCCAGTGATAGCTCCCCCACTTCATCCAAAAACAAGGTCCCGTTTCCGGCAAGCTCAATTTTGCCTCGCTTGGAGTGAATTGCCCCTGTAAACGCGCCTTTTTCGTGGCCGAAGAGCTCTGTTTCCAAAAGCGTCTCCACGGTAGCTGAACAATCAAGAATAACAAAAGGCTCCTTGGCATTCGCCCCTTTGCGGTGGATGATCCTTGCAATCAACTCCTTACCCGTTCCCGTCTCACCAGTAATAAGGACACTGACCCGATTTTTACACAACAACCCTATGGTCTTGAAAATCTCCCGCATTCTCGGGCTTTTTCCCACAATAACATCTTGCTCAGGTCTTGCCGCCACCTTGGGCCGAACCTGTGCCTCTCGATCCGCCTTTAATACATGTAAGGCCCTGTCCACTGCCCTTTCGATCTCCTCTGCATCAAGGGGTTTGTGGATATAATCATACCCTCCTCTCTTCATGGCCTCTATGGTGGTTTCCATATCTTGGTATGCGGTGATCATAATGACCTTTGTTTCGGCCCTTTTTGTCTTCATCTCACTCAATATGTCCAGCCCATTGGCATCTGGGAGTCGGATGTCCAGAATGACCACATCGGGACTGTATTCCTCAAAAAGGGCCATACCCTCAACACCCCTGGCGGCCTTTATGACAGAGTGCCCTGCCTCAGACAAAAACATCTCCAGTGTCTCTAGAATGGAGGGTTCGTCATCCACCACTAGTATCTTTGCCACGGCCTCCTCCTTATGGGTAAAGTGACACGGAACGTGGCCCCTGTAGGATAGGTGTTTTCCACAGTGATCCTACCTTCATGCGCCTCAACAATCCTCTTAGCTATGCTGAGGCCTAATCCTGTCCCTGTGCTCTTGGTGGTGTAAAAGGGCTTGAAGATCTCAGTCTGTCGCTCCTTAGGGATTCCTTCTCCCTGATCCTCTATGGCTATATCTATCACTGGACTGTCTCCATCCTTCACAAAACGTGTGCAGACAAATATTTCGCCGCGCTCTCTGGATGCCTCGATGGCATTCAAGATGAGATTGATAAAGACCTGGGACATCTTTTCGCCATCAATCTCCACCTTTGGGGTGGTGGGATCAAGGAATGTGATCACCCTTAAATCCTTTTCCTTGCATTTGGCCTCCAACAGATCCATGCAGGCCCTCATAATCTGGTTAACATCATAACCTCTAGGCCGAATTTGAACCGGCTTGGCAAAATCCAGCAGCTCTTTCAAAATCTTCTCCAGCCGGATAACCTCCCTTATGGATATCTCCACCCTCCGCCTGTCATTACCCTGAAATTGGGGGTTGCGGTTGAGAATTTGTAGATTCATTTTAACGGCCGAAAGGGGATTACGGATCTCATGGGATAAGGATGCAGTAATTTGGCCAATATAGGTCATCCTCTCTGTCTCCCTCAACCGTTCCTCCATCTTGACCCGCCATGTGATGTCTCGACACAGACACAGAGTCGATGGCCTTTTCTGGTAAGTCGTGGCCTTAAGATTCATCTCCGTAGGCAGACCTCTGCCATCCTTTGTCAGACGAAGGTAGTCAAAGGGCTTCACTGTCTCATCTGCTTTTCCTGCCAGTTCGAAAAACTCCGAGACCATTTCCCTGTCTTCAGGGTCCACAAAAAGCCGATAATCCTTTCCGAGGACCTCATTGAGGCTATAGCCATGCATTTCACAGAAGGCCTTGTTCGTGAACACGATCACGTGATTTCGCACCACCAGATACCCCTCGCTGATCTCTTCCACCAGTCTCCGATACTTTAGTTCAGATTCCAACATCTCAGCCGTTCTCAGCCTGACCTTTTTCTCCAGATCTTTGCTGTACTCCCGTATAGCCCGCTCATGCATGGCCTGGAACCAATCACTGAACCGGTGAATCGTATAGGCAAGACATTGATTGATCTTGACAACGTTTTCCTGAAACGATTTAGAGTCCGCCTCTGCTCCTATCAGAGGGATCACAATCTTTCTAAATAATTCAAAGGCCTTCTGAACATCGGAAAGGGGAAAACCCGCTTCTAAGCGCATCTTTGTAATCTTTTTGATGAAATAGTTTATGGGGGTTAGATCGTCGTGAAGGAGAAAGGCGCAGTTGGCTTCATAGGCCTGGGTGACCGTCTCCATGAGTTCTTCCACCGGTCTGTCAGAATAACGCACGCTCACTTCGGAGTGAAGACGCCTCACCCATTCGTCAATAATTCGTTGCCGGTGATTGTCTAAAAACTCAGAAAGGATAAAGGCCATATGACCCACCTCTCCAAAAACTTACGGGCTCTTACCCTATCATGTCAAGGACAAAGCAGGCCCACAATTCCTCCTAATCGCCCTCTTGTCTTAGGCGATCCTCGCCCCTTACAAGCCCGTTTCCCTAAACAAAATACAATTTATCGATTTTTTGCCAATTCAATCCCTTTGTCCTATTTTGCTGTATTGACTTAGCCTCACTCATGGTTAATATTTAAATTACTGCAACAGAAAGCGAAAATGGCCATTTTGTCTGCCCGGCGAGGTTAGGAGTTCAACAGGTATTCACGTCCAAGGGCAACCAACATCTCGGCCCGTGGTGATAGACCGAAGGTGGGACAATGGCAGGGAAAGACTATTACAAAATTCTAGGCGTGTCAAAAGGCGCCTCCCCAGAAGAGATAAAGAAGGCCTACCGCAAGCTTGCACTCAAGTACCACCCTGATCGAAACAAGGGTGATAAGGCGGCTGAAACCAAATTCAAGGAGATTAATGAGGCCTATGCCGTCTTGAGTGACCCGGAAAAAAGAAAGCAGTATGATACCTTTGGGGCTGAGGGCTTTCACAGCCGCTTTTCCCAGGAAGACATTTTCAGGGGCTTTGACTTTAATACCATTTTTAGGGAGTTTGGTTTTGGAGGCACTAGGGCGCAAAGCATTTTCAGCGAGATCTTTGGCGGTGCAATGGGAGGAGGAGGTCGTCACGAATTTTATTCGGAAGGCTCTCCATTTGACTCCCCGTTCGGTGGATTTCACAAGCGCAGCCGGGGAATCAAGGGTCAGGATCTGGTCTATGAGCTGACCATAACCCTTGACGAAGCGGCAAGGACCACCACCAAAGTCATCAGCTATGATGTGGATGGACGTCGGGAAACCGTATCAGTAAAGGTCCCGGCAGGAATTGCTAGTGGTCAAAAGCTCAGGCTGCCTGGCAAAGGTCGCCCAGGAATCAATGGAGGTCCTCCTGGGGACCTTTACATCCAAATCAGAGTCCTAGATCATCCCACCTTCAATCGCCAAGGAGATGATCTATATCTCAAAAGACCCATAAAATTCTCTGAAGCGACCTTGGGTACAGAAATTCAGGTCCCCACCATTGATGGGAAAACCCTTAAGTTAAAAATACCCCCTGGAACACAAGGCAATGCGAAATTTCGATTGCCTGGCTATGGGCTTCCTCATATGAAAGGAGGTGGCCGAGGTGATGCCTATGTAGAGGTAAAAATCGACGTGCCCAAGCGCCTGACCTCCCGACAACGCCAACTGATCGAGGAACTCGCCAAAGAGGGGCTTTAATCTCGTAAGTATCCAACCCAGGACAGCCAGCGCTCATTCTTGAAGGATCACAAGCTACAGAATTATGTGAAATGCCAAAGTCCAAAATCCAAATGTCAAATGTTCGCCTTTTTATCTTGTACCTTTGGCCCTAAACCAATAAGCTATATGGGCTTACCTTTGGCATTGGTCATTGGAAACTCGAGATCAAACAGATGCACATTGTGAGGATATACCCCGATGAAGGCATTATGTGTTTTCTCCGGTGGACTTGACAGCATGTTGGCTGCGGAAATCATTAGGGCTCAGGGCATTGACGTCCTAGCCCTGTTTTTTGATACGCCATTTTTTAACTCCCGCCGTGCAAGAAAGTCTGCGGATTACATTAACCTTCCCCTCAAAGTAGTGGATATCACCGAGATATATCTTGATATGCTAAGGTCCCCCAAATATGGCCGAGGAAAACACATGAATCCGTGTATTGACTGCCACGCCTTGATGTGTAGGATAGCTGGGCAGATGATGGCCGAGGAAAAGGCCCACTTTGTCGTTACAGGCGAGGTCTTGGGTCAAAGGCCCATGTCTCAAAATCGAAAAAGCCTGGATATCATCGCTACAGAAAGTGGCCTCGAAGGCCTTCTTTTGCGTCCCCTATCGGCCAAACACCTCTGCCCCACCATCCCTGAACAAAAAGGCTGGGTGATCCGCGATCAGTTGCTGGATATCAAGGGGCGATCCAGGAAAATCCAAATGGAGCTGGCTGAGCGCCTAGGCATAAAGGAATATCCCTCCCCCGCCGGAGGATGCCTACTTACCGAGGAGGTATTCTCACGCAGATTGAGGGACTTAATGGAAAAAAATGACCACATTACAAGGGACAGAATCGAATTATTGAAGCTAGGGAGGCATTTCCGCATCAGCACGCATACAAAGCTTGTTGTGGGGAGAAATGAAAGGGAAAATGAGGCGATAAAGAAATTGGCCCAAGGCCATGATCTGATATTTCAGTGCCAGGAAATTCCTGGGCCTGTAGTGCTCTTGACAGGCGATTTAAATACCGCCATTCTCAAAAAGGCTGCTGAAATCACAGCAGCTTATAGTGACGCCAAATCCTCTGAACTGATATCTGTAAAGGCCCGAAGGGATGGAGAGGAAACGCTTTTACATGTCAATGTCCCGGACAAATCCCTGTTTCGAGATCTCATGATCTAATCGATCTTTAAAGGGTCTGTTCTTTGTCTTTGACCCTAACGTCCAAATACAGCATTATTCCATTCTCAGGAGCCGCTTCAAAAAGGACTTGCGCCTCATATCTTCTATTTTCTTTAGGTTCTGATCCAAGAGCTTTTGTTGCTCATCAATCTCAAATTGGATCTTCTCCTTCTTTTCAGAAAGATTGTGGGCCTTCAGTTTTAATTCCATTATTTTGATCTTCTCTTCCCTGTCTAGCTCTCCCTCCTTACTCTCCATGGCCTCGGTGCGCTGCTTTACTCTGCTGATTTCTTCCATAACCTTTGCAAGGGCAACCTGTTTGGTCTCTATGAGGGACCTCACCTCATCGACCTTAACCATGACCTCTTTTTCCGTTTCCATGGTGGCAAACAGGATGACAAAAACCACCACACAAAGCAATGCCACGCAGGCAACAATCCTTGTAAGGAGTTTATATGTGGTGATAAGGGTATGGACAAGCCCCTTGAGATGGCCAAAGGCCTGCACAATGAGGTCTGCTTTTGTGTATTTGGCAGTCTTGCCTTCAATTCCTTCAATAAGCTCCTGTAGGGCATTGGCCAAATCCCGGGTCTTTTCCTTTAGCTCCAGTCCGATTTCGCCTTCTCTGATTTTTTCCTTGTCCTCTTGATCAGGCTCCCGGAGTGTTTTTACCAGATCCAAAATCTCATCATAGGGACTTGTGATATCCACCTCATGGGCTGGCTTGCCCACAAATTGTTTTCTTAACGCGGATATATATTCCTTCAAAAACTCCAAATTCTTTTCTATGCCATTGGCCACCTTGGCCAAGATAATTTCTTCACATAGATACGACCCTGCCATCTCCATCAACACTGCATAATCTTTGATCTCCCGCAGTGCTACAGGTCGTGGTTCCAAAGCAACTTCTTCACGCATTGCTCTTGCTTCCATTGCATACCCTGTATGGTTTTGGTATCGGCCCCAAGATCTTACCTACGACAAAATCCTCTTCCATCGATCTATCAAGGAGGAGGAAGATAGCCTTCCCAGCCCAATCCGGTCCAGGAATCCGAAGAGATCATTGCGATGCCCTTCCCTCCACCATCTTTTTAGTGTTTGACCAGTATCAGGTGAAAACATCCATGCATCGCCATACTCTTTGTGAAAGTAATCCTCTAGCATGGCTTCGGCCATCCAGGCTAGTACATAGTCAAGGCTATAAAACTCACCTGCCAAATCAAAAAGGCATGCCTCAGGTTGATAATAGAAACCCGTGTACCTGGCCATGTTTTCGGCATATATCTCACCATTTGCGAGATCTTCTTCTCCGAACATCTCATATTCGGCCAGGAACCGTGCCGCATAGCGCCGAAACACGGACATATCTTTCAAGACCTTATGGTAGTAGAGCATTGATGCTATTTCTTCATCGACACCAAGCCCCCCTGTCATAAATGGAACCGACATACTGACATTCTGCACAAGGAAAGCAAAGGCCTCTGTGAGACTGCTACTCCTGGAGAGCTCTTTTACCACAAAAGGTAGCCCTTCCGCCGTGTTGGCTGCAAAAAGTGCATGTCCCAATTCATGCCCCAGGCTCTCCAAATCTAGCCATCCACCCTGGGGCTTCATGAGAACATAGATCTCCTCCGGAACCTGCAGGATAAAACAAATGGCCTGAGAACTCTTTTCAGGGGCCTGACCCAGTTCCATGTGAATTCCTGGATAACCTGTGAGATCCATATCCCAATATCGGAAGAATGACATAAATCTTTCAATCCCTTGGGAAGGAAAAAAGGAGTCGAATTCAGTAAGTCCTAAGAGATATATGGCGTCAAACCGAGTCAGTGAGTGCAGCTCATCTTCAAAGCACCGCTTTGTCCACTGCTCCATAGCCGAAAAATAAAGATCGTCAGTCTGGGAAAGGATCCTCTTTACCTCCTCATAATAAGCCCCATAATCGACCCCCTTTTTCAAGCCACAATACTCTCTGTAATCTCTAAAGCCGAAAGAGCTCCTTAGGGTTTGGAGGAGCGCCTCCCAATAACTTAAGGCAAAAGGTTTCAAAAACTTACAGAGAGGACCAGTTTCCTTTTGCAGAATGAGTCGCTGGCTCCGAGTACTCCCCTTTTGGCAGAAAGAGATGATGTCCCGGAAATAAATCTTTCGGCCATCCACATGGGCCGCAGCACCCTTCATCCATGTTCTCATTTCCATGTCATAGGGCAAAAGCTCACGCTGCAGATAGTGGTCCATGAAGCTGGAACGGAGTTTTTCTTTAGTGTCATCAGAAAAGGAGATCTTATCGATATCCTCGAGTGTTTCCACACGGAGAAAGGCCTCGAATCCTTGATAAAGCTGATCAGGTGCAATGGGGCACTTTCTACCACTCCACAGGGCCAGGGATTGAAGCCTCCAGCGGTAATTGAGGTGGTAAATAATATTCTCTATGTCATCAACAGAATAGTGGGACATTGCTCCTGGCCTTTAGTGGCAGTTCTACCTCTTGTGAGGAAATGTAATTTATCGAGCTCGCCTCTACATAAAAGCTACGAAAAAAGCGCCCCTTTCACAAGAAAAAATAGTGAAGGGGCGTATTGTAGCCATTATAGCCTTTAAGAGATCAATGTCATAAAATTGACAGGCTATAATTTTACATCACACCTGAGGCATCTGGCACACTCTTTTTTGGCAGTCTCTTCATCGTAGCCCAGTTCGGTTTCCGCAAAGCTCTTCACCCTCTCCTCGGCTGACACCATGGGCATTTTGGCCCTGGGCTGTCGAACAATCTCTTCTGGGACTGCCTGAGTGACCTGCACATCGGGAAAGATCAATTTAGTAGGCGCATCACCCCTAATCTCAGAGAGATATCGGTCAATCTCTCTCGCAGCACGTTTTCCCGCGGCCATGGCATCCACAATCCTGGCAGGCCCAGTCACTGCATCCCCACCAGCAAACACACCGGGCAGGTTGGTGGCAAAGCTTCGTCTGCTCACCACAATCGTTCCCCTTTCCACCCTAAGAGGGCCGCCAAAACTCAAGTCAGAGGTCTGACCAATGGCAGAGAATATTGCATCATAGGTCTGTGAAATCACACTCCCTTTCTTAGGAATAGGCTTCCGCCTGCCACTTTGGTCATACTCACCCAGTTCGCATTCAGCCATCTCCAGAACCAGCCTCCCGTTGCTCTTCCGGATTGCCCTAGGTGCCACCAGTACTTTCAGCTCTATTCCTTCTTCCAGTGCCTCTTCAACCTCTTCCTCATAGGCAGGCATGTCCTTTCGCTCCCGGCGGTACAAAATTGTTACTTCCTCTGCCCCCATACGTTTGACCGTGCGGGCCACATCGATTGCCACATTACCCCCACCTATCACAGCCACTTTACCTCCCACCTTCGGGGCAGTACCTAATTCCACCTGGCGCAGGAATTCTGCCCCCCTGAAAACACCTGGTAGATCTTCTCCCTCGATTCTAAGGGGGAGGCTCTGATGTGCTCCTACTGCAATGAACAAGGCATCAAACTGCTCTCTAAGCTCTTCCAAAGTGATGTCTTTGCCCACCTTGATACCGGTTCGTGCCTCAACCCCCAGACCAAGGATGAAATCAATCTCCTCGTCGATAATGTTCCTGGGAAGTCGAAAGGCGGGAATTCCGTAGCGCAGCATTCCGCCAAGCTTGGGCAGTTCTTCAAATATTGTGGGTTTGTATCCCATAAGTGCAAGGTAATATGAAGCAGTCAGGCCACCAGGGCCTCCTCCCACGATGGCCACTTTTTGATCCTTAGGTTCAGAGCTAGGTAAACGCGGTTTATACCCTTTCAGTCTCGCCATATCAGAGGCAAATCGTTTTATCTTCGGGATGGCCAGGGCTTCATCCGTTTGTGCTCTGAGGCAAAAGGTCATGCATGGATGAGTACAGGCCCTGCCACAAATGCCTGGCAAGGGGTTATCTTTATAAATCAGTGTAATGGCGTCTTCGTAACGTCCCTCGCTGACAAGGGATAGATACCCTGGTACTTCCTGATCAATGGGACAGGCATTGATGCACTTGGCCTTGACAAGGGCGGCACAAACACCCGCCTCACAACGCTTCTCCAGGATGTGGTCTTCATATTCATGGCGAAAATATTGCAGGGTGGAAAGCACCGGATTGGGAGCAGTTTGCCCAAGACCACAAAGGGCCGAATCCTTTACAAACTCTGCAAGGGTTTCCAGCTCGGTCAGATCCTGCATCTGCCCTCGACCTTCCGTGATCCTGTCTAGGATTTCCAGCATGCGTCTAGTTCCTTCGCGGCACGGGGTGCATTTTCCGCAAGACTCCTCTTGGCAAAAGTCGAGGAAAAAACGGGCCATGTCCACCATGCAGGTGGTCTCATCCATCACGATCATACCACCTGATCCCATGATGGCTCCCACCTTGGCAATGGCCTCATAGTCCGTGGGAGTATCAAGATGCTGTGCAGGCACGCACCCTCCGGAAGGGCCTCCCAGTTGCACCGCCTTGAAGTTCCGATTGTTGCGAATACCACCCCCAATCTCATATATGATCTCCTTGAGGGTGGTGCCCATAGGTACCTCTACAAGACCTATGTTGGATACTGCCCCACTCAAAGCGAACACCTTGGTGCCCTTACTCCCCTCAGTTCCTATGGAAGCATACCAGTCACCGCCCTTCAGTATAATCTGTGGGATATTGGCCAAGGTCTCAACGTTGTTCAATACGCTGGGTTTTTTCCAAAGACCTTGCTGGGCCGGAAACGGTGGCCTGGGTCTAGGCATACCCCGCTTGCCTTCAATAGAGTGCATAAGGGCGGTCTCTTCTCCGCATACAAACGCGCCAGCACCCTGGTAAACCTCAAGGTCAAAATCAAACCCACTTCCCAGGATGTCTTTGCCCAGCAGGCCATATTCCCTGGCTTGCCGAATGGCTATGTCCAGTCTCCTCAGGGCAAGCGGGTATTCCGCCCGGCAATAGATATACCCGTAATGGGCGCCTATGGCCTTGGCCGCAATTATCATGCCTTCCAGGACCGCATGAGGGTCTCCTTCCAATACACTTCGATCCATAAAGGCCCCTGGATCGCCCTCGTCTGCATTGCAAAGCACGTATTTTATGTCTCCAGGTGATTTTCTTGCGAACTCCCACTTGAGCCCTGTGGGGAATCCTGCCCCCCCACGGCCCCTCAGCCCAGAGCGCTTCATCTCATCAATAATTTGCTCAGGTGTCATTTCAAGTAATGCCTTGGCCGCGGCCTTATACCCATCCCTTGCAATATAGGCTTCAATCTTTTCCGGATCGATCCCCTTGTTTCGGAGGACTATGGTCTTCTGCTTAGCAAAGAAAGGGACATCTTCTATATACGGTACGCCATTGTCTGCCATTGCCGATTCTCCTCACCACCTTACTTGATTTTGGCCAATACATATTCCTCGGGTATCTTTCCTTCTATTACATGTTTCCTAAATATTTCCTTTGCCTTTTCTCGGTCCAGATCACGATATAAGACTGCATCCTCACCAAGGCGTCTAATTGTGATATTGGGCTCGCTACTGCACATCCCTGCACAGCCAGTAACAACCACAGAAATGTCCTGCCTGCCCGATCTCTCAATTTCCTCTCTGAGTGAATTATATACCTCTTCAGCCCCCGCAGCTATTCCACATGTGCCCATGTGGACAGTAATTTCAACTGTGTTGCCACCCTCACGTAACTTGTTCGCCTCAATGGTTTCTTGTTTTATTTTTTCTAGGTCTTCTTTTGTGAGCTTTTTCATGATATCCTCATTTATATTGTTCAAGGATCTCCAAAGCCTTCTTTGGGTTCATCCAACCGTGGGTGTCTTCGTCCACAACCATAACAGGTGCCAAGCCACAGGCCCCAAGGCACCTCACAGCTTCCAATGAGAACCTTCTATCTTGTGTGGTCTGTCCCACCTCCAACCCAAATTCCTCTGTCAATCTCTTCAGTATCTCTTTTGTGCCTCGCACATAGCAAGCTGTACCCATGCAAACCTTTATGACATGTCTCCCCTTGGGAACCATCGAAAAAAAGGAATAAAAAGTGACTACCCCGTATATGGTGCTTGCAGGGATATCAAGCCGCTCACTTATGTAGTCCTGCAGCTCTACTGGCAGATATCCCACAACTCTTTGGCAGTCTTCCAGGACAGGAATCAGGCACCCTGGTTTCCCTTTGTTATCCTCAATAATCCTGTCAACCTGTTCCATCACCTCAGCTGTGAGATCAGAATTCAGCATCGATAAATCAGCAGCAGTTAACATCTCAGTAACTCCTTCTCATTAGACTCTTTCGATCTGGACTGCGCATACCTTATACTCAGGTATTTTTGCCACCGGATCTAGAACAGCGTTAGTGAGCTTATTGGCAGCCGCCGAAGCATAATGAAACGGAATAAAGACTGTTCCCTCAATAGCTTTATCAGAAATCTTTGCTTTTGCTACAATTTCCCCTCTGCGGGATCTCACCCTCAAGGGTTCTCCATCCTTGATATTTCTACTAAGGGCATCCTTGGGGGAAATTTCCACAAAACATTCAGGCGCAAGCTGGTTGAGGCCGTCCACCTTCATTGTCATCGTCCCCGTATGATACTGGTACAGTACTCTGCCTGTAGTCAGATATAGAGGAAACTCCTCATCGGGTAACTCGGCTGGGGGTATATAATCAATGGCATGAAATACGCCCAGACCGCATGTAAATTGATCAACATGCAGGCAGGGAGTCCCGGGATGGTCCGCTGCGGTGCACGGCCAATGAAGCCCATCAAATTCTATTCTATCGTATCTAATGCCACAATAGGATGGTGTTACCTCAGCTATCTCCTCCATTATGGCCTTTGGATTTTCATAATTCATTGGATAGCCCAATCTTGAGGAAAGCTCACATATTATCTCCCAGTCCTGCTTTGCCTGTCCGGGTGGATCCAGGGCCTTTCGGACCCGCTGCACCTTCCTCTCAGTATTTGTAAAGGTTCCATCCTTTTCCGCAAAGCTAGCCGAAGGCAATACCACGTCGGCCAATCTGGCGGTCTCCGTGAGAAAAATGTCCTGGGCTACAAGGAAATCCACCTTCTTGATTGCTTCCTGTGCGTGGTTCAGATTTGGGTCTGAGACCATAGGATTTTCACCTATAATGTAGAGGGCCTTTATCTGTCCTTTATAAGCACCCTCCATCATCTCAGTTATCGTAAGGCCTGGCTCTTGAGGAAGCTGTTCCACACCCCATGCCTTCTCCATTCGACTTCTAGCTGCCAAATCAACCACTTTTTGGTACCCTGTATAAACGTCTGGCAGCCCTCCCATATCACAGGCCCCTTGGACATTATTCTGGCCCCTTAGAGGGTTCACCCCGCCACCAGGGATACCGACATTCCCGCATAACATGGCTAAATTAGCCAAGGACTTAACATTGTCCGTCCCGGTCCTGTGCTGTGTGATGCCCATGGCGTAGAGGATAGAAGCGGCCTTGGCCTTGCCATATAATCTAGCCGCCTCCACGAGCCTGTCCTTGGGTATGCCCGTGATTTCCTGGACATACTCGGGAGTATATTTGTCAACGGTCTTCTTGAGGTCATCCAGCCTTACTGTGCGAGCCTTCACATAGTCATCATCATAGAGCCCTTCTTTTATAATTACGTGCATAAACCCGTTTATCCAGGCCACATCCGTTCCTAGGTTTGGTCTGAGCCAAAGTGTGGCATACCGGATTATGGGGATCCTTCTCGGATCCACCACAATAAGCTTTGCACCTTTCAAGGTCACTGCCCTCTTAACATAAGAGGAAAGCACAGGATGGTTCTCCGTGGTATTGGAGCCTGTAATAAGAATAACCTGTGCCTTCTCGATGTCCTCGATGGGATTGGTCATCGCTCCGCTTCCAAAGGCTGCGGCAAGACCTGCCACAGTGGAGGAGTGTCAAAGCCGTGCACAATGGTCAATATTATTGGTGCCTAAAGCCGCTCTCGTGAACTTCTGGGCCAAGTAGTTCTCCTCGTTGGTTATCCTAGCACTGCAGAAAACCCCTATCGAATCGGCCCCATACTTTTCTTTAGTCTCCTTTAACCTCTCAGCAACCAGATCCAGAGCCTCCTCCCAGGTAGCCTCCCTAAACCCTCCATCTTCGCGAATCAGAGGACGCTTGAGTCGGTCTTTATGATTAATGAAGTTATAGCCAAACCGGCCCTTCACGCATAAACTGCCGAAGTTGGGCCCTACATCCTCAACCCCTGTTACCTTGATCACCTTTCCTTCTTGGACATGCAGATAGATCTGGCAACCGACACCGCAGTAGCAACAAGTAGTCCTCACCCTCTTGACAGTCCCCCCTTTGACCCTGCGGAGCTCCAGATCTTCCTTTGTCATCAAGGCCCCCACAGGGCATACCTGAACACATTCCCCGCAAAACACACAGTCCGAATCCTTCAGGGGGAGGTCTCCTTTGGCAACAATCTTGGAAGCGGATCCGCGGTACCCATAGCTAATTGCGCTGTTGACCTGAATCTCGTTACAGGCCTGCACACAACGCCCGCACAAAATACAACGGGAAAAATCTCTCACTATAAAAGGGTTGACCATTTCTATAGGATATTTCTGTTCCTTGGGCTCAAAACGAATACCCTTTACCTGATACCGGATGGCCAAATCTTGGAGTTTGCACTGTCCATAAGCAGGACAGATTTCGCGGTGTGCCTCAGGCTCCATGGCCTTGAGCTGAAAATCAGTCCATGAGTCCTCGTCCATATCTTGGGCAAGACAATTATGGTGTCCACTGGCAAGCAACAACTCAATATTGAGGCGCCTAGCATTGATTACACGCGGGCTTTCCGTCTTGATAACCATATTTGGTTCTGCAGGAGTTGAGCATGCGGCAAGCAAATTCCTTGCCCCTTCCACTTCCACCAAGCAGATCCTGCACGCCCCTGTTGGTGTCGCGCCTTTGAGATAACACAGGGTGGGAATATCTATTCCGTTTCTCCTGGCCACTTGGAGAATCGTCTCCCCAAGAGTAAAGGTAAGTTCTTTTCCGTCCATGACTAAGACGTTTTTGGAATCCATAATGACACCTCTTAAAACAGCATATGTAGTCTAACTCGATTCTGTTAATGAAAGGCCTCCGCAATAATCATCCCAAGCGGGCTAAAAGGATCCAAGTTGGTTCCTTTCAATATCCTTTGCTAAAACTTAGGCACCCAGGGACCCGCTCGGAGAAGTTGGTTTCTGCATAGGCACTGGCTGTCTGAAAGTCCAACTCTTTCCCAATCGCCACAATTGGCCCCCTCAAAGGAAATGGCGAGTATAGAAAAAAGTGAAATTTTTTTCAAAGTATTTTTGGAAATTTCTATATCGTCCTCTCAAAAGCCTTGACAAAGGATTTCGAGAGGCTTAGTCTGCAAATTTTATTAAAAGATGATATTCTAGGAAGCTTACTTATGGTGGATAATAAACAAAGGGGTAAGATCGTTATTGACAGGCAAAGATGCAAAGGATGCTACCTTTGTATCGAATTCTGTCCTTTTGACAGGATCGAGGTAGATACGGAGCTTAATAGAAAGGGCTACCGTCCGGCCCGATTCAAGGAAGAAATTTCTGATGAAGAAAAGGGATGCACCGGGTGCACCATGTGTGCCCTGATCTGCCCTGAGGTATCTATAGAGGTGTATCGTGCCAAGTGAAAGAGTCCTAATGAGGGGAAACCATGTCTTAGGCGAAGCGGCTGTCCTAGCTGGATGCCGGTTCTATGCAGGATATCCCATCACACCACAAAACGAGTTGCCCGAGTATCTCTCAGCTCGTCTGCCCCAGGTGGGAGGCGTATTTATCCAGGGAGAAAGTGAAATAGCCTCTGTTAACATGATACTGGGGGCTGCGGCAGCGGGTGCTAGGGTGATGACATCTTCGTCTTCTCCAGGCATTTCTCTAAAACAGGAAGGAATCTCCTATATGGCCGGGATGGAGTTGCCCGGGGTCATTGTTAATACCATGAGAGGCGGCCCAGGCCTGGGTAATATCGCACCTTCGGCTGCAGACTATTTCCAGGCCACACGTGGTGGCGGCCACGGCGACTATAGGACCCCAGTACTGGCTCCATCAGGCTGCCAGGAGCTTGCTGAATTGACATTTCTAGCATTTGAACTTGCTGATAGATACCGCAATCCTGTCATGATTGTAGGAGATGGCATCATGGGCCAAATGATGGAGCCAGTGGTGTTTCCAGATCCTATAGATCCCAAGGATCTTCCGGAAAAGGATTGGATCCTCACTGGATGTAAGGGCCGCGCCCCCCGGGCCATGTTTTCAATGATACTGGATGTTAATAAGATGTATAAACATAACTTGAAACTCCAGGAAAAATACGAACTTATTGCCGCCCAGGAAGTCCGATACGAAGCCCTGGGAGTCGAGGAGGCCGAGATAATTATAGTAGCATATGGTACTGCCGCCAGAATTGCTGAGAGTGCCATTGAGGAACTCGGGCCAAACGGCCTTTCGGTCGGACTTTTTAGGCCCATAACTTTGTGGCCATTTCCGGTCAAACCCTTGCGCCGTCTGGCCGAAAAGGCCTCGAAAATTGCTGTTTTTGAGTTCTCCACAGGGCAGTTGCTTGAAGATGTGATTATTTCCGTGGGCGAGAGAGCCCCGATCTATTTCTACGGTATTCCGGGGGGTGTGGTGCCCACCCCGGCAGAAATAGCTGATTTTATGCGATCCGTTGATCGAGGAGACGGCACAATAGGCCGGAGGATAGAAGTATGAGCGCAGAACCTGCATATGATTACAAGAAGGTTTTTGGCAGACCCCAATCATTGAAGGATGCTTACACACATTATTGTCCGGGTTGCGGGCACTCTATTGCCCACCGGTTGGTTGCAGAGTGTATTGACGAAATGGGATTAAGGGAAAAAACCATAGGGATTCCCCCCGTTGGATGCGCAGTACTTGCGTACAATTACTTCAATTTTGATATGATTGAGGCCCCTCACGGTCGGCCCCTCGCAGTTGCAACAGGCATTAAGCGTATTTTACCTGACAAGTTTGTCTTTACATACCAGGGCGATGGTGATCTGGCAGCCATTGGAACAGCGGAAACCATCCATGCTGCTAACCGAGGGGAAAGGATTACTACGATTTTCATAAATAACGCCATTTACGGGATGACAGGGGGGCAAATGGCTCCAACCACATTGTTGGGACAAGAGGCCACCACCACACCCGGAGGCCGTGACCCTCGGTACCACGGCCAACCTATAGACATATCCAAAATGATCGCAGTTAGTGATGGGGTAGTGTATGTGGAGCGATGCGCCCTATCCAGTATTAAACAGATTCGAAGGGCCAAACAGGCCATAAAAAAGGCCTTTCGCTGCCAATTGGATGACCTTGGCTTTGCCTTGGTGGAGCTATTATCGCCCTGTCCAACCAATTGGAAACTCACCCCAAAACAGGCCTGCGATTGGGTAAACAATGTAATGGTCAATACCTATCCCGTGGGGGTTATCAAGGATACCACAGGGTATGAGGACTAGGATATGATTACCAGAACGGTTTTCTCAGGATTTGGGGGCCAAGGTGTTTTGCTTATGGGCTATATCCTCAGCCATGGTGCCATGTTAAAAGGGCTGAATGTGACTTACTTTCCCGCCTATGGTGCCGAGATGAGAGGAGGAACCGCAAATTGTACCGTAACGGTTTCGGACAAGAAAATCGCCTCGCCTGTAGCCTCTAATCCGGATATCCTGGTGGGCATGAACGTGCCTTCCTTGGACAAATTCGGACCTGCCGTGGTTGAAAATGGTTTCGTTTTTCTCAACTCCTCTTTGGTCTCTGAAACACCTAACAGAGAAGATGTGGAGGTGATAAAAGTACCCACCCTAGAATTGGCCCAGGAAGTCGGCTCTGAACGAGTTGCCAATATGGTGATGATTGGCGCAGTATGTGCTAAGACCGGCTTGCTCACGCAGGAAGAAACCATAAAAGGGATGAAGGCGGCCTTAAAGGGAAAGGAAAAATTCTTCGACCTAAACCAGAAGGGAATCGAAAGAGGCTTTGCTTTTATCTCTGATGGAAGGTGATTCGTTTACACAATAGGAATCAATCCTGGGCAAGCTTGTTGAGAATCTTTTTGTAATAAATCTCCGTTTCTTCCAGAAGCGGGGATTTCTTACCCATCATATTCAACTTCATGATCTTGAAGTTGATTCTCTTGATCAGCCTATACTTTTCCTTCTCGTCAGGGATGGCATCCAGCATATCCTCCATTTGCCGGATTTCCTTTTTGAGCTGGAGCTCAGGAGGCAGGCAATCAGCATTCTTTAAAACTTTATAGGCCAAACGTAAGTCTTCGGGAACATGGCTATCATCTTCCATCCTGAGCGGCTCTCCTTTGCCTGGAAGGTTATCAAACTCACCTTCTTCCTGGGCCTTACGGATCCGCTCCTCCACTATTTTCTGGAAACACCACATATTGCCTTTGGCCTACTAACTCCTTACAAAATTATTTTTAAACAATTTTCAATCCTTTTTCAACCCTAGTGAATGGCCCTTGACATCCTTGGCTTTATTGGATATTCCCAGCCTGACAGGGATATCGGATGGAGTAGCCTGACCTCACTATGGTCGAGGAAAAAGACAAGAAAGTTATTCAAATTATTCAAGGGGATTTGCCATTGCATCCCAGACCCTTTGCCGTAGCAGCCAAGAAGGTAGGTTTCAGTGAAGAAGAATTTATTGATCGGGTTCAGAGATTGAAACGAGAGGGTATCATCAGGCGCTTCGGCGCCACATTACGCCATCAAGAGGCTGGCTTTAGCTCCAATGCCATGGTAGCATGGCAAGTTCCAGAGGCCCGGGTGGA
Source organism: Deltaproteobacteria bacterium (assembly GCA_019307815.1). Lineage (GTDB taxonomy): Bacteria > Desulfobacterota > DSM-4660 > Desulfatiglandales > Desulfatiglandaceae > B111-G9. The sequence continues at coordinate 44,250 of JAFDIV010000027.1, forward strand.
TGAGGTAGGTGAAATCATAGCCTCTTTTCGGGAAGTCACCCATTGCTACCACAGAAGACCTCAAAAGGATTGGCCATACAACATTTATAGTATGGTCCATGCAGATAGCCGAGATGCATGTTATGAAATAGCAAAAAAGATATCTGAAGCTGTGGGGGTGGAAGACTACCTGCTTTTGTTCAGCGAAAAGGAATTCAAAAAAACAAGTATGGAATACTTTTAAGTAAGAGGGTGATTGATGGGGCCAAGGTCCTTAGTATTATTTGAAAAGGCCAAGAGGGTTATACCTGGCGGGGTCAACAGCCCGGTACGGGCCGGCAAGGCGGTGGGCATTACGCCCCCTTTTATCTTCAAGGCAAAGGGCTGTTTCATCTGGGATATGGACGGCAATCAATATATAGACTATGTTGGGTCCTGGGGCCCTATGATCCTAGGCCATGCCCATCCCCAGGTGGTAAAGGCCATTGAAGAAGCCATGTCTAAAGGCACCAGTTATGGGGCGCCTACTGAACGCGAGGTGGAACTTGCAGAGACCATCGTAGATATGGTGCCCTCTGTTGAGATGGTCCGAATGGTCAATTCCGGTACAGAGGCCACCATGAGTGCAATCCGGCTGGCTCGCGGTTACACGGGTAGGGAAAAGATCATTAAATGTGAAGGTTGCTACCACGGCCATGCAGACAGTCTGTTGGTATCCGCAGGGTCAGGAGTCGCCACATTGGGGATCCCAGGCAGCCCCGGAGTGCCCAAGGACTTAGCTGCCCATACCATTTCCGTGCCCTACAATGACCTAGAGTCGGTTTCCATGGCCTTCGAGAGGTATGGAACTCAGATCGCCGCCATGATTGTGGAACCTATCCCTGGCAATATGGGTGTTATCCTGCCCAAAGAGGGATATTTGCAGGGACTAAGGCGGATAACCTCTGAAAATGGGGCCCTCCTCATATTTGACGAAGTGATCAGTGGCTTTAGGGTGGCCCGGGGAGGCGCACAAGAACTCTATGGGATAACCCCTGACCTCACCTGCCTGGGCAAGATTATTGGCGGTGGCCTGCCTGTAGGGGCCTATGGTGGAAAACGTGAGATTATGGAGCACATGGCCCCCGAAGGGGAGATCTACCAAGCAGGGACCTTGTCTGGCAACCCTTTGGCCATGGCAGCCGGCCTGGCGACCCTCAAGATTCTGAAAGACCAAACCATTTACGAAGGTCTTGAATCCCATGCAAATACCCTGTTTTCAGGTATCAAGGAGGCTGCGGAAAAGGCTGGTATCCCCATCACTGTCAATCGCGTGGGTTCTATGGGTTCCATCTTTTTCACCCAAGGGCCGGTGGCGGATTTTGCCTCAGCAAAAAGGGCCAATGAGGAGCAGTTCAAGAAATACTTCAGATCCATGCTTGATCAGGGCATTTATCTTGCACCTTCTGCTTATGAAGCCATGTTCCTGTCAACGGCCCATGATAAAAAAATTATTGAAAAGACAGTCGAATCGGCCCATAGGGCCTTCACTTCACTGTGAACAAAAAACTATTGACTCGTCAAATGAGCTGTGGTAAGGACAACGTGATTTTTTTCACGCACTGGCAGGGCCACAGGCCTTGATATGAAAATAGATGAAGACCTGAAAAAAGCCATCAAGACCGTGGGCATCTTAAGCACGGTGGGGATGGCTATGGTCTTGTCCATTGCTATCGGTGCCTTGGCTGGCTATTACATGGATAAGTGGTTGGGCACAGCACCGATCTTTTTACTAATAGGCATTGGATTGGGCATTGGTGCGGCCTTCAGAAATCTGTTCATCTTGACTAAAAGGGCTAGGGATCAATGAAGCCTGACACAAATTCACCAGTAATGCGACATGTCACCTTGTTTTATTGGCTGGCCTTGGGACTCATGGCGGGTGTCAGCTCACTGGTCATGTCTACACCCTTTACTCTCGGAGTTCTCTCGGGTGGTATATTGGCCATCGCAAATTTCAATGTGTTACGATTAAGCATTCAGAGGGCCTTTTCCTCGGGTAAAATGGACAATCCCAAGAATGGGAAAAAGGCCGCTCTCGTGGGGACTTTCTACATTCGGCTTGCGCTCATGGGCATTTTGATTTATTGGCTTTTTACAACAGGCCTTGTTGATCCAATTGGCATGGCTGTGGGATTGTCCACCGTGGTAATTGGTATTTTGGTTTTTGGCATCTTTATGGTATTCAAACCATCATCTAGGGAGGCAATATAGGGTATGGAGCACGGAATTCTTTTTCTTAATAGCCTGTTCTCCGCGATCGGATTGGGCGAATTCGCACATAATTACAGTCATGTTATCCAATCGTGGTTTGTGATGCTTATCTTAATAGTAGCTTCCGCTATCTTTGTCCGGGGAATTCAGTTGGTGCCCAATAAGGGGCAAAATTTCTTTGAGGTGCTCGTAGAAGGGCTGGAAAACTTCATGGTAGGCATTACCGGCCCGGAAGGAAGATTTTTCTTCCCTTTTATAGCGACTATTTTTCTCTATATACTCGTCAGTAATTTGTTGGGTCTGGTACCGGGATTTTCCTCCCCTACTGCCAATATTAATACCCCTCTGTCGATGGCTCTATGCACTTTCGTGCTCACCCATATTATAGGGATAAAATTTCACGGTGTTAAATATATTAAACAATTCCTGGGCCCTGTAATATGGCTGGCCCCATTGATGGTGCCACTGGAACTAATAGGTCACTTTGCAAGGGTTCTTTCCCTCAGTGTGCGACTTTTTGGCAACATCTTTGGCAAGGAAACCGTTCTCGCCATCCTTTTTATGCTCGCAGGGATGTTCCTTGCCCCTTTACCAATCCTGTTTCTGGGAATCCTTGTGAGCTTTATCCAGGCGCTGGTTTTTATGTTGCTTTCCATAGTTTACTTTGTTTTAGCAATGGAGGAAGCCCACTAAGTTTTTTGGTAACAGCTTACTAGCTTGTAAGATTTTGGAAGAAGGCCAAGCAAAACAAAAAGAAAGGAGGTTTATATGACAAGAAAAAGGTTTATTGGAGCGCTGACCGGAATTCTGGTGCTGGGAATGGCTTCTGTTTCCCTCGCGGCTGATGGCTCTGCACAGGCTGCTGGCCTGTGGATCTACTTCGGCATCGCTGTGGCTTGCGGCTTTGGCATTGGCGTAGCTGCAATGGGATGCGGAGTCGGTATGGGTAATGCCATCAACGGCGCCATGCATGGGACAGCCCGGAATCCTGAGGCGAGCGGCAAGATCATGACCACCATGATTATCGGCTTGGCTCTTATTGAGTCCCTTACTATCTACGCCTTGCTGATTTGCTTGCTCATGGTTTTCAAGATCCCCGCTTTCCCAGCGATAATTGAGAAGGTATTTCATTAATAATTACTAGATCCACACGAGGGCCCAGGGTGTATTTGGGCCCTCCTTATTGAATCCTCATGTGCAAAAATTCACAATGCTGATTATCTTCGGCATTACAGCCATAAGGGGCTGCTAAACTAGAAAACCCGGATTGATCGAAAGCGGGACCCAATCCTTCCGGCAGTAAGGACGATGGCCAGCCACGCCATAGATAGAGATACTCAGGTACCAAGGCACCCGTTGTTCTTAGGCGATTGCAAGAATCCCGCTGTCCTCAACTTCAAAGGGAAACCGCTCGGATTATGTTAAACAAAAACACACCGGACTGGATCTCATGGTAAAGAGTTCAAGAAAAACAAAAATCCCTGAACCTACCATCGAACGGCTGCCGCTATACTCCAGGCCCCTAGAAGAATTGATGGAGGCAGATGTACCAGTAGTATCTTCCGAGACCCTTGCAAAGCTTTGCGGAGTAAACCCTGCCCAGGTAAGAAAGGATTTGGCCTATTTTGGTGAGTTCGGCGTGCGGGGCGTTGGCTACGAAGTAGCAAACCTACTCAAAGAGATTAATAGGATACTTGCTACCGACAGGCAATGGAAACTCTGTATCGTGGGACTGGGAAACCTGGGAAGCGCTCTGTTTGAAAACCAAAACTTCAAGCGACGGGGCTATATCTTCGCGGCTGCCTTTGACTCTGATCCAGCCAAGGTGGGCCGAATACTGCCTAACGGAGTTGTGGTGAAGCACCCCAAAATGATAGAAGTAGTGGTTCCAAAGCTAGAGATAGAAATAGGGGTTATTACTACGCCTCCGTTCGAGGCTCAGCGAGTAGCAGAAATGCTCTTCAGCGCCGGGGTGAGGGCAATCCTCAATTTTGCCCCGATTCAGCTCAGAAGCCCGGAGTGTTGTATTGTGGAAAATGTTGACTTTACGGTGAATCTGGAAAACTTGGCCTATCATCTGGCCAAACTTCACTAAAGAACTTTTCTCAAAAACTGCCCGGTATAGGAAAGTTCATTTCTGGAAATTTCTTCGGGAGTTCCTGTGGCCACCACAGTCCCGCCCTCCTCTCCTCCTTCTGGGCCTAGGTCTATGACATAATCGGCCGCCTTTATGACGTCGAGGTTATGTTCAATGATCAATACAGTATTATTCATGTCCACTAGATAGGCCAGCACCTCCAATAATTTGTGCACATCTGCAAAATGCAGTCCCGTAGTGGGCTCGTCAAGCAAATACAGGGTTCTACCCGTTGATCTCTTGCTCAACTCTTTTGAGAGCTTTATCCTTTGGGCCTCCCCACTGGAAAGGGTGGTAGCTGGCTGACCCAATTTGATATAGCCTAGGCCCACATCCACAAGGGTCCTGAGAATATTACGGATCTTGGGAACCTTATCAAAGAATACCATGGCCTGATTCACCGTCATATCCAGCACTTCAGCAATATTGCGGCCTTTGTACCGGATCTCCAGGGTATCCCTGTTATACCGCAGCCCCTTGCACGCCTCACACGTGACATAGACATCGGGCAAAAAATGCATCTCTATCTTGATCACCCCATCACCCCTACACACCTCACAACGGCCCCCTTGCACGTTAAAGCTGAATCTGCCAGGTCTGTAGCCCCTTGCCCTTGCATCAGGCACCTTGGAAAATAGCTCCCGAATGTAAGAAAACACCCCAGTATAGGTGGAAGGATTGGATCTAGGGGTCCTCCCAATGGGGCTCTGATCAATATTGATGACCTTATCAATTTGTTCAATCCCTTTGACCGCCTTAACCCTCCCCACCCTCGTCTTGGATCGATATAATTTTCTGCAAAGGGCTGGATAAAGGATCCCATTGATAAGGCTACTCTTGCCAGAGCCAGAGACCCCTGTCACACAGGTAAGGGTTCCCAAAGGAATCTCAACAGTGATGTCTTTAAGGTTATTTTCCCTGGCCCCTTCTATGACAATACATTTTCCATTGCCCCTCCTCCTTTTGCTCGGAACTGGAATCCTTTTCTGGCCCGACAGATACTGCCCTGTCAAAGAGGAGCCGTCCCTCATCAGTTCTTCGGGTGTTCCTTGAAACACCACTTCCCCTCCGTGGGCCCCCGCACCTGGCCCCATATCAATGACATGATCTGCAGCTAGAATGGTCTCTGCATCATGTTCCACCACAATGACGCTGTTGCCCATGTCCCTTAAACGATTCAAGTTGACCAAAAGCCTGTGATTGTCCCTTTGATGCAGGCCTATGGTGGGCTCGTCCAAGACATAGAGCACGCCTGCTAGGCTAGAGCTCAACTGGGTAGCCAGTCGAATGCGTTGTTCCTCACCCCCTGAAAGAGTTGAGGTGCCCCGATCAAGGGTCAAGTACTCCACGCCTACACTGATTAGAAACGCGAGTCTATTCTGTATTTCTCTGAGCAGCCTCTTGGAAATCTCGGCCTCTTTTTCACTTAGTCTTAGTTGCTGGAAGAATTTGGCCGTCCTTTCAATGGACAAGGAAGTAATCTCATGGATACCTTTTCCTCCCACCCTGACCGCCAGGCTTTGGGGCCGCAGCCTTGTCCCCTTGCAGGCCGGGCAGGGCATTAAGTTCATATATTGTTCAATCTCTTCTCTGACCTGATATGAGTCAGCCTCCCGATACTTCCTCTCCAGGGTTGGAATAATGCCCTCGAATGGACGCTCGTAATGATACCTTCGCCCTTCCCTTTCAAAATAAAAGGTAACCTGCTCATCTCCTGAGCCATAAAGCAAGACCTGTTGAAAGAACTCAGGTAGATCCCGAAAAGGTGTGTAGATATCTACCCCGTAGTGATGACAAATGGAATCGAGCATTTGGTGAAAATAGACAGAATCCCTTCCCGACCACGGCAGGACCGCCCCTTCCCGAAGCGACAACTCAGGATCAGGTATGATCAGTCCTGGGTCAAAGTATTTCTTGGTTCCCAGCCCACTGCAAACAGGGCAGGCCCCCTGAGGATTGTTAAAGGAAAACATCTGGGGGGTCAGCTCAGAAAAGCCAAAACCGCACCCGGGGCACACCGCCTTCTGACTGAACATCATCTCGCCTTGCCCCACGAGGTCCACCAAGAGCTTACCCTCGGATAGTGACAAGGCCAATTCCACTGAATCAGTAAGACGCGCCCTGATATGGTCCTGAATGACCAAACGATCAACCACCACGCTTATGTCATGCCTTTTATTCTTGTCCAGGCAGATTTCCTCCTCAAGCAACCTGACCTCCCCATCCACCCTTACCCGTGTAAATCCGTCCCTTCTCAGCTTATGAAAAAGCTGCCTGTACTCCCCTTTTCTTCCTTGCACCAGGGGGGCTAGGATCTGCACGCGTGAGCCCTGATCAAGGCTCAAGATCCTGTCCACCATCTCTTGAACCGTTTGAGACTGAATGGGCACATTACACTGGGGGCAAAAGGGTCGGCCGATGCGAGCAAACAACACCCTCAAGTAGTCATAGATCTCAGTGGCCGTGCCCACAGTAGATCTGGGGTTCTGGGCAGAGGTCCGCTGCCCTATGGAGATGGCAGGAGACAGGCCTTCAATGCTCTCCACCTCAGGCTTATCCATTTGCTCCAGAAACTGGCGTGCATAGGCAGAAAGGGATTCTACATACCTTCTTTGCCCTTCGGCGTAAATGGTGTCAAATGCAAGGGAAGACTTACCTGAACCAGACAGGCCGGTAATGACGACCAATTTATTCCTAGGAATATCGAGTGAGATATTCTTGAGGTTGTGCTGCCTAGCGCCACGTATTTTAATAGTATCTCCACCCATAGCCTACGAAAAAGGGACCTCCTTTTTCCTGTTTTTCACGATCATTGATGCCATCTGGAGGGCAGTCATCAGGCTGGATGGGTTAGCCTTACCTGTACCTGCAAGCTCGTAGGCGGTGCCATGGTCCACAGAAGTCCGAACAATGGGTAGGCCCAGGGTGATATTTGCTGCATCATAAAAATGAATCAGTTTCAGGGGGCCCAAACCTTGGTCATGATACATGGCTATCACCGCATCGAACTGTCCTTGGGCAGCACGCCAGAACAGGGTGTCTGCAGGAAAAGGTCCATAAACCGTGATCCCTTCCCTCTTTGCACGACTGATGGCAGGGCTGATCACCTCTTCTTCCTCCCGACCGAATAATCCCTGCTCCCCGGCATGGGGGTTCAATGCTGCCACGGCCAGACGAGGTGCGGATATGGCAAAGTCCTGCCTCAAGGCACTGTAGCTAAGGGCAATGGTCTGGTAAACTTTGTCCTGAGTAATGAGATCAGGGACCTGACGAAGGGACACATGGATAGTAACAAGGCAGACACGGAGTCTGCTGCCTGCCAGCATCATGACATAGGACTTGGCCCCGGTAAGACGGGCTATCATCTGCGTATGGCCCTCAAAGGCATAGCCTGCCGCATTCAGCATGGCCTTATTAATGGGGCAGGTCACAATGGCATCCAGCTCCCCTGCCATGGCAAGACCCACAGCCTCTTCAATGCACTGGGCAGCGGCCTTCCCACCTTCGGCACTAGGGCTGCCAGGGGAGAAACTGCAAGTTTTAAGGCCAGAAGGGCATATTACGGCAATATGATTCGGCAGTGGGTTTGCCTCACCCGTACACGAGATGGTACAAAGGCCCCCTTGCCATCCCGCAGGCCCAGCAGCATCAGATAAGACCTGGGGATCTCCAATGACAATTGGCTTGCAGTACCCGTAGATCCGGGAAGCGGAAAGGGCCTTTAGGATAATCTCCGGACCAACACCGAAAGGGTCCCCCATGGTTATGCCGATAATAGGTATGTGTTCCATAATTCTTTCATCTCCTCATAGGTGAACACCCATACACACAGAGGCTTCTACCATTAATCTGAAACAATGGGTTCAGGGACTCTCTTAAGCATTTGGTATTTTCCGCCATTCCCTACACCCTGTCAATGGAAAGGGCTTTAGGTGTGGATGACAAAGCCGGGATCTATTTTAGATCAGGAATTTACCTTGACACATTCCTGATTTCCCTTATACTGGCCCTTAGCTGGAGGGTTTAGGAAAATCCGGCAGCTTCAGGTCAAAGGTTCCCTTGGAACCGTCGGATAATAAAGGACTGTTTTCCCTTCCGTGAACACTCTCTTCCATTTATGGTTTCTCTCAAAAATTCCGATGGTTCAAAAAAGTAGCTGCCGAGATATATGGAAATGAAACTTCGCAAACCCATATTAGAACAGATATCCACACTGAAGAATCTCCCAACGCTGCCTCATATCCTTCTAAGGCTGATCAAGGCATGCAATCAAACAAAGGGTAGCCTTAGCGAGGTATCCAAGATCATTGAAAAAGACCCCTCCCTCAGCAGCAAAATATTGAGGCTTGTAAATTCTGCCTACTATGGCCTGCCTAGAAAGATTAAGAAGATGGATTCTGCGGTTGCCCTGTTGGGCACCACTGCCATAAAAAATGTGGCCATCAGCGCCTCCATTTACGAGGCCTTTAAGGTAAAAAGCCATAGTATCTTTAACCTCAAGCGGTATTGGTGGCATTCCCTGCGCACAGGTATTTTGGCAAAACGATTCTCCCAGGAACTCAACTACAGCACACCTGACGAAGCGTTTCTTACTGGACTTTTGCATGATATTGGCCGCCTTGTGCTCTGGGTCAATTTTAGGAAACAATACCGGGGCCTCTTAGAATTGTATGGCAGGCGGCCAGACCTTCTCTTGGCCGGTGAAATTCGACTAGGGGCCACCCACTGTGAGGTTGGCGCCTGGGTCTTGGAAAAATGGAATCTTCCCTCTTTCATGGTGGATGCCGTGCTCTACCACCACGAACCACTGGATCGCATCCGAAACGCCTTGCCCCTGGTCCAAATCATTTATGCAGCCAACGCCCTGTCCCAGGAGCCTCTGGAAGCAGGAGAGCAGCCGGAAAACCTGGTAAAAGAACTCTTCGGGTTTTCAGATTCCTTGCTCCAGTCTATGGTCTCAAAGGCCGATGCCGAGCTTGCTGAAGTGGCCCGCTCCTTGGACATAGAGATTGAGCCTCCGGGCAAGGTCCCAGAAATCCTAAGTGATAAGGACACCGAAAAGCAGCTTCAGCTCATCCGAGAAGTACAGGATAGCTCTGTGCTTCTGGGGACACTAATGAATCTTTTAGAGGCACGCGATGAGCCATCTCTTCTGGCGGCGGTTTATCAGGGGCTCCAGATCCTCTTTGATCTTCACGAAGTATTCATTTTCCTATATGACGCCAACCGTCAAGGCCTTATCAGCACCCAGGCAGGCGAAAATGAGAAATGGAAAATGGTCACTGGCCTCTTTGTCCCTCTATCCATGAGTAAAAGTCTGCTAATTAGGGCGCTTATGGAGCAAAGAGTTCTGGATTCCTTTGGCCTGGAAACAGGGCAAGGAGCCATCATCTTAGACGAGCAGCTTATCCGATTTATGGGCAAAGAAGGGATATTATGTGTACCCATGTTCGTCCAAGATGACCATGTTGGGGTAATCGTGATTGGTCTCAACAAAATGGAATCCACCCACCTGTCCCAACAATTCAGCACACTTGAAATGTTCGCCAAACAGGCGGCAGTGGCCCTAAGAGGTCATCGTATCAGAAAAACACAACTAAAAACCATCCAGGTAGAACGCCTAGGGGCCTCTCATGAAATGGCCAGAAAGGTAATCCATGAAATCAATAATCCTTTGAGTATCATCAAAAATTATCTCAAGATCCTTGCCCTTAAGCTGGCTGATCAGAATATCGCGCAAGATGAAATTCGTATTATCAACGAGGAAATCGATCGAGTCAGCCAGATATTGAGGGACCTGTTGGCATTTTCGGATAATAGAAGCCTCATCCTGGAGCCCGTCAACATTAATGCGATCCTGTCTGATATGGTGCAGCTGACCCGGGAGCCTCTTTACTCGGATCGAGGCATCACCGTGCACGCCGACCTGGACCCCAACCTGCCTCCTGTGCAGGCCAACAAAAATGGATTGAAACAAGTTTTCATAAATCTTATTAAAAATGCAGCAGAGGCCTTGCAAGAAGGAGGAAATATCTTTATAAAGACACGAAAGATCACGCCAGAGCTGGAAAAAGGTTCTTATCCTGATACGGCATCAGTAGGTTACGCGGAAATCGTTATTAAGGACGATGGACCGGGTATTCCTGAAGAGATGAAAAAACGTATTTTCGAGCCCTTTGCCACCTCTAAAGGCAGAGGACACTCAGGCCTCGGCTTGTCCGTTGCACATAATATCATCCAAACCTTAAAGGGGTCCATCACATGCGAAAGCACAAAGGGAGAAGGGACCACCTTTACGATCACACTGCCGCTTCATAAAGAAAAGACAAATTAGACCCTAGGAGGCAGTTATGATCTTCAACCCCAAGATCCTGATCGTGGACGATGAGCCGCGCATGTGTGAGAGCCTACGGCTCCTTTTGAGCGGCCACGGGTATGAAATCTTCACGGCCAACTCCGGTGCCGAGGCCATGGATCTGCTCTCAAGGGATGAATTCGACCTCGCCCTGTTAGATATGGTTATTCCAGATATGGATGGCCATCAGTTGATGGATCACATCAGCAAACAAAGCCCTGAGACCCTCGTTATCGTCATCACAGGTCATGCCTCCCTAGACTCTGCTGTTACGGCCCTCAGAAGGGGGGCCTATGATTACCTCAGAAAACCCTTTGAATATGAAGAACTACTTAAAACCGTTCAAAATGCCCTAGACCAGAAGAAGCTCAAATCAGAAAAAGAACTCATTAACGGGAAGCTGGAACTTACTGAAGAGCGCTACCGTTACCTTGTGGAAAATTCCCCTGACATCATTTATACCCTAGATACAGATGGAAACTTTACCTTCATCAGTTGTGCGGTTGAGCGCCTGCTAGGTTACAAACCCGAGGACCTTATTGGCAAGCATTATACTACTATTATCCATGACGAAGACCTTGAAAAGGCCAAATGGTTCTTTAACGAGAGAAGGACCGGGGAGCGTGCTTCCTCTGGAATCGAGTTGAGGCTGAAGACCAATACGGGCAAAGAAGATTTCCGGGCCTGTGAAATTCAGCACCTCACCGTAGAATTGAAGTCTACTGGCATGTATGACAAGCCGGTAGACCATCCCCAAAAACAGTACCTTGGAACCCACGGTGTGGCCAGGGACATCAGCGATCGAAAACGCCTTGAGGCCCAGCTTCACCAGGCCCAAAAAATGGAGGCCATTGGTACGTTAGCAGGAGGCATTGCCCATGACTTCAACAACCTACTTATGGCCATCCAGGGCTACACCTCCCTTATGCTCTTGAATACGGACTCCTCCCATCCCCACTATGAGAAGCTGAAAAACATAGAAAAATATGTACAAAGTGGCGCGGAGCTCACAAAACAACTCTTAGGGTTCGCAAGGGGCGGCAAGTATGACGTAAAACCCCTGGACCTCAATGCCTTGATCCATCAGACCTCCCATATGTTCGGCCGTACTAAAAAAGAAATCATAATCCATGAAAAGTACGACGAAAATCTGTGGCCCGTGGAAGCGGATCAAGGCCAGTTGGAGCAGGTTCTTTTGAACCTTTATGTAAACGCATGGCAGGCCATGCCAGGGGGTGGGGAGCTCTTCCTGGAAACCCAGAACCTTACACTGGAAGAAATGTCCATGCGACCCTACAATATTCCTCCAGGTCGTTATGTAAAGATAACAGTAACCGACACTGGTGTGGGCATGGATGAGAAGACCCAGCAAAGGATCTTCGAGCCCTTCTTTACCACAAAAAAAATGGGCCGCGGCACAGGTCTTGGTCTTGCCTCGGTATATGGTATTATCAAAAACCATAATGGAATCATTGAGGTCAGGAGCACAAAAGGGGAAGGCACCACCTTTGAAATCTATTTGCCTGCATCGGACAAGGTGATTGAAGAGGAAGCCCCTACTCAAGAAGAACTGGTGAAAGGCCCTGGAACCATCCTATTGGTGGATGATGAAGACATGATCATTGAAGTGGGGGCTGAAATTTTAAAGGCACTGGGATATCATGTGTTTTCCGCCAAAAGCGGGATGGAGGCCATAAAAATCTATGAAGCAAACAGGAATAAGATTGATCTGGTGATATTGGATATGATCATGCCCGGCATGGGGGGTGGAGAAACGTACGATCACTTGAAACGAATCGACCCTAACGTCAAGGTCCTGCTCTCCAGCGGGTACAGCATTGATGGGGAAGCAAGCGAGATCCTGGAAAGGGGATGTAACGGGTTCATTCAGAAGCCATTTAATATAAAGGCCCTTTCCCAAAAATTGAAGCAGATCTTAAACGGAAAAAGCTATTAGCCTTTCTCTCGGGGAAGACACCCTTCCTCTTCAATTCCTCCTTGCCCATCGCCATTGCCTGATGGCCTTGCCAACCTAGAAACGGAAATCCCCACGGGCCACGGATGATTGGCCTGGCGCAAAAAAGCATATTGAACGGAGGAAAACCCATGAAAAGTTTTCGAAAGGAATTATGGTTTCACGTACCCACTAGGCGTGCTTTTATCAATATTACGCCCCAGGTGGAACAATGCGTCCAAGAAAGTAGTATTCAGGAGGGCTTGGTGCTTTGCAATGCCATGCACATAACTGCATCTGTATTCATCAATGACGACGAGGCCGGCCTTCACCATGATTATGAAGTATGGTTGGAAAAATTGGCCCCACATGAGCCTGTGTCTCAATACCGCCATAATGTTGGGGAAGATAATGCAGATGCCCACATGAAACGCCAAATCATGGGTAGAGAGGTGGTTGTGGCCATCACAGAGGGCAAATTGGACCTGGGGCCATGGGAACAGATCTTTTATGGGGAGTTTGACGGAAGAAGGCGTAAACGGGTACTCGTAAAGATCATCGGGGAATAGTATGACTACTGTAATCGACATCTATACTAAGGAACCATGGATCAAGAAGGTATCTTTGAACATGCCCAGGCCCAGCCTGAAGGACAATACTGCTGATGTGGACAGGCTAGTGCGTAGTCTTAAAAAGGAAATCGGCACTGAAGAGGTATCCATCCCCTTTCCTCTCCTAAGCCAAATCCCAAAAAAACTGAGGGACTATGAATACTCCTGCATTGCAGCGGTTTACAAAGAAAAAACCCATTGGAAATTGATAGACCTGTGTCCCCAAGACACTGACAAATCCATTTACGGTCTTTCTGTTGACTTGGGGACCTCCACCATTGTCCTGAGACTGCTCAATATTTCCACTGGGCAGCTGCTGACTGAAAAATCTTTTCATAATCCACAGATAGAGATTGGCGCGGATATCCTAAGCCGGATTCATTACGCATCTCAGCCAGGCGGAGTTGAAACACTTCAGGCAATGGTCCTCAAAAGAGTGAATAAGGAGATAGCCCGACTTGCGCAGGCATCGAAAATAGGCACAGATCAGATTTTGGCCCTTGCACTGGCTGGCAACACCACCATGACCCATCTATTCCTGGGCCTGGACCCGTATTGGATCTGCAGAGAACCCTATATCCCGGTGGTAAACAAGCCAGAATGTGTCTCGGCCCAGCAGCTTGGATTGGGTATTCACCCCCATGGTCCGGTCTTTGTATTTCCTAATGTGGGAAGCTATTTCGGCGGAGATCTTATTGCTGGTATTTTGGCCTCTGGGATGAATCGACTCGAAGAGGTATGCCTTTTGGTGGACGTAGGGACAAATGCAGAAGTGGTGTTGGGCAACAAAGACTGGCTCATGGGTTGTGCCGGGGCAGCCGGCCCTGCCCTAGAAGGCGGAGTGGCCTCCATGGGCATGATGGCGGGGCCTGGGGTTATTGATAAAGTGAAAATTGATCCTATCTCCGGTGAGATCCACTATAGTACCATTGACGATCTACCCCCCATAGGAATCTGCGGCTCAGGGCTCATTGACCTGGTGGCCCAGCTCTATCTGGCAGGCATGATAGACCTGCGAGGGAAATTCGTAAAAGAAAGATGTGGCAAAAGGCTCATGGAAGTTGATGGCATCATGCATTTTATAGTTGTTCCCGCAAAAAAGTCAGGGACTGCAAGGCCATTGACATTGAGTCAGCCAGATATTGACTCTCTCATCCGCTCAAAGGCGGCCATGTTCACCATACTCACCACCATAACCAAGACCGTAGACATCAGCGTATACAATATTGGAAAGTTCTTTATTGCCGGGACATTTGGGTCCTACATTGACCCACGCTCGGCCATTACCATAGGGATGATACCTGACCTACCTTTGGACACCTATGTACCACTGGGCAATACCTCCCTTGAAGGATCCACGCTGATCCTTGTTTCAGAAGAAGCAAGGCAGGAGTGCCTCCGCATCCGGGACCAAATCACCTATCTGGAACTCAACGTGAATCAAGAGTTCATGAATCTGTTCAGTGCCGCAAAGTTTATCCCCCACACGGACAGAAGCCTTTTCCCCTCAGTGAAGCCGTTTATTACCTGAGCTTTGTGCCCTGGGTTACGTATTGACAAGCCCCGGGCTTGCCATTTAGAATGCCTTATCAAATTGGGCCTTCTCATAAGAGTTATCCAGTATCAAAATGCCTCCCACCACTGTTTCAGGGTGGCTCTCTTTTTGGATTCCTCTGGTGTGCTCAAACATAATCTTATCTGAAAGGTGGATGCAATGACCCCAAATAAAAGAAACGACCGTAAGTTGAAAAAAAGGAAAACCATCCCTGTAATGCTCTTGGCTTTGGCACTGCTGGTCTTTATCCTCGTTAATATGGCCATAAATTCTGTAAAGCCCAAGCCCCTTAACGTAAAATATAATACGGCAGTTAAAGGTTCCGCCTTTGTACGAACAAACCAGGCATTAATAAAGCAGATGGTGGAGAACTGGATGCCCAATGATATCTTTTGGCCCACAGTACTCCTTGATAACATGCCCAATTTTCAATTGGGAGAGCTGGAGGTGGTACGCTACAATGTAAGGGTATTACGGGACAATCTATCCCGCATGAGAACCACAGACAAACTGGATATGCTCGTTGATGAGGCCTTTACAGCCCTTGCCAATGACCCCTATAAATGGTGGTTCCCCTCGGCTGAAAGCAAGTGGAAAAGGGCCTATGAGGCACTGGAAAAATATCATCGAAATTTGGAAAAAGGGAGTTCTTCTTTTTACCCCCGTGCCGACAATCTCATCGAATTGCTCAGCCAATATGCATCACTCATGGGAGGCGTCAACACCCGCCTGATCCATGCGCCTCACGATATACGAGAGGTGCTTGCCCTGGAAGCAGAAAAAGGGGCAAAAGCCGGCACTGGGGTAGTGAAGGTGAATATCCCTTGGTACCGCGTTGACGATAATTTCTATTACGCACAAGGAGTGGCTTACGCCCTCAATGAATCCTTCAGGGCCATCCGTGTAGATTTCATAAACGTGCTCACGGACAAGAACTCATTGCTTTTGGTGGACAAGATCTTAGAGGATCTGCGGCGTTGTAATTTCGAACCATTGATTGTTTTTAATGGCGACCCAGGGAGTATCTTCGCCAACCACTCCCTGAATCTTTCTGGCATTTTCAACGACGCTAGGCAAAAGATCAACT
Organism: Deltaproteobacteria bacterium; assembly: GCA_019307815.1. GTDB lineage: Bacteria > Desulfobacterota > DSM-4660 > Desulfatiglandales > Desulfatiglandaceae > B111-G9. Next base: position 60,181 of record JAFDIV010000027.1, read on the forward strand.
CCTTGATTGTTGCCCTTAGGGAAGGCTGACAGAGGAACCCGTAAATGCATGAAATGTCCATTGCCCAAAGCCTGCTGGAAATAATAAGGGATGAGATGAAAAAGCATGACGCGAAGGTGTTAAGATCCGTTCGCCTTCACATCGGGAAACTCACAGCCATTGTGCCGGAATCCCTGTCTTTTTGCTTTGAGATAATGACCACAGGTACTGACCTTGAAGGAGCAAAGCTAATTATGGAAATCATCCCATTGGTGGGGCATTGCGAGGCCTGTCACAGAGAATTTGAAATTCAGGACTACGCCTTCACATGTCCACACTGCGGAAGCCCTGACATCAAAACCATATCAGGGGAGGATCTGTCTATTGTAGAAATGGAAGTGGAATAAGGGTGTTACGAAACCATAAGGGAGGAAACATATGAAGGTATCTGTAGTAAAGAACATTTTGGAGGCAAATGACAGAATAGCCCAACAGAACAGGGCCCTTTTTGATGAAAAGGGGCTTATTGTGATGAATCTCATGAGTTCGCCAGGGGCAGGTAAAACCACTCTACTGGAAAAGACCATCGATGCCCTAAAAGACGAACTACGTATAGGTGTGATCGAAGGGGACATCCAGTCCTCTCAGGATGCAGAACGCATTGCGAACAAAGGTATCCCTGTAGTTCAAATCAATACAGGAGGGGCATGCCATTTGGACGGCAATATGATTAGAGACACCTTTGACGAATTTGACTTTGACGCCCTGGATCTCCTGGTCGTGGAAAATGTGGGTAATCTGGTGTGTCCTGCTGAATTCAAGGTGGGAGAAGATTTTAAGGCCATGATCCTGAGTGTTACAGAGGGTGATGACAAGCCCTCCAAATATCCCCTCATGTTTCACGAATCAAAGGTCTTGTTAATCAATAAGATAGACCTCCTTCCCTATATAGATTGCAGCGTGGAAAAGATCAAAGAAGAGGCCCTTAAGATAAATCCACATATGACCATTTTCGAGATATCTTGCAAGACCGGTGAAGGGCTTGAAGATTGGTTTAAGTGGCTTAAGCGCACGGTTGAGGAAAAAAAGGCATCCCGAGCTGACAATGCATAAACGGGCCAAAGGCGCCATAAAAGGGATCGTTCAGGGAGTTGGGTTCAGACCCTTTGTATACCAATTGGCCCAGCGCTACAAGCTCAGTGGATATGTGAGCAATACCCCTTTTGGTGTTGATCTTGAAGTGGAAGGAGAAGAGGAAAACGTAGAGCAGTTCGTCAGGGCCGTGGTCTCTGATCCCCCTCCCCTCGCCCAGATAGCCTCGGTAGAGTGGCGGGAAATCCCCCCCAGGCAGGAAACAGGGTTTGAAATCAGAAAAAGCCAGGTGGGCCCAGAGCGCTCCACACTGATCTCTCCTGATGTCTGTATATGCCAGGACTGTCTGTCCGAATTGCTTGATCCCCATGACAGACGCTACCGCTATCCCTTTATAAACTGTACCAATTGTGGCCCAAGGTATACTATTATACAGGATATCCCTTATGATCGGGCCACCACCACCATGAAAAAGTTCCGGATGTGCCCGGCCTGTCAGCAGGAATATGATAACCCCTTGAATCGCCGCTTTCACGCACAGCCCAATGCCTGCTGGGACTGTGGCCCCCGCGTCTTTCTCCATGACGCCGAAGCCAATCCAGTACCTACTCCCGATCCTATCAAGGAGACCATTGCACTTTTGGAAAAGGGGTATATCCTTGCCATAAAGGGACTAGGAGGTTTTCATCTTGCGGTGGACGCCTCTAACCACCGTGCTGTGGTGCGGCTGAGGCGAAGGAAGCATCGGGAAGAAAAGCCTCTGGCTATTATGGTTAAGGATCTGGAAACGGCGCGTACCATTGCCCACCTTAATGAAGCAGAGGCAGAGGTCCTCGCATCGCACCAGAGGCCCATTGTGCTTCTGAAAAAGCGGCGATTTCACGGCCTTTCCCCCCAAGTGGCCCCGAAAAATCAGTACTTTGGGATTATGCTCCCCTATACGCCTCTACATTATCTTCTTATGGAGGGCAATTACCGAGCCCTTGTCATGACCAGCGGAAACATGACCGAGGAACCCATCACAATTGATAATAATCATGCCTTTCGTTATCTAAAAGGCATAGCCGACTTCTTCCTTGTGCACAATCGCGATATCTACCTTCGAAGCGATGACTCTGTTGTCCGAATCGTGGATGGCACTCCAAGGCAAATCCGGAGGTCTAGGGGCTACGTTCCGGTCCCCGTATTTCTCTCGCAGGACATCTCTCCCCTTGTGCCTACCTTGGCCGTGGGCGCAGAACTAAAGAACACCATATGCCTTACCAAAGAAAACCGTGCCTTTTTGAGTCAACATATCGGAGATATGGAGAACCTGGAGACCTTTCAGTTCTTCCAGCTCACAATAAAGCACCTGAGAAGGATTCTGGAAATCCAACCTCAAGTTATTGCCCATGACTTGCATCCTGACTATTTGAGTACGAAATTCGCTGTCAAACAAACTGAGCTGCCCACTATCGGCGTGCAACACCACCATGCCCACATTGTTAGCTGCATGGCAGAGCACGGATTGGTAGAACCGGTGATAGGGCTGGCCATGGATGGGACAGGACTTGGCGACGATGCCCACATCTGGGGCTGCGAGTTCATGCTATCGGATCTGACTAGTTACAAAAGAGTGGCCCATCTGGACTACCTGCCTCTTCCAGGCGGTGACATGGCTGCCAAATACCCTTGGCGAATGGCGTTGGCTTATCTATACAAGGCCTTTGGGGAAAATCTGTTCGAGATTCCCATTCCCTTTGTACAGCGCCTTGACCAAGCAGAGGCAAAACTAGTCCTGAAAATGGCCCAAAGGGCGGTTAATTCCCCCCTTACCTCAAGCTGTGGAAGGCTTTTTGATGCAGTGGCATCCTTGATTGGCCTACGGGACCGTATCGCCTTTGAAGGGCAAGCCGCCATTGAGCTGGAGATGTGTCAGCAGGGAAGTGATGAAATCATCTACCCTACATCTATCCGGCGGGAAAGGGATGTTTGGATCTTGGAGACATCTCAACTAATCAAGGCTATTGTTGAGGACATCATAAGGGGTATCCCCAGGGGTAGAATCAGCCATCGTTTTCATAACACCCTTGTTCGCTTGTTCGTGGAGATGACCCTGGAGATACATCGGGAAACAGGCATTACCACAGTGGTGCTTAGCGGTGGATCCTTTCAAAATGTAACCCTCTTGACCAGTCTTACCAGGGCCCTCAGGGATCAAGGATTTTCTGTATATTCGCATTGCTTGGTCCCCACAAACGACGGGGGCCTGGCCCTGGGCCAGGCCATATGTGCTGCCTTGAAGTTGGCCGGTAAAAAGGGAAAATTCCAAGGATAAAGAGGTAATCATGAAATATATTGATGAATACCGGGACAGGGACTTGGCTCAAGCCTTGGTGAAAAGGCTCAGGGATACCATAACAAGACCAATCCGTTTGATGGAAATATGCGGAACCCATACCATGGCCATTTTCAAGCATGGGATTAGAAGCCTGCTTGGGGACCTGGTTGATCTGGTATCTGGCCCAGGCTGTCCTGTGTGCGTTACGTCCATCGAAGAGGTGGACCGGTCGGTAAAACTGGCTAGGATTCCCCAGGTGATTCTCACCACGTTTGGGGACATGATAAGAGTGCCGGGTACCGAATCCTCGCTGGAAGAAGAAAAGGCCCGGGGTGCAGACATAAGGGTAGTGTACTCCACATTTGATGCCTTGAAAATCGCTGCTGAAAACAGGGAAAAACAGGTTGCCTTTCTAGGCATTGGGTTTGAGACCACTGCCCCTACTGTAGCCGCTGCCATTAAAACGGCTTCCCAAAGGGGCTTGGAAAATTTCTCTGTTCTTTCGGCCCATAAACTATTGCCCCCGGCCATGCACGCCTTGTTGCAAAGTGGACAATTGCACATTGACGGATTCATCTGCCCTGGGCATGTGACCACGGTGATAGGCACCTCTGCCTATGAGCAAATCGCTGCCCAATACGGTACTCCTTGCGTGGTAGTAGGGTTCGAGCCTGTGGATATCCTTCAGGGCATCCTGATGTTGGCCGAACAAATAGAACAGCACCAGGCAGAGGTTCAGATCCAGTACAGGCGCGGCGCCGAGCCCTCTGGTAACTTGCAAGCATTGGAGATCATGACAGAGGTCTTTGAGCCATGTGATGCACCATGGAGGGGCCTTGGGGTGATCCCCAAAAGTGGGCTTTCCATCCGTCCGGTCTATGAGACCCACGATGCAAGGAGACGCTTTGACTTGGAAGTGCCTGTTGCCAAGGATCCTCCGGGGTGTAGATGCGCAGAGATCCTTCGTGGAGCGGTCAAACCGCCTGACTGCAAGCTCTTCCGTACCAGATGCACCCCCAGGACTCCTGTGGGCCCCTGCATGGTATCCAGTGAGGGAACCTGTGCCGCCTATTTTAAATATCATTCGGAATAGTGAAATATGCCTGGTATTCGGTTACCTTGCGCCTATCTCTAAGTGTAACTATTAGGTCAAATATTCAATGTTTGAAACCCTTACACTTGCCAATCTGCCACAACGAGCACTCAAAGTGATCCGCCCACCCTCCAGTACCAGGCCTGTCATTTGGCTTGTGGAAGAATATGGGGCGAAGGTGGTTGTTAAGGATTTCAGCAGAAACGGGTTTTTTTATCGAAACATTTTTGGACGCTTCCTTATATGGAGGGAAGAAAAGGCCTATAGGCGGTTAAAGAACCTGGAAGGTGTGCCTAGATGTTATGGAACCATCGACGGGCTCGCAATCATAACAGAGTTCATTGATGGCAAGACCCTAAAACAAATTGAAAAGGAGCGGAGGCTTACCCCTAGTTTTTTCTCAAGATTTGAGGAACTCGTTGAGGCATTTCACGCCCGCGGAATCGCACATTGTGACCTTAAGAGGACTCCTAACATCCTGGTTACAAGAGACGACAGGCCTTATATTCTGGACTGGGCAGCGGCCGTGTCTTCCAATGAATGCCGTATTTTTCCACTCACCCGACTTTACAATCGCCTGGTCCGGGATGACGAAATGGCGATCATTAAAATAAAGCTACGCCACCTTCCTGAGGAAGTTAGTGCAGAGCAACAGTTGGTCTACGAAAGACGAAGTAAGGCCGAACAAGTGGTTAGGGCAATACGGGATAAACTCAGAGAATGGTTACAACGGGTGGCTTAGAGAATGGGGAGCCCCACAAAAGAGTCCTTATTCACAAGCCGAATCCTTCTTGTTCTCTGACGGTGTAACCAGGATCTTATGAGCCACACCTCTTCCTAAGGCCAAACGAGTACAATCATGGGCCAATATGAGCCTCCCCCTCCCGTCGTTGCTGATAACCTCCACTGTGTCACCAACCCGAAGGCCCAAAGAGGCCAATCTACTCCTGGCTGTTGAGCCCCCTGCAATATCCCTAACAAGCATTATCTCCCCAGGTTTTGCCATTGCCAAAGGTATTACAGGCTTTCGCTTGGCTAAACACTGGGAGCACAAGCCGTAAATTTCCATCTTGTGCTGGAGCATCTGGAATCCGTATCTTGCGGCCACTTCCTGCTGCAATTGCTCTATCTGATCGTCTTCAAATTCAATAATCCTTCCACATTTGGTGCAGATCAGGTGATCATGGTGTCTGCCAAGATGCCTGTGCTCATAGCGAACTGGCTGATTTTCAAATTGCTTTCGCTGAGCAAAGCCCAGTTCCACCATATGATTCAGGCATTGTCTTACGAACTCCGGTTCATAGTCATACCCATTATCCTTAAGAATGCGCATCAAATCTTCAAGAGTGATATGATCCTCCGTACTAAGAAAGGCGTCAATGATATTCAGCCGATCCTCCAACCGATCCGCTCCACCTGCCTCCAATAGAACACGAAAATTTGCCTTCTCAGTATGCTTGTTAAATGTTTTCATTGGTACCATATTCGCTTTTGCTCCAACAGATTTGTCGTATTATATAGATCCCTTGGTTATTCAAGGATAGTTTTTGGTTGTTTATACCCTATAAAATTTATTCAAAGAATAACTGCTCCACGTTCTTATTTCAATTATTTTCCTGAAAATAGCCCACAAATCCCTTTACTGCATTAACCATAAAGGTCCGCTCCCTTTCTTGGACTTCAGGATACATACTAGTATAGGCCTCAAGGTTTCTGTCCTCCCGCAGAAGCCTGTTAACGCACCTCTCCACAAGATCCTGTCCGGCCAAAGCGACTTCTTCCTCAATTAGCTTACTCCAGAAAAGAATCTGATCCCTGAACCGTATCAAAAGCCTGTGGGAACTTGTGCTCCACCCAAAATGGGCATAATAAATTCTTTGATCTGGGACTCGAAGCAAACTATCAATGCTATCCAAAAATACATCAAGGAAAAACCGGGGTGGGGTTGCTGGTCGAAGATACTCACGTCCATTTACCATAAGGTAATTCCCACCGGCCTCGCCTACAAACAAGGCGCCTTTATATGCATAGCATAGGTGATGAGGGGCATGACCTGGTGTTTCAATTATGTTTAAACCATCTAGCCTAAAATCCCGATGACTTACCAACCTGTCCTCGTTCACAGGTTTTGGAGGCCCATACATCTGGGCAATCTCACCCAGTACCTTTAAGCTACCCTCCCAGAGCCTTGAAGGGTCAATAATGTGTTTGAGCGCATTCTCATGGCAAATCGCCTTTGCCATAGGATAGTGCCTCAATATGTCACTCAGGGCTCCAGCGTGGTCAATATGTATATGTGTAACAAAGATATAATCGAGCCTCTTTACCCCGTGATCCTCCAGGGATGATATGAGTCGATCAGCCGTGCTGGCAGGTCCAACGTCTACAATTATATTATATGCATTACGTACAAGCCATGTCCCGATGAATCCATCGAATTCTGGCCTTTTCTGTTTGATTTCAATCAATATCTGCTCCATAGTCCTTTTTCCTCTCGCTTTTGCGGTCTTTCTCCTAGTATGGGCTATGGCAGAAGCAAATGAGGTCCGTCCCAATCCATATCCCCAGGCTTGCTACCCAGCCATAAATAAAGAAGAATTTAGTTGAAATAAAAGTTAACGTTAAAGCTCATTAGAATCCAGCAAATTTTTAGATTAATATGTTTCTTCTGAAATCCGATATAGAACCTAAGCAAAGAGGTTCCGTGTTAATTAACCAAGGCTGCCATTAAGGTTGCAAGGGGATAAGAATCCTCAAGTGTGATTTTTGCCTTTTGCCAAGGCAAAAACGCATCGGCTCAGCCCCCAAAAGGATCTTCTTGAGGAAAAAGGATGAAAACCAGGGAAATTCAAAATATCCTCATTGTGGACGATGAGGAGTTCATTTTAACCAGCACCCAACGGCTTTTAGAAAAAAGTGGGTATTCCTGCCAGACTGCCACCAGCGGCAAGGAGGCACTTGAACTGCTACAGAAAGAAAAGTTCGACCTAGTAATCTCTGATATCAACATGCCGGAGATGGATGGCCTGGAGCTAATGAAAAAATCAAAGGAACTGTTTCCTAACCTCCATTTTATCATTACAACAGGCCATATTACGGAATATTCCTTTGGCGACATCATTGAAGCTGGAGCAGCGGATTTCATTACCAAGCCATTTGAAATAAAGGAGCTAAACGCAAAGATCGGAAGGATTGAGAGAGAGCAACGAATCCTCCGGGAACTGAAGCACACTAATGATGAGCTGGAGGCCGCTATTGAAAGGGCCAATGAAATGGCTGTAAAGGCCGAATTGGCTTCCCTGGCGAAAAGTGAGTTCCTTGCCAATATGAGTCACGAAATCCGTACCCCATTGAACGGGGTTATTGGCTTTACAGATATGCTCCTGGACACGGAGCTTACCGAAGAGCAGCAGGACTATGCAAAAACCATCAAGCGCAGTGGTGAGGCGCTTCTTTCTCTCATAAACGACATCCTGGACTTTTCCAAAATCGAAGCAGGTCAAATGGAGCTCGAGGAGATCGACTTTGATCCTGAAATCCTATGCTTTGATGTCTGCGAACTGGTCAAACCGCGTATTGCCGGCCGGCCCGTAGAATTACTTTGTAGGATTGGATCCGAAGTACCTTCCAAGGTCAAAGGCGACCCCCACCGGTATCGACAGGTATTGCTTAACCTGTTAGGCAATGCAGTTAAGTTCACTGAAGCGGGTGAGATTGAGCTTTCACTTGATGTTGACCAAGACACTGACAAAGAGGTTAAGCTCCATGTTCGAGTGAGAGATACGGGAATCGGTATCCCTGAAGACAAGTTGTCCCTGATCTTCGAACCTTTCCAGCAGGCCGATGGCTCGACAACCAGAAAATACGGAGGCACAGGCCTTGGATTGCCCATTTGCAAAAAGATATCCAACCTTATGGAAGGTGATGTTTGGGCGGAAAGTGAAAAGGGGAAAGGCAGTATTTTTCATTTCACTGCATGGCTTGCCAAATCAAAAGAGGCAGATACGCGACAGTTGGCTCCCGTATCCCTGTCGGGAAAGAAAGTGCTCTTGGTTGACGACAATCACACAAACCTCGAAATCCTTACCCATATCATGGAAAAGGCACGTATGAGGGTGGTTACGTGCACTGAGAGTAAGGAAGTCATATCAAGACTTGAGGAAGCCCACAATTCAGGGGACCCTTTTCATCTGTGCATTATGGATATCAAGATGCCCGAAATGAACGGTTATGAAGTAGCTAGACAGATTCGAAACAGTTCCAAACCCTTCCGCAACATCCCTCTTCTGGCATTTTCTTCCTCTGTGGCCGGTGGGGCCAAGTCATGTAGTGAAGCGGGCTTTGATGGATTCTTATCCAAACCCGTGCGACGAGAAAAACTTCTTCGCATGGCCGAGAGGCTTGTGAGTGAAGCAGAAAAGCCTGAAGCCTGCCAGGAACAAGGTAAAAAGAAAATCATGACCCAATACTCTGTCCAAGAGGACATTAAACGCTCCATTCGGATCTTGCTTGCAGAAGACAACCCCGTAAACCAAAAATTGGCAAAGCTAATGCTCACAAAGGCAGGTTATCAGGTTGAGGTGGCAAATAATGGCAAAGAGGTGCTTGAGAAGTTAGAAAAAAATCCCCAAGCCTATCATCTAATTTTTATGGATGTCCAAATGCCAGAGATGGACGGGATCACCGCAACAAAGGCCATACGACGGAAAGAGGCCCAAAAGGCAACTCTCGCCAACGGACATATCCCTATAGTGGCAATGACCGCTAATGCCATGAAAGGGGATCGTGAAAATTGTTTGGAAGCTGGGATGGATGATTACATAACAAAACCCATCAAAAGGGAAGTGGTCTTTGAAATGGTCAATAAATGGGTAATGAATAAGGAGGCATCATGAACCTGGAAGAACTTTCAGCGAATCTCGGACTTGACAAAGAGGACTATTTAGAACTTATTGAACTCTTGATCGAGTCAGGAAATCAGGATCTGGCGAATCTTCGCCAAGCCCTGGCCCAAAATGACCCAGAAACAGCAGCAAAAGCTGCCCACTCCCTAAAAGGTGCTGCGGCCAACCTGGGCCTTACAGAATTGTCCGAGCTTGCCAAAGAGGCGGAGCTCCAAGCTAAACAGGGGACCCTCCAGGGCATGGAAGAAAAGATCCAGGCACTGAAGGGCCGATTGGATCAAGTGGCAGAACTGGCCTCCTAATCCACAGAAAACCTGTTGCCTTATAGCTCCGCTTCATCACATATGTGATGCATTACGAGGAGATCCGCGTCTTGAAAGATTGCTACCCCATACTGATCGTAGAGGACAATCCTGTCTCGCGAAAGCTTCTTGAGAAGACCCTCAAGAAAGGGGGCTATGAGGTTGTCTCTGCAGCCAGCGGTCTGGAGGCCCTGGAGTTGTTCAAGAAAAGATTTTTTCCCATCGTCATCACAGACTGGATGATGCCCGAGATGGACGGCCTGGAGTTGTGTCGCCACATCAGGACCATGGATCTCCCAGGCTATGTCTTTATTATTCTCCTCACAGCAAAAGACACCAAGGAAGATCTCATCACCGGATTGGAGGCCGGCGCAGACGACTACCTCACAAAGCCATTTAATTATCCAGAGTTGAAGGCCAGGCTGAAAGCAGGCCAAAGGATTTTGGAATTGGAAAAATCACTGAAAAAAGCCAATGAAGAGATCAGGCTTCTATCTATCACCGACTCTCTCACAGGATGCTACAACCGATATTACTTGATGGAGCGCCTTAATCACGAGATAAAAAGGGCAAGTCGATACAATCACGAGTTATCCGTTATTATGTGTGACATTGACCATTTCAAAAAGGTCAATGATACCTATGGCCATCAAACTGGTGATCTTGTCCTTAAATCATTTGCCAATACTATCTCCACTTCCATTAGAAAGGATGTAGACTGGCTCGCCCGCTACGGCGGAGAGGAATTCTTGGTGGTGCTTCCGGAGACCGGTTGGCAGGGGGCCTTGGCCCTAGCAGAGCGTTTACGAAAGGTGGTCGCATCAACCAAGACACCAAGCCCCCAAGGGGAAATATCCATAACAGCAAGTTTTGGGGTTACAGGATTTGATACCAAGACCCCTTCTGACAAAGTAAGCCTAGAGCAGTTGATAAGTGCTGCTGATAGTTACCTTTACCAGGCAAAGGAGGCCGGAAGGAACAGGGTCAAGGGGGGACCTTTAGACGCTCCCATTTCCACGATAGATGGAGTCAAAATAGGTTCTTTGTGCCGAATGTAGTGGCAATTTTTCCAGCTCGACACCAAAGATCCTTTCCATATGCCTTCTTATTGAGGAGCGGACCGACTCCATATCCAGCTCTTGCCCAAGCACGTGTTTCATGCTAGTCATCCTCACATCCCTTAGGCCACATGGATGAATCCAGGAAAAGGGCTCCATGGAAAGGCTTACATTGAGGGCAAAGCCGTGAAAGGTAATACCGTGGCGCACCGCGATACCAACGCTTCCCAGCTTTTCAGGGCCCACCCAAATACCCCTATTCAAGGGATTTCGCTCGGCCTTGATCCCAAAATCCGCCACAGTACAGATCATAACCTCTTCCAGCGCCTCCACAAATTTTACCACTTTCCACCCTATCTGCCGCAGGTCCACAATAGGATAGCCTACCACCTGCCCGGGTCCGTGATATGTTATATCCCCTCCCCTTTCCACATGAATCACAGGCACCCCCTGAGCATCCAAAAAATGCTCTGACACGAGAAGGTGCTCGCGCTGGCCTCGTCTACCCAAGGTAAAGACCGGTTCATGCTCTAATAACATAAAAATATTCGCTGAGATCCTGCCTTCTACCTTGGCCGCAACAACCTGGTGCTGAAATTCCCAGACCTCACCGTATGGCATCACCCCCAAATCAAGCAAAAGCCATCCCTTTTCCACCCCTTTATCTATTGCTGCATCCAACTCCTCGGAGATACCTATCATGGTGTCCCATCCCATCAAGCCTCTTCAGGCCCACTATTGCAACTTATTCCAGCCCTTCCAACATCTTTCGATATGCCTGGGCATCCATAAGGGTATCAAGTTGGGCTGGATCATCGGGCTTGACATCAATCATCCAACCCTGTCCATATGGATCCTGATTGACCAGTTGTGGAGAATCTTCAAGCATGCCATTTACAGCAACCACCTCGCCAGCCACAGGTGCATAAAGCTCGGCAACCGCCTTTACCGATTCCACGGTTCCAAGTTGCCCCCCCTGTTCAAATCGCTCCCCTACTTCAGGCAGTTCCACGAACACAATGTCTCCTAGTTGGTCCTGGGCATAATCACTGATCCCACATCTCACTACATCCCCTTCAAGACGTCCCCATTCGTGGTCCTTTGTGTATCGGACGTCTTCGGGTAACACCAGTTCACTAAGCTCTTTCATGGTCTATTCCTCCGCTTCAGAGATCACAATCTGGCACCATAGGCCCTCATGTGTCGTGGTTCTTTAAAGGATATACGGGACCTTAAGATTATAGCTTTTATACACCACGAAGGTCTCCACGGACTGCACGTCTGCTATTCGGGAGACCTCCTCTGTATAAAACTCCAGAAGGCCAAAATCATCATTCAAAAGTACCACCATCATCAAGTCATACCGGCCTGTCACAACGCTCACCGACACTACGCCCTTTAACTTACTAAACTCTTCACCCTTTTTCACCAAATCCATGGTCTTTAACTTGACACCCACAATGACAGCACTGTGCCTAGGAAGGGCCTCAGGATCCACCAAACCGGCTATCTCTAAAACACCTTCCTCAATCAATCTGTTCGCCCGGGCCCTTACTGTGTTCTCCGCTATACCAAGGGCCTGTGCAATCATCCTAAATGACCTCCTGCCCTCCCGCAGATGCTTAATGATTGCAATATTGGTTTCATCCATCTTCATGGTCTAAGGTCTCCTTCGCAGGCATCTGATCAGGGAAAAAGCCTTGTTGACTAATATTGACCTTTTTGCGCATTATGTCAATATTTTTCTTATTTTTGATATTTTCTATATAATAATACAATTTTGTTGCGGAAAATATATTTCTTTGATAGCCTATTTGCTATCATGATACTTTCCATTGCCTTTACAGTACAAAAAGGTCAGCAATAGGGGTTACACGAGGGCTGGCCCAACTCTTTGGAGACCTTGATAAAAAAACGAGGAAAAGATGGGAATCAAGGTGGTCATTATTGGAGCAGGGCCTGGTGGGTATGTAGCTGCCCTTAGAGCAGCTCAGATGGATGCAGAGGTCACATTGGTTGAAAAAGAGGAGGTGGGTGGGACCTGTCTTCATTGGGGGTGCATTCCCACCAAGGTCATGAAGTATGCTGCCGAGATCATGGAATCTATCAGGGGTGCAGCTCAATGGGGGATTCAAATTTCAGAGACAACTCCCACAGACCTTCTGGACTTGCAAAAGAAAAAGGGACAAGTGGTAGATATACAGACAAAGGGGATTTTGCAGCTCCTAAAACGCTACGGGATTCGACTTGAATATGGGTACGGAATTATTGAAGGGTCTAATAGGGTAGCGGTCAGGAAAAAGGATGGTAAGGCACTTGAGCTGTCATGGGATCGTCTCATACTCGCACCCGGCTCAGCCCCTTTAGAAATAGCAGCCCTTCCAATTGATGGAGAAAATATATTGACCAGTAGCCATGCCCTGAGCCTTGAGGAGATCCCTGCTTCCCTTCTTATTGTGGGCGGCGGGGTCATTGGCTGCGAATTTGCATCCATTTTCCAGGCCCTAGGATCTCAGGTAAGCATTGTAGAGACCCTCTCACGGCTCTTGCCTCTGCCCTCTGTGGATGAGGAAATTTCGGCGACCCTTCTTCGTGAGATGAAAAAACACAAGGTAACCTGCCTCCTAGAGACAACTGTAGAATCCGTGGAGCCCAAAGGAGACAAACTCAGGGTGGGTATGAGGGAGGCCTCCGGGTCACAAGGAAAAGAAAACCAACCTAAGAGACGCCGCGAATTAGAGGTGGACAAGGTTCTTGTGTGTGTGGGACGGCAGCCCCAGGGAGACACTCTAGGTCTTGCTTCGGCCGGTATTGTACTGGACCAAAAGGGATGGATCACAGTGGATGAATACCTCCAAACCAACGTGGCTGGTATCTATGCCATTGGAGATGCTCTTGGGCCAAAAGCAAGGCCCATGCTAGCCCATGTTGCATCCCATGAGGGTCTTGTGGCAGCAGAAAACGCTTTGGGAAAGGGAAAGGCAATGGATTACAGGGCCGTTCCCTCTGCCATTTTCACAATGCCGGAAATAGGATCCGTGGGCTGGACCGAAACACAGGCACGTCAGACAGGACACCACATTCGGGTTGATAAGGTGCTTTTCCGCAACATAGGAAAATCCCATGTGATTGGAGAAATTGCCGGCCTTGTGAAACTGGTCTCTGATCAAAAAACAGGGCAAATTATGGGAGTTCATATAATCGGTCCTCATGCCACAGAGCTTCTCGGAGAAGCTACCTTGGCAGTAAAATCAGGCTGTACCGCTAAAGACCTGGCGGAAACTATCCATGCCCATCCCACCTTGAGTGAAATCATGGGAGAGGTGGCCTTAAAGGCCATAGGCAAGCCTATTCATGGATAAAATAAGAGGAGAGAGACCTATGGTAGAATCTAGACGCACACCACTTTATCGCCAGCACATGGCCCTCGGGGCAAAAATAGTGGACTTTGCCGGATGGACCATGCCTCTTCATTACAAAACAGGCATTATCAACGAGCACCTTGCCACACGAAGAGGAGCAGGACTGTTTGATGTCTCCCATATGGGACGGTTTATCTTTAGGGGATCTGGGGCCCTAAACCTGTTGCAGCACACACTGAGCAACAACGCCGAAGCACTGACTGCTCAATGGATCGCGGCCCAATACACCATCATCCCTAATGACCAAGGGGGTGCACTGGACGATGCCTACCTTTATCGGTTCCGGGACAATGAATACCTCCTGGTGGTCAATGCAGCAAATACCCAAAAGGATTGGGACTATTTCCAGTCCTTGCTTGATCATTTCAAGGATGTGGAAATGGAAGATATGACAGACCATATTTCAATGCTTTCCCTACAGGGACCTAGCTCCCGCTCAGTGCTTGAGTCGGTGATGGACAGGGGAAATCTGCCCGAACCAATAAGGAATGCAGCTTCTACCATCATTGTATCGGGCAAGACAGTGCATGTCACCCGAACCGGTTATACTGGTGAGCCCTTAGGTTTTGAACTCTTTGTGGACAGCAAGTATGCCGTGGATCTCTGGAATCGGCTCCTAGAACAAGGGGCAGAGCCGATAGGGCTTGGGGCAAGGGATACTCTTCGTTTGGAGGCGTGTCTCCCTCTTTATGGTCATGAGCTGGGGATTGACCCCGAGGGAAAGGAAATACCGATTATGGCATTACCTCAGGCACGCCCCGCTGTCAGCTTCTCTCCCTCAAAGGGGAACTTTGTAGGCCGGGCCCTTTTGGAAAGGCAGCTGCGCGTCCTAAAAAAAATCATGGCAGGGGACTGCAGCACATTTGAAGACCTACCCCGTCTCATCCGTCCCATTGCCGTAACCGGCAGAGGTGTAGCCAGACAGGGGGCAAGGGTTTACAGGGAAGGCCGACATGTGGGCTTCGTTACAAGTGGAACAATGATACCCATGTGGTCCTTTGAGGGAAAATCCCTTTCCTCCGGGCTGGGCGATAGTCACCAACTCCGCTCCATTGCCCTGGCATACCTGGACAGCAACGTTGCTGACCAAGACCCGGTAGCCATAGAAATCCGAGGAAAGATGGTGCAAGGGATCGTGGTCCCTTACCACCTGCGCAGTGAAGCCCCGCCTTATGCTCGTCCTATTGTCCCTTTAAAGAAGGAAGCAGGCCAGGCCCTTGACTCACGAGACACACCCCGTAAGGTCTCAGAACTCTTGCAAAAGAGCATCCAGAATACCTTTTGGCGACAAAGGGAGTGCATAAATCTCATTCCTTCTGAGATGACCCCTTCGCCCATGGTACGTCTGCTTTCGATTATGGATCCAGCCTTTCGGTACGCCGAACACCGGAAAATCAAGGCATTTTATGACATGGAGGTATTCTTCTACCAGGGAACGGATTTTATCGCCCAGGTAGAACTCCTCCTCCAACAGGAACTTGCCCAATACCTTGGGTGCACTTTTGTGGAGACCAGGCCCATCAGTGGGCAAATAGCAAACATGGCCGTTTTCAGTGCCTTAGGGGATTACCTAAACCGCCTGGATCGTAAACAAGGGCCCCGAAGAATCCGCATGGTCATGAACAACCATATCAACAAGGGTGGACACCTGAGCGCACAACCCATGGGTGCCTTACGCGACTATGTTGCATGGGACCCGAAGTGGGAAAGGCCGGCAGTGGTAAACTTCCCTGTTTTGGCCGACAATCCTTATAAAATCGATCTCAAGGCCACACTCGAACTGTTGGACTACCACCGCCCCGAACTCATTGTATTTGGAAAAAGCATGTTTATTCACAAGGAGCCTGTGGCAGAGGTCTGTGAGTTTTTGAAACAAAATAACATGGATGCCGTGGTGCTTTGTGATATGGCCCACGTGTTGGGACTCATAGGTCCCTACTTCCAAGAGCCGTTCAAAGAAGGTGCAGATCTGATAACAGGCTCTACGCATAAAACCTTTTTCGGCACACAGAGGGGCATTATTGCCACACATTATGAGGCCAGAGACCTGCGGTACGAGCTGTGGGAGGCCATCGAGCGACGTACATTCCCGGGCTCTGTATCCAATCATCATTTGGGAACCCTTCTTGGCCTTCTCATGGCCGCCTATGAGATGAATCACTTCAAGGATCGCTATCAGCCAAAGGTCATCCAAAATGCCAAGGCATTTGCCCTGGCACTAAAGAACTGCGGTATGAACGTGGCAGGAGATCCCGCGCTGGAGTTCACCGAAACCCATCAGGTGATCCTCAGGGTCGGCTATGGCCGTGGGCCAGAGATTGCCAAGCGGCTGGAGCAAAACAACATTATCTGCAATTACCAGGCCTGTCCTGATGAAGAAGGTTTTACTGCTTCTGGCGCGCTGCGCCTTGGGGTCTCGGAAATGACACGTTTCGGAATGGAGCCGGAGGATTTTGAGGCACTGGCCGACCTCATGCATGCGGTTATCATTGAAGAGGCAAATGTGAAGGATCAGGTTAAGGCATTGCGGTCTCGCTTCCTGGAGCTGAAGTATTGTTTCCGTAAAGAGGATTATGCCGACCTGATGCAAAAGCTCCACGAGCTTTTGTAGCCTGCATCCATCCATGAATCAAGGATTTTTACCTGGGCAGTGAGCTGTCTTCATTTGGACTCTATGCTATCGCTCTGTTGCCACTGAATTCCAGGAGAAAAGATCAAGGGTAAAGGCAAAGTCCAACTTCATACTACTACAGATTTTGAGTCGTCGGAATGTTTATCATAGAAACAAAGGGCCTAAAAATCATACTGGAAGTGGTTCCTGTTGACTCCCTCCGCCTACACGAGGCGATAATACCTGGCGTAGCCAATAAGCTGCTTCTTGAGCTCAAGAACTGGGCACATTTGCAGAATCCTATCATTTGTGGAACAAACCATATTGTCCTTGACGGCCACCACCGTACCTATGCCTTCAAAAAACTAAACCTACCCTTTATTCCAGTATGCAAGATTGACTATCACCACGAAAACACACAGGTAAGGTGCTGGTTCCGTTTATTTACTAATGTAGAAGACCTTACCTTAATCCTACAACTTTTCAAAAACTCGGGCGGGATAATCCTTCCGGTGGAAAGCAAAGACAGGTTAAAACAGGAGCTGGGCAATGCCCCTTTGAGTTTTGGTATCCAGCAAGGGGGACGATATTTCATTGTCCGTTTTCCCCCTCACATTGTCAAAGATGCGGTGACCGCGTATGATCACCTGGAAAGGCTTCAATATCTGCTGGCACAAAAAGGGATCGAGACTAATTATATACCCAATGAAGCCCCAGAAAATGAGCAATTTTGCACAACTCTAGACAGGAATCAAGCGGTCATATGGACGCCACAGATAACCAAAGAAATGGTGGAAGAGGTGGTTGAAAATAACAGACGTTTTGCCCCCAAGACCACCCGCCATATCATACCCGCCAGGCCCCTTCATGTTAATGTGCCTATCTCATGGTTTAAGAAACAGATATCCCTAGAGGCAATAAACAAGAAGTTCGCTCACTTCCTGAGCAAGAAGGGGATCAGGCGGCTTCCCCCCGGCCAAGTGATTAACGGCAGATATTATGAAGAAGAACTGTTTGTTTTTTTCGACAAAAAGAGCTAATCTTATGTAACACAGTTACACAGTGAACCGTGAACAGTAAACAAGGAACCGCGGAATGAAAAGAAACGAAAAGATAATAAGCCTCTCAGCCATTGGACTGGATGCCCCTGGACTGGTCTCAAAAATCACAGATCGAGTCTTTAAACTTGGTGGCAATATTGTGGATGTGGAAGAACATTGCAGAAGAGGCCTTTTCGCTATCTACCTCGAAATTGATCTGTCCGGGTCCAGCTATCCCATGGATGAGATCTGCCAAAAGCTAAAGGCACTTGAGGAGGAAACAGAATTAAAAGTTATTGTAAAAAGGGCCTCTGATGAAAAGGCCCGGACACAACAGGACGCTGGCCGGTACGTTGTGACCCTCCTGGGGACTGACCGACCAGGTATCATGGCTAATGTATCAAAACTCTTCTCAGACCAAAATATCAACATAGAACACTGCAGGATGATCGCGAGAGGAAACTTTTTTTCCATGGAGATGGTAATTGACACGTCTCAAATTACTCCCCTGCCATACCCATCAGCTCTAGATCCTGTTCAAAATATGAAAGAACAGCTAAAGGAATTATGTGACCAATTGGGCCAAAGCGTGGTGATTCAGGAAGAGTCCATATATAAAAAAATGAAAAAGCTTATTGTCTTTGATGTGGAATCCGCACTGATTCAAGAAAAATCCATCTCGCTTTTCCTAGAGGACTTGTCACGACTCATTGGGGCAAGGGGGAAAAAGGAAGATATCATAATAGACCAGAAGATGAAGGGCCTAATTTACGGGGCAAAAAGCCTTCAAGGTATCCCAGTGAGTGAACTGGAGGCCCTGGGCAAAAAGCTACGCCTAAATCCAGGCTCTCATGAATTACTGAGCATTCTAAAATCCATGGGTTTTAAGGTCGCCCTTCTTTCATCTGGCCTTGAGGTACTGGTCAAAAGGCTGTTTGAAGGTTTGGATATAGATTATGCATTTGCCAATACGCTTAAGATTGACCACGATGGGATCATAACAGGTGAGCTGGAAGAACCAGTACTCACGGACAAAACCAAAGATGAGGTACTGGAATTCATTATGAATATGGAGCAAGTGGACCCAGACCAGGTGATTGCTGTAGGGGACGGCTCTGCTCGCTGTGGTTTTATCAGGAATGCAGGTCTGTCCATTGCCTATCAGCCTCAAGAGCGACCCATCCCGACAGATGGCATCCTAAAGGGCGATGAAATCTTCCATATCCTATATTGTCTTGGAATTCCTAAAGTAGAATTGGATAAATACCTTGACAAAGAAGCATCTGTGGCACAAAAGGTCAACCCACTAGCACGAAGCGCCTGAGCCTACGACCCTCTGGGTTTGGCCCAGCACCTTCCTTATCATTCTGTCTAAATCTTCTATCTGATAAGGCTTGCCCACAAATCCTGCAATTCCCATCTTAGTAATATCTTCTTCTTGGTCAATCTGAGAATAGCCGCTTGCAATGATAACTTGTGTTTCAGGCCTGATCTTATTCAGCTCTTTCATGCATATCTTCCCGCCCATCCCTGGCATGCCCAAATCCAGAATCACAAGATCTATATCTTGAGCCTGTTCCTGAAAGATCTCCACTGCTTCTTCACCACTCATGGCAGTAATAACGGCATAGCCAAGATGCTCAAGCAGTTTGCAGACCTCAATAACCTCCTGATTTATCTGAAGTGGTTTTAGCTCGCTCTTCACCCGCCTCGGATAGACCAATAGGCGTTTTGTGAGTTCAGATCCTCGCTTTACTATATTCTCTATTGCCGCGAGTTTTTCGTAATCCGGATCAGGAGGGGGCTTCTCCATTAAAAGCACTTGAGTAAAACCTGAGACGCCCTGAAGCAGGTTGTTGAAATCATGGGCAATTCCACCTGCCAAGGTACCCACTGCCTCCATCTTCTGTGCGTGACGCAACATGGCCTCAAGACGCCTCTGTTCCGTTACATCGACCACAATAGAAAGGATCATGTCCGTATTCTGTAGTCTCACTACACGCGAAAAGGCCAAGGTATTCAAAATTGCACCGCTCTTCGTTCTAAATGCCATTTCGATTCCTTCAATCTTGCCTGACTCCCTTAGGGTTTCAATGAATCGTTTTCTTTCTGCCTCGGAGTAAAATCCTAGCTCAGTGGCGGTCCTATTGATCACTTCTTCTCTTGAAAACCCTGACAATTCGCAAAATTTCCTGTTTACCTCTTTAAGCAAACCCGTGTGCATCTCACTAAGGGCAATAGGCTGAGGGGAAAGCTCAAAAATGGTTTGAAATTTGGACTGACTCTCCCGCAGGGCGGCTTCTATCTTCTTTCTCTCATCAATATTCCGTAGTATACCTTGTATACCTATTGGATTTCCTTCAGAATCATATATAAAATTTACCTTTAGTTCGCCCCAGAAGGTTGAGCCATCCTTGCGCACATACTCATACTCCATCAGCGGTAGGTCCAAGTCCTTATTCTTTCTCGCCAGTGCTGAATATTTCTGAAAATCTCTCATGGCCCTTGCCATTGATTCAGGGGTCATGTAACTCTTCCCTTGAAGACGACAAATCTCCTCCACAGTGTAGCCAAACATAGATGTCACTGATGGGCTCACGTAGGTAATCCGGAAGTTCATATCCTCTGTGAATATGACATCCCTCGAATGCTCTTCTACCAGCCTGTATCTTTCTTCTAGCCTTTCCAGTTCCCTTCCAATTCCCTCATATCTATCAAGGCACTCTTCCACGGTCATAACCCTTTCTCCAACTAATTAGATATGGTCAGCTTTTCCGGGCCAACCCGAGGCCTGTGCCAAAAAAATGGCACAACTGTTAATATTAAGGCATCTCCAGGGTAAACCCCTACGTTTCCCAACTTCTCACTGCTGTTTAGACACATCTCTGCAACCATTATGCCAGCTTGTATTGGATTATCTAGGGAATATATGTATGAAAGGGGGCTTACACGCCCTGACTATTGGGCCAGGATTTTGATGATCTCTGGGAAGATGTATTCTGCCACGTCTGCCCTTCTACCACCATGGGTAAGAACCACGTATCTACCACTGCAAAGTTGTTCGGAGCATGCCTTTATCTCTTTGACCAATCGGGGGTAAAATTCTGGTGTCAGGCCCAGATCCCCATAATCCAGTTGACAGGTATCATGGCCCAGGTTGTGAAGAATAAGGTGTGGCTTGAATCCCATTGCTCTTGGTATGAATTCTTCCTGTACGACCTGGAGGTAGGATTCGTCTGTATGAGGATAGGCAGTATTAACACACACCTTGGTCCCGCTCCCTTCAATGATATCCTGATGGCAAAAACAAACATGTAGTACATGGTCCTCATCTCTAAAAATATCCCGGGTACCGTTTCCGTGATGTCGGTCAGTATCCAGAATGGCCATTTTCAAAGGCCCAAAGCGCTCCCTTGCATGGTAAAAAGCAGGCCCTGCACAAGAGGCATAGGTCCCACCCCAGGCCGAATCCCTCTCTGCGTGATGTCCTGCTGCCACCGTAAAGACCAAGGCATTGTCCATATCGCCAGAGAGGATCCTGTCTATCGCTTCAACACATCCCCCCACCGAATACAACGCCCCATCGCGATACCATGCCCGTTTCAAGTCCTCCAGAAAGCGCCTCGTATGGACCTTTAAAAGCAAGGCCTCAGGCACCTTTTCCGGACAAAACAGGGTCACCTGGGGGAGCTTGAGGACCTTTTCCATGACCTTTGGGAAATTTCGGAACTTGTTGCCAATAATAAGCCATTCCCTTCCACTGAACATTTCATGAAAAAACACACCCGTACGCATCATTTCTATCCCCGTTTCCATTCACCCAACAACCAGGGCCCTTATGCTCAACAGCACTAATAAGGAAAATCTGGGGCATACGAATCAATATTCGTGCGGAATTCCTTTTATATGTAATAGAAGGTGATCCCTGTCTTCCAGGTCTTCAATCCAGCCATAGTTGGCGTCACCTTTTGAATCCAGGTCCCTTATGTATGGCTTGATATCCAACAAGGGCGTCCCATCAAATACATCAAGGCCTGATGTATAAATAACATTTTCCTCGATCTTCTTTAACCTCACAATGCTCAGCCCAATGGGATTGGGTCGAAGTGGCGAGCGGCTGGCAAAAACACCCACTTCCACGCCCCCTGCCCAGGATGGCCTGACATGTATTTCAGGGCCACGTGTCAGGGAGTGGATGTAATAGATCACATAAATATAGCGGAATCTCTCCAGCTTCCATAATCCTGCCTGATAAGCGGGATCAAGCACAATCCGGAAATCTCCTTTATCCTCCTCCACAGGCTGATAAGGTGCGGTATCCATGTAGGGAGTATGAATAGTTCCGATAGGTGTAAATGATATCCTCATATCAGCATCCTTCTGTCTTAAAATTGATTACTGTCTTGTTTTGATCCTGAAACATAGAATATACGGGATATAGTTTCTCTTAACATCCCTGTTCAAAACTTACAAAGACTTTGCATTTTCTCCTGGATTTTTCTAGGGTGATCTGTTAGTTAAGATTTAATTGAGTGGATAAGGACAAGCCTGAGGACCACTTTTACCAACGAAAGGTCCATTAATGCGCAGATACATCAAGGCGATTATCCTCGTGGGCATTGGTGTGGTCATTGCCTTTCCACTCTTTAGCGTCTTTTACTACACCATGGTACGAACCTCAACCCCTCAGTTCTGCGCATCCTGCCACGAAATCCAATTTGCCTACAATACCTGGAAAACCTCAACCCATGTGAATAACCCACAAGGCTTTGTTGCCGACTGTATGGACTGTCATCTCCCAGCACCCCACGACACCTTCAATTTCTTTTACTCAAAGACTGCACACGGAATCAAAGATATCGTCATTCATTTCATGGGCGGGGAATATGACCACCAAAAGGCCCGAGATAATGCCTATGCCTCTTTCAAAAACGAACAATGTCAAAAATGCCATCGTAACATCCTCTACATTCCAGATAAAAGAGGGGCCATGCTGGCCCACCGCGATGTACTCTATGCCCGGCCAAGCTATGAAAAACGATGTGTGGATTGCCACAAAAATCTAGTACACAATGCCAGCGCCTTATACCAATATAAACAATTCAGGTCCACATATAGAGGATTAGGCCTTTAAAAGGGAAAGGGGGTAAGCAATGAAACGGATCTTTTTGGTCTCCCTGCTAATCGGGGGCCTGGCAGGACTAGTGGGAGTGCTTTCCCTGGCCGCCAATGCCAAGACGGCCCCGAATCAGGCAAAGCAGAAGGAATTTCGCATAGAGCGAAGCATCCCTAAGGAGGGCATCGCCTGCATTGAGTGCCATAAGAAGGAAAGCCCGGGGATCTTTGCTGACTGGGCGCACAGTCGACACGCCTCTGCCAATATCACCTGTATTGATTGCCATAAGGCAGAGGAATTTGATCCTGATGTGAGCAAAGACCACTACAGACAATATGAAAGGGCTAACCAAAAATACGGCACTAAGGAATATAAGGTGCCGATTTCTGCCGTAGTTACCCCTAAAGACTGTTCCCGATGCCACCCTGATGAAGCAAAACAGTATGCCCTTAGTAAGCACGCCAATACATTAGAAATTATTTGGAAGGTAGACCCGTGGCTTAACAAGGGGATGAATAGTGATAATGAAAGGATTACTGGTTGCTTTCACTGCCATGGGACCATCATAAAACTGAAAGATGGCAAATTGACGCCCGATACATGGCCAAGTGTGGGGGTAGGGAGAATTAATCCAGATGGCAGTAAGGGTTCCTGCAGCGCATGCCACACTCGACATAGATTTTCAGTGGCGGAAGCCCGCAAACCTGAGGCATGTGGTCAGTGCCATTTGGGGCCGGATCACCCACAGATAGAAATCTATATGGAATCCAAGCATGGTGATCTGTATACGGCTTGGGGTGACGATTATAATTGGAACGCAGCCCCTGGCACCTGGACACCAGGAGTGGACTACAGAGGCCCTACATGCGCCTCTTGTCATATGTCAGGGGCAGGCCCTGTGCTCACCACACATGATGTTACGGAAAGGCTTTCGTGGGAACTGCAGGCTCCATTGACCGTACGGCCTGAAAATTTTAAACCCTTTCCGGCCAAGACCAACTGGAAGGTGGAAAGGGAAAAAATGCAGGCCATATGCATGCAATGTCACAGTAGGCTCTGGGTAGAAAACCACTATATCCAATTGGATAAGACTGTGGAGGAATATAACGAAAATTATTTCAAACCCGCCAAGAAAATCCTTGGCCAATTATACGCAAAAGGCCTAATGGACAAATCCAAATTTTTTGACGAAGACCCTGAACTGAACTTTTACGAGCTATGGCACCATGAAGGCAGAAGAAAAAGAATGGGCGTTGCCATGGCAGGTCCGGACTATGCCTGGTGGCATGGCGCTTACGATATGAAACCCAAGTTCAATGCATTGATGAAAGAGGCCCTTGAAAGCCTAAAGACCGGCAAACCAGTACACAAACATATCTATTACCCTAATGCTATTGGAAATACCACCAAGCCACCGGAGGTATTACCCAAGCCTAAGTAGCTATCTACCCCTTTTGAAACTCCCTGCTTCCTCGTATGGAAAGCAGGGAGTTTCTTTTATAACAAGTGGGAAATGACCTAACAGGGAAACATGGACAACTGTCCTGCTACCTTTGGTGTCTCTTGGAAACTGGGTAACCCGGTTGTACATATCTGGGCCGGTATATCTGGGTTTTTGCAGGCGCAAACAAGGCAAGTAATCCCATAGCGCTCTCCAATGCTTCCAAAACGGTTATATCCCTTGTTTCTCAAGAAAACGGGCACTAACTTACTCCTGGTAGAAGTTCCTACCTGCCTCCATGGTTGTGTTTCAAAGCAGCTTTCAAGCAATTTCAATGTGGTATCTGGCAGTTCCATGCTTAGTTGCTCAATAATCGCAGGACGAAAATGCAGATAGCTCAAAATAACCCTCTTAACACCCCTTTTAGCCAATTCCAAAAACAACGCCTCTATGCCTTCCTCACTATCAGTGTAAAAGGGCACGATGGGATCAATCCTTACGTGGACATCTACCCCAGCGGCCTCTAGTCTTTCAATATTATTGAGCCGCTCCCAGGAAGTGGCAGCGCCCGGCTCAAACACCTGTTGATACTTATCTGAAATGGATACCAATCCAATCCCTGCCCTAACCAATGAAGGATATGTAGAAAAAAGCTCAATGAATCTATCCGGTATCCAGCCCTTCGTGAGAAAGGATATGGGGATCCCCCGTTCCAACAACAGGGTCATGGCCTGGTAAGAAACAGCCAGGATCTCTGGGTGTCTTTGGAAGGAATCAGAAGCGGTATTAAAGGCAACCTGCCGAATGGGCATACGCCTCCGGGGATTATTCAACTCCTGCGCAAGCTTTTCAGGTAAATTGGAGTAAAGATATACTTCCTCCCTTGGCGCTCCTGGGTAACCCCGCGCATAACAATACACGCACTCGAATTCACATCCTCTTGTGACATTCAGGGTATGGATATTGGAAAGGCAACCGAATCGGGCCTTAACCAGTATCCGGCCTTTTCTTTGGATAGGAGTTAGTCTCATTTTCACCTAGATTCCTTATATTTGATGGCACACCTGTCTCAGGGCTATGAAGTCTGAGTTGCGATTTTTGTTTTCTTAGGCTATAAATAATTATTTTTGCCTCTTGGGTGCCTCTTTTGTAGGACTAGAAACTCTTTGGTGATTTTCTATTACTACATTCCGGGGCACTTTTGTTTAGGAAACTGGTTTATTAAGTGTGTCTTCCCAATACAATCAGTACACAAATATCATATACGGAAAAACGTTTTGCCTAAAAGGGGAATATGCCATGGTGGAAAATGTTATCATTATGGGTGCAGCCGGACGCGACTTTCACAACTTTAATATCTATTTCAGAGACAACAAGAGATATAACGTGGTGGCCTTCACCGCCACCCAGATTCCCGATATTGAAGGACGACGGTATCCCCCTGAGTTGGCAGGGGAATTATACCCAGATGGAATACCGATCTATTCTGACGAAAAACTGTTTGATCTAATCAAGGATAACAAGGTGGATCTGGTATCCTTTTCATACAGCGACGTGCCCCACCTAGAGGTGATGCATAAGGCTTCAATTGTTACTGCCGCAGGGGCAGATTTCATCATCATTGGCGCACCCTACACAATGCTCAAGTCTAAGAAAAAGGTAATCTCTGTCTGCGCAGTCCGAACAGGTTGCGGTAAATCCCAAACAAGCCGCAGGGTTGTTCAGATACTACAGGACTTGGGAAAAAAAGTCGTGGTAGTCCGCCACCCAATGCCCTATGGCGACCTCACCAAACAGGTTGTACAGCGATTTTCCACTTTCGATGATCTCGAAAAATATAACTGCACAGTAGAAGAAAGAGAAGAATACGAGCCAATGCTCCGTATGGGTGCAGTGGTATATGCTGGGGTGGACTATGAAAAAATTCTTCGACAGGCAGAAGAGGAAGCTGATGTCATTATATGGGATGGCGGAAACAATGACACCCCGTTTTTTGCACCCGATATACATATTGTGGTTTTTGACCCCCATCGCCCAGGCCATGAGACTTCCTATCATCCTGGCGAAACCAATTTGATAATGGCTGACCTGGCAATTATAAATAAGGTGGACAGCGCTGATCCCAAAAACATTGAAAAAGTCCGCAGCACTATTGAGGCAAATAATCCCAAGGCTGTGATTATACAAGCAGAATCAGAGATAACAGCCGAAGACCCTGGCCAAATTAAAGGTAAAAGGGTATTGGTGGTTGAAGACGGCCCAACCCTTACGCATGGTGAGATGGACTATGGCGCAGGGGTTATTGCCGCTAAACGTTTTGGGGCTGATCAACTGGTTGACCCTAGGCCCTATCTTGTGGGAACCCTTAAGCAAGTCTTTCAACGTTATCCCCCCATTGGAGCCCTGTTGCCAGCAATGGGCTACACGCCCCGACAGGTATCCGACCTGGAGGCTACTATAAACAGGACAGAATGTGATCTTGTACTAGTGGCCACTCCAATTGATCTTACAAAGATGATATCCATCAATAAACCGGTACTTGCCATCCGTTATGAATACAAAGACCACGGGAGGCCAACGCTGAAGGAGATTATAATAGAAAAGCTCCAGAACTAGCAGCCTTTTTCGTTCTCGAAACCAGGAGCGAACAAAAATATGAGCACAATAAAGCGCAGGAAGTCGGTACTTTTGGTAGCATTAGGGGGCAATGCCCTTATCCGCAAGGGGCAAGAAGGGACCATAGAGCAGCAGTTTGAAAATTTGAAGCTTCCTATCCAGCAAATTGCCAGGCTTTCTCAAGACTATAGCATCATTATCACGCACGGCAATGCACCACAGGTAGGTAACCTCCTCCTTCAGCAGGAATGTTGTGATACTGTTCCGCGGCTTCCATTGGAAATCCTGGTTGCACAGACCGAAGGCCACATTGGTTATATGATTGAATCCACACTGGACCAAGAGCTGATGGCATTAGGCATTGATTTCAGGCCGCTGGTCACTTTAATTACTTATGTAGTTGTTGACAAAGACGACCCAGCCTTTGATAATCCTACCAAACCCATCGGTCCCACCTACACTGCAGAGGAGGCCGCTAAACTTAATTACCCTACCATAAAAACGGCAAAAGGGTATAGACGGGTAGTTGCCTCTCCCATGCCCGTTACAATTATCGAAAAACGAGAGATTAAGAAATTAATTGAAATGGACTTCATAGTCATATGTTGCGGAGGCGGTGGCATTCCGGTGATACGGGAAGGAAGGGCCTTTAGCGGGGTAGATGCGGTTGTAGACAAGGATTTTGCAAGTGCTACCTTGGCAAAAGAGGTGGGGGTTGATATTTTTGTCATAGCCACGGACGTTGAAGGCGCCATGTTAAACTTTGGCACTGAAAAACAAACGCTACTCAGGAAGCTTACATTAAAAGAAGCGGTTGCCTATGCAAAAGGGGGCCATTTCGGCACGGGTTCCATGTTGCCCAAGGTTGAGGCGGCCGTCCAGTTCATTAAACAAGGAGGAAAGCGGGCCATAATTACATCAATTGAGAACATAGAAATGGCAGTAAAAGGAAAGGTTGGTACGGAATTCATTAAAGATGCATAAAAGGAGTCATTACCATGCAAACGAGCGAGTTTATAGACCTGGAAAATCAGTTTGGAGCGCACAACTATAAACCCCTGGACGTTGTTTTATCACATGGCAAGGGGGTATGGGTATGGGATGTTGAAGGCAAAAAATATCTGGACTGCCTCTCGGCCTACTCAGCCGTAAACCAGGGGCACTGTCATCCCAAGATACTTGAAGCCATGATCGAGCAGGCAAAGAAACTGACCCTCACTTCCCGGGCATTCCGAAATGATCAACTGGGACTTTTCTACAAAGATCTCTGTGAACTCACACGCTCACATAAGGTCTTGCCCATGAACAGCGGTGCTGAGGCCGTGGAAACGGCCATAAAGGTGGTGCGGAAATGGGGATATAAGGTCAAAGGCGTCCCACAGGATAAGGCAGAAATCATAGTGTGCGAAAATAATTTCCATGGCCGCACCATCACTATTGTGGGATTCAGCACAGATGAAAATTCTAGGGCCGGGTTCGGGCCCTTTACACCTGGTTTCAAGATCATCCCCTTTGGGGATGCCAATGCATTGGAGGCTGCTATCACTCCTAACACAGTGGGGTTTTTGGTGGAGCCGATCCAAGGGGAAGCAGGGGTAATTATTCCTCCTCCAGGCTACCTCAAAGAGGTTAGAAGCATCTGTGATAGGCACAATGTGGTGCTTATCCTTGACGAGATCCAGACCGGTCTAGGCCGTACAGGAAAACTCTTGGCAGAAGAACATGATGGTATTGAAGCGGACTTGACGCTTGTTGGAAAGGCCCTTTCTGGAGGGTTCTATCCCATTTCCGCTGTCCTGTCCAACACGGAAGTAATGGCAGTGCTCCAGCCTGGGGAACATGGGAGCACCTTCGGGGGCAATCCCTTAGCCTGTGCAGTAGCACGCACCGCCTTAAAGGTTCTTATTGAAGAAGGAATGATTGAAAATGCTAGAGAGATAGGGGCCTATTTTTTGGAGGGATTGAAACAGGTCAAGAATCCACTTATAAAAGAAGTTCGTGGGAAAGGGTTGCTTATCGCCGTGGAACTATACCCCGAGGCTGGCGGGGCCCGCAGTTATTGTGAACAACTCAAGGAAAAGGGGCTGCTTTGCAAGGAAACTCATGATAATATTATTCGATTCGCCCCCCCGCTGGTTATTACCAAAGATGTGGTGGATTGGGCACTGGAAAGGATTGGCTCTGTATTAGGCCGTGAATAAAAGGGCTCTGGCCTGTCTATCCAAAACTGCTTTAAATTAATACCAAAATAGGGTATAGTGAGTGCCTATCCACAAATTGGCATTCCCGGATGGGCGTATTCAGCGATCAGCGTTTAGCCTTCAGCAAAAACGGAGAAAAAACAAATTATTAGGCTGAGTGCTGGCACCTGACCGCTGACAGCTTCATCAAAAAATCTTTGATTTATGTATGGATACTAGTTAAGTTTTCTACACGTTAAAGGTCAATCTGTGGAGGGGTCTCATGATCATAGCAGTCACCAATGCAAAGGGCGGGGTAGGGAAGACTACTACAGCCGTGAACTTAGTAGCCGGATTTGCCAACCGGAACAAAAAGACCTTGTTGGTGGATCTGGATCCCCAAGGCCATTCCACACGCTGCTATTTTCGCTCGGAGCCCGAACGGGATGTAAGCGATTTTATCATGGACAGGCCATCTCAGGCCTACCGTGCTGTATTTCCCACGGACTATCCTGAGGTAGATATTGTTCCGGCCACCCCAAGGTTGAGCGAAACAGCCGAGCTCCTCTCAGCCCGGATCAGACGGGAGGAGCGATTGGACCGGGCCCTGAGTGCGCTCCCGGAGGACTATAGAATGATACTTATTGACTGTCCTCCTTCTTTGGGCATTCTCACCTACAATGCCATCAATGCTGCAGATCTTCTCTTGGTCCCTGTCCAGCCCGGCGTAGGAGCCGTGGTGGGGCTGGAGGCATTGATCGAGACAGCCCGCGAGTTGAGGGATGAGGACAATATCCCATTTCGGATATTGGTAACCATGCTAGACCTTCGTACCACCCATACCAACGCCATCTTTGAAGAGCTCATGGAGGATCACCGCAGGAAGGTTCTGAAAACCGTAATCCACAAAAGTGAGGCCCTAAATCAGGCCAATTTGGCTGGAAAACCCATTTACCGATTTGCCAAATCCTCCCGTGGCGCAGAAGACTACGATGCCTTGTGTGAAGAGCTTTTGAAACTCCGACTCCCAAGCCATATCTAACCCCCATGCCTGTATCCAGGTGCAACGAAGAATGAAAGTAGATTGACTGGTAGAATGGTTAAATCGTCAAATCGTGAAAAAGTTTCATCTGTTAACATTCAACTATTTAACGATTTGACCAACTTTCATATTCACTTTTCATCCAAAACCTTCCGAACGATATTACCCAAATCCCGTTTCAAGATCGGTTTCATGGCAAACGCCCGGATTCCTATTTCCCTAGCCTTTTCCTCCGAAATCCTTTGACTGAAGCCTGTGCAAAGAATGATTGGGATATCGGGGCGGATCTTCAAGAGTTTTTGGGCCAGTCGGTCACCCGTCATCTGCGGCATGGTCATATCGGTGATTACCAGGTCAAAGCGCTCCGGCTCGGACCGAAAAAGCTCTAGCGCTTCAAGACTGTTGGTCTTTGTAACAACATCATAACCCAGACGTTCCAAGAGCTGCCTCCCCATATCCGCGATCGACGGCTCGTCATCCACAAAAAGAATCCGTTCGTTTCCTGTGGGAATGAGTTCTTCAGCCGTTTCTCGGGGTGTTTCTTCTCCTTCAATTACTGGAAAATACACATGAAAGGTACTCCCCTTCCCGAGCTCACTCTCCACAGTGATAGCACCTCCGTGAGCCTTAACAATCCCGTGTACCACGGCCAGCCCGAGGCCGGTTCCTTCCCCCTTTTCTTTAGTGGTAAAGTAGGGGTCAAAAATACGGTCCATAATCTTACGATCAATTCCGTGGCCCGTATCCCTCACCGTCAGTCGCAAATATGGTCCAGGATGGAGCTCGGGATGCTGTGAAGCCACTTCATAGTCCAAATTAACTCTAGTGACCTTGACCTCAAGGGTTCCTCCGTTTTCCCGCATGGCGTGCTCCGCATTGGTGCAAAGGTTCATTAGAATCTGGTGGATCTGGGTGGCGTCCGCCTCGATAATGCCCGGATCTTTCTCTATATCGTGGCGAATTTCAATGGTGGCGGGTAGGGAGGCCCTCAAGAGCTTAAGAGCCTCTTTTATAATTGGGTTAATGGAGATAGGAATGCGTTCCTGTTCTCCCTGCCGGCTAAAGGCGAGGATCTGTTTCACCAAGTCTCTGGCCCTATAGGCGGCATGAAGCACCTGCTGCAGGTTGGCCCGCAGTTGGGATCCCTCGAGGGTGTCATCAAGGGAGAGCTCCGAATACCCGATGATGGCTGCCAGGATATTGTTAAAATCGTGGGCAATGCCGCCTGCAAGTGTGCCGATGGCTTCCATTTTCTGGGCCTGGCGAAGCTGTGCCTCCAGTTTGAGCCGCTCTTCCTCTTCCTGTTTTTGTTCGGTAATGTCCCTACCCACACTCACAATGGCAATGACATTATTCTTTTCGTCCAATATGGATTTATTCGCCCATGCCAGCCAACGCCATCCATCCTTGGTGAGAACCTTTTGCTCCATATAAGAGCTATAAGGAGGATGGTATAGATCTTCCATGCACTTGGCCCTCATTCCCCGATCATCGTCGGGGACAAAAGGCGGGAATACTTCGCCCAGCAACTCCTCTTCTTTTTTGCCGAACATCTCACAATAAGATGGACTGACAAAAAGGAACCTCCCCTCCGTGTCCACCTTGACCACCAAGTCTGTTTGGTTTTCCACAAGCAAACGGTATTTTTCCTCGCTTTCTAGAAGGGCTAATTCCACCCGTTTGCGCTGGGTGATATCCGTGAGGGTCACAACGCAACCTATGATCTCCTTTCTTTCATTCAACAAAGGTCCCCCGCTTAGAAGCAGATTAAACACTTCACCATCTTTGCGGATAAATTCAACTTCCATCCCTCGAATAGTCGCCCCCCCTAAAGTGGAAGTAAGGGAAAACAGGTCTGCACCATCTCCTGGCTTTCTGGCAGTCCACTGTTGCTTTGGTACGACGTAAAGAGGGAAAATTGCTTCAAAAGGTTGAAGTATCGGATTCTGGCCGCACAATTGGTGCGCCATATGGTTGGCCCGGATAATTCGCCCTTTTTCATTGCATACTACAATGGCCTCAGCAGCCTGAGCGAGAATGGAGCGCGCCAGCCTTTCGGCGGCGACTATCTCCTCGTAGCGTCTCTCTTCGGTCAAATCTGTAGCCACTGCACAAAGAATCGGCATATTATTCATCTGTAGGCTACTGAGGGAGAGAAAGCCCGGTAACTGGGTCCCGTCCCCGGTGCTGAAGGTAACCTCTCCTCTAGCAGCCCCTTCTCGCTCCGCTTCCTGTACCAAGGCCTCACATATGGGCCGATCTTCTGGCGCTATGAAGTCATAGAGAGACGCGCTGGTTAGTTGATTTATGGGGGTCTTGAGCATCTCCCCAAGGCGTCGGTTGCAGTAAAGGATCGTGCCGTCCCGAGTAAGGGTAAAGGCTCCTTCCTTCATTTGTTGCACTAGGGTGCGGTAGGTATCGTCTGCACCTTTTAGCGTATAAACACGCTCGCCCTTAGGTCCTGAAACCACTATGGCATCCACTTGTCCGCTTTTGAGGGCATCCAGGGTTTCTTGAGTTTCCGCTAATGTCGCCCGGAGTTCTTGAATCTCGTTCAACAGGTCCTGTCGGGTCTTTTCCTTCATCCTCTGATACCCCCATTTATTCCCTTGGATATATACCCATTAAAGAGAGGACCCGCCCGGTGTCTGACAAATCGCCCACAATCCTGCGCATAGGAAGAGGGGATGTTTTAATGAGAGTCGGCATGGCCACAATCTGCACACCTGCTAGAACATCGGGACTCTGGTAGGCATCAATGACCTCCAGAGTATAGCGGCCCTTAAGGTACCTCTCGCAGATCTGCTTGATGTTGGCCACAGCCCTTACGGATATGGGCCTTACTCCTGCAACATAGAGGTTTAGTATATAAGTTTCTTTCTCTGAACCCTTCAAGGCCTGCTCAAAGGCCTCTAAAGCGTTTTTTGGTTTCTTTTCCTTCATAAATGTTTTCTTCCTTTATAGCGGGGGCGGAGATCCAGGCCCACCAGCACACGCTCGGTATTGGACAGATCCCCAATAATCTTTTTCACCGGGGGAGGGAGTTTCCGCACCAGAGTCGGGACGGCTAGAATTCGGTCCCCTTTGGCAAGTTGCGGATTCTCTAAAAGGTCAATCACCTCAATCCGGTACTGGCCCTTCAGGTGCTCTTCACAGATTTTTTTGAGGTTCGCCAAGGCTTTTATGGAGTTGGGAGTCTGCCCGGCCACATAAAGCCTCAGTTCAAAGGTAGGAGTTCCCTCCTTTCCTACAGCTTTATGCTGGACCTCCGTGCTTCCCATGGTCATGTGATACCTCCCTCGGAATATTTCTTTAAAATCCTAGGTCGCCCCGGGCATCTTGTCAGCCTGCCGGATGTGAGCCATCTCTTTTCGATCCTTCGCCAAGATTTCGTTTCTCAGTTTTTCCTGGGCGATGATCTCTTCCAGCTCCTCTTGATCAGCCTCAAACTCAGCGCGGAGGCTAGCGATCTGTGCCTCCATAAGCCTACGTTTTCTTTCAAGCGCTTTTTGCTTACGTTCAATCTCTTGCTGTCGCATTAACGCTTCTGCTTTCTCCTTTGCCTCTTGCACATACCGTGCCGCACCAGTCAGCACGCCTGCCGGTCCCAGGTACACATCCACCAAATTAATGCCATAATCGGTCAAAACAAATTCACGGATCTGGTTGGAGTGGAGCATACCACGTGACTTGAGGATATATAAACCACGATTCCGTTCCCCATTGCTTTCAATGTCCCGAAGCAGAATCCATGTATCCATTAAAGAAGAGACGTGGACTTCCGTGGCCTCAAGGGGCCTGCCACCATGGGTCAAATCTGTAACAAGGGTGGTGATCTGTCTTGTTTTCAAGAAATCGATCAGACGGGTTAACATGGATTTGACCTCGTGTTCCGTACCGACCGCGATAAGGTTTGAGATGGGATCCAGGATAACTACGTGGGGGTTAAAGCGCTCAATCCACTCCCTCATCACCTCCAACTGCCTCTCCAAGCCATAAAGAGTTGAGCGCGCTGCGCGAAACTGCAAGAGCCCGCGATCTACCCAGGGCTCAAGATCGATCCCAATGGAGCGCATATTGCGGATGATCTGGTTTCCCGACTCTTCAAAGGCGAAAAAGAGGCATCGCTCACCCCTCTGACACGCAGCATGGGCAAAGTGGGCCACCATACTGGTTTTTCCTGTGCCAGCCGTCCCTGAGATAAGTACACTACTGCCACGATAGTATCCTTCCCCGCCTAACATGGTATCCAGGCGCTCGATGCCTGTAGAGACGCGTTCAGTAGGGGCCTCATATACCAGTTCAAGGGAAGTAATGGGAAGGAGAGAAATACCATTGTTGCTGATCAAAAAGGGGTGTTCGTTGGTGTCATGGCTTGAGCCGCGATACTTGATCACCCGCAGAGTCCGGGTTGAAATCTGGTCTCTCATTTGCTGGTCTAAGAGGATCACGCAATCAGAGACATATTCTTCCAGGCCATGGCGGGTGATTGTACCCTCGCCACGCTCTCCCGTGATAACGGCCGTCACCCCCTTGGTCTTGAGCCACCGAAAGAGACGCCGCAGTTCAGCCCGCAAGATAGACGTATTACTGAATCCAGAAGAGAGCGCTTCCACTGTATCCAAAACCACCCGTTTGGCGCCAATGGAGTCAATGGCGTATCCAAGACGGATGAATAGCCCTTCCAAGTCGTAGCTGCCTGTCTCTTCGATCTCAGCGGGATCAATGTGAACATGGTCAATGAACGCCTTCTTTTGCTCGATGAGACTCTTCAAATCCCAACCCAAGGAAGCCACATTCTGGATCAGCTCTTCTTCGGATTCCTCAAATGCCATAAAAACGCCCGGTTCATTGTAATGAAGAGCTCCGTGTACAAGAAAAGTCATGGCAAGGAGGGTCTTGCCACAGCCTGGCCCGCCGCACACCAAACTGGGGCGTCCTTTTGGCAAGCCCCCGCCAGTGATTTCATCTAGCCCCTGTATGCCGGTTGGACATTTGGGTAGCTGATCTTTTGGATCCGCCATCTTGCTTGTACTCATCAGTGCTCTCCTTTCATAGGACAGATCTTATCAAAGCCGCGGGAACTTATACCATATTCCATTTTTTTTGCAATTTTTTGTCATCCAAAAACCTTGAATATGACCGGATACAGGGATATCCTCGGTTGCTAAATCTTAAATAAATGACCTTGCTTTAAGAAAAGAACAGTAGTTATAACAAAATAATATAGGTCTATAGTAAAGTACCTTTTTCAGCGCTATGCCCCAGTTCTCCCCACGATCTCCAGAAAAGCTCTCCTCAAACCAAACATGCCCCTATCGCTACGCAATCGGCTCTTCCCCTTTCCCATATAGTAGATATCCCCTCTCCCAGACTGCTCCGGGAGCTGAATCGCCTTCACCGCCTTCACCCTTTCCCGCCAAGGGATCAAATTGTTCTTATTACAAGCGGGTCGGCGTCAATTTTAGGACTTCATTAGGAGTGGGTGATCTTGGCTCTTGCTCTAGGGTTATTGATTAAAGAAATTTATGACTTAACGTTAAATCTCTCAAGAGCCTTTCCACCTCTTAATCAGATAATGGCAGGCATGAAGGATGAGTCGGGTGCTGACCTCGGCAATAGCCTCCACATGGCTTTGGGAGCGATCCCCTCTTTCCTCGAGCTGAGAGTCATAGCCCGATATGCGAGACATGAGGGTCTCATAGGCCTCGTTGATTTCCTTTATCTTCCTTTCTGCCTTTTTCCTCAGGCGCAGATTATGGGAGAAGCGGTCCGGGTGCCAAACCGAAACAGCGTCCCTATAGGCCGCTTTTATTTCTTCCATCCCGGCCCCAGGCTGCAGGTCAAGTATTTCAAAACATTTTTCCAATTCCATCAGGTCATTTTCTCCTGGCATTGGGATCTTTCAAATCTTTATTTTATTTCACGAAATGCGCCATTTTTCAATCCCCCGTTCAAAGGACTTCAAAATCCTTCCCCCCTTCCCCTGTCCTGCCAGAGGCTGTGTCGTAATCCAGTTTCTGGTGTTCTTGTCATTTCGGGCCCCGCTTAGCGGTGCGAGAAATCTTGTGAAGTCCAGCAGCTGGCAATTCAAGATTCCTCAAGTTATGTGAAAACCACCGCGAAGCGGTTTAGTTCAACAGGATATAGTAGTACCTGTTAGGAGCTGAGTATGCACATATTGAGGTGAAACTCCATACCGGAACCTCCTGATTTGAGTTGGATGATCTTGCTTCTACGTTATCTCAATTGTTTCTTCTCTAATTTTACACGTTGGTTCAATTTTTGACATTTTGCCTGAGCAGCTAACCACGAGACCTATATCTTGGGTTTCTGATAAAAACTTGTTTTTTTAGGAATGCGGAGACATCCAAGGTATCAGCCTAACTTGAGATCAACTATTTGTAGGCGCTGTAATCGATACCCCGCTGCCTTGCCCGTTCTTCCAGCCATCCCATTTCATCTCTTGGAGGAAGCTCTATTTCCTCTGGTTTCTTGTGAAACAGGGTGATGGCTTCCGAGGGACAGGCCGTAACGCAGAGGCCACAACCGATGCATCTTTCTCTATTGATTCTATAGGTGCCATCCACTTCCTCGATGGCCTTCACTTGGCAACGCTCTTCGTCACAGATGCCGCAGCCATCACACTGTTCAGCATCGATCTCCGCATAGTAGTACGAGTTGATTACGTTGGGCATTCCCATATTGACCGCCCGCAATAGACCACAACAGCATCCACAGCAGTTGCAAATAAACCAGTGGCCGGTTTCAACATTGCTGGTCATGTGCACAAGCCCGGCTTCTTCAGCCTTCTGAAGGACATCATAAGCCTCTCGTTTGCTGATGAGGCGCCCTCCCCATGGGTGGTCCTTGTAAAACTCGGGCTGAGGGTGAATCCCCAGGCATGTTTCCAGGGGTTTGTCACAGCGCTGACCAAGCAGGCCTTGCTTCTTCCGGCATATACACTCATTCACCATGAACGAAAGCCCCTTATCGATGATATTGGAAACTTGTTCGTAGGTCAGGGCCTCCTGTCTCACAGGTATTTCCCGTTCGATCGGAATCACCTGCATGACCCGGGGTCCGTGTTTTAGGAACTGAGCCCCCCAGTACATGGAATATTCCTCACACATTTGAGCAAATTCTTTATCCATCCGTTTCAACTGAAATTCGTAAATGCCGATAATCCACGGCATCATCTTGAATGTCTTCACTCCTTCCCTTTTGTCGACTGCGATCTCCCCTTGCTTCCACATCCCTATCAGCTTTTCTTCAAGGCCCTCCAATGGTCGTCCAGTCCGGTTCGCGATCTCTTCTGTGGTCTCAGGATTGAGCCTCAAATCACAGAACAGTTCGGCCTCCTCCGGCGAAAAAACCTTCTTCAGGATCTTGATTTCAATACCCGTGGGTGTAGCAGGGAAGCCGTTCGGAAGGGTATCAAGCACTTTGGCAAGCTTACTGAATACGTTCTCGTTCATGACTGTCCCCCTTTTTTTCTTGTAACCGTTAAAGTGACGTCCTTCACAAATTGAAGGATGGCTTATGGCTTACTTTTCACACTATTGCGGTGCAAGCGTGGCACCGAGTTGTTCCACCATGCCGAGGCGGTCCCAATAAAGCCAAGCCTCTACCATTTCCTCTACAGAAACACGGACAATAGTCGCGCGTGGTACCGTGAAATGCTTGCCAGTGGAAGCGATGCTCATGAATTCGTTATTATGAGTGCCAGTCATCGTCCAACGGAAAACCACCTTGTCCTCTTCAGCGACCAAGTCCTCAGTGGATTGCGGCTACGAATTGTTTGAACACTTCAAGACCGTCCACCTCCCTAATAGGTCCATGAAAGATGAAGTCCTCATTAATGATTTCATCTGCCGCATCCAGCTTTCCGTCAGTCCAGATTTCCTCTATATAACGGGGGGCGATTGCCTTGCTTTGTTCTGTTGACATGATAGCCCCTCCTTTCAATTAAAAGTTAGT
Organism: Deltaproteobacteria bacterium; assembly: GCA_019307815.1. Taxonomy (GTDB): domain Bacteria; phylum Desulfobacterota; class DSM-4660; order Desulfatiglandales; family Desulfatiglandaceae; genus B111-G9. The sequence continues at coordinate 98,377 of JAFDIV010000027.1, forward strand.
AAGGTGATGCGCTACTTTTCACCAAAAGCAGTTACCTCATCGGCGATCATCTCCATTCTGGCATCGCGGGTTGTCGCCAGTGCGGCTGTGTCTAGAGAGGCTTTAAGATTAAACCCAAGAGAGAGAAAAATGAGGGGCTTCCAAATAAAGGCGAGCTTGGAAATAAATTCCGGCCGCTTTAGAACGGTCATGAGGAATCACTCCGAACAGAAAAACAAACCTGTCCGGAGCAGGGTGGGCACATCTTGAGAGGTGTCGCTATCATGGGCAACCTCACAGAAGGTATGGCCATGTAAAATAAATGCTATTCATGCTATTGTGAGAACCTTGTAGAAGGCAAGAAAAATCGGAATAGATGCACCTCAAGATACTATGGTCAGTCTTTCGGCATCAAGAGTACTTGCCATTATCCTCGCCGTTGCATGACCCTGTTTCATTACAACTGCCAGATGAAACCTTAAAGACAGGGTGAGTTAAGGATACCCAAATGAGTCGTTACTCGGTACTGTCAACGATTTTGTGTAAAATTTCCCTGGGTCAATTTCTTGAGAGAGGGTAGATGCTTGCCCACTTTTCCTATGGGTTTTGACTGCCAGGTCACTTCCATCTTGAGAC
>JAFDIV010000066.1 GCA_019307815.1 Deltaproteobacteria bacterium
CAAACTGCTCATGAGTGTGCCTGGCATTGGGGCGATAGTTGCCATGACCATTGTGGCTGAAGTTGGAGATATCTCACGGTTTCGCTCATATCGTAACCTGGCCTCCTATGCTGGCCTGGTCCCCTCCCTGGATGCCAGTGGGGGCAAACAGAGGATGGGCAGTATAACAAAGCAGGGCTCGCGTCATCTTCGTACGGCCTTGGTTGAGGCTGCCCATGTGATTCCCAGAGGGTAGCCCTCCCTCCACCACATGCAAAGGGTGTGGCTGCGGTCGGGCACCCAAATTGATTGAAAGAGAAATTTTTTCCTTGACACGGTGCTTTTTCATAGGTGTCCAAATCTGAATGTAGAGGGCATTCTTGGTGGTTCCTACAAAGGTCTTGACTTTTTCAGTATCCCAAACAACGATTCTGCGAAGGGGATGGGGACAATTTTTACGAGCATAAAACCCAATAACAGCTTCTCTTTTGCTCTGCTCCTCACTAAGTCCAGGTATTCTTGAGTCACAGCTTTCCATAATCAGAAAGGAACGATCATCCCGCCAATATTTATGCCTCCATTTAAGACTATCGTCATTTCTCATACAAACGTCAAGTTATGGCCCCTCTCGCCTAATGAGAGGGCGATAGTCAAAGATCTGATCCCAACCCACACTTAGGTATTGCTGCTGTCAGCATGGAAAGAGATGGGAGTTGGACACTGCATAAAAGACCTAGCCACCTTCTGCGCAATAAGAGGGGCATTGCCTCCAGCCCGGTTGTTAATGATGATATTTGGCCTGATCCTCTGATCAATCGCTTCCCTCGCAATTTCCACTGTGTCACGCACCATTGATCCCTGCAACATCCCGTCTATCAGCTTGTCAAATGGATGGGCCTTTGCATAGGCATCCTCGTACCTCATGCCCCTTGGGGTCATCAGCCTGATGATTAGGTCACCGGAGGCATTGAAAAACCTCTTTCCCGATAGATTGAACTGCCGCCTCAATGAAGGCAGCGAAAAGCTCTGGGCAAAGAACAGGTAGGGAAGTGGTGCGGCGTTTTATCCTTCCTATGTATTTTTGTGGTGAATAGATCTGGCCCAGCCACCCTGCGTACCGGTCACTACCAGTGCCCATCAAAAGCTTCGGGTGGATGGACCTGAAGCGGAAAGATTGAATATCTGTTTCAGATGACATGAGGAAAAAATGAGGCTGCCTTCAGGGTTATGATAATTTGGGCCTTTCGCAGTCTAGATCAACTTGTATCTTTTGGCCACATTTGGAAATCTTGAAATCCATTCCTTCAATTCAGCTTCCGCATTGATTGCCTTGATGTATTTTCCAAATACATGTGGATCTATATCTTGCATCCTGCCTTGCTCAATATCCCTGATTCTATATTGGGTGAATTTGTGGGATTTGCAAAACGCCTTGAAATCTTCATTTATCTTCATTCTCTTTTTCTTCAGTGAATCGGATAGCACCTTGAAACATACAAAAGCCATAACGTCTGCTTTCTTGAAGAACTCATCATCAAAATTTCGAAGCAATACTTCCTTTACTGTGTTTGCAACCTTTTCCGCTGCTTTTTCCCACTCTGTTTTCATCTGATGTTCCAGAGTTCGGCCTAATTTTTCATCTGACATGTACCTGAAGTACATACATATCATGGCTACGCCCCAAAGGTAAAGATTGTATGCTCAATATGGCTATAAGATTGATAACCTCAGCCGGAAAGGCTATGCGAGGTTACGGTGTTTTGACTTTTCATATTTAGTCCATCTCTTTTTTCAATTTCCCTTCATATCTGTTTATCTCCCCTAAGGGTATTCTGAGGCACCCCCGGATTTTCACCCTGGATAGCTCCCCTTCCTCAATGAGGCGATAGACCGTTCTTACCGAGATGGAGAAATATTCGGCTACTTCATCAACGCGGTAGTACCGCTTGAGAGTGTTTTGAGTCAGGAGCTTTGAATTGGGAGCCATAATACAGGTAATATTTCAAAAAGGGATATCACTATCCTCAATCGGAGGGGCTTCCTCGCGCCTTTTGTTGTCAAGCATGGTTAGATTTCTTACCACGATCTCCACAGTGAACCTGGTCTCACCCATCTCATTTTGCCAGGTCCTTTGCTGTAAGGAGCCGGAGATCCCAACCTGGGAGCCCTTGGATAGATATTTTTCAATGATCTCAGCCAGGCCTTTCCAGGCCACACAGCTAAACCAATGGGTCCCTGTCAGAGTTCCCTAACAGGGTAAACCTTTCCTTTTTTTCTCCATTCTGGTCTGTCCAGCCTGCCTGCCGAAGCCTCCCCGCCTGACCGTCAGGCAGGGGTGCAGGCAGGTATTCGTTCACGGTTTACCCTGTGAAATAGTCCCACTGTTAAGAAGCCCAGGCTTTAGAGGCTCACTAAAGGCATTGAAAATTTCTCCATCAGTTGAAATAACACCAAGTTATCATCAATAAAATGGTTTATGGCACTACCCCGTCTGGTTGGCCGAAAGACGTTTCACCCTAGGAGGTGGGCGCAACCCTGCTGCCTGGAAAGCCTGGTAGGCTTGGCCCTCAAAGTCTGTGCGAATAAGATAGTCCGTTGCGTCCAAGGACATCCGGACCGCTTGAAGCTGATCCGGTAGAGGTAGGTTAAGGTGGTATCGAGGAAGATGAGGTCGAGTTGCTGATGACCGGAGGCCTTGAGGTGATCCAGACGCCCCAGCGTGGCGATTACCTGCTGGCGCCCGGTTGAACCATCCCGAAAAGACTCTACGATCTGTAGGTACTCATGGGGATGATTTTTGGACCCGCTTTTTAGCCCTGAAAAACATGGGACTATTATAAGGCCAAGGCAGAGGGGTTGCCGAGGGATTTAGTGCATTTTAATGACACTACACTGTGGGCAAAATGGAGAAAAATACCCTGTAACCTATTGAAATCACTAGGGCCACCTTTCAACATGGCCGCTCAACTGTCGAATTTCAGTATGGAGGATTCAAAAATTTGCTCTTGACATGCCATATGCCATTATCGTTGGCAGGCAGGTTTGAGCGGGAGGGGGGTGAGAATCTCTAGATCCACCCAAACCAGTTGGTTGCTTCAGTGCTATGAGGCGATCAAACCCCTTGGAGAAGTGTTAAAAGAGGTGGTATTAGATAGCGGCTATTTATTTACTGACGATACTCCTATTCCCCTTCAGGTCAAGGGTCATGGGAGGGTGAAGAAGGGGAGGCTTTGGGTATATATCCGAGGTGGACCTGGTCCCCCATTGGCGGTGTATGATTTTTCACCTGACAGGAGCAAGAAACGTGCCCTTGATTTTCTTGATGGCTACCGTGGTTATGTGCCTGCCTGACGTCAGGCAGGCATGCTGATGCCTACAGTGGGTATGATGAGTTATTTGAAAGAGATGGAGTTATAGAAGTAGGCTGCTGGGTGCATGCCAGGCGGAAGTTTGATGAAGCGGTGTCTTCAAGGCCACGGGAAGCCACGGAGATCATGGGTCGTATTGCCCAACTGTACAAGGTGGAGTCAGGGTGCAAAGACATGGGGCCACAGCAGCGGTGTGCTTACAGGAATACCCATGCCAGGCCTATCATTGATCGGTTATTTAGCAGACTTGAGGATCTGATACATGAAACGGTGCCCTCTGAGCCATTGAGAAAGGCCATTAACTATGCACTAAACCAGAGGGAGGCTCTGTACCGCTACCTGGATGATGGCTGGCTGAAGCCTGACAATAACACGGCAGAGAATGCCATAAGGCCCCTTGCTCTGGGAAGGAAGAACTGGTTACCTGCCCGCCCTGCCTGCCGTCCGCAGTCAGGCAGGCGTTGGCCGTCAGGCGGGTTTGCCGGCAGTGAGAGGGGTGGAAAGGCTGCAGCACTATATTACTTTTTGATCGAATCATGTAAGGCCTGTGATGTTAATCCCTGCCTGTCTACCGAGCCAGGTAGAGGAGTATCTCAAT
>JAFDIV010000007.1 GCA_019307815.1 Deltaproteobacteria bacterium
TCAAATCTTAAATGAGACCAGGGCTATGGATAGAATGAATCGCCAACCTATCCACTGGGCAAAGGATAATTATCCCCATTCACCTTATGCAAAAACTTAACCGGACATTACTGGAAAATTATAAAACTACAATGGGGTCCACCTTATAGGGCACTTCCTAGTGTTTTCTTTGAGCCACTTTTCTACCTCTACCGGCTCCATAACACCCCCTATGCAGCAAGGAATTTTTCTAATAGCTCATCAAACTGTTCCTTCATTTCTTTCATTTTGGCTATTGCCTTTTCGCTCGTCCGAGGTGTGACAACAGCTCCGCCTGCGAAATTGACAACGAGCGCCGCAAGCCGCTTCGCCTCTATCACCAAAAGCCACTTTCATTAGAATAGACCACAGCCCGAGAGCTACATTTAGAATCTAAAACATTTTCATGGAAATCTCTGCCTATTTTAGCGGTAGCTCAATTCTTTTTCATGTGTTCCTTTATAAACCTCACCACATCCTGGGTATTGGTCCCAGGGCCGAATATTTCTGCAATACCACATGCCTTGAGCCCAGGAATATCCTCGTCAGGTATAATCCCGCCGCCCAAGACCAAAATATCATCAATGCCCTTTTCTTTCAGCAACTCCATTACCTTTGGAAAATGGTAATCATGGGCTCCTGACAATATACTCATTGCAATGACATCCACATCCTCCTGAATAGCAGTCTCCACAATTTGTGTGGGTGTCTGCCTCAAGCCCGTATAAATCACCTCCATACCAGCATCCATCAAGGCGCTTGCAAGTACCTTGATCCCCCTGTCATGGCCGTCCAGTCCCGGCTTTGCAGCCAATACCCGAATTTTTTTCTCACTTGTCATCCCCAATTACACCCCTTTCCATACAATTATAATGTATAGGTCCCAAAATATTCCAACAGGCTATTATTCCAGTTCTCTGAATATCGAACCGTAGAACAAAAAACCCTAGAATCACGAAGGTATGATTTCAACATTGGACATTCGGTATTCGACATTCTGCTGTTCAGAAGAATAGTCATCAAGCCCAGATCCTTCTATCCCAGCGTCGACACTGGCCGGTACTCACCGAAGACATCACGAAGCACATCACAGATCTCTCCCAAGGTGGCATAGGCCTTTACTGCCTCCAAAATCAAGGGCATCAGGTTCTCTGTCCCTTGGGCACCTTTTCTTAAATCCTCCAGTGCCTTGGCAACCTTGTCTCCATCTCTGTCTTCCTTGAGGGCTCTCAATTTTTCTATTTGCGCAGTCCGTACCGCAGGATCTACGCGAAGCAGATTTGCGGGCTTTTCCTCTTCTACCTGGAAGCGATTGACTCCCACTACGGTTCTTTCTCCCGATTCAATCTCTCTTTGATAGCGGTAGGCACTGTCCTGAATTTCCCTCTGGATATAACCTCTTTCAATGGCTGACACTGCCCCTCCCATCTCATCAATCTTTCGGATGTACTCCTCTGCCCTCTCGTAAATCTCCCTTGTAAGGCTCTCCACATAGTATGAGCCTGCTAGGGGATCAACAGTGTCTGCCACGCCCGTCTCATATGCAATAAGCTGTTGGGTCCTGAGGGCCACCTGCACCGCCTCCTCAGAAGGCAGGCAAAGGGCCTCGTCCATGGAATTGGTGTGAAGCGACTGAGTGCCTCCCAGTACTGCAGATAGGGCCTGAAAGGCCACCCTTACGATGTTGTTCATGGGCTGTTGGGCCGTAAGCGTGCAACCGGCTGTCTGGGTGTGAAAGCGAATCATCATGGAACGCGGATTCTTGGCCCCGAATCGCTCCTTCATAATCTTTGCCCAAAGCCTTCTGGCCGCCCGGTACTTGGCAACCTCTTCGAAAAAATCCAGGTGTGCATTGAAAAAGAAAGACAGCCTGGGCCCAAATTTGTCCACCTCCAGCCCAGCATCCAGAGCAGCCTGCACATAGGCAATCCCATTTGCCAAGGTAAAGGCCACCTCCTGCACCGCCGTAGATCCTGCCTCACGTATATGATATCCGCTGATGCTAATGGTATTCCATAGGGGTACATGCTCAGCGCAGTAAGAAAATATATCCGTTATGATCCGCATGGATGGCTTTGGCGGAAAAATATAGGTCCCCCGGGAGGAGTACTCCTTCAAGATATCGTTTTGAATGGTGCCCCTAAGATTGTCAGGACTCACCCCCTGTTGCTCAGCCACAGCAATGTACATGGCCAAAAGCACCGCGGCCGGCGCGTTAATGGTCATGGATGTGCTCACCTTGTCCAAGGGAATTTCATTAAATAGGATCTCCATGTCCCTGAGCGAGTCAATGGCAACCCCTACCTTTCCCACTTCCCCTATGGCCATCTCATGGTCAGAGTCGTAACCTATCTGAGTAGGCAAATCAAAGGCCACCGAAAGCCCTGTTTGGCCTTGGTCCAACAAAAACCTGTAACGCCTGTTTGATTCTTCGGCCGTGGCAAAGCCCGCATACTGGCGCATAGTCCAGTAACGGCCCCTGTACATGGTAGGCTGTACCCCCCTTGTGAAAGGGTATTCGCCCGGAAATCCCAGCTCATCAAGATAGGCACCCTCCCCGAAATCAAGCGGGGTGTAGAGCCTCTTGATGGGTATCCCAGAGGTATTGACAAAGTGCCCCTTTCTTTCAGGGTGTTTCCTTATCCTCTCTGAAACACTATCAGACCAACGTTTCAACTCCTTTTCGAGGGTATCATGGCTGCTTTCTTTACTCATAAAGGTTCCTCCTTATTTTTTGTTTGATGATCTTTGGCCATAAAGGTAAAACTAGTGCTTATCATTTTTCACTATATTTTTGAAGCCTTTATGAAGGGTTACACTTTCTGGTAGTCCAATTAATTTCCTCTTGACATGAGCTTGTAGCTGCATTATAGCTACAATACAATTTGTTTCATCCCAATGAAATCGGATTATCTCTCTGTTGAGCCGACATATCAAGGAGTTGCAAGATGACGTTCAATGAAATACTAGACATGTTACGTGGTATTATTTATACCACTGGGGTGTTCCACTTCAGCTTCAAGCTGGTTATCATGTGGGCCATTGGTTCTTTTTTTATCTACCTTGCAATTGTAAAAAACTACGAACCCCTTTTGCTCCTTCCCATTGGATTTGGAATCTTCATTGTAAACTTCCCGCTTGTTCCCTTGATGGGTTGGACTCATGGCCATGGTGAGCTCTTACGAATCTTTTACCATTACGGCCTAGAATGGGAGGTCATACCATGTGTCATCTTCCTGGGCCTTGGGGCCATGACCGACTTTGGGCCTTTGATCGCCAACCCCAAGACCCTTTTAATTGGGGCCGGGGCCCAATTGGGAGTATTCATCACCTTCTCGGGCACGGTGTTGGCCGGTTTTACCCTTAAAGAGGCAGCTTCAGTAGGAATTATCGGGGGTGCTGATGGACCCACCACCGTTTACCTGACACAACATCTGGCCCCTCAGCTCTTGGGTCCTAACGCCTTGGCTGCCTATTCATATATGGCCATGGTTCCCCTGATCCAGCCGGGTATAATGCGCCTTCTTACCACAAAAGAGGAAAGAAGGATCCGGATGAGGCAACTCAGGCCGGTTTCAAAGCAGGAAAAGATACTTTTTCCGTTAGTGACCTCTGCTATCATAGCCCTTCTGGTGCCTTCCGTAATACCCCTAATGGGCATGTTCATGCTGGGCAATTTGATGAAGGAAAGCGGCGTAGTGGGAAGGTTGACTGAGACTGCTCAAGGCTCCCTTATGAACATTGTTACCATCTTCTTAGGCATTTCAGTAGGGGCCACTATGCACGCAGATAAATTCTTAAGCTGGAAGCCATTGCTCATATTTGGGCTCGGACTGATAGATTTTGCCGTATGTACAGCCGGCGGTATCCTTACTGTAAAGGCCATGAATCTCTTTTTGAAGGAAAAGATTAACCCACTCATTGGTTCTGCTGGAGTCTCAGCCGTTCCCATGGCGGCCCGTGTCTCCCAGGTGGAAGGAATGAGAGAGGATAAAACCAATTTTCTCCTTATGCACGCCATGGGGCCAAACCTGGCTGGTGTTATTGGCTCGGCTGCTGCAGCAGGAATGTTTATTGCCATGTTCGATTGATGATCTTAAATATGGATTTCTTCAACGCTTGAGAGATGAGGAAAAAATGAGACGTCTTATAGTTGCCCTTATAATAACTGCTATTTGCATACCTTCTCTTATCCTTGCAGAGGAAAACTTCCTAGAGGCCCCTATCATCCCTGGGGCAAAGGTGGTCAAGAAAACGGAAACTAGGCTTGAACTCAAAATCAACAAAAGCCATGACGAGGTTGTAGCCTTTTACAAAAGTGCGCTTAAAGGCCTCAAGGATGTCCGCTACAGGGAATGGAAAAAGGCAACCTATATTGAGGATGACAGCAACAGGCCTTGGCACTCCATTACCATCTCCAAACCAGAAGGAGATGAAGGCACCACCGTCGTTATTTTGAAAGACAACTGGACCTGGATCATGGGGACCCTGATTCTCCGATTTATTGGTGTGTTTGTGGTACTTTTGGTACTTTTTGTGGCCATGTCCTTGTCCGGGGCGGTCATCTCCAGGTTGGTAAAACGATTTCAAGTAAAAGAAGAGGCATCTAAAGGGTAAATCAAACCCTTCAAAGAAAAAACCCTCAAGGCGCTTATGTGCCACGAGGGTTCTTTTTATTACACATATATCCAATTTTTACAGAGGAATGTTGCCGTGCCTCCTCTCAGGAATCCGTTCCCTTTTGTTCAGTAGCATCATCAAGGCACTGATAAGTTTTGGCCTTGTATCCTCTGGAAATATAATTTCGTCTATATACCCAAGCTCTGCCGCCTTAAACGGGCTTGCAAAATTGTTTCGGTATTCCTCCACCAATCGCTTGCGCGTCTCCTCAGGGTTATCAGAAGCTGCAATCTCCTTTCTGAACACAATATTAACCGCCCCTTCCGGCCCCATCACAGCAATCTCGGCAGTTGGGTAGGCATAGTTGATATCCCCTCCATGGTGCTTGCTGGACATCACATCATAGGCCCCACCATAGGCCTTCCGTGTAATTACCGTGATTTTCGGCACTGTGGCCTCGCAATAGGCATAAATGATCTTTGCCCCGTGTTTAATGATGCCACCATGTTCCTGGTTTACACCAGGGAGGAAACCCGGCACGTCTACAAAAGTGACCAGAGGAATATTGAAACAGTCGCACATCCTAACAAAACGTGCACATTTGATGGAAGCATCAATATCCAAACACCCGGCCAGGAATCTGGGTTGGTTGGCCACCACACCCACCACATGGCCATTCAGCCGCCCGAACCCCACAATCATATTCGTGGCATACCGCTCATGGATCTCCAGAAACTCATGATGATCCAATACAGAGCGGATAATATCTTTCATATCATAGGGCAATTTGGGGTTGGTAGGGACCACCTTATTTAAGGCCGGATCCTTGCGATTGGGATCGTCTGTACATTCAACCACTGGAGGGCTTTCCCTGTAATTCTGGGGAAGATAACTCAAAATTTGTTTCACACGATCAAGGGCGGCCTTGTCATTGTCCTCTGAAAAGTGGGCTACCCCGCTTTTCGTATTATGGGTAATGGCCCCACCCAGCTCTTCTGGGGTGACTTCCTCGTGTGTCACTGCCTTAATGACCTGGGGGCCAGTGATAAACATATTGCTAGTCCTTTTCACCATAATGATGAAGTCCGTCAGGGCGGGCGAATACACTGCACCACCAGCACATGGCCCCATAATAACTGATATCTGAGGGACCACTCCTGAGGCCCACACATTTCGTTTGAATATCTCTCCGTAGCTTCCAAGGCTTACCACGCCCTCTTGAATCCGGGCTCCTCCGGAATCATTCAGGCCTATGATAGGAGCGCCGTTTTTCATAGCCAAGTCCATGATCTTGCAGACCTTTTGCCCGAAAGGCCCACTAAGGGAACCGCCAAACACGGTAAAATCCTGGGAGAAAACAAAAGTAAGCCTCCCATTGATCGTACCATATCCCGTTACAACGCCATCGCCCGGGATCTTTTTCTTTTCCATGCCGAAATCATGGCATTGGTGTACCACAAACTTGTCGATTTCCTGGAAACTCCCTTTATCCAAGAGATAGTCTATTCTTTCCCTGGCGGTCATTTTACCCTTAGCATGCTGCTGGGCAATCCGCTCTTCGCCACCACCCAGTTCCGCCTCCCGGTTTCTTCTTTGAAGCTCTTTGATCTTGTCTTCAATATCCATCAGGAAATCTCCGGTCTAAATAGCCTCTGTTGCATGAAAAAAGGCCCCAAAGGGGCCTCGATCCTATTCCAGGACCACTAGGACCGCATCTGCCTCGATTGCATCGCCTTTCTTGCACTTTATCTCTTTGACAGTGCCAGATTCACTCGACACTACGGGCAGTTCCATTTTCATGGCCTCAATGATCATCACCTCATCGCCTTCATTCACCGTGTCACCAGGGTTCACCTTGATGTCAATCACCTTACCACCCATTGGAGCAGTTATCTCACTCACAGCCAAATACCTCCTAACTTTAATTTATTCTTTATTTTATGCCCATTGTGCCAGATACAATGGCCGCCATTTTTGCGACGACCATATGAGACCTGACCATTTAGAGGCAATTCGAAAGGTTCATATAACATTCGTTACCCACCCCTTGTCAAGAATAATGTTGGCAATCGTATGATCCAGCCCCCAACCCAGGGAAAAAGACCTTATTCTTCCTATACACCAAATCTTCGAAATGTCGGGGCTTCAGGGCCACGGGTTGACAGGATGGGGCAAATTATCTAGTCTGGCCGCAGGTTATAGTATGTTGCACAAAATGTTAAAGCTTTAAGGGATCCGTGCCGATCAAACTTTTAGCCTTAACAAGGCTGAAGGAGGATCAGAATGCCTATTTACAAGTGGGTGGCTGAGACCAGAAAAGGGAGAATCCTAAAGGGCGAAATCGAAGCTGCTGACGAAAAACTCGCCCGGCTCCAACTCAAAAGACGGAACCTGACCGTAAAGAAAATTAAACAGAAGCCAAAGGATCTTTTTGAGAATGTATCCTTTTTACAACCTAAGGTCACCAAAAAAGACATTGTGGTCTTTACTCGTCAGTTCTCCACCATGATCGATGCGGGTCTTCCTCTGGTTCAAGGCCTGACCATCCTAGCTGAGCAGTCTGATAACAAAACTTTCAAGAACATATTAAAACAAGTCACCAAGGACGTGGAAGGTGGCTCCACATTGGCCGAAGCATTGAAAAAACACCCAAAGGTTTTCGACGACCTTTTTGTGAATCTTGTGGCCGCGGGTGAGGTAGGCGGTATCTTGGATACGATTCTTCAACGTCTGGCCGCATATATTGAAAAGGCAGAAAAGTTGCGATCCAAGATCAAAGGAGCCATGACCTATCCTATTGTGGTTATGTGTATTGCGATCTTGGTCATTGCTGTTATCCTGATTTTTGTTATTCCAGTGTTTGAGGACATGTTTGCCAGCGTGGGCTCGGCCCTGCCCGCCCCTACACAATTAGTGGTAAACCTCAGTCGTTTTGTTAAAAGTAATATCTTATATATCCTAGGGGCGGCCTTTGCATTGTTTTGGGGCTTCAAGGCATACCGCCGATCTGAAAAAGGGCGAAAACAAACGGATTCATTGCTCTTGAAGCTGCCTATCTTTGGGCCATTGCTTAAGAAAGTAGCGGTAGCAAGGTTTACCCGTACCCTCGGCACTATGATCAGCAGTGGTGTCCCCATACTTGACGCCCTGGAAATCGTGGCCAAGACCTCTGGTAATAAGGTACTTGAGGAGGTTATCTTAGAGGTTAGAGGGTCTATTGCAGAAGGCCAGACCATAGCAGAGCCTTTAAACGAGACAGATATTTTTCCCAGTATGGTAATTCAAATGATTTCTGTAGGAGAGGCTACGGGTGCACTCGACTCCATGCTTGAGAAGATAGCTGACTTTTACGACGATGAGGTAGATGCGGCTGTTGAGAACCTCACTTCAATGCTTGAGCCTATGCTTATGGTTTTTCTGGGTGGTTCAATTGGTGGACTTGTTATCGCCATGTATTTGCCGATCTTTCAGATGGCAGGTGCTATTGCAGGCTGATCCTCCATAATGAATAAAGAGGAATCCAGAATTCCCCCCAAAGAGCTGGCGTCACGTCTCCAGACCCTTATGTTTATAAGGGTCGCTTTTGTTTCAATCCTTCTGGGTGCCAGCCTCTTTGTTCAAATTAGAGAAACGCGAACCTATTTTGGTTATATCCAAACCATCCATTTTCTTCTAATAGCCTCTGTCTATTTTCTTACTTTCATTTATGCTCTCCTTTTCAAATGGACCAAGAACTATCGGGCCCTTGCCTATCTGCAATTAACAGCAGATGCCCTTTTTGTCTGTTCAGTCCTCTTAGTAACCGGTGGAATGGAAAGCATTTTCTCTTTTCTCTTCATCCTAATCATCATCACCGCAAGCGTCATATTGTATCGAAAAGGCGGGGTAATCATAGCCTCCCTAAGCAGCTTTCTTTACGCCTTGACCGTTGCTTCACACTACTTCGGCTGGATACATCCACTGGGCCTAGAACCTATAGGCACGACCCCATATCAAGGCGCCCATGTACTCTATCTGACTTCGGTAAACGTGCTTGCCTTTTATGTAGTGGCATTCCTTACTAGTTATCTTTCCGAGATGGTAAAACGCAGCAAGGTAGAATTGGAGGCCAAGCAGGTCGATTTTGACCAGCTTGAATTATTAAACGACGGTATTATAAGGAGTATCAGCTCAGGTGTGATCGCACTAAATAACCAGGGGCAGATCATCCTTTTCAATCCTGCCTCTGAGGCCATCTTTGGAGTTCGCTCCCATGAGGCCAAGGGAAAAAGGATTGAAGAGATCCTCCCCAGCTTAAGCGCCTCCCTAAATGAAGACAAGGGTAAAGAACTTGAAGACCAACCTAGTCCAGGTGGCTTTAGAGACATTTCCATCAAGGGCCCAGAGGGCGAGGAAGTCCATCTCCGGTACTCCATATCTCCATTGCAGCTCCCTATGAAAGGTCCCTTCGGTTCCATCATTGTGCTTCAGGACATTACAGAGATCAAAAAAATCGAAGAAGAGATGAAAAAAGTGGAAGGCCTTGCACTAGTGGGTGAACTTGCAGCAGGGATCGCCCATGAAATACGAAACCCCATGGCCTCCATCAGTGGTTCCATCCAAATGTTGAAAGAAGGGATGAGTGGAAACGAAATCCAGGCCAAGCTCATGGATATTGTATTGCGAGAAATAGCGAGGCTTAATCAACTGGTCAACGACTTCCTCCTATTTGCACGGCCCCGTAAACCCAGCATTCAAAACTTTGATCTAAACCGCCTCATCAGGGAAACACTGGAACTCTTTCAGCACAGCCAGCATTGGACTGCCAAAATAAAGGTGTCTAGCCACCTGGATGGAGCGTTCTTTGTAAACTCAGACCCCCAACTTGTAAAACAGATCCTTTGGAACCTACTTCGTAACGCATGCGAGGCCATGCCCAGTGGAGGGCAACTTCATATTGCAACCTCTCTCATCAGAGAACCAGCCCAATCTCCCATGGTCAGAATCCACATCAGGGACACGGGTGCAGGATTTGATGAAAAGGCCATACCCCACCTATTTGCACCATTTTTCACCACAAAAGAAGAAGGCTCTGGACTGGGACTTGCTATTGTAAAACGCATTGTAGAAGCCCTTGGAGGACAAGTACAAGGTGCCAATCATCCCGAGGGCGGGGCCTGTATCAGCGTACTGTTCCCTTTGGAAAAATAGAGAAGTGCCGTTTACTCATTTCCCAGGTTGACGCTTTTGTTGAAAAATGAGATGGTTAATAGATAATGGATTTTCAAGAACCGCCTTGATTTTTCTTACCGAGAAAAAGGGAAAGAGAGAGCTGACTTTAATCTGATCTCTATTTTTAGAGAACTCAATAGGTCTTACGTTGGCCATATTGCCACGAGCTCAAAAGGTAGTGCAATAACGCCTCAAAATAGGCTCGTGGGCCCAAGTATTTCCTATGGACATTACCCATTTTCCGTGGTTCGGGGCCATAAGACACCCAAGTCGGTATCTAGGCGGGGAGATTCACTCTATCAAGAAGGATCTCTCCTTAGTGGAGGTGTCTATTGTATTGGCCTTCCCCGATGTGTACGAGGTGGGGATGTCACATCTTGGACTCCGCATTCTATACCATCTGCTCAACGCCCAAGACTGGATTGCAGCAGAAAGGGTTTTTGCCCCATGGCCCGACCTTGAGTATAAACTGAGGGAATATGGGATCCCCTTATGCTCTCTTGAAACCAAAACCCCTCTAAAGTCCTTCGACATTGTGGGCTTTAGCCTGCAACACGAACTCTGCTATACAAATGTGTTAAATATGCTGGACCTCAGTGGCATCCCCCTGAAGTTAGAGGATAGAAAAGGATACAGTCCTCTCATTGTTGCAGGCGGTCCCGCTTGCTTTAACCCAGAGCCAGTAGCCGAATTTTTTGATGTTATAGTGATAGGAGACGGGGAGGAAGTGGCCATTGACCTTTGTAGGCTCGTCAGGCGCTGGAAAGGGGGAGGCCTTTCTAAAGAGGAACTTCTTGAGGAATCAAGGAGTATACGAGGCGTATATGTGCCATCCCTTTTTAGGCCCAGGTATAGAAAAGGAGGTATTGTATCATCCGTTGACCCCCTCCTTCCCGACTATATAAAGATCCACAAGGCAATGCCTGTGGACCTTAATCGATATCCCTTCCCTTCCCACCAGATAATACCCTACGCAGAGCTAGTGCATGACCGTCTGTCTATTGAGATAGCACGCGGCTGCGGTCGGGGCTGCCGATTTTGCCAGGCAGGTTTCATCTACAGGCCTGTTAGGGAACGGGATCCAGAGGCCGTTATTCAGGAGGCAAAAGCAGCCTTAAAAAAGACCGGTTATGATGACCTCTCCCTGCTTTCCCTTAGCACCGGAGACTATACCTGCATTGAATTTCTTCTCAGATCCATAATGGACAACCAAGCAAAGGAAAAAATCGCCATAAGTCTACCCTCCCTCAGAATCGATTCACTCCGGGACTCTTTCATGCAACAAATCCAGCGTGTGCGGAAGACGGGCTTTACTTTGGCTGTGGAAGCAGGCAATGAAAGAATGAGGCGCATCATCAACAAAGGCCTTTCAGAAGACGAAATTCTCACAACAGCCCAAACAGTATACAAGGCTGGTTGGAATCTTATTAAGCTCTACTTTATGATCGGCCTGCCTTTTGAAGAGGAACGCGATATAGATGATATTGTTAATCTTACCCGTATGATCCTGAGGATCTCTCCAAAAAAGGGAAGACGGGCTCACCTTAACGTTAGTGTGGCTACATTTGTTCCCAAATCCCATACCCCATTTATGTGGGCGCCGCAACTTTCCCTTGAAGAGGCTCAAAAACGAATTAAAAGGATTCAGGAAGGGTTAAAGGGTACAAGGGCTCGAGTAAAGTGGAATCAACCGGAGATGAGCTGGCTTGAAGGTGTCTTTGCCAGGGGAGACAGGCGCCTTGCAGCCGTGATCTTGCATGCTTGGAAGATGGGTGCTCGATTTGACGCATGGGCAGAGCATTTCCGCCTTGATCTCTGGCAAAGGGCATTTGACCAATTAGGTATCGACCCGGGCTTCTATCTCTTAAGAGAAAGGAGTTCCCCAGAGTTCTTTCCATGGGAACATATTGATACTGGGGTTTCCAAGCATTACCTCAGGGAGGAGTGGCGCAAGGCCGAGGCCGAACAGCTCACCCCTGACTGCCGGAAAAAGTGCTCCAATTGTGGTGTATGCGATCATGAAATCGTCCGTCCGGTTTTGTTCGAAAACAAAAGCAAACTTCCTATATTGCGCTCCCCGAACGACGGGGAAATAGAAACCAATTCTTCCAACAGATACAGGTTCACCTATACCAAACTGGGAGACATGCGATACTTATCGCACCTTGAATTGGTCCGACTCATTTCAAGAGCGCTTCGAAGAGCCCGGGTACCCGTGGCATACTCAAAGGGATATCATCCTATGCCTAGGCTATCTTTTGCCTCTGCTTTACCGGTAGGAGTGGAGAGCCTTATGGAGACCTTTGAAGTTGAAACTACCTCACCAATAGATACATTGCAGACTATGAAAAACCTTAACAGGGAGTTTCCCGAGGGAATTCAAATAAAGAAATTGGAGGAGGTCCCCTTGCGGGGCAAACCTTGCCGCGTGAAAGAATCTAGCTTTGTGGTAAGGCTTAAGAACAGCACTGCCTTGGATCCAAGTAGGCTTGAAAGATTTGTTCAGGCCAATGAGTTCCCAGTGCTCAAGCCGGGCCATAAAAAAGGGCGAACCGTGGATATCAAGGCCAGGGTGAGGTGCATCAACCTGTTGGGGCCTTATGAACTGAGCATGGTGCTCAGGTATGACCAAGAGGGTCCCCATCTGAAGCCCCAGGAAATCGTAGATGCCATCTTTTCCGTGGACCTATCAAAAACAGGGCATTTTATTGTCAAAAAGATAAGCCAAATTCTGAGTTAGTACGCATCTACAAACTGAGTAGATGGAGCTGTGAGAAACCAAGATCCGATCACCACTACCGCTCAGCAACCTGCCCTGGGGCTACGCTTCCGGGTAATTTATGAAAGAAACAGCTCTGAAGTGTCATTTCGACCCAAGGGAGAAATCCTATGGTGTTCAGATTGAAAAGATTTCTCGTCGCGATGCTCCTCGAAATGACATTTTTGGGGTTGGAAAAGAGCTGTTGCTTAGGAGTGGTTTATGGGTATCAACTTCAGAGGGATGTTTTATTTTCGCATGGGCACTGATTGTCCGAAAAATATGATATCCTGATTCACATGGAGGAGAGAGACCGTGTCCACAGAACTTATCATTAATGCTAGACCCTACGAAACAAGAGTAGCCCTGGTGGAAAACGGTACGGTTGCAGAGCTTTACATCGAGAGGCGAACCGGCCAGGAGCTGGTGGGAAATATCTACCGAGGAAGAGTAGTTAGGGTGCTGCCCGGGATGCAAGCAGCCTTTGTGGATATTGGCCTGGATCGTACTGCGTTCTTGTATGTCTCTGACGTCCATAGGGAATTTCAGGATATTGAGCAGATGATGCTTCAAGGTGGGGCAGACGCAAGAGATGAAGAAGATAATGAATTGGAAAAGCTCCCGTTTGATTCCCGAACCTATCCTGCCTTACCCATTGAGGATCTTCTACAAGAAGGTCAGGATATAATGGTCCAGATTGCCAAAGAGCCATACGGCACCAAAGGGGCGCGGGTAACCTCTCACATCTCATTACCAGGAAGACACCTGGTATTAATGCCTACGCTGAGCCACATCGGAGTATCCCGTAAAATTGAGGACCGAGATGAAAGAGAAAGGTTGAGGAATTTGGTGCAGGAACTCAGGCCTAACCACATGGGCTACATCGTCAGGACCGTGAGCGAGGGTGCTACCAAAGAGAAGCTAAAGGCCGAAATGGACTTTCTGCTGAAACTCTGGCAAACCATTCGAGTCAGGATGGAAAAGCTCTCTCATCCTGGTCTGCTCCACAAGGATCTGGCCATCTCATTGCGAGCTGTGAGAGACCTCTTTACCAAGGAAGTGGACAAGCTGGTTATCGACTCGCTAGAGGAATATGAGAACATCATGGAGTTTATTAATACGTTTGCCCCGCGACTCAAGTATTCGGTGGAATTATATGAAGGCCAAGAGCCCATATTTGACGCATACGGTATCGAGATGGAGATTTCCCGGGCCCTAGAAAACAAAATCTGGTTGAAATCAGGGGGATATATTATCATAGAACTCACTGAAGCACTTACGGCCATTGATGTGAATACGGGAAGCTATGTGGGCAAAAGAAATCTAGAGGAGACCATTCTGAAAACCAATCTCGAGGCCGTAAAAGAAATCGCTTATCAGCTACGCTTTCGAAACATAGGCGGGCTGATTGTGATCGATTTTATTGATATGGAAAAAAAGGCCAACAGGGAAAGGGTATTTCTGGCTCTAAAGGAGGCCTTGAGCAAGGATAAGGCAAAGACTAACATCCTTCCCATGTCTGATTTGGGGTTGATTGAAATGACCAGAAAACGCACACGTGAAAACCTCAATAGGCTGCTGTGCGAACCCTGTTTCTATTGTGAGGGAAAAGGAAATTTAAAATCCCGAAAGACCATTTGCTATGAAATCTTAAGGGACCTTGAACGAGAAAGCGCCTGGTCACGTGAACCTGCAAGTGTGTACATATTTGTACATCCAGAAATAGAAACGATTTTGAAGGAAGAAGAACAGGACTCCATTTTGGAGCTGGAAAAGAAAATAAACAAGCGATTGATCATCCTTGCAAAAGAAAACTTCCATCTGGAACAATACGAGATTAGCTTCTAAATAATAAACCAATAACCCCTACAAATTAACTCACTCCACGCGAAATTGGAATGAATGAGATTTTTATTGTTTAAGTTTTCTTGATTGACACCGAATTATCTTTTTGTATAAACAACAATTTAATCCTGCTATCTATAGACCTTCTTCATGAGCCAGTTGCATTCAAAAGCCCATATTGTTGCTACCCTCTTGGTCATTACCATTTTTGGGGCCCTTTCCTTCTTGGATCTCCTCTTTTTCAATACCATTGAAAGAATTATCTATGACACCGAAGCCACGTTCTATACCAAGCCTGTGCAGGCCAGACCCTCACATGTGGCCCTAATTCTGATCGACCACAATACCCTCTCAGGCGGAGCAGGCGAACCCATAACCAAGGCAGACCTTGCAGATATGATTAATATCTTGAGCCAAGGAAAAGTAAGGGATATAGTTATTAATTTCCAGCTTGCTAAGAATAATAATCCTACCATAAAAAAGATTCTCAATCTTAGGGAAAGGATTTTGAATTCAAAGGGGGGAAAGAAAACCCGTCCCGTCCCTGAGCAAGTTCTGCGAGATCTTCAAGAGATTCAGGAAGATCTGGACATTGATGGCCGCCTTATCAAACGCGTGAAACAAGCAGGGAACGTGATACTGGGGATCCCAGTAAGAAAAGGCTATTCAAATAGCCGGCAAAAAGATTCCCTTCCCACGTGGTTGGCCAAAGCCTTGCTCCCAAGCAGGTCTGGAATCCCACTTAAAGCCGAGGAGGCTTACCCTGCTGTTCCCTCTTTTTCAGAACTCTATGCGGCCGGAGCAGGGATCGGTCATCTCCTTATCCTTGAGGGAACCAAGCTTCCAGGTAGAATGCACCCTCCCTTTTTGTATGTTGGAAAAGGGCTCCTACCTTCAGTACCGGTCGTCCTTGCCATGAGATATCTCAGGGCCACCCCCTCCCAAGTGAATATCACGAAGAACCAGCTAAGGACAGGAAGCCACGTGATTCCCCTTTCTGGGGGTAAGTTCATCCTCTTTCCATTGGATAAACGCCAAAATCTCCCTAGGTACTCCTTTGCCGAGATCCTGAACCGCAAAAAGGCCCCTCTAGAACTCCAAGACAAAATTGTTATCATAGGGCCAGAAAGACCTATAGTAAACCAGCCTACCTCCCCAATTAGCAGGGCCGTATATATACCCGAGTCAATCGCCCAAGTAACTGAAGCGCTTATTGGGGGCCCATACATAAAGAGGCCTCCTTTTATGCATTACCTGGAATTGTTCGCATTATTGTTTATCGGGCTCCTGGCAGGCTTTCTCTTTCCCAGAATAAAACAGCCCTCAAGCCCGTTCCTTTTGATCCTTTTAATGCTCATGGCCATTTTCATAGGCTGGCTCCTCCTGTCGTTTTTCGGTATTTGGTTTAGAACGTCCCATATACTGTGCTCCCTTGTCGCCCTTTACCTTGTTTCTGGAGCCATTCAATTAACCCAATTAGACAAGGCCACAAAGGAGGCCATAGAGGCGAATCGATTGTTAGGGCTGAGCTATCAAAAACAGGGCATGATGGATTTGGCCTTAGAAAGATTCAAGCTATGTCCTCTCAACAATACCACGAGAGACCTAATCTATGAACTGGCATTGGAATGCGAAAGGCAAGGACTAAATCGCCATGCCTGTGAGGCCTATTATTATATCTTAAAGAAAGGGAATTTCAGGGATACTGAGGAAAGGCTGACCCGGCTGAACTCGCTTGATCGGTTTCCAGGTTTTGATTCTCAAGGAGCCCGGAAGCGAGAAGGGCCTCTGTCCGATTCGTTTATAGAGCAAAGAAGAACCGTAGGCCGGTATCAAATCCTCGAACGCTTAGGAAAAGGTACAATGGGTTATGTATATAAGGGATTAGACCCAAACATAAATCGACTAGTAGCCATTAAAGTGATCCGGTTTTCAGACGAGTTCGAAGAGGAACTCATCTCGGAAATAAGGGAGCGTTTTTTCAGAGAGGCGAAGATAGCCGGACGCCTTTCACATCCTTCTATTGTTACCATTTATGACGTGGGTGAAGATAAGGATCTCACATATATGGCCATGGAATATCTGGAGGGCAAGGATCTGGAATATTATTGCCAAAAGGATAATCTGCTTCCCCTGATTAAGGTATTAAAAATAGTATATAAGATAGCAGAAAGCCTGGAATATGCCCATCAAAACAATGTCATTCACCGTGACATAAAACCTGCCAATATCATGGTCTTGAAAAATGGTGAAGTAAAGGTTACTGATTTTGGAATAGCTAAGGCCGTATCCATGTCACGGACTAAGACAGGAGTTATCTTGGGCACCCCAAACTACATGTCGCCAGAGCAAATTATGGGCCATGAGGTCGATGCCAGATCAGATATATTCTCCCTTGGGGTTCTTTTCTTTCAACTGCTTACCGGTGAACTTCCTTTTAATGGTGAGAACCTCAGCTCTTTGCTTTACCAAATCACTCAGACGAGACATCCTTCTGTCCGTAAATTGAGGCCAAACATACCTAAGGCTTGCGAACAAATCATAGATAAGGCTTTAGCAAAAAGACCTGAAGACCGATTCAAATCAGCGAAGGATATAAGGAGGTATATCCATCTCCTTATATTGCGGCTCAAGGAGATCAAAAGCAAGGGTATGCAATAATAAGGTTATGATAGTTAATCTTAGCTTAAATTAAGGGAACGGAGAGATTTTGCTAATAAAATCTGCAGGTATAACCGATGTAGGTCTTAAGAGAGAGGGAAATGAGGACGCCTACTCGGCCGATGATGAGTTACGTTTTTACGTGGTAGCCGATGGCATGGGAGGGCACCTGGCAGGCGAGGTGGCCAGCAGGATAGCGGTAGATCTAATCACTAAAACGTTTAGACAATGGTCGCTGGCTGGGGCGTCAAGTGAAGACCTTTTTGGTCAGACGGATCCGTCCCTTTCCATGTATGGTAACTACTTGCTCTCGGGGATTCGGCTGGCCAACCGCGTAATACACGAGCTGGCCTCATCCGATGAGCGTTATCAAGGCATGGGCACTACTGTAGCAGCGCTTGCAATCTTTCCCTCATTGGTTATTGCAGCCAATGTGGGGGACAGTCGAATATACTTGGTAAGAGATGGGGGGTTGGAAAGATTATCAAAGGATCATACAATCGTGTCCGAACAAATAGAGATGGGTATTGTTTCTGTAGAGGAGGCCGAAAGTTCACCCCTCAGACATATCCTGACTAAAAATTTGGGATCTTCTGAGGAGGTCTATCCTGATATCTTTGAGCTGATACCGGCCAACAATGACCGGTACATCTTATGCACGGACGGGCTGACAGACCTGGTTTCAGACGACGAGATACTTGATATGACCGCAATGGCCAATAGTCCGGATCATCTATGTAGAGACTTCGTGGATTTGGTACTTAAAAGAGGTGGTCATGACAATACGACGGTTATCTCAATCTTCTTGACAGGAATTCAAAAGAAAAAGGAAGGGCCCATAAGAAAAACAGGCATTATGGTAGCTGATCTTTGGTTCGCAATCAGGAAGGGATTAAGGAAGATAAAACCCTAGGGTCCACTCATAAATATCTTAGGAGGAAAACTGTGGGGGATAGCCATGGCTAAGTTTGTCTTGATGTTTAACAAACAGGTCATAAAAGAGTATCCTTTTCAAAAGGAAAGCATCACTATCGGCCGGAAGCCGGAAAACGATATCACTATCGACAATCTGGCCGTGTCAGGATATCATGCAAGGGTGGATAAAACAGGATCCGAATACATCCTCACTGACCTCCAAAGTACGAACGGCACCTTTGTAAACGATAAGAAGATTGTATCCCACAAGCTTAGCCACGGTGACAATATCATTATCGGCAAGCACACCCTCCTCTTCTTGGCTCCAGAGATCAATGAAAAGGCCAGTGCCAGCCAGGATGCTACGTTGGATCTCAACAAGACTATGATGCTTGACACAGCTCGGCAACGGGAATTGCTCTCCAAGCAACAGGTTCTTGCCCCTACACCCAAAAAGCCCAAAAAAATTGGTGTGCTCAGCTTCCTTGATGGATCAAAGCTGGGAGAAGTGGAGCTTAGAAAAAAGTTGACCCGAATCGGAAAGGCCAGTACCTCTGAGGTCAGGCTTTCGGGTCTCTTTATGGGAGCCACTGCGGCGACCATCAGCAGGCGTCCCTCGGGCTATACCATCACATTTACTGGGGGAATGACAAAGTTAAAGGTCAATGGAGAAGTAGTAAAAGGGAGTCTTCCACTAAAAGATTTTGACACCATAGAATTGGGGTCTTATAAATTTCAGTTCTATCAGAAGGAGGTGGAGTAAGCTTTATAGAATTATTTGGAGCACATTGGAAAATCGTGAGTAGTTCATAACTCGCTCCTATCCTTTTCGGTATTTTTTCTTTATCTTATCTAACCCCTCTTCAATTTCCTGTTTTGTAAATCTCTTCTGGCAATTTGTGCACAGATAAATCTCTTCCACAAGTTTGTCATAAATCAGATCATCAGAAAAATTTACCTTATGAAACCTTAGAGAAAAATTGTAAACGCGCTCGAAATCCCTGTTAGAGCATTCGTCACACTCAAAAAACTCCACAATCTCTTCCATGCCGCTGTCCTCCCGTCCCATCATATGGCCAACATTGATCGCGCATCCCCATGGATCTGTTGTGAAGCAATATCTTTGCTATTTATTCCAACCAAAAATTGCTCCATCTCCGACCTGCCGAACCCATACTGGAATGTGCCAGAGGGGAAGAAAAAATGAAGCCACCGTGCGGGATCGAACCGCAGACATCCTCATTACGAGTGAGGTGCTCTACCAGCTGAGCTACGGTGGCTCAATGATGTTGGTAATTACTATATAGTCTTTCAGCACTCATGTCCATGATTTTTTGGATGCAATTTTCTCTCAAAACCATTAGGTTAATACGCATCCATAACTCAAAGATTTCCGGATAGAAAGGAGGAATGGGGGCCGTGAAAAAAGACCCAAAGGATTATATCATTTTCCCTCTGGATCTGCCCGATTATGATGCCGCAATGCCTTACGTGGAGAAGCTGGCATCCCATGTGGGGCTTTTTAAAGTGGGGCTGGAATTGTTCATTAGTGAAGGGCCTCCCATTATAAAGGCCATTCAAGATACTGGGCCTGCGGAAATATTCCTCGACCTGAAACTTCACGACATACCGGCCACAGTCCAAAAGGCGTTTTCTGCTGCCTCACGCCATGGTGTCCGGTTTGTGACAGTCCACTGCGATGCTGGAGAGGAGGCCTTAAGGGCTGCTGCCAAGGCAGGGCAAGGAAAAACCCAAATCCTAGCTGTGACGGTCTTGACAAGCCTGGACACCGGGGCATTGAAAAACTTGGGCTATGAAAAAAATTATACTGAAGATATCTCACGCCTCGTGCTGCTCAGGGCAAAGATGGCCAAAAGGGCTGGCTGCCATGGTATGGTATGCTCAGGCCGTGAGCTTGCCAAGATAAGAGGAGCCTTGGGCCGCGATGTTGTATTGGTCGCCCCTGGAATCCGGCCTTCTTGGTCCATCGTGGATGCCGATGACCAAAAACGAATAGTCACGCCTGAGAACGCCATAAAAGCGGGGGCCGACTACCTAGTGATTGGCAGGCCCATCCGAAATGCCCCTGACCCGGCGGATGCCGCCAAAAAAGTGGCAGAAGAAATCGAAAAAGCTATTACTCATGCACAGAAGTAATGCCTTCCAGCTTTTGTTTAGGCACGGCCATTAGGGTCACAAGGGCCTTGGCAACCGGTCTTGCCCGGCTCCCAGAAAAATCAACGACTTCAGATTCGGCAACGATGATCTGCCCCCCCTCTCTAATGACGCGAGCTTCACATATAAGCTGCTCGCCAAAGGCAGGCCTCAAGAAGTTGATCTTGAACTCTATGGTGAGGATCTGAAAGCCCTCTTCCACTGTGGTGAAGGCGGCATAGCCAGCAGTATGATCAGCCATGGTGGCCATTACCCCAGCATGGATGAATCCATCCTGCTGGCAGTGTTGCTGGCCAATGTTGACCTTGGAGCGAAAATAGCCACGCCTAATCTCTTCTGCTTCAAAGCCACAATGCTTTATAAAACCCCGCCTGAAATCACTGGCCAAATAATCCGCTCTTGGTTTTGAAATACCATCAACCATTGTTTACCCCAACCTTCCAAGTAGAACAGTTCTGTTGGGAATATCCCATTTTCCTACTATGAAAGAAAAACCGATTCTGGGCAAGGGTAATTTAGTATGGGATCATCTAATGTTTGACAAAGAAAAAGGGGTAGCCGAAAATAAAGAATAAAAAAACACCCATGGGGGCATACCTTGTCTAAAAGGAGGCAATACAAGGTTCAAGATCTGGTCCGGTTAATGAAATATGCACTTGCTCATAGCCCCGATGAATTCGGACTGGTACCTGATAAACAGGGCTTTGTATGGTTAAAGGAGCTTTTACAGGCCTTCCATGAGGAACCAGGATGGAGCTATGTCAGAGAGGCGCACATAAACGAGGCCCTATTGAAAAGTGATCGAAATCTTTTTCAGATGGAAGGTAAACGGATAAGGGCCACAAAGAGAAGCTGGCAGTGCGTCCTTGAACCACTGCCCTCCGTACCTGAAAAGATCTTATACACGCCCGTAAGAAAAAGAGCGCATCACCATGCCTTTGACAAGGGGCTGAGGGCATCGGCTGATAGGTGGATAGTTCTCAGTGTTGACCGGGAGATGGCCTATAGAATAGGGAAAAGGAAAGACGCTCAGCCTGTAATACTCGAAATCCTGGCACGGACAGCTCAAAGGTATGGTGTTCGGTTTTATCAATTCGGATCCCTTTTTCTTGCAAAAGAAATTGCAGCAGAATATATTGGTGGCCCTATTCCTTCTAAAGAAAGGCCCAGGCAACTCTCTGGAACTTCTGACATTAAGGAAAAACATGCCCCTGATTTTGGCGCAGGGAGCTTTGCCTTGGATGTCGACAGAGACCCGGACCCCATGAGACGGTCTAAAGGAAGGAAACCAAAAGGATGGAAAGAAAAGGCGCGTAGGTTAAGAAGAAAGAGGGGAAGATAAAAGGAGGAAGGTGAATGTGGACAAAATGGTCTCTCCTTACTGATCTTTATCAATTGACCATGGTTGGAGGATACGTAAAAGAAGGGAAGGCCGACCAATGGGCCAACTTCGACTATTTCTTTCGAAAGGTTCCGGACAACGGGGGCTACTGTGTTTTGGCAGGGCTTGAGGATGTTATCCGTTATGTCAAGACACTTCGGTTTACCCAAAGGGATCTTTCCTATTTGGAGAAATTGGGGCTTTTCTCCCCGGAGTTTCTACGTTATCTAAAAAATTTCAAATTCACCGGGCATCTTTGGGCAATCCCTGAGGGTACTTTAGTTTTCCCTAACGAGCCGTTGATAAGGGTTACGGCCCCTTTGCCCGAGGCCCAGCTTATTGAGACTACCCTTCTCAATATCATGAATTTCCAAACCCTCATCGCCACCAAAGCCTCACGCATTCATTACGCCGCCCAAGGCGACCCAGTGGTGGACTTTGGCTTGAGAAGGGCCCATGGGCCAGATGGAGCCCTTATGGCCTCTCGCGCCGCTTACATTGGTGGAATCGAAGGCACATCTAATGTGCTCGCTGGACAGATCTATGGTATACCCGTCCGGGGCACCCATGCCCATTCCTGGGTGGAAAGTTTTCCAAGCGAGCTTGAGGCCTTTCGTGCCTATGCAAGGGTATACCCTAATTCATGCGTATTATTGGTAGATACTTATGATACCCTAACAAGTGGTGTTCCCAATGCCATAAAGGTGGGAAAAGAGTTGAGAGAAAAGGGCTATGAGTTAAAGGGTATTCGATTAGATAGTGGCGACTTGGCGTACCTTAGCAAGGAGGCGCGAAAGATGTTGGATGAGGCTGGTTTCGAGGATACAGTGATCGTGGCCTCCAGTGACTTAGACGAATGGATCATTGAAAGCCTTAAACGCCAAGGGGCCCGAATCGATCTATGGGGTATAGGAACACGTCTCGTTACCTCCTTTTCGAGCCCTGCATTAGGCGGTGTCTATAAACTCACGGCCTTGGACGAAAATGGCAAGCATATGGTCCCAAAAATAAAGAGATCAGATAATCCTGAAAAGATCACCAATCCGGGCCTCAAGAAATTGGTCAGGATGTATGATAAGCGTGGGCAAATGCGGGGTGACGTCCTTTTCTTGGACGAAGAGCCCCTTCCCTCCGGCCGTTCTTTCAGGGCGTATCATCCTATGTTTTCACATGTCTTTAAGAAATATCCACGCCATTTCGCTATGAAAGAACTGCTTGTGCCCATATTTCAAGATGGTGAGTTGGTTTACGAAACCCCATCCATTCACGAAATCAGAGAGCACACCCTTACCAGCCTTGAGCAGTTGGATGCAGCTTACAAACGGTTTCACAATCCCCACACTTACCACGTAAGCCTCAGCTCCAGACTCTTTAAGATCAAGCAGCGTCTCCTTAAAGAAGCTGCCAAGGCCGTTGGAAGTGTTTCTAATTCATAAAGACATCTCGGCCTTTGTTGATGTATCTTGGTCTGATATGGCGACAGGACTTACGAGGTGATGTTGCGCAAGGGTCAAGGTGATAAGATCCCCCTCTTGACAATGGGTAGCTGAAAACTGGACCCGCAGATAGTTATCCGTCAAGCCCTGCATTAAGCCCGCATTCCTAGAACTCCATCCTTCCACTAGGATTTCGAACTCCTTCCCGAGGCAGGATTTCATAAAATCTTCCCTTTTTTTCTGTCCCAGTCTCCTGAGAGCCGATCCCCTTTGTTTTGCAACATGAGGAGGAACCTGCCCTGGGAAGAAAGCTGCAGGGGTTCCCTGGCGGGGAGAAAAAGGAAATACATGAAGGTATGATATGGGAATATTCGACACAAAATCATAGGTATGCCTAAAGGCCATATCAGTCTCGCCTGGGAAGCCAATCATCACGTCAGCGCCTATAGCGGCCAAGGGAATTCGGGTCCGGATCATACGAATTAGTGCTTCATAATCCTGTGGCGTATAGTTTCTATTCATTTTCTCCAAGATACCACGGTCTCCACTTTGCAGTGGTATATGAAAATGCCGGCAAAGCCATGATTCCGAGCCCACAAGATCAATCAGTTCTTCGGTCACTTCTCCTGGTTCCACAGAGCTAAGACGAATACGAAGGGGGAAACGTCTTTCTCCTATCCTATGGAGCAAGCCTACCAAACTGATAGGGGCCTGGAGATCGACTCCATACTTTCCCAAGTGGATTCCTGTCAGAACTACCTCCCTGAACCCTTCGGCTGCCAGTGCTTCCAGCATAGAGATGACATGAGCCGGCTCTAAACTTCGATAAGGCCCTCTCCCTTTTGGAACAATACAGTAACTACAAAAGGCCTCGCACCCGTCCTGTATCTTCAGGTAAGCCCTGGTCCTTCCCATGAATCGTCTCACCAGGAGGGGCTCCAAGGCTCCTCTCTTGTCAAAGGGAGAAACCAAACACACAGATTTCTCTGTGAACCTCCCTTCCCGGATCAGCGATGGTATGAGGTGCTTCCAGGTATTCCCAACTACTCCGCCAACGCCTGGAATATCCCTGAGTTCTTGAGGGTAAACCTGTGCATAGCAGCCGGTGACCACGACCATGGCATTGGGGTTCTCTCTAATCATCTTTCGTATGGCCTGCCGTGACTGGTGGGCTGCCTTTTGTGTCACGATGCACGTGTTCACAATGGCAAGGGTGCAGGGCGCATCTAGTGAAGTGGGTTTCCATCCCATGTCTTCAAGGCTGGATGCGATATAGGCCGATTCCCACTGGTTGACCTTGCAGCCCAGTGTAAATATCTTAAATGTTTTTTTCTCTTTTTTATAGCGCATAGGTTTAGTGTCGAATAACGAATATCGAACTGCAGAATCACGAGCTATTTACTTTGACATTCCAGATTCTTCATTCTACATCCCGCGGTTCTTAGGCCCGCTCCCTCCGGGGGAGGAGAAGAGCCCTTGTTCCGCACCTAAATTAGCTTCCCTCTCTGTTAAAAGGGGACCGAGGGGGATTTTGATTGGGGCAAATATCGAATAATGAACCGCAGAATAATGAAGTATTTACTTCTATCTTCGACATTCGTTATTCGATATTCTGCGGCTCTTTACGTAAATGGAGTAAGCCTCTCTCGTGATTAGCAGGTAGGATTAGAAGGCTCTTTTTCCATTGAAATAAACAAAAAGACAAAGCCATTAATACAGCAGGCTCCGGTCAAATCTCACGATCATGGCATGGGCAGGGCAGGCAACCACGCACATCTCACAGGCGCTGCATTTCTCATGGTCAAATATCACTTCCATCTCAGGCCTTTGGATATATAATGCTCCTGTAGGACAGACCGCCGTGCATGCGCCACAGTGAAAACAAAGGTCTTCATCACGCTTAATATCTTGCGCAATGCTCTCCACCTTGACGCCAAGGCTCTTGAGGTAACGGACCCCCTTTTGAAAATTCTTTCGCCGCCCGCTCAGCTCTAAAACGACCAGCCCTTCTTTCCTGGGATATATGGTGGCCTTGAGGATATTGAAAGAGAGGTCGAATTTTCTCGCAAGGTTCGAGACTACTGGCTCATTAACCACCTTTTTGGGGAACCTCAAGGAGAGTACTTTTGAATACATTTCCCTTTTCTCCTCTCAGGGCCAAGGACCTCCCCCGGGCGGGCAGCCCCTATAAGCCCTTTACCTTTTTTATCGCCTTCTCAAATCCTGGCAATGCCCTTTCAATGACATCATCACTGACACAATAGGCGATCCTGAAATGCCCCGGTCCTCCAAATCCACTTCCCGGGACCGTAAGGATATTCTCTTCCTGAAGCTGGGCCACAAAGGCCACATCATCCTCAACAGGGGTCCTGGGAAACAGGTAAAAGGCCCCTTCAGGCCTTACGAATTCATAGCCAAAGGAAGAAAAGGCCTCACACAACATATCCCGCCTTCTTTGGTAGACTGAAATATCCACCCTCTGATCCAACAGCCGTGCTATCACCCTCTGCATAAGGGCCGGAGCATTAACGTAGCCCAACGTCCTGTTGGATAGAACCATGCCTCCGATAATCATATCCCTGTCAGAGACCTCGGGGTGCACCGCCGCATACCCGATCCGTTCCCCAGGAAGGGACAAGTCCTTTGAAAAGGATGTTGCTACAAATGTCTCATTATACGC
This sequence comes from Deltaproteobacteria bacterium, assembly GCA_019307815.1. Classification (GTDB taxonomy): domain Bacteria; phylum Desulfobacterota; class DSM-4660; order Desulfatiglandales; family Desulfatiglandaceae; genus B111-G9. The sequence continues at coordinate 25,701 of JAFDIV010000007.1, forward strand.
ATCAAACACGCTGGGAACGGTCGTACCATCGTATACAATATTTCTGTAAGGCTCATCAGAAATAAGATAAATTGGCTCACCCCGCCTTTGGCTGTGATGCCTCAAAAGTTGGCCCAGGGAGTCCAGCTCCTCCTTCGTATATATGCGACCCGTGGGATTGTTCGGAGAATTTATCAGCACGGCCTTGGTCTTATCAGTAATGGCCTCTTCAATGGCCTCAAGGTCCAATGAAAAATCGGGCCTGGTGTAGACCAGCTTGGGCACTCCTTGATGATTATCCAAATAGAAATTATACTCCACAAAGTAGGGTTTGGGAATAATCACCTCTTCCCCAGGATTCAGAATAGTCTTAAGTATCACATTCAAGGCGCCCCCGGCCCCCGTGCTCATAACGATCTCATCGGGGCCGAATGTGGTCTGGTTATAGCTGTTCAAGTAATCCGCAACAGCCTGTCTGGTCTCCACAAATCCTGCATTGGGCATATATCCATGGAGGCCCGGCGTGGTATCCTCGATCAGCTCCCTGAGAACCTCCCTGAATGACGGAGGTGGTTCCAAATCAGGATTGCCCAGGCTAAAGTCAAACACATTTTCTGGGCCGTACTTTTCTTTCAGTCGTTTGCCTTCCTCGAACATCTTTCGAATCCAAGAGGACCTTTTGATGGATTCCTGAATCTTACGTGAAACAGCCATAGATTCCTCCCTTTTATTCGTTTAGATAGGTAAACATACCTTTTTCTTGTTTATTGTCAACACAAAAGCCCACATATGCGCCTTGACACCACCATGGCTTTTGATTAGTCTGAATTTATTAGGTTGAATCCATCAATAAGTCAAAGATTCCTGGATACAGCCCCAATAGTGAACTATTAGGAACTCGGTCTCTGGCTACGGTTTTGGGTCCAATGAAATGTTAAAAAACAGGAAAATTTCAGCTTCCTGAGGGGCAGGGAATTATGCCAACTAGGGGCTATCCACGGAGGTATTAAATCAACATGGCTCACAAGCGCAGAACCATCGCCATATTGACAGGAGGCGGCGACGTCCCTGGTTTGAATGCCTGTATCAAGACCCTGGTCTACCGGGCAAACAGTGAAGGGTTGCAGGTACTTGGCATACGCCGAGGCTGGGCCGGCATTTTGGAATATAATCGTGATGACCCCCAGTCTGCCACCAAGTGTTACCAAGAACTGCTGCCCCCAGAGGTAAGAACCATTGACCGTTACGGGGGCACTTACCTACATACATCGCGGACCAATCCCAGTGCCACAAGGAAAAAAGATGCACCGGACTTTCTGAAAAACCGCTTTCATACGGATGATGATATCATCGACTTTACCGACCACGTGATCTCGAACTTAGAGGCCTTGAAGGTAGAGGCCATCATCCCCATAGGAGGCGATGACACCCTCAGCTTTGCTGAGCGGCTACATCGTGAGGGATTCCCCGTGATCGCCATACCCAAGACCATGGACAATGATGTGTTCGGTACGGATTACTGTATTGGATTTTCAACTGCCGTCACCAGAGGAGTAAGTTTTATCCATGCCCTCCGTACCTGCGCAGGCTCCCATGAACGGATAGCCGTCATTGAACTTTTCGGCAGGTATTGTGGTGAGACCTCTCTTATATCCGCCTATCTGGCCGGGGTGGATAGGGCCATTATATCCGAGGTGCCCTTTGACCCGGAAAAACTTGCAGAACTGGTTCTGAAAGACAAAAAGGCCAATCCCAAGAACTATGCCATGGTAACCATTTCAGAGGGAGCCCGCATGATCGGCGGGGATATGTTTGCATCCGGTGAATCGGACGCCTATGGCCATAAAAAACTGGGAGGCATTGGTGAGAAAACCGGGATTATTCTTAAGGAGTTGACAGGCGAAGATGTCCTTAACCAAAGGCTGTCTTACTTGATGAGAAGTGGGCCACCAGATTCTTTGGATCTCATGGTGGCAGTGAATTTCGCCAATATGGCCATAGACCTCTTCCTTAAGCAGACCTTCGGCAGGTTGGTGGCCCTGAGTAGAGGCATCTACACTGACATTCCATTGAGTACAATCACCACAGGCCAAAAACGAGTTGACGTGAGAGAACTCTATGATGTGGAGGAATATCGACCTAAAGTCCGCCACGTGGGGGGTAAACCCATGTTTCTCTACTAATATGGAACGTCTTGGAAATCCTACAACCTTATAGAGCGTCCATCCATAAGCCAAAAGTTTCCGGATGGGCACAAATCAAGTTGCCATATCAGGAGGACCTGTTTCAAGTATCATAGGGATAGAAGCACACCAGCTTTTGGAAGCTCGGCCCTTCCCCAAGAAACACGCTAAAGAGGCCTTCCCGTTTGTATCACCTTCTTTCATAATGTGCGTGTTCGTCAGATAGGGGGATCTTCGTCTGTAGGAAAGATGAAACAGCCATGAGAGGCAAAAGGGGATATATCAAGGTCAGTTAATCTATGATACCTAAAGCCAAAAGAAAAAAGACAAAACAAATAATGGTGGGATCTGTACCCATTGGGGGTGGTGCACCTGTGGTAGTTCAGTCCATGACCAATACCGATACCCGGGACGTAAAGGCAACCGTGGGGCAAATTCAAAGACTCACAGAAGCAGGGTGCGAAATCGTTCGAGTGGCGGTGCCTGATGAGAAGGCCGCTCATGCCCTTTCAGAAATCAAGGCACAGATCAAGATTCCCCTCATTGCAGATATCCATTTTGACCATCGCCTAGCTGTAGCCGCTGCCAAGGCCGGAGCTGACGCCCTCCGCATCAACCCCGGTAATATTGGAGCTCGAAAGGCTATTGAAAAGATAATTACTGTGGCCAAGGACAAGGGTATCCCCATACGGATTGGAGTCAATTCCGGCTCCCTTGAGCGGGATCTTGAGAAAAAATACAAGGGACCCACGCCTGAAGCCATGGTGGAAAGCGCCCTCAGGCATGTGGCTTTCTTTGAAAAAAGGGGCTTTAATCAACTTAAAATCTCCCTTAAATCATCTTGTGTAACCGATACCATCAAGGCATATGAGCTTTTCAGCAAAAAGGCGGATTATCCATTGCATCTGGGTGTAACCGAGGCCGGAACCCTAGTCCCTGGCATCGTAAAGAGCGCCATCGGGATCGGGATTCTTCTATCCAAAGGCATCGGCGATACCTTTAGGGTCTCCCTGACATCGGACCCGGTCGATGAAGTAAGGGTAGCCTACGAGATCCTAAGGGCCCTTGATATAAGACACAGGGGGCCTGAAATCATTTCATGCCCCACATGCGGGAGATGTGAAATAGACCTCCTCCATTTGGCCAAGACAGTGGAGACCGCCCTGCTTGGGATAGAGGCCTCACCCAAAGTGGCCATCATGGGCTGTGTGGTCAATGGGCCAGGGGAGGCCAAAGAGGCAGACATCGGTATTGCCGGCGGACGAGGCCAGGGGATCCTTTTTAAAAAGGGAAAAGTCGTGAAGAAGATTCCAGAAAGGGACCTTGCACGGATTCTGATCCAAGAAGTGAAAAAGATGGTTGAATAGTTTACCCATTGAAAGGAGGATAAATCGGCGAATGAGGTACTCAAAATATTTTATTCCCACCTACCGTGAAATTCCCTCAGAGGCAGAGGTTGTCAGCCATCAATTGATGCTCAAGGCAGGGTTGATACGGAAATTGACCGCTGGTATTTACACCTATCTTCCTGCCGGCCTACGGGCCATAAGGAAGGTGGAAACCATTATCAGGGAAGAGATGAATCGGGCAGGCGCCATTGAACTGCTCATGCCGGCTGTCCAGCCTGCTGAACTGTGGCAGGAAAGTGGAAGATGGGATCTCTATGGAAAAGAGCTTCTTCGCTTTAGGGATCGGCACAACCGGGAGGCCTGTTTTGCCCCAACCCATGAGGAGGTCATCACCGATCTTGTGCGCAGGGAAATCCGCTCATACAAACAGATGCCAGTCAATTTTTATCAAATCCAGACAAAATTCCGAGATGAAATAAGGCCCAGATTCGGGCTCATGCGCGGACGTGAGTTTATCATGAAGGACGCATATAGCTTTGACGTGGACGAAGAGGCTGCAAATAAGAGCTATGAGCGCATGTATGAAGCCTATACCAGGATTTTTACCAGGTGTGGTTTGAGGTTCAGGGCAGTGGAGGCAGACACAGGTGCCATTGGTGGTAGTTACTCCCATGAGTTTATGGTGCTTGCTGATACGGGTGAGGATCAAATCGTCAATTGCCTAAAGTGCCAGTACGCAGCCAACTTGGAAAAGGCCGAAATCCGGCCCCTTGATTCTGCCTCAGCCACCGGAAGCCAAGGAGATGACAAACCGCAACCCATGGAAGAGGTGAAAACGCCTGATATAAGAACTGTGGATCAATTGACCCAGTTCTTATCCATAAGCCCGCGCCAGTTGATCAAGACATTGATTTACGAGGCTGACGGGGAGCCGATCGGGGTCTTGGTAAGGGGAGATCATGAGATAAACGAGACCAAGCTGAAGAACTTTCTGGGTGCTGAGTCCGTGGAGCTAGCCCCCCCAGACTTGGTAGAGGAAGTGACGGGCGCACCCATGGGATTTGCCGGCCCTGTGGGGCTTAAGATTAGGCTGCTTGCCGACCACAGTATAAAAGGAATGAAGAATGTGGTCACTGGCGCCAACAAATCGGATCTCCACCTCAAAAATGTAAATATAGGGCGGGACTTTGAAGTGGACAGGTTTGCTGACCTGAGACTAATCACGCCGGAGGACAACTGTCCTCGATGCGGTGGACAAATCGCCTTCAGTAGGGGTATTGAGGTAGGGCACATCTTTAAGCTGGGCACAAAATACAGCAAGCCATTGAAGGCCTTTTTCCTGGATGAACGGGGTGAAGAGCGGCCAGTTGTTATGGGCTGTTACGGAATAGGCGTAGGAAGGACGGTCGCTGCTGCCATAGAGCAAAACCACGATGAGCATGGCATCATTTTCCCTATCCCCATTTCTCCCTTTGAAGTGGTCATCCTTCCCCTCCAAATGCACGACCCAGATGTAAAGGAGACAGCTGAGGGGCTTTACACCCAACTAATGAAAAAAGGGATTGATGTGCTTTTGGATGACAGGGAAGAACGACCTGGTGTAAAATTTAATGATGCAGACCTATTGGGCACACCTGTGCGTGTCACCATAGGACAAAAGGCGATGAAGGAGGGAAAACTGGAGATAAAACTTAGGAGCGAAAAGACCTTTACGGAGGTTCAGGTGGGAGACGCGCTTTCTGCCGTATTGGAAACCGTGCAGAGGCTCCATGATTCGATTCAGTGACATAACCAACCAAATACTCAAGTACCACCCTAAGGCCAATCTAGACCTGGTGGAAAAGGCCTACGTGTATTCGGCCAAGGTCCACCAGGGGCAAATTCGGCTCTCCGGTGAGCCATATCTATCTCACCCCTTGGAAGTGGCATACATTCTGGCCACCATGAAAATGGATACCATCTGTATCGTGGCTGGGCTTCTGCACGATACCTTGGAAGATACCCAGGCAAGCTATGAGGAAATCAAAAGGCTGTTTGGAGAGGAAACAGCCGTTATTGTAGATGGGGTTACAAAAATCAGTCGAATGCGTTTTTCCAGTGCCCAGGAAAGACAGGCAGAAAATATTCGAAAGATGATTCTCGCCATGTCGGCTGACATCCGGGTGATCTTGGTCAAGCTGGCCGATAGACTGCACAACATGAGGACCCTAGGCTACCAGCCCCCTGATAAGCAAAAAAGGATTGCCCGGGAAACCTTGGACATTTACGCACCCCTTGCGGGTAGAATGGGTATCTATTGGATAAAGTCGGATCTGGAAGATCTCAGTCTCTATTATCTGGAGCCTGAAATTTACAACAAGATCAAAAGCGAAATCGCCAGAAAGAAGGGGGAGAGGGAAAAATTTATCCAGGAGGTCTGTAACCTGCTTTCCACCCGGCTCTTCGAACTGGGAATAAAGGCCACTGTAAAGGGCAGGCACAAGCATTTTTATAGCATCTACAAGAAAATGGTGGACCAGGACCTGAGCGTGGACCAGGTTTACGACATACTGGCCTTTCGGGTGATCGTCCAATCGGTAAAAGAGTGTTACGAGGCCCTAGGGCACATTCACTCCATGTGGAAGCCTGTTCCCGGCCGCTTTAAGGACTACATCTCCGTGCCCAAAATGAACATGTACCAATCCCTCCATACCACCGTAATAGGCCCCCTGGGTGAAATCATGGAGATCCAGATAAGAACTTGGGAAATGGACACCATTGCTGAACAGGGTATTGCTGCCCATTGGAAATACAAGGAAGGAGGTGCAGCCAGCAAGACCGACGAAAAGCAATTTGCATGGTTGAGACAATTACTGGAGTGGCAGCAGAATTTGCGGGACCCCACGGAATTCCTGGAATCTGTGCGCATGGACCTGTTTCCCAATGAGGTCTATGTGTTCACACCTAGGGGAGAGGTTAAGGAATTCCCCAAAGGGGCCACGCCCGTGGACTTTGCATACAGTATTCACTCAGAGGTAGGCCAGCATTGTATGGGGGCCAAGGTCAACGGCAAAATGGTCCCATTGCGCTACCAATTGAAAAACGGCGATGTGGTGGAAATCATCACTTCGCCCAAGGCCCATCCCAGCAAGGATTGGCTGGAATTTGTAAAGACCCCTAAGGCCAGAAACAAGATCAGACAATGGATCAATAATCAGGAAAGGGAAGAAAGCATCGCCATTGGGAAAAATATTTTAGAGAGGGCCCTTGAGCAGATTCCAAATCTGGAATTGGCAAATCTCCAAAAAAACGGAGACCTTGCCTCTGTAGCCAAAGACCTTTCTTTCCACTCTGTAGAGGATCTTTTTGCACAGATTGGTTTTGGGAAAATATCCTCTAAACAGGTGCTCGGGCGCCTTAGACAAAAGCTGGGTCTGGAGGAAGAAAAACCTCCCGGTATTGTCAGCAAAATGGTCAGGCGCCTAAAGCGCCGCAAACCTGCAAAAGGGATCAAGGTGAGGGGGATCAGTGACGTATTAGTGAGGTTTGCACACTGTTGCAATCCCCTCCCGGGGGAAGAAGTCATTGGTTACATCACACGAGGAAGGGGTATCACCATACACCACAAGGACTGTGCACACATAAAAGATGCCGACCCGGACCGGCTGGTCGATGTTACATGGGAATCAACAGAAGACGACGTCTACCTAGCAAGACTAAAGGTGACCAGCATTGATAAAAAAGGCATTTTGGCCGACATCAGCGCAGCAATTGCTCAAAAGGATGCCAATATTATTCAGGCTGAGATAAAAACTACCACAGACAAAAAGGGTATCGCCCTATTTACCATTGAGGTGGAAGACTATCTCCATCTAAAACAAATCCTGGACGCCATCAAAAAGGTCAAAAATGTATTGGCAGTGGAGCGCATTTAAGGCTTAACCACGCGACCGGATTTGATACAGCTGGTGCAGACCTTCATCCGCTTTACTCTTCCATTGTGGACGGTTCGCACTTTTTGGAGATTGGGCAGCCAGCGGGTTTTTGTCTTGTTATGGGCATGGCTTACATTGTAGCCAACCATGGGCTTTTTACCACAAATTTCACAGACTTTAGACATATAACAGTCTCCTCCGGGCCACGAAATCACTATTAAGTATCTAAATTAAAAATATTAATTTTACCAACTATAGTTCCATTTGACAATAATTTTTTCTTGAGATTTATCCTATGCCAGGCACATCAAACTTTTACCCCCTATCCAAAGAGCTAAACACGATACCCAAACACCTCCACCATATCCATCTCATGGGAATCTGTGGGACGGCAATGGCCTCCCTTGCCGGGGCACTGAAGGAACAGGGATATAAGGTCACAGGTTCGGACCGCAATGCCTATCCACCCATGAGCCTGTTCTTGGAAAAGATTCGTGTTCCCGTACTTCAAGGTTTCAAACCCGAGAATCTGGATCCCAGGCCTGACCTGGTTGTGGTGGGCAATGTTGTCACTAGGGAAAACCCAGAGGCAAAGGCCCTCGCCCAGCTCCATATTCCTTTTATCAGCCTTCCACAGGCCCTAAATCATTTTGTGATGAAGGGGAAAAAACGCATTGTGATTGCTGGCACGCACGGCAAAACAACTACGTCGTCCCTTGCTGCCTGGGTACTGGAGGTAGCTGGTATGGACCCTGGATTCATGATCGGAGGGATTCCCCGGGACTTTGAAAAGGGCCTCAAGCTGGGCAATGGCGATTTTTTTGTAGTGGAGGGCGATGAATATGATACGGCCTTTTTTGACAAGGGACCTAAATTCTTTCACTACAACCCCTGGGCCCTAATACTCACCAGCATAGAGTATGATCATGCGGATATTTACGATAACCTGGACCAACTTAAAGGCAATTTTTTGAGCCTTATCCAGCTTGTTCCAGGGCATGGATGCATTATCGCCAATGCCGAGGACCCATTGGTTATGGAGGCTGTCCAAAATACACCATGCCTTGTATATACCTATGGGATGGGTAAAGAGGCAGACTGCCGCCTAGTCCGAACCTCCAGGAATCAAGGGATGACCGAGGTTATACTTGCTGTAAAGGGAGGGGCAACCCTGCGGCTTTACACAGGCTTATATGGAAAGCATAACCTTTCCAACCTTATGGCGGTGGTTCTGCTTTCACAATGGCTTCACATTCCACAGCAGACTCTGAAAAAAGCGGCCATGACCTTTAGCGGTGTCAAAAGGAGACAGGAAGTCCTGGGAGAGGAAAAAGGTATCCTGGTATTGGATGACTTTGCCCATCACCCCACCGCAGTAAAAGAGACCATCAGGGCAGTAAAGGAGGCATTCCCTGAAAGAAGGCTCATAGCGGTCTTTGAACCGCGATCCAATTCCAGCAGGCGAAATGTATTTCAAGCAAAATACACCAAGTCCTTTGACATGGCCGATTTGGCCATGATACCAGAGCCACCCATGATGGAAAAGATTCCGGTTAAGGAAAGGTTCTCTTCCAGCAAACTTGTCCAAGACTTACAAAAAAAAGGTATAGAGGCCTACTATGTGCCCCAACCCGACAAATTGCTTCAGCAGCTCCTGTCCATGGTCAAACCCGGGGACACAGTCCTTTTCATGTCTAACGGGGACTTTGACAACCTACCTCATAGATTTTTGAAGTCCTTACGGATAGATCCCCCTTAACACATGGGCCTTTGCCACCCTGCACAATTTTTTGGTCCCTCTGGATTCCTGGGTCTCAGATGTGGTCTCCCCATAGCCAGTTGAACCACTTGGGCCTGGGCAGTGCTGATAAGAGAAACGCCTCAATTATAAGCTCCATTCAATTGAGCAAGACACAAAACCACAGGAAGGAGACATATGTATGAAAAAGGTGGAGGCGATCATAAAGCCATTCAAACTTGATGATGTCAAAGATGGCCTTTCCAGCTTAGGCGTAAAAGGCCTTACAGTTACAGAAGTAAAAGGCTTTGGAAGGCAAAGGGGCCATAAGGAGGTCTATCGAGGTGCTGAGTATCAGGTAGACTTTGTGCCAAAGATAAAGATTGAGGTTGTAATGGAGGCCTCCCTTGTCCCGGAGGCCGTCAAAGTCATTCAAGAAAAGGCAAGGACCGGCCAGATCGGCGATGGCAAGATCTTTATCATTCCAGTGGAAGAGGTCATCCGGATCCGTACGGGTGAAACTGGCAAAGATGCCATATGAAATCAGCTAGGTGTTGTGCAGGCCGAGGCCTTCAAGGACTCCTGTTAGGGCAAGGGGTGGTGGCCATCTTTGCCCAGGGGCCCTTTTGAGCCATTCAAAACCCTTGCATTCTGCATGTCTATCTTATACCTTCCCGGCATAAAACAATCTGGCATTTACCTTCCCGGTACATGATGTCTCAAAATCTCAAAATCTTCATAATCTTATTTTTGGCTGTATTTGTAACCACAATGGGAGCCGGCCTTGTTGCGCCCCTGCTGCCCGTGTATGCCCACGAACTTGGTGCGGGTGCGTTCCAGATCGGGCTGATCTTTGCCGCGTTTTCATTGACCCGGAGTCTCTTTGTGCCCTACTTTGGCAAACTGTCCGACAAAAAGGGCAGAAAGCCCTTCTTGACCTTGGGACTGTTTTTTTACTTTCTCCTATCCCTTATTTATGCTGTAACCAATAGTGTGGTTTCCCTGATTATTCTCCGGCTGGGACAGGGATTTGCCTCTGCCATGATCCTCCCCGTTGCCCAGGCCTATGTTGGAGATATTACCCCCTCAACCAAAGAAGGTTGGATGATGGGCAATTTTAATATCTCCATCTACTGTGGTCTAAGCATCGGTCCTCTTCTGGGAGGGGTGCTTAAAGATTGGTTCAGTATAACAGTTTCGTTTCTTGGCATGGGGTGTCTGACCTTATTCGGTTTCTTCCTCTGCCTCTTTTTACTCCCAAAGGAAGAATCATTGGGGATTCCGAATCCCAGCCCTAGGAAGCAATCAGTTCCCTATATGGAAATGATGAAAGACCCTGCCGTATCCTCCCTCTTCCTCTTCAGGGTGTGCTTTACCATATGCGTAGGCATCACATGGGCCTTTATCCCCCTTTTGGCAAGCACCAAACTCGGGCTGTCCAGCTCAGAAATTGGTCTTGTCGTTATGATAAACGTAATGATCGCGGGCCTCCTCCAGGCCCCCATGGGCTACGGGGCAGATCATTATAGCAAGAAATTTTTCGTGGCAAGTGGTGGTGTGCTGGCCATTACGGCCCTACTATGCCTGGAGAGGGCCCACACATTCTTAGGGCTTCTGTTGGCCAATGCCTTCTTTGGCGTAGGGGGTGGGGTTTCCCTGCCTGCCATTATGGCCCTAGCTGTAATCGAAGGCCGCAGGACCAAAGCAATGGGCTCTATAATGGGCCTTCTGGCACAGGCCCACAGTTTAGGGATGCTCATAGGGCCTCTTCTGGCTGGCTTTTTGCTTGACATCGCTTCATTCAAGATCATTTTTGGTGTTGGAGCTGTGATTATGGTATTTGGAACCGGGATCTTTTTTGTAAAATATACTGTATCCCCTTTGCCAGCCAGCACCTCTGTGACCGTTCAAAAGGATAAGATCTTCAGGAGATAAATTAAGGTTTTCCGTCTCTCTTATGAATGATTTCGGCATCATAGAAGTGGATCTATTCGCAGAAGATGTAGATAGTCTGGACCACCCTGATGTAGTTAACTTTAAGGCCCTGCTGGAAGAGGTGGCCGAGGAATATCACTGTAATCTAATTACATTTGAAATTGACCGTGGGACTGTTGCCTTTTCATTTGACAGCGATGAACTCATGGCCGATATCCTAAGGATCCTCCAAACCAAGTGATTGGACCAGGCATGTCCTATAAGGCAAACTTGGATAACATTAATATTGTCTTGGTGGAGCCCCAAATACCGGAAAATATCGGCTCTGTAGCCAGGGCCATGAATAATATGGGTCTGACCGGACTTATTGTGGTCAATCCAAAGAATTGCGAACTTTCACGGGTTCTGAAAACCGCAACCGGTTCGTCCATTGACATTGTGGAGCAGATGGAGGTCTTCGGTGACCTTCTAGAGGCCCTTGGCCGATTTCAATATGTGGTGGGGACCACTGCACGAATTGGCGCCCTGCGCCCTGCCCTGACCCGGCCTCGGGAGCTCGCCCAGCAGCTTATCTCTATTAGCCAGAACAACCTGGTGGCCCTTGTATTCGGTCCAGAGGATCGAGGGCTATCCAATGCAGAGCTCCGGTATTGCCACACTATAGCCACCATCCCCACGGCTCGGTTTGCTTCTCTAAACCTCGCCCAGGCCGTGATGATCTTCTGTTATGAAATATTCATGGCAAGCAGGGAGACAGAACCTGAAACAATCCCCCGAATGGCCAATAAATTTGAGTTGGAAGGAATGTATGAGCACCTCAAGCAGGTGCTCACCAAAATTGGCTTCATTGACCCTCAGAACCCAGAGCACTGGATGCTCAATATCCGCAGATTTCTTTCCCGGACCCCCTTAAGGGCCCGAGATGTACGCATTATCCGAGGCATTTGCCGACAGATCGATTGGTACACAGGGCAGATCGAAAAGAAAAAAAGGTGAAGAGCAAGAGACGGGGGCCATGGCCCCCGTCTCTCCATTACATCTCCTGTGGCTTAGCCTTAGCTACCAGTATCTTCTTCTTTTTCAAGTTCTTCAATCCGCTTGTTAATCTCATCAAGGGCGCTTTTCATGGAATCGGCTTCGGCTCTCAACATATCAATCTCCTCGGATGGGTCCATGCTATACCCCGGGCCATAATAAGGGGAGCCCCAATACCAACCTCCCCATCCGGGATAATATGCCCTCCATCCAAAGCCGCGACCGAAGCCACGGCCCCATCCAAACCAGCCTTTAAAGCCTCTGCCGAAGCCTCTTCCTCGGCCAAAGCCACGACCGAACCAACCACCATACCAAGGCCTGAACGTACCCCTCCAGGCAGGGTTACAAAGGCCCCTTCCTCCGCCTGTCATGGGTCCAGCGCCCCAAGGACCGGTTCCATCTAGTCCGGGCATATCAAACACCTCCTTTCATCTCCTTTTACCTCTACCATAGCGGCTCTGCCGCCCTCGGCCCATTCCAAGGCCTCGTCCCATGCCTCTTCGCAGTCCCATTCCACGCCCAAATCCAGCGTATTGGCCTGCAGAAGGCATATTGGAATCGTTCATTGTACGATCTGGATTACAAAAGCCCAGCCCCCTTCCGGATCTGGGCCCGTTACCCATTGGACCGGTTCCGTCTAACCGTGGCATATTATTCACCTCCTTTCAAAAGGGCCCGCCGCCCCAGCCCCGCCCCCTTCTCCTTCGACCTCTAGGAGGCAACTCGAAATGTCCACCTTCAATCCTCAAAACCTTACCCATGACCAGTGCCTCGGCTACAGTCCGCCTGGCCTCGGCCAAAATACGGCCAAATGTCTGGCGGGATACATTCATGCGTCTGGCAGCCGTCTCTTGATCCAGGCCCTCAAGGTCGCTCAACCGGATGGCCTCAAGGCCTTCTATGGGTAATACGATTTCGGCACGGCCCCACGGGGGCATCCTGTTTGGTAAAAACCCATCCACCACAGGAGGTCCTTGGACAAATCGCATTTTTCTGGGTCTTGGCATAGGCATTCCTTTATTTTGATCTTACGCTCATAATATAAGAGGCCATTTATGCTTGTCAAGAACTTTTTTGAGCTTTTGCTCAAAATAAAACCCGAAAAACTCCCCCCTATGTCCTAATTGCCTTGACTTATGGCTCGCACATCCTTTATATGAGAAAATTATATTTGTGAAAAAAATCCTTAACAGGCAGCCACTGCCTCTAATTTGTCTGTTGTCATAAACTCAACTGGTAATGCTCGTGGGATGCAGGGCATAAACTTTGCCTCAGACCCAATATCACCTATGCATGCGACCTCCGGTCAGTGCTACCTCAATAAACAAGGACCTTGGGCTTATGGTTAATTCCAAAAAACAGATCAAATCGAATCTTGAATACCTTAGAAAACTCTTTATCATGCCGGATTCCCCTGACAAGTTTATTGAGTTCGGCCACGAGCTCCTGGAAATGATCCATGACTTTTTCCAACAAAAGGGAGGCATCCACAGTAGCATAACTCTCCCCGAACTAAGCGAGATCTTCAACCAAACCCAACTGCCTCATGAACCCATGCTAATCAAAGACGTGCTGGCAGAGATAAAAACCAAGGTCATCGGTCACTCGGTTAAGGTGGGGAGCCCTTACTACATCGGCCATATGATCAGCGCCATCCCCTATTTCATGATTCTCCTGGAGATGATCATAGCTGCCTTGAATCAGAACCAAGTAAAAATTGAAACCGCCAAGGCCTCAAGCTTTGTGGAAAGGGAATTCGTGGCCTGGCTTCATCGATTGATCTTTAACCGGACAGAGAGGTTCTATCAAAAAAACATTCAAAACCCCCGGATCGCCTTGGGCAACATAACTTCTGACGGGACCATTGCCAACCTTACAGCATTATTGGTGGCAAGGGAAAAAGCGTTTCCTCCCAAAAAAGGGTTTTCCAGTGTCAGGGCCGAGGGCATTGACAGGGCCCTAAAGCAACATGGATATACACGCGGAGTTATCCTGGTATCAACAAGAGGGCATTACTCTATCAAAAAGGCTGCAAACCTCCTTGGACTGGGGGAGGACAATGTTATTGAAGTACCTGTAGACCACATGAACAAGATCGACTTAAAGAAATTACAAAAGAGAATTCAGGCCCTTCAGGGAAGAGGGAAAAAGGAAAGGGCAAAAATTGTTGCTATCATAGGCATTGCTGGAACCACTGAGACAGGAAATGTGGACCCACTGAAAGATTTGGCCGCCATTTCACGAGAAATCGGGACCCATTTTCATGTGGATGCATGTTGGGGGGGCAGCGCATTGCTGGTGGATGAATATAGGGAATTATTACAAGGCATTGAATATGCCGATTCCGTATCCATCGATGCGCATAAGCTCCTATATTGTCCCATGGCTATGGGCATTATCTTGTTTCGCAGCGAAAAGGATCTGAACCTTATTAAACATTGCTCAAGATATATTATTCGCCGCAATTCAGTGGATACTGGCCGATTTACCATTGAAGGATCTCGGCCTTTCTCCTGCCTAAAACCCTGGGCAGCCTTGAAAATTATTGGAAGAGAGGGCTACGGCCTTTTATTTAAGAGGGCCCAGGAATGCACAGCCACACTAAAAACCATCCTGGAGGGCTGCGGCAACTTTGAGACATTAAACGTGCCAGAGCTTTTCATTCTGGCCTATCGATTTATTCCCGAGAAGGTAAGGATACAGCTACATACCTGGAATGAGCAACTGGAAAAACACTGGTCCGGTAAGAATGCAAAAGAATTACGCAAAAACATCCGAAAGGTGAATCACCTCATAAATGCATTGAATATAAAACTGCATAAGGCCCTGCGAAGAGATGACACCACATTTGTATCCAGGACCACGTTGGAGTCCACACGTTATCGGCCTCAAAAAATTGTTGTGCTTCGAGCGGTATTGATCAATCCCTTGACAGATCGGGACATCCTCCAGGAAATTGTTCAAACTCAGAACAGGATAGGCCTGGACATCTGGAGGGAATTTGAGCCTGTCTATCTGCGAATCATGAAAAATTCTGGGCCAGAGAAGGAATCCACATCCTTACGTACTGCAGAGCAAGTATGAGGGGATTATGGCCCAAAAATGGAGAATAGGCACATCGGGCTGGAACTATAAACATTGGAAGGGTCTATTTTATCCTCCTGATTTGTCCCAGAGAAAGTGGCTGGAGTTTTATACCGGTGAATTTGATACGGTCGAGCTGAATGCCAGCTTTTATAGGCTTCCAAAGGTGACAACATTTCACTCTTGGTACGAGCGAACTCCTCAAGGATTTTTATGGGCGGTCAAGGCCAATAAATTTATCACCCATACGCGGCGACTCAAGGACTGTGAGGAAAGTCTGGAGCGGTTTTACGATTCTATCCAGGGTCTTAAAGAAAAACTAGGCCCCATTTTGCTTCAGCTTCCCCCAAGCCTTGCCTTTGATGAGGTCCTGTTCAGGGAATTTTGCACCCTTCTCCAGGACCGTCACAGACACGTGCTTGAAGTGCGCCATGCATCCTGGATAACAGACAAGGTCTTTGATATAATGAATCAATTCAATGTGGCCTTTTGCATATCTGATACTGCTGGCAGGTACCCTTACCATGAAGCCGTAACAACAGATTTCATATATATCAGGCTCCACGGCTCCAGAAAGCTCTATGCGTCAGAGTACACCACCCAAGAACTGCACACCTGGGCGGAAAAAATCCTCCAATGGGGGAAGGAAACATTCTGCTATTTTGACAATGACTTTGAAGGATACGCGGTTCAAAATGCCCGAGAATTGAAAAAGATCTTGGCCAAATTAAGCGGCATATCAGCCAGAAAAGGGACTGAATAGGCCAAAACTAGGGTCAATCTGAGATGTGATATAGGCCTTGGCCCAATATTCTTTGGATCTCTTTGATTGAAACCATACCTTGTCTCAACGGCCGCGGCGGCTCTTCGGTCATATCCAGCACGGTCGATCCTGGCCCACCCGGACTTTGGCCCCCGTCCAATACCGCGTCTACTTCTTCTCCTAGGTCTCGAATCACGTGCTCAGCACTCAAGCAGGCTGGCCGAGAGCTCTTGTTGGCACTCGTACTTGTAATGGCAGTGCCCACAGCTCGCACCAATGCCGTAGCCACCGGGTCGCTTGAAAGCCGCAGACCTATCTTCCCCGTGCCAGCAGTGAGCCTCGGGGATATCCCTTGTTTTGCCTTTAGAACGAGCGTCAACCCCCCGGGCCAGATGGCCCGAATGAGAGCCCAGGCTGGCCCTGGGATCTCCTCGGCATAGTCGGTCAATTGGCTTTCATGGCTGATCAAAAGCAGAATGGGTCTATTGCCAGGTCTTCCCTTGAGGCGAAAAAGGCATTCTATGGCCTGCTCATTGGCGGGGTCTGCTCCGAGCCCATAAAAGGACTCTGTGGGATAGGCTACAATTCCCCCCTCCCGTATGATTTGAGCAGCCGCCTCCACTGCCTTGGCCCTCTTGGCCGCATCAATGGCATTCAACAAAACCGGCCGTTGCATTTCTCCAATCCCTATGAAGGTGTATCCTGCCCAAGTACCTTTGCCCTTTGTTTTTCTCGCAATGCCACCAACCGCCTTTCCAGTTCTGGATACTTGAGTGCCAGAATCTCCGCAGCCAACACAGCGGCATTTCTGGCCCCTCCGGCCCCTATGGCAACAGTGGCAACAGGCACGCCTGGGGGCATCTGTACGGTAGACAGCAGTGCATCCAGTCCGTTTAGTGGCGACGAATCAATAGGAACGCCAATCACAGGAATAATGGTATGTGAAGCCAAAGCACCTGCCAAATGGGCTGCCCATCCCGCCCCTGCTATGATCACCTCAATTCCCCTTTCCTTTGCCGAAAGGGCGTATGCCCGCGCTTCATCAGGGCTCCTATGTGCGGAAAGGACCTTGACTTCGTAGGGGATCTCAAGGGAATCCAGGGTCTCCATACATCCCCTCATCACATCCGTATCCGAGGCACTGCCCATTATGACTCCTACCAATGGCTTGTTCTGCACCATAAGATATTCCTCCTTACCATGAACAGTACATAATCCCCATTGCTGGAGAGTATATGATCTCGAAACAGCATTTCGTTCGTATTAGTTCATCCCAGATTATGCGTGAACGCCGACCGAATCGATTTAGGGCAATGGGTGTCCGCGGAAACGGCGTATCAGGCACTCACTTTGAAGGGATGGCAGTCATGTCAATTCGAAGATTGGCGCATAATCCGGGTTCATAACAAAACACCATAAAGGTAAGGGTATCTGCATTCAACCGTGGGCCGATAGGACCTTTTTCGCCGCCCTACCCACCAAGGGATAGACCACCATTCCCGCAAGCCACGCAATGTCTTCTGCAGACAAAATCTCCTGGATGCTCCTGTCAAACAGGATGCTCCCTTCAGGGGGAAATTCATCGTCTCCCTTCCACAAAATCAGAGCCACCGGTATCTTTGGCAAGGCCTGAACCACCACAGATATGTCTCCGTGGTCAAACGGTTTAGCAGCGTATAGTTCTTGGGCCACAGTAACCAATGCTTCAGGGTTGCCTCCAAAGGTCTTCACCAAGGGCTCCTTGGCCCTTCTCACAAAGGCATCCATATAGAATCTGCCGTCCGGGATCTCCTGATAGGCCACCCACTGCCCCTCCACCTTAGATCCTGGGCAGCCCATCAGATAGTGCAGTATCAACACCTGTTGCTGGATAGGGATCTCTTCCTTCCCGTCCACAAACGAAAACCCAAAGGAGGTCCATTCCAGTTCTACCTCCCTGTTCAGGAATACGATCCTGAGCCTGACATTTCCTTCCTTATCATAAATTATGGATGCCCCGCTTTGATCCGCAATCCTTTTTGGATTGACCTTCTCCAGTTCGCCTTTTGCTATCTCAAATGCCTTCTTGTAATCATCAATCCGCGGCATAGTCCTTTTCCTCCTGTCTCTCCAGCCATTATAACTCTGAGCATTATTTATCCAACACCCTTCACTTTCTCCCTTCCCTGTATAGGAAGGGATTAATCCGCCGATTCTTGGCGGATAAATCCCAACGCTCCGCATCAGCTTAGTTGAATTGAAGTGTAACTATACCCATATTTTGTGCTATAATCACCCGAAATTTGACACCAAACAAGAAAAATTGATAAATCCAAACCCCTTTCCGAGGCACAATGGCACGGAGGAAGAAAAGGAGAAAAAGACCTCTTTGCGAGAACAGGGCTGTGGAAAAGCGCTCGCCTTTTAATCCGCTATTGTCCCATCCCGAGACCTTAAAAGAACACCTTAGTGAACCCTTGGAAAAAGAGGGCATTGCGGAATCCAATACAGTGGTGGAAAAAGAGCCAGAGCCCACGGAAGATGAAATTTTCCTCCAGGCAGTGGGGGATGTAAAGCCCCTTGCCGACAAAAAGAGAAGGGTCCCAGTATATCCTGATCCCTCTCTGAGGCCCGCTCACCCCGCGCCCAACGAAGAACTGGAGGCAGTAACTCACCTGTGGGAACTTATTCATGGAAGCGGCGAGATGGACATCACTTTCAGCGACGAATACATTGAAGGTTCAGTGCGGGGGTTTGACAGGAAGCTGATGCGGCGCTTGAGAAAAGGCGAGTTTCCGGTTCAGGATCACCTGGATCTCCATGGCCTTACTAAAAAGGATGCCGAAATACGGGTAAGGGATTTCCTGATGCGGAGTCACAGCATGGGACTCCGTTGCGTACTGGTGATCCACGGTAGGGGACTTAATTCGGAGGACCATATCCCCGTATTAAAGGAAAGAATCCCCGTATGGCTTAGCCGCGGACCTGTCCGAAAATTTGTGTTGGCCTTTTCTACAGCAAGACCTTATGATGGAGGGACTGGTGCAATCTATATTTTGCTCAGGAGAAAAAAGGGCAAACCATATCTGCGACCATAGGCCGAAAACCTTGGCAGGAGAGCCTTTGGATATGGATGAGAAAAAAGCTAAGGCTAGGGCGCCCATGAACGCACAATACCTTTAAGTTAGGGATACGTCATGAAACTGGGAATTATTGGGCTTCCCCAATCCGGGAAGTTGACTATCTTCAAGGCCCTGACAGGCGCAAGGGGTGAAGATGCGACAAAGGCCTTCACCAAAACAGAGTCCCATATCAGTACAGTGGTGGTTTATGATGAGCGCGTGGACTTCCTTCGGGACTTGGTAAAACCAAAAAAGGCCACCTACGCCAGGATTGAGTACCTATTGCCCGCGGAAATAGGTATGGCCGGCGCCAAGTCAGAATCCGGTCAATGGGGTGAAGTTCGAGTCTGTGATGCCCTCCTGCATGTGGTACGAAACTTCAAAGGGGCGGGTGGCGCTCCCCCTACCCCTGAACAGGACTTCTGGCAGGTGGAAGAGGACATGATCTTAAATGACTTGGCGGTTGCCGAAAAGCGGATAGAAAGGCTCGAACTTGACAAGAAAAGAGGCAAAAAGGGGGGCGAAGAGGAACTTGCTCTGCTGTATGCCTGCAAGGATCTGTTGGACCGAGAAATCCCCCTACGCACTAACAAGGACCTGGCCTCCAACCCCGCGCTAAAGGGATTTACATTTCTGTCAGCCAAGCCCCTCTTGGTTATATTGAACAACGATGATGAAGATGAATCCATGCCCACATGGAAAAGACCCCCAAACGAGGCGGAAATGATGATTATACGGGGCAGACTTGAGATGGACATAGCCACCATGGCGCCAGAAGAGGCCGAGGAGTTCCTGGAGGCTTACAATATCAAAGAATCGGCCCTCGACCGTGCTATTGCAGCCTCTTACCGCCTATTGGATCGCATATCCTTTTTCACAACTGGGGAAGAGGAGGTAAGGGCCTGGTCCGTACCAGCCGGGACACCGGCCATTGAGGCCGCTGGTACGGTTCATTCGGATATGAAAAAGGGTTTTATTCGTGCTGAAGTAATCTCATTTGAGGAACTGAAAAAGTATGGCAGCTTTCAAGCGGCCAAAAAAGCGGGAATCATGCGGCTAGAAGGCAAGGAGTACAAGGTGAAGGATGGTGACATCATACACTTTAGGTTCAGTGTGTAGAAGGTAGAAGGTAGGAGTTAGGAGTTAGAAGTCAGAATACGGAATGTAGAAGACATCCAGTAGAATTTCGTTTTTAGAGACTGGGAGAATTGGAGATGGAGAAGATTAGGGTTGGAATTATCGGTGCAGGTGGATACGGAGGCTGTGGTGCCATTGAGCTGCTCCATAAGCATCCGTATGCGGAAATTAAGGTATTGATTGACAAACAAAACGTTGGTAGCCGGATCAGTGAGATCTATCCCCATTTGGAGGGCTTCTGTGACCTTACGATCCAGGCGCCAGAAGACCCCACCATACCAGGAGACCTTGACGTGGTCTTTTTTGCCACCCCAGACGGCGTGGGCCAGCAAGCCGCATCCAACTGGATGGCTAAGGGCGCTAAGGTGATAGACTATAGCGGGGATTTCCGGTTCAACAGCCTTGAGACCTACTTGGCCTATGCAGCCAGGATAGGCAGGCCCCAAGAGCACAAGGCCCAGGAACTCCTTCCAAAGGCAGTCTACGGGCTTGCCGAGCTTCACCGGCAAGAAATCGCCACAGCAACATTGGTGGGCAACCCAGGTTGCTTTGCCGTAAGCTGCATTTTGGGGTTAGCGCCTGCGGTGAAAGAAAATCTGATTGAGCTGGACTCCATCATCTGTGATGCAAAGACAGGGGTGTCTGGGGCGGGCAAAAACCCAAATCCCTCTTTTCACTATCCTGCCCGGTATGACGCCATGAATGCCTATAAGATCTCAGGCCATCAGCATGTCTTTGAAATAGAGCATGAACTGGGACTCCTTGCACAAAAAGAGATCCGTATCACCTTTACCCCGCATGTGCTCCCCCTCTGCAGGGGCATATTGACCACCATTTACGGCCAACTAAAGGAGGGTACCACCATAACTACGGTGAAAGAGGCCTATGATGCATTTTACAAAAATGACCTGTTTGTACGCATCTATGGTCCAGAGCACCCCCAGGTCAGCACCGCTGTAAGGGGGAGCAACTTCTGCAACCTCTCGCTGAACATGGACCCCAGAACCGGCAAGCTCATTGTGGTGAGTATTATCGACAACTTGGTAAAAGGGCAGGCGGGAAGCGCTGTTCAAAATATGAATATCATGTTCGGGTTGGAAGAGGGGGCAGGTCTCATGCAGCCAGGTCTTTATCCATAGCGGGCTATCTGATACAGACCTTGCGCACCTGGAGAAGGTCTGTAACCCCTTCGCATACCTTACGGACGCCGTCTTGCATAAGGGTGGTCATCCCATCCTTTAAGGCCTGTGTCCTTAGCTCCTCGATCTTGGCCCGGTTCTGGATAAGCCTTTTGATCTCGTCAGTGCCAACTAGAAGCTCATGGATCGCCGTTCTTCCCCTATAGCCGGTATTTCCACACTGTGGACACCCCTTGGGCCGGTATAGATAGAAGTCATCGTTGTATTTAATACCAAGCTTGTCAAAATCACCATCATAGGCCCTAACAAGGGCTTCAAATTCCTCCCGGCTGGGGTGATATTTTTCCTTGCAATTTTCACACAGGGTGCGCACAAGTCGCTGGGCCAATATGCCAAGTAAGGCATCGGCAAAGTTAAATGGGTCCATACCCATGTCTAAAAGCCTGGTAATTGTCTCTGGTGCGCTATTAGTATGGAGGGTGCTAAAGACCAGGTGGCCAGTCAAGGAGGCCTCAATACCCATTGAGGCAGTTTCATGGTCCCTCATCTCGCCAACCATGATCACATCAGGATCGGCCCGCAAAAAGGCTCGCATGGCTGTAGCGAAATCGAACCCGATCTTGGGCATGACCTGTACCTGTCTCAGGCCGTCCTGGGTTATCTCCACTGGATCCTCTGCTGTCCAGATCTTTCGCTCTGGTGTATTTATATACCTGAGGGCGGCATGCAAGGTCGTGGTCTTCCCACTTCCGGTCGGGCCCACTACCAGGATCATGCCATATGGCTTTGTAATTATATCCAGAAGGGCATTATAGTCCCGCTCACTCATTCCCATCTTGTCCAAAGGAATGGGCTCTCCAGTGGTGAGGAGCCGCAGGACCACATCCTCGTTTTGACCTGTAGTAGGAATGGTGGCCACACGCAACTCGATATCCAGAGGAGCAAACCGCCTAAACTTGATCTTCCCATCCTGAGGGAGCCTTCTCTCCGAGATATCCAGATCAGCCATAATCTTGATCCTGGATACAATGGCCCTTTTAAAACTATACGGAATAGTTTGATAAATCTGGCATGCCCCATCCACTCTGAACCGTATCAGGGCATTTTGTTTCCCTTGCCTGGGCTCAATATGGATATCCGAGGCTCCACGGTGGTAGGCATCAACGATCATCTTGTTGACCAGCTGAACAATGGCGCTGTCTTGCTCACTGACACCCTCTACCTCTTCGTCATATTCTTCCTCGCCCGGGTCTAGTTTTCCCAGAATTTCCTCTATACTACCAGCGCCCTCCAGGAACTCTGTCCTCTTGATATCAAAGAACAGCTCAATCATCTTGAAGATATCTTCTTTCAGGGCCACGCAGTACTCGAATTCCTTTGCGGGAATAATCCGTTTGACGGCATCTCGGGCAGGCAGATAACCCGGATCCTCCATTGCAATGACCACCTTGTTCCCTGAATGGCCTATGGGGACAAAGACATTGCTTTTGAGGTAACTTACTCTTAGGCCCTTTAGGAGTTCACCGGGTATGGGCATCCTCTCATCATAGGAGATAAAACGAGTCTTATAAAAGGAGGCCAGGGATTTTCCTATGTCTTCCTTGGAGACTTGGAAGTCCGCCATAAGCACGGCTTCCACAGATCTCTTGGTCTTTCTAGCCCTTGCCATGGCCTCGCTTAAGTCCTTATTGCTGATGATATTATTGGTTATGAGGTAATCGAACCGGGTAGGTTTGGCCTTATGGGCAGACCGATGGTTGTTAAAGATAGCAATACCCAGCACCTTGGCAATCTCTAAGGCGGCGTTCTCATCGCCTTTCCCAAAGACCTCCCCATTCTTCTTATTGATAAGCTGGACGACTCCGAGCAAATACCGGTTATACGTAATGGGCGCGGCAAGAACCTGTGTGGTTTTGTATCCAGTCTTCTTATCCCAAGATTTATCAAAACGTAGGTGAGGGTTTATTGATTTGAGTTCCTTTTCATCATAGGCATTCTTTATGTTTACAAGGCTGGCAGTAGCAGCACAATAGCCCGCAATGCTTCCTTTGTCTATGGGAACCCGAATTTCGTTTATTTCATTGCCAGTCTTAAATCGGGATACGATCTGTTTGCGGATGCCATCCACCACGTAAACAGTGATCCTATCTGCATCAAACAAGCCTAGGATATCTTTCTGGAGATTTAGGAGGATATCATTCGTGTCCTTGGCAGAATGGATTTTATTCGTGATGTAGTTGAATTTCTTTTGAAACTGGAGTTCCTCCTCCAGGCTCCTTTCCTTACTCCTTCCTGAGTCCTTCTTTTTCAGCAACACACCCATATGCAGTGAAATACGTCCTATTGAGGTTACATGCTTATTGCTGGCACAGACAAGGGCCCCCTCACTCAAAAGAGGGTATCATCTTCCACGGCAAAAGAAGGCAAAGCTCTATTTCTGACCATATCACTCTGGCTGCTTCAGAATGTGCCAAAAGACGGCATAGGTTATCTCCACGGTCATGCCTTATTAACATATCGGTGATTAACCGGGGATTGTAAAGATTTTTTTCAATATGGAAAATGAAATATTTACAAACTATGCGCACATACACTATACATGCTCTTCAATTGACCAGCGCAGCATTTCCTCTAGATCAAGGAGTCACATCATGTGGACGGATAGCCATGCACACTTGGATATGGAAGATTTCACCAATGACCGGGACACCGTGATCCAAAGGGCTGGGGAAAAACACGTAATCCATATCATTACCGTGGGGGTAGACCTTAAAAGCTCAAGGGCCGCTGTAAATCTGGCCGAGCAATACCCCTCTGTATACGCTGCTATAGGTCTTCACCCCCATGAGGCCAAAGGCTTTGATGAAGACACTTTGGAAAAAATAGCGGCACTGAGCACAAATCATAAGGTTGTGGCCTGGGGAGAAATAGGCCTTGACTACTATCACAATTATTGTCCTCCTAAGGAACAAAAGAAGGCCTTTGAAGCCCAATTGGATGTTGCCAAAAATCTCCATCTGCCCGTTATCATTCATGATCGGGATGCACACGAAGACGTGTTGACCATACTCAAAAAGTTCGGAAAAAGCGAAAGGATAGGCGTAATTCACTGCTATTCTGGGGACCTTGGCCTTGCCCGGGATCTGATGGACCTGGGATTCTTTCTTTCGATTCCAGGCACTGTAACATATAAAAATGCCGGTCCCATAAAAACAGTGGCATCCAAAATGCCCCTTGAGCGAATGCTCTTGGAGACAGACGCACCTTTTCTCTCGCCCCTGCCGTACAGGGGTAAGCGCAACGAGCCTGCACATGTAGCCATTACCGGAAAAGAGGTGGCAAGGCTCCGAAACATGGACCCTGAACAGCTTGCAACAATTACCACCAAGAATGCAAGATTTCTATTTGGAATTCCGGATCAACCATGAGACCAGAAACAATTACAAACGAAAACCCCTTGATTTTGGCATCCCAGTCCCCCCGCAGGAAGAGGCTCCTTCAACAGCTAAGGATCCCATTTAAGGCAATCCCAAGCCATATACCTGAAGAGGGAATGGTGGGCGACCCCCAAGGTCTTGCAGTCCAGCTTGCCTCCGAGAAGGCCCTGAGCATCAGAGATAAGGCCGAGGCCCATTGGATCCTGGGCGCAGATACTATCGTGGAAATTAATGGTGACGTCCTAGGCAAGCCAAAGGATGAAGCAGATGCTGCCGCCATGCTGGGGCGCCTGAGCGGCCAAAGGCACCGGGTAGTCACAGGCTTTTCTCTGGTAAACCCTATGGGTATTCTCGCTCACTCAGAAGTTGTGGTCACAGAGGTCCAGGTAAAACAACTGAGCCCCCAAGAAATCCAGGCATACATCCGAACAGGAGAGCCCTTTGGAAAGGCGGGAAGCTATGCCATTCAAGGAATAGGGGCCTTCATGGTAGAGGCCATCTCCGGCTCTTACACCAATGTTGTGGGGCTTCCTTTATGTGCTGTGGTAAAGGCCCTTGTGTCAACCGGGGCATTGAAACAGTTTCCGCTCTAATGGAACAACCGTAAGGCTACTGCTTTATTCCTCTTTGACTGTCTGGCGGATAATCTCCGATAGGATCACCCCTGTGGCCACCCCTACATTCAGGGATTCCACTCCAACCACAGAGGGTATGCGCACCAGTGCATCGCACTTTTTTCTGACCGCCTGACTCAGTCCCTTCTCTTCATTGCCAACCACCAACACCAAAGGCCTGTTCCAATCAAATCGGTATATGGACTCAGCGGCCTCACCAGTAGCCCCAATGATCCAATAGCCTCGTTCGCTCAAAAAATCCAGGGCTCGCCCCAGATTCACAACCCTCGAAACAGACAGGTACAAATGGCAACCCACTGCCCGCTTCAATACCTTTGGGCTCGCTTTGGCCGAACGGTCCTTAGGAATGATGAGTCCGCTGGCCCCAAAAAAGGCGGCTGTCCGTATGATGGAGGCCAGGTTCCCCTCATCAGTAATATGATCGGCTGCCACAAAGAAAGGTTGTCTTTCCCCGACACCGACCTCATCCAAGGCCTGTTCCAGGTTTACGTACTCAAAGTCCTTGGCAATCACCACAAATCCCTGGTGAGAGACACCAGGGAGTAATTCATTTAGGTCACTTCTGGTTTTATACCTTACAGGGATGCCAAATCTGCGGGCCAGTGCCGTGACCTCACGCAAGCGGCCAGAGGCCTTACCCTCCACCACCCACACTTCCTGAATCTTTTCCGGTCCGGCTGGTATGGACTGGCACACCGCATGAAATCCAGGTATAAACATTGGCATCTTCCTTCGGTCGGCACTTACTCAGGGGCATATACAACTCAAGAGAGGGGAAAGCATTCCTTGATAAAATGCTGCCGCCGTTTAACCCTGCACCTTTCCGCACGGATGATCGCGATCACTTCCTGGACCGCTGCTTCCAATTCCTCATTGATTACAATATAGTCGTAGCCCAAGGCCTCCTGGACCTCTGATACAGCCTTTTCTAAGCGTTTCTTTATCGTGGCTTCACTGTCCGTTCCCCGGCCATACAACCTCTGTTCCAAGACATCCAGGGAGGGGGGAATAATAAAAATCAAGGCGGCATCTGGAAATTGTTTTTTTATATTCCTGGCACCTACCGGATCCACATCCAATATCACATCCATTCCCTTGTTGAGCTGGTCGTGTAAACTCACCACAGAGGTTCCATAATAGTCACCATACACCCTGGCCCATTCCACAAAGGCACCCTGTTTAATCATCTCCTCAAAGTCCTGTGGCCCCACAAAATAGTAGTCAACACCTTCTCGCTCCCCAGGCCTTGGTTTACGGCTGGTATGGGAAATGCAATAGCCTAGCCCATCCATCTGAGCTCGCACCTTACGGATCACTGTGGTCTTACCAGTGCCCGAGGGAGCAGAGATAACAAAAAGTTGTCCTGGCATAGTTCAATCCGTAATATTTAGGGATAGTTATTCAAGGTCCTCCTTTGAGACAGTGCAATTGGGGTTGAAACGCTGGGCAATGGTTTCAGATTGAATCGCAGAAAGTATCACGTGATTGCTGTCCGTGATGATTACAGAACGGGTTCGGCGGCCTTGGGTAGCATCTATCAGCCGCTTCTCCTTCCTGGCCTCATCACGCAATCTCTTTATAGGCGCTGCATTTGGCGATATAATGGCAATAACCCGGTTGGAAACCACAGAATTTCCAAACCCTATATTCACTAACTTTGGGCTCATGGCACTGTCTCCTTTCACTCCACGTTCTGGGCCTGCTCTCTCAATCTCTCAAGCTCGCCTTTCACCTCTACTACCATCTTGGAAATGGTGGCATTGGCAGCCTTGGTGCTCAAGGTATTTACCTCTCGATTTATTTCCTGAAGCAAAAAATCCAACCTCCTGCCAATGGGCTCATTGGCAGAGAGGTATTCCCTAAACTGGGCCAAATGGCTTTTCGTTCTAACAATTTCTTCAGTAATATCAGAACGCTCGGCAAAATAGGCCACCTCCTGGGCCAATCTAGCCTCATCCAGTTCCACATCTTGAAGCAAACGGGTTATCTTTTCCCTTAGGTTTGCCCTGTACTCATCCACAAGCTGAGGCGCTAACCGCTCGATATCCTGTATGACATTTTCTATTTGATCCAGCCTTTCTCTAAAGTCGGCCTCTATATTTTCACCCTCCCTTGCTCTCATGCTATCAAGGGAATCCAGCGCCAGCTCCAGGGCCTTGTATAACGCTGGCCTCATATGGTCCAAATCAGGAGGATCGGGCTGATAAATAATAACATCTTTCATCTGGCACAGGGTGTTAAGGCTGACATCCTTTTTGACATCAAACTCCTGGGCCAAGGCCTCGAAAATATTCATATATGATTTCACCAGTGCCTCATTCAATTCCAGATGATAGGCCAATTGCTCGTCACCCGAGTCCACTTGCAAAGAGGCCTCCACCCTTCCCCTTCCTATCCTGGCTGCAATCAATGCCTTTAGTTCCTCTTCCAGCGGCTGAAAATTCTTTGGCAGGCGCAGGTGAATATCCCTATACCTGTGGTTCACTGTGCGTATCTCGCATGTGAACACCTTCCCATCCAGCTCCCACTCACCTCTGCCATATGCGGTCATACTTTTGATCACGGGCTTATTGCTCCTGTTCCACCTTTCTTCGTTGCCTTAACTGATCCATATAACGCTTCCGAAGGTTATTGAACATACTGATCATCTCTGGATTTGCATAATCTTTATAGGTCCATTCCAAGGGCCTGAAACTCCCTTTTTTGAAAATGAGTGTAAGATCAGCATAGATACCATGTGATAAATAGACCCGATGCACATAATTCTTGCCCGTGGCCAGGATAAGCCTTTCAAGACCTATGTAGCCGGGATCTATATTCACCTGCCTGTTTTCACCTTCAAGGTACTGGCGCTCAATCTCATTGGTATTCAATTTTATCTGCACCAGGTCCTCAGGTCGAATCAACTGTTCAAATGAAACAAACCGTCTATGCAGAGGCCAGCCCATCTCCCGTTCATAATACCTGGTCCTATCAAAAAACATGGGTGGGCTAACCCAGTCAACAGGTCCATACTGAAGGCATAACTTACTGATCACTTCCTGGATCAATGGCTCTTGGGGAGAAAAAATACTTGCGATCAGCTTCACAGGATCTGGATCACGAGGTTGGCTCATACCCTCTTCCCACGCAATAGTATGCAAAGCCCTTGGCGCGCATCCTATCGGGCTCATAGATATTTCGCAAATCAAATACCACGGGCCTGTTAAGCCTTTTCCTTATCGTATCCCAATCCAGGTGTCTGAACTCATTCCATTCCGTGATAATGGCCAGAGCATCGGCCCCTTCAGCTACTTCGAGGCTGCTTTGAACGTAAGTGACGTCTTTGAGGACTCTCTTGGAGGCCTCCATTCCGGCAGGATCATAGGCCGTAACCCTAGCGCCCCTTTGGAGCAATGAACTCACAATCTTTATGGCTGGCGACTCTCGTATGTCATCTGTATTGGGCTTGAACGTGAGCCCCAATATGCCGATGTGTTTTCCCTCCAGACCCTCAAGGGCCCTTTCCATTTTCTCAACTATCCGTTCCACCTGACGCTCGTTCACCTCAATTACCGACTCTACAATCCTAAGGCGATAACCAAGGGAGGAAGCAAAATGGGCGATGGCCTTCGTGTCCTTTGGAAAACAGGAGCCCCCAAAGCCGGGCCCCGGATGCAGGAACTTGGGCCCTATCCTTCTGTCCAGGCCCATTGCCTTGGCAACGTGATGCACATCAGCCCCGACCAATTCGCAAATATTGGCCATTTCATTGATAAACGAAATTTTTGTGGCCAAAAACGCATTAGATGCATACTTGATCATTTCCGCTGTCTCTAAGTTGGTAAGCACAAAGGGTGTCTCAATCAAGTAGAGTGGCGAGTAGAGGTCCTTCATGATAGCAGCGGCCTGTTCGCTATCTGAGCCAATCACCACCCGGTTGGGTCGCATGAAGTCCTCAATGGCCGAGCCCTCCCTCAGGAATTCGGGATTCGAGACCACATCGAACGGTATTTCCCGCTCCTGATTGGTCTTGATGACCTCTCTTATCTTCTTTGCCGTCCCCACCGGCACAGTACTCTTGGTCACCACAACCTTGTAACCCTTCATGAATTTGCCAATCTCGGCGGCAACATCAAAAACGTAAGAGAGGTCAGCCCCTCCATCATCCCGTGAAGGGGTGCCAACTGCGATGAAAACCACAAGGCTTTCATTCAGGGCCTCTTCCAGACTTGTGGTAAAGGATACCCTTCCCGCTGTCCTATTTCTCTTCAGAAGTTCCTCCAGACCAGGCTCAAAGAAGGGGATGGTACCTGCCTGTAATGCCTTGATTTTCTCCTCATCCTTATCTACGCAAATTACGCGGTTTCCAAACTCTGCAAAACATGTCCCTGAGACGAGACCCACATATCCAACACCCACCATACATATATTCATAAACCATCCCCTCCTAGCTACCTACCTTCTGTGATTCTGTATGGCCATTTGTAGCTGGTCTGCGCGCACTGCCGATGTACCCACCTGGCCAACCACGATCCCAGCAGCAAAATTGGCAATAACGGCCGAGGAGACCAGATCCAAACCCGCTGCCATCCCAAGACATAGGGTTGCTATGACCGTATCCCCTGCTCCTGTTACGTCATAAACCTCTTTAGCCACAGCGGGAATATGAGTGATGAGACCTTCTCTTTCAAACAAGGTCATCCCCTTTTTGCCTTGAGTAATCAAAACTGCCTCGCACTTAAGCTCTTCTAAAAGCATATGACCGGCCTTTACCAATCCCTCCTGATCCTCAATGGAAAATCGACAATAAGCGCCTGCCTCATGATGATTGGGAGTAATCACATGGACTCCCTTATAACACGCAAAATTTCCTATTTTGGGATCAACAGCTATGGGCACTTCTTTCGCTCCCAACAAAACCTTCAGACCCTCCATTAAACGAGAGGAGACAACGCCCTTGCCATAGTCCGATACTAACACCACATCAAGCTTCCCTGCTACATGTTCCACGTACTCTAGGATGGTGGCCAGGCTTCCCTCATTTATGGGCGCTTTGCTTTCCCTGTCGAATCGTACTACCTGCTGGCTGTGGGCAATGACCCGCGACTTAATACTTGTGGGTCGCCCCCGCTCCATTACGATTCCATCAGTCCTCAATCCCAGATCCTCTATCATAGATAGTAACTCATGCCCATTTCCGTCGTTGCCAAGCACACCGCATAGGATGGGACTTGCCCCCAGTGAAGCAAGGTTATGCGCAACATTAGCGGCTCCCCCCAGCATCTGTGTCTCCTCCTTCACCTCTACTACGGGCACAGGAGCCTCCGGCGAAATCCTGGAAACCTTTCCCCATATGTATTTGTCCAAAATGATGTCACCTATCACTAGGATGCGTGCATTGGAAAACTTGCTGATCTCATTTGCAAGATATTCTGCATCAAATTCTGGATTAGAGATATTCATGCCCTCGCAACACCCTTTCCTCGTTATGATATTCATTCAATTTAAAAAAATTTTTATAGCACCAAGGTACAGGCTTGTCCAGAACTTCCCCACTCACAGATACGATCCCATAGCTCCAAGCCTGTTAAATAGCCCAATTCATAAAGATGATCCCATGTCTTTTATATTTCTTCTTGTAGGATGGGCTGGCTTGTAGCACCATTGGGCATGTGCCTTGCTATAGGTAGTGTGCACGGCTCGTGGCTTATTCCTGATCTTACCGTTGGAAAAAATCAACCTGAGGGCCTATATCGGGTACTTTGGGTTGGCAGTGCTCCTCCTAGGTATAATGCTTTTGCGCCAAACCACTGCAGCTGGCCAGGCGAAAAAGAAAAAGAGAAAAGAGGTAGCAGCAGCCTTTGAAAAGCAACAGAGAAAAGACCATGCCATACCTTCTCTCTCAATAGTCTACGACACTACCTCTGTAACCACTTACCATAAGCAAGCCTTTCTTCTCGTGATCAGGGTGTGGAAGACTGAAATTTTTTCAATTGGCCTAGGTAATAGTCTCGATTCTTCTTGGTCAGACGGATAGCATTCTTGATGACTTCTATGGCCTTATTCCGGTTTCCATTGACGAAATAGGCCTCGGCCAGTGTATCCAAATAGATAGGGTTTTTCTCCAAGGCAACGGCCCGTTTGGCCAACTCTAAGGCCTGTTGTCTGTCTTGATGGGAGGCATGGACATTGGTCGCCAATATCCATGCCAAATTATTCAATGCCACGGTATTCTTGGGATCAATTGTGATGATTTTCCTATAGGTCTGTGCAGCCTCCTCAATCCTGCCCATGGTATGGTACAACATGGCAAGGGCTTCGCGAACAGCGAGGTT
This sequence comes from Deltaproteobacteria bacterium, assembly GCA_019307815.1. Lineage (GTDB taxonomy): Bacteria > Desulfobacterota > DSM-4660 > Desulfatiglandales > Desulfatiglandaceae > B111-G9. Next base: position 57,447 of record JAFDIV010000007.1, read on the forward strand.
TCCGGGTTCGGTTGATGCCCTTTGTTCAAGGATTTTGGTCAAAAAGCCATAGGAAAACCTGTCAGTGGCCCCCGTAAAATTGAGCTCGTAGCTCAAGGCGCCAATGCATAAGATATAGATTAGAAAGGCCCTTAACACAAATCGGTTATGTCGCTTGAAAACACAAGGGTCCCCAAACATCTTCTTGAGACAGTCCACCCTTTCCCGGATGCTAAAGTGGTGCCAGCTCGGAACATCGCGGCTTTTGCCGCTCCATAGGGCGATTTTTTCCAAGGAGTCAATGGTATAACGCGGCGTGCCCATGACTTTAGCAGAGTACAAATCGGCCTGTCGTTCGAAGTTTCGCATAAAAAAGCCCATTATATACCTGAAATAAACCACCAAACTGATAAGCATGGGAATACTCAAAGCCAGATAAAAAAGATTCATCTGGGGCCCGCCTTGGCCGCTAAGAACCTTCAAAAAATAGGACTGGGAGGCCACCAGATAAAAAAAGATGTCAAACAGGCCAAAAGACAACGCAACAAAGCCTGCGAAAAATATAATATAGAAGAGAAGATGGCGATATCTTGCATGCCCCATCTCGTGGGCCAGCACGGCCTTGAGCTCCTCCACGGTCAAGATCTCTAGCAGGGCGTCGGTAAGAAGGATGTATCTATACCTACCTATAATCCCCATGATACCTGCGGTCAGCATCCGGCCTTCAAACACAGGCCAGCGGAGCATCTGCCGATACCTGAATTTCTGTTCTGCCAAAAATCGCCGCAAGGCCCTTGTCTTCTCATTGTCTTCCAAGGGGCTGCACCCCCACCAGTATTGCACCCATCGAGGCATGAAGGTCATCAAGATCCCCAGAAAAAGGCCAAAAAACAGTAACTGGCCCCCCGGACTGTCAAAGGCTTGATTAAGCTGGGGCCACTTTGACAACCCCATGAGATCATAGATCAGGGACAGCCCAATCCATGGAAAAAGGATAGGAAAGTTGAACCGAAATTGACCAATTACGTATCCCCGCCTCGTGATCTGGGCGCCAAATAGGAGCCGGTAACAACCGTGGGAAAAGAACCATATTGTGCAAAGATAAAAAAAGAAAATGGCAAGGGCCGATAGCCCCTGTAAAAGGGCCGATTGCCTAAATAGAGGAATTTGGTTGAGCCAATACTTGATATTTAGGAGATAAACATTTACTGCAAACAGTACGATTGCGAAGATGGACAGCCTTGTGATGGTACTATAGTAAGATTGGGTAAGATTGCCTTCTACGCTTCTGGTTGCCTTAATAATGCGAAACAGCTTCCCAAACTGGAGGCGACATATAGCGGCAAAGCCTGACCAGCAAAGGACGATGACCACCCCACAGGTGAGAGGGGAAAACGGAGGTGCCAACTCGGCATAGTTGACACTGAAGATAAGCAAAACAATGATAAAATAGATGATGTTATTGAACATGGCCTCACATGGTCACCCTTGTCTTCCACAGGCTATTCCATCTCCTTGGATCGGGCATATTATGCTGCTTCCTGAATAAACTGTAGGTTGGCTTCCCCAGGGGCAAGGGAGGAATCGGCCTCCAGGGTAATCTCTACCCCATAGCGTCTTTCCAGTTCTGAAAGCTCCTTCCTTTTCTTGTTCTGTAGGTAACTTGTGACCTCTGGTGGTAAGGTGCCTGTAACCATTCGAATGCCTTCACCCGAAACTCCCATGGAAATCCTCCGCAACACAGACACGGCCGCAGATTCAACGGATTGGACTAATCCGCGGCCATGACAATATTGACACACATGGTATCGTCTCGACTCAATCGGGGGACGCAGTCGCTGCCTGGATATCTCCACGAGTCCGAATTTTGAAATATGGGACATATCGATCTTGGCCTTATCCTTTCGAAATTCTTCCCGGAGCGCCTTCTCCACTTCGCGGATATGCTTTCGATCTTTCATATCAATAAAATCAATTACAATAAGACCACCCAAATCCCTCATGCGTAGTTGACGGGCTATCTCCCTTGCTGCTTCCATGTTAGTACGAAAGGCAGTGGTCTCCAAATCCTTACCAGCCAGTGCCTTACCTGAATTCACATCAATTGAAATCAGCGCCTCCGTAGGATCAATGGTAATATATCCTCCTGACCTAAGATCCACGCGATTGCTGAAAATGGACTCAATCTGCTTTTCCACCTCATATCGATCAAATATGGGTATCTTTTCCTTATACAGCTTTACCCTCCTTTGATACCTGGGAGAGATAATTTTCATATAGTTCTTGACCTTTGCATAGGTCTCTTTATCGTCCACCAGTACTTCGCTCACCTCAGCGGAAAAATGATCCCTCAGGGCCCGCAAGCACACGTCCTGCTCTTCGTGGATAAGCGACAAAGGCGGTGCCTTCTTTACCCTTTTCTTGATGTCCATCCACACCCTGAGAAGCCTGTTCAAATCCTTTGATAGGTCTCGTTTCCTTTGTCCCTGAGCTGCCGTTCTTACGATATAACCCACACCTTCTGGAAATTTGAATTGGTCCATGATCTTCTTGATACGGGCCCTTTCTGCTTCATCCGTAATCTTTTTGGATATGCCACCCCCTTCGCGGCCCGGTGTTAGCACCAAAAAGCGGCTTGCCAGTGATAAATAGGTGGTTAGATGATGACCTTTGCGGCCCGGCATCTCCTTGGTCACTTGCACAAGGACCTCTTGACCTTCCTTTATCAAAGACTGAATAGGTGCAGGTCTGTCTGGATGAACAGGCCTTACATAATATTCGGGATGTATCTCATTGAAAGGGAGAAAACCGTTCTTCTCAAGGCCAATATTAACAAAGCAGGCTTGCAGACTGGGCTCTATCTTCTCGATAATACCCTTATAGATATTGCCCACCTTTTCCTCTTCACCAACGGTTTCAATGTAAAAATCCTCCAAAAGACCATCCTTGACAAGCGCTACCCTGTATTCCTCAGCTTCTCCAGCGTTTATTAGCATTTTGGTACTCATATACTACCTCTAATTTATGTCCTATCCAGGATGATACATTTTATTGTATCACCAAACATTGCAAATTATCTCTCCTTTGGGTCTCTTCAGGTAATCAGAATAGAGTTCGTTTGTTGCCCCTCTGTGTGATGAAGGCCAGACACCTTGGCTTTGATCAGCATACCCGTAAACCCATGCAGTGGTTGGGAAAATCCCTGTGATATTCGCAGCAGCCCTATCACCTCTGTGAGGCCCTAATGCGCCCATGGCGCTTAAAATGTTGGTGGGCTTGATACATAAAGGTCCTTATGGCCGCCTCTCTTCCAGGCTGGAAACCAGAGTCATATGGGGTATCCAAATAGGGGACTCCTAACTTATCCATAAGCGGCTTAACAATGGCGGAGGTAGTCGTGCTGGGCATACACGTAAAGGGATATACATTTACAACGCCGTTGAAACCTTCTTTGGCGTATTCCACTATACCCGAAATACTCAGACATGCCTCTGTACCCACATCAAAGGTAAACAGGTCGTCCTTTTTCAAGATCTTTTCCAGGTGGCCTATCTTGTGGTCATCAGCAAGATCAATCAACTTCTTAACTCGGTTATAAACCTGCTTCTGCCTTAGCTCCTGGTAAAAAAGGTCACCCCAAAAGTCTACCATTCTCTTCAGATATTCCCTAACGGCCCCGAAGCGAAGTTGTTTCAGGTGAAGCCGAAATCCTATCTTGGCATCTCGGAGCCTATCGTAACTGGTATAATTCATCCACTCTGCTATAGATGCATTAACGGCTTCGCCCCCGTATCTTTCCAGCATCCGAATCAAATCCTGATTCGCATGTACATGGGTCCTAACATAGATTTCTCCTACTATACCTATCAGGGGCTTGGGAGGGATGGCCGGATCTATAATTTGCTTCCCCTGTTCAATGATTTCCTCCAGATTATCCAAAATCCGATCAAAGTCCTTCTTTGGTCCATAGGTTTCAAACACATCCTCCATTCTGTGCATGGCTTCCTCGATAAAGGCATCGGTCATGCCCTCTTCCTTTTCATAGGGACGGATCCGCCACAGGAGTCTGTCCAAAATATCGGCCACCACAACAGAAAAATAGGATGCCTTCCTAAGATCGCTAACCTGCTCCTCATCTGTAAGCCCGTCAAGCGCATATCCATCCCTTGTGGTAAGGGCACCTATCCGGATACGTTTGAGTTCAGGAAACGAATCCAACACAATCCGTTGATACTTATTATACATACCGAAACGGCAGGGCCCGTCTGATTCCGGCATGAAATACACATAATCTTCAGGATCGAATGCATCCCCCAGTCTTTCCTTTTCCTTCGTGAGAAAATAAAGAATATCGCCTGTGGTAATCTGACAAGGATAGCATTCCTTACCGGAAGTATATTCCTTTCCCAGGTCCATGCCCTTAAAGGTGTCCATGACTTTGGCACGGATTCCAAATCCCCTGAATGTAGCGGCAAGCAGGTGCCCCCCAATACGATTCATTTGAGGGATCAGGAAGGTCTTATTCTTTACATTAAACCGCCCCACGTTTTCCGTGAGGGTTTCAAAACTGATTACCTTTCCTGTTTCCATATCAGTTTGCCACCTTTCGCGTCTTCAGTTCCATAATACCGTCTTTCTGCATGGTGTTTTCGATCACGTTTTTGTAAGCCTCTAACCTTGTCATAACACCGGCCACTGCACTGTGCTCATCCAGCTCCAAGATGAGATAGGCTTTGTCCTTCATTACATGTTTGTAAAAGTGCTCCAGAAATGAATCAGCCCCACATCCAAAGTTGGTCAGATGAAGGCCAAACATCTGGGGATTCTTCTTCACCAGCTTGGCCGTCCGGATAATCTGAGAGCCAAGTCCCCAGTACATGTTGGGGAAGTCTGAAAGATCAACATGGGACACATCAATGAAATCCATGGGTAGGCCCGTCACCCCTATTTTGGCCAAATTCTGGCCCAATCGGAGATTAATCCTCTCATCATAAAGGTTATAAGGCCTTCCAGTGACCACCACGATGGGCTCATCAGCCGGATGATTCTCTAGAACTGTACGGCCTTTTTGGTAAAGCTCCTTAATAAAGGCATTATGTCTGTCCAGCCCCTCATAGACGGCCTCTCGAATCCTCTTTCTGCTTACCTTGAGTTTCTTGCCCAACTGCTCGGTAAGCTCAACGGAAAGGGTATCAGGGTCATATTTTAGGTGGACTGTGGGCATTAGGGTCTGGGAAGGATCTAGGCCCAAGGCCATCTTTACCATATAAGAATTACTTTGGACCATGGGGCAATAAAATCCCACCTCAGTTCTGGTCGGGGTCGGCATGGTAATAAGCGAGGGCAGGAATAAAAAGTGGGTCTTTCCCATGAGGGCCTTAACATGGCCGTGAGAGACCTTCACAGGAAAGCAGGTCTCTGCCACCATGGTCTCTATCCCTTCTTTGGCAATCTGGGTATTCGTGGGGGGTGTCAAAACGACCCTATATCCAAGGGTATCAAAGAAATGGGCCCAGAACACGGCAGTCTGATGGGCGTAAAGGGCCCTTTGCATTCCCACTGTAAGCCGTCCATCCACCTCCATTATGGGGGTGTCACCCAATTCCACATAAACCCCGGCCATATACTCCTGCCAGATCTTCTGGCGCAAAAGGAAGTAATTTTCCTTTTTCTTCCCTTTGGCCCGTGTAACCTCATAGCGACCGCATTCACCTCCCCAGATGCTCCGTCGGCCATCAAAGTCGTAGATTTTGAGCTTGCACTGGTTATGGCAATTGGGATCGGCGCGGCATATCTTTTCTTTGAACTCCATCCTGTCATTGATGGCACTGTCCAAGCCGCGGAAGCTGCTCATGTCTTTTCCTTCTGCGGTCATCTTTTCCAGAACACTTACCGCTGCGCCATAGGCCCCCAATACCTCCCTGTGTTTGGGAACGATAAGGCCCCGGCCCAAGACATTCTCAAAAGCAGCAACCACCCCCTTATTCAGAGAGGGCCCACCTAAAAACATCACCTTTTTTCCAATCTTTCTCTTGCCCACCACTCGATTCAGGTAATTGTGCACAATGGCATAACACAACCCTGCAATAAGGTCGGTCTGGGGAATGCCTTTCTGGAGATAGGAAACCAGGTCTGATTCCATGAATACCGTACAGCGCTCGGCAAGCTTGACTGGTGTCTCTGAAGAAAGAGCGATTTCTTGAAACTCGCCCACGATGTTGATACCATATTTATTAGCCAACTCATGGAGAAAGCTTCCAGTTCCCGCTGCGCAAACTTTATTCATGTCAAAGTCAAGTGGGTACGTGTTGGAGATATAGATATACTTGGAGTCCTGCCCACCAATCTCAAATATGGTATCGACAGTTGAGTCAATCTCCACTGCTCCCCTGGCATGAGCCGTGATCTCGTCAATAATCAGATCTACGTTTAGAAAGTCTCCTACCACATTTCGACCTGAACCCGTAGTAGCCGTACCCACGATCTCGATCTGATCCCCTAGTTCATCTCGGATGCCCCGCAATAGACGCTGAGTCACCTCTATAGGCTTTCCCTGGGTAGGCACATAGCACTTGTGGACAATCTCCCTATTTTGATTAATGATCGCATACTTGGTGGTGGTAGAGCCGATATCAATACCCAGATACACCTTTGTCCCCTTAGGTATGAAGCCCTTTTCCACCTCATTCGACTCTGGAAACGCCGTTTTCTTCAATTCCAGCCGTTTTCCTATAGGAACGGACATCTGTTCAATCCGTGTGGACCTTCTCAGGGATGACAGATCCATTGTACCTTTCTGTCCTGTTTCAAGGGCCTGAAGGGCCACACCAATGGCGCCCACAGAGGTGTTAAAGGGAGGCACAATTAGATTCGGAAAGTATTCTCTAAAGGCATTTACCTGGAGCTGGTTCTTGGACAGTCCTCCTATAAAAATAATCGGTTCTTCCAATTTCCTGTTGTTCACGATAGTGCTCATGTAATTCCTTGCATTACCCACGTGCAGGCCATGAATGATATCCTCCAACCGCTCTCCACGGTTCTGCAAATGGATCATGTCAGATTTGGTAAATACCGTACACCGACAGGCAACATTGGCAGGTTTTTCGCTCTTCAGCCCCAATTCAATAAAATCCTTTAGAATTTCATCAATGTGGCGTTGTGAGAGGTCCACCTGACCGCTGTACATGGAAGTAGCAAGCCTCTGGGCCTGCTGATCAATAAAAGAACCAGTCCCTGATGCGCACGGCCCATTGGTATTGAAGTGTTCCAGATCCCACCCCCCGTCATAGTGCCTGATCTGAAACAGGGCAGTATCCTGCCCCCCCATGCTGATAATGGTCTTTACATCAGGCTTCACATAAAGGGAACCCAATACCTGGCTGATGGTCTCAAACTCATAAAAGGCGCCTGTCCTTTCACTCAACTTTTTCCCATGATTTCCCGTAAAACAAACCGTCTCAATGGCACCTTCTCCGAATCGCTCCTTCAACTCTTCCAGCAAGCCAAGGGTCTCCTCTTCCACCTTTCCCAAGTGCCTCCTATAAGGAGCCTCATAGACAATCTGCTTATCTTGATTAATCACCACACAATTCAAACTCACCGAACCTGCATCAATTCCCACATAAAGACGATCTCTCATTTTCGGCGCTCCTCGCTGCTAAACAATACTTATAGCATCATAGTGATACAGATTCCAGGCACCATCCTCAATGTGCCTCAGACCAATTCATCCCCACGCCCACATCCACCTTGAGGGGTACGTCCAGGGCGTATACACCTTCCATTTCTTTACGAATGATAGGAACCACTGTGTCCACTTCCTCATCAGGCACTTCAAATAGCAGTTCATCATGTACCTGGAGGATCATCTTGGCACCATATTTCTCACGTCTCAATCGCTGGTGGATATTTATCATGGCCTTTTTGATCAGGTCGGCCGCGGTCCCCTGGATTGGCGTGTTCACCGCAATACGTTCAGCCTCCGCCCTGATCACCTGCTTGGGATGATCAATGTCCGGTACATACCTTCGCCGGTTGAACAAGGTGGTCACATAGCCCTTCTCCTTTGCCATCTTAATCATGCGTTCCTTGTACGTGAGCACGCCTTTGTACCTTTGGTAGTATGCGTTAATATACTGCTTTGCAGCAGAAAGATCAATCTCAAGCTCCTCACTCAATTTCTGGGGTCCCATGCCGTATATGATACCAAAGTTGATTGCCTTGGCGATCCTTCTCATATCCGGCGTAACCTCGCCAGGGTCCACTCCCATGATTTCAGCTGCGGTCTTAGCATGAACATCCTCCCCCTTCTCAAACGCCTCCCGAAATGCTGGATCACCAGAGTAATGAGCAAACACCCTAAGCTCGATCTGGCTGTAATCAGCAGAGACCAGTTTATACCCATTCTCGGCAATAAAGCCCTTGCGGATCTCCTTGCCCTCATCGCCCCGTATGGGAATGTTTTGCAAATTCGGATTGCTACTGCTCAATCTGCCCGTAGCAGCCACCGTCTGATTGAATGAGGTATGAAGCCTCCCTGTAAAAGGTTCCACCATCTTTACCAGCGCATCCAGATATGTGGATTTCAACTTCGAAAGTGTGCGATACCGCAGAACCAACTTGGGCACTTTATGGGGGTATGTGGCCAACTTCTTGAGCACATTCACATCGGTGGAATACCTCTTGGTCTTGGCGGTCTTTCGTTGAACAGGGAGCTGAAGCTTCTCAAAAAGCACATAGGCCAACTGCTGGGGGGAGTTGATGTTAAACTCCATACCCGCTTCCTGATAAATCTGTTGTTCGATCAGAGCAAGTTCCTTTGCCACCTTATCAGACAGAGTTTTGAAAAATGGGATGTCAATCTTGATGCCATTTAGTTCCATGTCCATCAAAACCGGAAGTAACTTCATTTCCAGGTCATAAAACAGGGTCTCATTCTTTTCAGACCTCAGGATCCCATCCAGTATATGCATCAACCTCAAAGTAATGTCTGCATCTTCACAGGAGTACTGCATGGCAGCCTGAACATCTACCTCTGAGAAATTCTTTGGCCCTTTGCCTTTTCCAACGAGCTCTTTATACCCTATCATCCTATGGTTCAAATAGTGCTGCGACAATGCGTCCAGGTTGTGTTGTCTCAGACCAGGATTGATCACATATGAGGCAATCATGGTGTCGAAATGGATGCCTCTTAATGAGATACCGTGCAAATGGAAGACCTCTGCGTCATACTTTATGTTTTGCCCCACCTTGGCCACACCCTCATCTTCCAACACAGGCTTAAGAACCTTGAGGGCCTCGGACACGGACAATTGCTTTGGGGCACCGGGATAACTATGGCCAACAGGCAAATAGAAGGCCTTCCCTTCCTCTATGGAAAAAGAGATGCCCACAAGCCTTGCCCTGAATGGGTTTTCACTGGTAGTTTCCGTGTCAATGCTTACCAGCCCTTTCTCTCTTATCATAGAAACGAGGGCTGAAAGTTCCTCTTTGGAAAGGCATAGCCTATAGTCATTCTCCTTGTCCTCTTTTCTGGATGCAAACTGATCCCACAGGTCCCTGAATTCAAGCTCCCTGAATAATTCAGTCAAGGTTTCTTTCTCGGGGTCTCCAATGTGCAAATCCTCCGGTCTAATGTCTAAGGGTACATTCTGATCAATAGTAACGAGCCTTTTGCTAAGTCTTGCCTCCTCGGCTCCGGCACGAAGGTTTTCTTTTAGTTTGTTACCCTTGACCGCATTAATATTGTCCAGCACATTTTCTAGGGACCCAAATTCCTTTATAAGCTTTACAGCGGTCTTTTCTCCTACGCCTTGAACGCCTGGTATGTTGTCGCTGGTATCGCCAGAGAGGCCCATTACATCAACAAATTGCTCCGGCTCTAGTCCGTATTCTTCCTTCAGGGAATCATAGTCCGTAACCCTGTCCTTCATGGTATCCCATATACTTACACGCGGACTGATGAGTTGCCGAAAGTCCTTATCTCCCGTGACCATGATCACCTCATGACCCTGCTCCTCACACCTGCGGGCCAAAGTGCCTATCAGGTCATCCGCCTCATACCCTTCTTTTTCCAGGATCTTTATATTGAATGCTTTGATGATCTTTTTGACAAGTGGTATCTGAAGGGCCAAATCTTCTGGCATGGGTGGGCGATTGGCCTTGTAGGCTTCGTATATCTCATGGCGAAATGTGGGGCCCTTGGCGTCAAACACTATGGCCACGTATTTTGGCTTCTTTTCCTGGAGCAACTTCAACAGCATTTTGGTGAAGCCAAATACTACGTTTGTGGGAAAGCCTTTGGAATTGGAGAGGTTTCTTATGGCATGGTAGGCCCGATGAAGGTAAGAGCTGCCATCAACGAGAAAAACCGGCTCCTTCTTGGACTCACTTTTCACAGCTTGGTAGCCTTTTTTGAGGAAAAGATCTTGTAGCCCTAAAGAGCTGCTCAAAGCTTACTTGGCATATTCCACAGCCCTTGTCTCGCGAATGACTGTCACCTTGATCTGTCCCGGATACGTCATATTCTGTTCTATTTTCTTGGCTATTTCTTTGCATAGCATAAATGCCTGGTCGTCATCAACAATTTTGCTTTCCACCATTATCCTGATCTCACGGCCTGCCTGGATAGCATAGGACTTTTCCACACCATGAAAGGATGTGGCGATCCTCTCCAGATCTTCCAGCCTCTTGACATATGACTCCAGCATTTCCTGCCGCGCACCAGGCCGTGCACCGGACAGTGTATCAGCGGCCTGGACCAATACCGCCAGGACTGTCTCAGGGGGGATCTCTTCATGGTGTGCGGCAATGGCATGGACCACTTCCTTAGACTCTCCATACTTTCTCGCAAGATCCGCTCCAATGGCCGCGTGGGCCCCTTCCACTTCATGATCAACCGCCTTGCCTATGTCATGGAGCAGCCCTGCCCTCTTTGCCTCCTTAATATTTAAGCCCAACTCTGCTGCCATAATTCCACACAGAAAACCCACCTCAATTGAGTGCTGGAGGACATTTTGGGCATAACTTGAACGGTATTTCAGCCGACCAAGAAGTTTAACCAGCTCTGAATTTATTCCATGGACCCCCAAATCAAATGTGGCCTGCTCCCCTGCCTCGCGAATACTCGCTTCTATCTCCTTATTTACCTTAGCAACAACATCCTCGATCCTGGCCGGGTGGATCCGCCCATCGTCAATAAGCCTTTGAAGGGCAACCTTGGCTACCTCCCGTCTAACCGGATTGAAACCGGATAAGATAACCGCCTCTGGGGTATCGTCGATAATCACGTCAACACCCGTTGCGGCCTCAATGGCCCGTATGTTTCTCCCCTCCCTTCCAATGATCCTCCCTTTCATCTCTTCGTTAGGGAGGTTGACCACGGAAACAGTTTTCTCGGTCACATAATCTCCCGCATACCGTTTTATGGCAAGGGCTAAGATCTCTTGCGTCTTTTTATCAGCCTCTTCACGCGCCTCGTTTTCTATCTTTCTGATGAGTTTGGCAGCTTCATGCCGGGCCTCTGATTCCATTGATTGAATCAAGAGCCGCTTTGCATCCTCACTGGACATCCCCGCGATCTTTTCAAGCTCCCTTCTGCGTTCTTCAATCAGTCGCCCGTATTCCTCTTCCCTAGCTCTCAGGTCCCTTTCAATCCTTTCTATGGACCGTTCCCTCTCAGATACCCGGCTCTCCCTCTTTTCCAACTGATCCAGCTTCTTATCTATATTTTCCTCTTTATGAAAAAGCCTCTTTTCCTGAATAAGAAGCTGCTCTTTCTTCTCTCTTGTCTCCTTTTCAAACTCTACCTTCATTTGGTAGAGTGTGTCCTTTGCCTGAAGATGGGCCTCCTTTTTGATAGTTTTGGCCTCTTTTTGGGCATCGGCCAGTATTTTCCTTGCATACTTTTCTATGGACTCAACCCTGGACTCCGTGAGCTTCTTGCGCACGATAAAGCCCACCAAAATGCCAACAATCAAGCCAGCTAGTATCAATCCTACGCCATATAATACAGACATGGTATCATTCAGCTCCTTTTCTATATCATATCTCCCGTAGGTTTTTGGAAACCTCACCCCTGCGTTCAAAAATCGCTCTTCCCAGTGCATACGGGATATATACAAGCAAGTCCAGCCACTGGAGCCAATCCTTTATGGCTACCTTTCATATTCGACTGTCAATGGGGGAGCATGGGGTGGTGTTAAATATCACAAGAATGATTCAGCAATGGAGACAAATGGGATGTGCACCGTGTGCAGAAAAAAGGTGTGAACCGACCAACTATAGCTGATGAACCAATGTTTCCTGTCCGTTCACTTTACGGTATTGGAAATATTGGCTCGAAAAAGCGAATAACTCCAATCCATTACAATCAGTTTCCCCAAAAAACATCCTTCCCACAAAATACATGTCAAAGGGTTGGACAAAAGCCCTTTGCAGGAAACCAACCTTATATTTAGGAGAATGATCCCTACTCCGGTTCAAACCCATAGTCTCCATAGACACATCTTCCCACTAAGCGTTCCGCCTCCCTCATTGTGTCATTGAGCCAATACGTCTAAGCAAGGCCTCGGTTCTGGACTCTATCGCCTTGATCAGTGTGTCATGCATCTCCTTAAGTTGAAAATACTCGCTTGCTATATGAAAGGCAGCCAATATGGCAAGTTTCTTATCACTAAGGGCTCCACCATGGGCCTTCATTTCCCTTAGCTTCCCGTCCAAAAATTGGGCAATCTTTTCCACATGTTCACTCGATTCCTCACTGAGAAGCTGGTATTCTTGATCTAGAATTTTTACTGTAACTCGCTCTTTCAAGGGCTGCCCCTAACACCGATTTAATCGATTTCGATCTGCTCCATCTTTTCCAGAAGGTGAAGGATCTTCTGTCTTGCCTTATCCCTCCCGGATTTCAGTGCTTCCACCTGTCTGGTAAGGTCAGATATCTTTTCTTCCTGGATCTGAACCTTCTCAGACAAGGCCGCTTTTTCTTTCTTTAGGCCTTGTACCAATTCTAATAAGGCATCCACCTTTTGTTCTAGCACATCAAACTGCTCTATCTCGCCACCCATTTCCATGATACTTACCCACCTTATAAATGATTTTTGCTCATATTAGCCTTTGAGCACTCAAAGGTCAATAAAAAAGGCAGGCCAAAAAGACCTGCCTTTCCAGATTATCCGTGCTATTTTGAGCGGTTACATCGCTTTTTCAGCCACCTTGATGCGCGCAATAGCCCGCTTCAATGCCGCTTCTGCCCTCTGAAAGTCAATGTCCGGCGTTCCCCGATCCTTGGCTAATCTTTCCTTGGCCCTCTCCATGGCCTTGCGGGCCCTCTCCACATCAATTTCAGAGGCCCTCTCCGCGGCATCCACCAGTACAGAAACCTTATTGTCAGAGACTTCTGCGAACCCAGTTGTCACGGCTAGATGTTCTGTCTTACCCTCTGCCGTGTACCGGAGTTCCCCGGGTAAAATTCCTGTAAGGAAAGGCACATGGCCTTCCAAGACACCGAACTCTCCTAGAGAACCCGGAGCCACCACAATTTCCACCTGTTGACTTACCACTACCCTCTCGGGGGTTACGACTTCCAAATAGAGGTTACCCATTGGTTCACCCTTTACCTATTTTACTGCAGCCATCTTCTCTGCTTTTTCTACCGCTTCATCAATGGTACCTACCATATAAAATGCGGCCTCAGGCAAATCGTCATGTTTGCCTTCAATAATCTCCTTGAAGCCCCTTATCGTCTCTTTTACCGGGACATATTTTCCAGGTGTCCCTGTAAATTGCTCTGCCACGTGAAACGGCTGGGACAAAAACCTCTGGATACGTCTTGCCCTGGCCACGGTCAGTTTATCCTCTTCAGAGAGCTCATCCATACCCAAAATGGCAATAATATCCTGCAGGTCTTTATATTTCTGGAGGATCTGTTGGACCTGTCGTGCCACGGTATAATGCTCCTCTCCCAGATAATTGGGATCCAGAATCCTGGAAGTGGAGTCCAGTGGGTCCACAGCCGGATAAATACCCAGCTCAGCGATGGGCCGAGAAAGCACCACCGTTCCATCCAGGTGGGCAAATGTAGTGGCAGGAGCAGGGTCTGTTAGGTCGTCAGCAGGCACGTACACACATTGTACCGAGGTAATGGAGCCCTTTTTCGTGGATGTGATCCGTTCTTGAAGCTCTCCAAGGTCTGTACCCAAGGTAGGCTGGTATCCCACTGCCGACGGGATACGACCAAGAAGCGCCGAGACCTCGGAACCTGCCTGGGTAAATCTAAAAATATTATCAATGAACAGGAGTACGTCCTGACCTCGTTCATCACGGTAATACTCAGCCGCTGTCAAAGCTGACAAGGCCACCCTAGCTCTAGCGCCAGGTGGCTCTGTCATCTGCCCATAAATCAAGGCAGCCTTCTCAATAACGCCGGATTCCTTCATCTCCAAGTAGAGGTCATTTCCCTCTCTGGTCCTTTCCCCCACTCCAGCAAAAACACTGATACCACCATGCTGCATGGCAATATTGTGGATCATCTCCATCATCACCACGGTCTTCCCCACACCAGCACCGCCGAACATTCCCATCTTTCCACCTCGGGGAAAGGGCACCAGAAGGTCAATTACCTTAACTCCGGTCTCCAGAACCCTCACAGAGGTATCCTGGTCTTCAAATGCCGGGGCATGACGATGGATAGGATAAAATTCGGTTGCCCCCACACGACCCAGTCCGTCCACAGGTCTGCCCACCACATTCAACACTCTTCCCAAACATGAGTCACCCACAGGCATCATGATGGGCTTTCCCGTGTTTTTGACTTTCATGCCTCGCACCAGCCCATCGGTGATGTCCATAGCAATACACCGCACTACCCTATCACCAAGGTGTTGAGCAACCTCCACAACCAGGTTGTCTTCCGTATCATCGATTGCAGGATTACTGATGGTCAGTGCGGTCAGCAGCTCTGGGAGTTCCCCTTCGGGGAATTCAACGTCCACGACCGGTCCAATGACTTGTATGACTTTGCCCTCGTTCATATTAAGTAATGCCTCCTTTTTGCCATTATGCCTTTCTAAGTGCCTCAGCCCCGCCTACAATGTCCATTAACTCAGCCGTAATGGAAGCCTGTCTGGCCTTATTGTAGACTAAGGTGAGGTTGTCGATCATCTCTGAGCAGTTCTTGGACGCATTGTCCATGGCCGTCATACGGGCGGCATGCTCACTGGTTTCATTTTGGAGGAATGCATTGTAAATCTGAACACTCAAATGCTTTGGCAAAAGCTCAATCAACAACTCCTCTGCACCAGGTTCAATAAGGTATTCGGTAGCACCTGAGCTGGCCGCTGCCTCCTCCTGACCAGGTGGCTCAATGGGAATGAGCTTCACCAGAGTGGGCTCTTGCCTGACCATGCTCACAAATCTGCTGAACATCATGTAAACTTCGTCCACCTCATTGCTCAGGTAACGCTCAATGAAATCCTTGGCCATCTGGTTTATGAAAGAAATATCCACCTTCCCATAGATATGGGTATGGGAAAGGCGCACATGGAAATCCCTCTTGGAAAAATAGTCTTTCCCCTTTTTACCAACGAGGGTAAGTGTACACCTTCTACCCTGGGCCTCTTGTTCCTTAATCCATTTTTCAGCCTCAGCGATAAGGTGTGTATTAAAGGCCCCACACAGCCCCCTGTCTGCTGAAAAATGAAGCAATTCAACGTTCTTAACCTCTTGCCGTTTTACCAGTAGGGGGTGTATATCTGGCTCTAGGCGGCTTGCCAAGTGACCCAATACTTCGGCGAACTTGCGTGCGTATGGGTCAAAACTCTCCATTCGCGATTGGGTATTACGCAGCTTGGCTGCTGCCACCATGTTCATGGCCTTCGTAATTTGGCGAGTCTTTTTGACTGCGCCGATTTTTCGCAAGATATCTCTCAGTGTTGCCATAGGAACATCTCTTTCACATCAATTTAATCTTTTAGGAAGCTGCCTGGAACACGCCCTTGAATTCATCCAGGGCATTTTTGAGCTTGTCTTCCAGTTCCTCAGAAATATCGTTCTTCTCCTTAATCTCTTTCAGCAACTCAGGGTGCTTACTCTCCATATACTCCAACATCTGCTTCTCGTAGTCGGCTATGGATTCCACAGGCCATTCATCCAGATATCCATGTGCCCCTGCAAAAAGGATGGCAATTTGTTTTTCTGCTGGCATAGGCTGATACTGGGGTTGCTTAAGGATTTCCACCAATCTCTGCCCACGGTTCAACTGCTGCTGTGTGGCCTTGTCCAAATCGCTACCGAATTGAGCAAAGGCCTCCAGCTCTCTGTACTGGGCCATATCCAACCGAAGCGTACCAGCCACCTTTTTCATGGCCTTTGTTTGGGCTGAACCGCCCACCCTGGATACAGACAGGCCCACATTAATCGCCGGCCGCACACCCGAGAAGAAAAGCCCCGGCTCCAAATAAACCTGCCCGTCTGTAATAGAAATCACGTTAGTAGGGATGTAGGCCGAGACGTCTCCTGCCTGGGTCTCGATGATGGGCAAGGCGGTTAATGATCCGCCCCCTAGCTCATCATTCAGCTTAGCGGCCCTCTCCAGCAATCTGGAGTGGTTGTAAAAGATGTCACCGGGAAAGGCCTCACGACCCGGCGGACGTCTGAGTAATAGAGAGACCTGACGATAAGCAGCCGCCTGTTTTGACAAGTCATCGTAAATGATAAGTGCGTGTCGCCCACTGTCCCTGTAATACTCCCCAATGGCACACCCAGAATATGGTGCAATAAACTGCTGGGTAGCAGGGTCGCTGGCGCAGGCTGCCACAACGGTAGTGTATTCCATGGCCCCGTGTCGTTCCAGGGTGTCCACCACCTGAGCCACAGTGGACTTCTTTTGGCCGATGGCCACATAAATGCAATAGATATCCGTGTCCTTCTGATTGATAATGGCATCCACACAAATGGCCGTCTTTCCGATTTGTCTGTCGCCAATGATCAGCTCCCGTTGCCCCCGTCCTATGGGCGTCATGGCGTCAATGGCCTTAATACCCGTGTACATGGGCTCTTTAACGGGTTGGCGCGCTACCACACCTGGGGCCACCATCTCGATTCTGCGATACTCTGTCGCATTGATAGGTCCCTTGCCATCCAGGGGCTGACCCACCGCATCAATGACGCGGCCCAGGACAGCCTCACCGACCGGGATCTGGGCGATTCTCCCAGTGCGCTTGACTATGTCCCCTTCCTTTATCTTGGAGTCATCTCCCATAATGGCCACGCCCACATTGTCTTCCTCCAGATTCAGGCATAGGCCATAGATACCCCCGGGAAACTCCAGCATCTCCATGGCCATGGCCTTCTCAACTCCATACACACGGGCGATGCCATCACCTACGGAGAGGACCACACCGGTCTCGCTTACCTCCACCCTTTTTTCATAATCCTTGATCTGATCCCTAATGACCTGACTTATTTCTTCTGCTCTGATCTCCATTAGTTATATTCACCCCTTTTTAATGATTCTTTAAGCCCCTCCAATTGGGCCTTTACACTGCCGTCCAATACCATATCGCCGATCTGTACCACGACTCCACCTATAAGTGAGCCGTCTTCACTGACTTGCGGTATCACCATCTTACCCGTAAGTCGTTCAAGTCCCTGTTTCAGTTTTTCAAGGGCATCCTCTTTCAAAGGCCTGGCGGTAATAATCCTGGCCCTGGTGATATTGGAGACCTCGTCGGTCAATTTCCTGTAATAATCCGTGATATCGGCTATGGCGGCTATCCTGTCCTTATCCAACAAAACTCGCAAGAAATTTTTCACTACATCTGGAAAATCCGACTTGGCAAGGACTGCCTCCAGCACGTTTTTGCGTTCTTCAGTGGAAAAGATCTTACTGGAGATCACACGATAAAACGTCTCATTTTCATTACAAAAACGGGAAAATTCCTCCAAACACTTACCATAGGCCTCATAATTCCCGTCCTCACGGCCAATACCAAACAATGCCTTAGCATATCTTCTTGAAATCTTGGAACTAATCAATGTAACTTCTCCACCCTTTCTATAAATTCATTGACCAGATGTTCCTGATCCTTATCCGTAATCTCCTTACTTATAATCTCTTCTGCCTTGCTGGTGGCAAGGTCAACGATTTCTTCCCTAATCCTGGCCCTTGCGGCCTCCATCTCCCTTTGGATAGTAAATTCGGCCTGTTGTAAAATCTGTTCGGCCCTCTCCTCCGCTTCTTTTATAATTCTCTCCTTCTCGGCCAGGCCTTCGGCCTTGAATTGTTCGAGGATCTGCTCCTTTTCAGCTTCAAAGGCCTTGAGTTTCTGCTCGAGCTCCCGCACCTTGCTTTCAGCCGCTTCTTTTCCCTTTCTCAATTCATCCAGTTTGCGCCGAATCTCTTCTCTACGCGAAGAGAAGAAATCCTTCATAGAACTCTTCCGAATAACCACAAACAGGATGATGACCATCAGGGCGAAATTTATACATCTAGCCAACAAGTCCTTTAGATCCCCTCCTTCGTGAGCAGCAGCCTCACCCCCATGCTCAGCAGCCCAAGCCAATCCCGCGGGGATCCAAAAAAGCGCCCCACACATTACATATAATACGATACTTCTATATATCCTAAACAAGCCCTTAAATCGGCTCATTGAATGCTCCTCCCTAATATCTTTTCAACAAGTTCTGCAGAAAAGGACGCTATTTGACCTTCTAGCTCCTTTCTCACCTCTTCCATCTTGGCTTCAATATCCTTTTTTGCCCCTTGGACCTTGTCACCTGCCTTTGCCATGGCCTCGGCCAAAATGGATTTTTCCTGCTCCAGGCCTTCCTCTTTAATACCTTCCTTTTCCTGGAAGCCCTCTTTGCGGGCCAACACCAGACCCTCTTCTATACGCCTGGCATTCTCTTCAGCCTTGGCCCCATATTCCTGAATCATGTTCTCCAGGCTCTCAAGCTCTTGATTTCGTTTTCGAATAATATTGCGGATAGGTCGATACAGCAAAAAGTTTAATACCAAAAGGAGAAAAAGAAAATTTGCAATTTGGTAGATTAAAGAAATGTCTATCTGTAGCATGGCAAACGCATCCTTTTTCAAACTAATCCAATAGGTTCAGTCCCAACGGGTAACGCCTTTTACAAAAAAAAAATGACCTTGTCAAAGCTTTTTTTCTGGATCACAAATTTTTGTGGGGCACTTAGGAAATAACCGCCACCTTCTTTTCGTCACCTGTTTCCGCTGTTCGCATCTTGCATGTACCTTCAAATATAACGCCTTCATCGATGATTACGACAGGCGACTGGATAGTACCGAATACCTTTCCAGGCGCATGAACCTCAATTCGATTTTCAGCGGTAATACTTCCTTTTATTTCTCCGCTAATAATAATTTGGGAAACCTCAATATCGCCCTCAATAAAAGCCGAATCCCCAACAATAAGGGTACCTTCGCTGAAGATCTCCCCTTTGAAACGGCCATCAAGACGTACAGTCCCTGTAAAAGAGAGCTTTCCTTCGAACTCTGTCCCTTCGCCCAAAAAGGCATTCATGTCCTCTTTTGACTTCTTCATGGTAACACCCCGTCCCACAGTGTTGGCTCCATACCACAAGCCTTTCTATTTTGCAAGAAAAATCACAAAGTGATAAAAACAGATAAAATTGATGTACTTTGCATCACTCAATTAAGCATTTTACCCCAAAATTTCATTAGGTAGTCACCCTGTTTCCAAACAACCATGCCATGATCCCAGTTTGAAGGTGGATTCGGCCATTGGTTTTGTAGTTACTGAAACATGAACCGCCTCATACGGATATTCATCAGTACCCCGAGCCCTGCCATGGTGGCTACAAGGGAAGATCCCCCGTAACTGAATAACACCAATGGGATTCCCACTACAGGCAAAAGCCCTGTGACCATCCCGACATTTATGACCACTTGCCAAAAGAAAATAGAGGTGATACCCACAGCCAGCATGGCCCCAAACTTATCCTTAGAACTCCTAGCAATATAGATTCCCCATAGAATAATGAGAAAATAGAGGGCCAGCAGGAAAATGGCCCCAATAAACCCCCATTCCTCTGCCCACACGGAAAAGGCAAAATCCGTGTGCTGCTCAGGCAAAAAATGGAGTCTCGTCTGAGTACCCTGGAGAAAACCCTTTCCCCATAACAGCCCACTGCCTATGGCGATTTTTGACTGGTTAATATGGTAGCCTGCGCCTAAAGGATCCATGTCTGGCCTCAAAAAGGTCAAAATTCGTCTCTGCTGGTATGGCTTTAAATGGATCCATACAAAAGGGGCCAGCACCAATATCGAAGTAATAAGAATAACAATAGATTTCCAATGAATCTTGGCCAGGAAAACTATAGAGGCCCCTACCAATACAAGTAGCAATGCAGTGCCAAGATCCGGTTGCTTAACCACCAATAGGAAAGGTGCAAGAATCATGCTAAACGGTTGCCAAAGGTCCCTCAACCGGTATTCTTTGAATTCCCTTTTCTCACTAAAGAAACGTGCCAGGGCAATGACCAATGTGATCTTAACCACCTCAGAGGGTTGAAACGAAATAGGTCCCAAACTAAGCCATCTTTGAGATCCAGAGGATATCTTTCCGATAAGAAGGACCAAGACCAATAAGCCCACAGAAAAGACATACGCGGGATAGGCCATGCGCTCCAAGGTAAAATAATTAAATGTGGTCATCATCAGAAATATGCCAAATCCCAAACCATACCAGTATATTTGACGGATAAAAACCTGACTTCCCCCCTGGTCTCTTATGGGAAAGGTTGCACTATAGAGATTCAAGATACTGGCGGCAGCTATTCCAAGAAGGATCAAAAGAATAAACCAATCAAAGTTTTGGATAAGCCTTCTGTCAAACATGAAACCTCCTCGGGATTTACCCGCTTATCCTGTTAGCCATAATCATTGGGCGTGCACCTCTGCTCTAAGGGCTGAATCCTTCAGACCCTTGAGATAGGTTTCGATGACCTGTTTGGCAATGGGGGCAGCCCCACTGCCGCCATGCCCCCCGTGTTCCACCAATACGGAAACTGCAATCTTTGGATTGTCTGCGGGGGCTGTAGCCACAAACCAGGCATGGTCCCTGAATTGTGGTAGATCGGATTTATCTTGTCCGTCCTTGTCCAGTCCAACTACTTGGGCTGTTCCGGTCTTTCCGGCCACCACCACACCATCGATAGCCGCCCTCCGGCCAGTACCATGAGGTTCATTTACCACCCCTACAAGCGCCTTTCGGACCAAATCCATATGTTCTTCGGAAAAATTCAATTGTCCATTAATCTTGGGCCGGAAGGCATACAAGACATTGCCCTCTACGTCTCGAACAAGCTTGCTAACCTGGGGTTCGTACAGGTAGCCTCCATTGAACACTGATGAGATTAGGCATGCGGCCTGAAGAGGCGTGACCAAAAGGTAACTTTGCCCAATGGCCAAAGAAAGGGTCTCCCCCATCTGCCAGGGCATACCCCATCTTCTTAACTTCCACAAACGACTTGGGACAAGACCGCCTTTCTCAAATCCAAGATCAAACCCGGTGCGACGGCCGAGGCCCATCTGTCGCGCATATTTGGAAATCTTATCCACACCCAGCCTTCTGCCCAAAGTATAAAAGTAGACATCACAAGATTCCACCAGCGCCCTATGGAGACTCACGCTCCCATGGCCAGATTTCTTCCAGCATCGGAATGTCCGGTTGCCAAGCTGCAGCCACCCCGGGCAATGGATTTCTTCTTCTGGATCCACTACCCCTTCCTCCAGTGCTGCCAATGCCACCACGATCTTGAATATAGACCCTGGTGCGTACAATCCGGCAATGGCCCGGTTCTGGAGTGGAAAATCCTTACCAGTAATCATCTCCTGCCAGGTCAGGGGATCTATACCACCCACAAAAAGATTTGGGTCAAAAGAGGGCTTGCTTACCATAGCTAGGACTTGCCCGTTGTTGGGGTCTATAGCCACAATAGCGCCTCTTTTATCTCCTAGAGAGGCCTCTGCAGCCTCTTGCAGGCCCTTGTCTA
Organism: Deltaproteobacteria bacterium; assembly: GCA_019307815.1. Classification (GTDB taxonomy): domain Bacteria; phylum Desulfobacterota; class DSM-4660; order Desulfatiglandales; family Desulfatiglandaceae; genus B111-G9. The sequence continues at coordinate 79,467 of JAFDIV010000007.1, forward strand.
TTGTCAGATACACGTTTGCCCCCGGTCTGGGCATTTGCTTGGAAATGACACGTATTTGTCTGCCTGCAGCGTCCACCTCAACCTGCTCTCCCCCTCGGATCCCCGCCAAGGAACGCTGCCATTTCAATTCAACACCCGCCTTACCTACCAGGTCTCCTACCCTGGTATCATAGTATCTTTTGCTCCTGAGCTCTTTTTCCGTAATCTCTCCCAAATATCCCAACACATGGGATGCAAAATCCCCCATGATGTAATGCCGCTCTGGGGTTACTGTGATCACCACCCCAGGGAGGTTGAAACGGTGCGTTTCCAAGGCAGCCACCTCATCGCGGGTCAGTCCTCTTTTGAGACAAACGGGCTTAAACGGGGTGGCCTTGCGCATCTTTCTGATCAGGTCTAGAGCCCTTACCGGATCAAGCGAAACCAAGCGCCGGAGATGAGACACTAGTACCTCTGTGTCTTTCACATCCTCCGGCACCACGTAAAGATCATAGGAAGGTCGGTTATTGACGAGCACCGCGCCGTTTCGGTCATAGATCAGCCCCCTATAGGAAGGGATATCTTGGAGTCTGATTCGGTTGTTTTCAGATTTAGTCCTGTACTGGGGCCCATTGAGGATCTGTAAAGACCACAACTTCACCGCCAGGAGACCGAAGGCCACTATGGCAAGCAACGTCGCCTTCCTGATTTGTCTGTTGAGCACCTCAATGGATATGGGGTCAAGGACTGATGTTTTCAATGCCCTATGTGTACCTCAATGCTGTTCCAATACAATCTTGCGCTCATGGTTTGAATCCGATACAGCCACCTTCAAGCGGTCCAGGAAAGAGAAGCAAACTGGGGCTGCCATTGCCGAGACAACAAGAGACAAGATAAGAAGCCAAATATCTTTCCCCTCAAGTACCAGTTGGCTCCCAAGGGTCAATAACATCGCCCCGAATAGTACTTTTTCAACAAGCCATGCCGCCCCTACAACGAAGACTTGTCCCCTGGGATTGTCCAAGTGGAGGAAACGAGATAGCAGTGCAATGCAAGCCAGGGAAATCAGATATAGGAAAACAAAGAGTCCCTTAAAACCACCAGAAAAGGTATCCATAACAAATCCTTGGCCAAAGGCAAAACAGCCTGCTGCCACCCCCCCGCGGCGCAAATAGAGGTAGGCTATAAGGATGAGAATAAGGTCCAGGTCAAGCATGGTAGACCCAAGGCCTTCCAACCACCTACCTTTCAAAAGGATAAAAAACAGGCCGGCAATCCATGTAATTATGTAAAGCAAAATGTTTCTTTTCTCACCCATTAATCAAAGGCCAACGATTTCTTTAAAATGACAAGCACTTCCTCCAGTTTTGAAAAATTTACGGCTGGCTTCATGTCAATATCTTTGAAAAGTTCCCCAGGGCTATCCTCCACCTTTATGACACGGCCCAATGGGAGTCCCTTTGGAAAAACACCTCCCAGCCCTGAAGTCACCACCTGATCCCCTATAATAACGTCACTGGATTTCACGATATATGCCACCTTACACCGCTCCGGAAAAAGCCCCTTTACCATGCCCCTGTCCCGGGAACGCTGCAGCAGACAATCCACAGAACTGTTTTGATCTATGATGAGAAGCACCTTGGAATAATGGGCTGATACCCCCACAACCCGCCCCACAACACCCAGTGCGTTGACCACCGGCATGTCCACCTGGATGCCGTCTTCTTTTCCTTTATCAATAATAACCGAACGAAACCAGCCACTGGGGTCCCTACCGATCACCTGGGCCGCAATCACAGGCTCTTCAAAGGTCTGCTTGAAATTCAGAAGGGCTTGAAGCCGCTTATAAGTAGATAGAAGTTCGTGGTAACGGGTATTTTGCATCATAAGCTGGTTAACTTGCTTTTTCAGCTCCTTGTTTTCGCGGCGCACATCTACGAGGTAAAAATAGTCAAGCCAAAAATTTTCTATGGCATCTACTGCACGGGTGAAAAGCTTCTGGATGGGAGATGTAATTTCGACTAAGAATCGGTCCAATGGGTTCCACTGTCGTTGGGTTTCTGAAGCGGACGACAGCAATAGGAGGGCTATAATGCAAAACAGGGCCCATATCCAGGCCTTCCTAAAGAATGTGGCATCTCTCAATGACTGCTCTCATACCTCGCTTCTCTATGGGGATAATCCCTGTAACCCTGCGATGCAAAACAAACAATCCGGAGCCACTTTCCCATGGGGCTAGGCCCATTATCTAATGGCCACTTCTTTCAAAATTTCCAGATTGTCTAGCGCCTTTCCAGACCCTAAGACCACGGTGGAAAGAGGGTCTTCGGTAATGGTAATGGGAAGTTTTGTCTCCTCCCTAAGCAGAACATCCAGGTTCTTTAATAAAGATCCACCTCCTGTAAGCACAATCCCCTTGTCAACAATGTCTGCTGCCAGCTCAGGCGGAGTTTGCTCCAAGGCGATACGCACCGTTTCCACAATTGTTTCCACCTGCTCCGAAATGGCCTTTCGAATCTCTTCCGAATCAATGGTAAGAATCTTGGGTATCCCCGTAACCAAATCCCTGCCCTTGACTTCGATGGTTTCTATCTGCTCGCTAGGGTAAGCATTTCCAATGGTTGTCTTTATAATTTCAGCGGTCCTGATTCCTATAAGAAGATTGTATTTCCGTTTAATATGTTGAAGGATGGCCTCATCCATCTTATCCCCGCCTACTCGGACCGACTTGCTGTACACAATGCCCGCCAAAGAAATTACTGCCACCTCAGTCGTCCCCCCGCCAATGTCCACGACCATGTTGCTGGTGGGCTCCGTAACAGGCAATCCTGCTCCAATGGCAGCAGCCATCGGCTCCTCAATCAAAAAGACCTCCCGGGCTCCAGCCGATTCAGCCGATTCCCTAACCGCCCTCTTTTCAACCTGGGTAATGCCGCTGGGTACACAGATAATGATTCTTGGTCTTACAAGGGTCCGGCGGTTATGGACCTTTCGAATAAAATGCCTCAGCATGGCCTCGGTAATTTCGAAATCAGCGATCACGCCGTCTTTCATGGGCCTTATGGCAACGATATTACCGGGAGTTCTTCCCAGCATCATCTTGGCCTCTTTGCCTACTGCGAGCACCTTATTGGCACCTCTGCCGTTTTTCCTGACCGCGACTACAGAGGGCTCGCTCAGCACAATTCCCTTGCCTTTCATATAAACAAGGGTGTTGGCAGTCCCTAAATCAATGGCCAAGTCATTTGAGAACCAGCCTAAAATTGGATCCAAAAGCATTACTATCTCCTTTCATATTATGACTGTAACCCTAATTTTAAGATCGGTAAAGACCTTATTTATCTTGACAAAGTTCTTGGCTGGTGATTAAATGAAAATTTATATAAAATTTCAATCAAGGACTTGAAAAAACTATGAAACGCACCTATCAACCAAGCAACATAAAAAGGGCCAGGACCCATGGCTTCAGGGTCAGAATGCAAACAAAAGCTGGCAGAAATGTTCTCAAGCGAAGAAGGGCCAAAGGGCGGAAGCGCTTAACTGTGTAATTATTTATGCCCATGAATTCTCGACCGCATCGCGATCATGAGGAAAAGTCTCAATCCTTCTCAAAAAATGAAAGATTATTGAATCGATCAGATTTTGTCAATGTAAATCGGTCGGGAAAACGATATCAAACAGAACATTTTGCAGTGATTCTGAAAGAAAATGGCCTGGGCATAAGGAGACTGGGGGTAACGGTTACCAAAAAGACGGCCAACGCCGTTAGACGAAACCGGATCAAGAGGCTTATCAGGGAATTCTTTAGACTCAACAAGCCGCTTCTCCCGGAAGGTCATGACTTCCTCATTATTGCCAGGAAAGACGCATCAGGGTTGAAGCTGAAGAACGTAACAGAGGAGCTAGGTGGTATCCTTTTTAATGAGAAGTATCGTAAATAACCTAAAGAAGGGCCCCATAGCCCTGATAACCATATACCAAAGGATTATTTCACCCTTAAAGCCTCCATGTTGCCGCTTTTACCCCTCTTGTTCTGATTATGCCCGTCAGGCCATTGAAAAATATGGGATTCTGAAGGGGGGCATGCTTGCCGTGGTAAGGGTGTTAAAGTGCCACCCCTTCCACCCTGGTGGGTACGATCCATTGCCCTGAAATCATGGGAAAGTTTGCCCAAGATCTATTGGACCTCGCTCTTGGTGGGCTTTTGGAGCCCTTAAGGTGTGCGAGTCCGTAGCAAAATAGAGCTTAACGGGTGAGCGGGCCCTCACCCAGACACCTAATGATTTAAAGGATATATTATGGACAAAAGGATGTTACTTGCATTTGTACTCTCTTTCTTGGTCCTCTTTTTGTGGTCCATCTTCTTCAGCCCTAGCCAACAGCAAGCGCCAAAACCGGAAAAATCGGCAACTAATCCTCCCACAAAAGCCATCACAGAATCACAGGAAAGGGCAAGGCCTGCACCCCTAGCCGAGACACCTCCAGGGCCTGTGACACTGGCCCAGGATATCAAAGAAAAAGAAATTGTGGTGGAGACCCCTTTGTATAGGGCGGTCCTATCCAATCTGGGACCTACTATTAAAAGTTTCAAACTCAAGGGATACCGAGAAACGATAGATCCTTCTTCCCCCCTTGTGGATCTTGTGGATCCCGGGATAAGGAATGAATTTATCCAGATCCATTTCAGTCTGGCCTCATCGCCTCAAAATCCTCCCCTTGTCTTTCAGAGCAATGGAACGGACTTAACCTTAGAACCTCGCTCAGGCCCTGCGGAAATCCTCTTTTATGCAAAAACACAAAGTGGCCTAGAAGTCCAAAAACGATTCCGCTTTTATCCGGACCAGTATCGCATTGATGTGGACATAGAAGTCCTAAACAGGACAATGCAACCCCTCAAAGGGAGGTTTATTGCACAGGTTACAGGTATGCCTCCCAAGAAAAAAGGGGGCTACTATGCGCCCTTTACCGGTCTAATCGCCCTTAGAAACGGAAAAGTCACCCAAATGAAATTCAAGAAAAAGACGCCTAAAAAGGAGTTAACCGGTAATCTTCAATGGGTGGCTTATCAAAAGAACTACTTTATCTGCGCCATTGTCCCGCAGGCGGCCACCAATGCCGTGTTTCAAGGCCAGGAGGATCCCAACTCCGGCAAACAGATCGGTACCCTCTTGGAACCTCCTCTTACTGCCGCACCTGGGGCTGAGTTGAAAAAATCCTATACCTTTTTTCTCGGGCCTAGGCAGCTGACGGTTCTAAAACAATTCGGCAGGGGTCTGGATAAGGCCGTGGACTTTGGCTGGACCAATATCATCGCCAAACCACTCCTTTACGCATTGCGGTTCTTCAACAAATATATCCACAACTACGGTGTTTCCATCATACTGCTTACCATTCTAATTAAGATCCTATTTTGGCCCCTCACGCACAAAAGCTATAAATCCATGAAAGAGATGCAGAAGCTTCAACCAATTATGGCCAAGATAAGAGAAAAGTATAAGGACAATCGGGAGCAAATGAACAAGGAAATGATGGCACTATATCGAACATATAAGGTAAACCCCATGAGTGGGTGCCTTCCCATGATCATCCAAATCCCGGTGTTCTTTGCCCTTTACAGGATCCTAGGTAAAGCCATTGAATTGAGACATGCCCCGTTCATGTTGTGGATAAACGATCTTTCAGCCCCCGACAGGTTATTCCACTTTTCTTTCAAGGTTCCTTTTATGGCACCCCCATATGGAATCCCGGTACTCACGCTTCTGATGGGTGCCTCCATGTACATCCAGCAGAAGATGACTCCTACTCCCGGCGACCCCACACAGGCCAAATTCATGATGTTTTTGCCCATAATATTTACCTTTATGTTCATCAATTTCCCGTCGGGGCTGGTGCTGTACTGGCTGGTAAACAATATACTTTCCATAGGCCAGCAATATCGCATTCAAAAACGAATGGCTTAATGTTTGGAGGACAGATTATGGAACAGTTTGAATTCGAGGGAAAGACCACAGAGGAAGCCATTGAAAAGGCCTGTAAAGAACTCAATAAATCGCGAGAAGAAATGGATATCGAAATAATCGAGCCCGGATCTGCCGGAATCTTTAGTATAGTTGGAACCAAAAAGGCCAAAATCAGGGTAACCATTGAAACTGAAGAAGAAACCACAGAGGAAGATGAACTGGCCTTTGCAAAGAAGACGCTGGAGGACATCCTCTCTCTCATTCCCATGGAGGCCAAGGTCACGGCAGCCAATGAAGACGGAAAAGTCATTCTGAACATTGAAGGGGATAAATCTGGACTACTGATCGGTCGCAAAGGTAAAAATCTGGACGCCCTCCAGTTCATTGTAAATAAAATCGTAAACAGATCTTTATCAAAAAAGGTTCAAGTGGTGGTGGATGCAGAAAATTACCGGCAAAGGCGGCGCGACGCCTTGATCCAGATGGCCCTGAAAATGGGGGATAAGGCCAAAAGGATCAAGAAACCGGTCATGACCAATCCCCTTACTCCTCGGGAACGACGGATTATACACCTGGCCCTTAAAGATGACGCAGAGCTGGACACCAAGAGTAGAGGTGAGGGGTTACTCAAGAAGGTCCTTATCATTCCAAAAAAATCTTAGTGTGAAGGGCAGGCCCACAAGACCTGGAAAGGGCAAAGGGTTCCATAAGCCTACCTCAACAGTTCAAGAATACCTGCTGAGGGTATTTTTGCCTTCCCAGGTAGTGGCCCCCTGTCCTTTGCTGGCCAGGATAAGATCAAAATGGATCAAGAAGCCGATACCATTGCTGCCATTGCCACACCTGTGGGACAGGCCGGGATAGGTATCATCCGAATCAGCGGCCCCGAGGCGCTGAAAATCGCCAAGCGCATCTTTAGGCCAAGGAACTTCCTCACCCATTTCAAGAGTCATCGTCTTTACTTAGGCCACATCTATGATCCGAACACAGGTCTAAATCTGGACGAAGTCCTCCTTTCTTACATGAAGGCCCCACATACCTATACCAGGGAAGATGTGGTGGAGATCAATTCCCACAGTGGTTTTCTCCTACTGTCCAAAATACTGGAGCTTGTAATTGACTCAGGGGCCAGGCTTGCGCGGCCCGGTGAGTTTACCTTAAGGGCCTATCTAAACGGTCGCATCGATCTCACCCAGGCCGAGGCCGTAATTGACCTAATCCGCTCCCGCTCAGAACGAGGCCTCCACCTGGCTTCTCAGCAAATAAAGGGCGTTTTCAAGGAAAAGATCTATGCGCTGCGGGAAAAGATCCTTGAGATCCTGTCCCATGTAGAGGCTGCCATTGATTTTCCCGAGGAAGAAGATACATTCTTGGACAAGGGCCGTTGTTTGACGACCATTTCAGGAAAAATCATCCCTGAAGTGGATGCCCTTATCAAGGCTCATTCGGAAAAAAAGATATGGATTGACGGGATCAACACAGTAATTGCAGGCCGTGTCAATGTGGGCAAATCCAGTCTGTTAAACTGTCTCCTGGATGAGCAACGGGCTATTGTAACTTCAATTCCTGGCACCACAAGGGATATCATCGAATCCAGTCTCACTATTGAAGGCATACCTTTAAGACTTATGGATACTGCAGGACTGAGAAAGGTCTCTGATGAGGTGGAAAAGATAGGAATCCGCCTAACCGAACAAAAGCTCAATGAGGCGGACCTGATTTTGGCCGTAATCGATCAAAGTGAACCCCTCACTCAGGACGATCTTTCGCTCCTTGATCAAGTGAAGGACAAGGCCACGTTGGTGGTATTGAACAAGATCGATCTGCCGGCCGGCATGGATTGGGATAAGGCCTTGGGCCATTTCTCATCGCTCCCTGTGGCAAAGGTCTCCGCCTTGACAGGAGAAGGGATGGAAAGCCTGAAAAAGGCCATTGTGCGCCTTGTCATAGGGCAGGACAAGGACCTTGTATCTTCCTCCATTGCACCCAATTTGCGTCAAACAAGGGCCCTCAAACAGGCCAAACACTACTTAATGAATGCAGCCGCCTGTATTGAGAGCAACGCCCCCCTGGAGTTGGTTGCCCTAGAGCTCAAGAGCGGTCTAGACAGTCTGGGGGAGATTGTGGGAGAGACAACCCCAGAAGAGGTGCTGGAGAATATCTTTAGTAATTTCTGTATTGGTAAATGAGGTCGCCTTCACGGCTATTTTATTCTCAAGCTTATGTAAAAGTATACTTCTAAATTGATTATCGGATGTAAATGACGTCATGAACCGCAGAACATCGAATGTCGAAGGAAAACTTCATCATTCGATATTCCTTGTTAAATATTCGACATTTGTCTTTAACGTGACTTCTTTACTCTTTACTCTCAGAAACTGACCATTTGCAACACGTTCCACCTGAGAACAAATTTACCCTGGCTATATCTCTATCAGGCCTTTCCACTAAAATAGTCCTTCACCTGTTTGATGGCGCAATATTTCCCACACATGGTGCACACATCATTCTCAGCAGGCGGATTTTTCTCCCGATAACGCCTTGCCTTGTCTGGGTCAATTGCCAGACGAATTTGGGCCTCCCAGTCCAATCTTTTTCTGGCCATGGCCATCTGTCTATCCCGCTCCAAGGCCAGCTTGTTCCCCCTGGCTATGTCCGCAGCATGGGCTGCGATTTTGGTCACCACTACCCCCTCTCTCACGTCCTCCACAGAAGGCAGACAAAGATGCTCTGCGGGTGTGACATAGCACAGAAAATCGGCACCAGAGGCAGCTGCAAGCGCTCCACCTATGGCGCAGGCCACGTGGTCATAACCAGTGGCAATATCGGTCACCAGCGGCCCCAACACATAAAACGGAGCAGAATGGCATAGCTTCTTCTGAATCAGCACATTGGCCTGAATCTGGTCCAATGGCACATGCCCGGGGCCTTCGATCATGACCTGGACCCCTTGTTCCCAGGCCATTTTCGTCAAATGCCCCAAGGTCATGAGCTCATGGATTTGGGCCCTATCCGTGGCATCGGCAATACAACCGGGCCGCAACCCATCACCCAGGCTCAGGGTAATGTCATATTTGCGCGCCACCTCCAAGAGCCTGGCATAGTGCTCGTATAGGGGATTTTCCTTGTCGTGATGGAGCATCCATGTGGTCAAAAACGCCCCTCCTCTACTCACAATATCCGTGAGCCGGCCCTGGCTGCGAAGCATCTCCAGTGCAGCCCTTGTAAGCCCACAGTGGACGGTCATGAAATCCACCCCATCCTCAGCCTGGCGTTCAATCACCTCAAAAATCTTGTCCACTGTAAGATGAACCAAGCCACCGGTTTGCTCAACCGCCTCTATGACCGCCTGGTAAATGGGCACTGTTCCAACAGGGACCTTGGAGTTTGCCAAGACCGCTCGTCTGCATGTATCAATATCACCACCGGTGGACAAATCCATAACCGTGTCAGCGCCGGCCTCTATGGAAACCCTGAGTTTTTCCAATTCCTCTTCCAAAACAGCCCTATCAGAGGAGGTGCCAATGTTTGCATTTACCTTAACCAGTAGACCTTCTCCAATCCCGCAAGGCTCCAATCCGGAATGTCTTGGATTATGGGGAATTACCACTGTTCCCTTTCCCACTTGCTCCGCAAGCCATTCAGGCTCTACCTGCTCTTTTTGGGCAACCTTCTCAATCTCGGGAGTAACTACCCCCGCTTTGGCTTTATCCATCAATGTCATTGGTTTTACTTCCTCTTAATCACAAGCTTGAACAGGGCCCAACGGGTTAACAGGCCCAGGCCCTTTTCCTAATACATAACTATTTATTATAGCACATCTTGTCGTTTCATGGGCCATTTTTGTGGCCTCCACGGCATTTTTTCCCATAGCCATACCGGTGGCAAGGGCAGAAGAAAACACGCATCCGCTACCATGGGTATGTGGAGCATCTATTTTTTGGCTTCTGAACCAATGGAACTCCTTGCTGTCATAGAAAAGATCTGCACACTCTCCTTTCAAATGTCCACCTGTAATCACCACATTCGGTCCCATTTGTGCTATTCGTAATGCAGCCTCTTCCATGTCCTGGGTACTTGTGAGTCGAATCCCTGAAAGAACCTCTGCTTCATAGAGGTTGGGAGTAACTACATCTGTCAAAGGCAGGAGATTCTCTCTTAAAAATACAAGCGCCTCTGATTCAATAAGGGGCCTTCCTGTAGAGGCCCTTAGTACAGGATCAAGCACCACAGGAGAAATATGATATCGGGCAAGGCACTCTGCAACAGCCTGCACCGCACCCAGATCACCTAGCATTCCTATCTTGGCTGCATCGGGCATCACGTCTTCCATAACGGCCTCAAATTGATCCTTAATAAATGAAGAAGGGATGTGATGGATACTTCGTATCCCCATAGAGTTCTGTGCAGTAAGAGAGGTAATAATTGTTGCGGCATGGGCCCTAAGGCTTGCAATTGTTCTAATGTCCGCCTGAATCCCGGCGCCGCCTAATGAATCGGATCCAGCTATGACTAACACGCATTTTATCATTTACTCCACCTCTTCGTCTTGCCTTTTGGCTCTACTTTTTAGAACTAACAATGCCTCTTGTCCCTGTCAATTGAAAAGCCTCCAAAAGGCAGCAATTGCCCCTTACATGCGCACCTTGACTTTTTTCGTCCATATACGCTAAACATAACTTTCAACCCAGGTTCAGGCCAAGCTCTGGGATAAGGGAAATGGAGGATTATTGTTTCCAGTAGCCAAAGGAGATAAAAGAGGCTAACTCAGATAAACTATCTTCGAAGAGCTAAGGTAGTTATTTCTCTCCGATATCGAAAACCTAACTCTTAAAACAACCATTTTGAGGCCCCATGCCATCCCATGTATTCTGATGCTTCCATGACCATTTCTTGCTGTCGGTGCAGTTGTCTTGATATAACCCAACTATATGTCGTGGAGCTTGCTCCATGAAACGGCTGCTACGAAGACCCTTTAGAGCTACTTCCTGTTTCATTACCGCAGGCGTCATATTGGTGGTGCTCCTTCTCTATACCATGGGTGTGGGACCATTAGACCTGTTGGAGCTAAAGAGCTACGACCTCCGACTCCGTTCAATGGGTATACGCAAGCCCAGCTCTAACATCCTGTTGTGCGTCATTGATGAAAAAAGTCTCAAAAAGGAAGGCAGATGGCCTTGGCCCCGCTGGAAGATGGCCAAGTTGATTAAGCTACTCTCAGAGGCCGGTGCCAAAGTCATCGCCTTTGATATAGGGTTCTTTGAACCTGACGAACACTTGGACAAAAAACTCTTAGACGAACTGGAAGCCAAGCTTTCAAAAGGCCCCATGGATCAAAAGCAGCTTCTTTCGTTTGTGTTGGAATGGAAGCGCAAATCCAATAACGACTTATTACTAGCACAGGCCATCCAGGAATCTAGGGCCAGGATCGTACTAGGGTATTTCTTTCATATGGGTGTTGGCAGCATTGACTACCGCGTAGAATATGATCAATTGCAGACAGAGCTGTCTCGAATTGAACGCTCAAAATATCCAATTGTTGTCTATAAAGGGCAAGAGCCGGCAAATACCCCATTTACAAAGGCCTATGTCCCTGTGGCCAATCTGGATCAAATTACCCGGGCCGCTGATGCATCTGGATACTTTAATATCTTCCCGGATGCCGATGGAATAGTAAGGAAGATGCCGCTGGCAATTCAGTGCGGAGGTGATGTATTCTCGCCTCTGTCTGTTCAGGCCCTTTGGAATAGTCTGGACCGACCACAGCTCAGTGTGATTGTGTCAAACTGTCAGGTCTCTGGCATCAAAATGGGACAGAGGTTTATTCCCACAGATGAAAATGGGAACCTTCTAATCAATTACCTTGGCCCGCCTAAAACATTTCCCCATTTCTCCATAACTGACATACTAAGCGGTGACTTCCCTAGGGACTTGTTTAGGGGCGCCATTGTACTGGTTGGGGCTACTGCCGTTGGCATCTATGACCAAAGAAACACCCCCTTTAGCCCTGTCTATCCTGGTCTGGAGGTCCATGCCACGGTCATAGATAATATACTTACCCAACATTATCTCAGAAAACCTGAATGGGTGGGGGTGTACGATGTATGCGCCATCATATTTTTGGGCCTTTTGGGGGCCATTGCTACCGGATGGCTGGCACCCTATCGAGGCGGCATGGTAGCAGGCGGGTTGTTTATTGCCCACGTGCTCACCTGTACAGGCATATTCTGGAGGTACGGCTTGTGGATCAATATCGTATACCCAAGTGTGGCCCTCGCCCTTACCCATGGTCTATTGACCACCTATTATTACCTCACGCAAGCTGACGGGAAAAAAAGGCTAAAAGCTTTGAGAAGAATCCTCAAAAAATCTGAACACGTAAAATTTGAGGGAGAGAAAAGAGAGCTTACCGTGCTCTTTTCAGATATCACAGCCTTTAACCGCCTTTTGGAAGAAGCCGCCTCAGAGGAACTCCTTTCTCAATTCAATGAATATCTTACCATTATGGCCAATATTGTATCTCAGTACGGCGGAACCCTGGATAAATACATAGGTGACGCATTGGTGGTCATATACGGCTCCCCTATTCCACTGGAGGATCACCCACACAAGGCGTGTCATACTGCATTAAATTTGGTAGAGGCCCTTGGACCTCTAAACGCCAAATGGGCAGCCGAAGGCAAGGATACACTTGATGTGGGGATCGGAATAAGCACCGGGTCTATGTTGGTGGGGGCTACGGGTTCACGGCAGTGGTTTGACTATACGGTCATGGGAGAAGGAGCAGACTTGGCGGCCCGACTGGAAGGCGCAAACACCTTTTATGGTACTCGAATCCTTATCAGTGAGGCCACTTACCAAGTGGTAAAAGATACATTCACATGTCTGGAGGTTGATACCATAAGGCCCAAGGAAGGGAAGGCTACTACAAGGATATACACATTACTCGGACACGGAACACTTTCCGGGCCAATCCAAGAGGCCATAGGCTATTTTGAAAAGGCCCTTGAATCCTATAAGGCTCGAAATTGGCAGCAGGCCCTCGACCTTTTGCATACAGCTCTCCACTTGGACCCTTCATTGCACGTGGCTGAGGTTTATATAAAGCGCTGCCGATACCTTGCCAACAGTCCTCCCCCTCCAGGCTGGGACGGCGTCTTTCGCCCTTATGCATAGTAAAGGGAATAGCCTTGCATTGACGGATGAACAAGGAAATAATTTAATTATACTATCGAGCTTCAAGATAAGCAGGTTAGAAAAAGGCCAAAAGGCTATTCTATCATTTCATTAGATTAGGCAGCCAAATAGCTATGCCAGGAAACGACATAATGATCGCCATAGCTATCAGATCGCAAATAATAAATGGGAGAGCCGCCCTGTAAATATCATCCATTGTAGTGTCTGGAGGTGCGACTCCCTTCATCACAAAAAGTAACAAGCCAAACGGAGGGGTAGTAAAGGCAATTTCCAGATTGATTAACATCAAAATCCCAAACCAGACAGAGTCAAATCCTAACGCGTTTACTATAGGCATATATATGGGCACACTGACCATCATCATGGAAATCTGTTCCATGAAGGCTCCAAGCAGAATTAGTATGATCTGCATGGCAATAAGAACCATGATAGGGGAAAGGGGGAGGCTGGTCACAAATTCTACCATCCCGCGTGTCGCCCCGCTAAAGGCAAGGAGCTGACTAAATGTTGTAGAGCCTGCAATGATCATAAACGTCATAACCGTGACCTTCAAGGTCCCTTTCATGGCCTTAACTATTGTTTGAAGGCTTAACCTCCTGTAGGTGCCCGCCAGGCCTATAGCCCCCACAGAACCCATTGCGGCAGCTTCAGTTGGCGTTGCTATCCCTAAGAAAATAAGCCCAACCACTAGAAAGACGATAGTTGACAGCGGCACCACATACTTGAAAAGATCAACCACTTTGGATCTGAGGCTCACCTCCGAGACTTCATAGGCAGGAGCAAGAGAAGGATTGATTCTGCATCTAAGGATAATATAAGAAAAGTACAGTGCAGCCATGAGCAATCCAGGAAAAATACCTGCCAGAAGCAGTTTGCCAATGGATATATGAGCAAGAGTTCCAAGCACGATTGCCAATGCGCTGGGAGGAATAATCATAGCGATGCCACCGGTGCCAAGAATCGGTCCTAGACTCATAGTCTTGCTGTAGCCCCGACTTGACATGGCAGGTACCATTAAGGACCCGAGCATGGCTGTATTGGCCATAGTAGAACCACTTAGGTTGGAAAATATTGTCCCTCCTATCACAGTTAGAAGACTTAATCTACCTGGAAGCCTCCCCATCCATTTATCTACAACATCCAGTGTTTTGATTGCCATCCCAGAATGAAACAGGATTTCTCCCATGAAGACAAAGAGAGGGACAGGGGCTAATGTAAATGTTGTTAGGCCATTAAAAATACTTAATGTCATCTGCCGGAGTCCTAAGGGTCCTCCGAGGAACAAAATGGCTCCAACAATATTGATCAAAAAGAATGCAAAGGCCACGGGCAAGCCTGTTGCCAAAAGAAATATCAACGCCCCAAGGAAGATAAATAAAATTAGCCACCACTCCATAAGGAATCCTAAAGTCCGCTTTTTAGTTCTCCACTTTCCTTTTGCATAATTCTTTCAGATGAAAAGGCCTCATATAATCCACGAACCCGCCTTATAAACTGAATAATCAGAAAAAGACTCCCAAAAGGAATAACTCCAAGAAGCAGAAATTTGGGGACCTCTAAGACTTTGATAACGGGGATGCCCCGTGTGTAAAAGCTCCATGTAGTCTCAGCCCCAAACCATACAAGAATAGAACATACAAATATGCCAATAATTGATGTTGAAATATCAATCAACTTCTGGGATGTGATAGAAAACTTCCTTATTATGATGTCTACCCTCACATGGCCGTCCTCTTTCAAAAGCCATGGGGCTCCCAGAAATGTTACATAGAGAAGGATATACTCTGTTATTTCTGTTACCCAAGTGAGGGGCTGCAAATCAAAGTAACGTAAAACCACTTCTAGGCAGATGGAAAACATCATAAGGAACAGAAGAAGGGCGGCTACTATGGCCATCGCATCAGTGATTCTATCAATCAGGCTCGCTAATTTTCCCTTTGAAATCATCGCTCCCTCGATAAGATAGGGGGACAGGCAGAGGCAGGTCCCGTCCCCCTATGTTATAAAGAGCTATTGACCCAAAAGTCCCTTGTATTGAGCCCCCAGTTCTGGGCTCTTTTTCAAGACCTCATCCCAGCCAGCTTTGTATGCCACCCTGAGATATTCTTTTTCATCTTCAGGACAAAAATTGATTACTTTTACCCCTTTTGAAGTAATAAATTCACGCTCCTCCTTAATCAATCTTGCATAATGATCTGCAGCCCGGTGTTCCACCTGTTTGGCTGTATCAATCATTATCTGGCGGAGTTCAGGAGAGAGCTTGTTCCAGGTATTGAGGTTTACAAGGATACCTACATCAACCTGATAAAAACCTGGGTCAATAATATATTTGGTTACCTCATGCCATCCAAAGTCTGATATTTTTACGGATGGCCAACCATATCCATCTACTACCCCCCTTTCTAAGGCAGTATAGACTTCACCAGGGGCTATTGTCACAGGAATGCCACCTAAGGCCTGAACAACCCCTTTATATATCGGGGTTACCCTTATCTTCATACCTGTCAACCTAGGTCTGTCGATCTTTCTATTAAGATAAAGATGGAATTTGATGCCAGGAGAAAACCGTCCAAGGTAATAGACATTTAGCTTTTTTTGATGGAGCCTATTCAGAAAATCATACGCGCCCCTTTTTCTTTCCTCCCAAGGCATCAAGGTCGAAAGTTTTATGGCATTTGCCACTGGCAGTTGGGGAACATAGTATGCTGCAGGAAGAAGCACTAGGTCCACCATGCCATTTGTCACGGCCTCAATTTGCTCAAAAGAAGGTATTGCTTCAGGACCACCTGCATAATTGATTAACAAATCGCCTTTTGCTCTTTTTTCAAGCTCTTTTTTGAACATAAAAAAGGCGTCGCAGAAGCTGTTGTTTTTAGGTAAGAAGGTTACAGCCTTCAGATTAAACGGCCCTTTAGCTAAAGTTAATGCAGGAGACAATGCGATGATTCCGATAACCAACATCAACACATACGCAAAGATCAATTTTTTAGCCATACTACTCCTCCTTATTTCATAAAATTAGTGGCACACAGAGTTAACCTTCTCCTATTTTTCGTGGATGAATCTCTTTAGTATCTCTATATTCCTCTCTGTCTGGGCCTGAATGTGTGAAACCTGCTCCATATCTATGTGTCTGAACTTACCTATGAGTGACAGATATGCCTGGACGGGTAAAGGATCTTCCACAGGATGTGTAAAATGTATTTTTCCCACCCTATTTTCATATTCCCATAAAGGAAAAATGTTGGTATGAACAGCCTTGCGGCCAATCTCAATGAGTTTGCTAGGAGGGAAGCGCCATCCCGTTGGGCAAGGAGAAAATATGTGGATATAGGCCATTCCCTTTTTTGAGGCCTCAATAGCCTTTTCAAGTTTAGCGTAGTAGTCTTCAAGAAAGGCAGTTGATGCGGTTGCAACATACTCACAGTTGTGCATGACCATCAACAAGGGCATTGGTTTAGCATCTGTCCTCTTTCCCTTTTGAGCTGCACCTACAGGGGTGGTACTGGTCCATGAGCCATAAGGAGTGGTACCGGATCTCTGAACCCCTGTATTCATATAACCTTCATTGTCTACACAGATATAGATCATTTGCTCTCTACGTTCAGCAGCACCAGAAAGGGACTGAAATCCCACATCAGCAGTTCCCCCATCTCCAGCAAAGGCAAGCATTGTTACCTCTCTACCTATTCGGTTGTAGTATCTCTTTAGGCCCGCTAACATGGCAGCGGTATTGGTTAGGAGGGGGTGGAAGACTGGCACTTTAGCCCCTGTCTTACCATTGACTCCCACTGTGCCAACCCCTGCTATGCACCCAGGAGGCAGCGCCACAACAACGTTTGGACCTATCCTTCTAAGGGTATGTCTTAAAAGCAATTCAGAGTTGCATCCCAGGCAGAATGATAATCCTGGAACCACTAGGTCCTCCAGGTCACCCCAAGTGTTAAATATATCGGCACTATTTTTTAGCTCAAGGGCGCCTGAAGGACACGCCTTGACACAGGCAGGATCACCATCGCAAAGGTCACATTTCATAATGTGTTTTGTCAGGGGGTTATAGCTTATCCCTCCATAAGGGCAAACAAGAGTGCAAATTTGACAGTTTATACACTTATCCTCATCCCATTTTACAATTCCCGTTTCCAGATCTTTAAAGAGAGCCCCTGCTGGGCAATTCATAACGCAATAAGGTTCTGCACACTGCCGGCAAAGTGCAAGCCCTAAAGCCCCTGTCTCTTTGTTCTGGAAAACTTTGATTCGCGAATATCGAGCATCAGATATGCCTTTGACATAGTTACTACATGCTTCAACACACTTTTGACATGCATCGCATTTTTGCTCATAAAATGCTATGGTCCTATAAGCCTTGCCCATTTGTCCAATGTCCTTTCTCCATTAACGCCATATTTGGGTCATCAATATACGCGCTGTCTCCAGTGGATTGGCTGAAAGTCTGCTTTTTTCTTTTCCCAAACTCACTCTTCTCCGAATCAATTGATATAAAATCCCTGGATCTAAATCCGTGTTAATACCAAAGGCACCCACCAGGTAGTCATCCTTGAACACAAGCTTCTGGTAGAAAAAACTTGACGGTAGGAAAATTTGATTTACTTCAAAATCATCCTCAGTCAATGGACCGCATAATCCAATGGCAAAGGCGCTGTTATCAAAAAACCTATAAGTATTAGCCACCATACCGCCTGGATAAGGCTTGAGTGCCGGATCTCCTGCCATATCCCCACCTGCAATCCTTCCCTGCTCCACGGCATTGGTAAGGGTAGGGTTTAGTCTTTTTGAATTACCAAAAAACCACCTTGCTTGTGCCACATCACCTGCGGCCCAGACACCTTCTAAACTGGTCCTCATTTGGTCGCTCACTAATATGCCATCTTGTACTGCTATGGCAGAACCATTGAGGTATTCGATGCGGGGCTTGGTGCCAGTGGAGACAAAAAGAAGATCTCCACTAACGGTACCTCCTGATGAAAGATATAATTCGTATCTTCCCACTCTCTCAGTTACTCTTTCCACCTTTTCCCCAGTAAGTATCTGGATCCCTTCCTGAGAAAACAGTTTGGCTATCATGTCTGCTGCCTTAACATCAAAATAGCCAGGCAAGACTTGTTCACGGGCCTCAATCACGGTGATCTTGAGACCAGATTTGGCCAGATTTTCGGCTACATGCATACCAATAAGTCCGGCTCCCAGCACGATCCCTTCTCGCGCTTTTTTGATTGATGCCCGCAATCTGTTTGCATCATGAAGACTACGGAGTGTATGGTATGAAACCGTTTCAAGGCCCTCAATATTAGGTCTGTTGGGCGTCCCACCTGTAGCGAGCAGGAGCTTTTCGTATTCCCAGGTTTGGCCTGTCTCCACTCTCACAATGTGTTTCTTGGGATCCACTTCAACTACCCTGGAGTTCATCTTAAAGGTGACTCCAAGCTGCTTAAATGTCTCCTCGTCTCTTAGAAAAACTCTTTCGGGCTTTGCCTTCCCTGATACAACATATGGAAGTATAGTAGGTGAGTAAGGGAACGTACTTTCTTCGGATAGCAAGGTAATTCCGCCCTCAGGATCGCTTAACCGAATAGTTTCCAGGGCTGATAAGCCCGCGTGGCTGCTCCCAACAATTAGATACTTACTTTGAGGCATTCTTAATCTCCACACAGCGTGCACTTTTCGTTGAGCCAGATAGGTTCGGGTGGTATATTTCCAGCAAGTGCCTTGGCCGTGATATTAATAACGAATTTGAAATGCTCTATAGTAATATCAGAACCAGCAAGTCCACCTATAAAACTCACTGTGGGTACGCGGCGATTCAAGAAATACATGGAAGAGAGCACCTCCTGATACAAAGGACCTGAATTCCACCCGAAACTGACAGATCGGTCCACAACACCTACTGCCTTGACTTTAGAGAGAGCCATGCACATTGCCTTAAGCGGAAAAGGCCTAAAGGTTTTTACCTTTATCAATCCTACCTTTTCTCCCCTATCCCTCATCAGGTCTACTGCATCCTTACCTCCGCCACTCATGCTACCAATTGTCACTATGGCATAATCTGCACCCTCTAGGCAGTATTCTTCCACAAGGGCTGCATAAGCCCTTCCAAAAATCTCTGCCCATTTTTGGTGCACATCCTCTATCACCTTTAGGGCATTTTGCATCCCCTTGCAGAGGCCTTTCCGGTACTTAACAAATAGGGCAGGACCTGCTCCCCCAGCCCCTCCTGTAAGGGGATCAACTCCCATAGGCCTCTCTGGGTCAAGGGCCGCATGCCAGTTGATGCTTTTCTCCCCCAAAAAGGCGTCCACATCCTTTTGCTCGGGAAGCTCCACCCTTTCCACCCCATAAGAGAGATAGTTCCCATCGTGATTTACATTTACAGGGAGCATAACTTTGGGGTGTTCGGCTATTTTAAAGCCCATTATGATGGTATCTAATATCTCCTGAGCATTTTCGCAGTACATGTGAATCCACCCGGCTTCTTTCACTGTCATGGCATCCTGTTGCCCTCCCCATACACACTGGGGAGAAATCCCATCCCTAGTGACGATGGACATTACTATGGGTAGACGAAGGGGAGGTGTGCGGAAGTAAGGTTCAAACATAAACGCAAGCCCCTGTCCGCAGCTGGCAGTAAATGTACGGGCCCCTGCAAGGGCAGCACCTTGGAGTACAGAGAGCACGCTATGCTCCCCTTCAACATCTATGAGTTCAGCCTTAAGAATGCCATCGGCTACAAATTGAGAGATATACTCAGCTAAAGAAGACTGTGGGGTGATGGGATAAACTGCCACTATGTCAGGACGGGCCAGGGTTACCCCCCATGCTGCAGCTTCATTACCATCGCACACGATTACCCTTCCCATTTTCACTCCTCTCGCTCTTCTACCATGGTAATGGCATGGTGAGGACACTCCTCGGAACAAATGCCACATCCCTTGCATATCTCAAGGTTCGCCTCAAACCAGGTGGGCTTTTCTATAATGCACTGAGTAGGGCAGTAAACCCAACAGGTGGCACACTTGACACATCTGTCCCTATCCACCACTGGTCTTTCAGCCCTCCAGTCCCCTGTCCTTAATTCAAGGTGATCGGTGGCTATGGGGCAGAGGTCGTCAGGTATGCCCGATGGATCAAAAGCAGGTAAGGCCTGTTGTTTCATAGGGGCTCCTTCCTATCCAGATCATAAACCTTACACTCTTCATACCCCTGTTCAGCTGCTTCGAGGTTTCTCTTCAGGTCAGCATCTCTAAATGCAACGGATTCCATGGCGTTAAACAGGGAATTCATGGACACCAAGCCAGTGGTCTTGACAAATGCGCCGAGCATGATGGAGTTGGTTATGGGTTTTTTGAATACCTTTAAGGCGATTCCAAAGGCGTCGCAAAGCCCCACCCTGGAAACCTCTGTAGGAGGGCCCATATCATCTATGGATTTTTTAGTGGCCTGAACCCAAACCCCTCCATTACGCAAGCCCTCAAATATGTTCACAATACGCATAAGGGTGGGATCAAGACAGACAATGCAGTGGGGGTGATAAATGTTGGTGGCCTGACGAATTATTTTATCATCACTCCGCAGATAGGCGGCCACAGGCGCCCCTCGCCTTTCAAAACCAAAAGAAGGTATGGCCTTTGCAAATTTTCCCTCCTCCACAATGGCCTTGGCCAATATCTTTGAGGCTAAGACAGTACCTTGGCCGCCTCTGCCATGGAACCTTATTTCGTACATCCTTGCTCCCAATATGTATGGGCCTTTACTCTTCCCATAGGTTCATATCTTCTGTTCCTATTGATTTCTCTCTAACCTCCCTTAGGTATCCCAGAATATCCTTCTTAGTTATTTCTAGGTGGGATACGATTGAAACGTCCACCTGATCCACATCTTTGGATTGGATTGCCCTAAAGATTCCCCAGTGCCCTTCACGGGCCCTTCTGGCTATGTCAGGAAGATGAATACAGGCAATCCGAAACTTCAAGGTGTGATCACTGAGCATTTTGCAAATCATATACAATCTCTTACTTCTACACGCTCTATAGATAATATGGTGAAATTCGGTATCCAGATTGATCATCTTTTCGGTAAGCCCTTTTTGAATGACTTCATCCGTCTTCCTTAAATTCGATTCAAGCAGCTCCACTTCCTCTTGCGTAATCTTCTCCACTGCCCTCCGCGCCACTAGCTGTTCAATTGCCATTCTGGTGGTGAAAAGATCTTCGATATCGGGTTCTGACATTTCCTCAACAACATATCCCATGCGAGGGGTAGAAGAGACCAGACCTTCCAAGGCAAGCTTGTGGAGTGCTTCTCGTACAGGGGTCCGGCTCACTCCAAGTCCCTTGGCCAAGGATGATTCAACGAGTCTAGTGCCACCAGGAATTCTTCCCGTAATAATGAGTGTTCGTAAGCGTTTATGTACCTTGTCTGCCAAGGAAGGGGAGCCAGTGTTTAAGTATTTGATAACTTCCATAACTACTACACCCATTGTCTGAATACAGCCTGGATACAGATAGTATACATAAAGATAAATTAAGTCAAGCAGAATTTTCGACAGTATTTTTGAGTCGTTTTGATCCGACTGATGTTTAAATAGAATAGGTTTTAAATCCCTCGTGGAAGATACAGTCCTCTAAAAAGACTAAAAATAAGGAAAAGCTATCTATGACAGGTAGGATTTATGGAAAGGGAGTAGGCAAAGTAAAAAGGCACTTAATAAGGTTTTAACCTATTAGTGAATTTGAATTGCCTCCTGCTGAATTTGTAAGCCTTGGGGATTTCTCTTGATCACTTTCAGCTGTAGCCCTACATTTACTAAAAAGGCATCCTTATCATGCCTATACACCAATCAAGCCTATTGTGACTCAAATTCCAAGATACTATAATAAGCAAAAGGTGATTCAGGAAAAATACACAAAAGAGATACATATATTATGAGTACGGCAGGAATCCAAGTCATTGATTGAGGGGAACATGAACATCAATTGCAGCCAGTACCGAAAGACCATGGAATTACTCGGGCTCAAAAGGCGCCTTGAAAAAGAACCATTGAAGCCCGAAGAGCGTCAGGAAATAGAGGAGCGTATCAAAAAATTGGAAAAGGAACTCGAGCTGGACTAACTTTCCTTCCTTAAAATATTTTTTCGCTGTCCAAGAGAATAGTAACCGGTCCGTCATTTACAAGGTATACATCCATCATCTCCTGGAACCTTCCTGTCTCCACGTGGAGACCCTTAGCCCGAAGATAGACCACAAAGCTCTCATAGAGTTCCTTTGCCTTCTCAGGCCTTGCCGCCCGAGCAAAAGAGGGTCTTCTACCCTTTCTGCAATCTCCTAAGAGAGTAAATTGAGAAACAACAAGTACAGCGCCCCCGGTTTCCAGCACAGAACGATTCATTTGGCCCGCGTCGTCTGGAAATATTCTGAGATTGGCCACCTTGTCTGCAAGATAGTTAGCATCCTTTTCTTCATCTCCCTGGGCCACCCCAAGAAGCACAAGAAGGCCGGGTCCTATCCGGCCCACTTCATCCCCGTCCACCTCAACCCTAGAGGTCTTCACCCTTTGGACTACAGCTCTCATATGTCTTCTCCTAAGGCCTCACTCACCCTTACCAACCAAAGTATGTTTGCCAAAACACATATATGCCCTTTTTCCGCGCACAGCCTCATAAGAAAGGAGCGGTAGAAATCCATTCAGGCCGTTGATTGGAATGGCAATAGGTAGGTCAGGTAGACTAAAAGATGTATTGATTGATGAAATAAATCAACTTTTGGGTTTTTCATACACAGGGCCAAGGCCCCCTGCACTAAAAAGGGCCCTGAACTCCTTGAGCAAGGCATTGGTAGCCTGTTCCACCATGAGCACATCACCCTCTGAAACCATGCTCATATCGAGGCACTCCACGGCCTGTTTCAATTCCTCGAATTGTGCGAGGAACTCTTCGTTATTATATTTACTGCCAATTATTTTATGGACATCAATGATGGTTCCTATACAGCTTTTTACCCTCAAGCGATACTTATTCTCCAGATCCATTTTACCTGTCAGGCCTTTCCAACCTCAGCAAGAGTTTCCATAAATACCTTATAGAACATTTCATGATCCGCAAGCGCCCGTTTTAAAATAGGGGCCATCTTATCCAGATCTTTTTTATTTACCACAAGATTGACACTCTTTGCAAATGCCATCATCTGATCCATACTTCGGAATTGATCTCCAATCAAGACAAAAAAGATACGCCTCCGTGTAGACATGGGTAAGTGGTTCATATAATTGACTATCGGGCTATGATCAAGCTCTACCCCATCAAACCGATCGCAGAGGATGACCATGGCAAAATGATGAAACCGCATCTTGGACAAGGCCCCACGCGTGTCCTCTGCTGTAATAAACCGGTATCCAACACCTTCCACGGCCTCCCTAACGGTCTGGACATCAATGTCATCGGAACCCATCATAAGACAAAGCTTTTCCCCTTCCTCATAGGTCAACTGAAGGGCCTCTTCCACATCCCTGTATTCATACCCTGACCCATCTAGACCTTCGAGATATCCATTTTGTTCTTTTGGTAATTCCAAGAAAAACCTTTCCTTGCACCTCGGGCATGTTATGGCTACTCTCTTGCCAGAAGGTATCTTTTCCTTAGGAATAGTCAGCTTTGCCTTACAATGTGTGCATCTCACTTCCATGGTGCTCTCTCCCCACGATATTTGAAATCCGGTTTACAGAGTAATTATTTTTCCAAATGCGTATACCGTCTCTCATAGTCCCTATCAATATCCAGGCCCTCAATGGTAGTGGTTCTCTCACCCCGCGCAGCCTTAATAGAGTCTATGGCCCTTCCCACCACGGCCTTTCTTGAGCAGTAGCTGAGGGCTGTTTCCTCGGTAATCAGCCCCTCCTTGTAAAGTTCTGCGATGGATTGATCAAAGGTCATCATGCCAAAGGGCTGCCCCGCCTCGATGATTTCATAAAAGGTTTTTCCCTCTGATTCTCCATGCAAAACTGCATCTTTCACGCGGAGATTTGCCTTCATGATTTCAAAGGCTGCTACCCTGCCTCCTCCCACCTTAGGCAGTAACCTTTGACAAACGATCCATCGAAGCGTATCGGCCAAACGAATTCTGATCTGCTTTTCCTCATCCCGGTCGAACATACCCACGACCCTGTTCACCGTGTGTCCGGCATTGACCGTATGAATGGTACTTAACACCAAGTGGCCTGTCTCAGCCGCTGAAAGGCCTATTTCCACTGTTTCCCGATCCCGCATCTCTCCAACGAGTATCACTTTAGGGGCCTGCCTCAATGCCGCTCGCAATCCATTGGCAAAGGTATCGAAATCGACTCCCAGTTCTCGTTGATTAAATGTGGCCTTTTTTTGGGAGTGAACGTATTCCACAGGGTCTTCAAGAGTTACCACGTGAACCGGATGTTTTTCATTAATTTCATTGAGCATAGCCGCCAAAGAGGTGGACTTTCCTGTACCAGTGGCACCTGTCACTAGAATAATCCCGTTGCGTTCTTCCGCCATCTCATAAAATGCAGGGGGCAAACCAAGTTCATCAATGGTGGGAACCCTATTGGCCAATTGTCTCATTACTGTGGAATAGTAGCCCTTCTGAGAAAATATGTTGACCCTGAATCGGGCCTTTCCCGCAAGCTGATAGGAAATATCACACGACCCCTGAGTAAGTAGGGTTTTGGTAAGACGCCGATCGCCACCAATGAGGTTAAGGGCGAATATCTCTGCCTGGAACGGGGTTATCTTATCAATCGGCGGCTCAATTGATACCGGCTTGAGTTCACCAAAACTTTCCACCTGAAAGGGCTTGTCAACGGTGATGTTGAAGTCCGATACCTCCTCGTAGGACTCCAACATGGTTGTCAATATGTAGTCAATCTGCTGCTTACGCATGGCACCTTCTCCCTTTCTTGTTGGTTCGCCACCAACCCTACCCTATACCTCCGTAAAATCTGCTGGAGGTTTCTTGAGAAACGGCATGAACCGCGATTTTTCAACGCACTTCATATACGCATCATCAGGGCTGATAATCTTCTTTTTTAGCAGGTCCATGATAGCATCATCCAGGGTTTGCATCCCATATTTCTTCCCCGTCTGGATCATGGATGGGATCTGAAAGGTTTTACCCTCCCGGATAAGGTTCCTTACTGCCGGGGTTGCTATCATAATCTCCAGGGCCGCCACCCTGCCCTTACGGTCGATTCTTCGAAACAATGTTTCTGAGATCACTGCCCGAATTCCATCAGCTAGGGTGTTCCTGATCTGCTCCCTTTGGTTCATGGGGAACACCTCAATGATTCGATCCACTGTTTTTGCCGCGCTGGTAGTATGCAGTGTAGACAATACCAAATGTCCTGTTGCAGAGGCCTCAATGGCCAAAGATATTGTTTCCAGATCCCGCATTTCACCTACTAAGATGATATCAGGGTCCTCACGTAGGGCACCCCTAAGGGCTGCGGCAAAAGAGCGAGTATGAATACCCACTTCGCGCTGATTCACCACCGCCTTCTCACTCTTATGCACGAATTCGATGGGATCTTCAATGGTAATAATGTGGTCCTTACGGGTAATGTTGGCTTCATGTACAATTGCGGCAAGGGTGGTGGATTTGCCGCTTCCTGTGGGTCCTGTGACCAAAACGAGCCCCC
This sequence comes from Deltaproteobacteria bacterium, assembly GCA_019307815.1. GTDB lineage: Bacteria > Desulfobacterota > DSM-4660 > Desulfatiglandales > Desulfatiglandaceae > B111-G9. Next base: position 105,279 of record JAFDIV010000007.1, read on the forward strand.
TGGGAAGGGTGGCAAGACGTTTGATTACAGGAGGGAATCCCAGTTGATCACATGTCTGGATGGTAGAAGGAATCTCACGGAAAACTGCACCCACCCCGTTCTTTTGCTGGAAGAAATTGGCCCTGTACCGTGCAAGCCCCGGAATTTCATAGGCAAAATCCACATCTCCCGTTTCCTCAAACACCTTTACCTTTTCCTCTGGTGCTATTTCATAGAGCATTGCCTTCAGTGTGTCGTTATCCAGGACCTTGTATTTGACCCGCTCCAATTCCCCATCTATCCGCAATACGGGCTGCTGGCCAGCGACCAGGTGGAGGTCCGAGGCCCCCTTCTCATTCATTAACTTAAAAAACGCGTCAATCTGAGCCATAGAGTCCTCCTTTTGCCTTATACCTTAATACTTCCTCTACCGATTCCACAACTATATTCCCCTCATCACTCCTTTTATAATACTGCTGCAACACATGTGCCATCTGGTAATACCCGCCCAAGACAAAAACCTGTAAACCACATTCCTATTATCAATTAATCCCTCTGAAAGCCCCTAATCCATTACATCGGCTCACATAATGATGCACTTCACACTCTTCTGACATTGGATACCAGATTTTTGACACTTCGTGAAAAACTGCCTTAGAAGGTTCCATCAAACTTTGAATTGACAATTGGTTTTGCTCTAAGGTAGCATCCTTTCCCACAAACAGGAGGCTGATCCCACCATAATTTTGACAGCCAGCCTGTTTGATCCAAGTGCCTCGCAGCTTGGGACCGCCTAGATTCTACCATAATGGTTAACCGGGACGGTCAGCAATAGACCAAGATTTTAGGTACAGGAGGGTCTTTCTGCGGTCCGATTGGAAGGCCTTTTTCGCTGAAATGGCCAAAGAAGAAGATACGGAGGACATGATGAATAGGCAAAAGATCACGATTGCAGAACTTCACCGAAAAAAGCAGAATAAAGAAAAAATCACCATGATGACGGCCTATGATTATCCTACGGCAAGCCTTGTGGATCAGGCAGGAATTGATACTATCCTTGTGGGAGATTCCCTCGGTATGGTGGTACTGGGTTATGATTCCACGGTGCCGGTCACCATGGACGAGATGATCCATCACTGCAAGGCGGTCGGTCGCGGCGCCAAGCACAGCTTCATCATAGGAGATATGCCTTTCATGTCGTACCACAGCAGCGTGGAAAAGGCCATTGAGAATGCAGGGCGATTTATAAAGGAAGCCGGCTGTGACAGTGTTAAATTGGAAGGGGGCTCGGAAATGGCACATGTGGTTAAGGCCATTGTGGATGTAGGTATCCCCGTCTGTGCCCATATAGGGTTAACACCCCAAACCGCTACCAAATTGAGCGGTTTTAAGGTTCAAGGAAAGGACGCTGAAAGCGCAAAGGCCTTGGTTCAATCTGCAAGAGATCTGGAGCAGGCCGGAGCCTTTATGATCGTCATGGAGTGCATTCCGGACATCCTCGCATCCAAAATCACCCAAGAGCTTAAGATTCCCACAATAGGTATTGGAGCAGGGAAAGGTTGTGACGGGCAGGTGCTTGTTTACCACGATCTAGTAGGACTTTTCGAGCGGTTTACCCCCAAGTTTGTAAAACAATATATCAATCTCTCACCCCAGATAAAAGAGGCATTGGCCCAATTCAAAAAAGAGGTGGAGGAAGGCACGTTCCCCGGTCCTGAGCATACCTTCTCCATGAACCCTGAGGAGGCAAAAAAGATATAGGGCACTGGGGGCCGATATCCCTATAGTCATGACTTAAAAGGATTTGGGATGTATTAAGTAACTTCGGCTGACGAAAATAGAAGGGCAAATTTGCAATCACCAGGTGGGATACGATTCGCCCGATCCATATCCCTGTGCTAGGCCTTGTTTTAGTTCCCTCAACATTTCACCGTCATAGATCTTTTGCCCTTCTCTGTCTCTCACGTAAAACGCACCCATCATTTTTTCCTCATCCATATTTACCTTTGCAAACCGGATATCGAGGCCAAGGGAATACATCTGTTTCGCTATTTCAAAGAGACCCCCCGGGCGATAGAGGGAGATCACCTCAATGACGGTGAAAAAGTCAGATACCTCATTGTCCACCTTAACTTTTATACGCTGGGGAATAATATAACTTTTTGATTGGAGAAGGCCTTTCTGTTTCTCTCTTATTAATTGCTCCAGGGGCAGGCGGTCCTCCAACGCCAGAATAATTTCCCTCTGCACCTTTTCCCAGCGGTCCTTCTCCCTGTAAGGGTCAACAGGATTGGTCACCTCATACACGTCAAAGGCCAGGCCGTTTTTCAGGGTGAAGATATTAGCAGACAATACGCGGATGTTGTTAAGGGCAAATACCCCTACCATCTTACTGAAAAGGCCTGGCCTGTCATAAGTACACTGAATAACCCGCGTGACCGGAACCCCCTGAAGCTTTTTTAAGGCCCAGGCATAAGGCTCTTCCCCCATGGTCAGGGCCAATCGAATATGGGAGACTATATCCTCTACCTGGACCTCCATTAGATACCGGGTTGAAGCCTGATTGATGAGCGCCTCTATGGCCTTGACAGGAAACTGGTCTTTTAACAAGTTCAACGCCTGGGCACGCTTCTTTGCTATCTTCCTTCTGGTATCAGGGGCAGCCAATTTTCCCCCCTCCAAAATCTTTTTTACCTTGAAATAGAGTTCATCGAGAAGCAGCCTTTTCCATTCACCCCGGGCCATCGGCCCTGTTGCCTCGCTATCTGCTACGGTGAGCAGGAAGAGCATCTTCAGGAGATCAGGATCACGTATCATCTGGGCAACGGAGACCACGGTTTTCTCATCCCCCAGATCTCTGCGCTGGGATATCCGGGCAAGCAAAATGTGATATCTCACCAAAAAGGTGATGGTTTTTATCACCTCTCCCTTAAGCCCCAATCTCTTGAGAATTCTGGTGATCTTCCGTGCTCCCTTCACAGAATGTCCTTTTCCATAGCCCTTGCCAATATCGTGGAGCAGCCCGGCCAAGAACAGCCACTCGGGATGCTTTAGCTCGTTCCACACCTCCCTCAAGAGGGGCCACTCAGAGTCAAATGCCCCACTTTGTATCTTATATAAGATCTCCACGGTCCTCAGGGAATGCAGATCTACTGTCTCAACATGGTAGTAACCGAATTCGGCCAGATTCCGGATCCTTCTGAATTCAGGAATAAAGGCGTTTATGAGCCCGATCTCCAATGCCAGCCGCATTATCTTTGGGTTCCTCGGATCAAAGATGAGGTTCAAAAACATCTCCTTGGCCCCAGGCATTTCCACCAGGCGACGCTTTTCCTTTGTAATCTTTCTCCGGGCCTCCCAGATGAACCCTGATCCCAAAAACAGGTCTCGCTCATTGGCAGTCTCAAATGCCTTTAGAATAAGTATCAGATCGTCCCGAAAAGGAGATCCCCCTTTTATCACCACATTTCCCTTTACCACCTCAAACTCCGCTGGAAAGGAGGGGGGAACGGGATCCAAAGAGCTAGGCGAGATCACATCCATGGCCTTTGTTAAAAACTCCTCGCTCACATAACGAATCCGATTCATGTGTAGGTACAGATCCTTCATAAACCGGCTGGGCCCAGACATATAGGGACTATCTGAATAGGAAAGAAGGCGTGCCAACTGTTCCTGGTGAGACAACAGCAATCTATCTTCTTTGCCAGCGGTCATGGTATGCAGAAGATTTCGTATCTTTAATAGGAAGCCTTTTGAATAGTTCAGCTTATTGATCTCGAAATGAGAGAATACAGGCGACCTTTTTATATCAGTAAACCGTTCCCAACCAAAGCAGGCCCTGGCCACCCATCGCATTATATCAAAGTCCCTAAGTCCTCCAGGACCTTCTTTAATATCAGGTTCAATAAAATATGCCTCCCCACCATATTTTTCCTCTCTCTTTCTCCTTGCAAGTACGATTTTTTTTAGCAGATCTTCTTTATCTTGCTGGAGGTCAGAGAAAAAACTATCCATGAATCCCCGATAAAAGCTCCTTGACCCTAGAAGAAGACGGGAATTCATGACAGATGTAAGGGTCCCAAAGTCCTCTCTAATAAGCCTCTTGCTCTCCTCAGGCGTTACAATGGTGTACCCTACTTCTAGCTTGGCATCCCAGAGCAGGTACAACATTTGAAGAAGGATACGCTCGATTTTCCTGGGAAGTGGAAGCTCATGAAGGACCATAAGGTCCAGGTCCGAGCCGAGGCAGAGTTCTCTATTGCCATAACTGCCTAGTGCAAGAATGGCCATCCCCCCATTTCCGTTTCTGGAACTCAATTCCTGTCTAAGACCCAAAGAAAGAAAAAGTTCTCCAAGGAACAGGTCCACCAGGCGCACATATCTACGTACCAGGCAGCCTCCAGACAGTGCGGCCAACTCGCTTTGAACCAAGTCGGTCCTTGCCTCAATAAAGTCCTCGACTACCTTATCCGGCGAACGCGTGATGTTAGATGGCGTCTCTATCCTCTTCACCGGTGCGTATTCGAATAGCCTTTTCGACTGGCAACACAAAGATTTTTCCATCGCCTATCTGTCCTGTATAGGCATTCTCCTTTATGGTTTCCACCACCCTTGCTGTTAACTCAGCTGGCACCACCACCTCTACCTTGACTTTGGGCAAAAAATCCACAACATACTCGGCCCCTCGATAAATCTCTTTGTGGCCTTTTTGCCTTCCGAAACCCTTAATTTCGGTCACACTCATTCCGCTTACTCCTAATTTCAGTACCGCCTCTTTCACATCCTCCAGCTTAAATGGCTTGATAATAGCTTCAATCTTCTTCATGTTAACTTTCTCCTCTCGCTGAATTTAAATACATCTATGCCGAGTCACCCTCTTTTCCACCACAATCTCTGATACCGAGCAGGGCCTCGAGCCTAATTCCTCTTCTGTGCTTTGCTCCACTACCTTGAGTTTCTTATCTTGGCTATTCTGTTTCGGTTATTCCTAATCTTTTCCCTTTGGTTAAGGGCTCTATTCGCAGTTGCATTGTCCCATTTAAGATCACTCTTTCATTTGGCATTTGACCTTTCACTGTTGTCATTATTTAGACGGTCTTTGGCCTTTCACCTTTATCCTTTTACCTTAAGACTCTACCTGTACTGCCTCGGATTAATATTATATTTCTTTACCTTATATCCAAAAATGCGCTCTGTGGTTTGTAGTGCCTTTGCAGCTCGCCTCATATTCCCCCTGCTACTCTTCAGGGCATCTATTATGAGGTCCATTTCAAAACGCTCTACAGCCTCCTTAAGGGATTGGACCTGAACAGTACCCGTATCCCTGGCTGTCTGCAAGGTGGGAGGAAGGTGGTAGGTATGGATTACCTGTTCCTCACAAAGGAGCACTGCCCTTTCTATACAGTTTTCAAGCTCTCTCACATTGCCCGGCCAATGATACTGCATAAGGGCATCAATAGCTGGGGTAGATATCCTTCGAATATCTTTACCATATTCCTTGGCATACCTTTCCAGGAAATAGTCGGCTAACAGCAGTATGTCGGCCTCCCTTTCCCGCAATGGTGGAAGATAAATGGGGTACACATTCAGCCGGTAGAAAAGGTCTTCCCTGAAGCTCCCCTTCTCCACCTCCTTGGCCAGGTCCTTATTGGATGCCGCGATCAGCCGAATGTTCACCTTTCTTGTCGTTGTGCTGCCCAGCCTCTCAAGCTCCTTCTCCTGTAAGACCCGCAGCAGCTTGCCCTGTGCATCCAAGGCAAGGGATCCGATCTCATCCAAAAATACCGTACCTCCATTGGCTAATTCGAATTTGCCTTCTTTGGAGCGGGTTGCACCCGTAAAGGCCCCTTTCTCATACCCAAACAGCTCTGCTTCCACCAAATTAGCAGGCAATGCCGCACAATTGACCTTTACCAAGGGCTTTCCCGCCCGCAGACTATTATAGTGAATAGCGTTGGCCACAAGCTCCTTGCCTGTCCCACTTTCGCCAAGCAAAAGCACATTAGCATTGCTTTTAGCAACCTGACTGATAAGGTGAAAAACCTCTTGCATCTTTCGGCTGTTGCCCACAATGTTGCTAAAGCTATACCTCTTATTCAGCTCCCTTCTAAGCCTCAAGTTTTCTTCTCTAAGCTTATCTTTCTCCCTGTTTATCTTTTCGAGCAGGGCCACCTTTTGGGCAATCAAGCTGCTGATGATGCTCAGAAGCCTCACGTCCTCCTCAAGGGGCTCAGGACCCTGAAACACACGATCAGCACTCAGGGTTCCGACCACCCTATTACCATCCTTAATGGGGACACAAATAAAGGAAATCTTTGACTTATCAATTCGCCTCCGCGCCCCAGTCCTATCTAGAAAAAGGGGCTCCTCATCAATCTTGGGAACAACCATTGGCCTTCCCGATTCTGTTACCTTTCCTGTAACCCCTTCACCCAGTTTATATCGCCCTTTGCTCCTGGCCGAATGCGAAAGCCCATGAGCCACCTCAATATGAATCTCAGAAGTATCAGGATTTAAAAGGGTAATGGAGCCACGATTCATCCCGAGCATCTCAGCAAGCAAATCAAGCACCTTGTATAGGGATTGGCGCAGATCAAGTGTGGAGTGAATGGCCCTGGTAATCTCATACAGGCATGCAATCTCATCCGGCTTTGGACTAGTCTTTCCTTTCATCTTCCTCGTTCGGGCTTTTCCCCTTCCATTGGTCTAAAGTCGGCTTTTTCAAATGAAAAATTCAGCTCTCTTGGGTATTCTTAACACAAAAAATGACAAAAATGTAGGAAAAAGCACCAGGCCCCTACTGTAAAGGTTCTTTCCCTTTCGCTCTCCTGAGAATCCCCGCCTGTGGTTATTCCAAACAGGTCTTTGTAAATTTCTGGTCAGTGGGAACAGGGTATTTCCCATCGAAGCAGGCAAGGCATAGGTCGTGGCGAGGAATATGGGTGGCCTTAACAAGATTGTCTATGGAGAGATAGCCCAGGCTGTCAAGCCCCAAGAATTCCCGGATCTCTTGCACAGACTTTCGTGCAGCGATCAATTCTCCCTTACTGGAAAAATCAATGCCATAATGGCATGTGAACCTATGAGGAGGGCAGCTTACTAACATGTGAACCTCTCTGGCCCCTATCTTCCGTAAGGTCTTGACCCTGGTCCTGGCGGTGGTTCCCCGAATAATGGAATCTTCGATAATAAGAACTCGCTGGCCTTTAAGGAGCTCCTTAACAGGGTTGAGTTTTACCTTTACCCCAAAATCGCGCATACTTTGGGATGGTTGGATAAAGGTGCGGCCCACATAATGATTTCTAATAACCCCCATCTCAAAGGGAATTCCAGATGACTGGGTATACCCAATGGCCGCATAATTTCCAGAATCGGGGAATGGCATCACTAGATCTACGTCCAGGGGATACTCCTTTGCCAAGAATTCGCCCTGTTTCTTTCTAAAAAGATAGACATTCTGGCCGAAGACATCGCTGTCAGGCCTTGCAAAATAGATCAATTCAAAGATACATTGACTTCTTCTTGTTTGGATTTTTGGATATATGCTCCGAAGGCCACCTCTGTCTATAATCAGGATTTCGCCCGGCTCCACGTCCCTGAGATATTCCGCTTCCACGAGATCCAGTGCACACGTTTCAGAGGCAACCACATAACTCTCGTCCAATCTGCCAAGGCAAAGGGGCCTGAAGCCATGAGGATCCCGGACCACAACCATGGTATCTTCTGTCATAATAACCATTGAATAGGCGCCCTGAACCTGTGCCATAGTGGACACCATGGCCTCCTCAAGCCCCTTTTTGATACTTTTGGCAGTGAGCTGGAGCACTATCTCACCGTCCATACTGGTCTGGAATATGGAGCCTTCATTTTCCAACGTTTCCCTGATCATTCGGGCATTGACAAAATTGCCGTTGTGGGCAATTGCAAAGGACTTACCAGAATAATGGATCCTAAAAGGCTGGGCATTGACCAAGAGTGATGACCCGGTGGTTGAATACCGCACGTGTCCCAAGGCCATATCTCCCTGAAGGCCATCCAGGATCTGCTCATTAAAAATATCCGGTACCAGGCCCATGGCCTTGTATTCCATAACACGCTTGCCATCAGAGCTCACGATCCCGGCGCTCTCCTGCCCTCGATGCTGCAAGGCATAAAGACCAAAATAGGTCAGTTTTGCTGCCTCCGGGTGGCCGTAAACAGCAAAGATGCCGCAGGCCTCCCTTGGCCGATCTGCCACAGATTTGTCCCACGACCCTGTGCTCTGGCCACCGTCAACCCTCAAAGGCCTGCTAGCCATATGTCGGCATGTGAAACAAGACATCTGGATCCTCAATCCACCTCATGATCCTGCAATATCCCTATGATACTCCTGTAAAGTCCTTACTTCAAGCCGACCTTCGTTCATGGCCTTAATGGCCAATGCGGTAGCCTTGGCCCCGGCGAGGGTGGTGGTGTAAGGAATATTGAAGGTAAGCGCACTCCTTCGGATCTCATAAGATTCTGCGATGGCCTTCTTGTCGCTCGTGGTATTGATCACCAGATCGATCTCTCCGTTTTTGATCATGTCCACAATGTTGGGTCTCCCCTCTCTTACCTTATTCACCCTTTGGTTCTTAATACCATGTGCCAGAAGAAAGGCCGATGTCCCCTTGGTGGCCACAATTTTGAAACCCAAATCATAAAGGGTAAATGCCACCTCCAAAAGGGCCATTTTGTCTTCATCCTTCACGCTGATAAACACGGTGCCTGAAGAGGGGATATTCTGTCCTGCAGCCAACTGGGATTTGGCAAAGGCCAGCCCAAAGGACCGATCAATCCCCATGACCTCGCCAGTGGATTTCATCTCCGGTCCCAGGATCGTGTCCACTCCAGGGAACCGCGCAAAGGGAAACACAGATTCCTTTACTGAAATATGTGATGGAATTGCCTCCTTGGTCAGCCCCAGTTCTTCCAGTGTCATTCCCATAATAACCTTTGTAGCCAGCCGGGCCAGGGGTACACCCGTGGCCTTGCTCACAAAAGGGATGGTGCGCGATGCCCTGGGGTTCACCTCCAGCACATAGACCACCTTGTTCTTGACTGCATATTGGATATTCATCAACCCCACCACATTCAGCTCTTTTGCAATGGCACGGGTATGATCCTGAATTTGTGCAATGATTTCTGGTTCAAGGCTAATGGGCGGAAGCACACAGGCACTGTCTCCGCTATGGATGCCAGCCTCTTCAATATGTTCCATAATACCGCCAATGATAGTGGTCTTGCCGTCCGAAATGGCATCCACATCGATTTCCGTGGCATCCTCCAGAAAACGGTCAATTAGTACGGGTTTACCAGGGGATACATCCACGGCGGATTTTATGTAATACTCCAGGTCCTTCTGGTCATATACGATCTCCATAGCCCTTCCGCCCAGCACAAAGGATGGCCGTACCATCACCGGATACCCGATCCTGCCCGCCACCCGAACCGCCTCTTCCACATTGGTGGCTATACCGTTTTCAGGCTGCAGGATGCCTAACTTTCGCAGCATATCTTGGAATCGGTCCCTATCCTCAGCCCTGTCAATGCTATCCGGGCTTGTGCCAAGAATCCTCACCCCTGCCTCGGCCAAGGGAACTGAAATGTTCAATGGTGTTTGACCGCCGAATTGTACGATCACACCTTCTGGCCTTTCCTGCTCGATCAGGTTCAAAACGTCTTCTCTTGTCAAGGGCTCAAAATAGAGCCTGTCAGATGTATCATAGTCTGTGCTGACCGTCTCGGGATTGCTGTTGACCATGATGCTCTCAATTCCCATCTCTCGAAGCGCAAGGGATGCCTGGACGCAACAATAATCAAATTCAATCCCTTGACCTATACGATTGGGCCCTGCCCCCAATATGACCACCTTTCTTTTGGTGGAGCTTCTGATTTCATTTTCCTGATCATAGGTGGAATAGTAATATGGGGTGTATGCCTCGAATTCGGCAGCACAGGTATCCACCAGCTTATAAACAGGCTCTATGCCCTTTTCCACCCTGGCCCTTCTGACCGTCTTTTCATCACTGCCAAAGATCTCTGCCAGTTGAATATCTGAAAACCCATATTCCTTTACCCGCTTCCACACCTCTGGCCCCCAATCATGGAAATTGTTCCCTCTTTCAGCCAGGTTGTGTAGATGAACTTCCAGCTCATGGATCTTTTGCATATGAAACAGGAACCAGGGGTCAATCTTGGTCAGCTCATGGATCTTCTCAATGCCGAAGCGCCTCCTAAAGGCCTCTCTAATGGCGAACAGTCGTTTTGAATTGGGATTAATAAGGGCCTGTTCAATCTGGCCATCGTCCAGCTCCGCCTCTGGCGGCCGGGGGCCATCAGACCCTAGCCCATATCTTCCGATTTCAAGGGATCGGATGGCCTTTTGCAGGGCCTCCTTAAAGGTTCTACCAATGGCCATGGTCTCACCAACCGATTTCATGGAGGTGGTAAGCAAATCTTCGGCCCCAGGGAACTTTTCAAAGGCCCAGCGTGGGATCTTCACCACGCAATAATCAATGGTGGGCTCAAAGGAGGCAAGGGTCTCCCGTGTGATATCATTGGCGATTTCATCCAGGGTGTACCCCACGGCCAGCTTGGCTGCGATCTTTGCGATGGGAAAACCTGTTGCCTTGGAGGCCAGCGCCGAGCTTCGTGAAACACGCGGGTTCATCTCAATGACCACCATCTCTCCCGTGTCCGGGTGGATGGCAAACTGGATATTGGAGCCTCCGGTCTCAACACCTATCTCTCGGATGATGGCAATGGCAGCATCCCGCATAGCCTGGTATTCTCGATCTGTGAGGGTCTGGGCCGGGGCCACTGTAATACTGTCTCCTGTGTGAATCCCCATGGGATCAAAGTTTTCAATGGAGCAAATGATTACCACGTTATCCTTAAAATCCCGCATCACCTCCAGCTCAAATTCCTTCCAGCCGATCAGAGATTCCTCAATGATGATCTCAGAAATCATGCTGGCATCCAGCCCTGCCTTGGCAATGACCTCCAATTCTTCCCGGTTATAGGCCACCCCACTGCCTGTCCCGCCTAGGGTAAAACTGGGGCGTATTATAATGGGAAAACCGATTCTCTCTGCGATCTGAAAGACCTCATCCATGTTTCTGGCGATTCCGTTTTCAGGCACCCTGAGTCCAATATGGCTCATGGCATCCCGGAATTGCTCGCGGTCCTCTGCCTTGAGAATCACCGGGAAAGAAGCGCCAATCATCTCAACCCCCAGCTCCTCCATCAGGCCTGTCTTGGCTACTTGGACAGCCGTGTTAAGGCCAGTCTGTCCCCCTAAGGTAGGCAGCAAAGCATCAGGCCGCTCCCGCTCCAAAACCCTTGCTAAGAACTCAGGGGTAATTGGTTCCAAATAGGTGTGATGGGCCATGCCTGGATCGGTCATAATAGTGGCTGGATTACTGTTGATAAGCACCACCTCATAGCCCTCTTCCATCAAGGCCTTACAGGCCTGGGTGCCTGAGTAGTCAAATTCACATGCCTGGCCGATCACAATGGGCCCGGAGCCTATTATAAGTATTTTCTTAATGTCAGTTCGCTTAGGCATTCTGCTCTCACAGGAATTGGCATGGATTAACTAACTGGTCTACATCTCAAAGCAATTGGACAATATAACCGTTTTAACCATTCCCCATTTAACTATTTAACCTTCCCCATCATCTCCACAAATCGATCAAACAGGTAGCTCGCATCATGGGGACCAGGGCTGGCTTCTGGATGATATTGAACAGAGAATAGGGGAAGCTTCTTGTGAACAAGCCCCTCAAGGGTGTTGTCGTTTAGATTCACATGGCTCAGCTCAATATCCGCTCCTTTGAGGGATTCCATGTCCACGCAAAAGCCATGGTTCTGCGATGTTATTTCCACTTTGCCCGTGGCAAGATCCTTTACCGGCTGGTTTGCCCCCCTGTGTCCGAACTTTAACTTGTAGGTCCTTCCACCCAATGCTAAACCCAGCAATTGGTGCCCCAAACATATACCGAAAGTGGGGCGCTTCCCCAACTGTTCCCTGATTGTCTCAACGGCATATGTAACCGCAGCAGGATCCCCCGGTCCGTTGCTTAGGAACAGGCCATCTGGCTCCAGCGCATCGATTGTCTGGGATGTGATATCCGCAGGGACCACAAGCAGTGAACAGCCCCTTTTCTCTAACAATCTCAAAATATTGTATTTCACGCCATAATCAACGGCCACCACGCGAAACATCCTCGGCCTCTCTGGCCACTCAAACGAGTTGAGCTCCCCATCAATAGGCACGCGCCGCCCCCCCTGCCACATGAATGGCTTCTTGCAGGTCACCTCCTTGACAAGGTCTCTGCCAACCATGTCAGGGGCGTTTTTTGCCTTTTCCACAAGGGAATCAGGGTCCAGATCAACAGTGGAAAGGGCACCCTTCATGGCCCCCTGAATCCGGATATGACGGGTAAGGGCTCGGGTGTCTATTCCCTCAACGCCCATAACATTACTCGCCTCAAGGTATTCCCTTAATGTTCTCTGGCTGCGCCAATTGCTGGGAAATTCCTGGTATTCCTTAACTAAAAGGGCCGAGACCTGCACCCTTTCCGATTCCACGTCCTCATCGTTAATCCCATAATTGCCAATCAAGGGATAGGTCATGGTTACCATCTGGCCGCAGTAAGAAGGATCGGTCAGTATCTCTTGGTATCCCGACATACTGGTATTAAACACCACCTCTGCGGTCACTTCCCCATGACCAGTAAAGGAACGGCCCTCAAAGACCGAACCATCTTCCAGTGCAAGAATTGCCTTAGGTCGATCCGGCAGCATTACTCTCCCCATTCTTCCAGGCCATTGGACTCAATCTTGCCGCTGCCCTTGGGCCTGACCTTCCTATAGACCTCAAGGGGGCTTCGCTTTTCTCCATCCACCTTTAGAAGATCGCCTTCGATAGATATACCAAAGAGCCTTTCATTTTCCTGGAGGTAAGGCAGAATAAGGTCCCAGTCCTTCTGGCCCATTGGAACAATTTCACCCCCATTGAGCTGTTGCTCCTCAATGTGACCATAAGGGTCTCTAACATAAATAGCCCCGCCCGAAGCAAGAGAAAAAAGATTGGACCCAGGGTACGGAGTCGGTTGGGGCACTACATTGCCCTCGTCATCAAAGGTGAGACCATTCAACACCACAAATCCTCCGCCATTGAGCGGGTCTCCGGCCATAAAAGACTCGGCCAGGTAATCCAAACAGGTTCCATTGATCACCACCCTGGGCCTGCCAACCGCGTTGATCAGGGGCCTGCCCGCAGCATTGCCCATGACATACACCTCGCCACCCTTGGCCCCGTACATAAAGGTCTGGCCGGTATCTCCAAAGATGACCATTTTCCCAGACTTCATGATCTGCCCCAACTGATCCTGGGCGTTCCCGTGGACGTAGATACTCAGTCCGTCAATGCCTGAGCCCAGATAATCTCCGGAGCTGCCGTAGATATCTATGCGCACCCCTCCCGAATCAGGGCCAAACCCGCAGCCATGAAACCGCTGGCCCTTGAGTCCAAACACAATGAAGCGCCTCCACCCTCTGTAGTAGGCCTCTGCCATCAGGCGACTGTCGCAATGATCCCCCTCGGGCGGGAACAGGGATGCATCTATGAGCAGTGTCTTCTCGTCATAGGAGGGCCCCCTAAAAAACTGCCTGGTCTCCCAGTCTATCAGCCTATAACTGGTCTTGGCATCTTCTGTTTCCAGAGTTGGAAAGTGGCGAAAGATATTCTCAAGGGCATGATTAAACATCTGCAAAATGGAACGCCTCTTTTTATCATAGGTGGGATAGCGTCGATCAATCAAGAATGTAAGGGCTTCAAGGGCCACCTCAAAATACGCATCCCCTTTCAATCCCCACCGTTTGATCTCCTTGAGGCAGTCCACTAGATCAGCATACTCCCAATCCCGGATGCCTTCCTTAATGAAATCCACCAGCAGGTCCGGGCGCTGGAGATCAAAAAACCTAGACAGGTCAAATCGGCCCTTGTTCTCATCTTCTAAGGTATAGTAAATCCGCCCTGGAAGATAAGGCACCTGACCTTCGGGGGCCCGGATCTCACGGCCGAATTTGTCGATGCAGGTGAGCCTTCTGTCCAATTCGCTTCCTGCTATGGGGTCCAGATTAAAGATAAATGCCCCACCATCAGTATGGCTACCACCCCGTGCATTCCAATAACGGTCAGCCACGGTGCCCACCCTGGGATCCTCGTCTGCCAGACTCTTCAAGGTAGCATCAATGGCCTGCTTCTCCGAACATATGAGCCCCACCTGAACCTGCCCATCATGGAGCGCAAAGACCTGAGGCCGTAGCATGGCGGTATCGGTTATGCCAATAAGCTGAAACCGGTCGTTTTCCGTATCGTTTCGGGCAATTATGAAAAACCAAGGCCCGTCAGGAGATCCATGGATGTGGGTGGCCTGAATGGCCCCATAGACCTCCTGTTTTTCTTGGGGAAGCTGATCAAAGTCCCTTTCCATAGTGGGAGCCAGGGCCTCAATCACATACTCCAAGGGATAGCCGTACACCCGACTGTAGAGGTCAAAAAGCAGCACCGAAACCTCTGTATCGGTGAGGAAAAGGGGATAAATATTGCGCTGCTTCAGGTATTCGCTCACCGAATAATAGTTGGCAAAGTCCCCGTTGTGCACCAGGGCCTCATTCAACCCGATAAAGGGATGGGCCCCCCCTGGATGCCATACCTTTCCCTTGGTGGGATAACGCTGATGCGCTATCCAGATATGGGCCTTGAAGTTATCCAGCTTGTAGTACTGAACCACCTGCTCGGCATAGCCCACAATCTTCAAGATAAAAAAGTTCCTCCCATGGGAGAGCACAAATGCCTGTTGCTTGCCGTAGGCATCATAGAAGGCCTTATTGATTCGGAAACTATTCTGGTAAACGAATTCATCCTCAGCCTGTCTCTCCTTTAGGTCCTGCAGCTGGTTTTTTTCCACAAACTCCGTGAGCACATGGGGCTTTACCCGCACAAAATAGCGCCATACATCTGGAGGTCTGACCTCCAGCCCCGGAATATCGCGATAATCATCCACATGGGGCAGTGGCCCGGACGAATGCACATCGAACACGGGCTCAATAAACCGTTTTTCCAACTCACCCATGACCCCTTCTTCCAGCACGGCGATCTGCAGGATGTAGTCCTGTTCAAGCATATCACGGGATACCCCAAGCATCTTATGGTCAAATCCCATGGCTGCAATGCCGCCGCCTCGGCCATTGCCTCGGTTATGCATCTGTTTGGAGGGCTCAAAGATGTGTTTCCCTCTCACCGGGATGCTGCATGCAAACCCCGTGACACCACAGCCCCCTTCTTCTTCTCTTTTTTCCACACGAATGGGTGGAAGCCCTTCGATTAACTTTGCCCTCGAACGGATTATCATCTCAATCTGTTTAAGCCTTTCCATAGTTCCTTCGATCTCTACAACAGGGTTTAGGCTAGAGGCCAAAGGAGAAAGGACAATGGATAATAGTGAATCCAAGCAATGCCAATTACCCCCTTTTTCCTTTCACCTTTTTCCTTTTGCCTCCCAGCTTCCTAGCTTCCAGCTTCTCGCCCCTTTCTCATATAATCCAAATGCACCAGGCAATCGGTGCGGCCCACCAGTTCACGAATACTTTTCATCCCCAGCTTTTTCAGTATCCGAATAAGCTCACTCCTCCAGGCCATGAACATGTTGATGATACGCTGGGTTCCCCACTCCAAATCAATGAGTTCCATGAGTTCGGGATCCGTGGTTGCAATGCCGCGGGCACATCCCCTGCCGCTTTCACAGTTATGGCAGCGAACACATTCCAGGGCCACCAGATCGGCGGTTCCCGTGCACACCGCATCAGCACCCAAGGCAATGACCTTGGCCAGATCATGGGGCGTCCGAATCCCGCCACTGGCCACAACCGTCATTTTGTCCCTTACCCCCTCTTCCTGGAGGAAACGGTGTACCCTTGGGACCGCATACTCAATGGGCATGGCAATATTCTTTTTGGCGATATCCGGGGCGGCTCCAGTCCCACCATAACTGCCGTCCAAGTGAATGATGTGGGCTCCTGCATAATAACTCCCCACAGCCACCATATCCACATCCGTGGGTGTGGATACCTTCACAGAGACCACGGCCTTGGGATTAATGGCCTTTATCCAATCCACGTGTTTCTTGTGATCTTCCACCGAATAGACGCTGTGAAACGGGAAAGGGGAAAACAAAGGATACCCCACCACAGCCTCCCGCATTCGGGCCACGCCAGGGGTCACCTTATCTCCCAGCAGATGTCCTCCCAGACCAGGCTTGGCGCCTTGGGCATATTTGAATTCAACGATGCGTACTCGCTGGATGGTCTCTTCCCTTACCCCAAAAAGACCCGTAGCAACCTGGGTAATCACGTGGTCATCATAGGGTTTCAACTCGTCGGGGTAACCGCCCTCACCGGTACAACAAAAGGTTCCCAGGGCCTTGGCTGCCTTCATCCGGCTCAACATGGTGGTGATGCTTATGGATCCATAGGACATACCGCCGCCATAGAAAGGGACTTCTATCCTCACCTTATGGGCGATCTCGTCACGCCTGTTCAGATCGACACTTGTGTCAATGTCATCATCGTCAACATCCAACTCTTGGCCCTTTCTAAAAACCAGCCGAAGCCTGTCAAAGCCTCCGCCCGAGTTACCCGTCTTATACTCAAGCCCGCCAGGTGGCATCTGCCCTGTCTCCGCCATGTACCACGTGCTAACCAGCAGGTCGGCAGTCCACCTGTAATCACCCAATGCATCAAAGTCTGGGTTTCTTCTCATGGTCAGTGCCCCTTCAGGGCACATCTCGTAACAGGGCTCAGGGCAATCTGGGCCAACACAAAGGTAATGGTTTTTCACGAAAGGCTCACCGCGCCTCATTACGTGAACACCGTACCTACATATTTCCACACATTTTCCACAGGCAATGCAGGCACTTGTCCTGTACAAACGATATTTGCCTATAGGATTTCTAAACCTGGATGGGGTTCGAACAACCTCTGGAAACTCAAAGCTTTTCTGATCACTCAAGTTCTACACCCTCCTCCACTGTGCCTAGTTGCCCAAAGGTACTCTGATCCAGTTCCTCGAAAAACATTGCCCTGCCTGCCTCGCCCCTGAGGCGCCTGGCATCTCTCATCCCCATAGCTCCCATAACCTCCAAAAGCTGGTTATGAAATGCGCCAACAAGGTTTCTAACCCTCTTTGCCACCCACTGTCGCTCGGCCAGGCCGATCTCCACAGGACATGGTAAATTCTTTAGGCATCTCCTGCACATTCTGCATTCCAGGGCTATCAATATGGGGAAATCCAGGTACACTGCATCTGCCCCGCAAATTATTGACTTGGCCACGTGTTCTGCCATTGCAATGCCGCCACTTGCCAAAAGTGTTATACTATCGCGAAGTCCATCTTCCACCAGTGCAAGGTGCACGGAGCGGATGCCGTCTTTTAGAAACCGGCTCTCATCATCTTGCCATCGGCCGTCCCAGGTACCTTGTAAATGGACAATGGGAACCCCTGCCTTCACGAGATTTAGTGTTCTGTCTTCCATGCCTTTGTCCATCGGAATGCGTGCAGAGACCAGTGCACCAGGGACCTTCTTATCCGCAAAGTTCAATATTTCTTCCGCATCATCCTCTTCACCCACCTCGATTTCAACCATCCTCACCCCCTCTGGGATCCAATCCTGATCTCCTCCGCCAAGGGAGAGGATGGGCACAAGAGATTGACTGTCACCTAACATGGACATGGTTATGCAATCTGATGGAAGGGCAAAGAGAGTCCCCAGCATGGAGGCGGCCCGCGCCCAACCCTCAAATGTTAGATCGCTCAAGTCACCAAACTCAGGGACCCTTATCAATATGGGCACAGGTACGCTGATCACCTGGGGCCTGGACTGTCCAATCTCGGTGCTTTCCCCGAAGGTCAAGTATTGCGGGGTTCGGCCCAAGTCCACCATCGTGCTGATATATTCCCTGCCGTGGATGCCATCCCTGGTAGGCCTCACGATTTCAGACATGTCTGTCCACATGGAATCAAAGCCAGGGCCACAAAATGGACCCGGATACCCAGCCCCAGAAACAGGGATCTTCCCCGTTTCTGCCTGGTACCACTGCCGTGAAATTATATCAGCGCTCCAGTGGTAATCACCCATCTCCTTGTACTCGGGATTGACGGACTTGTGTATCAATTCCTTAGGGCAGTTCTGAATGCAGCGAAAGCAGTTCATACACAAGTAATCAATCGAATCCAGCATCTGTCTTGCGTCTATCCCACGCTTGTACGCATACAGGACACTTTAGGCAACCCTCTTCCCACGCGAGTATCCCGGACTTGGACAGGGGCTTAAAGCGATTTTCAACAGGTTCTGTATGAATCACATATTTTGCGGGCATCAAGCTTCCTCCTGGTGTTATTCTACAGCGGGTCTCGGCAGAAGGCCTGCCCTTTCGGCGATCTCGCCAACGGCCTCCTCCCACTCAATGGCCATAATATGTACGCCCTTGACACCCGGGATTTCCTTTAGCTGTTCAATGGTCTCAACGCATATCCGGATTCCTTCTTCCCGTTGTTTGTCTTTTGGGACCCCTTCCATCCGTTTGATAATCTCGTCAGGGACATCCATGCCAGCGACCCTGTTTTTCATATACTTGGCCATACCGGCTGACTTGAGTGGGGTAACACCGCCCAGTATATAGGTTTGCTCTGCGAGTCCCCTGTCTGCTACTTGTTTCATCCAAGAGCGGAATCTATCCAGGTTGTAAATGCACTGTGTCTGAATAAAGTCTGCCCCTGCCTTGACCTTCTTGGCCAACCGGGTTACCCGAAACGACAAGGGGTCTGCGAAAGGGTTGGCCGCTGCCCCGATAAATATATCTGGAGCCTTTGAAAGGCTCTCACCGCCCAAAATGACCCCCTCGTCCCGCATGGCCTTAACTGTTTGTATAAACTGAATGGAGTCCAGATCAAACACGCCCACGGCCTGTGGCTGGTTTCCAAAGCTTTGATGGTCCCCTGACAGACAAAGGACATTTTGAATGCCCAGTGCTGCAGCACCGAGAATATCAGACTGAAGCGCTATCCGGTTCCGATCCCTCACCACCATCTGCAAGACCGGTTCCAGCCCAGCGGACTTCAACAGGGCACAGGCCGCCAAGCTGGACATACGCACAATAGCCGTCTGATTGTCCGTGACATTGATGGCATCTACTTTGTCCTTAAGATACTCAGCCTTTTTCAGAATAATTTCTGGATCCGCTCCCTTTGGCGGGCCACATTCGGCAGTTACTGCAAAATGGCCTTGTCCGAGAATTTGTTTAAGAGAATGTGAGCTGTTCACTTCTGCTGATCCTCCCTAATTATTTTTCTAGGCCCCTTCCCCTGCTTTTTCGACCAATCCTTAGGCGGGTAAATCTCTTCCAGTCTATCAAGGGCATTAAACCGGCTCAGCCGATCAATAATCAATTGCCATGCACATGGAATATCTGGGTTGACTTCACATCTGCCATCCTTTGAGCCGCCACACGGACCGTTCAGCAGGTGTTTGGAGCACCGGGCAAGGGGGCATACGCCTCCAAAATAATAAAGCATGCAATCCCCGCAGCCAAGGCAGTTTTCAACCCATAGGCCCTGGTCTTTGGTCTCACCGATAAACTCGGTATTCAATGCAGGGATCACAGGTATGTCCTCGTACATATCAGCAACGGCCTGCACTCCGGCACCACAGCCCAAAGAAAGAATGGCATCATAGTTATCCAAAATATCGTCAAGAAGGATGACAAAATCCTTGACGCATTGACGTTCCAAGGTTTTCTCTTGGATCACCACATCCTCCTGATTCATCCTGGCGGCCATCCGAAGTGTGGAAGCCAGCATGGCCGTTTCCTTCTCACCCCCTGCGGCGCACTCGGCAACACAAGAGGCACATCCCAGTACGAGGATCCTCTTATAAGGAGCAATCATTTTCCTGATTTCATCGATCGGCTTTTGTTCAGCAGTTATCATGTCCGTATTTCTCCCTTAACTGATTTAACATCCTTTCAAAGCCAAATTCCTCTAAACCTCTCTTTCTGAATATCTAAAGACCGGCGAAGGAGGCAACTTGGAGGCAATCTCAAAAAGCTCCTCCACGATCTCGGAAAGCTTTTTGGTATTTCCAGCAGATCTCATATATATTCCCGCCCTTTCCTTTTCTAAACCTATAGCAGTAATAAATTGCTGGGCCCTTATCACGCGCTTCCGCGCTCTTAGATTTCCTTCAAAATACCGGCAAGTCCCCTCAGGGCATGTGATCAGGTAGGCAGCATCTGTAAAGGATTCCAAGGCCCTTAGGATATGGACCGGTTCCAAGCGGCCACTGCAAGGAATTGGAAAGAGCCTAATATTTTTTCCATATTTCTTCTCAAGCATCTGCCGGTCCGTCTCCGTGCTGCTGGGAGTATTTTGGCAATAAAAAAAAGCAATTACCCTTTCCATTTGTCCAAAACGACCTTCCTTTCTCTGCGATGGGGATGCTGGAATACTGGCCTGGTAAATTACAAGGCAAACGGATCCCCCCGGTCCAGTTTGCCTCTTGGTAAGTACCTCTTTTGCCTTCTTATACTAAATTAAATTATAGTTTTGGCAAGTACCTCTCTATTTCAAACTGACTCACATGGGTCCTATACATATCCCATTCGATCTTCTTATTTTCAATAAATTTTCCGAATACATGTTTTCCGAGGACTTTTTTCACCAGCTCGCTTTTCTCTGTTTCAAGGATTGCCGCATAAAGATTTCCTGGAAGATCTGTAATTCCATGCGCTCTTCTTTCCCCGGGGTTCATCTCGAAGATATCTTCTTCAATGGGATCAGGAAGTTCATACTTTTTTTCTATCCCTTCAAGACCTGCGCCCAGCATCACTGCAAAGGCCAAATAGGGATTGCATGCTGGATCAGGCGATCTAAACTCAATTCTTGTGGCTTTCTCTTTTCCGGGCTTGTACATGGGCACTCTGATCATTGCAGAGCGGTTCCTTCTGGCCCATGAGACATAAACCGGAGCCTCGTAGCCAGGAACCAGACGCTTGTAGGAATTGACCCACTGATTTGTAATCGCCGTTATTTCGGGGGCGTGTTTCATCAGCCCCGCTATATAATGCTTGGCAATGTCCGATAAATTGAACTGATCGCTTGGGTCATAAAATGCATTCTTATCCCCCTCAAACAGGGACTGGTGCACGTGCATTCCGCTGCCGTTTTGGCCGAATATCGGCTTGGGCATAAATGTGGCGTATACCCCGTGCTGTCTGGCTATCTCTTTCACCACCATGCGGTATGTCATGGTCTTGTCGGCCATCCTGAGCCCCTCATCGTAGCGAAGATCTATCTCATGTTGGCTAGGGGCCACCTCATGATGGCTGTACTCCACTTGTACACCCATGGCCTGTAAAGCAAAAATGGTCTCTCTTCTCAGGTTACTCCCCATATCAAGGGGCCTTGCGTCAAAATACCCCCCACTGTCAAGGACCTCGGTCCCTGAGCTATTTTTAAAATAAAAGTATTCCAGTTCAGGCCCCACATAAAATGTATAGCCCATTTCCCCCACTTTCTTCAAAAGCCGCTTCAGAACGTACCTAGGGTCCCCCTCGTAGGGCGATCCGTCGGGATTCAGTATGTCGCAGAACATCCTCCCAACAGGACGATCCCCTCCTCTCCACGGAATGAGTTGAAAAGTGGTGGGATCTGCCTTGGCAATCATGTCACTTTCCTGGATACGTGCAAACCCTTCGATGGAGGAGCCATCAAAGCCCATTCCCTCTGTCAAGCCTTCTTCCAACTCCGTTGGTGTGACGGCAAAGCTCTTGAGGTTTCCCAGCACATCCGTAAACCAAAACTGGATAAAACTCACTCCCCTCTCTTTCACCACCCGGAGCACATCTTCTTCGTTCTTGCAGTTCATTTGAATCTCCTTTTCGTTCTTATAGTCCATTTGAATCCCCTTGCAATTCTTAGAATTGATTCTTTCATTTCAGCAATTTGAGTGCCAAACAAGAAAACAGAAATTATTCTTGTCATTTCAATCAATTAGAATCATCCGGACCCAGCAGGAAGCCTGCTGCAAAGCACATTTTTGTAGGAATCAAGGCAAAGAAAGGACAAATATGTAATTTACTTTTATCGGTTCTGGGAAGTCCATTGGCCGCTTGAAGGACCGTCGCCATTTTCACAGAAACTCACAAAATGTGCAACAATGAGATGAAAAAACATGCCTTCACAGAATTCCAGCTGCCTGTCCGCCCATTTCTCCTTTGACATCCTTACCCCATTTAGAATAAACAATGGCCGCAGAACAATAGAAGGGCTTCGTAATAAACTTGAGGGGGAGTTTGCGCATGGACGGAATAGTAGGGGTTTATGGTCCCGAAGAGAAAGAACTGGTCAACATGGCTTATTTGGCCACAGGCGCCTGCCAACACAGAGGGAAGGCAAGTGCAGGTCTGGCCATCGGAAACGGTAAAGGGATTTATGTGCACAAGGGCCTTGGGCGGATTGCCGAAGTCATCGATCCTAATATTTTGAGGATCTTCACAGACCTTGAACCAGTGGCCGCCATTGGAAACATAGGCTATACAAAAAGGAAGATAGCCGAAAAATTGAACACTGAGCCAATTCTAATCATTCCGAGGAAAAAGTCCCAGTATCAGGTGGTCGTGACCATGGACGGGTATCTACTAAAAGACGAAGACCTGAGGGAGGAACTGGCACCTGACTATAATCTAGAAACCGACAACAAGACTGAGATCATAGGGGCACTTCTCCATAAGTACCTGGCTCAGGAGGGTATAAGTTTCACGGTAGGCGAATTGCTGCTTGAGAGGCTTAAGGGACGAGCCACCTTCGCCCTGGTTGCCCTTGTACATGACGGCAAGGATACATACCTTTTGACCCTAAACGACCTAAAGGCCTTCGAACCATTTTGTTATGCCTTTATTGACGGTGTCTTTGTGGCAAGCTCGGAGTCCTGCTCCCATAGACGGCTTAGCGGCCAGACGGAAAGGGAGTACGAAGGGGGAGAAATGACTATCTGCTCCCCCAATGGCGTGGAGATCCGGAGGCTTGGAAACGAGGACCCCATGCCTGACATTTTCCAAGGAATATATTTCGGCAATGTGGCCTCCCTGTTCAGGGGCAAGGAGATCTTTCAAATCCGAAGAGAGCTGGGCCTGGAGTTGGTCCGCCATTATGGGTCGTCGAAGGCCGATATCGTGATACCCAATCCCGAATCAGGTTGGGGGGTGACCGTGGGTCTAGCGGAAGGTCTTGGCAAGCCCCTTTATCCAGCGTTAATAAAGCTCCCACAGGCAGTGCGCACTTTTCAGGAAGGAGAGAGACAGGTCAGGTTTCAGGAGGTTGGACTCAAATTTGGAGGAATTGATTCCCTCTTAAAGGGCAAAAATATTGCCATGGGAGATGATAGTATCGTGAGAGGAAGCGTGAGTGAAGGCGGGTCCGTCTGGGTCGTCTACAATGCCGGCGCCCGTTATATTGAATTCTGGATCTCTTACGGACCCATGTTTTTTCCATCCTTCAAGGAGTGGTCTCGCGGCCCTGAATGCCTTCACGAACTTGCCGTACAGAGGGCCTTTAAAAATGGAACACCTTACGATAAATCCCTCGATGAAATCAACAAGGCAGTGGCAAGGCTGGTAGGAGTTGACGAGGTGAAATACAACACCAAGGAAAACATTGAAAGGGTCGCGGGGAAAGGTTCTTTCCAGGCACTGGATGCCACCTATCCCATTGCAGAAGAATTCTGGCCTGATTGGTTGAAGTCAGAAGTGGACAGCTTTTACAAGTACCGTTAGACAGACTCATCTTATTGGTTATGGTTTTCTCAACCAGAAACTTCGGTTAAAAGTTTCCCCTGGCTTCTCAGCGGTAGCCCATAAGAAAAGGAGAAGCCACTCACTTAATGGATTGGCTCCTCCTCGGTAAATGCTACAAATCACGACATTAGAACCCTTCTCGCCATCTCGTCGTGGACATGGGCGATCTCCGCAGATCTTATTTCAAAGGAGCTATTCAGGATCCTCCTGGCGACCTCATCATTTGCGTCGGCTACGTGGGGAATGCCTGTTTCACGTGCGGTCTCCCTATTCGCTGAGAAAAGATCATCGCGGCTGATGCGCTCGAGGGAAAACTTTCTGGCACCTGCCATGAGCTGCTGGAGCCCACAGGCCAGTTTGTCGGCCAGGGTATAAAAGGCAATGGCACCGTAGGGGATATTCTTCATTTCGTCCTTGCCTACTTTCTTCTCCACGTCGTAGTAGCAGGCGAAGATCTCCTCGGCGCTGGAGCCAAGCGCGCTCACCGTCTTAGGCAGCTTATCCCAGTTCCCGAAAACCTCATCTTTCCTCTCCGGGTGAAGGGCGCCCTCAATATTGGACCCCACGAAGCCGGGCACCATAATGGCCCTTCCCATACACACCAGCTTGGTGTAAGGGGCACCGAGGGCAAGGGCCTTGAAAATGTGATCCTCAAGGGCAAAACCACCCGCAAAAGACATGTCTACCACCCGTTCCCCTTTTGCGGCCAGAATTGACGCATACTCGTAAGCCTTCGAGTGAAGTATGATAGATGGAACACCCCAGCTTTGCATCATGTTCCAGGGGCTCATCCCGGTGCCGCCGCCAGAGCCGTCTATGGTGAGGAGATCAAGCTTGGCGTCCGTGGCAAACTTGATGGCCATGGCCAGTTCCCTCATACCATACGACCCAGTCTTGAGGCTGATCCTGCTGAAGCCAATGCTCCTCAGGTAGGCCACTGTCTCCATGAAATCTTTGTACACCTCTTCCACCGTGCCCATGCCTGTAGCTCCCAACCGGCTGTGCCTGGCAAAAGAGCGGATGCCCCCCGCCTTGAACGCCTGCTGGACCTCGGGTAGAGTTGGATCCGGGTCTACCACGTAGCCCCGCTCCTTCAGGAAGATGGCGTAGTCCAGGCTGGTCACCTGGATCTCACCGCCTATGTCCTTGGCACCCTGGCCCCACTTTAGCTCTATGATGCACTTGTCACCGTACTTATCGGCCACATATTCGGCCACCCCATTCCGAGTATCCTCAACGTTGAGTTGCACGATGATGGCACCATAGCCGTCGTGATAGCGCAGGTACCCTTGGATACGGCGGTCCAGTTCCGGCGACTTTTTAATTACCTTTCTTCCATCTTTTTGTTTTTCAATTACTGATTCCCTGTCCACACCGACCACATTCTCTCCGATGACCACTGGAATACCCACGAGGGCGCCGCCTATGGCAAAGGAATCCCAGTACTTGGCAGCCACAAAGGTGGAGCCCAGGGCACCGGTCATCAAGGGAATGCGAAACTTGGTCTTGACCTCATTGCCGAATTCACCCTCTAGGCTCACATTCGGGAAGATGCAATGGTCCGGGTCTTTGCTCGCCCCTACTTCCAACCCCTCGGATCCAAAGGCATAGCCTTGAATCCTCAGGGCATTGTATGAAACCCCCACATGCGTGGTATTGCTGGCCCCAGCGGTCACCTTTCCGAAGTCCCTTGGGTAGAGCAACTTCCTTCCCACCAGGCTGGACAACCAGGTCTCGCATTTGCCCTGACAGTCAGCCCTGCACAAAGTGCACAGGCTGCTCTCGGTTGGATTGCCCCGGTTGGTTGTCCCTAGAACGTCATTGCTCTTTGCAAATCTCATTGTAATCTCCTCCTTCTCGTAAAAAATAAAAAAAGCCGACTTCTCCAAAGAAAAGCCGACCTCATTGTCCGCCGGAATTTATCTCTCCACACCCTTGTGGAGATGGGTGCTAAGGTTTGGCCCTATGCAGAATTACGCTGATTGCACAAACCCTTAGCTGTGTTGGATGGCTTTTACTATTAGTTTATCTAAATGTCAAACAAAAAATAGGAGACCATTTCCTTCTCCTCTTTCCCTTTCTTTTTCAAAGACAGGAGTAACATGGAGATCTTTGCGTAAAGAGGCAAACTTGCCGCTTCTTAAAACCATCTTGAAAAGAGAGGCCATTTAAGATAATCATATTTAAATAGACCCCGTGAGTTCAATAGCATCAATAGCATCCCAAGGATTCAGTAAGCATGGAAAGAATCTCAGAAAAGACATTTGAGAAGTACATAAAAGCAATGATGGATATTAGCAGGGCCATCACCAGCGAACTGTATCTTGAGGATATTCTTAAACTTATAGTGATGGTCACGGCAAAGGTCACGGGTGTGGAGATATGTTCCCTCTGGCTCGTGGACAAAGGCGAAACCGCCCCCAAGCTCAAGCTGAAAGCCACCCAGGCCATAGACCCTGATTATGTAAAAGAAAGATCTCTCAACATGGACGAGGGAGTTGTGGGTTTTGTGGCCACGCACAAAACTCCGCTCGTCCTTGAAAATGTACTTGCCGACAAGCGGTTCAAGGAAAAGGATATGGCCCGCAAGTTGGGACTTGTGAGCATGTTAAGCGTTCCTTTGATGGTTAAGAACGACGAGGTCATCGGAGTTCTTAATTGCTTCACTTCCGAAAGACACGTATTTTCGGAAACAGAAAAGAATTTGGTGATGACCGTCGCCAACCAGGCTGCGGTGGCCATCATGAACACGGAGCTGATGGTCAAAACCAGGGTCATACAGGAAGAGCTGGAAGCCCGAAAACTAATAGAAAGGGCAAAAGAGATACTCATGGTTCGCCGGAACATGAGTGGACAGCAAGCCTACAGATGGCTTCAAAAGCGCAGCATGGACGTCAGGAAACCCATACGGCAGATTGCTGAAGCCGTCATCCTCTCCGATGAAATCTGACGCTCACCCTGGGGGGCAAGCCCCTTAGTCTCGTCTTTTTAGTTGACCCTCAGTCCCATTACTACGTCCACAAAATCCAGTAGATATAGGTCACTTCAAACGGATTTAGATAGTGGATTTGGGGTGTGCCTTATTTGACTTGATATGCAATAGGGGATAAGTTATAAGGATTTTTTTGCAAGCCGGGGGCCACTGAACTTTTCGCCTGAAACCGTGGTTCGGACGCACACTGCCTTTGTGTTGGCAACAACCTAGTGAGTGGGGCATAGGAAGGAATAGAATTGGACTGGAGAAACAGGACATATTGTGGCGATCTTGGACCTGAGAACTCAGGCCAGCAGGTCTTGTTGATGGGCTGGGTAGATGCTATTCGTGATCATGGCAATCTTCTTTTTATCCATCTGCGAGATGTCCGTGGAATCGTGCAGGTGGTCTTTGACCCAAAGGTGAGCAAAAAAAGTTATGAGGTGGCCACCGATCTCCGAGAAGAGGATGTGGTCCAGGTCCGCGGGAATGTGGCCATCCGGGAAAAGGAAACAGAAAATCCGTATCTAGAGACAGGGACCATTGAAGTGTATGCCACGGACCTTGAGATCCTGTCCAAGGCAAAGCCCTTGCCCTTCCAGATCTCTGAAAAGGCCATGGTGTTTGGTGAAGAGCTCAAGTCCAGTCCGGAAAACGTGGATGAGGAGCTGCGCATGAGGTTCCGCTATCTCGATCTAAGGCGGCCCTCAAGGCAATCCATCCTACTCAAGAGAGACCGTATCGTCCATTCGGCAAGGGAGTCCCTACGATCGCGCCATTTTGTGGAGATCGAGACACCATTTCTCACAAGAAGCACACCCGAGGGGGCCAGGGACTATTTGGTCCCTAGCCGCGTGCATCGTGGAAAGTTCTATGCCCTTCCCCAATCCCCTCAATTGTTCAAACAGCTTCTCATGATAGGGGGAATGGACCGTTACTTCCAGATCGTGCGCTGCTTCCGGGACGAAGACCTCCGCCCCAACCGCCAGCCCGAATTCACACAACTGGACCTAGAGGCCTCATTCATAGACGAAGAGTTCATATACGAGGTGGTGGAAGATGTGCTCGCGGGCATGTTTGCAATTGGCGGCATCTCACTGGAAAGGCCCTTTCCACGGCTTACCTATGAGGAGGCCATGAATCAATATGGCACTGACAGGCCCGATACCCGCTTTGGCATGAGGTTCAGGGAAGTCACTGATATTGTCAGTACGACCAATTACACCATCTTTCGCAAGGTTGTTGAGCAAGGGGGGGTAGTGAAGGGTTTCTGCGTCAGGGGCAAGGCCGATGCACTGAGTAAAAACGTACTTCAAAATGAATATGCACTCAAGATCGTACCCTCTTTTGGCGCAAAGGGGATGACCTGGATGAAGGTCATGGAGGGGCGGCTTCAGTCCAACATCGCCCAGTTCTTTAGCCCCCAAGAGCAAGAGAGGTTAATGGAACGATTTGACGCCAAAGAGGGCGACGTTCTTTTAATGGTAGCAGATGAATCCAAAGATCTGGTCAATGAAGTGCTTGGAAAACTGAGGCTTCATGTGGCCGAAAGGCTCGGTATTATCCCGGAGGATACGTACGCCCCCCTTTGGGTGACACAGTTTCCCCTGTTTGAGATGAAAGAGGAGCAGGTCAGCTCCCAGCATCACCCCTTTACTCAGCCTGAAAGGGAAGACTTTGACCCGGAAAACACGGAGGAATTGCTCTCCCTAAAATCAAGGGCCTATGATGTGGTAATCAACGGCGAGGAGCTGGGAGGCGGCAGTATTAGGATTCACCGGATGCAAACCCAGAAAAAGATCTTCAAGGCCTTAGGGCTCAATGATCAGGAAGCAGAAGCAAAGTTCGGTTTCTTCTTGAAGGCCCTGGAATATGGTACGCCGCCCCATGGCGGGCTGGCCCTGGGTATGGACAGGGTTGTTTCCATGATCTTGGCCACAGAGTCTATACGTGAAGTTATTGCATTTCCAAAAAACCGTAGGGCCTATTGCCCGCTCACCCAAGCACCGGCCAAAGTAGATAAGGCCCAACTGGAGGAACTGGGGATCATCACTACCTCGGAGCAGGCAGAGGTGGACATGGGGCCAGGCTCTGGGGAGGCCGAAAGACCTGCTGAGAAGCCCAAAAGGCATGAGCCTCGCATCACCAAAGAGGATGTACTCCATGTAGCCAAACTGGCCCGCCTGAAAATCCCTGAACATGAACTGGATTCCTATGCCAAGGACTTGAATGCCATCTTGGATTACGTGGAAACCCTTGCTGACTTGGACACCGATCAGGTTCCGCCCACCAGCCATGTGCTTCCCATGAAAAACGTATGGCGGGAAGACAAGGCCAGGCCGCCAGCTGAGACAGAGCCCGTGCTCAAGGAAGCGCCTGAAAGGATGGATGACTATTTCAAAGTGCCCCGGATTCTGGAGACCTGAGATATGGAGCTTTGCGATCTAAGTGCAACTGAACTGCTTAACATGATGAGAAGGGGAGAGGTTACCTCCGTAGACGTGACCCGCTCAGCTCTCAAGAGGATAGAAGAGAAGGAGAAAACTATCAGGGCATTCATTACTCTTACACCAGAGCTGGCCTTGGAGCTGGCCGCAGAGGCTGACCAAAGGTGGCAGCATCAGGAAAAGGTGGGCAGGCTCAATGGCGTTCCTGTCGCTATCAAGGATGTGCTTTGCACCAAAGGCATTCGGACTACGTGCGCCTCCAGGATTCTGTCCAATTACAACCCCCCTTATAATGCAACGGCCGTACAAAGGCTCTTGGACGAAGGGGCAGTGATCGTTGGTAAGACCAACATGGATGAATTTGCCATGGGCTCTTCCACGGAAAACAGTGCCTTTGGCCCTACCCGAAACCCTGTGGATCCGGAAAGGGTCCCTGGTGGGTCAAGCGGGGGGTCAGCCGCAGCAGTGGCCACAGGCGAGGCGGTCTTGGCCGTAGGTACAGACACGGGGGGATCGATCCGTCAACCTGCTGCATTCTGCGGCGTAGTGGGCATGAAGCCTACATATGGACGAGTCTCCCGGTACGGTCTTATAGCCTATGCCTCATCCCTTGATCAGGCCGGGCCATTTGCTCGAACCGTGGAGGACTGTGCCCTTCTATTAAATATCATATCAGGCCACGATCCAAAGGACAGCACCTCGGCCTCCCTGCCCGTCCCAGATTACATACAGGCACTTGGGAAGGGTGTCAAAGGACTGAAAATAGGCCTGCCCAAAGAGTACTTTATCAAGGGCCTGGATGAGGCCGTCAGAGAGAAAGTCATGGACGCGGTGGGGCTGCTTGCCCGTGAGGGCGCTGATGTGGTGGATATATCTCTCCCCCATACGCCCTATGCCATCAGCACCTACTATCTCATTGCCACGGCCGAGGCCAGTAGCAACCTGGCTCGCTACGACGGCGTGAAATATGGATACAGGGCGGACGGGGACATAGAAGATACCATCCACATGTATGAGGAAACCCGCTATGCAGGATTTGGCAAAGAGGTTAAGAGACGCATAATGCTGGGCACCTATGTGCTCTCGGCAGGCTATTACGAGGCATATTACCTTAAGGCCCAGAAGGTTCGAACCCTTATCAAGGAGGATTTTGACAGGGCATTAGAGACCGTGGATTGTATCATCACGCCGGTGTCCCCTTGCCTTCCCTTTAGGATCGGAGAGAAGCTTGGTGACCCGCTGCAGATGTATCTGGTGGATGTCTACACTGTATCGCTCAATCTAGCTGGCCTTCCAGCCATAAGTGTGCCTTGCGGAGATGTGGATTCCCTGCCCGTGGGTCTGCAGATCATTGGGAAGGCCTTTGACGAACAGATGGTACTGCAAGTGGCCTATGCATATGAGCAGTTGAGAAAAGGTTAAAGGAAAATGACAAATGCCTAATGAGCAATGCCAAATCAACCTTAAAAGACCAAAGCCCCATACTCAAATTTCAGGGAAGTTCAGAGAAAAGAGATCTCTTATACCTCTATGAACAGCGATACGTAACCATTTTGAAACATTTTGACATTTGGCATTTATTTGACATTCTCGAATTTGGCATTTGACATTTCTTTAGAATTCGGGCGAGAAAGTTCTTGCTGCCAGTTGATGCCGCCTGAAATCGCAATTTTGATGAGATATTCATGGACTACGACATAATCATATGTTTTGAGATACATGCGGAGCTGAACACAGAGAGCAAACTTTTCTGCGGCTGCTTCACCAAGCCAGGGGCTCCACCCAATAGCCATGTGTGTCCCGTGTGTACCGGTCACCCGGGCACCTTGCCCGTGCTAAACCGCAAGGCCGTTGAGCACTGCATACGCGCTGGGCTTGCCTTTAACTGTAAAATTAACAGGCACGCGCGCTTTGCCAGAAAGAATTATTTTTATCCAGATCTGCCCAAAGGCTACCAGATTTCCCAGTATGAACTCCCCTTATGCGAGGACGGGGAGTTCGAAATCGAAGGGGATGACGGTGTTCCCTATCCGGTGGGGATTAAGAGAATCCATCTGGAAGAGGACGCGGGTAAATTAGTCCACTCCACCAAGTCTTTTGACGAGTCCCGTTACAGTCTTGTGGACTATAACCGCTCTGGCGTCCCTCTTATTGAAATTGTTTCGGACCACACAAGGAATCCCATTCGATCCCTTTCAGAGGCAAAAAGATATCTGGAAAAGGTAAGACAAGTATTGCAGTATATCGAGGCAAGCCAGTGCATCATCGAAGAGGGCCAGTTTCGCTGCGATGTTAATATCTCCCTCCGGCCCAAAGGATATGAAGGGTATTTGGAAAGATCCGAGATCAAGAACATGGCCTCTTTCCGGGCCATCATGGATGCCCTTACTTATGAAATCAAACGCCAGGCCGAGATCATCGAGTCAGGGGGGGAACTCACCCAGGAAACTCGGCTGTATGACGAGGAAAAAGGCATCACCATCCCCATGCGCGGAAAGGAAGATGCCCCAGATTACCGCTATTTCCCTGAGCCTGATCTAGTGGAACTGGAGATTTCGCAGGAACTCATTAATCGCATACGGGCTGAGATGCCGGAACTGCCACGGTTTAAGGCCGAACGCCTGGTGCGGGAATACCATATAAGCCAAACAGAGGCCTCGTTGCTCACGAAGCAACGAAAGGTATCGGACTTTTTTGAACAAAGCTTTACCTATTGCAAGGATTCCAAAAAACTTGCCTCCTGGATTATCAAGGAACTGTTCAAGTTGCTCAACGAGCACTCTGTTGCCATTGAGGATTGCCCCATTGCCCCAAAACATTTTGGGAGGCTCATTGCCATGATATCCCAGGGCCAGCTCACTGAGCCCATTGGACGGATTGTGCTGGATGAAATGTTTCAGACGGGAAAATCACCTGAGATAATCATCCAGGAAAAGGACCTGAAGCCCATTCAACAGGATGACGTTCTCACCCAATTGGTGGAGGAGGTAATCCGGGAAAACCCAAGCGCAATAGATAAGGTCAGACAGGGAGATACCCAGCCCATTAATTTCTTGATTGGCCAGATCATGAGAAAAACAGGAGGCAAGGCAGATCCGCACAAAGTGAGGAAGCTGTTGTCAGTCAAGCTTCTCAGCTAGGACTAATCCATAAGGTTAGCCACAAGATGGTACTGTCAAATTTCAGCTATCAGCGGTCAGCTCTCAGCAGTATCAAAAACCCTTTAAAAGCACAATCCTGACAATACCCAATGGCAAAATGTAAAAGGGCCTTCCATTCACACCACCTCGCATCTCGAAGCGAGGACCACCTCCACGGAAGGAGTCAGAGGCAGCCTGGAAAGGAGTTCCCTGCGAGCTCTCGTGAAACTTGTAAGATTTTTCGTTTCTCACACTTTTCCATATGACAGTACCCGTCAATAGGATAAAGGTGGAAGGTTCGATGTGCCCTCATCACCATCCAGCCAAGTAACTCTCAATTTCCCGGCAGGCCCGCTCTGTGCCCCCTCTGCGCTTTTCCACGTATTGTCTTGCGCTCCTGATCACCTCGGCCTTTGGCCTCTTGGTACCAAGGCCTCTGATCAGGGCCCCCACCAAATCGTGACGGTCTTTCACCTGTATGACCAGACCCTGTTCCAAAATCTCCTCTCCCACCCACAAAAAATTCTTCCAGTACGGACCAATGCATGGAACCAGCCCGGTTGCTAATGGCTCAAGGAAGTTTTGGCCCCCGCAAGGCCGCAGCGTCCCGCCCACAAAGGCCGCTACGGCCACCCGATAGGCCTTGGAAAGTTCACCAAACACATCCCATAGAATGATACTTCCAGGCTGGGTTGGACCATCCATTTCTGAGCGCAATATAAAGGGAAGCCCTGCCCTTTGAAGCAACCACGTCCAACGCCTCACCCGGTGCATATGCCTCGGAAAAAGCCCCACCACAGCCGCGGGTACCTGGCGCAGCAGGGCTTCAATCACAGCAAGTACGTCTGCTTCTTCTTGTTTTCGAACAGAGCCCATCACCACAAATGGGGACTCAGGAGGAACCAATGAAGTCAACGGACTGGTCTCTCCCGGGTCAAGGGAATCAAATGAGATTCGATCGAACTTCATGTTTTGCATAAGCCCAATGGAGGCATGTGGAAACAGGCTCTTAAAACGTGATGCATCTGCCTCGGAGATGGCAAGTATGCGATCAGGGCCAATGCTCTGCCACACCCTACCCAAACGCGCGTGCCTCCGTAGGCTCTTCTCAGAAAGTCGTCCGTTGATAAGGAGTACCGGAACATGGCTGGACTTGCAGGCGGCCAAAAGGCCTGGCCATAGCTCCGTTTCCAGAAGAACCATTAACCTCGGCCTCCATATCCTCAAGGCCCGCTTAATAATGATGGGCATATCAAAAGGAAAATAGTTGGTCTTAATATTCCTGGCCTTGGACCCAGGTTCCATTGCCTCAGTGGCCTTTGTGAAAATCTCAATCCCCTGTGCCGTTGAGCATGTCACCAATAACCTTGCATTAATCCTTTTGCTTAGGCTCCTTACAATCTGTGCTGCCAGATAGGCCTCGCCCGCAGAGGAGGCCTGAATCCACACATCCACTTCCCCCCTAAAACCCTGGACACAGAGCCTCTGGATCCAACCCTGTCTTAGCCTTGAAGAACACGCCAAGAAAGGTAAAGCCATGGCCCAGGCCACGTTATACGCTGTCATGAATAATCCCTTCATCATTTCCAATCCACGCACATGTCTGTCAGGGGGATGCAACCCATCTAATGAGAAACTTGCTTCATGGCATCTTCTCTTTTACAGGCAAACCAGCAAATATGCAATATAGGACGCATAAATCATTTATCTTTATTAAACCTGAACAAA
The DNA here is from genome assembly GCA_019307815.1 of Deltaproteobacteria bacterium. Classification (GTDB taxonomy): domain Bacteria; phylum Desulfobacterota; class DSM-4660; order Desulfatiglandales; family Desulfatiglandaceae; genus B111-G9. The sequence goes on from JAFDIV010000007.1 coordinate 139,484, forward strand.
ACTATGATCCTTGACATACCCCCAAAGATCAGAGACATTAGTTTATGTGTCTATTTGTATCCAAAAATCGATATGACAGGGCAGGGCAACAGATATTCTCAATGTGAGGAAAAAGGGGCAAGGAGAAAGGGAAAAGCTATTTTTTTATAAAGGACTCTGACGCATAATATCTGGGTCCAGTGTTGAATAGGGTGCACGGCCTAGAGAAAATCTCCATCCCCGAATAGGTGTTATAGTATCTTGGGCCATGGGCAAGGAGACGGAGATGAAAGAGTTTATCAAGGTCATGAGGGCGCTTTCAGACCCCAATCGTGTAAAGCTGATCAAAATGTTGCAACGAAAAAGCATGTGCGTCTGCGAAATCCAGGCCGCACTTGGCATTGCGCAACCCACCGTATCCAAGCACTTGAAGATCCTTGCAGATGCAGGCCTGGTGGACTACAAAAAGGACGGCCTTTGGGTCAATTACTTTCTCACAGACGGCAGCAGCAGCCCTTATGCCGCAAGCCTCCTTGGAAACATGAAGCACTGGCTGGAAGATGACAAGGAGATACAAGAACTGGCAAAAAAGCTCCCCATGATCAATCGGGAGGATATTTGCAGCAGATGAGCCTTATACCTGAAAAATGGGCAAGCAAATTGGTGAAGCCTGATAAGGTTCTAGAAAAAATACGCCCAGGGATGAGCATATTTATTGGCACAGGTGTGGCCGAACCCAGGACCCTTGTAAAAAGCCTCATGGCCTCAGACAGCCCTAACCTCCAGGATCTGGAGTTCATCCAGTTGGTCAGTCTGGGCGATGCCATCTCCTTTGAGGAAAGGTACTCCCAAAAGTTTCGACTCAAGACCTTTTTTGCTGGCTGGGTGGCCAGCGAGGCCATAACAGCGGGCAGGGTTGATCTTATCCCGTGCCGCTTTTCCCGGATCCCAAAGCTCATCGAGGCCGGAACCATCAACATAGATGTTGCCTTTGTTCAAATCACACCACCTGATGAGGCTGGATATGCCAGCCTGGGTGTAGCCGTGGATGTCGCTAGAGAGGCCATGCAAAAGGCCTCCATCGTGGTGGGCGAAATCAATGAGGCCGTGCCGCGGACCTTGGGGGATACCTTCGTGCATGTGGATGACTTCAACTACCTGGTGGAGGCAACCCAGCCCCCCATCTATTTCCCCCGACCAACTGTAGATAAGATCCATGATAAACTCGCCTCCCATGTGGCCTCTCTTATTCCGGACGGTAGCTGTATTTCCTTTTCCATTGGCCCGCTATTCGAGGCCCTTGCCCGGCACCTTACCCTTAGACGCAATCTTGGCCTTCATTGTCCCATCTTTACTGATGCACTGATGGACCTTGTAAAAAGTGGGGCAGTCAGCAATCGGCTGAAGGGGAATTTCAAGGGTAAATGTGTTGTGGCCTATACCTTGGGCACACCGGAGCTGATGAAATGGCTTCACAACAACCCACTCATTGAGTTCCAGTCCATTGATGTGGTGGCAGACCCAAAGGTGATTGGGAAAAATGACCGCTTTGTGGTGGTGCTCCCGGCCCGGAAGGTGGATCTTACCGGAGAGGTAGCCCTCCCCACCGGCAAGGGTAATGTGGCTGCTGGCCCGGGTGAGGCCCAGGAATTTTTCGCTGGGGCAGCCTTGGCAAAACACGGAAGGACCATCTTTGCCCTTCCCAGCCGCAACCTGAAAGGAGAACCCAATATCCTTCTGTCTGTGCAAAATTACCCCAACCAGTTCTCAAATCGTGAATCATTGGATTTGGTTGTAACCGAATATGGGGTAGCCTCTCTTATTGGAAAGACTATCCGGGAACGTGCCTTGGCCCTGATTGATATCGCCCATCCTGATGACAGGGAGGCCCTGGTTCAACAGGCCAAGGAAAACCACCTTCTTTTTCCGGAGCAGGTGTATATCGCAGAATCGGGTCACCTTTACCCGGAAAATTTGGCCTGCAGTTATATATTCAAAGGGGACCTTACGGTCCATTTCAGGGCCATTAAGCCGTCAGATGTGGAAGAAATGCGCAGGCTCTTTTATCGCTTCTCTGATGAAGCGGTATATTATCGCTATTTCAGCCCAATAAAGACAATGCCCCATACCAAGATGCAGGAATATGTCAATGTGGACTATCGTAACACCATGTCCATTGTGGGACTGATTGGCGAGCCTGGAGAGGAGCAGATCATCGCAGAGGGTAGATACGCCCGCATACCGGAGACCTCATCCGCAGACTTGGCCTTTGTGGTTGATGAGGCATATCAAGGAAGGGGAATCGCCACCTTCCTCTTCGAGTTGCTGTGTCGGGTGGCACGGGAAAAAGGAATAAAGGCCTTCCGGGCCGATGTGCTGGCCACCAATAAGGCCATGCTTAAGGTATTGGAAAAGTCTCCATATCCCTTTAAGGCAGTAATGAACAGCGGGGTATACGAAATTACCATCCCTCTTACCGACGAAGGGTAGTAACAAATTAAAATCATGTGCCTATTGATTATAGCATATCGTCATCATCCATATTATCCATTGATCCTTTTGGCCAACCGTGACGAATATTACGAAAGGCCCACCGCCCCTGCCCATTTTTGGAAGGATGCCCCATGGGTGCTGGGGGGTAAGGACCTCCGAGGGGGTGGCACATGGCTTGGTATCACCCACACAGGCCGAATTGCCGCAATTACCAACTATCGAGACCCGGCCCATGAGAAAAAAGGGGCCCCCTCCCGGGGCATGCTTGTCAAAGACTTCTTGGTTAGAAAAGATCCGCCTCTATATTATCTGCAGGAGCTGTCCAAAAAATCTGCTGCCTATAACGGCTTCAATCTGATCGTGGGTCAAGGCAAGGAGCTTTACTGGTATTCCAACAGAGGCCAAGGGATAAGGCACCTGTCCCCTGGTATCATTGGACTTAGCAATCACCTCCTGGACACCCCCTGGCCCAAGGTGGTAAAGGCCAAGAAAGCTCTGGCCAGGCTTCTTTCCTCCCCCACCCTGCTCCCTGAGGAAGCCTTCTTTGAAATCCTCCTGGACCGCAGGCCTGCCAAGGATTCAGAGTTGCCCGACACAGGTGTAGGCCTTGAATGGGAACGAATCCTTTCACCCATATTTATCACCAGCCCTGTCTACGGCACCCGCTCGTCCACCCTCATCTTTCTGGATCACCAAGGCGAGGTAACCTTTGTGGAAAGGACGCACGATCCCAACGGCCCCCTTCCCCGTACCAGAAAATACCAATTTCGTATCAGCTCTACAGCGCGGCCTTGATCTGGTGCACTTCCAATGTTTTTCCCTCCTTCTCCCTTGAAATGACCCATGCAAATGCATAGAATGGCTCTTCCATTGCATCTTTACCCACGCCCCCCTTTTGTCAAAAGGAAAGGAAGTGGGTTTTTGCTGGAGGATACGGAGTCCAATGTATGACATCAGCCACTTTTCAAAAGAACAACTGGCAGCCTTTGACCTAAATCACCTTTGGCATCCCTTTACCCAAATGAAGGAGTGGTCCGCCCAAGAGCCCCTCTTTATTGTTAAAGGCCAGGGAAATTACCTGATTGACGTGGACGGCAGGCATTATCTGGATGGAGTCTCTTCCCTTTGGGCCAATATTCACGGCCACTGCCGCGCGGAAATCAACGAGGCCATTGCCCAGCAATTGCAGAACATGGCCCATTCAACCCTTCTGGGCCTCAGCCATCCCTCGGCCGCGGTCCTGGCCCGTCGCCTTGCCGAGCTATCGCCCGGGGATTTGAAATGGGTATTTTACTCGGAAAGTGGGTCCACGGCAGTGGAAATTGCCCTTAAAATAGCCTTTCAATACTGGCAAAATGTGGGAAAGACCGAAAAACACACCTTTTTGTGCCTCAAGGAAGGCTACCATGGCGATACCCTGGGGTCTGTAAGCGTAGGGGGTATTGACCTCTTTCATAGGATCTATTCCCCCATGCTGTTTGACTCCCATAAGGCCCCCTCTCCTTACCTTTACTGTATGGAACATGCCTTGCCTCTGGACCAAGGTGCAGAGGCGTGTGCCAAAGAGGTAGAAAAGATTCTCGAAAGACATCATCAAGAACTTGCTGGATTTATCTTGGAGCCCCTTGTACAGGGTGCTGGAGGTATCCTTCCCTTTCCGCCTGGCTATCTCAAAAAGGTGGAGGAGTTGTGCAGGAGGTATCAAGTCCTATTGATCGCCGATGAGGTGGCCGTGGGATTTGGTCGTACCGGTACCTTGTTTGCATGCGAGCAGGAACAGGTGGCGCCGGACCTCCTTTGTGTGGGCAAGGGACTTACGGGCGGCTATCTACCCCTTGCAGCCACCCTTTGTACCGACACCATCTTTCAGGCCTTTTGGGACGACTATGCCAAGCTCAAGACCTTTTTTCATGGCCACACATATACCGGAAACCCCCTTGCCTGCACAGCAGCCCTTGCCTCACTGGACCTGTTTGAAAAAGATGCGGTGCTGGACAACCTCCCGGCCAAGATTCAGAGGCTTGCCCAAGGGCTCCAAAGACTCAAAACCTTGCCACCTGTTGGCGACGTAAGACAAATGGGCCTTATGGCAGGTGTAGAGTTGTTCCAAGATGCCAACACTCAAACCCCATACCCACTTGACCAAAGGGTGGGACACAAGGTGTGCATGAAGGTCAGGGACCATGGCGTGATCCTCAGAAATCTGGGCGATGTCATTGTATTCATGCCACCCCTTTCCATCACGGCCGAGCAGATAGACGAGATTATTCTAGCTGTGGAGAAGGCTATCCATGAAATCTGTTCATGACTCCCCCCTGCACCATCCTTGGGATGATTTCATTGTAAGCTCGCTCCATGATCTGGAGGCCAAGGGGCTGAGGCGCCGCCTTAAGTCTGTAACAACTCCTGTCTCTACCCGCTGCCTCATAGAGGGCAGAGAGTTGCTGTTGTTCTGCACAAATGATTACCTGGGATTGGCCAATCACCCGCGTATGAAGAGGGCCGCTGCCGAGGCTGCGCAAAAATGGGGCACAGGAAGTGGGGCCTCAAGACTCATTTCTGGAAACATCTCCCTTTATGTTGCCCTTGAAAAGGAGTGTGCCAGTTTCAAGGAAACAGAATCAGCGGTTGTCTTTTCTTCAGGCTATGCCACCAACATGGGTGTCATTTCCTCATTGCTGGGGGCAGACGGCCTTATCTTGAGTGACCGTCTCAATCATGCAAGTATTGTGGATGCCTGCAGGCTTTCCAAAGCTAGGGTGGTGGTATATCCCCACGGGGACGTGGCAGCCGTTGAGGCAACGCTTCGGTCCCGGGACAACAAGGGTAAGGCACTAGTGGTCACAGACGGCGTGTTTAGCATGGATGGTGATTTGGCCCCTCTTCCGGATCTTGTAAAGGTATGTGCTGAGGCAGACGCCCTTCTGCTCGTGGACGATGCCCATGGCACCGGAGTTCTTGGTCCCAAGGGCGGTGGTAGCCTTGACCACTTTGGGCTCCGGCCCAAAGGTATCATACAGGTGGGTACATTCAGTAAGGCCTTAGGTAGCCTAGGGGGCTTTGTGGCTGCCACGAGCCTGATTACCGAGTACCTGGTCAATCGGGCCCGATCTCTCATCTATTCCACGGCACTGCCACCTGCGATCCTTGCGGCCAATAGGGAGGCCCTTTGTATTGTGAGGGAAGATACCTCTCTGCGGTTCCGCCTAAGAAGGCTGACCCATTACCTAAAAAAACAGATGGCCTCACTGGGCCTTGCAATTCCTGATCAGCCAACTCCCATATTTCCTGTAATTATCGGTAATGCCCAAGAGACGGTTCGCATCTCTAATTCTCTCATTGAAAAAGGCATCTTTGTACCCCCTATTCGCCCACCTACTGTACCAGAAGGCCAAAGCCGCCTTCGCATCAGTCTCAGTGCCTTGCACCAAGAGCAGGATATTGACCGGCTGGTTCAGGCCCTTGGCGATCACTTCAGGCGGGGGGCCTGAAGACCATGGTGGCATACTCAAACAATGGGCTGTTCATAGCAGGTACAGACACCGAAGTGGGCAAGACCTTTGTCTCAGCCATTCTGCTTAGGATATTGCGGAGACAGGGGATAAACGCCACCTATTTTAAGCCTGTGGCCACTGGATGCCCTGCTGGTCGTGGTCTCCTGCCTGAGGACCTGGCCTTTGTACAAGATCTTGCAGGCGTTGAACTCTCGGAGCCACACCACTGTCCCATCCGATATGAAAAACCCTTGGCCCCTATGGCAGCAGCGGAATTGGAAGGCCGCCCCGTTTCTGTGGAAGAGATAATCAGAGCCTTTGATGCCCTAAGGAAAGGATCACCATTTCTGATCGTGGAAGGGGTAGGTGGAGTGATGGTTCCCCTTGGGAAAGACTATCTGTTGATTGATCTTATGGAGCAATTTGGTCTGCCCTGTTTGGTGGTGGCCAGACCTTCCCTTGGCACCATTAACCACACCCTTTTGAGCATTAGGGCCCTTCAAAATAAGAGCATAACAGTCCTTGGGTTTGTAACAAACGGCAAAAAGGATCCCACTGATGAGGCTGCAGCTACCAGCCCATCCCTTATCTCCCGGTTTAGCGGTATCCCTTTCTTGGGCCATATTCCCATTTTCCGGCCAGAGGCAGAACCCATTGATGCATTCATTGAATCAAAAGCTCCATTCTTATATGACTTCATAGGCGCTTTTGCAGCTTGTCCATGAAAACTTTCCTGATCTCCTCAAGCCGGGACTCTGTTTCCGCCTCAAAGCGGAGCACCAGCACGGGCTGCGTATTGGAGGCCCTGATGAGTCCCCAGCCACCATCAAAAAGAACCCGGGCGCCATCCACGTCAATTACCTTGTAATCCCTCTTAAATTCCTCAGCCAATTCCGCCACAATGGTAAACTTTTTTTCCTCTGGACAATCAATGCGGATCTCAGGGGTATTGACCATGTCCGGCACACCGGCCAGCAGGTCCCTTACTCCCTTGTCAGTCTTGGAAAGGATCTCCAAAAGCCGTGCTCCGGCATAGATAGCATCATCATAACCAAAATAACGCTCTGCAAAAAACAAATGTCCGCTCATTTCTCCGGCAAGGAGGGCGCCTTCCTCCTTCATTTTCTTTTTTATGAGCGAGTGACCTGTCTTCCACATAATGGCCTTGCCCCCATGTTTCTCAATGTCATCATAGAGGACCTGGGAGCATTTCACCTCACCGATAATCTTGGCCCCTGGGTATCGCTCAAGAAGATCCCGGGAAAATATGATCATGAGCTGGTCTCCCCAAATGATCCGGCCATCTTTATCCACGACACCTATCCTGTCGGCATCGCCGTCAAAACCGATCCCCACATCCGCCCCGGTCTCCTGGACCTTTGAAATAAGACTTTTCAGGTTGTCAGGAATGGTGGGATCAGGGTGGTGATTGGGAAACCTGCCGTCAGGCTCGGCAAAAAGGGAAATGACCTCGAACCCCATGCCTTTGTAAAGGGGTGTGGCCACAGGGCCTGCCACACCATTGCCCGCGTCAATGACCACCTTTCGTTTGTGGTTTCCTGTCTGGATGGTCTCTGTCACATAAGTAATGTAAGGGGTCACCACATCGGCCTTTTCCATATTTCCTGTGCCTTTCGTGAAGGAGCCGGACTCGGCTATCTCCCGCACCTTCTGGATTTCCGGGCCATAGATGCTCGCCTCCCCCAAACAGACCTTGAACCCATTAAATTCCGGGGGATTGTGGCTGCCTGTAATCTGCACCCCTCCATCCACCTTGAGGTGGTGAATGGAAAAATAGAGAAGCGGCGTGGGCACCATGCCCACATCCACGATGTCCATACCTGTTTCTAGAAGCCCTGCGGACAGACCTTCAAAAAGGGAAGGAGAGCTCAGTCTGCAGTCTCGCCCCAGGGTGATCTTTTTCACGCCCTTCTGGACATAGTAGGTTCCAATGGCAAGACCCAATTGGTGCACTGTCTGTTCATTCAACTCTTCTGGAACAATTCCTCGGATGTCATACTCTCGGAAGATATAGGGTTTCATAGTAATCTCTCCTTTCCTGAGCGTTGCAATGCTTCCACAATTTTTCGAATGTCCTGGGAACGGTCCAGATCAGCTACTAGTACGCTGTCCTGTGTATCCACCACCAAACAGCGCTCAAGCCCCAACACAGCCACAAGCCGGCCATTGCGGCTCGATATAAAACTGTTTCGGCAGTCTATAATCAGGGCTTCTCCTTCCACCAGATTATTAGACGCGTCATATTCCCCACTTCTCAAATCATACAGCGAAGACCAGGAGCCCACATCACTCCACCCACACTCACACGGCACCACATACACATCCCCGCGCGTCTTTTCCATGATTCCGTAATCAAACGAAATGGACTCCAGCCCTTCGTAGACCTCTTTCAATACACGCGGAAAATCCGGCGTTCCCATGACATCTCTCACCTGTTGGAGACCTTCATAAAGTCTGGGCATATGCGCTTTGATCTCCTCCAGAATCGTTTGAGCAGTGGCCACAAATATCCCTGCATTCCAAAAGTAGTCCCCATTAGTAAGATATTGTTTTGCTGTAGCAAAGTCCGGCTTTTCCACAAAGGCAGATACTGGGAAAAAGCTATTCTCTTTTTCCGACTGATTCACTTCAACACGTCTGATATACCCGTACCCTGTCTCCGGCCTAGTGGGGACAATGCCCAGTGTCACTATCCCACCCTTTTCTGCCACAGTCCCTGCCAGACGGACGGCCTCCAAGAAAGACTTCTGATCCCTGATAAAATGGTCGGCCGGGAGAAAGGCTATGGCGCCTTTGCATCCCAGGTATTCAGCATAGACCGCCCCCAACCCTATACAAGGGGCTGTATTTCTTCCCATGGGTTCTGCAAGAATATGGAGTTTCCGGCCCTCCAGAAGACCCCTGGCTTCTTGTTCATGGGACTTGCCTAGTATAATAATCATCTCTTGATCAGGGACAAGGGGGGAGAGCCGGTTACAGGTCTCCACAAGCATGGGGGCTTTCCCGGTAATATTCAAGAACTGCTTCGGTCTGTCCTTTCTACTCGCAGGCCAAAATCGGGTGCCTGACCCTCCTGCCATGATCACCCCAAACATATTCGCCTCCTTTACGCCTCTCTAGTCCCTTCTAACGCATCGGGCTACCTGCTACGTCCTGTATTCTGCATTGATCCGCACATAATCATGAGAAAGGTCACATGTCCATACCGAATCCTCATGGTCCCCCTGATTTAGGTCAATGGTCAACCTATAATTTTCCTTTTCCATGACCTTCGCTGCCCTCTCTTCAGCATCCTTCCCCCTCCCCTGCCCTCCTGACACAATCTGCACATCATCAATCCAGATATCTATGGACCGCTCTTCCATATCAATCCGGGATCTCCCAAGGGCAGCCATGATACGCCCCCAGTTGGGGTCATTCCCATAAAAGGCAGTCTTTACGAGAAGAGAGTTGGCCACTGTCCTGGCCGCCTGTAGTGCACTTTCCTTATCCAATGCCCCTCTCACACACACCTGCACCAGCTTTGTGGCCCCTTCACCGTCCTGTACAATCATTCGGGCCAAATCTCCTGCCACCTCTTCAAGCACATGGCGAAATCCCTCTTTCTCAGACGGGGTCAGGGGGCCATTGCCGGCCATGCCATTGGCCATGATCACCACCATGTCATTGGTGCTGGTATCACCATCCACAGTGATACGATTGAACGTGCGATCGACTGCCCATGAAAGTGATTCGAACAATGTATCCCTATCAACCTCCAGATCGGTAAACATGAAGCAAAGCATCGTGGCCATATCAGGCATGATCATCCCTGCCCCTTTTGCAATACCTACTACCTTGTAAGTCTTGCCCGAGGCCCGTCCGGTCCTTGCGCTTGTTTTCGGGAAGGTATCGGTGGTCATAATGGCCTTGGCTGCCTCGGGGATTCCCTTGGGGGAGAGGTGTTCTACCAATTGGGGGATTGCCTTATTAACCTTATCCATGTCCATGGGTAGGCCAATCACTCCGGTTGAGGCAACTACAACTGTTTCAGGCCTTACACCCAGTGCTTGGGCCACAAGAGCGGCCGTTTTTCTGGTATCCATAAGCCCCTTGTCGCCCGTACAGGCATTGGCGTTACCTGAATTTGCCACAATGGCCCTAATCAGTCCCTGCTGGATATGTTCCTGGCTCACTAGAACAGGGGCAGCTTTCACCCTATTCCTGGTAAAGACCCCTGCACCCACTGCCTCTTTATCTGAGTAAATGAGGGCCAGATCAAGGCCCCCATCCTTTTTCAGCCCGGCGCAAACCGCCGAGGCCCTAAATCCATGTACCGCGTAAGCCTCATCCTTCATATCCCTGAACCTCGCATTGAGCCACTAACTTTCAGCCATCAGCGCTCAGCTATCAGCTATTTTGTCTCAAACTCGACGTACTCGAGCGGTCATTCCTCCTCCTAACTAACAGGGAACGCAGGGCAACAGGACATTCCCAAAGCGGGCCTATTTTAGCCCCCGTAGCCAGCCTGCCTGCTGCAGGCAGGGACGGTGAAGGAGGTAAAATCGGCAGTCAGCGGAGCCAAGGATGGCGTAGCTGACGTAGCGGAGGGAATGTCGCGTTGCCCGGAGTAAGGGGCCACTAAGATTCCCTATTGGTTTTATGAATTACCCGAAAGCGTCGCATTCGGGCAGGTTGCTGGCTACTGACTCCTGACTTCTATCTTTTACTTTTTCCTTTGACCTTTATCCTTTCACCCCTCATTTATTCGCCCCGCAACATTTCTTATACTTCTTCCCACTGCCACAGGGGCAAGGGTCATTCCGCCCTATCTTCTTCCCCTTTCTCTTCACGGTGGTGGGTTGGGCCACTTCATCTCCATGGCTCAAATGAAGTGCCTTCTTTTTTTTCTTGGGTATGGGCTCGGGTGCCCGCCTCACAAACTGTAGTCGAAACAATGTCCTAAGGGTCTCCTCCCTTATCCGGTCCATCAGCTCCTGGAAAAGGCCAAACCCCTCCTTCTGATATTCCCTCAAGGGATCAAGCTGGCCGTACCCCCTCAGGACGATACCCTCTTTCATGTGCTCCATATCTTGAAGGTGTCGGACCCATTGGTCATCAATGATCTGAAGCATAATGAGCCTTTCTAGCTCACTCAGATCCTCCTTCCCCACCAGTTCCTCTTTCTTAGCATAGGCCCCCTTGACCTGTTCCTTGACAAGCTCCGTGAGATCCTCCACATCCATCTTCTCAAAATACTCCTCACCCACATCCTTGGGGCCGATTTTGGGCCTAAAACCGAAGATCCGTGAAAGATTCTCCGTAAGGCCATTAATATCCCAATCTTCCGGCGGAAGCTTTGGGTCAATCCACTGATTGATGAGAGTCTCGACCTTCTCCTCCATCATCTCTTCAACTATCTCTGCCACCCCTTTTCCGGCCAAAATATCCTTCCGAAGGGAATAGATGATCTCCCGGTGCTTGTTCATCACATCGTCATATTCCAGGAGATGTTTTCGGATATCAAAATTGTGTGCCTCCACCTTTTTCTGGGCATTCTCGATGGCCTTGGAAATGAGGCCATGTTCAATGGGCTCCCCTTCTTGCATGCCAAGGCGCCCCATAATGGAGGAAATTTTCTCTGAACCGAATATCCGGAGCAGATCGTCCTCAAGAGACAGATAAAATCGTGAAGAACCCGGATCTCCCTGTCTGCCGGAACGGCCCCTCAACTGATTGTCTATCCGTCTGGACTCGTGCCTTTCCGTTCCAAGGACGTGAAGCCCTCCCAACTCCCTTACACCTTCGCCCAGGACAATATCTGTTCCTCTTCCAGCCATATTGGTAGAAATAGTCACGGTCTTGGCCTGACCTGCTTTAGCAATGATCTCGGCCTCCTTCTCATGGTGTTTTGCATTCAAAACCGAGTGTGGGATGCCAGCCCGTTTCAGCATCTTACTGAGCATTTCTGATTTCTCAATGGATACAGTACCTACCAGGACCGGTTGTCCTTTCTCATACAGTTCCTTGATCTCATCCACGACGGCCTTAAATTTCTCTCGTTCTGTCTTGTAAATGACATCAGGGTAGTCTTTCCGGATCATCCTCTTATGGGTAGGAATTACCACCACGTCCAGCTTATAGATGTTGTCAAACTCAGCCGCCTCCGTGTCTGCTGTACCTGTCATGCCTGCCAGTTTCTCATACATGCGGAAAAAGTTTTGGAAGGTGATGGTGGCAAGGGTTTGATTTTCCTCAGCAACCCTGACTCCCTCCTTGGCCTCCACAGCCTGATGAAGGCCGTCGCTCCACCGTCTTCCAGGCATCATGCGGCCTGTAAATTCATCCACAATGATAATTTGATCATCCTTGACCACATAGTGCACATCCTTTTCAAACAGCCAGTACGCCCTTATGAGCTGCTGGGTGGCATGAAGCAACTCGGATGCGCGCACAAATCGATCCTCAAGTTCCTTAAGCCGTTCCTGTTTATCCTGCTCACTCAAGCTCTCATCTTCTTGTATGAGCCTGCCTTCCATGTCCAGATCGGGAATGACAAAATCTCCCAGGCCGCTTGATGAGAGCAGTTTAATGCCCTTTTCCGTGAGCTCCACAGAATTGTTCCGTTCGTCAATGGTGCAATAGAGGATCTGATCAAGGTCGGGAAGCAGCTTCTGGGCGCTTAACATGGCCTCTAAGTGATCGATTTCTTTCTTGAGGCCTTGGTTCTGGGAAACGATCTCCAGGAAAACTGGATTCTTTGGGTCACCTCGCTTGATTTGGAGGAGCTTTTCAATGGTTCCGTCTCCTGCATTCCCTGCATCCAGTTCTCTACGCACATCCTTAAGAAGGGAACGGATAACAGAGCTCTGTTTTCTCTTGAGGTTGATCACCAAGGGCTTGACTTCCATGTAGATTTTATTTTCACTGTGCTCCACAGGGCCGCTGATGATGAGGGGCGTTCTGGCCTCATCAATCAGGATGCTGTCCACCTCGTCCACAATGGCATAATAGAATTCCCGCTGCACAAAGTCCCGGAGATCGTACTTCATATTGTCTCTTAGGTAATCAAACCCGAACTCGTTATTGGTGCCGTAAGTAATATCGCAGGCGTAAGCCTGTTTCCTCTCCGCATCATCCATACCGTGGACAATCACACCAACGGACATACCAAGAAAATTATAAATTCCACCCATCCACTCGGCATCGCGGCGTGCCAGATAATCATTCACTGTAACAAGATGCACACCACGGCCTGTCAGTGCATTCAGGTAAAGGGGAAGGGTCGCTGCCAGGGTTTTCCCTTCACCGGTCTTCATCTCTGCGATCTTTCCCCAGTGAAGCACAACGCCCCCCACAAGCTGCACGTCAAAGTGCCTCATTCCCAGAACGCGGACAGACGCTTCCCTGACAGCCGCAAAGGCCTCTGGGAGCAATTCATCCAGGGTCTCTCCCTTTTCCAGCCGCTCTTTGAACTCTGTGGTCTTTGCCCTGAGCTGATCATCGGATAACCTTTGGAAATCCGGCTCAAGGCTGTTTATGCGATCTACGATGGGCGCTATGCGCTTTAATTCGCGCTCGTTCTTACTCCCGAATATCCCTTTTATGACCTTCCCGAACATTTTGATTCACCTGTGTATATGATATAGCCAATGCTCAATCATAAATAAAAAGGCTATGAATTAAAGTGGTCAGAAACCAGCTCACGCCTATCTTCTTTGCTCCTTCTTTCTGACCCTTGAAGCTAAACGCTGAATACCCATCTAAAAATTTCAGTTTACAAATCGAACTTAACATTAAAGAACTTTTGCTTTCAAAAATCAAGAACTCTCAACCACAAAGGCACGCCACCTTTACAGTTTACTCCGCTCGTATCCAAAGTCGATATTTACCAGGGCAACAGGTATTCTCCAAAGCGACTAAACTTTCAAATTTCTCACTTCGCCTGCCCGCCATAACTGTACCGCACAATCCCACCACCCTGTCTACTGCAAGCAGGCTCCAAATGACGTTTAAGCCAAAATCAGAGTTTCGACATGGCCTCAAGGGAAGAAGTAAAATAATATACAGATAAGCACTAATTGAGGATGTAGCGGAGGGGATTTACCGGAACACCATTTAGCAGCACCTCATAGTGAAGGTGAGGCCCTGTTGATCGGCCCGTATTTCCCACGAGGGCAATCGTCTCACCCCGCTTTACATATTGTCCTCTTCTCACCAGCACCTTATGCAAATGGGCATACCGCGTGACAATGCCGTGTCCGTGGCTTATAGTCAGTATTCTACCATAGCCACGGTCCCACGCGATTCTTGTTACAATACCATTTGCAGGGGCCACAATTGGGGCCTTTATCCTTGTGGAAATATCAATGCCTTTATGAAATTCCCGCTGACCAGTAAACGGCGAGGTCCGATATCCAAACCCTGAACTGAGCCACCCTCTAGTAGGCCAAATGGAAGGAGTGGAGGCCAAGAGCATCTTCTGATTTTCCAAGAATTTATCGAGCTCGGCCTTTTCTTGTTTGCCCATGGCAATTTCCGCATCCAAGTCATCGAGCGCATTATACATGGCCCGCACCAGCCCTTTTTCATCTTTGGCACCTGTATTGGCCAAGGCAAGCAATGTCTGATCTGAGCCCCCTCTCGCGTTCTTGTCTCCCGGGTCTTCGGCTGTCTCCAGGTTCACCATCACCTTTAACCGGCGATCGAACTCCTTCAGCTCACACATCTTTTGATTGATCTCCTCGATACGCTTGGCCAAATGGAGAAACTGCTGTCTGTGGTGGGCGTTCTCTTTTTGGAGCCGCTCCAAAATAGGTACTTTTGCCTTTAGGGAAAGGTAGGTAAACCCACTCCATAAAGCAGCTATCACAGAAGCCGAAAACAGTAGGATGGAAAAAAAGGCCAACAACCGAGGTATCCGGAATTGTCTTACCTTCCGCCCTTTTTCCGGTACCACGATTATGGTGAGTTTCTTTAGCGCCATGGGGAAGTCCTGATTTAGTCGCTGTTTCTTAAACAATTTAACCTAAATTCTGCAAATTTTGGGCCATCTCTTACGTCTCTCGCTAGGTCAGAAATTTCCTGTGAAGGGCGTATTCGTTTTATCGTGTTATTTCGTATAATTAGACGCTATTGGATAGGAATACCACTTGATGGCCTGCCTATCATAAATTCCCTTCCCTGTCAACCTCCATAAGTTCCATATACTCATTAAGATACAATGGCCACTACCATTAGATAGTGCTCATCCAGAGATGGATACCAATTTGTTTTTCGGTCGCCCTAGGTATTTTCTTTAAAAAAGTGTACGATCTGTTGAGCCACAGGCCGAGTGATACCTTCTACTTTTACCAAATCTTGTTCTGTGGCCCTTTTAATATCTTGGAGGGATTTGAAATGGCTAAGCAGGCTCTTTGCCCTCTTTTCTCCCACACCAGGTATTTCTCCAAGAATGGATGCGGTCAGACCTTTTTCCCTGAGCTTCCTGTGATACCCGATTGCCCTGCGGTGGGCCTCGTCTCGAATGCGCATTAGGAAGAGGAGCACAGGATCATGGGGGGAAAGAACGATCGGCTCATTTGTGTGGGAAGTGTATACTTTATCAGACGGCTCTCCTTTTCGCACATTGGCCTTTGCCAAGGCCACTACCTCTGGTCTATCCTCTCCCTCATAACAGTCTAACACCCTTTTTACGGCACTCAGTTGACCCCTTCCTCCATCGATTAGAAATAGATCAGGCAACCTCCCTTGGGATAGCCGCCTTGTAGTCAGTTCGGCCAACATACCATAGTCGTCGATTCCGCTTATGGTCCTTATCCTGTAATTTCTATATCCAGACCTCTCAGGCTTTCCATCCACGAATGACACAATAGTGCCAACAGCCAAGTCTCCTTGGAAGTTAGATATGTCAAGCGCCTCAATGGAGCGAGGGAGCCTTTTCAGCCCGAGTACACCCTGAGCCCTTTCGATGATGTCTGTCTCACCTTTTGCCTCTCTCAGGTTCAACAGGTTTTCTGCGTTGGATACGGCCATGTGAACCAGTTTCAACTTTTCCCCTCTTTTGGGAAACCTAAGCTCAACTTTCTTGCCGGCCATTTCAGCAAGCCACTCTTGGATAGCATGAACATCCTCCACCGGCTCAGATATCAAAACTTCCTGGGGAACAAAGCCTTCCCTGAAATAATACTGCTTTAAAAAGGCCTCCATCACCTCTGAGGGGCTCTCGCCCTTGGCGCGAAAAGAATAGTCCCTGCTGCTGATCAGATAACCATTTCTTATGGAAAGGACCACAAGCTGATAAAATCCGTCTCGTCCCGCCAAACCGATGACGTCTTGATTTTCCATTCGTGTAGACACCACATGCTGGCGTTCCACCGTTCTTTCAATGGCCTGTATCTGATCTCGGATCCTGGCCGCCTTTTCAAACTCCAGGGCCTCAGCAGCCTCTTTCATTTTCCCTTCTAGTCCCTTGATCAACTCTCGGTTCCGTCCTTCAAGAAAAAGTATGACCTGCTCCACAACCTCTTTGTACTCGATGGAAGCCACTTTTCCTGAACAAGGGGCGAGACACCTTCCCATCTGGTAGTTTAAACAGGGCCTAGGCCGTATTTTTACCTCTTTGCCTTTGCATTTGCGGAGTTGAAAGACCTTGTCAATCACCTTCAAAGTATCCCGTACGGCCTTTGCAGAGGAAAACGGCCCAAAATATCTGGCCCCGTCCCTTTTTATTCTCCGTGCTATGGAAAGCCGAGGAAAATCATCCTGCACGGACAGTCGGAGACAAGGATACTGGCTGTCGTCACGAAGCACAATATTATACCGGGGCAGGTACTTTTTGATGAGAGTGCTCTCCAGGATCAGGGCCTCTTTCTCACTAGAGGTTAGGACAAAATCTAGCCCCTTTGCCTTCTTCATCATCAGGAAGGTCTTATGGGGAAGATCCTTGGCCGGCCTGAGATAGGATGCCACCCTTTTGCGAAGACTCTTTGCCTTTCCCACATAGAGGACCTGTCCCGAGTCGTCTTTGAAAAGATAGACACCAGGGCCTGGAGGAAGGAGCTCTGTCAAACCCTTAAAACTCAGATCGTATTGATAAGGAGGGGATTTTTCCATCTGGCTACGTTTCGCCCCGGCATCGGCCTGGTCCATATCTGTTGCATAATATCAAGGTAAATGATAGGAATAGGCCCAGTCAAGGTGATTATGGTCATGTGTTGTTACTCTAATAAGACAATAGACATTGGGAATTTCATTTCCTTTTTTGCTATTCTGGCCATGGTAGTCGGGCTGGGAGGATGCACCACAGCCCGTCACCCCATCATGCCCATGGCCAAGATTGAAGGAGTCAAAAGGCCCTTTTTTGCTGGGCAAATCATAAGGCCAAAACCTGGAGACACCATTACTTACGAGCAACTGATCAACCAACTAAAAGGAATGAATGTAATTTTTATTGGGGAGGTTCATGATAACCCTGATCACCATTTGATTCAGGTTCAAATCCTGCAATCCCTGCTGACAAAATGGGGGCCTTTTACCTTAGCAATGGAATGTCTCCCTGCAAAGCTTCAACCTGTGCTGGACAACTACCTCCAGGGAAATATCTCGGAGCAACAATTTTTGCGACAGGTGAATTGGCAAAAGATATGGGGCTTTGATTATCATTTTTACAGGCCCCTGTTCCAGATTCAAAAAAGGACCGGAGGCAGAATTGTGGCTATCAATGCCCCTCAAGACCTGATCAAAAAAGTAGCTACAAAAGGAATTAACGCCCTTAGTCCTGCAGACCGGGCATTGCTTCCCAAGGACATGGATTTTATCAACGAGGCCCATAGGAAATTCGTCCACCGTGCCTATGAATCCCGTGCCCACAGAGGCTTTAAACGATTCGATTACTTTTACCAGGCCCAATGCGTTTGGGAAGAGACCATGGCGGAAAATATTGCCCGCTTGATCAAGGGAGACAATAAAAAAGTGGTGGTGATATCAGGCAATGGGCATATCATACACAGGTTTGGGATTCCTCAGCGGCTCACCCGTAGGCGTCCTGTACGTACGGCCACCCTAGTTCCCTATCCTGTGAACAGGGCCGTCACTCTTAAACAGGACACCGCAGACTTTGTCTGGCTTACGGGACGATACCTGCACCTAAAACACAGGCACAGGCCAAATATCAAGAACGAAAAAGCCACGGCAACCTTGCCCGTGACATGAGTTTAATAAATCATGTTAAGGAGTAAATAGAACGTGCATCACCATGATCCGGAATTTCATTTCTGCCCTGTTTGCGGGGGGAAGCTGGAATCAAAACTTCTGAGGGGAAGGGAACCTAAAAGACTAGTCTGTCCCCAGTGCGAGTTCGTGTTTTACTTGGATCCCAAAGTGGTGGCCTGTGCCATTGTTGAGATGGAAGGCGGTCTAGTGCTGGTCCGCAGGTCCATCGAGCCCCAGAAGGGCAAATGGGTCATGCCCGGAGGGTATGTGGACCGAGGAGAAGAAGTTCCTACTGCGGCCATTAGGGAAACCCAGGAGGAATGTGGCCTTTCCATCAAGATTGTACGTCTCCTTGGTGTCTATTCTTATCAAGGGAAACTACAGGTTGTGGTGGTATACCTTGCTGAACCCTTGGATGGCACCTTTCAACCAGGTGAAGAAACCTCAGAGGTCAGGGTCTTCAGTCCAGCGGAAATCCCATGGGAGGATCTTGCCTTTCAAAGCACCATTGATGCGCTGAAAGATTACTGTAGAATGAAGGAGGACTAAATGAAAATCGAACCAGTAAGAATTGATGCACTGAGCAAAGACCAAAGAAAGACCATTATGGAGCGATCCATGGAAGACATCTCCTCAATCTATGAGGATGTGCGAAGGATTGTCCAAGACATCCGGCAACGGGGAGATGCGGTCGCTCTGGAACATTATAAAAAACATAAATCAGATATTGGCCCCTCGGATCTAGAAGTAACCAGGGAAGAAATACAAGAGGCCTACCAGCAAGTGGATCCAAAGGTGGTAGAGTACCTGAAAATTGCAGCAAGAAACATCACCAAGTTTCATAGCGCACAATTGGAGCGTGAAATGTGGTCCATTGAGGTCTCAGAGGGGATTCTTGCAGGCCGGATCACTCGGGCCATGGACATTGTGGGATGTTACATTCCAGGGGGAACCGCGGCCTATCCCAGCTCTATTCTAATGACCGTGCTGCCCGCGCGTGTGGCGGGTGTAGGAGAGATCGTGGCCGTAACCCCACCCCTTAAGGGTATGAAGGCAAATCCGGCCACGTTGGTGGCGGCGGATATTGCTGGCTGCGATAGGATCTTCAAGGTGGGAGGACCTTGGGGGGTGGCAGGCCTGGCTTATGGTACTGAGACTATGCCCAAGGTAGATAAGATCGTGGGACCGGGCAACAAGTACGTGACCGCAGCCAAGATGCTTGTCTATGGTATTGTGGACATCGACTCACCCGCTGGGCCCAGTGAGGCCCTGATTCTGGCAGATGAGACCGGGGATCCTGAGCTTATTGCCATTGATTTTCTCTCTCAAATCGAACATGACCCGGATTCGGCCGCTGTGTTGGTGACCACATCAGAAGAACTGGCCCAAAAGGTATGCCAGATCATCACCAGGGAGTTTGATGCCTTGGGCCGAAAAGAAATCCTGGAATCCTCTCTTTCCAAGCACTCCTACGTCTTGATAGCCAGGGATATGGACCAGGCCATCGAATTCACCAATGAGTATGCTACAGAGCACCTGGAAATCATGACCAAAGATCCATTCGTGACCTTGAACCGGATCAGGCACGCAGGGTCCATATTCATGGGGCCTTACGCCCCAGTGCCAGTGGGGGATTATGCATCCGGGACCAATCATGTCCTTCCTACAGGTCAATGTGCTAGGATGTTCTCCGGTCTTTCGGTGGATGACTTTATCAAGAAGCCCACATTTCAGTATTTGAGCAAAGAAGGGCTTGAAAGCCTCAAGGACGTGGTCATCACTCTGGCTGAAGCAGAGGGACTCCCCTTGCACGCAAGGGCCATAAAAGCTCGCTTTCAGTAAACGGAAGACAGAGGGACTTGATTCCAGCAAGAAACGATGCTAAAGACAGTGCCCAACGCCGAGGCGACTCTAGATGGAGACTTCGACCTGGTGAAAGAAATCGAAGATAGAGCCAGGGTATTATGCAGATCAACCGAAATTGAACAAGGAGGTAAAATAACATGGCTGACATCAAGGGATACAACATGCCGGATGAGCTTTACTATCATGAGGAACATAGCTGGGCCAGAGTTGACGGTAGCAGGGTAACCGTGGGTATGACCGACTTTTTCCAGAAAGAGGCCGGTGATATCGTATTTGTGGACCTTCCCGAGGAAGAGGAAGAAGTGGAACAAGGAGAGGTCTGCGGCAAGATCCAGTCCCGTAAATGGATCGGAAAGCTGGTGGCCCCTGTTTCTGGTGAAATTGTGGAGATCAACGAGGATCTTGAAGACGATACCAGCCTGATCAATACGGACCCTTATGGTAAGGGATGGATACTTGTGATCGAGGCCAGCGACTTGGACCCTGAATTGGGAAACCTGATCCATGGTGTGGACGCGGTGACCGAGTTCATCGAACGCGAAATCCAAAAGGCGGAAGAGGAAAAGGCAAAGGCGTAATAAAAGCCCTCAGCGGTCAGCTATCAGCCGTGAATTCGCCGTATGTGTTAATTTTTGATAAAATTGTGCTGATCGCTGAGGGGCTGAAAGCTGAATGCTTAAAAATATGCGTGAGAACTGGCGACTATTCAAGGAGACGACTCGGTCCCTTTCCACTGCCGAGGGATTGGCAATAGACGACACCCTCCCCTGGTCTGTTTCCAACTTGGGGTCTCCTCCTATTTTACACTTGTACACATTTGTCCCCTCGGTGATCGTGGGCAAGTACCAGGACATTGAAGCGGCCCTTAAGCTGGACCGATGCAAGGCGCGGGGAATCGAGTATAACAGGCGAAGCACTGGTGGAGGGACGGTCATCATGGGGCCTGACATCGTGGCCCTGGGATTTGGCATCAATGTGGACCACCCGGGTTTGAAAAGCGGCGTGGGCGGCGTATTTGAATCCCTCAGCCGCGTGCTCATTGGAGCCCTGAAAAAGGTAGGCATAAAGGCAGCCTTCAGGCCCAAGAATGATCTGGAAGTTCATGGGAAAAAGATAGCAGGCCTTTCGGCAGCCGCAGAATCGGGTAAGGCACTGCTGTTTCACACCAGTCTTTTGGTGGATTTTGACGTGGAGCTCATGATTGACATCATGAACACTCCTCTTATCAAACTCCAAGACAAAGGGTACAACTGCTTCAGCCAGAGGATGACCACTACTAGATGGGAACTGGGCCGGGATTTGCCTGTAACTGAGATGATGAATGCCATACAGGAGGCCTTTGAGGAATACTTTGGCATTCGTTTTGTGGAGGATGCCCCAGCACCACAAGAGCAGAGAAAGATACGAGAATTCATTGACACAAGGTACACCCAGCGCGACTGGATCTTTTCCCATAAGCACCCCAGGGCCCGTATGGGCATTGGCCAGATCAAGACAAAAGGAGGGCTACTGGAGATTTACCTCTCATTGTCAGGAGGGTCCATTGAAAATGTGGTCATTACGGGCGATTTTTTTTCCACCACGGAAAACATCCAGCGGTTAGAAAATGCCTTAAAATGGACATCGGCAAGGCGAGAAATGATAGAAAAGAATCTGGCCAGCGTATGGCAGGATGACATGATTTACGGAGTAGACGTACCAACCTTGACCACTGCGATCCTCAAGGCCAAGGAAAATCAGGTAAGGCTTTAATACGGAGGGAACTACCCTTAATGCATGAACAAGCTGTAAAGAGAAGTCCACAATACGCCAAGCTCAGTCATGCTTCAGCTATATCCCTAGGGCTGATGGGCGGCAGGATGTACAGGGGAGCCGTGAACAAATGTGTGAATCTCCTGGTGCACTATCCCGAGGGATGCGCCGCTAACTGCGCGTACTGTGGGCTCGCAAAGAAACGGCCCGGCTCGTACGAAGAAAAAAGCTTCATCCATGTTGAGTGGCCCATATACCACATGAGCGAAATCATAGAGGCCATAAACCAGGCACCATCTTATGTAAAACGAACGTGCATCTCCATGATAACAAACGGCAAGTGCCGCAAAGATACCATAACCATGACTCGCCAGCTAAAGGAAAAAACCAGCCTCCCCATTTCCATCCTCATAAGCCCTACCATTCTGAAAGAAAATGATCTTTGGGAGATGAAAGAAGCAGGGGCTGATAAGATTGGAATAGCCATTGACCTTGCCACCCCCGAGCTTTTCGATCAATACAGGGGCAAAGGGGTGAATGGACCTCACAAATGGGACACTTACTGGAAAGTACTTGCATGGGCTCTGAAAATCTTTGGCACGCCCAATGTAGGAGCTCACCTTATGGTGGGAATGGGAGAAACCGAGGAGCAAATGGTTTCTCTGATGGATAAGCTTTGGAACATGGGAGTGGTCAGCCACCTCTTTTCTTTTTTCGCCGAAGAAGGCTCGAGGCTGGCAGACAGACCTCAGCCGCCTTGGCCTACCTATCTGAGAGTGCAACTGGCCCGATATCTCATAGAGGAAAATCTCAGCAAATATAAAGAAATGGCCTTTGACCAAATGGGCCGTATTGTGGGTTTTGGCCTCTCCCGCAAAGAGTTGGACGAGATTATTGACCTTGGCAGGCCATTCATGACCACAGGATGCCTGGGAGATGACGGCGAGGTTGCCTGCAACCGCCCCTTTGGAAACTGTCTCCCGGATGTCAAGCAATGGAACTACCCTTATCCACCGAATGAGGAAGAACTAGCCTTAATCCGCGAACACATTTTTACTTATCCCGAAATCTAGAAATTACTCATCTGGTTTGGATATTGTCGGAAAATCTCTTCCATCCGTCACTCCCGCCCCAGATTCCTAGAGGACAGCCTCAGCGGGAATCTATAATGTTGCGAAAAGACTAGATTCTCAAGACCTCCCTTCCAGGTTTTTCAACAGGCTCTTCACCACTTTTGTGTAGAAATCCATCAGCACGCTGTTGACAAGTAATTATGTATACTATATTATGCATATATAATTATCTTAGTAGAGGCATACCAACACATGAGACGCACCACAATAATGATACCCGACGATCTGAGGACCAAGGCTATTATGCGCGCGCGCTCTATGGGGATGTCTTTGGGCCAGCTCATCCGAATAGCACTAGAAAGGGTCCTTGAGGAACCAAATACAAATGGCTCTGAAGAGGATCCTCTGTTTGACGACTTTGCCGTATTCGAAGGGGAGGTTCCAAGAGACATTTCTGAAAATCATGACTCATATCTTTACGGAGGCAGCGGTTGATATTCATAGATACTGGTGCGCTCCTTGCTCGCTATTTTAGCCGCGACCAACACCACGAAGCAGCCACACGGGTCTGGGAGAAAATCAAACTCAAGAAGGAATCTTGTTTCACAAGTAACTTCATCCTTGATGAAACTTTTACCCTATTGGCCCGAAGGGCCGGCTATGTATTTGCTGCAGAAAGAGCTCACAGAATCTATGCTTCGCGCTACATGACCATTTTACGTCCCACTGATGAAGATGAGTTAAAGGCCCTAGAATATTTTGAGAAGTTTGCGGAGCACAGGGTAAGCTTTACGGATTGCGTATCGTTTGCATTGATGCGGCGCCACAAAATCCGCAGGGTGTTTACATTTGATTTCCATTTCCGCCTAGCTGGCTTCATTTGCCATCCGTAAAATCTGAAAGTCGTCCAATATCCGTCAGGTCACAAATGAGTAAATACGGCTGGCCCAGGAAGCAAAAATATTTTGACAGAATGAGGAAAGCGTGGTATAATAATCAGTCTAAATTAATTTCAAAGCACTTGACTTTCCAGTATTTAGTTCTTTATCCTTATATTTATATACCCCATCCATTGATACCAATTGAGGATGGGTTATATTCTCTAAAGTGTGGGCCGTTAGCTCAGTTAGGTAGAGCAGCGGACTTTTAATCCGTTGGTCGTGAGTTCGATTCTCGCACGGCCCACCAAAAAGTAAATAGTCGGACTTTTTCTGGGGCAAGGCCCCGGCGATGGCCAAAAAATTTATTTTAGCGTCCCCATCGTCTAGCCAGGTCCAGGACACCGGCCTTTCACGCCGGCAACACCGGTTCAAATCCGGTTGGGGACGCCAAATGATTTCAAGGGGTTAGCAAAGTCGCCAACCCCTTTTTACTTTCCACTGCGTGAAAAACTGCGTGAATTTTGTCAGAAATTTTCCAGGTTTTTGAGTTCAAGAAGCCCCATCACATCCTTTGTGTCGGTGTAATTTCCTTCTACGTAAATCTCTGTTGTAGTTTGCTTGCGGTGCCTCAAGACCTGCTGGACCTTCTTGAGATTGACCTTCTGCAGGTCGTTGAGGTATTTGGCAACTGTATGACGAATGTCGTGGTACCCGAACGGTTCGACATTCGCTTCTCTGCAGAGCTTCTTGAGAAGTTTCCATCTGGCAACATAAGGTTTGCCGTATAGCTTACTCTTGGGGTTCATGTGGCAAAATACGTAAGGGCTTGTGGGGTGACGGTTCTTCCACTGCCACATCAGAAGCTTGTAAAGGTCGTCGTTCATCCATAGCTTTTCATAGGTCATTTCCCCGGCCTTGTTTTTTCTTGTTCCGAGTCTGACCCATCTTTCCTCGAAGTTGATATCATCGGCCCATGTCCATCGCAAGACCTCACTTTTGCGTGCACCGGTATGCCAGTATGCCCCGATAAGCACGCGGTCGTGACCTTTTGCCGCAAGCATGACCTTGAGTATATCCTGAATAGGTATCAATCGCCTCGGTTTTTTGGTGTGGGGTTTCTTCTTTATGGGAGCAGTCGGGTCATGCATAATGCCGTACATCTCCAGCACCCAGCCGTAGAAGGCTTTGAGGTTCTTCCTGTCCTTATTGGCTGCGTTGTTGCTCTGGCTCCTTGCCCTTTTGTTGATGAAGTCAAGGACTGTGGGAGGGTCTATGTCCGTGACCTCCACATCTCCTACTGCCTTATAGAAGCGTTCAAGGCAGTATTTCTTTTCACCTACAGTCTTTTTGTCATAATTGATCTTGCAGTCAGCGAGGTATTTCTGGGCGAGCGTCCAGAAGGACAAGTCCCTTCCCTTATCTTGGGAAGAAGATCTCTTCTGGTTCTTCCGGCTTTCCTTTTCGTCTTTTATCCACTGTCGCGCATCGTCTTTGTACTTGAAGAAGCCTTCGGCCATTATCCTCTCGCCGTTGAGCATGAAATCTGCTCTCCAGCCCCATTTGGTTTTCCAGATAGCCATATAACGCCCTCCTGGTAGTACGCCATGATCCGCCCACCTTTGCGGCAGGCAGTATCCCGCGCCTCATCAGTGACCTGACTGTCTCCAGATTAAGAGACAATTCCTCTGCTGCTTGTGCGGGGGTAAGGATAGCGTTATCTTCTTTCATGGTCAATAACATGAAAATGGTTTTTTACCCTTTAGTTTTGCAGAATCATCCTTCTAAATGTATAAGGAGCTTTTTGGTTTTTCGATATAGCGGAGCAAGGGGTATGCCGGATCGGATAACTTGTGGAAATCAGAAAAGGTTCAGGAAGGAAAGCGGCTTGGGGGGAATGGAAAAGGGGGGATTTTGAAGGGGGCTCAAGTTCTGACAAATTGTAACTATCTAAATTTCATAAAGAATTAAGAGGCTCCAGCAAAACAAGAATTCCGTTAAAAAATACCGTTAAATGTCTTTTCATTTCAATTCCTTAGCCTATATCGGAACGGAAGGGTTCCGATAAATTTCCGATAAAAACATTCTAACCGCCTGCACTCACCCAGATCAGGCCGTCCACATGATTCCCCAATTTAACCAGGGCCTCGTAACAGAGACTGGCTGTCGTCCCGGAGGTTATGCAATCGTCCACAAAGAGAATGGAGCTGTTTCGAATGTTCCAGGATTCCAGGAGGCGAGGCTTTGACTGGCCGAGGCTGGCGAACCTGCCATGATACACCTTGTCTGTTTTCTGTGCGAATGCAGGGGCAAAGGGGATTCCAGTAAGTTTAGAGATGTTTTTTGCCAGGTCGTAGACGCAATATCGTGAAGGAGTTCTTTTGGCCGAAGGTGGGGCCGTGGTTATGTAATCGTAATGGTTCCTGATAAAGGGAAGAAAATCCCTTGCGATCTGATCGGTAACCGAGGGAGTCCTCTTTTCCTTCCACAGCTTGAAAAGACCCCAGTCGATGTTTTTCTTGAGACGAAGGGAGAAGCAGCCCACAAATGCTCCCTTGTGATGGCGCAAGGTTATCCTCTCCCTGCCCTCAGGGATCAAGATCTTTTTTTCTTTTTTTCGACGTTGCCACCTGAAAATATCCCAAACCGGCAGATGTGCCGTGTCCGTGGCAATGGAGAGCAGATTCGGGGTTATCATGGTCCTTCCTTCCCTTGGCAAGACAGTTACCATTCATCAAGACCCACACATTTATGTTTCTTTTTGCGGGAATAGACCTTTCTCGAACGATGAATAATAGATCTCGTTGTCGGTCTCCAGGGCCTCTGTTTTTTGACCCTCAACGGGTTTGAGAAAAACTTTTTGAATAGCCTGTTTGGTCTCATTCCTGAACCCCATTTTTTATGCCGCCTTGGCCAACCTGTTTCCTTCCCGGTTTTTGACTATGCCCTTAATGATCCTTGAGGCAGTGGATAGGATTCGCTCCAAAGAGTTCTTGATGTCCACCTCCTCTACTCGATACAGAGCAAGATAAGTGGGGGCCTTTACATCGAGACTGAAATGACGGCATACGATATATGCAGTCGCCTCTGCCTCGAGCTCTTTGATCTTCCTTGGGAGATTCATCCTTTCCTGATGTCCGTGTAACAGCTCATGAGCAAACTCGTGTGTCAGGACATGAAATTTCTCGTCATCGTTCAAGGTCGAAAGGATCTTGATATGACCCATTGTTGACATTCCATATCCTCTCGAAAGGTGGGTTACGTACTCGATGTCGATACCATGCGAGCGGATGATGGTCTCGATCACAAGAAGCAGGTCAGAGATCGAACCTTCAACCGATATGGTGTCAGGGGCTTCTGGAAGGGGCCTTCCTTCTGTTTGGGATACATCCCAGACATAGACAACCTTGAAGATGACCGTCTCCTCTTTTGCTTCATCACCCTCGATGGTATCCTCTTGCCTTTTCTTGATCTTCATGGGGGCAAAGATAGGGATGCCCCTTTCCCTTTTTTGATGCGTCTTCCCATCTCCTGCCAGGTCTTAAACCCTGCAACACGGGTTGCACCGGGCCTGGCAGTCCATATCAACAGGGTATTATTGAACGAATAGCCATGGAATCTTGAGCAGAAATCCAGGTATTCGAGAATGCTGTCGTTGGATCTCTCCTTTTTGGTCTCAGTGATCAATTTCTCCAAGTAGTCCTTGCACCTCTTTTTCAGCTCACAGCTTTTCATTTTACACTCCCTGATTGTAAAACAGATGGACGGGGTTTTTGTCCCCGCCCGTCTGTCTTCTGCATTATGCAGTTAGCTGCTGATGATTATTCATTCCATTGCCATTGCCGTTGGGGGTTGGCAGGGACTCCGAGACCATCTCCTTCAGTTGATTGTCCAGTTGAGAGATGACATCGGTGAAATGCTCATCCTCCACCTCTGCCGTGGCGCCGTAGCTCAGAGACCAGGAACAGAAATTCCTGCCCACCTTTTTGGATACCAGAACGCTTACCTGATTGACCTTCATTTCAACCTCCGTGCTGAGTTCATGTCTTATGGGATCAACAGGGACTGCCTCGTTGAGGCGTCTGCCGGAATTGAAATAGCAGTTTTCACAGCGGGACCTGTCTTTGCATTTTTCGCAGACCTTCCCCGGGTCGATGAATGTATCCACGTTGTCGAATACCGTATCGATCACCTTTGTCATGGGCTTGCCCAGGGCCCATGATATCCTCTTGAGTGTGCCCGAATGATAGGGGGATAGTTGAGGAGTGTAAGCCAAGATCATCACCTCCTTTCTTTTCAAGTGGCATTTTGAGAAAACAGATGTGAGCGGAATGCCCCCCGGGGGCCTCCAGGGGACACGTTTTCTAAAACGGGATCTCATCGTCCGGTATGGGGGCTTCCTCCCGGGGGCCGTTGTCCGATGGCCTGGGATCCAGGAAATCCACCGAATTTGCGATGATCTCGGTGATGGTCCTGTTCCCGTCTTCGGTCTCGTAGGACCTGGTGGTGAGCCTGCCGGATACGGCTACCTTGCTCCCCTTGTGGAGGTACTGGCTTACGGTCTCACCCAGTCCGTTCCAGCAGATGACCGGAAACCAGTAGACCCTCTCATTTTCACCGTAGCGCTCGTTGACCGCCACCGACATCCTGGATACAGCCTTTCCGCTTGGCGTATATCGGAGCTCAGGATCCTGTCCGAGCCTTCCAATGATGCTTACCTGGTTCATGATCGTTCCTCCTTCTGAATAGAAATTTTACTACCTGACAGGTTTGACTGAATCCGCCTTGATCACCAGGAGATCGCCGTCTCTTTCCACCACTCCTGATACCAGCACCTTCTGAGTTTCGGGGATGGAATCAGTGATGATGCTGAGGTTCCCATTAACCAGTTTAACCTTCTGTCGCTCAGGCTGGATTCTTGCCGGGATGAATACGAACTCCACTTTTCTTCCAACGAAGCACCTCGGTGAATTGACAAGGACCTTCTTCCTCAATGACGCCACGTAATAATCTGTGGCCTTCCCATAGGCCCTGTAGGAGAAGAAGGCAAGGGGCTGGAGCCAGCCGACCGAGTAATTCACCATTTTCATGCTCTGGTTGATGGACGCGATCGTGTCGGCGCCCTCCATGACCAGGTCCCAGTCTTTCGCATACTGGGCGGGCCAGGTGCCGAACGTGGCCATCTGGATGGCCTCTTCGAAGATAAAGAGAGAAAAGGTGATGATGCCAAGGATTGAAAGGACCACGGCCGCGTTGGAGAGGAAAGATTTGAGTCTCTGGAGCATGTTTTCCTCCTTGATGGAAGGGACCAGGGCTTATGCCTCGATCCCTTCTCGTACTCACTTTACGATCTTGAGGATGGTGTAAGAGACCTTGCCCTGTGATTCACGTCTGTCACAGATGGCCTTCAGGATGTCTCCTTTCCTCAAGGCCTTTGCCTTTTCCACCTGTGGCCCGAATGCCATCACCGGTACTCCCACTTCGTAGGAAATACCCTGGAGACTCCTTTCCTCGTTCACGATGACACGAACGTACTGTCTACCGTTCTTATCCATCGCAATTGCCACATCCTGGATCTTCGCATGGATCAGCACATCCTGGGCAGAAGCCACGACCGGCGACAAAAACAGTACTTACGCATACATTCACCTCCTTTCTCTCAGTTCTTCCTTATGGAATTTCGATTGAGGTCGAAGACCTGCCGTCCCTATGGCGGAACAGCTACGATGAGATCTCCTTCAATAGTTCCCTCAATTCCTTGTACCCCGATTTCTTCTTGAGAAACTTCTCCAGCTCTTCCTTCAACTTAAGGTATTTGAGCTGGAGAAGCAGGTAACGTCTTGACAGTTTGAAGTATTCTTCTCTGTTCATTGATTTCTCCCTCCGGGGCGTAGGCCCTACTACGGGCCGGAGGCCATAATTCCAGTGAAATTTGGCTAATTGAAAAAACAGAGGGAAGCGTATGGCCCCCCGCTCGTTGCTTAGGCTGGTGATTTGTTTGGGAAGACTTATCCGGGGACGTGGGTATCGAAGGGGAGCATCAAAAGAGCTGTAGCTGGTCTCGATCGTGCTCCTGCTTGCGTTGCTGGTACGCCTTCCAGATCACGGTCCATTCATGTTTCTCGGGTGGATTGGAGACCTTGATCTCACCCTGCTGTGCCTTGTAAAGCCATGCCCCCAGGGAGGCGAGATTGCCGTTGGCCCTGGTGATACGCTGGATAAAGGCCCTGGCAGTGGGGCCAAGCTCGATCTTGCTTTCGAGCCTCAATTTTCTGATGTTGTACTCGGTCCAGAAAACACCGGCCTGGCTGCGACTGAGATTGAGCTGGTATGTCTCTTTTCCCAGGGCCGCCAGACTATCCAGGTCCTTGCACGTCTGGACCTTCTTGACCAGGGCCTGATACCATCCGGGCTGAAGCTCTATCCATGTTTTGTCTTCGTCGTCGTATTCACCAACGATGTGGTATCGATAGAGATCAGGAGCATCGTAGGCAGGCTCCGGGCTTTCCGTCACGTCATCCGGATCCATGTTCTCTACCTCGGCCAGGGCCATGGCGAGCTTCTCGAAGTAGGCAAGGGCCTTCTCCACACCCCTGGCCTTCACCCAGGAGATGAAGGTCTCGATCATCTCGTGGGTTGGATCCAGTATCACCCAGCAATCAAGCAGGTCGGCAGCCTCCTTGAGCCCGCAACCGATCTTCCTTGCGATGTACTCGGGGCAGAGCCAGTGGGGATATGGCTTGAGGTTCATGTGGGGGGCAACCACCTTTCCTGCTGAAAGATCGCAATCCTCGAAGATGATGCGATCAAGATTGGACATATCGGATACATGCCTGGCCATGGCATCATATGCCTCGCCATAGTCAGAATGGTCGAACAAACCTGTCAGATTCTCCATGACTTCCTCCTTTCTTTGAGCGATCCCCTCACGAGGATCAGCGGAAGTGTTTAATTCACCTGGTGACAAATGAAGATCAGATCGATGACTCATGATAGACCTCCTTTCTTTTCAGGCACCCACCGGAAGGCGCCGGACCAACAGCGCAGCCGAACCCAGCCACCGGACCCTAGAGAGCGAAGAGCACCCGGCCCCTCGACCGGGAAGACCACCACGGGCAACCCGAGAGAAGCAGCAAACTGACAAGTGAACCAGGAACCGGCGGAGCGGCCGGAGACAAAGGCGACGACACCACGGGAGCCCCGAACAAGGCGGCGGGAACGGGCAAAAAGGGCAGAGACGAACTCACGGCGGCGGGCACCAGGACAGGCAGGCCCGGGAACAACCCGGCCACCCAGGCGACGGAAGGAAGCAAGCCAGGAACGGCAGGAACGAGGGGAGGACTCAACCGGGCCGGGAAGGAAGACCACGGAGCCGGAACAAGCCGAGGCGCCGGAAAGGACAACGGCACGAAGGGCGAACAGATCAGCGCCCAACGCGCCTCCGGAGCCAACGGAAAGGCCACGAGCAAGCAGGGAAGAGACAACAGCAGAGACACGGGACCGCCAGGACAAGGGCAAGGAACGAGAACCGACAACAGCCACATAAGACATGAGAAACACCTCCTTTCAAAAAGAAGAAAATAAAAAAGATAAATTTGTGTGCAGATAGACCACGCCAACGAAGCGACCGAAGGGAGCGGAGTGTTAAGGGGCGGAGTCACCCTGAAAGGGCCGGAACGGAGTGGAGGAGTCGCTGGCAAGGAAAAAATCGGAGGGTCACAGAAAAAATCTCGTGATGATCCTTTTTAAAAGATTCTTGTTTTTAATGCAGATCGGTATTTTTAAATGCTTGGATTTTTTCTGGGAGACCGATTTTTTCCGCAGATCAGCGACTTGACGGAGACCCGAGGCGTGGTATGCTGGAAAGAGTGAGGGTGGGGGGAGGGAAAGAGAGGAAAAGGAGCGAAGCATTCCTTTGAAGGCCCGCTTGCGGGCCGTCATAGACATACTTACGCGCGGGAGGGTCGGGGCTCAATCTATCCTGGCCAAATTGCGTATCCAGAATTGCTGTCGAGCTTCATGCCGTGTTGGCCATTGATAATGCACTCCAATAAAAACAACTATCAGGGCAGATAGGTTATGCATCCTAATGGAGAGGACGGATGCGGGCAGATGGCTTTTGGGGTGGTGGGCGGGCATAGGCTAAGATAGCGGCATGCTTGGCGTGATACTTGCCGGATCAAAGACCAAACTACATTCGTTTTATTTGAAATGCCTTTCAAAGAAGGCTCATGTCCTTTGAGATACAGATTGCAAGTATCATGACAAGCATGCCTTCCACACAAACACCTGGCGGCGTCCAGCAAGCCAGGCCGCCGAAGGCGAAGCCGGCGTTCAGCGGCGGAGACGAAGGCGGGTAAAGGCGGTGGAGCTACCACCGATTTTTCACAGGGCCGGTCGTCCAGACCGGGCCTGCACCACCGAAACAGCGCATTACTGCAAGGAGGGCCGTCCAGGCCCGACTCCCTAGAGCTTGTTCAGCAAGACCCGTCCAGGGTCTTGCCCTACCCAGGCGCTCCCTATATGCAAAGCCGAGCCCGTCCAGGGCGAGGCCCCCATCCCTCTATCTCTATGAGACAGATCTTTTCATGCCCGAAGCGGATCTCCGAATCGGGGGGTCGAGCTCCAGAAATGGAATGTCTTTTCTTAAGGGTTTTATCTCCGAGATGAGACCTCAGACAAGGGTTTTTATGACCCATTTTGGAAAGGGCATAGGAGAAGATCAGGGAAGGTTGCATAGGGTCGTAAAATGACTGTGAAAGGAGCTCTGAAATCAATTCAATCCCAGAAATCTCCTGGGATTGTCTTCCGTCATTCTCTTTATCTCCTCCCCTGTAAATTCCACCCTGCACCAGGGGATCCTTCTTGAGTATGTTGTAAACCACTTCAGGTAGGATTTCTCTGTCCAGAAGCATCTTCCCATGTACCAGTCGGTACCGTATAAGAGCCTGTCCCGGATTTTGTGGGTGTTCAACATCTGCTTTATGCTCCTGAAATATTTCCTTGGAATAAACATCATCTCCGTGTCGTATGAACAATCGGTGTACACATTGGGGTATCTCATTATGAGATCCCCGATCACGGCCTGCCATGGACTTCCTGTCCGGTCGTTATGGGCCAGGTTCAATTTCAACCCGGGAAAATCATTCAAGACTATTCCCCAGTATTTGGGATGTGCCAGGTGATAATAATCATCGAGACCAGGAATGCCACCATTTTCGCAGTGTGCGGTGATCGGTATGCCGTTATCCATGCAATATTCATAGATGGGATACAGCCTTCTGTCATCCGGGGTAAACCCCATGACAGGATAGATCTTCACCCCTTTGAAGGTGCCTCCTTTCAAGGCATCTATCACGATATTGACAACATCCTCACGGTTCGGATCAGCCGCAATGAATGGATACAGCCGGGTCCTTCCATATTCTCTGTTGACACTTTCCACTGCCTCAATGGTTTCGGTTGTTTGATCCTGAAAGCTTTTTGTGCCGCCTCCAAATCCTTTGCAAAACTCCATGTCCATCATCAGGGGAGTAGAGATATCTATGCCTGCCTCGTCCATCTCTTGAACCAGCCTATGGGCAATCTCGGATATGGAAAGGTCAAGCAAATCTATCCAGGCCTGGAGATTGGAATCATTTGGAAGGATTATTCTCAGGAGCCTGTGAATTTTTCACATCCAGGACAAACCTCTTGCGGAATTCCAGGAGCACGCAATCGAGGCTGAATATATGGCAGTGACAATTTATTTTCATTACACGAGGATCCCTATCTCCGGTAACAACTCATGAAGCACGTAATGCCGATGTCTCCATGCTGCACGGAAGAATCGAAGGATGTCAGGTTCTTTTTCCAGCTTTCCTGGCTGCCAGAGGCCCCCATCATATTCGATCTCACGATCTACGGGTGTCACACGGCAGAATAGACCGGATGAAATGGCCTCCTTCCATGCCATTATTCTCTCATCCTTCGGGCCTTCCTTCCTCAAGATGGTTTCAACATCACCCGAGATCTCATCCCACGCCCTGGGGCCTGTGGAATCCTGGATATCCGGGGTGGCCTGTAAAAAATCGAAGAAAAAATCATAGAGACCCTTACATCCTTCCAGGAAATGAACCACATTGTCACGGTCCGTATCGCCTGGATCATGCCTGCCTCGCCGGTAGGCAGGGTTGCCGGTCTCATACTCAAATCGCCACTTCAGGTAGGGACGATCGGGATAGGTCCCAACAGCACCATGGCCAGCAGGGATGATTTCAGCAAAATCACTGGCAAACCTCGTTTTGAAGTCCTCAAACTTTGCCTGGATGTATTGAAGGATCGATGAGGAATGCATGTCAGAAGCCTCGATTGAATCGCCTTTCACCCTGTTCCACGGGTGGGCAAAGCCGATAAACCCGAAATGGGAAAATGTATCGGCATAGACATGAGCTACGATACCAACAAGATGGGGCCAGTAGTCCTTATTCCTGGCATCAAGGGCATTCTTCAACATCACCCTTGCTGGATCACTATCCTCCCGGCAAATCATCTTTTCGACAAAGGTCCCCGATTCAGGCTCGTTGCCTGGAAGGAAATGAAACGGCACCCATACCTTCCACTGATCTCCGGGTATTGCATTTCCGTAGTCAAGGGGTCTATGACTGGTCATGGTGGGAAGTATGGCCCTTTCACCTGGTAGAACAACAGCCTCATCATATATGGCATCATCAACGAACTGGGATGCATGGGCAATGATCTTCGCCGTTTCTGGTTCGATTCCTGCAGCACGTGCCATGGCAAATACTCCATAAAAGTGCATATCAATCTGCATGTCTCAATCCTCCCTACATCAATATTGGATATTGAATCTATATTCTTATATACCACTCACCCCCCAAGCCCCCTCTCTCCTTAGTTTTTTCTTTACCGATCGGGAGGTCTGTTTTTTACTCACGGCCCACATTTCCTTGAATTTTACTGTGAAGGGCTCAATGATCTCCGGGTCCTCTGAGACGAAGATAAACTCATGGTTTCTGTAATTGGCATCGTTCGTTAGGTTGGCGCTGCCGGCAATGAGCTTTTCCCCGTCTATCAGGATGAACTTGCTGTGCATGGAGCCGCCTCTCACCCTGATGGTCTTGACCTCGATACCCTTGCCTTTCAAGAAATCATCCTTTGAGTAGCATCGATGATCATCCTTATGGCGATCCCTCTCTTGCGTGCCTTCACCAGTGCATTGGCCACCCTTTTGGAACCGATGAGAAAGACAACGATCTCTATTGTCCTTCTGGCAGAGAGAAACTGATCCATCATGTAGCTGATGATCCTGTCTTCGGGTGCAAAAAGTATTTTTGGATCCTCTGTCAATTTATTGTCTCGTCTGTTTTCAAGAAATGTTTGTTGTCAACAAAGGCTATTGAAACCCATGGAATCGACTTTAGTTGAGAAAAGGATAGGGAGGAGAGTATTTCGTCTCCTCCCTATGGGGTTTGGGGGGAACATCAAGGGGTATCCTACTTCTTCCGTTTGGGGGCCTTGTTCCCACCCCCCGCCTTCTTTGCCCGGGCACGGATGAAGTTTCCATTCTCTACGGTCTCCTTCAGGGGCCTTCCCGGCTTGAAGCTCACCCGCACACCGGGTGCAAAGGTGACCTTCTTCCCGGTGAGTGGATTGACGCCCTTCCGCTCAGGCACGGCCTTTGCCTTGAAGGTCCCAAAGCCGGGGAGCTTGACCTCCCCCGTCCTTGCCAGTATGAGCTGGATCACCTCCAGGAGGATCCCCAGGTACATGGCGGCGTTTCGCTTGGGCACATTGGCCTTTTTGGCAAACTTGTTGATGAGCTCTTTCCTGTTGGACATCTCTCTTTACCTCCTCCCTGTTTGGGTTAAGTGGTGCCGTCCCGCCGAAAGCGGAATTATATAAAATCGCTCAGCGATTCTATTATTTGATGATCTCCGCCAAAAGGGTCAGGATGGATACTATGGCCCCTCCTGCCATTCCCAGACCTAGGGCGATTCCTTTTGTTTTGGCGGAATTTTGCACGATCTGCTGGAGCAACGCTTCGAGTTTACCAAGACTCTTCTGGATGGAATGGATATCCACGTCATGCCTTGAGATCCGGACATCGAAGCTTCTGCACAACTCCGAGGTCTCTTTTCTGAGATTGTTCGCAGTCTCGAAATGCTCGGCATGGAGCTTCTCTGACCAATCCCTGTATTCGCTGAGGTTCTTGAAGATGGTCTTCGTCTGCTCCTCGATGCGAGCAATGGCCTTCTTTATTTCTATGATGCAGGATTCCAAGTTGTTCATTTTTGTTCTCTCGCCCGCTCCTTTCAATCGCTCGAGCTCTCAGAGTCACAGAGACTGCAAAATTGATGGTTTCATGAATCGCTCAAAGCTCTATGTGGAGTGCCTTGGAGGGAAGAACAAACTCGGTTTGTTTTCACCCCCATTAGCACTTCACATTAGATCCCGCGCTACTATGTCGGGATCTCCGCAACGCGGAAGCTTTTGGGCGATCCTTCATCATCCTGGATATCCCGTATATCCTGTCAAAAAAACTCTGCGCCTCCGTGTGCTCTGCGTGAGGTCAAAAATTTTTCGATGAACTCTCCCCAGCGGCAATCCTTGTAGAAATCCAGGTCCCAGTATTTTGAATTGATGTGGTTTTTGGGAAAGTAGATGGACATGCCGTGGGTGTGTCTCATCCTCCTTCCGAGATGACGCTCGTAAATGATCGCTTTCTTGCGCCCGGGTCTCAAACTCCGAAGCAGTTCACCTGCCTTTTCCTTTATGCGTCTATGGCTGCACCGGCCCTTGAGCAGCCTGGTAAAACGGTAAAGGTCGATGTAGTTGTCATAGAAGAATTTCGGGCTATCCTTCCAGGAAGAGGCGATGGCTGCGAAGATCTTGTCGTCATTGATCGAACGGACAAGCTCATGCGAGAGGCAATCCAGGTTTCGCACTACATCGTCCATTCTCCTGAGGTTCAAGGCAGACTGGGTTACCTCATCCCCCTTCCCTCGGTAAGACTTGATGTATTCCCTGACGATCTCTTTTCCCATGGTCTTGGGATGCCTTCCAGGTCTGTTTTTGAGGACCTGAAGAACCTTATCGTATGGCCAGCCGTCAAAGGGCTCCTCTTCCTCCGAGCCCACCATGACGTAAACACAATCCTTGAGCTGGTAGGCTACCTCCACCATGTTCATGAGGCATGCATCCATGCCCAGAATGTCTATGGGCCTTCCAAGCTTTTTAGTAATACTGAAAAGAGCGGCCTTGAGCTCCCCGTTGTCCAGGGCATCGCCCTCAGAGGAATCGTCATATGCAATGCTCCTCCTGGGATCCTCCCACCATCCTCCCCCATGATTCCAGAGGATGAGGAGGTACCTATTGGCAGGGTATTTCTCCATTGCCCAGAGCATGAAATCCTCGAGGACCTTTGGATCACCTGTATTGATTTCTTCGAACGTTTCAATACAATCTTTCCGGTATCCTCCACCCCTGGTGATAAAGAACCGCCGGGTCAAAAAGTCATTCGCCCGATCCAGTTGAACCAGGATATTTACCCCGTTAAATGCTGCTTTGCAGCTTCCCTTCGGGAATTTAACGGGGTGAACCTTATCCGAGGAACCAACCCTGGCCATTTCGGCAATGTCACTCATGGCGGCCGTGTCC
The DNA here is from genome assembly GCA_019307815.1 of Deltaproteobacteria bacterium. Taxonomy (GTDB): domain Bacteria; phylum Desulfobacterota; class DSM-4660; order Desulfatiglandales; family Desulfatiglandaceae; genus B111-G9. The sequence continues at coordinate 176,891 of JAFDIV010000007.1, forward strand.
AGGTTGTTGTCCCCGGCCATGTAAACCATCACCGTCCACTTGGCCGTGTTTGGTCTATCTTGTCTATTCTGTTTATTTGGTCTGTATCTCATGTCAGTTCACTGCTCCCAGCTCTTCGCTTCGCCTTCATCCCTAACCACTTCCTCTCTCTATCCCTTCCTCCCTACATCCCTATTCCCTTTCCTTTTAGGTGGTCTCCCCGGCGCTCTCCAGTCGGGATCAACCATCCTGAAAAACCACTTCCCACCGATGTTGAAGCAGACCTTCTTTTTCTCCCCGACGCTGGTGTCGACCACTTCGCCTACGTCCACCCCGGGAATTCTCCCTGCCCGCTTGTGCCTCGAAGTAGCAGGCGGGGATTTCTTTTTGGCTTTTCTGGTTTTCTTCACAGCCATGTAACGCCTCTCCATTACCCTGTTTGCTCAATAGAACACGAGCCAGAGTGAGGATACGCTGTCTATGGCTGGAAAATCAAAGAAGGGAGGCAAAAGGTGGCAGGTTGTGACAGGGAAAATGGAGGGCAATGCTTGAAAATTAACACCTAAAAGATCTATTATCATCAAAAAGATCTAAAAGATATATTGACATTGTTTTTCTGAAAAGGTAAGAAGTCCAGTCAAAAGGGATTCTTCTAAGTCATGAAACAATCCTCTATCACCTTCAAGACCACACCAGAGTTAAAGGAAGCCCTTGAAAAATTGGCTAAAGAGGGTTTTCGGAGTCTTTCCGCACAAGTCGAAATGATCATTATTAAATACCTCGAAGAGAAGGGTGTTGAATGGCAGAGTAACGGAGAAAACGAGCCGAGGTTGTAATAACAATTGGGCAGGCCTAATGAAGTCAAATCTTAATAGCGAAAGAATAATTAAAGAGATAGAAGATGCGTTTTTCTCCATTGGGTATAAATATGACCTTATTAAAAAAAACTATGCCTTTACGGATTTCATGTCCCCGAATCCAGCCTTAAGAACAATCACTCTGGCGGTCTTCGGCCAAGAACCGATGGACTATCGTTCTGCGTGTTTTGGCGTTAAGTTCGTTCATGATGCTTTGCCTTCAGAAAACCTTGTCGGCCAGTATAGGGCTTTCGGTGCCCCCCAACTATTTCTGATAAGAAATGGGAGAGCGGAGCGATGGATAAATAAAGAGAGAGGGATTTTCTTTAAAGACGAAATAACGACATCAAATCTAACAAACCTCATAGAGAGTAATGCCGCGACCTGGAACCCAGAAAAGATGATAAGGGTCAAATCTGGGTTCCAAAAACCCATCCCACAACAACTTGATTTCATAGACATCGGTTTACTTCCTGCATTGGAGAATCAAGCCTCAACCAAAATTGATTCTTTGATAAGCCGAATCCTATACAACGCTGAGAAGGAGTTTCAACGAAGAAGGCTTTCTTTTGATGCGACTGTCCTTTTCAATATTGTATTTCGGCTGCTAACGGCAAAGTTACTCGCTGATAGAGATATCTCAACGACACCTGAAATAGATTTCGGCCAGCCTTGGACCGCCTTGAAGGCCGTTAGAGAATATTATGGCGAGAGCAAGCCAATGGCGTATGAACCAGAGGCCCTGCCCGAAGGCCTTTTGAGAGATATTGCTGGAGAGATACACAAATCCTTTTCTTTGCGTAATTTGTCTGTCGATACGCTGGCATATGTTTATGAGAATACGTTTGTCTCACAAAAAAGCCGAAAAAGGCTGGGGATTCACAGCACTCCCTCTTACATAGCTGACTATGTACTAACACAAATGCCAATAGATGACCTACCTCAATCGACATGGCATGTCTTAGACCCTATGTGCGGGCACGGGATATTCCTGATCGCTGCAATGCGCAGGATGAGAAATTTGCTTCCCTCTGATTGGACTGGTAGGCAGAGACATAGTTTCTTTTCTGAAAGGCTCCACGGTATTGAAATAGATCCCTTTTCCGCTGAAGTTGCCCGTTTATGCCTGACGCTTGCTGACTTTCCGGAATCTAACGGATGGGATCTCAGAGTGGAGGATGTATTCGGTGGGCAATCTCTAGATCCCCTCGTGAGGAAAGCTAATATCTTCGTAGGAAACCCGCCGTTTGAGGCCATGGAGGGGATGAAGCCCGAGACACCAAAGCCCAAAGAACTCTTAAGAAAAATTCTGCCAAAACTTCCGGAAGGGGCATTGTTTGGATTTGTGCTTCCTCATTCCTTTCTCGATGGGTCTGATTATCGGGCGGAGCGACAGATATTTCATAATTATTTTGAGGTAATAAGCATAACGACCTTACCTGACCGAATTTTCAAATACTCAGATGCTGAAACAGCAGTCTTTATCGCGAAGAAACATAAGGCATCTCGAATGCCAAAGACTATTTTCCGCCAGGTCCGTGAAGCTGATAGAAGTCAATTCAAGTTATATTCCACTCCAACCTTTGAGGATGTGGTCCCTTCCACCTATTTTGTGGAAAGGATGCAGGGACGTTTTTTGCTCCCCCCCCTACGAGAAATATGGGAGAGGTTGGAGAAGAATCCCAGGCTAATAGATATTGCTCAGATCAAAACCGGGGTCGAATATGAGCCCGGTCTTCTCGAAAAAAATTCTGAGCAAATTGTCCGGGATAGACCGTTCCCTGATGCTGCTCCTGGGATTTTCAAAGTCACCAAAGGCTTCAAGCAGTTTTCCACTAGTGATGTTGTCTACATGTCTACAAAGAAAGAGTATAGAAGAAAAATGGTTCCTGGAGCGTGGGATTTGGACTGGCAGAAACCCAAAGTCGTACTCCCTAAATCAGTAATGTCAAGAGGTCCATGGCGCTATGCAGCAGTCATTGATAAAAAAGGTCTTATCGTAAGGAGGAGATTTTTTGCAGTCTGGCCAAAAACAACTGATACAACCGTCGAATTACTAGCAGCCTTACTGAACTCCCCGGTTGCCCAAGGCTTTGTCTATGCCCATAGCAACAAACGAGATATTCCCAAAAGGATATATAGTTCGATCCCCCTTCCTTTCCATCTTCATGATTCTACCGCATTAATTAATGAACTTGTCGAAAGCTATTTGCATGTTGTTAAGAGCGACAGGGAAAGAGCAAAAAAGATATTGTTTGAGATAGACGCCAGTATATTACGTCTTTATGATCTTCCTGTAAGGCTTGAAAAGGAACTTCTCAGCCTCTTTTCCGGCTACCAACGCCTTGTGCCCTTTGATTTCACAGGTTATGAGTCTCGGGATAGATCGTCATCAATCCAGGCGAAGGATTTACCTGAAGCTCGCCTCACGCCACAAGTAAGTGAGTTTTGTTCTCAAAAGGGGATATCCGAATATCTGAAAACAGCCCTGAACATCATTAACGAAAGCTTCCCGCCGGTTCGTATACTACACCTGCTTAAGGAACAAGATCCGGAGACAGAGGAGCAGTGGCTCTTGATTGACATAACTGTAGATGGCTCGATTAATGATATTCTTGAAGGGTACGACCATTATGTTGACCAGTGGGTAGCGTCAGCACCCGAATCTATCCGTGAAAGCATTAGGCTTTCTTATAGCGTTTATTGAGTCATGGAGCCTCGCCAGTTCCAATATTTGGCCGAAAGGCTTGCTGAACACGGAGCTTATCCGGCTGAATTCCGATCAGCCATAAGCCGAGCCTACTATGCTGCATTCCATTTTGGTCTTAACCTGCTCAGAGAGATGGGCTTTTCTATTGTCGAGAACGCCACTGCCCATGAAGATGTCTACCTGCACCTTAACAACAGCGGCGACCATGATCTTATAGCTGTAGCGAGTAAAATCAAAGATCTTCGTGCTAGAAGGATTCATGCGGATTACAGGCTCCAAAGGCGTGACGTGGAGGCAAAAGAGAATGCTAAGATGTACGTTCGGCTGGCATCGAGGTTGATGGAGACTATCGAGAAACGCTGCAATAGTGAAAGCCGAGGCCAAATTATCGAGGCCATACAAAACTGGAAAAATAATATTCGCAATTCATTGGATTAATCACAGAAAATGTCAGATCTTTTTGAATGATTCTTTTTCTGTTACGAAGGTAAATCTCTTCATTAGTCTAACTGAACTACCCCCACCTATAAGGCGTGGGGTTCAGCACGGGCGTCGAATGAATTCGACTTTTGGCCGTGCATACGCCGATTTCAGTCGGAGGTTATTGAAGATGGGTCGCTACCTAAACCCTCCGGTTTAAACCGGGGGATTTTCAGCTATTATCCCCTTTGGGGACAGCACAAAACTTTTATTCTCCTAAAGGCGATGGGTTTCCACCATCCCCGAGAGGGACGTTAAACTCCTTTAGTAAAATAACCTCCTATTTCGTAAGGTCCGGGGTCAGGGGCAATGGGCTCTATCATTCGCTCCTTTGGATACTTTTTTTCTGTTGATCCCAGGGACACTGCAATTAACGGATAAATGTCTGCGATACCGGGTATCTTGGCATATGCCGGCGGTACGTGTTGATTGTCTACTTTCCTGGGATACGAAGGACCCAGTATATTGGCGCATTCACGGATGCATTCTACTACCGATGGTATAAAACTGCCGCCTCCTGTTACCAACAGTTTTGTTAGCGCCGGGTCAAACTTATCTTTAGGTAACGTTCTTAGGACTTCAGTAATATACTTCTTAAAACCATCTCTAATCGTGGATAGAGCATCTTGCACTGGTTTAGAGGATTCCAGCTCCTCCCGCGTTATCCGTATTGGTGTCGTAAGCACTGGATTAACATCAATTGGATAGCCATCTTCTGAGGCTATAACTCTTTCTTTAAGGGTTCTTAATGACAGATTTAATTTAGCGTTAAGAAGTTTAAAGGCTGGTTGTCCAGATGTGACACCGGCCGTTTCTATAAGCCGGTTACGCAATAAGGCCCGAAGGCCATTGTCCCACATCAAAACACCTTTATCCACTCCTGCTTGTTTATGAGTGTTAATAACAAGTCCTTTCTGATTCCGTGGTTGAGCAACTGTCAGAAGGGCAAAGTCAGTGGACCCCGCGCCGACATCGACTATGAAGATTTGTGCTGGCAAACCGGGTTCAATTCTTACATCATAAACCCCGCTATATCCAGCGGCAACAGGTTCGGTTACTTCTGATCCGAAAATAACTTCAAGTCTTTCCTCATATTGACCGGCCTCTTTTAACGCCTCTTTCAATCGAGGCAATGGAATGCCTTTAACCAGTTCTTCTTTAAACCACATTTCAAGACAATAGGCCTTGGCGATTGCCCCTTTCATCATCTTCTTGACCGCATTCTTATAATCCTGGTCTTCCCAAACGGGAAAAGAGAAATTTCTCAGGGTAGAAGCTAAATCTACGTCTAATTTTTCTAAATTTCCTAAGAAAATCCTTGATAAATAAAAAAGGTAAGCTAAGTAAGTAGCAAGAACATCCTGTTTATTTAGTGTTTCGAACGAAGGGAAATAGGAATTACCAAGAGAAAAATCGACCCCTCCAGCGATGAGAAACTGTTTAAGGTTTTGGATAGCCGGTCTCGTGATCTCGGATTCTAATGCTCTCAGATGAGTGGTCCTCGCAAGGGTCCCACAAAACACATTTGCATCATCATCTATATATACAAGTGAGTCCTCTACATACTTATTGTCACTATCGTCTCTAAAAGACTCAATACCAGAATCATACAGTATTTTACTGGCAATTTCCCCTAATGGAATCGGTATTGCAATATCTTGAGACCTTGGTCTGACTGCCACTTTACTCAAAGCTGTACCAAAATCTATCGCTAAGGTGGCTTCCTTCATACCTTTTGGAGTGCTGATCGGCTCCCAGACGGAGTATTTGACATGGACTGTTTCAGATGCTTGATCCACATCCCCAGCAATTTTTTCTACTGGAGCAGGTTGTGCATTTGGCTGATCAGCCAGATTTCTTCTGAAATCCTTTTCGCTCGTGACGTCAGCACATATCTTTGAGAGTAAGTTGCACAGAATCTCTAATTTGCTGGAAACACTCTCAACAAAACACATCCCATTAGACCAGCCGAGACAATCTCGCTTGAGGCAGTCTCTCTCAACGAAAGGACATTTCATAATGGACCTCCGGTTGCGGGCTTCACAATCGCCTTCTGTAAGATTTCAAGTAATCCATCATTTCGCTTCCTTCCAATTCCTAAATGAAGTATTTTAACATATTTTGGACTTCGAATAGCTTCATCGATCAACTGATGTTTAGTAATACTATATGGTTCTATCTCTCCCACGGAGCCTATGTATTCCAATTTGAGAAAGATTCTCAGTTCCTCAAGGCCATTTCCAATCAAATCAAAAAAGCTCTTTAAAGCTTGGATGGACTCCAAGCGCACAGGCTCATAGAGATGAACCAACTCCTCAAGACTGGAGGTTGCTTCAATTAATGACTCTTCTCTTTCCCGGAAGATCAGGAGCAAACGAGCAATGCCAGTCGCAATCCTTTTTTCCCTTGGATGAAAGGCCATTTCAGCGAATTGCTTCTCAATTACTTTAGCTTGAGTAGTTTTAGGTTCATAGTGCGATTTGTACTTAACAATATGTGATAAAGCCCACTCCTGGGCTGCCTTACTAAGGAATGCTCCGCTATTTAGGGCTGATTTTAGTTTCTGTTCCGCTTTTGAGCTATCTATCATCAGTGTTAGCAAATCGTAAAGATCATCAGCGTTTTCGATTCGACCTTCGTTAGCTTGCTCAACAATAAAGTATGAAATGCTTTCGATCCATTTATCTATATCCTTATGCCCTTCAAAAAATCTTTGTCGGGCGTGTTCTGAACAAGACCTCAATAAAGAGGGGAAATGGGTCCAAATAATCCACGTGTCTTCTCGAGGGAGTATGGCTTCAATCTTCTCCTTCCATCTTAGCCAAATATGGAACATATCTTGGGCTGCCTTGGATTCCATTGGGGCTCGAAACTCTTTCGTAAAAAAAGCAATAAGTAATCTTGTGCTGCCGGAACAAAAGGCTTTAATCATGTGGTAGTCCTTAAGAGAGTTGATGAATTCTATAGTAGAATTTAAAACCCTTTCAGAGCGTGAAGGTATAAATACCGATGGACTTCTGGCTGGCACCCTTAACTCTTTTACAGCTTCAATTAGGATCTTGAAATACTGACTGGGATCGCCCTTACAGGCAGACCAAAGTAAACGGGATGCAGCCAACCTATTTTTTTCTCCAGACTCCTCGTGGAGGATATAAGAACCTAACGTCTCTTGCTTTTTCTTCCACTCAAGGTTGTGCAAAGTTTTAAGAGCGTATGCTCTGATTTTAGAATCTCTAACTCCAAGTAGATTCACTTCATCATTTTCAAGCCACTTTTGAACTAAAGAAATCCAGCTACCTTGCATAGAGAGAATGTCTGATAGTAATTCTCCCAAGGCTAACAATGAGGTCGCTTCCCGACCTCTTGGGGAGGCTTCGTTGATTACTTGGCATAGGCGATCCCATAAAGACTTCATTAGTGAATTATCGATTTTCTTGAATTCTGATATTTGATCGAAAATCAATTCAGATAGATCGATTAGTTGATCTATTTGGTAGGTTCCTATGGAATCTATAGAAAGCTCAGGGAAGGCATACGTTTCAATTTCATTATCAAGAGTTTTGTAAATCTTCTCTTTTTTATCGAAACTTATTGACTTGCTTTTTCTTAGTTTTTGCGCAATCTTTTTCCACCATTTATTCCAGTCATGGCCTCTCGCTACTATGAGAGGCTCGAGGATCCCCTTTATTTCTGTCTGCTTCGCTTTACCTTTTGACTCTTTAAGAGCTAACTCAACGATTTGAGGGTCATGGGCATCAATGAGTGAAAAAACCTTCGCAGGTTCCTGAACAAAAACGGCCCCCAGGCTATCTCCAGGTATCTCCCTTATTTTCCAATCGCTAAGATCATATTGATAAGTGTTATCTTCCAGTTCGCCATTAGGATTACGGAATTGCACGAGAATGCGCTGAGCCTTTTGATCCAGCACTCTGCCAGGTCCCAATTGAACATGTCGGATAAACTCTGGAAAATGTGTTTTTTCGTTTTCCTTAATGGCCATCAGTTAACTCCGATTATGCAATAATTTTGGATCTGTCCTCTTTTCAAGTTGACAACCAAGGAAGACCTAATTTCTTAAAGGCTGACCGGGCGAGATGTTCTGCTGTTGGTATATGTCCCGTCCGTTTGTAGTATGAATCGATTAGAGACTTCTGGATACCGCGAACGTAAATTTCGTACTGTTTGACGGTACGGAATACTTCAAAGGGCTTTTCAGGAATTTTCACCGGTCGATTGCCTGCCATATGGGCGTAGACTATGTATTTGCCTTCTACAAGGTTTTTCGCCTCGTAAAGAAAGCCCATCTCTGAGACGACTTGTTGTTTCCGGCCTGAGAGTTGACCGAGTCGGATTGGTTCCGGTGGAACGTGAATTATGTCAAAAGGTCCCTTCTTATCTGACAGGAAATAGTCTGGGAACTGCTCGGGGCCATCTGGCAAGATTTGTGACACCACTTGGTCTATATTCACTCGGTTATTCTGATCTATTTTGACTCTTTCATTGTGCTCTTGGTCCCTTTTAAAAAGGCTCCTCTGGGATCTATTCAGCTCGCGTATCTTGTCAGCTTGGGCCTTAAGAAAACCTAGAACCTGGGGAAGAGTGTCGATGCCGAACCTGATGCCCTTTTTCGTTGGTCCAGAATATCTCTCGCTTTTTACATATTCCCGGATATCGAGCTGAACGAGGCCTTCTGGATCACGAGGGGGAACCATCTGGATAATCATATCTGTATCCTGGCGCTTGCTCGTGCGAGCGATTTCGGTTTCCTGAAATTTTGGGACCTCGTTCTGAATGCTGGACAACTCGCTGATGAGCCATTCTAGGAGATGCAATCGGAGCGCCAAGCCAGATTTAGTTGGACCGTTGTACCTTTCAGTATGCTGGAATTTTCGGATATTTGCGTAGTGTGCCCCTTTGAATGTGGAGACGCTGAAGACGAGATCCGCGGTAGGACTTATCTCCAATTTTCCGATTATCTCCGCATTTGTAAAAACCTGACTCATGAAGCATAGCCCCAGTGTATTTAGAAACCTCTTATTTTTCATTCAGGTGGTTTTGGAAGCTCAAGTGCTTCAAACGCCTCCGCCGTGAGGCGTGTGGCGAGTTGTTGATCCAAGGTCCGCTTGTAATATGCTTCGTAAAACACGGCTTTTAGTTCCCGCAGATATTTTTCATAATTGTTGACCGCTCGGCTCACTTCTACGACTTTCGCAGGCATCTTGACTCTTGTGTATCCATTCTTATGGGCATAGAGAAGGAACTTTGCTTCAAAGGGGGTCTTGAGTTCTATTTTGAAGTCCCTTTCACCAGTGATCTCGCTGAAAAGCGGGGAGATGTGTGCCTCAATTTTACCAGATGGGAGTTCATGCTCGACAAATGTACCCTTTGTTGCAGCAGAGGGGAGAAAGTCCTCGGGAAACCTGCGTAAACCATTAGGCAAAAGGTCATCTATGACATCCTGCCGAACCCTCTCGATGGCCTGGGTCGGACGGCTTCTGCGGGCCTTGCTGCGCATCTGACCCAGTTGGAGGCGCTCCATTACAAGGTTTCGCAATCCTTCATAAATATCATCCAACATCTTTACCGGCAGACCCATCGCCTTCAGGACAGCTCTGTCCAGTTCCTGCCGGTCAAGTTGCTCCAATTCATAGTCCACAGAACCAATAGACCGGTTGAGAAGCTTATCGAAGCATTTAAGGATGGTCTCCCGATTTCCTTTAGTAAAAAGCGTCAGATTTGGTACCATCAAATAATCTCGGGCATCCTCTACCTTCAATTCCAGTGCACCATCACCAAGCGTCACACGCCCGGTGAGCTCAATAAAAAAAGAGACCAAAGAACAGTTTAAGACTGCTGCAAGTAGACGAGCAATAGCGATCTCTTTTGGTTTCAAATAGTATAGCCTAGCATCAGGTATCACTTCATCTTCTGCAAATTTTTGGAGGTGTCGTTGGCCATATGCCTGTGTGAAAAAAATTTGTGCAGGCTCGCTTCTGTGTTCTGGAATAGCCCACCAACCCGGAGTACGCGTTTTGACTTCCGCCCCGTTAGGCCAAGTCAACCCCGCTTGGGGGCCAGTAGAAATAATCTGTTGTTCCCCCCAACTTATGTAATCTAATACAGATTGCTCGCCCATATCTTGGAGTTCTTTTTTAGATTTGCGACAAATAAAAATCCATCTGTCAAGTTCTGCTGTATCCACCAATATTCTATCCGAAGATTTTGGTGATTTAAGGAGGGGCTTTAAATATTGTTCAGGTATTTGCCAATGAGCGACTTTTTCTCGGTCAAAGTAGTAGAATGAATTATTCCCCGTCATTGCTCCCCGATGCAATTTGGCCACAGCCCCAAGGAGAACTAGCTTGTCTGCCGCTTGGTCCAATAGCTTAAAATAGACTTGAGGTGCCCTCAGATAGAGCCCCCACTTTACAGTTTTGCCTGCCTTCTCTACCTCCTGTCGCATTTCACCCTGTCGGCGCAGACGAATACGGAAGTCATCATTTTCCACCGTATCTATACCGATAAGGCTGGTTGTCGCCTTTCCGTTCTTAATTTTTACGTGATGGCTGTCGCAGGCTTCGATTCGGCCAACTATCCGTTTAAGTCTTGACCATCGATTCGCAGCTTCCATTTTCATGTCTTCCGGAACAAGATCCTTTAGACGGCGTTTCATTTTCACAAACTTCGCGATATGATCATCCCGGCTTTCCGAATTGTCACAACGTTCCACAACAGTAACGATGGTATTGACGGATGCCTCCTCGAACCAGGGCTCACAACGGCTTTCCAGGATTGCAATGATCTTGAAGTGGTCAAGGAAAAACCTCTGAAGCAGATAGCCAAAATTCACATCGATCCATGCATTTGAGGTCACAATACCCATACGGCCCCCCGGTTTGAGGAAGCGTGCAGCGTGGAAGAACAGGTAAGCATAGATATCTGCATAAGTAGAGATGCGGAGCTGGAGCTTTTTTCGATCGCAACTCTTGTGTTTTCCGAGTCTAATAAAACGGTCAAGCTCTGACTGCATTTTCTTTGTCGGGTACTTGAAGAGTTGTGGGCTTTCGTCAAACCAGTCCTTTATGAGGGTTTGCCGTAAGAAATCGCGATAGCCTTTGACCCGTTTTTCTATTTTGTCTTGAGAGATATAAGGGAAATTACCTACGACAGCGTCGAACTGGGGTATGGTTTCGTCAACAAATTCTGGGGCTTCACCTGATGCCTTAGGTGGAGGAAATTTGAAAACAGCACCGTTGGAGACCTTAAAGAAATCTTCGCACACAATACGGGGAAAGTTGCCGTGATCAGCCATTCGCTGCCGGAACAAGTTTATGGTAGCAAGTTCGGCAGGAAACGGGGCAATATCTACACCCCATAACTGCTGAAGGAGCTTTGTGTGCTCACGCCTGCCCAGATGAAGGAGGGTGGGGTCCAAGATACGGTCATTAGCGGAATGGAGGCAAAAAGCCAGAATGATATCCACAAGATTCTCAGGAGTGAAGTACTGACCGAGGGAATGTCTTTCTTCCTTGGGGATGAGGCGTTCAAAAACTTCACCTATGACGTCCTGTGGCAGGCTGGCAAAGTCACGGGTATTAAGATCTCCCACAAGGGCCGCAAGCTCTAAAGAGGCCTTTCGAGGAAAGGGAATGGAATCAACGATGTCCTCTTGAAACACGGCGTGGTAATCCACTTCAAGGGCTTTGCGGAAACAACGACGGAGTGTTGGGAGCACTTGGGATGAGTCAAGACCATTGAGATCTAACTCAGGAAGTTGCCGCGCCGAGCGGCGCAGGCTTTGATAGAAGATAATCTTCCCAAGCAGGCGATAGACGATCTGTCTGGAGACAGACTCGGAAAACTCCTCACTCTTGACGTCAGCGGGAATGCCCTGGAGAACAGCCCAGTTTGCAATCTGTTCCCGAAATAGGGGATCACGTTCCAAGGTAAGACTAAGAGACCCCTTTATGTGCGGATACATAACGGCAACGGCCTCAGTTAGGCGGTGAACAAAAAAGTCTGCATCAATGTCGACCAATTCAAGCCGGCCATCTGTGTGAAGTCTGTGAAGATCCGAGAGAATTTCCCGAGCCCGTTGCTTGAGAGCAATTCTGGTCTGTTCGTGCATCGGGAAATTTGGGCTGATCTCGATTTGGAAGATGTCAAAGTAGTTTTTTATCTGATAACCGCCGGATACTGGGGTGCCTTTTTTCGGGGTGGTCCAGAGGGCTGTATCCTTAAGGTTCCAAGTTAGAAAGTAGGGGCATTTTCGTGCTCTGGCTCTGAGGGCTGCATGTTCCAGCAGTGCAGGCTGGTCTGGAGAAACTGCTGGCGTTACAATGCTCACTAAGCAAAGGTTTTTTTCATACTCGTCCCTAACCGAAATCAAGCAACTAGAGACAATACCTGAAACCCCAGGAACGGATTCCAAAATGGTAGATTCTTTCGCGCTGAGCACATGTAGGAAGTTTTCCTCGACAGTGCTTGTAAGCAAGTCAAGCGTTTGTGGAACTCGACTATCACCCGTTGTCCTAACATCATTCATGTTTCGGCTCTTTGCTCGTAGCCATTTACGGCTTTTTCAAAAATTTTACATGCGCCAGGTTACCCATACGATCTACGGTGAACCGCAAGCAATCCGGATGTTCCTTCTGGTATTGTCTGAGCGCTTCAAAAGAGTTTGTAAGCTCAAAATAGAACCCTGTCTTGCTGATTGATCGCGAGAGGGTCAAAAGGGATATCTCCAAAATAGGGGCATAGCCAAGGTTGCTTTTGAGTTCCATCCAACTCTTGTGAAGAGCTCTTACAAGGGTTGGTATGTGTTTTCTATGCCTGGGACGCTTTGAAAAGAGTGGAGCACAGGCACTAAAAAACCTATTTTGAAGAAAATCCGGAAGGTCTTTGCAATTCACGAGAGTAGAGAAAAAGGCATGGCCTTTGTTGCTGAGGCTGTATTGATACCGGAAAGGATCGGATTTTTCCAATAACCCAAGATCAACATACGGTTCAAGTCGGCACCGGATAGCCTCTTCACGTGCGCCACCTCCGGTGTAGGTCTTGCCCTTCCACTTGGAAATGCTTTCTGCCATTCGAAGGAGTTTTTCGAGCTTTTCTCGCTCTTCGATAGTGAGGTTTCGTTTGCTTTCTATCCTCTCGATCTCCCTATAGACTTCGGGTAGGTAATCACCGGCCTCACGATCAGAAAAACTGTCATGTCGGTGGGAAAGAATTTGACGGAAAAGAAGACGGACGACATCTCCATCTCTCTCTATGAAACAATAGAGCAGAAACAATGCTTGCGATGGGCTAATAGCAAACGGATTGCAATCCGAAACATATTTAGCAAAGGCTATTCGTTCCCTGTTAGAACAAAGTTTTAGCAGTGAAATGCCCCGCACCAAGGCCGAATATGTCCCTTCTCTTACTAACCCCAAAAGGGTCCCCAGAAGCGTATATTTCCGCCAGTCTCCAAGAACCAATTTTCCGGTTCTGGACGGAAGACTATCGGAAGCGAGATAGACATCCTGGATCTCTAAACTAACCGAGTCCGGTCCTTGACCAGTAGCATTCGGTCCGAGTTTCTTTTTCAAATCATTATAGACGCGGTCAGTAAGCCTTCGGTGTATATAGCTCTTAATTTCGGGTGTTACCGAAACCGTTACCCTGTGCGTGGCCGACTGGATAAGTTCCTTACCAAGCGTCTCAAAGTTTGATGTTTCCCTCGAAGCAGCGAGATGTGCAAGATGCTTGAGATAGCCTAATCGCTGCATACATCGGGCAGTGTTTGTGAATATTCGGGCAGCCATTTTAGTCTAAAAACCCCCATGCACACTGACACGAGGTCGTACTTCCAGTATGAAGCCTCTCGATGTTTCGGTATCAGATACGAACGCCTGGCCTACATCTAACGATCTCATCAGCTCGTCAAAAGAGAGTTGAATATTAGAGTATTTGACATCAGAAGGTAAATTTGACTTAAGATTCCTCCGGACATAGTCAATGTCGCCTTGAACGGTTAACTTGTGGGCGATAATCGTATCCACTTGGGCGAGAATCCTCTGGTCAATAGCTGAAGGTTGTTGCGTGGCCACAATAAATGATAACCCATAATTACGGCCCTCTCGAACGAAGCGAATCAGCACATCTGTGGCTGTGGTTCTACGCTCAGAGGGCAATATGTTCTGTGCCTCATCAATTGCAACCCAGGAAGGCGGAATGGCCTGGGCCGTTTTCCTCTTAAGCTCTTGTCCTCGTTCGGCGCTCAACTGGGGAAGGATTTTTAAATGCTTCTCGATTTCAGATGCCTCTATGCGGGCTGAAATGATACGCCGAATGAGAGCAGATATGAGCACGAGGCGTAATTCATCTGACATGCGGTTCATTACTAAAACGCTAAGTTTGCCTGGCTGCAGAAGTTCGCCCATGGTCGTACCGTGTTCCTTGAAAAGAGGATTTCTTCTAAATGTGGTTAGTTGCTGGATAACCGCACGTCTTGTTTCTGACTGGTAACTTTCCTGCAGTTCGCTATCTTGCTTTATGCATAAGATCAGATCCTCAATCGTGTATAGCTCTTTGGCCGCGTGATGTCTGGAACCCTGCTGCCAGCCTTCAAATACAACTTTGGTGTAAGTGTCGTTCAAGAGCTGTCCCATTCTGTCCTGGTAGATATCTAGATTGAGGAGATAACCCCAATCAGAAGCCGTGAAATCCGAGCAGTTTATGGCGAAATCCATATGCCAATCTGGAGTCGTATCTGTCCGTGTGCCTGCGGGAATCCAGATTTGAGTGTCAAGTGGTTCTGGGATGAGATTCCACCCTCGTTGGACTGCATGCTGTGTCCGCACAACTTCCTGCTCTGAATCTGAATCAAGGGCTACTTGCATCCACTGAAATATACCAAGTGTATCAAAGAGCAATCCGCCCTGGGTGCGTGAGATGGACGAAATTGTAGTTTCAAGGTTTTGGGTACATAGGCTTTCCAATATTGTACCTAAGGTATAGGATTTCCCAGACCCACGTTTTCCAAAGATGGCGATAACATGAGGCTTGTTTACATCAAATCGGATAGTGGTCAGCTGGCCCGCTTCTGAAAGCCTTCCCAGTAGAATCCATTCCTCACTATCCTGCTCACTGCTTCCCACGAGGGCCTGTGAGGTGCGAAATAATCTTGGCTTTACCGTAAATTTTTTCATCTACCCACTCCGTGTACACTCTATCCGAATACAAGCGGTGCTACATCGTTGACAATCGCATCGTCCACTATAGGTTTCTGTTCATCCCATGCCTGGATGGCGCACTCATTAATAGAATTGATAAGGTTCCGAGGAAGAGCCTTTACAGGGTCTTGCGAAGCATAATCGCAAAGAAGCTCAAATGCACTATTGTTAAATGGGTATGTTTCGAGCGGAACGCCTAATTTTTCGTCTTGGATTTTCTTTTCAGCGGCTTCCTGTTTCACAGGTCTTTACATCTTGAACCGCAGGCAAGTGAGGAATCTCAATATAGTTTATTTCTCCGATTCGAGTACTGATATCAGCTCGGTTAAGAATCCGGGGCATTTCGTCTCTGGTATCAGCAGTGCATCCAATCACAAAACCAACCGAGGAATTGGCGGGATCAGCGAGTTTGCGAAAATATTGGTGAATCGATTCAGTAGAGTCTCCTGTTCGAACGTTCTGAAGTTGCTCCATCTCATCCAGCATGAATATGAGCTTTTCTCCATTTTTCTCGGCCAGCTTTCCAATCCCGACGAGCACGTTAACCATATCACCAGCCCCCAGTTGGCCAAGATTCCGCGTGACTTTTAGAGATTGCAAGTCGTTATTCGAGAGAGACTGTCCCGTGAGCCACCGCCAAGCAGTAAGGCTGGATGCACCACCAGACCTAAGTTCTCCAAGACAAGCCACTGCATTCGGATCGCCCATTAGTTCACGTAGCTCTTTGTCAAGATCGTCTACCTGAGAAAAGAGATCTGCCACCCATTTAGTTACCGGGTCCTTACCAAGAGTCTCGAGCAACTGGATGTGGATCGCACTGCAATCGGACTTGCTTTGGACTTCTATATCTACATGTAAAACTCGTGGATCCAAGTGGCATGAGGGTGGTTTGTCGGTCCTCAAATAATAATCGATGTAATGAAGGGTCTGGGTCTTCCCAGAGCCGTAAGCTCCCCAGATCATCATTTTGGGGGTCCCAGGTGCGATGAAACATTTCCTAATTTGTGCCTTGATCTGCTTTTCCTTTTCGGCCCGTCCAAAGTAGAAACGACCATCAGATGGGGTAATCTTTGCATCAATGGTAAAACTACCTCTATTGTCTAAACAAAACCATTCTTTAAATTCCATGGCTACCTCCTCTTTATGACGTTAACACGCTTTACCAATTTACTTTCGCGATGGGTACGCAAACGAATCGCTCCCCAGTGATAAAGCTCGTTGATAATCTCTCGGCCTCTGCCTCGACCATAGATCATCATTCCGAGTTCTATATTCCGTTCCATCCCGCTTTTTGTCAGATTAGCAGATCCAAACATGGCAAAGGCTCTATGGAGATCCTGAGACATGGCAACATACAGTTTGGCGTGAAGCAAAGAATTAAAACGTATTTCGGCATGTTTACATCTAAGCATCTCCTCTACCCCTTGGCGATGATAATATTCTTGGGGCTGCTGGGTTATTACAAAGGTAATAATGTCTTCCTCTTCAATTTTTTTCGCAAGCCAACTCATACCGAAACGTGTACCTTCGAGCGTACCTATGAATGGGGATATCATTATAAGCGTTTGAATCCTTACATCTGACAAAAAGAGCTTCCGCATAAAACGCTCAACACATCGCTCCGTAAGGAGCTCGACATAATCGCGATCTGAAAGAGATTGAAGCGCCATAGATTATTTGAAATATTTCATTGTAAGTTTAGTAATGATCCTTATGCTTTTATTCCCATACTCCTCGATTTGCCTTTTGATAATACTCTTTATGAATCAAGATCTGTGTTTTATTTTAGTGACCGCCGGGAACTTTCAGCAATAGTTACCTCTTGTTTTGCTCGGACTAATTTTCCCCACTGTTATCTCTACTGGCCCCTCCGCTATGAATCCACTGGTCCACCTCTTCCTTTCGAAACTTCCATAGGCGACCAACCTTGTGGGCAGGCATCTTCCTCCGGTCGATCCATTTATAGATGGTATCCCGTTTGACACCCAAGTAGGCCGCGACCTCTTCAACCGATATCCATCGATCATCCATCATGGCAGCATTCCACCTTTGAGGCCCAATAATGCAATTCGGTATTTTTCAACATAGAGATGGCCAACAAGAACCTTTTTGTGATGTTTTGTCCAATAAATCATTAAACAGCCAAGGAGATCATACTAAAAGGGCCAAAGAAGTCAAGGATTTTCAAGATATTTATTGGCCAATATACATTGTGAAGCCTCCAATCGTACTTTCACAATAAGAGGGTGGAATAAAAGGAATATCATATTGTTTTGACAGATGCGGTCAAACTCCCAGTATTTTTTTCAAGAAATTTGCGTAGACAGAAATTTTTATTCGACCGAGGCAGGCAAAATGAACTAATATGAAGAAAACTATCCGATTATCTACTAAAATTACTTCCGCTTGTCAAAGGATGGTCGTAGCCAAGGGAGATCCATTTGGCAGGCAGTGGAAAAAGGGGCGGAAGTGGTGGGAGTGGACCTACCTTCTCGCTGCCACTGGAAAAATTGTGAAATAGAGGGGATTGTGCTGGAAGGAGTCTAAGGTCAGTTTATACTGCATGGTAAGAATCGGCCATGCTATGTTCCATTCTTCAGCAATATACCATTTTTTGTATGAAAGGAGGTCATTATGGGTAGTGTCAAGAACTTGGAATTCCACAATGGTTGGATAGAAACATCCCAGACACCAATACTGAGGAGATGGCTTTAGAGACACCGGGCCAGCAAATCCGATCCTATCCAACGTTTAAGCTCCTGCGGAGACTATACTTGTGAAACTTATGATTCCATGATATTTTTCAGGTATTTGGAGAAGTCAATCCTGCTTATTATCATATTTTTGATATGTGCGAGAAGAATCCAGACTGTTTCAATTCAAAGACGCTTGTACTAGACACCAACTTCCTTGATCAGGTCAACAGGACGATCAGGGCGGAATTAGGCTCAAAAACATTAGGGAAACCCTTTGAAGAACAGAGGCCAATCTTCATAACAAGAGCGCAAAAAATCGTCGAAAATATGGGCAGGTGCGGGGGCGGCCAAGTCTTTACATCCGACAAGGTCTATGATGATGAGATAGACATTTCCAAATTGAATTCAGCCCTAAGAACCGCTGATCCGGATTTTTTTGACAACTTATGCATGGACCTATGGTTCATACATACACTTTCGGATATTTATCAAAATGGGATAAGCATAGAGGAAATGACCGAAAGGGAGGTTGAGGTATTCCAGGGGATACTATCAGAAGATGTGGGATACGCTGATGCCAGTTTGGTGCTGCTTGCGCTTAAGCTTTCACAGGATCAGGAGGTCGTTGTAATAACAGATGATCTTGAGTTACAAAAGGCAATAAAAGATCTAATAAAAAGGGACAGAATAAGTTTTGAAGATCGTTCTCTAACGACCAGGAATATTCATTGTATCGGCTCGCTGCTCTTTTTAAGGAGTCTTCATTTGTGCTGCGAATTGTCAAATGACCGATGGCGGTCCGCCATCTGGTCATTTGCTGAACATCAGATAAATCGGTATGACAACGGCGAAATATCCCTGGGAACATATCAAGAGCATCGTCAGTATGCGGACCAATGCATTGCACAAATGCTCGCGGACTGCGAGGCAAAAAAGCAGCGGGAAGAAAGAAACGAAGATTACAAGTTATTTGGGGTAACCGATGAATGATAAAGCACAGAATTTGGTTAGCTTCAGAGAATATCTCCAGGAGGTCAAAGCAAGGGAGAAATCTGCTACCCTAAGAGAATATACCGATAGGCTGCTTTTTCAGGAAACGGTGAGAGAAGCCCTTGACGGGCTTAAAGATGAAGGATTCGTCATACATGAGGGGCTTATCCGCATTACCGCTGGGCGCGAAAAAATAGAAGGTTTTGAAAAGCCCGATTTCGTGGTTACCAGAGAGGACATTCTTTTTCAGTTGTATTTAGTGCCTGATGAAGAAAGAGGAATTGTGAAAAGAGATTTCCTTCGTGGTCTATTCGATGTAATCCAAGCAGAGCCCAAAATAACAGCCGTTGTTGCCATCTGGAATCTTGATGACCTTCCATCATGTGCAGTCGATGCCTTCATTTTGAGAAAATATATGGAGATACCTGCGAACAATATAGATCTCAGAAATGAGAGGATTTCCGCGTTGGACATATGTATCAAGGATTTCTACGATGCACAGTTTGTGGACTGGTCAATTCCCGAGGACCTTATTATCGGAAAAGAAGGAGAACAAGTATCATTTACTGTAAAGGATGTGCTCAGGCGAAACTTAGATGAGGAGTTCAGCAAACTCCAGGAAAGATCTTTCCGAATTCCAGAGAAAAAGGAGGCCAAGAAATCCGTACTTAAAATTGACAAGGGCAAGATCCTGGATAGGCTGACGGAATTATTATCCAAGCCTGAACTAAGCAAGAATGATTTTGACAAGCTCGACTCTTTCCTGGATAGAGAGATGAAAAGAATCAAGGCCGATGATGATTAAGTCACTTTCGATAAGGAATTGGAAAGCCTTTGCTGATAAGCGCATAACCTTTTCAGATGGGATCACTTTTCTTGTCGGCCAAAACGGGGTTGGTAAGACCACTCTGCTTGATGGCATATGTCTTAGTGTCACAGGCAAATCCCTTTCTGTCGACTTTCAGGAACTTGTGAGGAATCCACAGCTGCCCGCCAAGATTCACCTGGACCTTGATGTCAACGGAAACCAGGTTTCCATAACAAGAAATTTCAGACGGGACAGAAAGCTCCCATCCGAGATAATTATTGATGGCAAGAGAAAGGGGATGGGCTGGGATGATCTTTCGTCCTCAGTGCTTGATGTCCTTTCCGTGGATGATATGTTTTTCAACCGACTCACCTATATGTCCGAAGGGGAAGTTTTCAGGTATCTGCAAGACCCTCCAAGCGAGGCGTTGAACGCGAGGGTGCAGGATATTTTTGGAATTGCGAGCCTGCAGGAGCTCAAAGAATTTAATGAAAGAATCGTACGGAACGTTTCATCGTCAATAAAAGACATATCCTCGGAACTGAAAACTATTAGGGCCGGAAAGCTAGTTGAGGACTCCGAGATTACTGCTACCCAGGAATACCTTGACAAAAAGAAGGAGAAGGAGAAGACAATTCAGGAAGAAAGGGATGCACTGTCGAAACAAATCAGAGAGATTAACGAAGAAAAGAGGAAATACGAACATCTCCGGGGGCTTCTCACAGAAATCGCTGAAAAATACGGGCCGGAGATTAAGAGAACATCAAGAGAATCCCTTGATGACGCTCTGATAGAAGCTCTAAAGGCTTTTGATTCCGAGATTTCTATCGAAGAGGAAAATCAGAGAAAGAACGAGGCCTCAGTAGGATCTGTCCAAAACAGGATAAGCTATCTGAGAGATATAGAGAGCCTTCTCGAATCCGTTATCGCCGGTACAGAAGAAAAGACCGAGGTCCCATGTCCGGTCTGCAAGAGACCGGTCGATAAGACCCTGGCCGAGCGCCTCATAAATGAAACCACGCAGCAAATAGAGGAAGCAGAAAAAGAACTCCATGAAATTCAGGATGCTTCAAAAGCCTTGCAGGAAAAGATCAATCGCTTAAGGCAAAAGGCAAGGAAGCTAAGGGATTATGATACCAATCTCAATACCTTTTTAAAGTCCCTTTTGGAGAGAGTCAAGCCACTTACTATCGAGAAAGCTGACTTACATTTATCTTCGTTAAATGCATCCCTGAAGGAGAAGTCTGAGGCTGAAAAATCCAAGGCTTCCCAGTTGGATGACATAAAGAAAGAGATCGAGCAAAAGACGCGGTATCTTGCGGAATTAAAGGCTGAATCGAAGCAGGCCGCCAGGCTGAAGCTTCTCAAGGACCGTCTTCACTTATCATATGAAAGACAGATGCTGGCAGAAATGCTAACCAGTGCCCTTGAATCCACGCTCCATGAGCAGAAAGACCGGAACCTGTCCCATGTCTACAGGTGGATATCAGAGCTTTGGCAGAAATTCAGGCCTGAAAGCCGATGGAAGATTGTGCTGGATGAGAAGGGGATAATAAGGGTTGCAAGCGACGAGAGGCAGTATGATTTTGCGCATCTGAGCGGCGGCGAGAAAACGGTTTTGTTGGTTCTTGCCAGGGTCATCCTTTGCAGGCTTCTATCAACGAAAATCGATTTCCTTATGATAGACGAGCCCCTGGAGCATCTTGATATCAGAAACCGAAGGTCGCTATTGAACTTCCTAGTTGCGGTCTGTAGGAAAAATATTATTCCTCAAATGCTCGTGACAACCTTTGAAGAAACCCTGATAAGAAAATATTACGAAGGCGAAAAGACAAGAATAGAGCTTCTCGGATGAGTTGGTTGCTTTACATACACCTTAGCCAACACATCGGAATGACTCTCAAGATATAGGCTTTGTTTCTCGGCTTTTTGTTCTGAGAAGTTCGAATACCATTGCTTCCCAATCCACCTAACGTTCGGGTGCTGGTATAAGTAATCTTAAAAGGAAACACAAGTTCCCAAAACAAGTTATGGGAATCCTAAGAAACTTGCAGTATCTAAAAGCCGAACCTATGATGCCTTGGTATGTCCTAAGAGATAGATAGTGAGATATCAACTGAATATACAAAATGATCTACCGATAATGTGTCATAGTTCTGCCATCTGTTTTCTCAATTCCTTTTCATACCTCTCGATTTCCCACACCGGTATTCTGAGGCAACCCCTGATCTTTGTCCGCCTCAATTCCCCTTCATCAATGAGGCGATAAACCGTCCTCACCGAAATGGCAAAATATTCGGCAACCTCATCGACGCGGTAGTATTGTTTGAAGGGTGAGTTGGTCATTTGGTTTATATGGTCTATTTGGCCCCAGTGAAATACACTCTGTTGTGACTGGCGTCAATTTCACGGGGTGGATCTGTTTCGTCTATTTCGTTCATTTGGTCGATATTTCGAGCTAAAAGGGACACGCGGGCCAGGATAGCATCGCTCAAAATGGAATATCATCGTCTTCAACGGGGGGAACCGATTTCCGTCTTTTACCATCAAGCATGGTCAGGTTTCTGACGACGATCTCCACCGTGGAGCGGGTCTCGCCTGCGTCATTTTGCCAGGTCCTTTGCTGGAGGGACCCGGAGATCCCCACCTGGGAACCCTTGGACAGATATCTCTCGATGGTCTCTGCCAGGCCCTTCCAGGCCACGCAGGAGAACCAATGTGTCCTTTCCTGCTTCTGGCCACTCTGATCCGTCCAGTATTCGTTCACGGTTTACCCTGTGAAATAGTCCCAATGTTAAGAAGCCCAGGCTTTAAAGACTCACTAAAGGCATTGAAAATTTTTATCAGTTGAAATAACACCAAGTCATTGGGACTCCTGCTTTGCAGGATTTCACAGGGCAGGTCCTGAAATTGGCCACCGGCACTCCAGAAGGGGTGTAGCGGATTTCCGGATCCGCGCCTAAACGTCCTATTAGGGCGACTATATTCAACATGGTTTTCCTCCTTCAAAATTATTCACCGCAGAGCCACGGAGAGCGCAGAGAAAATTTTCTGAAAATTTCAAGGGCTCTGTCCCAATGGTTTTTGAGTGCGCATTTCCCCGGTGCATGGTTTTGTATGGGGTGGGGATTTTTGGTCATGAAACGCATTGTCTGGACCTTAAATTTTTCATAAAACCATTGCGAGAGGGCATTTCAATTTCGGGTCGCTGACCCCTAAATTATCATGCCCGGGCTCCTGCCAGCCTCTGACCTATGACTTTTCTCTCTTCCTTCGAGAGGACCCTCTTTTCGGGGTGGGCCTTGAGCCATTTCTTGAGTTGATACTCTTCGGCCTGGTTAGGATCGAGGCCCTCTATGCCCTTCCTTATGATGCAGTTTCGCTCCAGCATCTGGAGGTTGAAGTACCGGTCGGCGCGGCCGGTCTTCTTCACCAGCTTTTTCTGGTTCTGAATCCAGGGGAGGGTGGCATGGTTTCTCATGGCGCAGATCTCCTCGTCAGGGTACCAGATGCCGTGCTCAAGGCTCTGATCGTCAAGAGGGCAGAGGGGGGCATTGCATGTGTCGTATCGTTTACATTCAGGGTTAGTCATCTTCTTCTCCTTTGAATCTCACACAGAGGCACGGAGGACTCTGCGAGAGAGAGATCATTTAATGCCGTACCCGATTTCGTTCCAGCCAGAAATGGACATCCTCTGCCAGGTACACCCGGTTGGTTCTGGTTAACGAGACATAGGGGAATCCCTTTTTGTTCCTGAGCTTATCGAGCGTATCCTTGGATACGTCCAGGATCCTCAAGAGCTCCTCCTCTGATATGATCTCTTTGACTTTGTCCATTCTTGGTTACCTCCTTGGTCTGGTTTATCTCGTTTGTCTCGTTTATTCCGTTTATTTCGTTTATTTCCTTGAGCTCGATGATGGTTCTTGGATTCTGACGGTCCAGGCCAAACAAAAAACCCCATCCCTTGAGATGCTCCGGGCTGTCGTCCGGGATAAAGCATCCCTTCAGGGCATCGCCCACCAGCTTGCTGCCCGTGGCCATGTAGTTGTCCATGTCCCTCAGCCTCTTGTCAGGGAAGTAGAAGTGGAGGGTGATGTGAACCGCCTCATACGTGGGCTTCTTCAACTCCAGCCACTTTGCAAAGATGTAGTTCTTCCAGATTGCCTCTGTTTTCCTCTGAACCCGCCAGTGATACCTCCGGTAGGCATTGAAAGAAGGAGGGAGGAAGGGCATGGAGATGATGATGTTCGCATTTCTCATTTGTCCTCGCTTCTCTCGGACTCCCCACCCTTCGGGCGGGTCCCCGGTTTCACTCTCCTTAACCTGTAATCCGATCCCTTGAGCTGGATCACCTTGCCCATGCCTGCAAGGCGTGAAGAGATCCTGCCGTCTATCTTCTCGGCGATCTCATCCAGGGAAAGGTTGGATGTTATGACCATGGGCTTGAGGTTGTTGTCCCTCTCATAGATGATGTAATCCAGGGTCTGCCTTGCCCACTCGGTGGTCTTTTCCACCCCGAAATCATCCAGCACCAGGTATTCATAGGAAGTATACCTGCTGATGTAGTATTCCTCTGTCACTTCAGATCCTGCCCGAAAGGATTTCCGGATCTCGAACAGGAGCCTGGGAACCGATGTGAATGCCACCTGCCTTCCCTGGAGCAGCAGCTCCCTGGTGATGGCCACTGCCATGTGGGTCTTGCCGACACCATAATTGCCGTAAATGAAGAGTGTGTAATCTGGGCCTGAAACATATCCCTTGCAAAGGCCGAAAGACTGCCGGTTCTCTCCTGTCACCTTGAAGTTTTCAAAGGAGCATTTCATATACTTGGGAGGAACTCCTGCCTTCACGAGGTATTGCTCTATGTACTCCCTGATATGGATCAGCCTTTTGCACCTCCTGCATATCCCGTCTTCCGCCATCCCGGGGTACTTCCACCTTCCCTCGAGGTGATCCCATGAAGGGGAAAAGCCTTGGTGGCACCTCTTGCACCTGGCATCCCCCGGCCTGGATATCTCCCGGATCCTCTGTCTTTCCCTAATCTTCTTCAGGGCCTGCCCGGTTAGGAACTCTAACCGGGTCGATTCCGCTTTAGGGGGGTGTGATCTATGCTCCCCCGGCGTCAATTGGGTATGCGCTCGGGAGGTCGAAACCTTTGCGGCCTTTCTTTTCTCCCTCCGGGGCGTAGGCCCTTCCGGGCCGGAGGCCACGAGCCTCTGGTTTGGTTGAGCCAGATCCCTGCCTGCCGGATTTTGTGCAGGTGTATTTTTCATTCGCTTCTCCTTTTTTAAAATTGACACTGTTTTGAAGCCATTTCCTGAAACGGGAACGGTAGTTGATCTTTCCTTTCAGGTTCTTGTCCAATAGCCATGTCTTCCAGGCTTTGATCTCTTCCTGGAAGTCGAGGGTGGGGAAATCCACGAGCAGGTCCCGAAGGAAAGAAAGGTCCTTCTCGAAATTGAAGGGATACCCGGGGATGGATTTCAGGAGGTTGAGGTAGAGGCGGTCTTCTTTGGCAAGTTGACATAATCCGGAGATCTCGGATTTTTCGGACCTACTTAGGAGGTAATCATCTTCTATAATACTACCCTCTTCTATAATGGTTCCCCCAAACGCTACTTTACGTTCCCCCAAGTGAGACAGGTGTCGCTCCTGGGGGAACTTTTGTTCTCCCAGATGAGACAAACTCCCTTCGTCAGTACGATATGGATGTTCCCCCGAACGAGACAAGCGTTCCCCCAGATGCGACAACCGGCCTGCCTGTGCCGTCACGGCAGCCAGGGGATCGTCAGCGGCCTTTTCGCTGGAGTATCGATAGAGCTTGGGAATAAAGATCCCCGTGCGGTTGATCTCCTGGATCCACCCCCTTTTGACGAGTTTTTTCTTTGCACGTAAGATGCTATCCTTCTTCATGGGCAGTATCTCCTCCAGCTGTCTTACGGTCCTCCAGCACTCCCAGGTCTGTTTATTGGCAAGGAGAAGGTAGGCATCGAAGAGCACGATCTCGGTGAGCGTCATGCTCTTGTAATGTTCGAGGATACCGACCCTCTTGGCGACCCAATGTCCGTCCAGCTTCTGCATCTTCAGTCTGTCGTCTTCAACTCCGGGAACGCCTCTTCCAGGAACTGGGAAGCTGTCAGTTGTTTGCCCTGGTATGTCCTGGGATAGGAGATGTAGAGTCTCTCCCTGGCCCTGGTCATGCCCACGTAGCAGAGCCTTCTTTCCTCTTCGAGGCCTCCGTCATCCCCGCCTGACCATCGGGCAGGGAGGGCCTTGTGATGGGGAAGGAGCCCTTGGGCGCACCCGGCTATGAAGACGACCGGGAATTCCAGGCCCTTGCTCTTGTGCAGGGTCATGAGGTTTACCCCGTTGAATAGGTTCCCGTTGGGAAATTCAACGGGGCGAGCCTGATCGTGATCCCTTTTGATGTCCCTCTGTGATGCTCGGAGTTGATCCACATAGAAGAGGAAATCCTCGATTCTCTCGAATCTCGAAAGGGCTGCCTCCAGCTCATTGAGGTTCTGGATCCGGGAATCATCCGGTGTGACCTCCTTGTCTTTACAGATGAAGGCATCGTAGTCTGTCCTGGCCCTGATCTTTTTGAGAAGCTCCGGAAGCGATGGGCTCTGCTCCGCCAAACTGCCGGCGGACAGGTTTTGATAGTAATGCCTGAATTCCAGGATGAGCTCCTGGAACCGGGTCGCCTGTTTGTTCATGTAGGGCCTGCTGAAATACCCGCCGAGCGACACAAACAGGGATTGCTTGTTATGGGCGGCCTGTGTTTCCAGCTCCCTTACGAATGCCTTTCCCAGGTACCTGGAAGGGACATTGATGATCCTTAACAGGGCCTCGTCGTCATCGAGGTCGTGGATCAGGCGGAGGTAGGCGATCATGTCCTTTATCTCCCTGCGATCATAGAAGCCGAGGGAGCCTATCACCTGGTAGGGGACCTTATGCCGGATACACTCGTCTTCCAGGGAGCGGGACTGGGCATTGGTGCGGTAGAGGATGGCGATCTCCCTGTAGCGTGTCCCATTACCATCAACCAGGGATTTCAACTCTTGAAGTATGAGGGAGGCCTCCTGTTCCGGTTCTTCTGCCTTAAATACCTTCACTTCCCTGCCTTTTCCGTTTTCGGTCCAGACCTTCTTTTCAGTCCTCATCTTGTTGAAGGAGATGAGAATGTTGGATCTCTGCACGATGGTCTTGGTAGACCGGTAGTTCTGCTCCAGCTTGATGGTCGTGGCGTTTGGGAACGTGTGATTGAATTCGATGATGTTTTCAGGAACCGCTCCTCTCCATCCATAGATGGACTGCCAGTCGTCTCCCACCACGAAGAGGTTGTTCTGTGGAGGGACAAGGAGCCTTATGATCTCGAACTGTGCCAGGTTGGTATCCTGGAACTCATCCACCAGGATGTGGGTGAATCGGTGCTGGTATCTCTTGCGGGTCTTGCGGTCCTTTTTGAGCAGTTTCCAGCACCGGAGCAGGAGATCGTCGTAATCGAGGAGGCGGTCCCTCTCTTTCCATTGCTCATAAAGGCTGAAGGCCTCTGCCACTTTCACCATGAAGGGGTTGTCGGCCTCCCTCGAAAAGCCCTCTGCATCCAGCAGTTGATTCTTGGAAAGGCTGAGAATGGAGCCGACCCGCCCTGCATCCAGATCCAGATTGATCCCCTCGGGACCGAGGACCTTCTTGAGATATATTTTCCTCTTTTTCTCATCCATCACCTTGAAGCCGTGGCCGTTGGAGAAGGTCTCCCGCAACATCCGATAGCAGATGGAATGAAACGTCCCGCAGTTCAGGGCATCTGCCTTTTGGCCTATCAGCTCCTTCAGCCTCTCCTTCATCTCAAATGCCGCTTTACGGGTGAAGGTGACCGATAGGATATTGGAAGGATTGACACCGCATTCAGAGACGAGATATCCGATCCTATGGGTCAGGACCCGTGTCTTGCCCGATCCCGGACCGGCAACGACCCTCACTATGCCCTTGGCGAGGACTGCCTCTTTCTGTTTTTGATTGAGGTTGTTCAGATTCATTGCTTCCATCCCCTATGCTGCCTTCCCCTCCGGCCTGGAGGCCCTCCGGGCTGGAAGCGGGGCCTGAGACCCTCCAGGTCGGAGACCTTTTCTCAAGCTGACAGGGACCTTCCCTACATGACCATCCTGTATTACCCAGAAATCCACACCTGGAAGGTTGGGGTTTTGTGGTGCATACTGGCCGATGGTGGAGAACACAAAGATATTGTCGAAGTCTTTCTTCACCTCCTGGATGAACCTGAAAAAGAAGCCCTTGTTTTCCTGATCGAGGATGTCGAGGCCGTCTATCAGCATGAACCTAAGACCGGTCAATCCGGAAAGGACAGACTGGATCACGATCCCTGCCCGGAACCTCTCGCTAGATGATGCAAGCCTGACATTGGTCCTCGTGCCGTTGTGATGATCGATCAGGTGGATATCAACGTCATCCCCGCCTGACTGTCGGGCAGGGTTCACATTGATCTCGAGTGAATACTTCCCGCTGGTGAGCTTTTTCATGGTTTGGGCAAGGCTCTCATTGAGGGACCTTACGGCCTTTGAAAGAAGGTCGGCCATGATCCCCTTGGGTGAGAATGCCTGGACGAGGACTTCCAGGGCGTTCAATTTGTGGGTGAGTGCCTTTCTCTTTTCGTTGTCCTGGATCGTGAGGAGAAGGGCTCTGTCTTTCTCAAGCTCCTCTTCGACCTGTCTGATCCTGTCCCTCAGTCCTTCCGAATCGTCCCGGGTACACTCGCTCAGGCTCCTCTCCATCTCTGCCTTTTTCTTTTCAAGCTCGTTTATCCTTTCCAGGTTGTCGTCGTATTGGGAAAGCCTTTCCTTCGACGCGGAGATGTCCTCCTGAATCGTGGAAAGGTCATGCTCCCTGGTCCCTATGAGTTTTCGTATCTCAGCGGCCTTCTGCGCCAGGGTCTCAATCTCGCCGTCAAGCCTTCGTTCTCCATTCAGGAATTCGGATATTGCCGAGAGGACCTCATCTGTCTTGCACTCGATGGGTCGGTCGAACAGGGGGCAATTCCCGTTGAACTCTCTGAGCTTTAAAATAAGTTTTTCCTCTGCCTCTCTTTCCACGCGAAGCCTGTTGATCTCCTCCCGACAGGACTCAAGTTCCCTGGTCCTGGATTCAATCTCCTGGAGCGTCTCGTCCTTCTTTTTTTCAAGCCTTGAGAGTCTGGTTTTCTCCGCTCTGGGCTTGAAGCCTTTTACATCGGATTTCAATTCTCCAAGAGAAGAAGATATCTTCTCGATTTCTGCCTCGATCCGCCTTTTCTCAAATGACAGGATCCCCTTTCTTTGACCAAGCCTTTCATGAAGGGAAGAGAGCTCTCTCTGGTTCTGGTCTATCCTGCTCTTGATCTCTTCCGGCCTGCCTGTCCGCGGGACGCAGGCAGGCGCTATCCCGTCCGGGATGTCTATAGGGATGTCCCTGCCTGACCGGCAGGCAGGCACGGTAGGACCCATGGCTTTCAGCTCCCTCTTGACCAGCCTTCTCTCATCAAATGCCTGGCTGTAGGCAGCTTCCAGTGAATCAGGCGCTGTGCCAATGCAGGACAGGAGGTCACCATTGGGATCGATCCGGTACTTTTCGGTCAAGCCTGGATGCTCCTTGAGCCATGATTTGAGCTTTCTCTTGATGTTGGCTTTGGTGACCTTCAGGTCCAGGAGATCAAAGATGACCCTTTTTTTCTCATCGGGATGGAGGGATAAGAAATGCCCGGTATCGAACAGGGCTGCCAGGACCTCCTTGCTTACATGGAGCATCTTGGCAATGGCATCCGGCTTGGGTGAGCAGTCCTTGAGCTCCGGCCTGTGGATGACCTTCTTTATCGGGGCGGAGCCGAGCGGAGACCGATCCCCATCAATGTCCATATCGAGCTGGATCTTGAAGGTGTCTGATCCATGCCTTGCAAGGGCGGCCCTGTCCCTCCAGTTGGGATTGAATCCATTGCAACGGCCAGTGAGTGCCATCTCCATGGCTTCAGCAATGGTGGATTTGCCCGATGCGTTGGGGCCGAAGATAAAGTTGATGGGTTTGGCGAAGTCCAGATCCAGGTCATGGAAGCACCTGAAGTTTTGGAGCTTGAGATTGTCGATTCTCATGATGTCCTCCTAAAAGAGATTGAATTCCTGGGTGGATGGTGGCTGGTTCATATTCCCCATTTCATGGGGTGGAATTGCCCGCTTCCCGGTATCCTCAGAAGGCGACTCATGGTCTGCAGACCCGTCCGCCGGCAGTGTGGCGGAGTTTGCATGCTCCTCGAGCACCTTTCTGAACTCCTTGAGCCTCTCCTTGGTCTTGAGGGAGTTCAGGATCTTGATCTGCTCTTCCCTCTGTGAAGGGGTCAGCTCCTTCATGGAGTGGGTACCGTATTTCTGGTAGCAATAGGCCTTGTAGGCATCCCTGCTGAGGCCATAGGAGCCCAGTTTGGCAAAGAGGACCCTGACGGAGTTCCCATCAGGGCAGGTTTTGAGGCCATTCTCGTTCGCTGGTTTGTCTGGTCGATCCGGTTCATTTGGTTTGGCTGGCCTGTTTGGCCTATCTGGTGTGCTTGGTCGGTCCCCGGTCTCCAACCACTCGATCAGTGTCTTTCCTGTATCCGTGGAAGGCTTGAAGAACTTGCCATCGAAGAGCGAGGTCCTGTCTTTACTGGCAGCGGCCACATGATCCTGATCGATGTCGAGGAATAGCGTGAACTCATACTCCATGCCGTCTCTCTGGATAGGGCTCATTCCGAGTTTCTTGACAGCGGTCTTCCCGTTCTCCATGACCTGTGCATACTCCATCTTGGATCTCATGGTGGCGATGATGTGACAGGGAGACTGGAGCATGGCCTCCACGAGCTGGTTGTGTTTCGGGGTGACCTTTCGCCAGGCCGCCCAGCTATTGCCGCTTCTATCCGCAAGGTGGCCATGGAGATCCAGAAGACCGCCTTCCCCGGACCAGGCATGGGACAGGGAATCGATGATGATGGTTGTGTACCCGGCATCCTCTGCAGCACGAATGGCCTCTATGTATTTCTCCGGGACAAAGGGCGATGTGATGGGACAGACATCGTAATCCCCGAGATGGGCGTATAGCTCACCGGATCCTCTTTCGGTATCGATCATGGCCACCTTTCCGCCTATGCCGAAGGCAATCAAAAGGGCGGAATAGGTCTTTCCCGACCCTGCAGGACCGGCAATACCGAGACGCAATTTACTTTTCTTTCTCTCTGCCTTGTGAAACTGGACCATTGTTATTCCCCCTCTCCTTTTTTATCTGTTTCAGTTCTTTGTAGGCCTGGAGGTCGATGACTGTAGATTTCTTGCCTTTGAACCACTTGCCGACCAATACGAGCTTTCTCATGGTTTAGCCTCCTCACGTAACCTTCAACCTGGGACAGCCCTACCTGCAGCAGGCAGGTATGATCAAACCTGGATCAGGCCCTGATCTTGAAGCGTCTCGATTGTTTCGCCACTGAATCTCTCCTTCACCGCGTCAACGTCCTTGCTGCAAACGGGTTTGTAGTCGCACCAGTTGCAATGGACACCCGGGTTCTTGTAGAACCGGCCGTCGCTGATATTTTGGGCCACTGTTTTTATGGTGTGGAACAGATCCACGAAGTCTTCGGTTGATCGCTCCTGGTTCTGCCAATGGATGTATGGCTTCCTGTTCTTGACGATGTTGACGTAGCTGACAGGAATGGTTTCCGAATCATCGAGGAACCTGAGCCAGTATGCGTAGCAGGTGAGTTCCATGGACATCTCGGCCTGGAATCCGTCCGGTCTCCTTGACTTGGTCTTTATCTCGATGGCCCTGCTTTTACCGTCGATGCGGTCGATCAGGTCTATGATGCCGGTGAGCTCTAGGTCCGGAATGACCTCACCGGTCTTGACGTTCACCACGGGCAGGGAAAACCTGTATTCCACCTCCAGGGGTTCAAAGTCGGTTTCACTGAGGAAAAGCCTGGCGAATTCCAGGGATTGATGCATGCCTGCCTCCAGGTCTTCTCGGGTCAGGAAATCCGTGTTATCCAGTCTGTAGCGAGACCAGAAATGCGCGAGGAATTCCTGGAGGTCGCAGGGCTCACCGGCCCTTTCCCGTATGTAATGGGAAGCAATGAGATGGTGGGTGGAGCTGCCGATGATCAGATCAGAAGGTGTCTTGGCAGGCCTGACGTTCAGCTCATAGCCGAGGTAATACTTCTCCGGGCATGTGATGAAACTCAAGAGCTTGGACTTGGATATTTTCATTCTCTTTCGTCCTCCTAAAAGGGATTCGCCCGAAGACAGATACGATTGGATATTCTCATTTTGTCCGCGCTTCGCTTGGACTCCCCATCCTGAGGATGGGTCCCCAGTTTCACCATTTTTCTTTTGGAGATAGTTTCCGGTCTGTTTATGCACGGGAATTTTACCTACAGACCTGGAACCCTCTTTTCCTCGATCCATTTCATGATCTCTCTTTGCTCAAACCTCACCTGGCCATTGGGAAGCCTGACATAAGGGATCAGGCCACGCTTTCGATACTTGTCTATGGTGGCGGTGCTTATCCTCAAGAATCTGGCCATTTCTCTGGTGGTGATAAGAACCTTTTCCATTTTTTGCCTCCAAGAGAGAAAATGCCTTCCTGCCTGTGAGGGACCGCACCTGCCTGCCGCGCCGCGGCGCAGGCACGGCGCAGACAGGCGCGCAATCCGGGAACACTTCTGGTATGGAGCAACGGGTATGCCATACTTGACAACATATTGACATTAGAAGGCTTTCCTGATTAGGGAGCGAATTTGGAAGGGGATTTTTGGGTGAATCTTGGGGGCGACAGGTTCTGATACTTTTCCAACCTTTTGAATATAAAGGAGATTCCCTTGCTTCCGATAAAGGGGGGAGTTCCGATAAGAATTGCCGTTAAATTTCTTATGATTTCATAGCGTTATCATCTCCCGGTATTTTGGGGTTCCGATAAAGTTCCGTTAAAATACCTGCCTGTGCTAGGGCGGGCAGGTCAGGGGAGGGTATAACACTTGTTCTTTTTACCTCCTTCTGTTTTCAACAGACCGCTTGTCACCATCCGGCTGAGATGGTTTCTTATGGCCCTGTCTGAGATCCCTAATCTGGGCTGGAGGTCCTTAACCATAATCTTTCCTTTTTCTTTGATAATCTTCAAAATCACTTCCTGCTTTGAATTCCCTAGAAACTTAATCCCCATATCAGGAAGGATATCGAAAATTTGCTTGAGACCAATCCGACTCTTGCCCTGGGACAGGATCACTGCTCTGCTGACCACATTTTCCAGTTCCCTCACATTACCTTTCCAGGGGCAATCCATAAGGAAGGCCAATGCCTCTCTGGTAAAGCCGCTTACATCTTCATCGTATTTCTGATTGTACTTTTCCACCAGGTAGCCCACCAAATCAGGAATATCTTCTCGCCTGTCTCTCAGTGGAGGGACCTCAAGGGAAAAGCTGTTCAATCTATCGTAGAGGTCTTCCCTGAAGGTCCCCTTTTCCATGGCCTCTTTCAGGTTCTTGTTGGTCGCCGAGATCACCCTCACATCCACCTGGAATGTCTGTAGCGATCCTATGGGTCTCACCTCTCCTTCCTGGAGGAATCTCAAAATGGCCGCCTGGGCATCCGGAGATAGGTCACCGATCTCATCAAGGAAAAGGGTTCCGCCGTCTGCAGCCATGACAAGCCCTGTCCTGGTGGAAATGGCGCCGGTAAAAGAACCCTTTACATGACCAAAGAGTTCGGAGGCAAGGAGGTCCCTGCTCAGGACCGCGCAGTTGACCTTGATAAAAGGCATATTCTTGCGGAGGCTTTTTCGATGTATTGCATTGGCCACCAGTTCCTTTCCTGTTCCCCTCTCACCCCGGATCAGAACCTTTACGTCCTTGGGCGCGATGATCCTGATGAGGTCAAGGACTCTCAAAATTGAGGGACTGGTTCCGATTATCCCGGTGAATCCTTTCTTCCTCATGATGGGCCGCCTCAAATAAAGGGGTTGGAAAGGATAGAGACGGCAATTTATTTTATGCTTAAAATGTCGCCTGGGAAGAGCGTAGGGGTAGCGTATATTTAAAAAAATGGTGGGAGCCTTATTGACCAATAAAATCAAGAATATAAGGGGATAGAGGACAAGGTGGGTCAGCCGTGGTCAACACAAAATCTGTGAGAGTGACTGGGATATAGCGGAGGGATAGCGTAACCAAGGGAGGTTATCGGTAAAGGCGGGAAGAATTTAGAAGGATATTGCCTCTGAATGTTGTGAAAGCCGCAGAAAATACCGGAGGGGTGGCCAAGGCCGGGTTAGAGATGGATCTGACGATTCAGGTGGAGAACCTGACGATTATCTGACGATTATGTGCTACCTTTCAGCACATAATGTCTCGATCGGCCCTGCCCCCGTGGCTCAACTAAATCCAACGAAATCAAATGTTTAAAGTCACGATTTGCTGTATCACGGGTGATCCCAAACTCATGCTCACAGCGCCTGCTCGTCAACTGCTCCCCCTGGACGAGTAAGGCCACCATCTGCTTCTGCCGCTGGTTCAACTTGGCTTCAATCGAAGGTGTAATTAATTGTCCGATATTATCCGCCCTTACGCGCAAACGATCAAGATTATGACCCGGTCCTGGCAATACAACTTCAAAAAAGCCACTGTTTGAACCAAACCGGGGAGGATCAAGCCCATGATCCGCCATCTCATCTCTCATGCGCCCTATCCCGCTACCCCGCTCTTCAATCCGATGGAAGAATGAGAGATTCTGAGCAATCAGGGGGTTACGGGAACAAGGACGATAGTTACCCGAACGAATTTTCGCCAAGGTTATCGGCTTAGGTGGAAGGCCAGGACTGGCGACAACCACCCGGTCGAAAAAAACCGTAAGAAAAATCTTTTGACCCTCTAGCTCGTACCTCCGGTGAGCCACAGCGTTAATTGCGATACGAAGTTGTATAATCGAATGTGATTACAGGAGGTTAGCAAATACTGGAAATCACCTGGCGTGTCCCCGCCAGTACCCTAGGACGGCATGCGTGCTGCGCGTTGCGT
>JAFDIV010000067.1 GCA_019307815.1 Deltaproteobacteria bacterium
TTTTCAATGGCTTCTTTCCATTCATCGGAAATTCCACGGGTAAAATTGAGCAATTTGCCTATCATACGAGACGGCTCAACACCATCCAGGGCAAGCTTCACAAGGTAAGCTGCCTCTATACAGGCAGCCTAGGAGGAAGCTGGTTACCGGACTTTTAGGCGCTTTGCCATCATTGTTTTTATCGTAAAGATCAAGTGCGTCCAGTGCATAACTGTTAAGGAGCTTGTAGAAGAGCTTTTCAAATGTACCTGCCCTGCCAAAGGCATCCATCCCGGCCACCTTGCCCTTAATCATGAAAATCGCACCCTTTCCAATCTAATATGGTTTGCGGGCATCATAACAAAGGGGTTTGACACCTGCCTGGTCACAAAGAAAAAAAGAATTTAGGAGATAGAAGTTAGGAGGCAAAAGAGGAAAAAAGAAGCATTCAAAAATAGGGCAATCAGCTATCAGCCTTCAGCAACCCCTGCTCTGGTGTCACGCCCGGAAAGCTAGCGGAGGAATAAGGTGCAAGGAAAAAGGAGGGTGAGGACAAAAAAACAGATTTAGTTATAAAGCAATCGGCCATCAGCTGTCGGGACTTATGGTGAAAGGATAAAGGGGAAAGGACAAAGGATAAAGGTGAGAGGAGGGGGTTTACCCACCGATGGTGTGGTACGGAGAAAAGGAAAGAAATATTGAATGGAGGCCATGTCTCACACTGTTTCCAGAGGGTTATTTATTCAATTGCCCCATAATAGTAAGGCATGCAACTTTAAGTGGTTCCAATTTATTAACAATAACATCCCAAATAATCTCGACATTTATACCGAAGTATTCATGAATTAAGATATTCCTGAGACCTACTATCTTATGCCATTCTATGTGAGGAGAGAGATTCCTAATTTCTTCAGGAAGATGTCTTGCTGCCTCGCCGATGATTTCAAGATTGCGGATTACGGCATCCATTGTCTTGCGATCCTTTGCAAAGGCATAAATGTCATACCCAGACGTATATTCACTTATCTGGGTTATGGCATCCAGGATATCATCAATGAAAACTCGATAGTCCCTAGGCATAAGCTGTCTCTTTTACAATAGAATCTTTTATGCGAGGCTTTAAGGAATCAAGCAGGACCAGGTCCACAGGACGGCCAAAATGTTCTTCAAGGTAAAATTTCAGATCCATATAGTTGTCAAAGGTAGGATTTTCTAATTCGACAAGTATATCGATATCACTTTTGCCCTGTTCTGTCCCCTTTGTAACTGATCCAAAAAGACCTATCCGTTTTACAGAGAAGCGACGTCTCATTTCCAGCTTATTTCTAGCGAGAAAATCCAATATTTCATTTCTCTTCATTACGGACCTCGGAAGGAGTAAAAATTGAAATTTTTTTAGCGAGTATTGTTTTGATAAATGCGTTTGTAGAGAAAATCAAACTAAATTTACCTAAAATTAGTTAACACGTCAAGTAATTTCCTCGTCATCCTGGATACTTATTGTGCAAAGGGTAAGCTATCAGAAACCAGCTAAGAGGCTAGGAAGCTGGGAAGGGAGAAGGCCGCAATGAGGGCGGAGGTGGAAGGTTAAAGGCAGAAGGTACAAGGAAAAAAGAATCGAAAAAAAGTGCTCCCTATTCAGTGGCCGGGGACCATGAGGTCAGCGTGTCATGAGTCGATGGATCACGGGCCAGTAGCAACGATCAAAAGATCATTGATCTAATTTTGAGAGCATTACTTTAACCTCTTTTACAAAAGCTATGGCGTTCTGCAGAGTTCCTTCGGCCTCTTCCCTAGACGGGGAGTATCTTGGTGCATAGTCTGACCGTTGTCTTAGATCAAACGCATTATGAAGCCATCGGGAAAAGTCCTTGGTAAATAACCCTGTCTTTACATAGTTCTTGTCAAAGAGGGAGATAGCTCCACTGTGTTTGGAGGTCTCCATCTGGCGGGAAGCAAGAAGAGCCAATACTGAATAGAACATGGCATAATAGGCCCTGTTTATGGACCCCCTAAAAAGCTCGTTCTCAAATAGAAGCTTGGCAGCAGCAAGGGATTCCTCGGCCTGCTCAAGTCTATATGAGATAAGGGCTTTTATATTTTCCGTAATCATGCTGGGATACCTTCATGAAGAATATTCGACACCAGAGTGCTTTCCGACATAGGCCCGATTTCAAAGTCTTCTTTTTCAATGATGACAGTAGTAATAACTTGTTCTTTCTCAAAGCCCACTTCCCAGGCAATATCACGAATCAGCCTGTCAGCATTTTGATCCACTCTTTCAAGCACAATACAAATATCAAAATCAGAATCCCATTCCGCCTCTCCCCTCGCGCGGGAGCCAAAGGCCCATATACGCGCTGTGGGGAAAACGCTTCGAACCCGTGCGGCAAACTCCTCCAGTATCTTTCTATCTTCCTCTTTCATCCCGCCTCAATAGCTCCTTTAATGGTGATCCAATAGCAATGTAGCTTTCTTTTTGTCAGAAAATCCAGAACAGATATTTTAAAAACTAATATAAACTAATCTGGAATTATCTGTGTAGTCAAGTAATTTCCTTGTCATCTTGGCTACTTATTGAGCAAGAGGTAAGCTGTCACAAACTAACCAAGAGGCTAGAAAGCTGGGGGGCTGGGAAAGGAAATAAAAAGAGGCTTACTTTTCCCTGAATTTCCACGTATCAGGATCAAGTGCATCCTTTTCAAGCCATCCCTTTTGATTGCCGTTTTTGTCATAGATGTTGATCCTGTCCTCCATCAATGCGTCCTTTTTCATGTATCCCTTGAACTCACCTATCTCGCTTCTGATGTTTACTCTTTCTGGGTCAAGGACATCCTTCTTTAGGGTATCGCCGTCTGAAAGAAATGTTAGACCCGAGAGGAGCGCGGCACACACAATCGAATGTAAGATGCGATAACTTATCATAGCCTCCTCCTTGCCTCGGCTAGCCTGATCCCTAAATCAATCAAATAATCCTTATTTTCAATCCTTTCTATCCAGTCCTTAGGAATCGCCTTTACTCCTAGGTATGCACCACTTATGGCCCCTGCTATGCATGCAATGGAATCCGAATCTCCATTGGTGTTAGCAGCCCGGAGTACACATTTCTCATAGCTGTCTGGATACCTGAGAAAACAGTAAAGTGCCAGGGCCACGGCTTCCTCTCCAACCCAACCCTCACCAAGAAAGGAAAGGGCCTTTTCCTCGTATCATACGAGACGGCTCAACACCATCCAGGGCAAGCTTCACAAGGTAAGCTGCCCCTATACAGGCAGCATCTGCGGTTGGGTGCCTGTGGGTACATATGCCGGTTATATGGGCCACTCCTTTCAGTTTTTCAGGATTGTGCTGGTAATAATATCCTACAGGGGCGGACCTTATAGCAGAGCCGCATCCCTTAGATTCAGGGAGTCCGCTTCTAGTCCAGTGTATCCCCTTTTCCATGTTTGCCACACCGGTGAGACACGTTCTGCCCGGTGCCCTGGAAGGAGTA
>JAFDIV010000028.1 GCA_019307815.1 Deltaproteobacteria bacterium
TGTTATATCAATTGCTTGTACTTTTCTTATAACAACCGGCGGGAAATTTTTCCACCTTAAAATGCGCTTTTTTTGTCAATATATCAAAACGTTACCTTTCGTGGATGGGCACTAACTAGTCAACCAACACGGAGTGACTACATGAAGACATATCTGGTTACAGGTGGAGCAGGATTTATTGGCAGCAATTTTGTGTTACGTGAGCGAAGTAATGCGAAAGCCAGGATTATAAATCTCGATCTCCTGACATATGCCGGCAATTTAATGAATCTCCAGTCTCTTGACGGTGATAAGGGGTACGTATTTGTTAGAGGTAGTATCGGTGACAGGAAACTTGTTCGAAAATTGTTAGATGAATATAGGCCATGTGGCATCATAAATTTTGCGGCAGAATCGCACGTTGATCGATCCATCGATGGCCCTGAAGATTTTATTCAAACAAACGTGGTTGGGACGTTTCATCTGCTCGATGAAGCCCGGCATTATTGGGAAGCGCTTCCTGAGCGAGAAAAATCGCAGTTTCGCTTTCTGCATGTCTCGACTGATGAGGTGTATGGTTCTCTCGAACCAGATGATCCGCCTTTTCGTGAGGATACACCTTATGCCCCAAACAGCCCGTATTCAGCATCAAAGGCTGCAAGCGATCATCTTGTGCGGGCTTATCATCATACGTATGGTTTGCCTACACTCATAACTAACTGCTCTAACAATTATGGTCCACGTCAATTCCCGGAGAAGCTAATTCCTCTTATGATTCTAAACGCCACCAGTGGCAAACCCTTGCCCATTTACGGTGATGGCCTTAATATCAGAGATTGGCTTTATGTTGAGGATCATTGTGAGGCCTTGAGCCTTGTATTGGAAAAAGGTAAGCCTGGTGAGATGTACAATATAGGTGGGCGCTGCGAGAAAACAAATCTCGAAATAGTCAAAACCATATGTACCATCCTGGACGAGATCTTCCCTGATTCTCCCCATGTGCCTCACGAATCCCTAATCACCTTTGTCAAAGACCGTCCAGGCCACGATCGCCGTTATGCTATAGATTGCTCCAAGATTGAAAATGAACTTGGCTGGAAACCCAAAGAAAGTTTTGAAACTGGCATCAGAAAAACAATCCAGTGGTATCTGGATAATCCAGAGTGGGTGGAATCGGTGCAGACGGGGGAGTACAGGGAGTGGATCTCTCGGCAGTATGGCGGCGAGTCAATTGGTTAAATAGTTGAATGGTCAAATCGTCAAATAGTTGAGTCGGAAGGTGGTTTTGAAGGATGGAATCTGATGAATTTACGGAAAAGAAGGGTAATGATTTTCGAGATTTAGAAGTTTGGAAAAGGTGCAGAGATATCAGAAAAGAAATATGGAATTTGTGTAAGAGTTTGCCTGCAGAAGAAAAATATAGGTTAGTTGACCAAATGGTTAGAGCATCAAGATCGGCCACAGCGTGCATTGCGGAAGGATATGGCCGGTATCACTACCAAGAAAATATACAATTTTGCCGACAGGCTAGAGGTTCCCTTTATGAGCTGATTGACCATGTAGATGTTGCCTCCGAATGCCGATATGTGGAAAAGGAAAGAGCCAAGACTTTGATAAATGAGATCGAGAGCGCTATCAAAGTGCTAAATGGATACATAAGGTATCTCAAAGGAAGAAAGGAAAATAAGTGATATCTCAACTTAATTATTCGGTTATCAGGTCAACTGTTCTACCAGTATAATTGCATCCCTTGCGGTTTCCCCCTTATCCCTCTTACGATTTGACAAGTGAACGATTTAACAATTTGACCAATAGATCCGGGAGGAGAATATGAACTTCAAAGGCATCATCCTGGCAGGTGGTTCGGGAACGCGGCTTTATCCGATCACTCGTGCTGTGAGTAAACAGCTTTTGCCCGTATATGACAAACCGATGATCTACTATCCGCTTTCTGTATTAATGTTGGCGGGAATTAGAGAGATACTTATAATATCGACCCCACAGGACACCCCCAGGTTCGAAGAACTTTTGGGTGATGGTTCTCAATTCGGTCTGCAATTTTCATACGCAGTGCAGCCAAGGCCCGAGGGATTGGCCCAGGCCTTTGTTATTGGAAAGGATTTTATTGGACAAGACAATGCATGCTTAATTCTCGGGGATAATATATTCTATGGCCATGGTTTACCCGAAATTCTTGAAAGGGCGGTGCAATTGGAAAAAGGTGGGCTGGTGTTCGGATACTGGGTAAGAGATCCGGAACGTTATGGTGTTGTTGAATTTGATGATACTGGAAAGGTATTGAGTATTGAAGAAAAGCCCAAAAAACCAAAATCAAATTATGCTGTTCCCGGGCTTTATTTCTTTGACAATGACGTTGTGGAGATAGCCTCGGGCCTTAAGCCTTCTGCTCGGGGAGAGCTTGAAATAGCCGATGTTATCAATGCCTATCTAAAGCGCGGAGATCTTAGGGTAGAACTCCTCGGGCGCGGATTTGCCTGGCTGGATACTGGCACTCATGAGTCTCTATTAGAAGCTTGCCAGTTCGTTGAGACCATTCAGAAACGCCAGGGGCTTAAGGTCGCTTGTGTAGAGGAAATTGCATACAGGAAGAGATATATAAATGCAGAACAACTGAGGAAACTAGCGGAAGGGCTGAACAAGAATGAGTATGGGGAGTATTTGATGAGAATTGTCCAAGGGAGGGGGATGTGAGGTGTGAGGAGAGAAGAGTGGGACTGAGTGCTGAGGACGAAGTGAGAAGTGAGACCTAGTTGACTATTCAACTAATCAACGATTTGACATAACCCATCCAACTATTTAACGATTTGACCAATTAACCAACTGACGAGGCATAACGATGAAGGTACACCAGGCGGAAAATTTGCCTGAAGTAATTATAATTGAGCCTGACGTGTTTGAAGACAATCGCGGATATTTCCTGGAGACTTATCAGGAAAGGCGATACAGAGAAAGCGGGATTAGCGTGGGTTTTGTGCAAGACAATCTTTCGTTTTCTCGGAAGAGTGTGCTCCGGGGGCTTCACTATCAGCTTCCTAATGAACAAGCCAAGCTGGTGCAGGTGATCAAAGGGGAGATTTTTGATGTGGCGGTAGATATCCGGAAGGACTCGCCCACATTTGGACAATGGACATCGGTTGTGCTCTCGGATGAAAATAGGCGGCAGATTTTTGTTCCTGCTGGGTTTGCGCATGGATTCTGTGTGCTTAGCGACATTGCCTATGTCATGTACAAGTGCAGTGACTATTATGCCCCGGACAGCGAAGGAGGCATATTGTGGTCTGATCCAGACATTGGCATTGAGTGGCCTACAAAGGAACCGATTCTGTCGGAGAAGGATTCGTCTTATCCTTTGTTGAAAGAGATTCCGAGTGATAGGCTGCCAACTTATGAAAGTGCTGAGGACTGAGTGAAATAGTGCTAAGTGCTAAGTAAATAGGGACTGAGAGCTGAGGGTTGAGCAGCAAGAGGTGAAGGATAAGAGGTGAGACGTGAAAAGTGAGAGGATGGAGTGGAGGCGTGAAGTGGGTCGGATATAACCTGCATAGAAGGATGAGGACTCCGACTCCAACTGAATATCAAGCATCAAAAATATTTTTCGTAGGCTTTATGATCGCCAACCCAAAACCAAGTTACAACTTCCCCCTCAAAAATTCCAAGTGCTCTATATCCATGAGAGATCCGCAATGACCAAATGTGTTCCCTGGAATCAATGCATTTAAAGTGGAGTGAGGGAGGTTTTACCTGCTTTGATCTCTCTTTTTACCTCTTTAGCCTTAGCGACAAGACGTTCTCTCGTCCGTTCGAATAGCTGGTCCCATTTGGCTTCGTCCCTTTTTTCTTCGATGATTCTCTTGAATTCTTCCAAAGCAACAAGCTGCAAGTTTTGCGGTAAAGACTGAACCATTTTTGCTATAGTTTCTATCAGGTTTTCGTGCATGGGCTTGTCCCTCCAATTTGAATTGTCCGTTAATATTATTAATAAATAGTACATTAAAATAAATATTTTTTCAAATGTGAAGGGTGAGGAACGAAGAAGAGGGCCTAGGCTAAGGGCTGAGGACTGAGTAGCAAGATGTGAAACGTAAGGCGTGAGGAGTGAAGAGATGGGGTAACAGGACTGGGCAGGCCCCAGCAAGATAACCAGACGGACCCAACAAGCCCAATAAACCCGAGGAACTCAATAAACCCAAAAGACCCAAAAACCCAATGAACTCCGTCTCCCTTTACCCAAAACCGGTCAAACGCCTTTTGGGTAAATACGTTTTCTCCCTGGTATGCTCGTCGACAAAATTCCTCGGTTGCGTGTGCTTCTTACAGAATTTTTCTTTGTTGAATCTATCGGGTAAGACTCGTATTATTGTATAAATTATAGGAAAGTTTTAGGCTTTAAAATGGAGTAAGCAATGAAAGTAAATTGGAAAGATCACATAGTCAGCACTCCGGACGTGATTCGAGGCAAACCTCGTATAAAAGGAACAAGGATCCCAGTGAGTCTTATTCTGGGGTATTTTGCTGCGGGATATACGGTTAAAATGATTATAGATGAATTCCCTGATCTCACCGAAGCTCATATAGCAGCGTGCTTGGACTACGCTCGGGAATTAGCTGACTTCGAGGTAGCGAAGGGGCTATGGCGACTTTGCTGACATAGTGGCGTATCCTCCTCAGAAATACAATGGCATTATTTCTCTTCAAATAAGAAATCACCCGGAGATTACCCCAATGCTGATAGCAAAACTGGAAGAATTATTGTCTCTTCATAATGAGCCTGCATATTACAGGGGAAAACTGTTTTTGGTAGAAGTGCATAGGATCAGAGTGCGTAGTTGATGAAAGACGGGCGCTACGGCTGAACAGACAACATCAACCTCTGGTATGTTTCAAACATGATAATGAGACCTCATGGGAGCGCTTTTGAGTTTCCCAGCACGGCGATTGGCCCTTGATAGGGAAACAAAGGACTGAGGGCTAAGCGCTAAGTAAAAAAGGACTGAGTGCCGAGAGCTGAGCAGCAAGAGGTAAAGGGTGAGAGGTGAAACGTGAAAAGTGAGAGGAGGGAGGGGAGGCGTGAGGAGTGAAGAGACAGGGCGGCGTAGCCGAGTGGTTAAGGCAGGGGCCTGCAAAACCCCTTTCAGTGGTTCGACTCCACTCAAAAGGCGCTGTGTTAAGAAAAAATTTATTTATCAATGAATTTAGCTAGCCGACTGTAGCCACCCAAGAAAGCCTTTGCCTCAGCGGCACAATACCTTAATGATTTGTTTAGTGTACATTGACAAGGTGGAGAATTTGAGGATATTCTATAATTAAAGTCAACCAGAATAGAGGTCAACCATGAAAACACTTTCCGTCTCCGAGGCCAAAATGAAGTTAAGTTCCTTAGTCGAATCAGTGAACGCTACTGACGAAGAGGTAGTGATCACGAAAAACGGCAGGCCAGTTGCAGTCCTGGT
The DNA here is from genome assembly GCA_019307815.1 of Deltaproteobacteria bacterium. GTDB lineage: Bacteria > Desulfobacterota > DSM-4660 > Desulfatiglandales > Desulfatiglandaceae > B111-G9. The sequence goes on from JAFDIV010000028.1 coordinate 5,451, forward strand.
GAGCCCAGAGGAATTTGAAAGCTGGCGAGAGACTATTTCAATTAAATCTGACTCAGAGTTGATGAAAGAGATAAAGAGGGGCCTGGCGACACTCAAAAAGAAGAAAGCGCCTCTTTATACTCTCGAGGATCTTTTCCAATAATTTGAATGGGCGCTCCAAACGAATACAAGCTGAGGGTCCCAGATGAGATCGCTTCTCTTATTCGAGGCTTACACCCACGGATAAAGGCGCAAATAAAGGCCGGGTTTGGTAATATTATTGTAAATCCCTATTGCGGAAAGGCGCTAAAAGACGAACTTGAAGGGCTCAGAAGTTTTAAGGTCAAAAGGTATAGAATTATTTACAGAATTTCCCCTAGAAAGGAGTTGGAAATCGTCGTCATTGGACCTCGAAGGAATATCTATGAAGAGACCTTTAGGATCATTCAGAAAGAGCAAAAACAAAGATAGTGAGATCTTCAACTATATGCGCTAGTGCCCTCAGTACAATTGCAGACTCCACGAGTCAAAAATCTCTTCGGATTTGTTTTTATGATGACATTTGTGAGGAACAGAGGCTTTTATAAGAAACGCTATATCGTGGCCGCCGTTGCCGTATGCTTTGCCTTAAGTCTGGCAAGAGAGGTACTTCAGTCCTGGATTCCTTCCAGGAGCTCGGACTGTCTGGACCTCGTGCTAAATACGCTGGGAACCCTACTCGGTGCCATGATTTTTGTCTGGGGGTACGCTAGGGTCCGGGCGTAGGGATTGAACTGTCTAGCTGTCCAGCTGCCTGGCTGCCAAGCCGCCAAGCCACCTAACCGTTTAGCGTGCCAGCATGCCAGCTTTCTAGCATTCGTAACCTAACAAACCCAACAGACTCAATAGACCCAACGGACTCGCTAGACTCCACAGAATTTTTGCTTTTTTCTACGAATGGTTCTAAAATGGAGTAAATCTGGATCTCCTGGGGAGTTGTGAACATGCCGATAAACCTTTCCATTAAGAATGCCCCTGATGACCTGGTCAGACGGCTCAAGGCCCGGGCAGAGCGGAACCATCGCTCCCTGCAGGGGGAGCTTTTGGCTATTCTGGAGGAGGCCGTGGGTAAGGAATCACCTCTTACAGTGGAAGGTCTCCTGCATGAGGTAGAGCGCCTCGGATTGAAGACTAGGGCAGAGTCCGCAGAGTTCATACGGACGGATCGTGATGCTCGTTAAGGTCGTGGATGCTTCTGCCATTGGAGCGGTCATTTTTGGTGAGCCGGAGGGCCCAGCCATTGTACGGCGATTGGCAGGAAATCGGTTAGTTGCGCCAGAGCTAATCTTTTTCGAGATAGCAAGTATTTGTGTGAAAAAACTTAAACGCTATCCCGAATACCGGCAGAATATTCTTGCTTCATTCGCGATGTTGAAACGCTTGGCCATGGAACCGGTGGAGGTTCAGTACAGCGAAGTTGTGCTCCTCGCAGAGCGTCACGGGCTGACAGCCTATGATGCCAGCTATCTTTGGCTGGCGAAACAGCTCGGAGCAGAATTGGTTACTTTGGATAAGGAGCTTCAAAGGGCCTGGAGCGCTGGAATCTGACGCCACCGGGGAGCTATTCTAGCAAGACTTCTAGTGTCTCGAATTTGCAAATTCCCAACTCTTTACCCACCCATGATTTGTGGCGGACTTAGCTGCCCAGCAGCCTGACCGTCTAGCGTGTGAGCTTCCTAGCATCCTGGCTTCCCAGCCTCCTAGCTATTGTGCATTTCTCGCATGCAACGTTTCTCGCTTTAAACCTTTCTCGCGTCCTTGCGGACCCAACAGACTAGACAGACCAAACAGACTAGATAAACTAGACAAACCCAATAAACCCAACAAACCCAACAAACCCAACAAACCCAATAAACCCAACAAACCCAATAAACCCAACAAACCCAATAAACCCAACAAACCTCGGAGCCCAATGAGCTCATTCGCCAAAACCAGTTCAACAGTAGCCTGTTGAAAAAGGCAAGGAATCGGAACTCTTGTTGAGGTTGAATACGGGCTGGGCAAAAGAGAGAAGTTGTGAAAAGTAAGTGAAAAAGAAAAATGGTTCAAAATCATTTATAATCCTGTCAATTACATTTGTATTGGTGACGATGTTTTTTGGATTATGGCCCAGAGGCTTCGATTTCTCAAACCATGTGGTTCGGCTCACCCATGAGCGAGGGGTCCAATTCTCCAGGTTTGGGGTAGCATACACAGCACCCATTAAAGAATGGCAAGATGGTCGAGCAGGAAACTTCTCCATAGAGGTTGTCCTGAAACCAGAAGATTGTGACAACGAAGGATTCAATTTTATTGTTGCAGTGCATGGGGGTGATGACAAGAGCCAATTGTTGGTGGGGCAATGGCGTTCATGGCTGATAGTAATGAACGGTGATGATTATGACCACAGTAGAAGAGAGAAAAGAATATCAGCAAGGCTAGTCTCAGGCCCTCCCATGTACCAGTTGGTGGCAATTACAACAGGGAAACACGGAACCAGAATCTACCTTGATGGCCGGCTTGTCAGAGAGGTAGAGGACCTCACTCTCAGTATACCAAGTGGACAAAAGACCAGGCTTTTCCTGGGCAATTCTCCGGATGGAAGACATGGTTGGAAAGGGGATATCCTCGGGCTGGCCTGGTATGATTATGTTCTCACAGATGAGGATGTGAAAGCCCATTTCCGCATGTGGGCCCAAGACCATGATCTTGTTTTTTCCACGAAGCGGAAACCCTTTCTTCTTTATTTATTTGATGAGAAAGGTGGGAGAAGAGTTGCTGACCATGGGCAAGGGGGGCATGATCTGCAGATTCCAGGCAGGATGGTGATGTTCGAGAGGAAGATACTTTCATGTGATCTTTCGCGGCCACATTTCAATTCAGGTTTTATTAAAGATGCTGTTGTGAATTTTTGTGGTTTCATACCGCTCGGATTTGTTTTCATGATGACATTTGTGAGGAACAGAGGGTTTTATAAGAAACGCTATATCGTGGCCGCCGTTGCCGTGTGCTTTGCCTTAAGTCTGGCAATAGAGGTACTTCAGTCCTGGATTCCTTCCAGGAGCTCGGACTGTTTGGATCTCGTGCTAAATACGCTGGGAGCCCTGCTCGGTGCCATGATTTTTGTTTGGGGGTATTCTAGAGCACGAAGAACATAGGGATTAAGAAATCTGGCTAGCCAACTGTCTCTATCTTTCGTTTGAGGAAGTTGAATCGTTGTTCGATATAGTAAGTCCTTAAGTCTTCCTCAATCACAGAACCAAGAGTGACTTTAAAGTCTTGCGGCTTGAACTTATCCAATCGGAGTATGAGATCTTGCTTTTGGGAATCAGATAGCTTCGGCAGCGGTATGCCTTGGCGCAGAATAAATTCTATGTCAAATGCGTCTCTTATTTCACCGCGATCCAATAATGCTGCTATTTTGTATTCCAGGGCCTGTTTGAGGGTGTGGGCCCTTATCGTGTGCTGAATGGTGAGTAGGCTATTTTTTGCTCAAAATCGCAGTCTTTTGGTTCTCGCCGGATTTCTATCTTGAGTCTTTTTGGAAAATGGGAAGAGCGGACTTCCACCAAGATAGTGTAATACTTGATTTGGGCATCAGTGATTTCATAATCCTTACTGAGCAAGTTTTGGAGTCCCAGGAATAGTTTGTTATTATCCATTTCTGTTATCTTCCAGAAAGCCAGGTCGGCAGAAAATCTCTTCATTTCGTGGCAAAGTCTCAGCATAGTTCCTCCACCGAAGACAAGGCCCTGAAGGATCTTTCCATTTTTCAATTTTTCTAAGATCTCTATTTCGAATATTTCATGTTTTTCCAAAACGTTCATACCGTTTCACCAGTCTTCGGGTGCTCTTGGGGAATGATTTTGAAATTTGAAGCACCATTGGCCAATCCAATTTATCTACGTCAAGGGAAGATGTGTCTATTGAGCGGCGGCCTAAGGATTGGAGGTATAAGGCATCTACAAATGCCTTTTCCGGCTCTGCGATGAAAAATCCTCGCATCCTTTTGAACCCAGAATAGAGTTCGGGTTTGATTTTGGTGTATCGAAATACGGTTTTCTCAATGGTGATATCTTTGGTTCTCCTGACGCCTACTGATTCTATGTAATCTTGCTGTAGCTGTGTTGTGATTTCATAATAGCCGAGGGCTGTCATAAGGGAGATGTAGGATGGAACTTGAATGAGGTTAGCAATGGTAAATTTCTGCTCCAGAGACATAACAGCCCAGTTCTCAAACAATACGTATAAATTCCTCTTTATCCGTATCAGAATTCCGGCTTTTACATAACGAGAGGCTGCTACTTTCGCAGAGTTAGGCGAGATATTGAGAACACGGGCAATGTCCTCGTAGCCGAAGTAAGGTTTACCTATTTTGCGTAAGTCAAGGGCTTTCATGAGGTATAATAAATTAACATTTTTGTTAATTTATTATGCCTACCGCAAGAGAGAATGCAACAATTTTCTTTCATGTCTCCCTGCTTTCTATGGGCAGGTGCGGCCTGAGAGAGTCTAAGTGAGCAGGCGTGAGAGGAGAGATGAAAGACATTAGCTTTGAGCTTTCCTCGGTTCAAGTGGGTAGCTGGTCAGCCGCCAAGCCGCCAAGCTGTCTGGCCGCCTAGCTTTTTAGCGTTCCAGCATCCTAGCCCGCCAGAGGCGGGTAAACTTCCTAGCCTTCTAGCATCCTGGTTTATGTGACCCAACAAACCTTTAACTCAATAAACCCAACTAACCCAACTAACCCAATAAACCCAACAAACCCAATAAACCCAATCAACCCAATAAACCCAATAAACCCAATAAACCCAACAAACCCAATCAACTAAGGTACCCAACCAACCGTCAAATCTGGATGGCCTCACAGTAGACCGGGCATAGGAAGCGCTCCTCAGACAACCAAAAAGTGAACCTAGTAAGTAGTATCTTATTTGAATAGATTGACCAGGGTTTCGAATTCTGGTATAAAATTTATTATTGGCATAATAGCAAAAAAGAGGCAAAAAATGGAAACTGTGACACAAATAAAACAAAGTGGCCGTATTACAATCCCATCCAAAATGCGTATGGCATTAGGTATCCAAGCTGGTGACAAGATCCTGATACGGTTAGAAAATGGATCGATTCGCATGATACCTTTAAAACAGGCCATTCACTTGGCACAGCAGACTGTGCGAAAATATGTACCAGAGGGAACCTCTCTTGTTGAAACGTTAATTCAGGCGCGTCGGGAGGAAGCTTCGCGTGGTTGAGTATGTTTTGGATGCTTCAGCGCTGTTAGCACTTCTCAATGGAGAAGAAGGCGCTGAATTGGTTGAAGAGTTGTTGCCACAGTCGGTTATTTCAGCAGTGAATCTGGCTGAGGTAGTGACCCGGCTTGTCGCAGTTGGCATGCCAAAAAAGGAAATTCATGAAATATTGTCCCTGCTCGGGTTAAAAATTGCTTCGTTTGAGGAGGAAGAAGCTTTCCAAACTGGATTCATGTATGCAAGCACGGGGCGGTTTGGTCTTTCGCTTGGTGATCGGGCCTGTCTCGCACTTGCAAAAGTCAGGAACGCGAGAGCAGTGACTGCAGATCGGGTTTGGAAACAAATAGGTGGTGAGGTAGAAGTTGAGTTGATTCGTTAAGGATAGGCAAACAGGTTCGCCAGCCGCCAAGCTGTCTGGCCGCCTAGCTTTTTAGCGTTCCAGCATCCTAGCCCGCCAGAGGCGGGTAAACTTCCTAGCCTTCTAGCTTATGTGACCCAACAAACCTTTAACCCAATAAACCCAATAAACCCAATAAACCCGCCAGAACTCATTGGCGGGCAAGCCCAACGAACTAAGGAGCATTGCAGGTGAAAGTTTTTCTAGTTGCAGGTGCCAGGCCCAATTTCATGAAAATCGCCCCTGTGTACAGGGAGTCTTTGAAACATAGTGAGGTTGATTGCAAGATTGTACATACAGGGCAGCATTATGATTATGAAATGTCCCAAGCGTTCTTTGAAGACCTCGAGCTTCCAAAACCAGATTTTTTCCTGGATGTAGGCTCTGGTAGCCATGCGGTTCAGACTGCCAAGATAATGATTTCGTTTGAAGAATTGTGCCAAAAGGAAAGACCTGACCTTGTGATAGTGGTGGGAGATGTTAACTCTACGCTGGGATGCAGCGTTGTGGCAAAGAAACAGATGATTCAAGTTGCCCATGTGGAGGCGGGGCTCAGGAGCTTTGACATGAGCATGCCCGAGGAAATCAACCGCATGGTGACTGATTGTCTGTCTGATTATTTGTTTGTAACTGAAGAAAGTGGGATTAAGAATTTGTTGAATGAAGGCAAGCCCAGGGAAAAGGTCCATTTTGTGGGCAATGTTATGATAGACAATTTGTTTCATCAGCTCAGGAGATTGCAATCGGAAAACGGGAGAAAATTTTCCACCTATAAAATAAAACAAGAATATCGGAAATACATTTTCCTCACACTGCATCGGCCTTCTAATGTGGATTCCAAGGGTTCTTTTAGCGAGATAGCTGAGACTCTTAATCACATATCGAAAGATTATCCTATATTTTTCCCGGTCCATCCAAGGACACAGAAAATGATGAAAGAGTTCGACATTGAGTTCTCTCCAAATATTAAGCTGTTCCCGCCTTTGGGTTTTAAGGAATCCCTTTTTCTATGGAAGGATGCAGTCCTTGTCATGACTGATAGTGGCGGGCTGCAGGAAGAGACTACGGCCCTTAATGTACCATGTATCACGCTCAGGGAAAATACAGAACGGCCCATTACCATTGAGATGGGCACAAACATCCTTGCAGGGACAAAGAGAGACTCCATTCTAAGAGCATATTCCGAGGCTCTCAATAAAGATAGGGAGAAGGCCAAGGTGCCGCCCAAGTGGGATGGCCGCGCAGCAAAGAGGATATGGGAAATACTTCTTCAAAGATCATAAGGGATCAATGGAGGGTATGAATAGGATCTATGGCGAAGGCAGTTAGGACTATGCCTATTAGCGTCTGCACCTTGCCGCCAAGCCGCCACGTTGCCTAACAGTTCGGCTTCTCAGCCTCCCAGCTTCCTAGCCTTCTAGCCTGCTAGCTTCCCAGCTTATATGACCCAACAAACCCAATGAACTCAATGAACCCAAGGAACATAATAAATCGCATTCTCCATAAGCTGGCATATATAGCTCCTGGTGGATACTCCCTACGGGTGTGGCTTCATCGGAGAAGAGGGGCAAACATCGGAAAAAACGTCTGGATTAGCCAGTTTGTGTATATTGATGAACTTCATCCCGAGGCAGTAACCATAGGAGATAACTGCACTATTGGACTCAGAACTTCTATTTTCACTCATTTTTACTGGGGCCCTAGAAAGAGTGAAAATGGGTACAGTGAGGTTGTGATAGGGAAAGACGCATTTGTTGGGCCGCATTGCTTGATTCTGCCTGGTGTTAGGGTAGGTGAGGGGGCCGTGATCCGTGGGGGATCAGTGATTACAAGAGATGTTCCTGCCCATACCTTCTGGGGGCCACCACCTGCCGGGCCCTTGGGTAAGGTGACAGTCCCGCTTACACCCGAGCATACTTATGAAGAATTCATCCGTGGGCTGCGGCCGATAAGGAAAAGGCGAAAGGCGTTAGACGTAAAACGTTAGATGTGAGATGTTGGATGTGAGACGTAAAACGTGAGACGGGAAATGTGAGGCTGGGGGGAGAGTTCGTGAATTGGGGAAATCCAACAGGATTGCCTATGCCATTAGGCCGAGACGAGAGGCAGCTTTGATTAGCTTTCTATCGGCTGAGTAAATGACACCACCATGCTCTTCTGCAAGAGCAAGATACAAGTTGTCGTACACAGTAAGACCATTGTCTTCGGCTAGTTCCAAGGCCCTCATCAAAATGGGCCGATGGGGAAAAAGCCGTATAGGTACTGTGAGGAGATCACAGAGCAGATCTTTGCTTTCTTGGCTTGAAAGCTCACCGGACTTGCGCTTTTTGTTCAATGCATTGGCAGCTTCAGCAAGCAGCAGTTCTGGAGCTATAGCAACATTAACTCCCCGCTCAACACCAGTCAGAAATTCCTTAAATCCATTTGGGAGTGGGCCATCGGGAACAAAAAGCCTCAGTAGAGCAGATGTATCTACAACGCCGATCATCTATTCCTATCCTCCCTTATGGCCTTGACCGTATCACTGAGCTGTCTCCCCTGAAGTCGTCTGCGCCATTCAGAAGCCTTGGCTAGAAATGACCTGTTTGAAAGCCTAACTTCTTGTTCCAGGATTAATTTGATCTGTTCTTGTAAACTACGGTGATTCTTTTTTGCCATGGCCTGTAATGCCACGTAAACGTCTTCTGGGACATTTCGGATGCTAATTGATTTTGCTTTCATATCGCCCCTCAAATCTTGCCATAAAAATGATAGCGTTATTTTATGACTTACTATAGTTCATAAACTGCGTGGTGTCAACAGATAGTGTGACATTCTTGGGGATACGGACTGATAGAGCTTCAAGTGCGGAATATGTTCACCAGGCAGAATTTACGTAAGGATAATCCAATATTTTCTGGTCCTTTGTGACCAGCGTCGCTCCATTTATTCTGGCTGTGGCTACTATGATTCGATCGGCCGGATCGGCATGGAAGTCTCCAGGAAGCTGACAGGATTCAACAGCTACCTTTGGGCTCAGTTCCAAGACCTGGATGCCTGTTTTGTTGATGGCATAATCAAGCCATTGTTCGGCCGTCATTTTCATCTTTATTCGACCACGTTGAGCCATCATGGCAAATTCCCAAATAGAAATGGAAGCAATAGCGCGCTCGTCCACAACTGTATTTTTTATGAGATCATAGGCGGTCTTGGAAAGTCTGTTGGGTTCAGTTAAGGTCCAGAACCATACATGAGTATCCATCAAAAGCATTAGTCCAACTCCCATGCGCTGTCTTCAGTGACAGGTTTGGTCAGGTCTCCAATAGTCTGGCCCTGACCTGCCAAGGCCCCTAGTAGTGGATCTTTCTTCTTGTTTTCCGCTATGGGAGTGAGCTTAGCAACGGCCTTGCCACGCTTTGTTATTATGATTTCTTTATTAGTTTCCTCAACTTCCGCCAAAAGCTGAAAAATTTTTTTCCTGAATTCTGCTGCTGATATATCCATGAGTAAATCCTCCTTCTAAATGTACACTATAAAATGTACAATAAGCCGAGTCAATATTTTTCTAGCATCATTTAGAGACTCTTGAAATTGAATGAGAGGAAGCCGGGACATGTGTACTTCAGACGAGAGTGAGCGTAGTGTTAGATATGGGGCTAAAGCAAAAGAAATTTTGCCGGATAATAGCAGAAGGGATTTTTTAAAGAAAATTGTTCTGGTTAGCAGTATGGTGACCTTTGGTATTCGGAAGGATTCTTTTGGCAGTGTGAAGCCCAAGCAAGGCAGACCTGGCGATCCATCTTGTACAGTGTTCAGATCAGTAAACGGCAAGCCAGATGAGAATCTGATTAAAGTGATTGAGCTGGCTGGGAGGATTGAAGAAATTATTGGCGAGTATGATGTGGTGGTGATCAAGCCAAATGTGCAGTGGTGGAACCAGGGTGCACCTAATCTTTTGGCTCTGAAAACCTTTATAGAATTGATCATGGATCGTCCAGGAGGCTTCAAAGGTGAAGTAATCGTAGCTGAAAATTGCCACCGCGGCCGAGAGCCATGGAAGTCTCGCAGTTCAGGATGGATGCCCCATTTTGGGTGGAACTCGGACATAAAAGGCATCAAGAACATGAATGAACTCTGTGCAGAGCTAAAGAAAAAGTATGGGGAGAGATTTTCGGTTTGTCACTGGATTGATGTGGACGCGGGGGGCATGAGAGTCTACGGTCCACAGGATGGCCCAGGATATGTTTATTGCGATGGCACGGGAGGAGTTCCGCTCATCTCCTATAGCAACGGGCTCAAAGGAGATAAGAGACGCGAAGTGATCATGACATACCCCATCTTTCAATCTGACAAGGGAACCATCATTGACTTCAAGAATGGTGTCTGGAACAAGGGCGCCTATACTGGTCAGCCCCTTCGCTTTATCAACTTCCCGGCCCTTAATCATCACAGCACATATTGTGGGGCCACCAGTGCGATAAAGAACTATCTTGGAATTAGCGATTTAAGCGGTGGGGCAGATCCAAATAATGGGGGTCGACTTACAAGGGGCTATTATAATTTTCATTCATTTCCATTTGACAAATGGGCACCAGGGCCTAGGCCTGGAATGCTTGGGGCAGAGATTGCGGTGTTTATGAATAAGGTAAGAAAAGCTGATCTGAACATTACTTCAGCAGAATGGGTGGGATTGGCTTCCAGGGTACGGCCGCCCATGGTTAGAACCCGGGCTGTGCTGGCGAGCACTGATCCTGTTGCACTTGATTATCATGCCACTAAGTACTTACTTTATGCCAACTCAGGGATGTCCATTCACAATCCGGATGATCATACTAGCCCTCTTCATCAGTACCTGAAAGCATGTGCAGTTGCGGGGGGTGGAATTTTTCATGAATCGTGTGTCGCAATCAAGACATTCGATTTCAGTACTCATAGCCTCAGTGATAATGATGATCTGGCTATTAAGGCCGATAGGCACTGGGGGACGGATTTCCGCACGATACTGAAATACTTTGTGTTGAAATACATAAAAACATAAAGTGCCTTAGGGGGATTTAGTCGCCTAGCCGGCCGGCCTCCCAGCCTTCTGTCTCCTGACTCCAAGCTTCTTAGGTGTTGCTGATAGCTGAGCGCCTCCTAGCTTTTTAGCCCGCCAGAGGCGGATAAACCTTCCAGCATCCTAGCCCACCAGATGCGGGTAAAGTTCCCAACTGCTTTGCTTTCTCGCTTTTCTCGCATTAAACTTTTCCTGCGATTACATGAACTCAACAAGCTCAAGCAACTCAATAAACCCAAATGACCTAGCTGATGTGCGGCATAATCGGCATAGTTGATTTCAATCATCTTAAGGAAAGGGATTTCGCCCTTCTTCCCCGGATGCTGGGAATTATTCAATATAGGGGCCCAGACGATTCCGGAATTTATACCTCCCAGAATGCTGCTCTCGGCTCAACCAGGCTCAGTATTATTGATCTTCATACTGGTGACCAGCCAATCCATAACGAAGACAAAACAGTATGGGTGGTGCTTAATGGCGAGATATTTAACTACCCCGAGCTGAGGCGGGACCTTCAGTCAAAAGGCCATTCATTTTATACCAAGTCAGACACCGAAGTACTTGTTCATCTCTATGAAGAATACGATGCTGAGCTTTTCAGCTACCTCAATGGCCAGTTTGCACTTGCCATTTGGGATACCAAAAAGAAAACACTTTTGCTTGCACGCGATAGACTTGGTATAAGACCTCTGTTTTACTTTTTATCAGGAAGGCGGCTGGTCTTCGGCTCTGAGATCAAGTCCATATTCCTTGATACCTCCATAACCAGAAAGCTAAGATTACAGACCCTGTCTGACATCTTCACGTGCTGGGCCCCTCTTGGTAATGAGACTATTTTTGAGGGGATATTACAGCTCCAGCCAGGACATTTTGCCACTTTTTCTAAAGATGGGTTTGAAACTAAACCCTATTGGTCCCTTGATTTTAGCTCCTCTGAATCCACTGACAGCAGGTCCCTTTCTGAGTGGGTTGATGAGCTTAAAGAGTTATTGCTTGATGCCGTCAGGATTAGACTCAGGGCTGATGTGCCTGTTGGAGCATATCTCAGTGGAGGGCTCGACAGCACCTTCATAAGTAGCTTAATAAAACGAAATTTCAATAATACCCTTTGCACCTTTTCTGTGGCTTTTTCAGACCAACGCTTTGACGAAACCCCATTCCAAAATAAGGCTGTTCAATCCATTGGAACATCACACAAGACCATACGATGCACTGAGACAGACATAGGCAAGGTATTTGACCATGTTATATGGCATACCGAGGTGCCTATTTTGAGGACTGCGCCTGCTCCACTCTATTATCTTTCCACGCTGGTGAGAGATAATAATTTCAAGGTAGTGCTCACGGGTGAAGGTGCGGACGAGTTTTTTGCTGGTTATAATATTTTTAAGGAAGATCTTGTGCGCAGGTTTTGGGCAAAGTTCCCTGATTCCACCATTAGACCAAAACTTCTTGAGCGACTTTATCCTTATGTGTTTTCCCAGGGAAATGGCAAAGCAAGAGCATTCTTGACTGGGTTTTTTAAAAAGGGGCTTACCCAGACCAGCTCTCTTGCTTATTCCCATATGCTTAGGTGGGAGAATACCTCGCAGCTCAAATCTTTTTTCTGTGATGAGATTCGCAATTCAGTGGAAGGGCTGGAGGATTTTATTGCTCGGTTCAGCTCTAATTTGCCTTCTGATTTCATGTCATGGCACCCATTATCAAGGGCCCAGTACATTGAGATATGCATATTTCTGTCAAATTATCTCCTTTCCTCCCAGGGCGACCGAATGACCATGGCACACTCGGTGGAAGGGCGATTCCCCTATCTAGATCACCGGGTCATTGAATTTGCAGCAACAATACCGATTCGTTATCGAATCAACGGACTCACTGAAAAGTTTCTTTTAAAAAAGGCAGCCGGATCGGTAATTCCTGCCGAGCTGGCGGAAAGGCCAAAGCAGCCCTATAGGGCTCCGATCAGCAGATGTTTTGTGGGAGATTCGGCGCCAGAGTTTGCAAAGGACCTGCTTAGTGAACAATCCATAAAACAAAAAGGATACTTTGATCCGTTCAAGGTCTCCAGGCTCTTAAAAAAGTGTAGCCGACAGGGCGGCAACCTCCTTAGCGAAAGGGAAAACATGGCCCTTGTTGGTATCTTGTCAACTCAGCTTGTGGATGAGCTATTCATCAAGAATTTCCCACCGTATCCGATAAAGGAGGCAGGGAAGCTGGAATGCTAGGAAGCTGGAATGCTAGGAAGCTGGGATGCTAGGAAGTTTGTCCGCTTCTGGCGGGCTAGGAAGCTAGGAGGCTAGAAGGCTGGGATGCAAAATGAACGTTGGGAAAATCTTGAAGTATGGAAATTGGCAGATGAGCTTGCACTTCGGGCATAACTGGTAACCAAGGGGTTCCTGAAGGATGAACTATATGGAATAACTTCCCAATTAAGGAGAGCAGCCCTGTCTGTCCCCACCAACATTGTAGAAGGATATTCTGGAAAAGGAGATAAGGAATTAACCAGGTTCATAAATATTAGCTTGGGCTCTTTGGCTGAGACAAAATATCTCTTGAAGTTTGCAAAGAAGTTAGGATTGTTAAATCAAAAGGATTATAAGGAATTAAGTATTCAATATGAGGAGCTAGGCAGGAAGCTATGGAAGTTTTATGAGGCTGTCCGAAGCTAAAAGCTTCCCAGCTTCCCAGCTTCCTAGCCTCCCAGCTTCCTAGCCTCCCAGCTTCCTAGCCTCCCAGGCATTTACCTCCCATCTTTCTTGTTTGGAGGAAACACCCAATGCACAACAGATCACCGGGCAATTTGAAAATCTGCTCCCGCTGCATTCTCCCTGAAACATTCCCTGGTATCAAGTTCGATGATCAGGGGATTTGCAATTACTGCCGAAAAGAGCAAAAGGCCCTACAAAAAAGCGTCGAGAAAAAGGCTCAATATCGCAGGCGCTTGGACGATCTCATCAATGATATAAAAGGAAAGGCTCCTCTCTATGACGCCGTGATGGCATACAGTGGGGGAAAGGATTCTAGTTACACTTTGAAACTGATAAAGGAGCAATACAGGCTCAAGTTACTGGCCATTACATTCGATAACCATTTTGTGTCCCCAATGGCATGGGAGAATATAAGAACAGTTACGAATACACTGGAAGTTGACCATATTAGTTTTAGACCTCCCTGGCCTGTTGCAAAAAAGATTTTTTCTCTTACGGCGCAGAGGGATATATTTCCTAGACCGACTCTTTTGAGGGCAAGCGCTGTTTGTACATCGTGCATGGGTATGGTAAAAGGGGTCGTGCTGAGGACCGCACTTGAGATGAAGATACCTCTGGTTGCATTTGGATGGTCGCCTGGCCAGGCTCCTATCCACTCTGCCATTTTGAAGACAAATCCAAAACTGATAAGACAAAATCAAATGGCTTTTGGGAATGCCTTACCAGAGGACATTAGAAAGGAACTAAAGCCCTACTTTATCCCTGAAGTCTATTACCAGGAATATGCCGACTCTTTCCCTTACAATATCCACCCATTGGCCTTTTTTGATTATGACGAAGAAGAGATAATGAGTGAGATGAGAGAACTAGGGTGGAGACCTCCAGAGGACACAGACACTAACTCAACTAACTGCCTGTTAAATGCATTTGCTAACCAATGCCATATTGACCGCCACGGCTTTCATCCCTACGTGTGGGAGATTGCTAATATGGTGCGGCAGGGTGTAGTTGATCGGGACGAAGGGATTGCAAAGATCTACAGCCCACAGGATCCAGACATGGTGAAATATGCTAAGGAGAAATTGGGTCTATGAGCGATCTAAGAGAAAGGATTCGAGCATTTGTTATTGAAAATTTTCTTTTTGGAAATGATGATGGACTGTCGGACGAATCATCCTTTCTGGAAGAAGGAATCATAGATTCTACCGGTATCCTTGAACTTGTAAGTTTTCTTGAAGAGGAATTTGGAATCACAGTGGAAGATGAAGAGTTGATACCGGAAAACCTGGATTCGATAAATAATGTGGTAAGCTATCTTGCAAAGAAGCTAGGAAGCTAGGAGGCTGGGAAGCTACCATGCTTGTTCATCACTTTTTAGAAAATTCTGCTTCTCGTCTCCCTGACAAGACAGCGCTTATTTGTGGGGAGGAGAGGCTAACCTATAAAAGAATAAATACCCTTGCCGATTCTTTGGCAACTGGGTTGATGGGGCTTGGCCTGAATCGCCAGGACCGGGTGGTAATTTTCCTCGACAATTCAATAGAATCGGTCATTTCCGTCTTTGGTATTTTGAAGGCCGGGGCTATTTTCATAGTACTTAATCCCGCAATGAAGCCAAAGAAGTTGAATTACATATTAAGAGATTCTGGGGCAAGGGTTCTTATCTCCCATCGCAACAAGGCCCGCATTATAAGAGAATCGCTTACCGATCTCCCTAACCTCGAGCACATAGTCTGGGTCGACAAGGTTCCTGTAGTGGAAAAGTCAGCTTCCTCAAGGATTAGTCATTATCTTTGGTACGAAGTCCTTGCTCAAGAAAAACCCTTTAACCTTTCTCCTTTTTCCTTTAGCCTCACATCGCGTTCGCGCTGCATCGACATTGATTTGGCCACTATCATTTACACTTCCGGCTCTACAGGTGATCCAAAAGGAGTGATGTCAGCACATTACAATGTTGTGGCTGCCGCTACAAGCATCACCCAGTACCTCGAAAATATTGAGGACGATATCATTATGAATTGCTTACCTCTCTCATTTGACTATGGGCTTTATCAGGTTATCATGGCCTTTCTTTTTGGAGGCACCGTCGTTCTTGAAAAATCATTTGTTTATCCAGTGAAGATCTTGCAACGTATAGGTGAAGAGCGAGTCACTGGGCTTCCCATCGTTCCCACCATGGCAGCCATATTGCTTCAAATGGATAAGCTTTCCAGATTTGAGCTCAGCAGCCTCCGGTATATTTCAAATACTGCAGCGGCACTACCAGTAGCTCATATAGAGAGGTTGCAGGAATTATTTCCCAATGTACGGATCTATTCCATGTACGGATTAACTGAGTGTAAGCGGGTCTCATATCTACCGCCAGAGGAATTAAGTCGGAGGCCAGAGTCAGTAGGTATTGCAATGCCCAACTGTGAAGTTTTTGTGGTAAATGAAAAAGGTGAAGAAGTAGGGCCGGGAGAGGTGGGTGAGCTGGTGGTGAGGGGTTCAAATGTTATGCAAGGTTACTGGAATGCACCAGAAGAAACAGCCCGAACGTTTCGACCTGGTCGTTACCGGGGAGAAACCCTCTTATATACAGGGGATTTGTTTAAAAAAGACGAGGAAGGCTTTCTTTATTTTGTGGCAAGAAAGGATGACCTCATAAAAACAAAAGGTGAGCGTGTGAGTCCAAAAGAAATCGAGAATGCAATCAGCGAAATCGAGGGAGTGGCCGAGGTAGCAGTCATAGGAGTTCCTGATGATGTCCTGGGACAGGCAATTAAGGCTTTCGTAGTACCAAGGGATGGTATTGGATTAGATGAAGACAGGATCAAGAGATATTGCACAGAGAATCTAGAACCTTTTATGGTGCCTAAATACATCGAGTTCAATAAATACCTGCCTAAATCCCCTAGTGGAAAGATTGATAAGAAAAGACTGAAGAAAGAGGGGACCCTTGGACAAGAGAGGTGAAAGGTGATGAAGGAATCATGCAAGAGGAAATCGGGATGTCTCAGAGGGCTGTAGGCTTTATTGTTATTATGCTGATAGGCCTAGTGGGTGTGCATTCTCAGCTTTACTCTCTTTGGGAACTTTCTTTCGGGCATAGCCAAGCCTCTGAGCTTTACTCTTATATGCCTGCTATACCTTTCATCAGTGCCTTCTTCTTTTGGCTTAATCGTAAGAGCATTTTTGAGGAGTTCTATTCATCCGCTTTAGGTGGTGCAATATTACTCGCTGTTGCTGCAATAATTTATATTCTTGGTACAAGTATTGCTTCGACAGAAATTCATGACAACGAACTTTCTTGGGCGATGCTTTCCCTTGTTATATGGCTCATGGGAGGTTTCGTATGTTTTTATGGCTTTCACGCCTTTAAGAAAGCCATCTTCCCTTTATGCTTCCTGGGTTTCATGATCCCGATTCCTTCCTTCATTCTTGACCCATATATTCGTATTCTTCAAAGGTTTTCGGCGGAAGTCTCTTTTGTAGCATTTAAGAGCATCGGCGTGCCCATATTTAGGGACGGAATGGTGTTTAATTTACCTGGCTTGAGTATTGAAGTGGCAAAGCAGTGCAGTGGGATACGATCAAGCCTTGCTCTCATTATATTCACAGTGATATGTGGCTATATATTCCTCAAGAGGAACGTGTCGCGGTTGATCCTTCTGGCCTTTGTGGTGCCCATTGCAGTGGTAAAAAACGGGCTTCGAATAGTAACCCTGGGACTTCTAGGGGCATATGTAGATAAGACTTATATCACAAACCATTGGTTGCATCGAAGTGGCGGCATTGTTTTTTTCATTGCTGGGCTTCTTGTGATGTTCTTGCCCGTGCTTTGGTCCTTGAGAACTTTGGAAAAAAAGACGATTATTTAGAAAGGGTGTTTTGAGGCGTGTGGTTATGGAGTTAGTAAACAGAGCTAAAAGACCAACTCATCCAGGACCTTTCCCTATCGAATTTGAGAGGCGTTTAGCAAAGAGACATATCCTCCCATTTTCTGCCTATCAGGCTGGACTTTTTGTTTCAGATATTGTGCTAGCCTTTTTGGCATTTGCCGGAGCCACCTACTTGGCCTTGCCCGCTGGATATATGGCCGGCTGGCAAATATTAGGAAGTGCCCTTGTCAGTGCCATGGTGCTGATCTCTTTTTTCCCAGTGTATCGGCTCTACAGTTATCATCTTATCTACTATAAGAAGAGTCATTTTGTGACCCTGGTGAAGTCCCTCTCTTGGTACATCTTGATGTATGCAATCATATGTTTCTTATACAAATGGCCTAAGCTTTTTGAGGAGCATACACTCATAGTCGGTGCTGTCATATTCTTATGTGCATCAGGTTTGGTAGTGCTGACGCGATTTCTCTCTGAACACATAGGGAACTTCGTAATGGCTGTAGGGATTAGCTTTATTGCAGTGGGTCTATATGGGATGATCTTTGGAAACGAGGTATACCCATTAGTCCAAAATCCGCTCGCCGGAGGTGCAGCATTTTTATTGGCCGCTCTTTCTATTTTTGCTGTTAGACATGTTCTGGTGGATATAGTTTATAGCCGCTTGCTCAAAAGGC
Source organism: Deltaproteobacteria bacterium (assembly GCA_019307815.1). Classification (GTDB taxonomy): domain Bacteria; phylum Desulfobacterota; class DSM-4660; order Desulfatiglandales; family Desulfatiglandaceae; genus B111-G9. The sequence goes on from JAFDIV010000028.1 coordinate 23,386, forward strand.
ATTTTAGAAGACAGATTGTAATCATAGGTACAGATGAAGAAGCCTGGAGAATCGGAAAATATATTGTTGACACCAATGCGCCATTTTGGGTTGCAGGATTCCTGGGTCCAACTAGTGATGAAAAGCAACAGATGGAAGCCTGCCTACCTTCGAAGCGACGCCTCGGCAAGCTAATTGATTTGCCAGAAGTGATTGAGACCCACGGAATCCACGAAATCATTGTCACAGACAAAGATATGGACAAAGGAACCCTCATTTCACTTCTTGATTATTGTCTTTCTAGAAGAATAGTAGTTTGGTTCCCTCCGTCTCTACTTCCAATAATCCCCATGAAGCTCTACATCGACCGCTTTTGCACCTTACCCATGATAAGGCTATGTGTGCAAAGGACTCCTGAACTTTTTTCAGCGTTGAAACGTGTTGTAGATCTGTTACTAACCGGTCCACTGCTGGTGATTTTATCGCCTGTATTCTTGATTATTGCAGCTGCAATCAAGCTTGATTCCAGGGGGCCAGTTTTCTACAAAGCAGTCGCCGTGGGCGAGGGTGGCAGACAGTTTAACATGTTGAAGTTTCGGTCCATGCGTCCGGACGGGAGAAGCGACCTGCATAAGGAATTTATGAAAAAATTCATAAAAGGAGAAATCCCCCCTGAGGCTAATAAAAATGGGGTGCTCAAGATCACCAACGACCCAAGGGTAACGAGAGTGGGAAGGGTTTTACGAAGGCTGAGTCTGGACGAGCTCCCTCAATTAATCAACGTGCTGAAAGGGGATATGAGTTTAGTAGGTCCGAGACCTTGCCTCCCCTATGAGTATGAAATGTATAAAAGCTGGTATAGAAAACGAAACAGTGTTCGTCCTGGGATCACAGGATTATGGCAGGTTGCCGGACGAAGTGAGGTCTTGTTCGAAGACATGATTCTTATGGACCTATACTATATATATAACCGCAATTTCATGTTTGATCTTGCCATTCTATTTGAGACCATTTTTGTGGTCCTTTCCAAGAAAGGGGCTTGGTAATAAGAAATAGCTGATTGACAAGAGACTGATATCTTGTATGATTCAAGGTGAATAGCGGTATGTCTTTTGTCTTGGAATTAGTTTTCATGATGGGGGGAGTATGAAAAAGAAAGGTTTTGTATTGTCCATGACCATGGCTTTTGTTGTTTTAATTGTATCAAGTGGTATTGCTGCAACGCTTCAATGGGATCCTGTGCCTAATGCGACAGGTTATAAGCTTTACTATGGCAAAGCAGCAGGAAGCTATACTCAATCAGTAAATGTGGGAAATGTAATCCATTACGACCTTGATACACTTCCTTTAACACAAGGCATAACATATTACTTTGCCGTAACTGCTTATAACGCGGCTGGGGAAAGTAGTTATTCCGCGCCTGTCTCTTGGACACCCCCAGACACTGTCCCCCCAGCCCCACCAAAGTGGACTCCAACCAATCCAGTTACCAGCCCATGATATTCTGACCTTGGGGGCCACACTGTAATACTACACATGTGCCATGAATAGTGGCAAAGCGGGATTGGAACTCTGGTAGGCGAGTGGCCGAGAAAAAAGCTTAAAGGGCATATGTTCAAATTTTTCAACAGTGTGAGTTTTAGTAGACACGGAAACTTTCTACATTGAGTCCTTCTAAAGGAGAAAAGGTAGTGATTATAACTAGTTGAATTTGAAACGGAAGATGGCACGAATTCTGCTTTTTGGAATAGTAGCTTGGTCTGGATAACGCGGCCTATAGTAGTGGAGGTCTAAAGATGGTTAGAAAAGTGATATGTGTCATCTTCTTAATGCTTGCTGTAATATTGATGACAGCCTCAGTTTCTATTGCAGACCCTAAATTGGTATGGGACCCTAGCAGCGGCGAAGTGAGTGGGTATAGGATCTATTATGGGACGGCCCCTGGAAGCCATCCTAACAGCCACGATGTAGGTAATGTTACTGAGTATCCGCTGACAAGTTTGCCACTAGAGGAAAAGCAGACATATTATTTTGTTACAAGGGCTTACAATGCTGTTGGTGAAAGCGGGGACTCCAATGAGGTCTCGTGGACGGTCCCGGATATGACAGCCCCTCTTCCTCCTCAACAGGTTAGTGTGCAGTAGCAACACCAGCTCCCATCCCTACCTATACCCAGGTGTGGTCCAAAAGCCACCCTGGGTATTTTTTTCACCTCACCTCTTTCCTCAACTTTTACCCATTTCAGCTCAAGGCTGTTTTGGGTAAAAATGTGCCAAAAGGGAGGGAGGAACGGAAACTCCATGGTAATGCTGTAAGATTGTTTCATTTCCCTGCATACGAGAGATAATAGGTAGTAGAGTGTGGCTCTACAGTGATAACGAGAAAATAAGGTGACGAGTTAAGGGCGAGGAGACCTAAGAGATGAAAATGGTGCGCCCAGCAGGATTCGAACCCCTGCCTGCCTTCGAGAAGGTCCGACCTACGGATTCGTAGTCCGGTCTCGAACGTTTTCAACAAACAATATCAAAAAGTAATGAGCGATAATAATGTTAACAGTATCCACTAGTTAGATGCTAATAGGCGATAATGGTGGAAATCAAAAAACACCGCTGTTAGCCACCAAAATGGACACTAAAACACCGCCAATAGCCACTATTATAGCCACCAAAAAAGTGGGAAAAATGAAATCATTGTCATGCGGCTAATCACCCTAACCGTTGTCCTGCCCTCCGCTAATCCTGACCCTTCCTTCCTCTACTATCCATAGAAAGCCCTGAAGTGGCTCCTTAGAAAGTAGCTTGATGAGTTGATTCACAACAGAAAGCACATAAGGTTTATCTTGCTTTTTAAGCCGTAAGACAATTAAACCATAAAAATCCTGCGGTGAATATTTCCGAATGTCACAAAAATCCGTATCCAGTGTTATTAAGGTGCGTCTTTCCTTCTTGCAAACTTCAGCGATATGCGAATCTGGCTTTCCACCAAGGCCTTGTTCCAAAAGCGTTAACGCATCATACCCATTTTCCTCAAGCAAGTTCCCGACTTCAAACGGAAGATTCTCATCAACTTTGAATTTCATATCATAACTTAAGCCGGCATCCCAACGACTCTCTCTTTTGCCAACTCCGCAGCATAGGAGATTGCGGCCTGGATAGCTTCTTTTGTCAGGGATGGGTAGCTTTTGATTATTTCCTCTACGCTGAGGCCTGCGGCCAAGTTGTCTAGAACCACTGAGACCATTATCCGCGTCCCTTTTATGCAAGCCTTCCCATGGCAAACTGAGGGATCAACTGTAATATAGTCCTGCCAATTCATGGCATAAGCTCCTTCTCGGCTGGTGGAGGCAGGTAAAATTGCCTTTTCAAATGCAATAAACTATATAATAAGCATAGTCACCGCGCGTCTACCTGTCAACAAAACTCTTGGCTTGGCCGTGTTCTCACCGTCACTGGGATGCCTTAGCATGGGCGCGTTACGCGGAAGTCCCATTGCCCCAATATGAGGAGTTAAGAAAATGGCCTAGCTCTGATACTTCCATGGCGGTTTAAAAACTCTCCATATTTGATGACATCAGGTCAAGAAATACATGGTCTTTTAAACTGACCCTTGACTTTAGTTTAAAAATGTGATTGGTTAATAACCATGAGTCAAGGAATAAAAACAAAAATAAACCGTCTTGTCACTCAATGGCCCAAAGGAACGGTCGGTGTTGCATTCTACCTGAATAGGTTGGGTTTTACACACGATTTGTTGACCAAATACAAAAAAAGCGGCTGGCTTAAATCCTTTGGCAGAGGCGCCTATATTCTTTGTGGGGACAAGGTGGAATGGACCGGTGCTGTTTATGCACTTCAGGCACAGTTAGGCCTAAATGTGCACCCAGGGGGAAAGACAGCACTTGAGCTAAAAGGCTATGCTCACTATCTCCCTTCTGGCAAAAGAAGGGTATTTTTATATGCTCCACAAGGTCAAGTTTTACCAAAATGGTTCAGAGGGGAGCGCTTGGGTGTGGATATTGTCTTGATCCGAACTAACCTTTTCCCTCCAGAGACCCAAGAGGGGCTTTCAGAGTTTAAAGAGAAAGACTTTTCCATAAGAATATCATCACCCGAAAGAGCAGCCATGGAGATGCTCCACCTTGTTCCCAGGAAGATCAGTTTCGAAGAGGCCTTTTTACTAATGGAAAACCTTGCTAGTCTGCGATCAGTTCTGGTTCAGAGGCTCCTGGCAAGATGTCGCTCTATTAAGGTGAAAAGGCTTTTTATGTTCATGGCAGAAAAGCATGGGCACCCGTGGGTTTCTGAACTTGATCTTTCAGGGATAGATTTTGGAAAAGGAAAGCGTATGATTGTGCCGAACGGAAAGTATGACAGGAAATACCGCATCACTGTTCCCCAGGATGACTATGAAGAGATCCCTGCATGAGAGACACGGTTTTTTTCAGACAGGCAGAATTGCTTCCTAGGACGAAGATAATTTTCAAAAACATTAGGAAGAAGGGGGAGCGAAGGGGTTTGCTGATCTATCTGCTCAAAAGTAGAGCCGGCATGAGGCAGGGCTCTTAAGATACTTCTCGACAAGGTGTCAAATGTCAAAGGCTAAGCCAACCTCACCAATCTAACAGGATAAGCCCAATTCTTTGAAGCCAAAGGGCCAATGGCTTTTGATTTCCATTCTATAACTTTTGTGATCCGACTATTTGACAGTCTTATCTGCTCCGTGTTTGCTTGACGGCAGTGGACTGATGAATTTCCCTACCACATCTATAATTGCTCCTTCGTACTGCCATGACTCCTCTCCGTGGATTCCATAAAGAGGATTGGCCGTACAGACAATTACCATATTAAGCTCGTGCAGCAACACAATTAGATTTCCCCCATGCCCCCACGCAAAGTTGACATGATGTTTTCCAACTTTCGCGGACCACCACTGATAGCCATATTCAATATTCCTGAAATACCTACCAAGTTTGCTGGGGCCCCATTTGACGAACCTGATGTTGCGCGAATAGCTCTTTAAGGACTGTCGTATCCAACTGGCGGGGAGGACTTGCTTCCCCTGGTATCTGCCGTGATTGAGATATAGTAAACCAAATTTGGCCATATCCCGGGGAGTAAAATATATCTCCACACATCCCCACCTATAATTATCCCAATCATGCCCCCATTTGGCTACTTTGGCATTGATTAACGAAAAGAGGTGCTTCTGAGCCCATGGCTTGAGATCCTTGCTGCAGGCGCGTGCCAAAATAACAGCGAGCAAATGCGAGGTCAAATTACTGTAAGCAAATCGAGTCCCTGGCTCACTAGTCAAAGGGAAGTCAAGCAAATGAGGCAACCATCTCCATCCCTGTGAAAAGAGAATGTCAAAGTAAGGAGGAGTCCGAGCCTCCCATGGATATCCTGAACGCATTTCCAGCATATTGCGGATGGTGATCCGTTTTTTCCTCGGGTCTTTTATTCGAGACTTAAACTCAGGAAAAAAGTCTATCATTTTCTGATCTAGACTTGAGAGGCATCCTTGATTTAGCGCAACGCCAACCAATGCCGAAGTGTAGCTCTTTGTGACAGATTGTAAGGGATTCGCCTGATAAACCGCTCCCCCATTAAAGTAACCCTCAGCTACCAGATAGCCGTTTTTAAGCACTAGCAACGAGTAGATAGTCTCTAGTTGAGCTGCATTAGCATATAGCTCTCCAACAAGCGCTGGGTTAAGGCCCTGCTCAGCAGGGGTCGAGACCTTTAGGTCGGAGCCTTGTAAGGGGGTATATTTTATCGCTAGGGAACTTTTAACGTTTGAGTGGCACGCCGTAGGTAGTAACAGCAGTAGGATTATCAACATACAAAGGAAAATGGGGTAGTAAATCCGCCTGCAACAAAATGACGTTGATTGAACGCTCATACATCTTACCTCCTGCTCTAACTATTTATCATCTTCCACATGAAGCGTTCAACTAAGACCTTTTAAACCTATTTTTGTCCACATCGGATTGAAACACTATAGAATCTATACAAAATGGATTGTTAAGAAATCGGTTAGGTGGTCTTGGAAGGGCGGGAATAGCTACCAGAATGGACACCAAAAACACAAAAAGGGCTAGCAATAATAAGCTAACCCCTTTCCACCTGAAGTAGACAGTGATTTTACTGGTGCGCCCAGCAGGATTCGAACCTGCGACCTACGGATTCGTAGTCCGTCACTCTATCCAGCTGAGCTATGGGCGCACATAAGAGCTGCTAAACAGTAACTAAGAACCTACCCGCCTGCCAACTGCAGGCAAGCGTAGGGAGAAATCTTGTATGCTTAAAAAAAAGATTTGTCGTCGCCAATGCTCCTCGAAATGACACTTTTATTGTGCTACTTGAACGCTAACATAGAGTTATTACTTAGGAGCGTTCGGCATTCAGCTAAGGCTCAAGGGAAATATCCATTTATCTACTACTTAAATTTAGCATATCTCAGATTTCATTTCCAGGGCAAAATTTGCGGGTTGTATGAGGTAAAAATTAGGGCCCTATAGAGTTAAGTTTCGCACCGTTTCATATAACTTCTGAGTTTTTCTTTAAGCCATTCGGGTGTTTCCACCTTTTGGTATGTGTCGAGGTTGATGGTGACTGTCACATTACGGCCTTGTACCACAGGCTGGGCCGGATTATCTGCTTTATAAACCCTGTAGCCCCACGTAACGGAGGTATGCCCGACCTTCAGGACTCTCACCTCTACTTCTATCTGGTCGCCGTAGTTGAGGGGCTTCTTAAAATCCGCCTCCAGATGAACGGTGGGAAATCCGAAGCGGTCTTTGATTGCCAGTGCGGAGTAGTCAACGCCCAGCTCTGCGCCGAAGAATTCCTCCAGTGCCACGTGAAAATAATGCAAGAAGCGGGGATAGTACACAATCCCAGCATAGTCGATATCGCTGAAACAGACCCTGATGTGAGCGCGATACGCCATTTTTTCCCTCCCTTAGCAATTACCCTCAAACACTGCAACCTTCGGACAAGTGCGTTCAGGTTTAGGCCTTTCGGGTCTCAGAATATAGGGTTAAAGGACAAAGGCTAAAGGCCTTCCCGCCTCTATCTATATTAGTGTTCTTATTCTTTATCGTCCTTTTTCTTTTTTTGAATCTGTTCCCTTTGGAGCCCGAGCCATGATCTAATCTTCAGCTAACCAACAAGGTCAAACCCCAGAGTCGAAATTTTTGGCAATGCGCCTTATAATGGCCGTGGTGGAGAACCCTTCAATATAGGGTATCCTGGCAACGGTTCCTCCTGCGGCCTTGACAATATCTGCCCCTATAATTTCATCCTCGGCCCAATCTCCCCCTTTTACCAGGATATGAGGAACAAGTTCCTTAATGAGGCGATAGGGATCTGGTTCATCAAAGATAATAACCGCATCCACAAAGCTCAGTGCGGCCAGGAGTTCGGCTCTTGCCTCTTGTGGGGTTACGGGACGGTGAGGCCCTTTGATGCCCTTTACAGAGCGGTCACTGTTTACGGCCACAATTAGGTAATCCCCCAGGGCCCGGGCTTCTTCCAAATATCGGGTATGCCCAGGGTGGAGGATATCAAAGCAGCCGTTGGTAAAGACGATCTTTCTCCCTTGTGATTTTATTCTCTCACATTCCATTTTCAGTTCTGGAAGGGTTTTGATTTTGGATCGATATGAGCCCACGTGCCCTCCATACCTTGGATGATTTTCAATCAACTTTTTTGATGTAAAAACTATGTTAATGTTGCAAGCCCAGGAGGCGGACAGATGAGTATTAACTCAATACGGCCCTTGCGAGGGCCACGGCCAGGACCTCGACAGCACCAGCCTTTTTCAATACCTTGGCACACTCGTTAAAGGTAGTGCCCGTGGTTGCTACATCATCAATCAGAACCACTAACTGGTCACTGACCTTTTTAGGTTTTCTAAGCTCAAATGCATGGCGAAGATTTTTCAACCTTTCCTTTCTGCCCAATCCCGTCTGAGGAGGGGTCGATTTTACCCTTACCAGCGACAAAAAGTCCAGCTCGCAATTCAGGGCATTGGCCACATATCTTGCCAAGAGTAGGCTTTGGTTGAATCCTCTTTGCCTGAGCCGTCTGCGATGCAGAGGCACGGGCATAACTATAGAAACGTCTGAGCCGTCAAGCCAATTGAAGGCGAATTCGGCAAGGAGCGGGCCAAGGGTCCTGGCAAAATGTGCCTTGCCCCCGTATTTGAGACTGTGGATTGCATCCATAAGGGGGGCCTCGAAAAGAAAGGGGGCGGCCAGGGCATCGTAGGCGGGTGGCTCACGCAGGCAATCCTCACACAGATGATCGGGCCCTGTATCGGCAGGAAAGGGCCGGCCACAAGAAGGGCACAAGGGAGAGTCAATCCTTTTAAAGGTACTAAGGCAGCTTCTGCATATGTGGAGCCTTTCACCCTGGATGATGACAGGGTCATTCCACAGAAACTCTTCGCAAAGTAGGCACCTTGGTGGGTAAATGAGATCAATAAGGCTGGAGAGAATCCTCATTTTTTCCCTTGGCGAACAAACTCCTCAAAAGAACAATTGGGATTGATACCAGGGCACGCTTGTTTTGCCAGATTCCAGGTGTCAGGATCTTCCATATTGGCGCGATAAAAGGGCCAGTCAGCACAACGCTTTGGCTTGACCGGATGGATGAGGCATCCCTTGTCCTTGGCATAAAAGATACAATATCCATCTGCGCCGGTCTTTAAGTAGACCTTGCCATTTTTTTCTTCGCAGTATTGTTCGCCAAAGGTCTTGATATCCGTTTCCAAGAAGTGGCTTATTCTTTCGGCCTCACCTTCTTGGAGAAAGATCCCTCCTTCACCGTAACAACACTCCCCACACATCTGGCACTCAAAGGCCTTTTCACTCATTTTTTCCCTTATTCCTTCCGATTCCTCTTGGTTTTGTGAATGATGTTTTCCAAATTCCAGTCAACGAGTACCCTGACCCTTCGGTCATCTCTTTTTTGGCGATAGATTAGATGGCCGTTTTCCAGACCATATTTAAACAGATCCCTCGTGATGGCAACGTCTTCCTTACAATAGGCCTGAAGTTTTTCCATTTCCCCCCTTTGGAACCACTCAATGGCTTGTAGACCATCGGCCAGTTTCTTTTTCCCCAGCGTCTCTTTGGCCAGATGATCCAGGCTCAACCGGAAGCCCAGCCTTGCCTTGATATCTTCCAATATGTCAAAGGTAGGCAAAGATGCAAGGTCTATGGTGTCGTAGGCGCTGAGCACATGGTAGTCAAACCTTTTGATATTAAAGCCAACAATGAGCTCTGCGTGCTTGAGTAATTCAATAAGGGCACCTATGTCTTGCTCGAAAAAGGTCTGGAAGGAATTGGTCATGGTGTCGTAAGTCACGGCCACTGAGATGCGCATAAGATGGGCCTTGTGCCATCCGCCTACCTCTGCAGCGCTTTTCTGTGTTTCCAGATCCATAAAGATAATGCGGGGGCCATTGTTTTTTTGGGCGTCTTGGGCATCAATGGCTGGAAGTTCCTCGACAGGCCTGTCGGTGTCAGCCACGGCCATCTCACTCAGAGGGATATGCCCCAACAAGGCCTCCAGAAGCCTTACAGCGCCTGCTTTATCCAAGGGCTTGTTTCCTGATCCACACTTGGGTGAGTGAATGCAAGAAGGGCACCCCTCCTCGCACTCACAACCTTTGATTAGGGCCAATGTTTTTTCCAAGAGCTCTAATACGATCTCAAAACCCCTCTTTGCAAGCCCTACACCCCCAGGGTATCCATCGTAAATGAAGATGGCGCTTTTGCCTGCCTGGGGGTGATGTGGGTAGGATATGCCACCCACATCATTGCGGTCGCACAAGGCGAAAAGAGGAAAGATTCCTATGGCCGCATGTTCAATGGCGTGGATGGCGCCCATAAAATGGTGACCTTCCCTTTGGATGAATGCCTCAATTTCCGGCTCTATCTCTATCCAGAACCCAGTGGTCTCAAAAATCTGAGGTGGGAGATCAAGAGGAAACACACCGATCAGTTCCTGCCCGGGCAATGCCCTTTTCTCATATCCAGTGATTCGCTCGGTCACCTTGAGATGTCCTTCCTTGACCAGAAACTGGGCTTGGGGCCTTGATCGTGTCACTTCCAGGATTTCTGTATCTTTTTCACTTCTGGCACGTGTAAAGTAATTGAGGTGGGCCTGCTCCACGATGACATCCTTCTTGTCCAGGAAAAGCTCACATACCTGATACTGCCGTGCCATGTGTAGATAGACGGCCCCGGGATGGCACTCCTTAAAGGCCCGGATGCTGTCGATGGTCCCAATGGCCTGGCCAGTGTCCTTCTCGAAGATGGTGAATGTCTCACCAGCAGAGCGGATGTCCACCGAAAGGTGGGGGTTACGCCTTTTGGAAAACCAGGTGGGCTCGCCTTCGGCCGTGCGGATGAGAGTGCCTTTACGTTCCAGGGCTTCCAGACGTTCCTCAAGGGAGTTGGGCCAAAAAATACTGTCTTTCAAAGATAAAGGCTCTTCTATGGCCGCACAAGGCAGATGGGCATCTATTACAAAGGGATTATCAGGGTCCAGGATGGCCGCTTCAAAGGAGCGTCCGAACAGATCATTTGGATGTTTCATGAAGTACTGGTCTAGGGCATCGGGCTTGGCAACCAGGACCACAAGGGATTCCTGGCCGGCCCTGCCCACCCTTCCTCCCCTCTGCCAGGTGTTAATAACAGTGCCTGGATATCCAACCAACAGGCAGATATCCAGGTATCCGATATCTATTCCCATCTCCAAGGCACTGGTAGAAACGACTCCCAAGAGTTCGCCTGTGGCAAGCTTTCTCTCAATATCCCTCCTCTCTGCTGGCATGAACCCGGCCCTATAGGAGCTGACTTTGTCTCGCAGACGGGGGGCAAGCTGGGAGACCCATAGGTGGATGAGCTCCGTTACCTTTCTGGATTGGGTGAAGGCAATGGTGCGGAACCCATTGCGGATGCAAAGTAGGAAGAGTTTAGCGGCCGAGAAATTAGCGCTGAGCTCAGGGTTTACAAACAAAAAGTGCTGGGGGGCTCTGGGAGAGCCCACATCAGTGACTACCTCAAGATCTTCTTCTATCAATTGGCGGCCAAACTGTCCGGGATTGGCAATAGTGGCTGAGAGGAGGATGAACCTTGGCTCAGAGCGATATTTCCGGCAGAGCCGCTTAAGCCGGCGGATAATCTGGTTCACATGGGAGCCGAAGATACCACGATAGGTATGCACCTCGTCCAAAATCACATACCTCAAGTTGGTCAGGAGCTGTTCCCATTGGTTGTGATAGGGCAAGATGCTGCGGTGCAGCATGTCTGGATTGGTAAAAAGGATATTCGGGACCTTGGATCGAATCTTTTTTCGCTTATAAGCACCGGTATCACCGTCGTAAATCTCTGCGGACAGGGATGCACCCGGAGTCGCCTTAAGCCAGGGGGCCAGGTTTTTCATCTGATCTTGTTCAAGGGCCTTTAGGGGGAAGATATAAAGGGCCCGTGCAATATTTTCTTTTAGAATCTCCTCTAAAACCACGATATTATAGACGAGAGATTTCCCGCTGGCCGTGGGGGTAGCTATCACCACGTTTTTGCCCTTGCGGAGGTGGGCGATGGCCTCGGCCTGGTGGCTGTATAGTCTTTGGATTCCAATCTCCTTCATGATGCGAAGAAGGGGAGGAGAGATAGAGTCTAGGGCCCTGTACTTGGCCTTTTTTGGCGGGATCGTACGATGATGCACGATGGCGTCTTTGAAGTCAGGGTGTCGTTTAAGACTGTCGATGAATTTTAAGAGGGACATGATGGGTTTAACCCTGTTTGGTTTCGTGTTCTGGCTTTTTGTTTAGCATATTTTTTTGCTCTTTTCAGATAATTTTGATGTTGCCAATGCCTTAACGCGGGTGATGAGTTAAGACCCAGAATTTTCTGAGAAAGATGATGACTTGGAGTAGAAAAATTGATAAGTTCCTGAGAAAACGAAATCTGGTGTAGAGTATGATTACCCAAAGGCAGACAAGTCTTCCCCCTGTGGTTCGACTGCGGTACAAAGAGGGTGACCTCATTGTAAAGCAGGGCGATTATGGGATTTCCATCTATAAGATTATTCGTGGCAAGGTACGGGTCTTTCGGGAAACCGGAAAAAAGGAAACTAATCTTGCCATCCTTGGCCCAGGTGAAGTGATTGGTGAAATGGCCTTCTTGAATCAAGAGGGTGAGTCTAGATCCGCATCAGTGCGTGCCATGACAGATACAGAGGTTGAGGTGTGGCACCCGGCACGATTGGCCAAGGAATATGAGCAAATGCCCCCGGTCATAAAACTTATTGCCGATCAGGTGCTCGGGCGGTTGATGAAGATAAACATCCTGATCGGCAAATTGGGTGAAGTGTTGCAGGAAAGGGAGCCCATTGAATCAGCACCTGAAACACCTGCTTCTGCCAGAAAATTCTACCGCAAACAAACAGATCTGGACTGTTCTTATAGGCCGCTAAGTGGTGCGTCCAAGGCTACCTATCCCGGAAGGATAAAGGATATCAGCCTTGCTGGTATTGGCATGGAGGTGAACTCTGTTACGGCTCCACAGGTGGTTCACCACTTGGGTGAGGAATTTCATGTATCCACAACACTCCCCAACAACAAGGATGTGGAATTTATTGCCAAGGTTGTGGATGTCAGGAAGTCCCGTATCCCAGGAAGGCTTTTTTTGGGTATGGCCTATGTGGATTTGAGCGAGGATTCCAGGAAGAAATTGGGCTTTTTTATGATGCCCTAATGGAGGCCGGTTATTATGGCGATCAGCAAGGTCATTTACGACTACGTTGTGAGTGAGGAAAATTACGGGGACAGGGCAGAAATCATTCAGGAGGGTACCAAGGGCAGATGGGCCTTTTTGGTCTTGGAGGGAGAGGTCAAGGTAAAGAAGAAGACGCCTATGGGCTGGCTGACAGTGGATACCATTAAAAAGGGTGCAATCTTGGGTGAGATGGTCTTGGTAACAAGGGGTGAATGCATAAGGACAGCTTCGGTCGTTGCGCACGGCCCGGTAAAGATAGGAGTGCTGGATATAGATAGGATAATAAAAGACTTTGAAAGCCTTTCCCCTCAGCTCAGGACACTACTTGGGGTCCTTATTACACGGCTCAGGGAATCCATGAATAGGCTTGCTGTTTTGGTGGCCAAGGCCGCAGGATAAGGCCGTTAATCATCATCGGATTTGTTTCCAAATTTCTTTTTAAGTGCCTCGGCCAGTTCCACCTCGCTGGGCCGATCACTTTTTTCTTCGGCCTTTTTGGCCTTTTCTTTAGCGCCTCTCAAGATATCGGACATGAAGGTATCCTTTTCGTAGCTCCAGGCGCTCCAGCCATCGATCCCGATATACTCGTTATACGAGGTGGTATAATAAGGGTCATATAGGCGAACCCCTTTTTCTGCGTCATACTCATAGGTCACGAAGTTTCCATCAAACTTTTCAAAGTCTTCCTCACTCAAGCCGAGTTCTTTTAACAGGGTCTTATGTTCTTGTGGAATTTCCATGGCATTACCTTTCACAATCGAGGGCCTTTTTCGTTTTTTCAAGATGTATCTGCTGTTCTTCCCATTCCTTAAGCAACTTGTCAAGTGTGTCTTTCACTTGGTTGTATTCATGGACAAGACTAACGCCTTTGTCCGAATCCTTGAAGATCTCTGGATTTGATAAAAGATCTTCCAGTTCTTGTTGCCTTTGTTCCTGTGAGGCGATATTTTCCTCCAGCTCTTGTATGCGAGTGACAATAGGATTGAGTATTTCTTGGATACGTCTACGTCTTTCGGCCCTTTCACGTTTGAGATCCTTTTTACTCTTTTTTTTCTTCTGTGTTTCTTGTGGGGCATTGATAGGGCTTTGTTGGTCTATGGCGTTTTTTGCCGACTCCGATTCCACCCCGTGCCTTAGCAGGTGATCATAGTATTCATTTAGGTTGCCAGGGTATTCTGTGATGGTGCCCTCGGCTACGTCCCAGATCTTTGTGGCCAGGCGATTGATGAAGGAGGTATTGTGGGAGACGAAGATCAACGTTCCCTCATATTTGGCAAGGGAATCAATGAGGACTTCAGAGGATACGATATCCAGGTGATTGGTGGGCTCATCCATGATCATGACATTTCCAGGGTTAACCAGGAGCTTGGCCAATAATACTCGTGCCCTTTCTCCGCCGGATAGGACCCCCACGGTCTTGTCCACATCACTTCCTGAAAAGAGAAAGGCGCCACACACATTTCTTATGAATCCTGTAGTCTTGTCAGGGGCGGATTGGGCGACTTCCTCAATAACGGTTTTGGCGTTGTTCAGCATCTCGGAATGATGCTGGGCGAAATAGCCGATTTTCACACCATGGCCGCGTGTTATCTTGCCAGTGTCCGGCTCCATTTCGCCTGCCAGTAGCTTGAGCAGTGTGGTCTTGCCGCACCCATTGGGCCCTACTACCGCCACCCTATCGCCCCGAAGAACTGTGAGATTCACGTTTGAATAGAGTACATTGCCCCCGAAACCCTTTGAGACCCCTTCAAGGGACAGGACAACGCGGCCACTTCGCGGCACAGGCGGGAATTCAAAATGAATGCGCTTTTCCTTTTGGTATGTCTTGATGAGCTCCATTTTTTTTATGAGCTTTATTTTGCTCTGGGCCTGTCGGGCCTTTGAGGCCTTTGCCTTGAAGCGTTCCACAAACCTCTTGGCCTCTTTTATCTTTTGCTCCTGGTTTTTCGCCTTTGCCTCAAGGGTCCGTCTTTCCTCTTCTCTTGCCTTGAGATAAAAGTCGTAGTTTCCATTGTAAAAGCGCACACCTTCGGGCTCGAAGCTGATAGTGCGGCGTATCTGCCGGTTAAGGAATTCCCGATCGTGAGATACCAGGACGAGTGCCCCTTTGAACTCCATCAAGAATTGCTCCAGCCATCTGACCGACGGCACATCCAGGTGGTTCGTGGGCTCGTCAAGGAGTAAAAGATCAGGCCTTTGGTAGAGTAGGCTTGCCAGGGCAGCCCGCATCTTCCATCCACCGCTTAATGAAGCTACGTCACGGATGAAATCTTCCTGGTGAAAGCCCAGGCCTAGGAGGATCTTTTCGGCCTCATAACGGGGAAATGCCTGTTCCAGTTCACTCATCTCTTGGTGGGCTTGGGCCAGATCGTGACTCAGGCGCAAGGATTTGTCCTTGTCCGTACATTGGGCCAATGAGCGCTCAAGCTTGGCAATCTTGCGCATCAGGTGCGGCCGCCTTGGAACCGCATGAAGGACCGATTCAAGGAGGGGACCGGAGAGGGATTCCTGGATGTCCTGGGGTAGATAGCCCACACGAATACCTCTTGCAAAGGTTATTTCACCGGTCTCAGGATGGATATCCCCCTTGAGGAGTTTCAAAAGGGTGGTTTTTCCCGACCCATTGGGGCCCACAAGCCCTATCCGATCTTTCAGCTCAATTTGAAGGCTAAGTCCTTCAAAAAGGGCCTTGCCCGGGAACAGTACTGAAATATTGATAACATTTACTATGCTCATGGGTAATCATCAGGTTGCTTTTGTCAATTGTGTTACCTCTTTTACCTTCATCCTCACGCCATTTCAAGAACCATTCGCCGCAATAGAGGCCTCTCTTGTGCGATTGGGGCTGGTCGTGGTAGGATATAAGGGTTGAAGGATAAAGGTCAAAGGAAAATCTTGTTCCTTTGCAGAGTCGTTTGTGTGATCTATTTCTTGGGAGGATGATGCCGCATGGAAGTAATCCGTGAGACAATCGGCAGGATGCTGGAGAAGAGGGCGGAGGGCAGCGGGACCAAGGATGCCTTGATTCATTTGGAGACGGGTCTTCGGTACACCTATGGTCTGCTTCTGTGGGACGTGGATCGGATTGCCAGGGGCCTGCTCAAACTTGGGCTCAGAAAAGGGGATCGGGTGGCCCTATGGGCCCCCAATGTTCCGGAATGGATTACCGCCCAGTTGTCCCTTGCCACCATTGGGGCTGTTTTGGTGCCTGTGAACCCTGGCGCACAGCAGGATGATCTTCACTATATTCTCAGCCAAACAAAGTCAAGGGCTATCATTATGGCAAAGGGCATTGAGAATGAAGAGTACGTTGATATGGCCCTGGGCGGACAGGATCGCCTGGCTGATTTGAAGCATATCATAGTTTTTGGGGATACCTCTTTTCCCGATGCAATGCTTTGGAGTGAATTGGGGTGCATAGGGGAAGACGTGGACCCAGACACGCTACAGCAGGCAACACAGCAGGTAAACCCAGAGGATCCTGTGGCGATCATGTATACGTCCGGCACAACAGGAAGGCCTAAGGGTGTGGTCTTGGATCATGTGGGCCTTATCAATAAGTCTATTTGTGCCTCTCAGAGGCATGGACTGGGGCCTGAAGATAGGCTCTGTTTGTTTTTCCCATTGTACCACATGTTCGGGAATACCTGTATCGCACTTACGGCCTTGCTGGCCGGGGCCACCATTATCATGCCCTGTTCGGACTTTGACCCTCCCGCTATTCTTTCAGCCATTGGCAAAGAGCATTGCACAGCCGTGTATGGCTCTCCCAGTATGTTTTCAGCCCTTTTGGAGCACCCCCAATTCAAGAAAAAGGCGTGGGCCTCAGTGAAAAAGGGTATTGTGGGAGGGGCCCCCTGTCCTAGGCCATTAATGGAACGCCTGGTAGATGAGATAGGGGTTACGGGTGTAACGGTGGGTTATGGTATTACTGAGGCCTCATCGTGGATTACCATGACGCAACCGGATGATCCCATAGAGCTTAGGGTCTCCACCATAGGTAGGCCACTTGAATGCAATGAGGTGAAAATCATCGACCCTGAGACGGGTAAGGACCGTGGCCCCAGAGAGAAAGGGGAGCTATGCACACGAGGGTTTTTGATGAAGGGTTATTACAACATGCCTGCTGCAACGGCCTCAGCTATAGATGGCCAGGGCTGGTTTCATACGGGTGACATGGCTGTGATGGACGAAGATGGCTATGTGAGACTTGTGGGGCGGGTAAAGGAAGTTATTATCCGGGATGGTGTAGAGATCTATCCTGTGGAAGTGGAAGAGGTGATTCACCAGATGCCAGAGGTGTTGGAAGTCCAGGTATTCGGATTCCGAGATACAAAGGGCAAAGACCACGTGGCAGCATGGGTAAGGCTAAAACAGGGGGCCCATCGTGAGCTAGAGCAGATCAGAAAAAGAGTAGAGCAACAGCTTCCTGCTGAAAAGGTACCTGATTATTTTAAGGTGGTGAATGAATTCCCTGTGACCAAGTCGGGTAAAGTTCAAAAATTCAGGCTGGCACAAATGGCAGAAAAAGAATATCAGTAGGAGACCCTGGCCACCATTGCGTGGTGTTCTATCTTCACACATTTGTTCATGACCACCTTCAACCCTGCGGCCCTTGCCTTTTGGGCTGCTTGGTTGTGCACCACTCCCAGTTGCATCCAGATGACAGGGATTTCCTTTTCAATGGCCTGGTCCACCACTTGAGCGACCCTCTTTGGGTTGAGAAAAAGGTTTGCCATATCCACGGCAAAGGGAATCTCTTTCAGGTTCTTGTAGCAGGTCTGCCCTAAGATTTGTTTTTGCCCTGGATTAACCGGGATGATATCATAACCCTGTTCCATAAGGTAACGGGCCACGCTATTGCTATCTCGATTCTTTTTAGGGGAAAGGCCCACAATAGCGATCTTTTTTACCCTTTTCAGGATGTCTATGATTTCTTCTGGGGGTGGGTTGCGCTCAGGCATTTCACACTGCTCTACCTTCACGGCGACCTTCCTATTTTCTCTTATTTGACCAGGTCTTTGACCTTGTCCACCTTTTTTTTGGTCTCCATCACCTTTTTTACGCCTGGCACCTGCTCCAATACTTTCTCTTTGACCTTTTCCTCGATCTTGAGCGTGGAATCCTTTTTTTCTGTGTCTTGAGAGGTGGCTGAAGACGGCTGATTATTAGAGTCCTTTCCGCTTAGCTCTTTCTTGACCTTTTTAAATTCTCGGATCGCGCCACCCAGACCTTTACCAATTTCCGGTAATCTCTTGGCACCGAAAATGAGGAGCACAATAAGGGCTATGATGAATAGTTCGGTCGGGCCGAGCCCAAACATGGCAAACTCCTTCAGTTGTATAGGGTTGTTAATATTTCAATAAAATCGGGTGTAGGGAAAAGTCCCTCTTGCCCGATCTCCCAGACCATCAGGCCCTTTTGTCTCAACAGGGCTGCTGCCACACCCATGCCTATTCCCTTAGGGCTTTCACAGTAAGGCGTTGCAAGACCGCAAGAGGGGCTCTTGTCCTTACCAATGGCCAGGCGTGCGCCCATAAGTTCCGCCAGTCTGAATGCCTCCTTGGCCCCTTTTATAAAGGCCTGTGTCACATCCTGGTCCAAGTGATTGATGCATTTGGCAGTGCCTGCCAACACATCTGCCCCATCTCCCCCAATGATGTTTGCAGGGGGCCTAGGTGTGGGGAGACCGCCCATCTGCTCAGGACAGAAGGGGACAGCGTGTATTTCTGGCAAAAAATCGATCAGTGGTTTGCACAGGGCGTGTCCTCCATCGTAGCGGCACTGAACACCCAATAGGCATGCACTGATAAGCACAGGATATGGTCTTGTCAATCTGCTCACATTATTCCGTGAACTGAACGGCTAGTTCTCCCTCGTTCCGTGATTCGATCCACCCTATGAGATAGGCTGTCTCTCCCATGGCCTTCAGCCGCAGCAGCACCTCTGATGCATCTGCCTCGCTCACCACAATTACCAGCCCAATACCGTTGTTGAATACCCGCATCATTTCTTTGTCTTCAATGCCACCCATCTTCTTGAGAAAGGGAAAGATCGGGGGAGGCGTCCATGATGATTTTTGAATCACTGCCTTGCAGGCATTGGGGAGCATTCGGGGGATATTGTCAAAAAACCCGCCGCCTGTGATGTGAGAGATACCGAACACCCGGAAATCCCGCCTTAGGTTGGCCACGGGCCTTACATAGATTCTTGTTGGTTCCAGGAGTTCCTCTCCAAGAGTACGGCCCAGTTCCTCCACGTAATCGTCCACGGTCATTTTATGTTCCTCAAAGAGGATCTTTCGTACGAGTGAGTACCCGTTACTGTGAAGACCGCTTGAGGCAATGCCTATCAACTGTTGGCCTACGGCAATCTCTGAGCCGTCCAGGAGTTCCTCATTGTCCGCCAGCCCCACCACAAAACCAGCCACGTCATATTCCCCTTCAGCGTAAAAACCGGGCATCTCCGCAGTCTCTCCACCGATTAGGGCGCACTTGGCCTCCATACAACCTACGGATATTCCTTTAATAATCTCTTGGGCCTTACGTAGATCCAGCTTTCCCATGGAAATATAGTCGAGAAAAAAAAGCGGCATAGCCCCCTGAACCACAATGTCATTTACGCACATGGCTACAAGATCGATGCCGATGGTGTCATGCCTATCCATCATAAAGGCCACCTTTAACTTGGTTCCCACACCATCGGTGGAGCTGACCAGGACCGGGTTGCGCGTATGCTCCACGTTCAAGGAAAATATGCCTGCAAAGCCGCCGATATCCGTTATGACCCCGGAGCGGTATGTCTTGCTCACAATGGGCCTGATTAGATCGACCAACTTGTTTCCCGCATCAATATCAACACCAGCTTCCGCATATTTGCTCTTCTTTTCTTGTGTCATGGCGATCTCGTTGTCCTGGTTGTTTTGATGGATCTAATTTATCTCACTATAGCTTTCTCAAAATTTTATTGTCAAATCTTTTCTCTTGAGGCTTTTATGCCTATCTGCTAGGGACTAACCGTCAGGATCGAGGAGCAGGGCAAGAGCACAGGCAAAGGGGATCAAGGGGAGTGCGGATGCTAAAGGAAAAGGCCTTTTCATATCCGATAAATGATGAGCGCTTGGCTGCCCCTATCCATTCTCTCAAGGGGATTGGGAGTAAGAGGGCCGAGGCCCTGGAGAGAAAAGGGATCCGTACCATTGAAGAACTCCTTTTCTTCTTCCCATTCCGGTATGAGGATCGGCGAAAAATTGTGAAGCTCTCTGAAGTATCCGAAGGGATGGAGGCTTTTGTATGGGGCAGAATCGCATCGGCCGGTGAAGAGTGCCTGTTACCTAGCGGCAAGCGGATTTTCAAGATCGAATTGGATGATGGGACAGGCAGGTTGGCCCTGGTGTGGTTCCATTACCAAAAGGCCCATATGTGGCAACTTGTTAGCCATGGAAAGGGCCTTTGTGTCTTCGGAAAGGTTAGGTTTTTCAAGAGACGGGCCCAGATAGTGCATCCTGACGTACAAGTGGTGGATACACCTCGGCCAGGAGGCCTAGAGCCGATTTATTCTGAGGTGAAGGGTGTCTCTTCCAGGGTCTTGAGAAATGCCATTACCCAAGCATTGGATAAGTGTCTGGATGCACTGGTAGATCCAATACCTGCCTGGATTTTGGAGCGTATGCATTTGCCCGGGCTTGTGAAATGCATAAGAGCCCTGCATACACCTAGCCCTGATGCAGATGCGGATGATTATAATGCCTTGGCCACCCCATTTCATCAAAGGGTTCGGTTTGATCGGTTTTTCTGGGTCATGCTGGTAGTGCTGCTGCGCAAATATGCTCGGCAAGGGCCTGGAAAGGTCAGGCCTTTGGCCCTGCCACGGGACTTTCTCCATAGATTCACACGGGCCCTCCCATTTCCTTTGACTGACGATCAGGTCCATGTGATCCGGGAGATTGCTGATGACATGCAAAGTGGCAGGCCCATGAACAGGTTGGTCCAAGGTGATGTGGGATGTGGAAAGACGGTCGTTGGGGCAGCAGCGGCCTTCATGGCCGTGTCGAACGGCTTCCAGGTGGCCTTGATGGCCCCTACCCAGATCCTTGCAAGGCAGCATTTTGTCTTCTTTTCCAATCTGCCACCCCAACTGGGATTCAGGCCTATTTTATTGACAGGCGCATTAAAAGGGAATGAAAGGGCCAAGGTATATAACTGTATAAGGCACGGAGATTGCGACGTGATCATTGGCACCCAGGCCCTGATTCAGGAAGAGGTTATATTCCATAGGCTGGGGCTGATTATCATTGACGAGCAGCACCGGTTTGGTGTTAGACAACGGTCCTTGCTTGCACAAAAGGCTAATCACCCACACGTATTGGTAATGACCGCCACCCCGATACCCAGGACCCTAGCAATGGTTGTGTATGCTGACCTGGATGTCTCGGTTATCAGGACAAGACCTCCGGGATACAAGGGAGTTATTACTGAGGTTGTCCCAGATAGGGAGAAGCGCAGAATCTATGATATTGTTACAAAACGTATGGAACAGGGTGAACAGGTGGTAGTGATTTGTCCAGTGATTGAGGGGCAGGAGGGGAGTGATCTCAAAAACGCCCTAGATATGTTTGAAGGGCTGAGAAGGCTGTATTCGCCTCGGTTCACAGTGGCCCTGATCCATGGCGAGCTTTCCCCTGGGGAGAAGGATGCTGTGATGGAGGCATTTCGAGCAGGGCGGATTCAGCTGCTCGTGGCCACAACGGTGGTGGAAGTGGGTGTGCATGCACCAGGGGCCACGGTTATGGTGATTGAGCATCCTGAGAGGTTTGGCCTGGCCCAACTCCATCAGCTTAGGGGACGGGTAGGCCGGGGGGAAAGGGAAGGGCTTTGCCTTCTGGTGAAGCCAGCGGGCATCCCGGAACAGGCGGAAGAGAGGTTGAGGATTCTGGCCTCCTGCGATGACGGGTTTGAGATTTCGGAGCAGGATCTGTTATTGCGTGGCCAAGGCGAGTTGGTGGGGATAAGGCAATCGGGCGTGGGGGAATTGGATATGAGGGAGGTAATTAACTATCCAAATCTGCTTATGGCAGCCAGGGAAGTGGCTGAACAACTTCTCCAAGACGACCCACATCTGTCCAAGCCAGAGCATGACCTGGTCAAGAGGCACTTGATGCGAATTTACGGAAAACAGGCCCTTCATGAATTGTAATTTGTTTTGTTGTTGCCTATAGTAGAGATCGTTCACCGTTGACCGTTCACAGTTCACCGTTTATTGCGGTGGGAATTTTGAGGCCTTGCCTTGGGCATAAAGTGTACGAGGTTTGAAGGGGGACAATTATCAGGTCCGGTCAAAAGGAGATATTCCGGTCAACGGTCAACTGTGAACGGTGAACAAATATAACCCTTTGGGTTTAATATCTATGATGCGATTTTTTAGGCCTCATTTACTTATTTCAAGATAGGTATATCTTCATATTTCGGAGGAATTTAACATGCAAGAATTCAGACGGATGACCAGGCTCCCGCCATATGTCTTTTCCATAGTCAATGAGCTCAAGATGGAGATGAGACGAAAAGGGGAGGATATTATTGATCTGGGTATGGGAAACCCTGATATTCCAACCCCCAAACATATTGTGGATAAATTGGTAGAAGCGGCCCAAAAAGGGCACAATCATAGGTACTCTGCTTCCAAAGGGATAACCAAGCTGCGGCAGGCCATTGTTGATTGGTACAAAAGGCGTTTTGATGTGGACATTGACCCTGAGGAGGAGGCCATTGTCACCATCGGGGCCAAGGAAGGGCTTTCGCATTTGGTTCTGGCAGTGGTAAGCCCGGGTGACGTAGTGTTTGCGCCCAATCCCACCTATCCCATTCATCCCTATTCGGTGATTATTGCTGGTGGGGATTTGAGAAGTATTCCCATCGGTCCGGACAGGGACTTTTTTGAGGATCTCCTTACAGCCACAAAGCAGACCTGGCCGAAACCCAAGATGCTCATCATCTCCTACCCCCATAATCCCACCACTGCGGTGGTGGACATATCATTTTTTGAGAAGATTGTGGCCTTTTGCAAAGAACATGAGATGATGGTGATTCACGATTTTGCTTATGCAGATCTTGTCTTTGACGGGTACACCCCTCCCAGCTTTTTGCAGGTGCCGGGGGCCAAGGAGATAGGCGTGGAATTCTTTAGCCTGTCAAAGAGCTACTCTATGCCTGGCTGGCGGGTGGGTTTTTGTGTGGGCAACCGCGATTTGGTGGCAGCGCTAAGGAGGATTAAGAGCTATTTGGACTATGGGGTGTTTCAGCCTATTCAGATTGCCTCCATTATTGCCCTGAACGGTCCTTATGAGTGTGTCCAAGAAATCGTAAGTATCTACAAGGAAAGACGCGATGTGCTTGTGGATGGGCTCAATCGCATCGGCTGGCAGGTGGAAAAACCGAAGGCCACCATGTTTGTTTGGGCCAAAATCCCAGAGCCTTTCAGGGAGATGGGCTCTATTGAATTCTCTAAGATGTTGCTAGAAAAGGCGAAGGTAGCCGTATCTCCGGGTATTGGGTTTGGTCAGTATGGGGATGATCATGTGCGGTTTGCCCTGGTGGAAAACCCTCATCGTATCCGCCAGGCCATACGCGGCATCAAGAAAATCATGTGAGGGAATGAATGAGTGAAGTACAAATTGGAATTATTGGGTTTGGTACGGTGGGGGCTGGCACCTATGAGGTGCTTAAGAACAACGCTGACCTGATTCGGGCCAGGGTAGGGGCCCGTGTGGTTGTGAAGAGGATTGCTGATCTGGATCTGCACTCAGACAGGGGTGTCACCATTGATAGAGATATCCTTACTACAGAGGCCATAGAGGTCATTGAAGACCCGGAGATCCAAATAGTGGTTGAGCTTGTTGGAGGCCTCACCCACGCCAAGGAGTATATCCTAAAGGCCATGGAACGGGGTAAACATGTGGTCACGGCCAACAAGGCCCTCTTGGCCGAATATGGGGATGAACTTTACAAAAAGGCACAGGAATGTGGGGTAGGTCTTGCATTTGAGGCCAGCGTGGGAGGAGGGATCCCCATCATTGGGGCCATGAAAGGAGGGCTATCAGCAAATCGTTTTCAAAACATCATGGGCATACTTAACGGCACCTCCAATTATATCCTCACCAAAATGAGCAGGGACTACTTGCCCTATGATCAGGTGGTAAAAGAGGCCGTGAGACTGGGATATGCGGAGGATCCTCCCACATTGGATGTGGATGGAACTGACGCTGCCCATAAGCTGGCCATCTTGGTCTCCCTTGCCTATGGATCGGCTGTGTCTTTCAAGGATATCTACCGAGAAGGAATCACGTCCTTGACTCCGGATGACATCCGTTTTGCACAAGAGTTCGGCTACTGCGTAAAATTGCTGGCCCTTGCCAGGGACCGGGGCGAGATGGTGGAGGCAAGGGTGCACCCGGTTATGATTCCAAAAGATCATATCTTGGCCAATGTGAACTGGGCCTATAACGCCATTTATTTAGAAGGGGATTTTGTGGGGGCTAATCTTTACTATGGCCTCGGGGCAGGCAGACGCCCCACAGGCAGTGCCGTGGCCTCTGACATTATTGATTTGTCAAGAAGGCTGGTGCTTGGCGACAAGGGCCCCCTGCCACCCCTGGCCCATTTTGACAAGGGACACCGCAAGGTGGTGGTTCAGCCCATTGAACAGCTTACCACGGCCTATTATTTCCGTTTTTCCGCAGTGGACCAACCAGGGGTCCTTTCCAAAATCTCGGGGGTATTGGGCGAACACCAGATAAGCATTGCCTCGGTCATTCAGAAGGGAAGAGAGGTTAACGGCCCTGTACCCGTTGTGATGCTTACCCATGAGGCCCGGGAAGAAAATGTGCAGAAGGCCATTTCCTTGATTAATGACATGGATATTGTGACCGATAAAACCGTGCTCATAAGGGTGGAGAAGAAGATTGCGGATGAGTAGGGGAGACCGTGCAATAACTTACAATGCCGTAAAATATGTCCTTTTGGTGGGCGATGGCATGGGTGACTATCCGCTGAAGGAGCTGGGGGGAAGGACGCCCTTGGAGGTGGCCAAAACGCCTAATATGGATAAGATCGCTTCATGCCACGTGGGTCTTGCCAAGACCATACCTGAGGGCATGGAACCAGGAAGCGACGTGGCTAATCTCTCTCTGTTGGGCTATGATCCCAGGCAGTATCATACAGGTCGGGCACCTCTGGAGGCGGCAAGCATGGGAATTGAACTGGGGAGCACGGATGTGGCCTTTCGCATGAATCTGGTGACCCTTGAGCAGAGGTCCAAAGATGAGATTATCATGATCAGCCATAGTTCTGGAGATATTTCCACTGAAGAGGGAAGGGCTATTATTGCCACACTTCAGGACAAGCTCCAGGTCAATGGGATCCGGATTTTCCCGGGGGTGGCCTATCGACATCTCATGGTATGGAGCAATGGCCCTCTGGCGGCCCGGACGATTCCTCCTCATGATGTGCTCGGTCAGAACATGGCGGCCTATGTGAATCAGTCCGGTAATAACCCAATCCCTGAACTGATTCGGCTTTCGTGGAATATACTAAGGGATCACCCTGTTAATATCTCAAGACGGAAGTCTGGACTTAATGAGGCCAATTCCATCTGGCCTTGGGGCCAGGGGCTGCCGCCGAGCCTGCCGCCTTTTTTTGAGAAATTTGGATTAAAAGGGGGTGTCATTTCTGCTGTTGATTTGCTGAAAGGGATTGGTATCAGCGCAGGCCTACGGTCCATCTATGTGGAAGGGGCAACAGGATACCTGGACACGAATTATAGGGGCAAGGCCGACGCAGCCTTGGAGGCGCTTGAAGATCTGGATTTCATGCTTCTACACGTAGAGGCCCCGGATGAGGCAGGCCACGCGGGAAGTGTGGAGGAGAAGATTCAGGCCATTGAGGCCTTTGACCAGGAGGTGGTGGGCCGTGTGCTCAATGAGCTGAAGCGGTTTGAGCGCTACAAGGTAATGGTGGCAAGTGATCATTTGACACCCATCCCCAAGAGGACCCACACTGATGATCCCACACCCATTGCTTGGGCTGCAAAGGAGGAGCTGGAGAGGGCTCAGGGTGGCGAGTTTTCAGAGAGGGCGGCCCAAGCCTCAGGCCTGTTTTTTGAAAACGGCCACGAGCTGCTTCCAAATTTACTTAAGTAAGACCCCTTGACATCCTTGAACTTTTTCAATACTGTTCCGTTGGCCTTGTAGCAGGCCAGTTGTCCTTACCCCTTGCGTGTTAGAGGTGAGGTTAGGTTGGGGTAAAAAAAGCATAAGGAGGAGAAACACATATGAAGATACTATTTTTCGGTCCAAACGGCAGTGGGAAGGGGACTCAAGGTGCTATACTCAAGGATAAGTACAATATCCCACACATAGAGACAGGTGTCATCTTCCGCGACAACATCTCCCGAGGAACTGATCTGGGCAAGGAGGCAAAGGCCTATATTGATAGAGGGGAGCTGGTTCCTGACAGTATTACGATCCCTATGGTTTTGGATAGGCTGAAACAGGATGACTGCAAAAACGGATGGCTCTTGGATGGCTTTCCCCGTAACCTGAATCAGGCAAAAGAGCTGGATAAGGCCCTCAAGGCTGAAGGCATGGACGTGGATATTGTGGTGGAAATCGTGTTGGATAGGGAGATAGCTAAGAAACGGATTATGGGAAGGCGACTTTGTGTAAATGACAACAACCATCCCAATAATATCTATATTGATGCCATCAAACCTGATGGTGATAGATGCAGAATATGCGGGGGTGAGCTTAAGACCCGATCTGACGATCAGGACGAAGAGGCCATAGACCAACGCCACAATATCTATTATGATACGGAAACAGGCACTATGGCAGCTATTAATTACTTTAAGGAGCTCTCTAAGCAATCCGGGGGTAAGCCAAAGATTGTTGAGGTGGACGGCAGACCAAGTGTCAAAGAGGTTACTGAAGAATTACTAAGTAAGCTGGGATAATTGAGGATAAATCCAGAGGTTTAAAGGCGCGCCCACTTGGGGGTAGAGATCTCCAGGTGGGCGTTTGCTGTTGGTTTACTCTGGGGGCACGAAGTCCTTTACGGCCTTTGCAGCCTTTGCAGCGGCATGCTTGAAAAGGATTGCTATGAGATGGGCGAGCCTGCGCATGTGCCTTCTGACCTCTTCCTTTTTTCGGCCTGGAAAGTTGCGGTAGGTCATAACAATGCCTGCCAGTGCCGCAAAAAAGGCCTGGGCAAGAAGTTTCACAGACTCATCAGAAGCTGCTTCACGCAAAACAGGATGAAATTGTGCCAGGAAATTTCGCATTACGTTATTAAACTTTTCTACAAGTTGAGGGCTCATCTTTCCGCTAATCATCACGTAACTCATCATTTGGAAGGTATCTTCGTGGTCTATAAGATGTTCAATCACGTATTGGGCGAAGTCTTCCATAGTGGTCAACGTGTATTTCTTGTCTAGGTCGAAATGTTGCAGGATTTCTACAAGATCCTGAATGAATGCCTCTACAAGTAAGTCATCGCGACTTGGAAAGTACCGGTAGATAGCGCCGGGGGAGATGCCTGCCTCAGCCGCAATCTCTCTCATCCCAATGTCCAGGCGGGCCCTCTTATCCACCAGGTTTCTGGCAGCACGGATGATGAGTTGCTTCCTGGCTTCACGTTCATCTTCACGCATAAGCATGAAGGTTGATTTATTCATGCGTTCTTCCTGATTCTTTTCTGTGTTTATGTGCATAGGTTTGATTTTGCTCCTATAGACTTAAGGCAGATTGAATTCAATAGTAAACGCTGTTCACTTTTCATATCATTATGAGCCAAGAGCAATTTGTCAAGGGTATTCCCTTTGAGGCTGTCCTTTTTGGCAAGGGCGGAAAGGCCTCGCTTTTGGATGAAGAAAAGGTTATATTGCCGCCACTGCTACTCAAAAATGGAAAAATAGGGAGGTAAGGGTTATGAGATGGTTTGGCATGATTGTGGCTTTGGTGGTTATATGCAGCCTTTTGATTGCGCCCATTACGCTGAATGCTGCTTCGGAAGAACAAGGGGATGCCATCCTTGGAAAATGGCTCACTGCAGGCGGCAAATCACTGGTTGAGATCTATAAGTGTGGGGACGGATACTGTGGCAAGATCGTGTGGCTGAGGGAGCCTTTTGACAAGGAGGGCAAGGAAAAGCTGGATGTGCACAACACGGATGAGTCCAAGAGGAATAGAAAGCTGCTTGGACTTCAAATCATCAACGGGTTCAAGCACAAAGGGGATAATAGGTGGGAAGGCGGCAAGATCTATGACCCTGAGAAGGGAAAGACATACAAGTGTAAGGCCAGGTTGGAAGGGGATAACCTGAAGCTGAGGGGATATATAGGGTTTTCCCTGATCGGCCGAACTACTACTTGGAGGAGGAAGTAAGGAATATGGAGGATATATATGTTCGACTGGCAAAGCATATGAAAGACCTTGTAATGGGCTATCCTTATACTGATGAGCTTTTGGATTTGCTCAAGGAGATGTTTTCTCCTCAGGAGGCCGAGGTAGCCTTAGCCATACCTAATGATCTGCCCCCGTTGCAGGTGGCTGACGTGGAAACGATCCTGTCCCGGACCTCGCTTCCCGAATCTACCGTAGTAGAGACACTGGAGTCCCTTGCAATGCGGAACCTGATTTATAGTGGGGAAGACTCAAATGGAAAGAAGGGCTATGCCCTTTTACAGGTGGGCTATGGCATGCCCCAGACGTTTTTCTGGGGCGGCATGAGTGAGGACGAGCACGCCAAACGTATGGCCAAATTGGTCCTGAAGTACTTTAGCGTGCCCACTACCAGGCAGGTATATGGGGGTGTGCCCACTAAGACTTATAAGTATAGCCCCGCCACATTGACGGTTGATGTTCCCATGCAGGGTGTCTATCCCCATGAGAAGATCGACGTGTTGCTGGAGGGCGTCAGCAAAGTGGCTGTTGCCCACTGTCCATGCAGGACTTCTGCAAGGATCTTGGGGCGTACGGATTGTCAACACAGCCTGGAGGTTTGTCTCAAGTACGATGAAATGGCTGATTTCGTGGTTTCAAGGGGGCTTGCACGTGAGATATCCAAAGACGAAGCTCGCCATATTTTGGAAGAGTGCGAGAAAGAGGGCTTGGTGCACATGGTGGACAATGTGAAGGGTGAGATCAAGCACACCTGTAACTGCTGTGGACACTATTGCTGGAACGTGGGCATTATCCGGAGAAGGAAGGTCCCTAGAGATGTACTTATGGCAGTGTACTTTATTCGCCAAACCGAGGAAGAAGAGTGTATAGGCTGTGGTGCTTGTGAAGAAATCTGCCCTGTGGGAGCGGTGCAACTGGTTGATGATATTGCCCGGGTGGATACGGATTGGTGCATTGGGTGCGGGGTTTGTGCAGTGGTTTGTCCTTCTGAGGCCATTAGCATTGTACGGCGGGTCGACAAGGAACCTCCTGATAACTTTGCCCGCCTCCACCAGCAGATCAAGATGGAAAGGGGGTTGAAGTAGGCGTATTTTATGTTTGAAGTGTTATTAGGAAGTTAGAGACTTGTATTGTGAACTCAAAACAGATAGATAAAGGGGCCGGGAAATGACCCGACCCCTTGATTTTTCTAATGGGGTGAGTGATGGGATTTGAACCCACGACCGCTGGTGAAAACCATGTCCTTGCTCTTACCGGTTTGGCGTGGGCCAATCAGCATCTCAGGAGTCATACCACGGGACTTGGCATTGCGGCTGATTCTGGTCATAATCTCGCGGAGGGATTGATATTCTTCTTGTGGCTGAATTATGACCCGGTAGGTTCCCTCAGGCGCTACTCCTATCTTATTTGCACAGGCCCTAGGAAGCTCACTTCCTTTCACATCTTCGATAATTGTTGAAGGCATTTTTTCTCTCCTATTGATGAAAAGTTACTATATTGTATGATATTTTGCCAGAAAAATGGCAGGCAAGCCCACTACAAACCATAAGCGGGTAAATTTTCTCCTTTCCGTATGATCTCCTGACCGCTGATAGCCGATAGCTGACAGCTTCTTTGACCGTATCTGTCAAAAGGGTGTGGTAGACTGCCATATAGATTTTCTGGCTCAGATGATGTAACATCTCGAACAACCAGGTGAAATTCCTTGACTGAATAACTAATTTTAGTTTAGCTAAATTTTTAAAAGACTTAGCTTCAGCTCTTCCAGAGAAATACTACAAGAGGAAGCCATGGCCGCCATCGAGCGCGAGAACCTGAGCCTGAAGGGCGTATTGCCCAAGGACTATTCTCGCCCCACGCTGGACAAGACCCGCCTAGGGGAGCTGGTCAAGCTGGTGGGGGACATTGGCCTCAAGGCTAAGGAATCCGGCGTCAAGGATCCGCTGGGCCGTGTGTACGAATACTTCCTTGGCCGGTTTGCCGTGGCCGAAGGCAAGGGCGGTGGTGAATTCTACACGCCCCAGTGCGTGGTACAGTTAAAGGTTACGAAGACAAGCCTGGCTGGTGGAAAACGGCGCGCATAGAAGACATTCGTAAAAAACATAGCTACGTGCTCACCCCCGGCCGGTACGTGGGCGCCGAAGAGCAAGAAGACGACGGCGTGCCTTTTGAGGAGAAGATAGCGGAGCTGACTGCGAAGCTGTACGAGCAGTTTGAGGAAGCCCGCCGGCTGGAAGCTGAGATCAAGAAGAATCTCGGCGTGCTTGGGTTTCGGGGCTGAGGTTATTTAACGATTTTGAGGTTTTGTTTAATATGCTATATTATATTTAACCAGCGTTTAATAGGAGAAAAAAGACTTGAAGAGGGGTGCAACAGGCCGGTACGAGATCACGACTATTGCAGGAGAAGGGATCAAAGCCTTTATCCCTACCCCATTGCCTCCAGAACCTCCCCTTGAAATAGACAACCGCAGGCAGAAGTTGTTGGAGCGTGCCACATTGGCCCTGGGCCGTTTGGATAGCATTACACTTCTCCTGCCGGATCCGGATCTGTTCCTTTATGCCTATGTCCGCCGCGAGGCGGTGCTTTCCTCTCAAATAGAAGGTACTCAGTCGTCGTTGTCAGACCTGCTCCTTTTCGAACTGGACGAGGCCCCGGGCGTCCCTTTTGACGATGTGGTAGAGGTGTCAAATTATGTAGCGGCGCTCAATCACGGCCTTGAAAGACTAAAGGGAGGCTTCCCCCTTTCCAACCGGCTTATCAGGGAGATGCACGAGATCTTGCTTTCAAGAGGGAGGGGAAGCGCGAAATCTCCAGGGCAGTTCCGCCGTTCGCAAAATTGGATCGGAGGGACGCGACCTGGAAACGCCTACTTCGTGCCCCCTCCGCCGCAATACGTGGAAGGTTGCATGGCAGAGCTGGAGCGTTTTTTACACGATGAAAAAAATCCTTATCCTGCCATAATCAAGGCAGCGCTTGCACATGTGCAGTTTGAGACGATCCATCCCTTTCTGGACGGAAACGGAAGAATAGGCAGGCTGCTGATCGCCTTTGTGCTCCACCACGACCAGGTGCTCTCACAGCCCCTTCTCTATCTCAGCCTCTATTTCAAAACACACCGAGAGGAATATTACAGGTTTCTCGATATGGTCCGCATCGAAGGTGACTGGGAGGCATGGGTAGATTTCTTCCTTGAGGGCGTGGAGCAGACTGCTGACAATGCTGTCAATACCGCACGGCGTCTGGTGGCGCTATTCCAGGAAGACGAAAAGAAAATCCGGGCAGTGGGCCGGTCAGCATCAACTGGGATGCGCGTTTTCCAGGTTCTCCGTGAACGCCCACTTACCGATTTGAACCATGTCTGCGGGCGGACAGGTCTTTCTTTCCCTGCGGCCTCAAAGAGCATGAAATCCCTTGAACGGCTTGGCATCGTGCGAGAGATCACAGGCCGGCGCCGCAACCGTGTCTTCGCTTATAACCAATATCTGGAAATCTTGAGCAAAGGGACAGAGCCGTTATGAGAAAGTAGGCAAAAAGGAATCTGGAGGTGCGGGGGTATGGGGGGTGAGTGGACAAGAGGGGGCTAAAAGGTATTGCTGAAATTGTATCTGGTGAAGTGACCGCATCCCTGCCTGACGGCAGGCAGGTGTCAAACCTTCATTTTAAACTTCCACTGAAAGTTTAAAAATGCTTCTACGACGTTGTTTAGGACGTTTGATCACTGGTGTAAGATACCAAGTTAGCCAGCCAGGTCCATGCTAGGGAAAAGATGGTTACCAAAATAACTATTAAAGAAGGCCAAATACTGACGGGGCCTCAGTTCAATGAACCAATGCGCGTCGAAACAGCGCGTCCCAGTGGCGATGGAACATGGGTCGCAGGCCTAGTGGGAATAAAATCAGAACGATTTCGTAAGGTCACCCTAACTCCTGCTGATTTTGACACTCTCACCATTTTGGACACTGAGTTCACCTATGATGGAGATGGTCGCTTGCTGCGGCTGGGACTTCAAGCATACTCTCTTGGTATTGCTTATGAGTTTGATCCCTACTTTGGCCTTTCCATATCGCGAGTTGATCCCTTGCCTCATCAGCTTGAAGCTGTTTATGACTATCTCTTGAAGTTATCCCGTGTGCGCTTTCTCCTGGCTGATGATGCAGGAGCAGGCAAGACAATAATGGCAGGTCTCCTCATCAGGGAATTGCAGTTACGAGGGTTGGCCGAGCGGATTTTAGTGGTCTGCCCTGCAAACCTCTCATTTCAGTGGCAGAGGGAACTGAAAGAGAAATTTGATGAAAAATTCCTGGTCCTAAAGGGAAGTGATATTCGCGATCAGTTTGGAGTAAATCAGTGGCTTGAGCAAAAGCGTATTATTACTTCTCTGGATCTGGCCAAACGTAAGGAGATTTTGCCCGGACTCAAGCAGGTCCACTGGGATCTTGTGATAATAGACGAAGCCCATCGTATGTCGTGGACTCCTCCTTCGCGCAAAACGGCCCGCTATGCCCTTGGTGAACTCCTTCGAGACACATCCGACCATTTGTTGCTTCTCACAGCCACGCCGCATAAAGGGGATCCCAACAACTTCAGCCTATTTCTGCAGCTGCTCGACCAAGACGTCTACGCTGATGTAAAATCCATCCAAGAGGCAATGGAACGTCGGCGTGCTCCCTTCTATTTACGCCGTACCAAGGAGGCAATGGTATATTTCCCGGAACGCCAGCCTGATGGGATGTGGGTTGCCAAGAAGATTTTCACAAAACGCATTCCCCATACTGTTGATTTCCATATAGATGGACCTGAATTCGACTTGTACAAAGAGATTACCAGATTTGTCAAACGACAGAGCGCCAAGGCAGCAGCCCAGGGAGAGGACCCGCGCGCAAGGGCAGTAGGATTCCTGATGTCCCTTTATCAACGCAGGCTGGCTTCAAGTACTTATGCCATGAGACGCAGTTTGGAGAATCGTGCCCGAAGGCTTGAGGAAAATCTCAAAAAAGCACAAGAACTGGCGCTGCTTGCCCCTCCTGACCTTCCGAGTCCTGAAGAAATAGAAGAAATGGAAGATACGGAGCGAGAGCGCCTTGAGCAGATGCTTGAGGCTATAACTCTTGCCGCAAATGCAGACCAAGTGCGGGAGGAGATCGAGGAACTCAATCAACTGGCTGACCGAGCCCAAAGAGTTGAGGAATCACATGTTGAAGCAAAGCTGACAAAACTCAAAGACCTCTTGCACCAAGAGGGATTTTTCGACGATTCTGAAAAGCGGCTCCTCATCTTTACTGAGTTCAAGGACACCCTCGATTATTTAGTCGAAAAATTAGAAACCTGGGGCTTTCGGGTAGGGTACATCCACGGTGGAATGAAGCCAGGATCGCGAGATGAACCCGGCACTCGGCTATATTCAGAGCAACAGTTCCGTGAGGGCGCAATTCAAGTACTTGTTGCAACTGAGGCCGCGGGAGAAGGCATTAATCTCCAGGTTTGCAACATTATGTTTAATTACGACATTCCCTGGAATCCCAACCGTCTTGAGCAGCGCATGGGGCGCATCCACCGTTACGGACAGCGCAAGAACTGCCTTATTTTCAATTTTGTAGCCACCAATACCATTGAAGGACGAGTGCTCCAACGTCTATTGGAAAAGCTTCAGGAGATACGGGACGCATTGGATGACGACGCGGTCTTCAATGTAGTAGGCGAGATTTTGCCCGCCGCCCATGTTGAACGCATCCTGCGCGACTATTACGCGGGTAAGCTTGGGGATGCTGATCTTGAAGAGCGGCTCTTGAAAAATGTGGACGAAAAGCAATTTCGCGCCATCTGCCAAAACGCACTTGAAGGCCTGGCTTCCAAAAAACTCAATCTCGAAATGTTGGTTGAGCGTCGGGCCCGGGCCCAGGAGCGGCGAGTGGTACCTGAAACCATTGCCCGCTTTCTCCGCGAGGCGGCAGAGTATGTGCCATTGAAGTTGAAGATGATCGAAACCCTGCCTCATGCCTTTGAACCGGCGGACTGGAAACTTCCCCCTTTAGCAAACAAGTACCCTCGTTGTTCCACTGACCGAGAAACGGCTGAAAAACACAACCTTGAATGGGTGACTCCGGGCCATCCGCTTTTCGAGGCAGTACGCCGGCATACCTTTTCAAAGGCTACTGAGGCCATGAATAGCGGCGCATGTTATTATTCGCTTCAACATGAGCAGCCCTCCAGAATCGATTTCTACCGCGCGCGCGTTGTCGATGGCCTTGGAAATGTGGTGCATGAACGGCTATTTGCTGTTGAACTCAGCCAGGAAAAAGAACCTAGACTATGTGAACCAGACATACTTGGGAACCTGATTCCTGTCCGTGGATCTGAAGAAGACAAATCCAATGAGATTGGCTCGGTACCTGAACCGTTGCCTCCTGTCGCATCCATGCCAGAGCCCTCAACCTGGCTTCATGAAAACGCTTTCAAGCCTTTTCTGGAAGAGACTGCACAAGATCGGCTTTCAGAGGTAGAGCGTATAGCAAAACACGTTGAGCTATCACTCACCGAGCTTTTGATGAGAGTCGATAATGAGATAGGAAAGGCAGCGGCTGAAGTTGAGCAAAGGGTTCCAGGGGCTGAAGGGCGCCTTGCTCAGGCCGAAAATCGGCATGCAGAATTGTTGGCCAGAAGAGATTGTCGCAGAGAGGAGCTTGAGCGCCAGAGGTCTTTGACACTCCAAGGAGTTGAACGCATTACAAGTATATTGGTACTTCCTCACCCAGATCGAGAATCCCCCGAGGTTCAGCGCCTAAAGCCAAATCTTGAGACTGAAGCTGTGGCCATGAGGGTGGTAATAGAATACGAGAAGGCGCAAGGTCGTCAGGTATATGACGTGCATGAGAAAAATCTGGGTTATGATATTACGAGCCTTGATGTTAACTCAGGGGAGCTGCGTCTCATTGAGGTAAAAGGGCTTGCAGAGGCCACAGGTACAATACTTCTTACGCCCAATGAGCGCCGTGTGGCAGAGGACCGGCGCGACTGCTATTGGCTCTATGTTGTTACAAATTGCGCTTCCGATCCCATGCTCCAGGAGCCTATAAAAGACCCTGCCCGCTTTCCATGGCACGAGGTAAAGAAGGTTTCTCACTACTACCTGTCGGTGGATTCTATCGCCCAGCCTATGCAAATTCGTGAACCAGGTGCACCCTACGGAGAGAGTAAATGACCCCGGAACAACTATTAGAAATGATCAAAGCAGGATAAGTACCCGGTATGTTAAGTCGAGCAAATAATCGCTCGCGCGCGATTAATAATCGCTTGCGCGCGATTAAACGCACGAAGCGAGCGAAAAGATTATTTCCGCGAGCGGAATATTGTTAATAGACAGAGTTGGCGGCGTTATTGATCTGTTCAAAAGTAGCAATAGGAAAGCTGAGCAGTGACCTAGTACGGCTTGAGTGGTATAAGGTGAAAAAGAACCAGGTCTCTCACTGGGAAATATTTTATATGAACGGGCCAATGGCAGTAGTGGAGGGCTGCCTGAAATATGGAGGAACACAATGACTTCTCAGGATCTAATTTCAAAGGCACAAACCTTGCCTATGGGCGCTGTCTTTCATCGTTGCGCACTTCAGGTGAACCCTCATCACTATATGCAGACATTTCGAGGGAAATCCACAAGTGGCGATTCCGACACTTACGCTGAGGCTGTCGTTAAGAAGGCATTTGAGATCGGGGTTTCGGTGCTTGCCGTCACCGATCACAATAGCGTGAGCAGCATTCCCTCATTCCGCCATGCAGCTCAACGTTATGGCATTTACGTATTTCCAGGTTTTGAATTGGTTTCTAGCGAAGGAATTCATGTCCTTTGCATTTACCCTCCAGACACTGACCAAGAATTGTTGGGACGGTTTCTCGGGGAATTTGGTATCAGGGAACTCGAAGCCTCTTCCAGCCTTTCAGATAAGAATTTTGTAGAAATTCTTACTAAGGTCCGAGAACAGGGCGGTATAACCATTGCTGCTCATGTGACCAATGATGGAGGTCTGTTTAAAGTACTCAGTGGGCAAGCCAGAATAAAGGCTTGGCAGAGTGAAAATCTGCTTGCTATCCAAATTCCCGGTCCTGTTGAAGACTTGTCTCAAGAGGTACGCCAGATTGTTCAGAACAAGAATCCAAACTATCGCCGTTTTCATCCTTTAGAGGAGCAACTTGCAATCGCGGTAGTGAATGCAAAAGATGTGGTTAATCCAGAGGACTTGGAGGATCGCTCGGCTACATGCTGGATAAAGATGTCTGAAGTGAGTATAGAAGGACTCCGACAATCTTTTCTTGATCCTGTTTCCCGTATTCGGCTCAACCCAAAAGAAGGCAGCATAGACGCTGATGACCATGCAGAACTTGTCGCTATCGCTTGGGAAGGAGGCTTTCTCGATGGTGCAGCGATTCATTTCAATCCTAACCTCAACGTCCTCATTGGCGGACGCGGTGCCGGAAAGTCTACTGTTATTGAAAGTATTCGCTCGGTTTTATCGCTCGAACCGGTTGGTGAAGACGCACAAAGGACCTATGAGGGGATTGTGCGCCATGTGCTCAAGAGTGGAACAAAAATTTCGCTTCTTGTTCGCACACATCGGCCAACTGTCAACGAATACCTTATTGAGCGGACGATTCCAAATCCACCACTTGTGCGTGATGCTAAAGGAAATGTCTCAAATTTAGAGCCTCAAGACGTATTACCCCGTGTAGAGGTGTACGGCCAACACGAGATTTCAGAAATGACAAAAAGGCCAGAGAAACTCACACGCCTACTTGATCGTTTCATTGAGAAAGACAAATTGCTTGCACAACGAAAGGCTGATCTTAAACGTGACTTGGAGAGGAACAGACGCAGTCTAATTGGAACTCGTGCTGAGTTAGAACAGATCAAGGACCGCCTCGCCGCACTTCCCCGTCTCGAAGAAACGCTCGAGCGATTCCAAAAGGCAGGACTTGAAGAGCGACTTAAGGAAAGGAGCTTACTTGTCCGTGAGGAACGACTATTTGCTTCAATTCCGGATCGCCTTCAGCCTTTCCGTGAGTGCCTGGACATTTTCAAAGAGGAACTCCCTATTGACCGAGTATTTATTTCAGATAAGGCCATCAAAGGTCTTCCTGGTAAAGAGATTCTAGGGCAACTTGTGCCCATTTTTGATCAACTTAATCGCGAACTACAGCGTATTGCAAAGGACCTGGAACAGGTGCTTAATCGAACAGATCATAGTATCTCTAAAGTGCGTAAAGAATGGGAGGATCATAAAGAAAAGATCCAGGCTGCCTATGAGAAAATCCTGAGAGAATTACAAAAGGCCCGTATAGATGGCGAAGAGTTTATCCAATTAAGGAAACAAATTGAAGAACTTAGACCCTTGCGTGAGCGTTTAAATCTTGTAGCTCGCATAGAGAAAGAGCTTGCCGACCAACGCCGATCACTTCTTGCTGAGTGGGAGGATATAAAAGCTGAAGAATTTCGCCTTCTAGACCGTGCTGCTAAGAAAGTTAGTAAAAGGTTGCAGGATAGAGTGAGGGTCGAGGTCATAGCTGCAGGGAATAGAGAACCGCTTTTCAAGATAATGCGAGAAGAAATTGGAGGTCGCTTATCAGAGGCAATAGAAAAACTCCGAGCTATACCTGATCTTTCTCTTGCTAGCTTTGTTAGTGCCTGCCGCGAAGGTGCAGATGCCTTAAATAGAATTTATGGTATCTCGCCCTCGCAGGCGGAACGCTTGGCCAAAGTCAAACCTGAAGTCCTAATGCGAATGGAGGAGCTGGAACTTCCTCCCATTACCACAATTCAGCTCAATACCGCCGCACCAGGAGAGCCTTCAACTTGGTATGCACTTGAAGATCTGTCTACCGGTCAGAAAGCAACTGCGGTACTTTTGTTGTTGTTGCTTGAATCAGATTCGCCACTTATCGTAGATCAACCGGAGGATGACCTAGATAACCGGTTCATAACTGAAGGAATTGTCCCCCGTATGCGGGAGGAGAAACAGCGAAGACAGTTTATATTCTCTACACACAATGCGAATATCCCGGTACTGGGGGATGCTGAACTTATTGTTGGACTTTCCGCCTCAGGGGAGGCGGAACAGGGTCACGCTCGAATTCCTCCAGAGCACATGGGTTCTATCGATGATTATACTGTACGGGAACTGGTAGAGGAAATCCTAGAAGGTGGGAAAGAGGCATTCGAACGGCGTCGACGCAAATACGGATTTTGAAGGAGGAAAAATGAATCGAAGTGAGTTGGCTGAACTAATTAGAAGAGGGGAAAGCTCTGGGGTAGAATTTAAACGGGACGACATACGTCCTGAAAAGCTTGCAGAGGAGATGGCAGCACTTTTGAATCTAGAGGGTGGATATATTTTGCTAGGTGTTGAGGATGATGGAACTGTATCAGGCCTTACTCGCGAGAAGAAAGCAGCGGAAGAGTGGGTCATGGAGACTGCCCGTGAACATGTGTTTCCTCCAATAATACCTTTTTGGGAAACCATCGATTGGGATGAAGATAAAACTGTTGGCATTGTGCACCTGCCTGCGGATGCTCCAGATAAGCCTTATAAGGCAAAGCGGAAATCAGTCTGGGTGACAAAAGTCCGTGTTGGTACTACAACACGGGATGCGAGCCGGGAGGAGGAAATGCGTCTTTATCAACAGTCAGGTCATCTCCAATATGATCGGAAGCCTGTTCCCGGTACTTCTTTAACTGATTTAGATCGGAGGAGACTTCTCAATTACTTTCGCGATATACGAGTTCAAGAACACCCTGATGAAACCGATGAGGATGGCTGGATCCATCTTCTCCTTAACACTGAGATTATGGTAGAAGATCGAGGACAATCCCTTGTTACGGTGGGAGGGCTACTTTTGTTTGGAAATCGCCCTAACCGTTTTCTCCAGCAAGCCGGGGTCACAGTTGCAGCGTATCAGGGAACAGAGAAAGACTATGACGCAAGAGAAAGAGGTGTTATCCGTGGACCGGTAGTATCCCTTTTTTCAAGAAGTGACTTATTAGAGAGCCAGATGTACCCAAGACTTCCCAGGACTTTTTCGGAAAACGCAGAGATAATTGAAGCCGGTGTCATAGAGCAAGTTCTCGATTTTGTGAGGAGAAACACTAGAATGCAAGCATGGATTGACAAAAGAGGGCAAAGGAAGGAGAAATGGGATTATCCATTAGAAGCAGTGCGTGAAGCCATAGTTAACGCCATTGCTCACCGGGACTATACGATCACAGTGACTGATATAGAGCTTTCCATTTACAGTGATCGACTTGAAGTTATTTCACCTGGGCGCCTTCCGAATACAGTGACAATAGAGAAGATGCGAGCTGGTTATCGCGCCTCTCGCAACGAATTTATTAAAGAGGTGTTACGGGACTACCGTTATGTGGAGGCTAGCGGGTTGGGGATTCCCCGCAAGATTATTCGTGGCATGTTGGAGCACAACGGCACAGAGCCCGATCTGATTGAGGAGGAAAACCGGTTCATTGTTCGATTGTGGAAAGAAACAAAGATATCATGATCCCCAAGGAATGCAAAAGGCTTGCTGAAGTTGATTTTCCTATTGCTGAAGTTTCGAAGCACTCGGCAAGGGAGAAATCTATTAGGCACGGGCATCCGAGTACGCTTCATTTGTGGTGGGCCCGGCGACCACTGGCAGCATGCCGGGCCATGCTCTTGGCCTTGCTCCTTCCTGATCCTTGCGATCGTTATTGTCCAAAAGACTTCAAGACCAAGGCTCGGGAGCTTCTGCCTAAACTCCTTGGGGATATTGGCCCCACAGATAAAAAGCTCCGGCAAAAACTTCTCAAGTTTATTGCAGACTTTGCCAATTGGGATTTTGCAGCCCATCCAGTTTACCTAGAAGTAGGTCGAGGACTGGTAAAAGTGGCACATCCAGAAGAAACTCCCTTAGTGGTTGACCCTTTTGCAGGAGGGGGCTCTATCCCGCTTGAAGCATTGCGGCTAGGGTGCGATGCATTCGCCAGCGACCTCAATCCTGTTGCCTGCCTGATACTTAAGGTCATGCTTGAGGATATCCCCCGTCATGGTCCGGAACTGGCTGAAGAGCTGCGCAAAGTTGGTAAAGAGATTAAGGAGAAGGCCGAGAAGGAACTTGCTGAGTTCTATCCCTGCCTGCCGGCAGGCAGGCGCCCGACCCCGCCGGAGCCTGGAAAGTATTATGTATACGTTCTAGAATGTGCGGACGGTTCGCTTTACAAGGGACACACGGACAATGTACCTCGTCGTTTGAAGGAGCACGAGTGCGGATTGGTCGATTGGACTTCAACTCGTCTACCTGTCATTCTTGTGCATGAGGAGGTGTTCGACTCACGTGAAAAGGCTATTGAGCGCGAGAAGTACTTAAAATGCGGCTCGGGACGTGAATGGCTTAAGGCTAAGATCGACGCCACACGAGAGCAACCTATCGCGTACCTGTGGGCACGGACGGTGAAGTGTGAATCGCCTAATTGTGGGGCTGAAATCCCCCTGATGCGTTCGTTCTGGCTATGCAAGAAGCCCAAGCGCAAGCGTGCCTTGCGTTACAAGGTTGTTCGGCGCGAAGGTGAAATACCCCGAGTAGAGTTTGAAATCTTTGAGCCAAGGTTAGACAAGGAAGTGCCAAAGGGAACTGTAGCCCGCGCAAAGGCCACGTGCCTATGCTGTGGGGCAGTATTGCCACCAGAGCGGGTTAGGGCACAACTAGCTGAGCAGCGGGGTGGAGCAGATGTGATCTTTGACGAGGAGGGAAAGCGCATCGGTGGTGCGCGTTTGTTGGCAGTGGTTACTCTTCGGCCAGGGGAAAAAGGACGTCACTATCGACTGCCAAGTGAGAGGGACTACCAGGCTGTTTGGAAGGCGCAGAAGCTACTCAAGGAAATCTTGCAGGAGTGGGATCGAGGCGGCAGGAAAGGCCTTTGTCCTGTTCCGGATGAGCCAACACCTGCTGGTGGTGGATCTGGGGCTGGCCGCGCTTTTTCAGTGCAAAAGTATGGCATGCTTCAGTGGGGTGATCTCTTCACAGCAAGGCAGAAGGTGGCGTTGATGGAGTTAGGAACCCGATTGTCCACTGAGGCTGAGAACAATTACTCTCGCGCTGTGACGTTGATATCCGGACGTATGGCGGATTTCTTGGTTGCTTCGGCAAGATGGAAAGCCGATGCAGAGTGTCCCGTTCAGGCCCTCGCGAGGCAAGCACTGCCTATGGTCTGGGATTATGCAGAGGTGAATCCGTGGGCTGAGGCTACAGGATCATTGATCAGTCAGAC
Source organism: Deltaproteobacteria bacterium (assembly GCA_019307815.1). Classification (GTDB taxonomy): domain Bacteria; phylum Desulfobacterota; class DSM-4660; order Desulfatiglandales; family Desulfatiglandaceae; genus B111-G9. The sequence goes on from JAFDIV010000028.1 coordinate 64,900, forward strand.
TTCGAGAATGGCCGACGCCATTAAATCGGTCTGCATGCCCCATCTTAATGCTGGTCAAGTCCAACTTAGCAATGCCACAGAGCATCCGCTTCCCGATCAAACAGCTGGTGTCTGGTTCACCGATCCACCCTATTACGATGCCGTACCGTATGCCGACCTTTCCGACTTCTTTTTCGTTTGGCTTAGGCGCACCTTGCCCGGGCACCCGTTGCTCCGAGACCCTTTTGATTCGAACAATCCGTTAGTACCCAAGAGGCGAGAAGCTGTGCAAAACGAAAGGTCTTTGAGCGAGAATGGGAAACCCAAAAACCGCGACTTTTACGAACGAACGATGGCCCGTGCCTTTGCTGAAGGTCGCCGTGTTTTGCGTCAGGAGGGAATAGGTTCGGTCGTATTCGCTCACAAGACCACCGAGGGCTGGGAGGCCTTGCTCTCCGGCATGATCCGTGGCGGTTGGACAATAACCGGCTCCTGGCCTATTGCCACCGAAATGGGATCTCGCCTCCGTGCGCGGGAATCTGCCGCTCTTGCCACCAGTGTCCATCTTGTTTGTCGCCCTCGTCCTGACGATGCCCCGGTTGGAGATTGGGCAGATGTGCTTAGGGAATTGCCCAAGCGTGTGGGCGACTGGATGGAGCGCCTTCAGTCCGAAGGCATTCGCGGGGCGGATCTTGTCTTTGCTTGTATTGGCCCTGCGCTGGAAATATTCAGCCGTTATTCAAGGGTGGAGACCGCAGAAGGCCGGGATGTTGAGCTTGCAGAATACTTGGAAAAGGTCTGGGAGGTGGTTGGCCGGACTGCTCTTGAGCAGGTGCTTGGCACAGCAGAAGCAAAGGCCCGCAATGGAGCGGCAGGAGCAGTAGAGGAAGATGCGCGACTTACAGCCCTATTTCTCTGGACGCTGCAGACTACAAACAATGACCCTCACCCCGGCCCTCTCCCAGAGGGAGAGGACGAAACTGTTCCTCGGGGGAAGCAAAAAGGCTACAGCCTTGTTTTTGATGTGGTGAGGCGTTTTGCACAACCTTTGGGGATTGATCTGCCTAAATGGGAGGGGCGGATTATTGAGACAAAAAAGGGTGTGGTTCGACTGTTATCTGTAACGGAGCGCAGTGTCCAGATCTTCGGCAGGCAGGGAGCTGAAGCCGTGGCTGATTGGATAGAGTATGATCCGAGCAAAAACATTCAGGGTGTACTTTTTCCCGAGCTGGAAGGGGTGAAAAGCAAAAAGATCTCCAAGTCCCGGAGGGCAAGGAAGGCGATAATGGCTTCTGGTGATATGGATTTTGAGGGGGAACAGGAGGCAACAACGCTTGATCGGGTGCATGCGGCCATGCTCCTTCAGGCAGGGGGTCAGGCAAATGCGCTCAGGGCCCTTATAAAGGCCGAACAGGAACGAGGTCCAGAATTCCTGAGACTTGCAAATGCACTGTCCGCCCTTTATCCCCGGGGCAGTGAGGAGAAGCGCCTCATTGATGCAATGCTATTAGCTGTACCCAGATAGGAGTGGAAATGGTATGCTAACACAGACTGAGGCAGATACCCTGATTGCAATGAGAAAAACCTTTGTAAACCCTGTTACAATATCACTACCTCCTGGTGCTGATGAAAGCCATGAACTGATTGGAGAGGATCCTCGGGAGCGATTTTTGCTTGATCTGTGGCGGGGCACATTTCAAATATCAAAGCTTAAGTATCAAACGCGTGCAAGGAAGGTAATTGTACTTATCAGACTTGACGTTGACGGTGGGCCCCATACAAACCCTGATGGGACTAAGATAGGAGGCACGCACATACACATCTATCGAGAGGGATATGAGGATAAGTGGGCTTATCCAATTGAGCCGGAGGACTTTAAAGACACATCTGATATTCAACAGACTTTTAGAGATTTTTGTCGGTATTGCAATATTGAAGACCCACCTCCATTTCAAGGAGGGCTGCTATGAACAAAGAGAAATGTGAAAGACTGGTAGAGGAATATGTGGAGTGGCTCCGTAAGGGCCTCTCTGTAAAGGAACTTAAAGATGCATGCGAACTGACTACCCCCTTTTTGGATCGGCACAACGACCATATACAAATCTATGCGCTCAAACAAAATGGTAAGATCGTGCTTTCTGACGACGGGTATATTCTTTCTGATTTGCGTACCAGTGGGCTGGACATCAATACGCCGAAACGGAAAGCTATATTGGAATCTGTATTAAACGGATTTGGTGTGAAGACTGATGGAAGACAGATTCTTGTAGAAGCTTCGCAACGAAATTTCGGCCAACGTCTCCATGCACTTATTCAAGCTATGCTTGCAGTCAATGACATGTTTATTATGGCCCAGCCGCGCGTGGCCAGCTTTTTTTGGGAAGACGTCAAATCATTTTTGGACCAGCATGAAGTGCGCTATAGCCCTCGCGTTAAAATTTCAGGAAAAAGCGGATTTGATCATGCCATTGATTTCTTGATACCCAAGTCACGCACTCGACCTGAGCGTTTTATCCAAGCAATTAATGCTCCTAATAAAAACACAATCGGGACCTATTTATTTGTTTTGTCTGACACCCGTGAGGCCAGAGGTAATGGCACAGAGGCATATGCCTTTCTCAATGACAGGGATAGAGAGGTTGGTGGGGAAATAATTGAAGCTTTGGAGGCATATGAGGTAATACCTGCACTTTGGTCAAAAAGAGATGCCTACGTAGAGGCTCTTGCAGCATAGGAGTTACTTCATGGAACCCTGGTACAAGGTTGCAACTCCGCGTAAAGAAGTTAGAGAAGGCCGCTCGTTTAATCCAGACGAGTTTGCCATTCACCTGGAACAGGTTATTGCCAAGACAGCACCAGAGGACTACCGCGACCCAATGCAATTTTTTGCACGCACCTGCTTTACACGGGCCCTGCGTGAACATGCGGGAATGGTACTCCGACGCCTGAGTGGAAAGACCAGCAATACCGCACCCGTGATGACACTCATTACCCAGTTTGGTGGTGGTAAGACCCACACTCTCACTGCGCTTTATCATTTGGTGAGTAATGGCGAAAAGTCTGTGGAATTTCCCGGCGTAAAGGATTTGATCAACGAAGCGGGCATCAACAGCGTTCCACAGGGGAAGGTAGCGGCATTTGTAGGAAATGCCTGGGATCCGCAAGAAGGGCGCGAGACTCCTTGGATTGATATTGCCTGGCAATTGGCCGGTGAAAAGGGTGTTAAGGAATTAGGACCTGCAGCAAAGACTACACCTCCAGGTACTGAAGCCCTAAGCCGCGTATTCATGGCTGCAGAGGCTCCAGTGCTCTTGCTCTTTGATGAAGTATTGAATTTTCTTAACCGGCACCGGGATATGGCGGACAAGTTCCACGCATTTATCCAAAACCTGACCGTGGCAACAACCAGTACTACCCATGGGGCTGCAGTAATCAGTTTGCCACGCAGCCAGGTTGAGATGACCGAGTGGGACATGCAGTGGCAGGACCGCATTACCAAGGTGGTCCGCCGGGTGGCCAAGGATCTTATTGCCAATGATGAAGCTGAAATCAGTGAAGTGATTCGCCGCCGTTTGTTCCAGGATATTGGAAGCGAGCGCGTGCGGAAGAAGGTCTCCAAGGCGTATGCAGATTGGTGTTTTGAGCGGCGAGCTCAACTTCCTCCTGAATGGACCGCAGTTGATAGTGCCATAACAGAAAAAAAGGCCAGGGAGTATTTGAGAAACCGCTTTGAGACCTGCTACCCTTTCCATCCAGCTACACTGTCAGTGTTTCAAAGGAAATGGCAGGCCCTTCTACAATACCAACAAACGCGGGGTACATTGGCTATGCTGGCCCAGTGGATTTCGTGGGCCTTTAGAGAGGGTTTTTCTAAGGCACGGCGCGAGGCACTCATAACATTGGGGTCAGCACCGTTGGAAATCCCCGAATTTAGAAGCGTGGTACTTGGGCAGCTAGGTGAGTCTCGACTTGTTGCAGCAATTGAATCGGATATCTCCGGCCCTAACTCCCATGCGCATGCCCTTGATGCAGATACTAAAGGCCCTTTGCGCAACATTCACAAGCGAGTGGGGACCACGATTCTTTTCGAATCATCCGGGGGGCAAGTGGACAAGGTGGCACATCTGCCAGAGCTACGGTTTGCACTTGGAGAACCTGATGTTGATACTACCTCGGTTGATAATGCCGCCTTTGCCCTGGAAGACAAGTCCTATTTTATCCGCCGTGTAGGATCAGATGGGTTTAAGATCAGCCACCAGCCCACCATGAAGAAGGTGGTAAATGATCGGCGTGCCTCGTTGGATGAGGAAAGTGAAATTAAGCCTGCCATGCGTTCACTTGTGCAAAAGGAATTTACCCAGGGTGCGAGCGTCCCTCTGGTTCTTTTTCCTGAAGATGGAGCCGCTGTGCAGGATACGCCGCGGCTTACTCTTATCGTGGTTGATCCAGATTTGGAATGGGCTGAAAAAGGACCCATCAGGGAACAAATCTTAGAATGGACAAAGCGAAGAGGCAATTCGCCTCGATTGTATCCGGGATCGCTTGTATGGTGTCTGAAAAAGCCAGGAAGAGAGCTCCGCGAGAAGGTGGAATTGTGGCTCGCATGGAAGCGAGTGGCAAAGGAAATCGCCGAAGGGACATTGGGAGGTGACTTTGACCGAACTGATCGTGCTGAAATACGATCCAAGGTTGGTGATGCAGAGAACGCTGCAAAGGATGAAGTGTGGGGAGGTTACCGCTTTGTTGTCATTGCCGACAGTGAGGAGCCGGATGGACTAAAAACAATTGACCTGGGCGCAGGGCATTCTAGCGGAGGTGAAACGCTTTGCGGACGTGTGATCAGTGCTTTGAAGTCGCAGGCACTATTAAATGAATCAGTAGGTGCAGGTTACATAGAGCGCAATTGGCCACCAGCCCTAAAGGAAGCCGGCGCTTGGCCTCTAGCCAGCCTTCGGCAGAGTTTTCTGAATGGCTCTTTGACCAGGCTCTTGGATCCCGATACAATTCTGAGGCTAAAGATCATTGAATTTGTCTCAAAAGGCGATTTTGGATTAGCCTCTGGGCAAAAACCAGATGGCACATACGAGCGAGTCTGGTACCAAGAAGCGATCTCACCCGAAGAGGTGGCTTTTGAACCTGGGGTATTTTTGTTGATGAAATCCAGGGCCAAGGTATTGAAGTCAAGCCTTGAGCCAGTGCCTGCTCCAGAGCCGCCAGTGGTTCCAACTCCAGAACCAGATGTTCCTACTGCGCCCGGTGGAACACCACAACCAGAGCCAGCCCCAGAACCCGCCAAACGGACTTTTAGAATTACCGGAGATGTGCCACCCGAGGTGTGGAATCGTCTGGGAACCAAGCTTATTCCCAAATTGCGGAGCGGTTCTGATATCAAGATAGGAATTGAATTTTCCGTGATAGTCGATGAAACAATCGCCCAAAACTTCCAGACCGATCTCCAGCAAATTATTGAAGATCTAGGCTTATCAGAACGCATAAAAGTTGAGTAAATGACCTTATACTATGTACCTATATATAAGGCACGCCCTTAGTTAAGTGGTGCTTGGAGACGTTTAGTTACCTATGAGAATGATATACAGTTTAGGATGAAATTTGCCGGATACCCTGGTGTGCAGGAAAGGCTTGTCGAGGCAAGATTTGATGCGTTGAAGCGCTGTGTTGATATTGCTAACAAGGAAGCATGTGACCTTTTTGTCATTGGCGGAGATCTTTTTGACAGGGTCTCGGTTGCAAAAAGAGACATATAGCGGGCATCAAGTATTCTGGCTGAATTACAGGGAAGGCTGGTTGCTGTTTTGCCAGGTAATCACGATCATATTACATAACAACCAAATGGTCTCTGACCTCTTTTACCCATTTCACGTCAAACCTATTTTGAGTAATAATCTGCCATTCTGTACACATATCAACCTGTAAACCCCAATATAAGTTACCATTTTAACACAAAAAACACGCCTTATTACCCATTTTGCGTCAGACCAGTTTTGGGTAACTAATCCCTTTTACATTCGAAAGCAAACCGCTCATTGATGCGGGAATCTATTCACGTTTGGGTATATTTGACGGAATTCCTGCGCCTTTATTAATTTAGCCTTTTCTGGTAAAAAGAGATAAAGATCATAGAGAATTCCTTCAAATGAACACAGAAAGGGCGGTTTTAACCTTAGTGGAACTCAGGAGATTGCTGTGAGAACCCTGGATGACCTGGCACTAAAAGATAATGAAAGAGAAGCCATACGGGAAGCCACTCGAATGCTCAAAGAAAAATTTCCTGTAAAGGAGGTTATCCTTTTTGGCTCCAAGGCACGGGGTGATGATGACCCAGAGTCTGATATTTATTGTGGAAGCGCTCTTTGACATAGAGATGAAGTATGATGTGGTGATCAGCATTATAGTGAACTCGGTGAATGACTGGCAAACGGGACTCAGCTCGCTGCTTCCAATCCGCGAAGAAATAAATCAAGAAGGGATCCCAGTTTTATGAACGAAAAAGACAAAGAACACAAAAAGGTCCTTGTCAAGTATTGGATGGAAAAGGCTCATGAGTCCATGGAAGCGGCCCGAAGCGACTATGAGTCAGGGAGATATGCGATTGCAGTGAGGAATTTGTACTATGCCAGATATTTCTTCTGACGTTTACCAGTAATATGGAGATCCAAAAGGCCCCCATGGCTAGCAAAGGCATGAGGACCATATGAAAAGTACCCCGAATGCCTGCCCGTTTCATCTTCTGGTTCCATACCTAACAAAAGATACCATTTTGTGGTCCTTGAAACAAACAAGACATTCAGGATACATAAGGGGCTTCGGGCAGCGTTGCATAAAAATCTAATAAAGGAGGGGGTCATTGATCAGAAATGGGGTAAGTTTTTTGATGAGGTATTTGAAAGCCGTCAACGAGGGGATTACATACCAATTGCTAATTTTGAATCAGCACAGGTGGAGTCGTACTTGAAACAAGCAAGAGAATTTTTAGAAGAAGTGAATGGACTGCTGAGGCCATAAAGGACTTTACAAAACACAAGCAGATTATTCTGCTCACCTGCCATCCAATACATGCCTGGATGCTCGGTGGCCATCAGATACATTTGGGCTGGAATCCCTTGCGCGTAGATCTTCGATTCACATTGACAAAATTAGAATGGTCATTATAATGACTATTAATAAATTCCAAGGAGGTTAGGATGCAAAACATTCAGGAATATGTCCCTGTCACCAAGGCAAAAAGCCAATTGCTTGGTCTTTTGCGGAAAATCAAAGACTCTGATGACGCAATTGCTATTACCAAAAATGGCGTGCCTGAGGCAGTTCTAATGAGTATGGAAAAGTTCAACGGGCTGTTAGAGACGCTGGATATCCTCTCTGATGAAAAGGCCATGAAGTCTATCCGCAAGTCTATCCAAGAGGCCGAGGAGGGTAAGTGGATTGGTTTTGATGAGGTGTTTTCAGAATGAAGAGATTCAGGATAAGATTTACCCCTGAGGCCTCAAGGCTAATATCAAAGCTACATCCTGAAACCAAGAAGATGATCAAGTCGGCCCTAGATGGGCTGAAGGCCACACCCTATGCTGGCTCCCCCTTACAAGGCGAGTTATCCGGATTTAGATCTATGAAAATCAAAAGATACCGCGTACTTTATTGCGTAAATGAGGAAGAAGCTTATATCGAAGTGCTTTATGTTGGGCATAGGCGTGACGTTTACGAGCAGTTTAGAGTACTGCTAAGCAAGCTTCGATAAAGTCCCCCCAAGCTTTGAATTGTTTTTTTACCCATTTCGCGTCAAGAGACTGTCGGAAAACCTCTTCTATCCGTCACTCCCGCAAAGGCTTGCCCGATGGTAAGGCGGGTGGGAGTCTATAACGTTGTGAAAAGACTAGATTCCCGCCCGCCTGTTTGTCGGGCAGGCCTCCGCGGGAATGACATCCGTGGACTTGGTCAAGGTTTTTAGATACTCTCCAAACCATTTTCGGGTAACTAATCCCTCCTAGCTATCATTACCTTATGAGAAATGTTGACATTATAGTAACAAATAATATAATGTAATGTAGATATTATAGAGTATATTTTGGGGGACACAAATGAAGTTTATAAGTGTAAGGGACCTTCGATTAAAACCCGGGGAAATCTGGAAACTTGCAAGAAAAGAAAAGGACCTGGTGATTACTTCCAGGGGAAAGCCTGTAGCCCTTCTCACTAACATTGAAGGCAAAAATCTCTTGGAGGAACTAGAAGTCTTGAGAAGACTCAGGGCCTTGAAGGCATTGGATAACATACAGAGCCGGTCGGTTTCTCTTGGCACTGAAAAGATCAGCGACAAAGAGATTGAAGATGAAATTAAAGCCGTGAGGAGAAGCAGCGCAAAGTGAAAGTGGTCCTTGACACCAATGTTCTGGTCTCCGGGCTTCTTAAACCGAGAAGCAAACCAGCCAAGATACTGAGGCTGATTCTCCAAGGGGATATGGACATTATCATCAGTGAGCACATCTTGAGCGAGTATTATGAGGTTTTGAAGAGGGAAAAATTCTCATTTGAGCGGGAAGATATAGAAGAAATCATGGGGATTTTCCGCTCGTACGGGATACGTGCTACTGCCCTGGTGGAGACACCGCGCTTGCCAGACCCTGATGATATGCCTTTCCTTGAAGCAGCTATGTCAATGCAGGCTTACGCCTTAGTGACTGGCAACAAGAAGCATTTTCCCGCTAAGAACTGCAAGGGGGTGAAGGTGATGTCACCATCTGAGTTCCTTCATCATCTAAGCAAGTGAAGCCTTTTTGGATAATCTAGGGCTGCTGATACCATAAAGGAATTTGCACAGCACAAACAAATTATCCTGCTCACCTGCCATCCTTCACATGCCGGGATGCTCGATGGCCATCAGATACATCTGGAATAAAGTGTTTTGCCCCTCAAAATTACTACTATTTTTGAAGGGAACAAATGAACATAAAAGAGCTACAGGAAAAAGTTATTCATTTTAGAAATCAGGGTAGTGTAATATTTATTGTGTGAATTCTGTAAAGGTAGAAAAAAAGGCGCTTTTCCTTTAAAAGGGTTTTCATCACAAAAACCTAAAAAGAAAGGAGAAGCGCCCATGAAG
>JAFDIV010000042.1 GCA_019307815.1 Deltaproteobacteria bacterium
TGAGTTTGATAACTCCTATAGCGATGGAGAAGGAGTTGAGGTTTGCGATTCGTGAAGGTGGCAGGACAGTGGGTGCAGGTGTTATTAGTGAGATCATAGAATAAGGGGAGATGAAACCGCGATGAGAGATATCATCACACTGGCCTGTGAGCAGTGTAAGAACAGGAACTACACAACCACGAAAAACAAGAGAAAGACGCCGGATAAGCTTGCGTTAAGAAAATATTGCCCGTTCTGTAGGACACATACGATTCACAAGGAAACAAAATAGGCGTTATGGAGATGCAGGCCAGTAGCTCTAACGGCTAGAGCACCGGACTCCAAATCCGGGTGTTGGGGGTTCGAATCCCTCCTGGCCTGCCATTTTATGCCTGTGACGGTGCTCAAAAAGGGAGTGGCGGGGTGCTGACCTTGAAAGAGATCGGGATGGAAAGCGGATGAAAAAAACTACTCAAAAGTCAAAGAAACGCAAGGGGGCGAAGAAGAAGAGAAACGCCGCAGAAGCCATAGAGAAGAAGCAAAAAAAGGACTCGGGCGCTGCGAACTCTGATAAGGCCGTTGCGCGGGTAAGGCCTTTGAACAGTGGGTCCAAAAAGGTCCAAGAACGAAAGGCTGACAGTAACAGCAAGGAAGGCGGCCCTGGACGTTACATTACCAAGAGTATCCAGTTCTTGCGCGAGTCCAGGACCGAGCTGAAAAAGGTTAAATGGCCAACCCGAAAAGAACTGTTTGCGTCCACGGCTGTGGTAATTTTTCTGGTTCTTGTGGTCGCCTTGTTCCTGGGAATTGTGGATTTTGGTCTGATCAAAATTATTAAAAATATTATTGGATAAGAAGGGGATCAACAGGAGTAATCGGCACTATCACAATCACTGAAGGATGAGGGTCCAGCGTGGCACTAAAATGGTATATAGTACATACCTATTCGGGGTTTGAGCACAAGGTCAAAAAGAGCCTGGAAGAGAGGATCAAGGCCTTGGGGCAGGAGGAGTATTTCGGCGAGATCCTGGTCCCCACGGAGCAGGTGGTTGAGCTAAAGAAGGGCCAAAAGAAGACCTCTTCCCGGAAGTTTTATCCAGGCTATATATTAGTGCAAATGGAACTCAATGACGAGACCTGGCATACGGTAAAGGATACGGCCAAGGTGACTGGGTTTGTAGGTGGGGGAATCAAACCGAGCCCCATCCCAGATGAGGAGGCCGAAAAGATTATAAGGCAGATGGAGGAGGGCTTCACCAAACCCAAGCCTAAATATCAATTTGAAGAAGGTGACGAGGTACGGGTGATTGACGGTCCTTTTAGTAATTTCCAGGGTATTGTGGAAGAAGTGAAACCAGATAAGGAGAAACTCAGGGTGTTGATTACCATATTTGGTAGGTCAACTCCAGTGGAGCTGGATTTTATCCAGGTCAATAAGATCTAGACGAGGGACACGATGGCAAAAAAGGTGATTGGATCCATAAAATTGCAGGTCAAAGGGGGGCAAGCAAATCCATCTCCCCCCATAGGCCCAGCCCTGGGCCAATATGGGGTGAATATTGCTGAGTTTTGCAAGGCCTTCAATGCAAAGACCCAGGACCAAATGGGTACCATAATCCCGGTGGTGATTACAGTTTATGCGGATAGATCCTTTTCGTTTGTGACCAAGACGCCTCCAGCCTCAGTGCTGTTGAAGCAGGCTGCCAAGATAGCGAAGGGATCGAGTGAGCCGAATCGGGAAAAAGTAGGAGAAGTAACCAAGAAACAGATTGAAGAGATCGCCAAGCTTAAATTCGAGGATCTTAATGCAAATGACATGGAAAGTGCCATGAAAATTATTGAGGGTACAGCCAGGAGCATGGGGATTACGGTGGTGGAATCTTAGGTTAGGAGAGGAAGTTTAAGATGGCCAAGCGTGGTAAGAAATATAGACAGAGCGCCGAGAGGGTTGATAGGACAAAGCGATACAGTTTCCAGGAAGCGGTTCAGTTGGCCTTGGACTGCGCCTATGCAGGCTTTGATGAAACCGTTGACTTGGCAGTTCGCCTTGGCGTAGACCCACGGCATGCAGACCAAATGGTGCGCGGGACCGTGGTTTTACCCAATGGTGTGGGTAAGACGGTTCGAGTAGCCGTGTTTGCGAAGGGCGAGAAAGAGAAGGAGGCCCTTGAGGCGGGTGCTGATTACGTGGGGTCTGACGACCTTGTGGAAAAGGTCCAGAAGGGATGGCTGGAATTTGACAAGGCCATTGCAACGCCGGATATGATGAGTTCTGTGGGTAAACTGGGCCGGATACTGGGTCCCAGAGGAATGATGCCCAATGCTAAGCTGGGCACCGTCACTTTTGATGTGGCCAAGGCAGTCAATGAGATCAAGGCTGGAAAGATTGACTTCAAGGTTGAAAAGGCGGGCATTGTTCATGCCCCAATGGGGAAGGTCTCTTTTGGGGTCCAGAAGTTGCTGGAAAACATTGCGGCTTTCATGGACACAATTCTGCGGTTAAAACCAGCATCGAGTAAAGGTACCTATCTAAGAAGTATAGCCCTTTCTACCACCATGGGACCGGGAATTAAGGTTGACCCCGGCTATGTGAAAGACCTATTGGCATAGTTTGAGAACCACAAAACACTCTCATGTTCTTGGCTTCTCTGGCCCTATTGTGCATAACCCTGAGCTTGCTGCCATGGTAGGGTGGAAGCACAAAATAGAGGCATTTTGATTGGGGGAGAAGAAGTATCGATTCGGATTATTAAGATTGAAAAAGGTCAAAGACAGTAGGTGCCAAGCCGACACTGGATGCCCGTAAGGGTTCCCAGGGCGGAGGGCTTAAACCCATAAGCCTACCGAGACCGAGAAGCAGATCCGGGATACTGTTTTCGGAGGGGATTCCTTCCTTTTTCAGATCAATAATCAACTTCTCTGGTTAGGCAAGCACCTCTGCTTTGACATGATGAATGTCAAAAGGAGAGGAGGTGAATATGGATAGATCGGAAAAAATAAGGTTCGTTGAGGATATGAAGGGTCGCCTTGAAAAGGCGAGGGCAACCTTTCTAGTGGATTTCAAAGGTCTTGACGTTGAGGCCATGAACCGCCTGCGGGGCGAACTGAGGAAAACGGGGGCCGAGTTTCAGGTGGTCAAGAATAGGCTGCTCAAGCTTGCCAGTGATTCTACTGATACGGCCTTGCTCCAGCCTTATATGCAGGGGCCCTCTGCATTGGCCTTGAGCTATGAAGATGCGGTTGCCCCTGCCAAGGCATTGGTGGGATTTTCCAAGGACTTTGAACAACTAAAAATCAAGGCGGGCCAGATTTCTGGAAAGGTCTTGGATCTGGATGCCATTAAGAGGTTTGCAGAGCTCCCTAGCAGGGAAGTATTGCTGGCCCAGGCCTTGTCCGTGATGCAAGCCGTGCCCACTGCCTTTGTCCGGGTGCTCAATGGTGTGCTACTTCAACTGCTTTATGTGCTAAAGGCCATTGAGCAGAAAAAAGAAGATGAAAACCACTAATCAACCAAATAATGGGAGGATAGAATAGTCATGGCTGAAATTACCAAGGAAGATGTGATTGAATATATTTCCAATATGACGGTTTTGGAACTGTCTGAATTCGTCAAAGAATTGGAAGAGAAATTTGGGGTAACAGCAGCAGCCCCTGTGGCTGTTGCAGCGGCCGGGCCAGCCGAGCAGGCTCAAGAGGCTGCCCCTGAAAAGACAGAATTTGACGTAATCCTTTCTGCTGCTGGTGACAAGAAGATTCAGGTCATTAAGGCGGTCCGCACCATTACGGGTCTGGGATTAAAGGAGGCCAAGGCCCTGGTGGACGGGGCACCGGCACCGGTAAAAGAAGGCGTTCCAAAGGAAGAGGCCGAGAGCATCAAGGCACAGCTCGAAGAGGCAGGAGCCACTGTGGAGATCAAATAGGTTTGAGAGGTGGTGAAATGGCAGGGGAGCCAAGGCCAAAAGCCTGCATGTTCCCCTGCCGAGCCTCAGATGGTGCTGTAAGCTTTCAGCAGTCAGTAAATCAAAAGAATACAGTGGTCAGGACTCAGAAATCAGATTCATGGTTTGTCTTTGATGCAAGCCCCATGAAATATGACCATATATTATTAAGGAGTGACAATGTCTAGGTCAGACGGTGTCAGCAAACGTATCAGGCGCAATTTTGGGAAAATCCAAAAGATTATAGATATCCCCAACCTCATAGAGGTCCAAAAGCGCTCTTACGAGCGGTTTTTGCAAAAGGATGTGCCGCCTGAACAGAGAGAAGAAGTGGGTCTCCAAGGGGCCTTTAAAAGCGTGTTTCCTATACAGGATTTTAGCGGCACTTCGTCTCTTGAATTTGTCAAATATACCTTTGAAGATGTCAAATATGATGAGGAGGATTGCCTGAACAAGGGGATGACATATGAGGCCCCGTTGAGGCTAACGGTCCGGCTCTTGGTCTTTGATACCGACAGTACGGACGGCACCAAGAGTATACGAGACATTAAGGAGCAGGAGATTTATTTTGGAACCCTGCCTATGATGACAGAACGAGGTACATTTATCATCAACGGTACTGAACGGGTTGTGGTCAACCAGTTACACCGGTCCCCAGGGGTCTTTTTTGACCATGACAAGGGCAAGACCCATTCCAGTGGAAAGCTTCTTTACTCTGCCCGAATTATACCCCTCAGAGGTTCCTGGCTTGATTTTGAATTTGATCCAAAGGATCTGCTCTATGTGCGGATTGACCGAAGAAGGAAGTTTCCAGTAACTGTGCTCCTAAAGGCCTTGGGCTACTCCACTAGAGAAATCCTTTCCGAATTTTACCGGGCCGAAACCATAATAATAGAAAAGGATGGTTGTCTTCGCGAACTTAACATTGACAACCTGTATCAAAAGAAGCTGAGCAAGAAAATTGTAGACCCCAAGAGCAAAAAGGTCCTGGCAAAGGAGGGAGACAAGTATACCAAGCGGTTGCATAAGATCTTGGAAGGAGCAGGAATAACCCATATTCCCATAGATTTCCCTGAGTTGCTCGGAAGGGTCCTGGCAGATGATGTGGTGGACCCGGAAACCGGTGAAGTCCTTTTGGAGGGAAATACCGAGCTTACAGAGGAGGCCATTGGGCTTATCAGGGCCAAGGGCATAAAGGAAATCCGTTGTCTTGTCCTGGATGCGCCAGGAGTAAGCCCCACCATCCGGGAGACCATGACCTTGGATAAGATTGAGACCCCTGATGAGGCCGTTTTGGATATCTACCGCAAGATGCGGCCCAGTAGCCCGCCTACCCAAGAGGTAGCTAATAATTTCTTCAGAAACTTATTTTTTAACATAAATACCTATGACCTATCTGCTGTGGGAAGGCTAAAGATTAATCATCGCCTGAAACTTGATGTACCTCTTGAACAGCGGACTTTGAGGAAAGAGGACATCTTGGCAACGGTGAAGGAGTTGATTCAGTTGAAGAATACTGAGGCCATGGGTGATGACATTGATAACTTAGGTAACCGAAGGGTTCGGGCTGTTGGTGAGCTTTTGGAGAATCAATACAGGATCGGCCTAGTGAGGATGGAAAGGGCCATTAAAGAGCGAATGAGCCTCCAAGAAGTGGAGACCTTGATGCCCCATGACCTCATTAATTCAAAACCTGTATCTGCAGTGGTGAAAGAATTTTTTGGTACCAGTCAGCTATCTCAATTTATGGACCAGACCAATCCTCTCTCTGAGATAACCCATAAGCGCAGGTTAAGTGCTTTGGGCCCTGGAGGGCTAACAAGAGAGAGGGCCGGGTTTGAGGTCAGAGACGTGCACCCAACCCACTATGGGCGCATTTGTCCCATTGAGACGCCCGAAGGTCCCAATATTGGCCTGATCGTATCCTTGAGCACCTATGCAAGGGTGAATGAATTCGGTTTCATAGAAACACCTTACCGAGAAGTGGCCGATAAGAAGGCTACCAACAAGATTAAGTATCTCTCGGCACTTGACGAAGGGGAGGATCCCATTGCGCAGGCCAATGCGCCCTTGGATAAGAGAGGGAGGTTTTTGCGAGAGGAGGCAGCAGTAAGGATCGGTGGTGAGGCGGCAAAGGCGCCGGTGGAAGAGATCAAGTATATGGACGTATCCCCGGATCAGTTGGTCAGTGTCTCGGCCTCTCTTATTCCCTTCCTAGAGCACGATGACGCCAACCGCGCCCTAATGGGCTCCAACATGCAACGGCAGGCCGTGCCCTTGTTGAAGGCAAAGGCCCCACTAGTTGGTACTGGGATTGAGAAGGTTGTGGCAAGAGACTCGGGTGTTTCCATCGTGGCCCGAAGGGATGGTGTCGTAGAAGATGTGGATGCCTCACGTATCGTAATTCGATCCAGCGGAGGGGCTGATACGGACGAACCCGAGGTGGAGATCTATAAATTAACCAAATTCAAACGGTCGAATCAAAACACATGTTACAATCAAAAGCCCATTGTCAAAAAAGGGGAGTTTGTCAAAAAGGGCCAGATCATTGCAGACGGGCCTGCAATGGAGATGGGAGAGCTTGCTTTAGGGCAGAATGTCATGGTGGCCTTTATGTCCTGGGGCGGTTATAACTTTGAGGACTCCATCCTCATTAGTGAGCGCGTCGTAAAAGAGGATATCTATACATCAGTGCATATCGAAGAGTTTGAGGTTGTGGCCCGGGACACGAAACTAGGGAGAGAGGAGATTACAAGGGATATCCCCAATGTGGGTGAAGAGGCCCTGAAAAATCTGGATGAAAGCGGTATTATTAAGATTGGTGCAGAGGTAAAGCCAGGTGATATCCTGGTGGGTAAGATTACACCCAAGGGAGAAACCCAACTTTCCCCTGAGGAGAAGCTGTTAAGGGCCATATTCGGTGACAAGGCAGGTGATGTGAAGGACACCTCCTTGCGTGTCCCACCTGGTGTGGAAGGGATTGTGATTGACGCAAAAGTGTTCTCTCGAAGGGGGGTTGAGAAGGATACGCGCACATTGCAGATAGAGGCCGAGGAACGAGCCAGGCTGGAGAAGGACCGCTTTGACGAGGTTGAGGTTATTACCCGAAGCGCACGGGAGAAACTGAAAGATCTTCTTGTGGGCAAGAAGTTAAAGAATGATCTTGTAGATAAGAAAACCGGAGACCTCCTTATAAAGGCAGATAAGGCCATCAGCAAGACCGAGGTGGATCGCACACCAGTGGAGGCATGGGCCAATGCTGACTTGAGATCCACCATGGACACCATCGAAAGAATGGAAGCCATTGTGGATCAGTACAAAACCAAGATAGAACGGGTGGAAACCCTGTTTAGGGAGAAGCTAGACAGGCTCGGTGAAGGAGACGAACTAGCCCCCGGTGTTATCAAGATGGTGAAGGTCTATGTAGCAGTAAAGAGGAAGCTTTCCGTAGGCGACAAGATGGCAGGCCGCCATGGGAATAAGGGGGTTTTGTCCAGGATATTGCCTGTGGAAGACATGCCCTATTTTGAGGACGGCACCCCGGTGGATATCATCCTGAATCCATTGGGTGTACCCTCCAGGATGAATGTGGGGCAGGTCTTAGAGACACATCTTGGATGGGCCTCTAAGGAGCTGGGAAGACAGGTGGCCGACCTTGTGGATAACATGAGAAATGTGGCTGAAATCCGGAAAAGATTGAGGTCTGTCTTCAGCAAGGAAGAATACAAGAAGTACTTTGCGGAGATTCCAGATGAGGAACTTTTGAATACCCTGCTTCAGTTCAGAGAAGGCATACCCATGGCCACGCCCGTGTTCGATGGGGCCCAGGAAGATGAGATCATCAAGAGCCTGGAACTGGCTGGACTGCCTGTGACCGGCCAGACCACCTTGTATGACGGGAGAACTGGAGAACCGTTTGACCAAAAGATTACAGTGGGCGTCATGTACATCATGAAGCTGCATCACCTGGTGGATGACAAGATTCATGCCCGCTCTATTGGCCCTTACTCACTGGTCACGCAGCAGCCTCTTGGCGGTAAGGCCCAGTTTGGTGGCCAGCGACTTGGGGAAATGGAGGTATGGGCCATGGAGGCATATGGTGCCGCCTATGCCTTACAGGAATTTTTGACTGTCAAATCAGATGATGTGGCAGGCCGGACGAGGATGTACGAACGAATTGTAAAAGGCAACAATGTACTGGAAGCGGGGCTTCCCGAGTCTTTTAAGGTCTTAATGAAAGAGCTTCAGAGTCTCGGGCTTGAGATACAGCTTTTTGAGAACGCTCAAGGATAACCATAACAGAAAAGGAGAAGGGCATTGGACGAACTATATAGTTTTTTTACCAAGCCTAAGGATCCGTCCAGCTTTAATGCGGTAAGGATTTCTTTGGCCTCTCCGGAGAAGATCAGGGAGTGGTCTCACGGGGAGGTAAAGAAGCCTGAAACCATTAATTACCGGACATTCAAGCCGGAACGGGACGGGCTGTTTTGCTCCAAGATCTTTGGCCCCATTAAGGACTACGAGTGCAACTGTGGCAAATACAAGCGGATGAAGCACAGGGGCATTGTGTGCGAAAAATGCGGTGTTGAGGTCATTCAGTCAAAGGTGCGAAGGGAGCGAATGGGGCATATAGAGCTGGCCGCACCCGTTGCACACATCTGGTTCTTGAAGTGTTTACCTTCAAAGGTGGGTAACCTGTTGGACCTTACCCTTAAGGAACTCGAACGAGTCCTTTATTTTGAGAGTTATATTGTAATTGATCCCAAGGATACCCCCCTTGAAAAGGGAGCCCTTTTGACAGATGAGCAGCTTCATCAGGCACGTCAAGATTATGGTGACCGATTTGAGGCAGGTATCGGTGCGGAGGCCATCCAGGCCATGTTGCGGAACCTTGACCTGGATGAGTTGTCCCAGGCCCTGCGCGTAGAAATGATGACCACAAAGAGCGAGGCCAAGCGGAAGAAGCTGGCAAAACGGCTCAAGATCATTGATGCCTTTCGGGATTCCAAGAATCGGCCTGAATGGACGATCATGGATGTTATCCCTGTGCTTCCGCCTGATTTGAGGCCGTTGGTGCCGCTTGATGGTGGACGGTTCGCCACTTCGGATCTAAATGACCTATATCGTCGTGTGATCAACCGGAACAATAGGCTGAAAAGGCTTCTTGAACTGAACGCGCCCGATATCATTGTAAGGAATGAAAAGCGGATGCTTCAAGAAGCAGTGGATGTGCTCTTTGACAACGGCCGAAGGGGTAAAGTGGTCACAGGGCCTAACAAGAGGCCATTTAAGTCTCTTAGTGACATGCTGAAGGGGAAACAAGGCCGGTTCAGGCAGAACTTGCTTGGCAAACGAGTGGATTATTCGGGCCGGTCGGTTATTGTGGTTGGGCCGGATTTGAGGTTGCATCAATGTGGTTTGCCCAAGAAGATGGCCCTCGAACTTTTCAAGCCCTTTATTTACAACAAATTGGACGAAAAGGGCCTGGTCACTACTATTAAGAGCGCCAAGAAGATGGTGGAAAGAGAGACCCCAGAGGTCTGGGATGCCCTGGACGAGGTGGTAAAGGAATACTGTATCCTTCTCAACAGGGCGCCCACACTGCACCGGTTGGGTATTCAGGCCTTTGAGCCTATCCTGATCGAGGGCAAGGCCATCCAGTTGCATCCTTTGGTCTGCACGGCCTTTAATGCGGACTTTGACGGGGATCAGATGGCGGTTCATGTGCCCTTGTCCATTGAGGCCCAGATCGAGGCCAGGGTGTTGATGATGTCCACAAATAACATCCTGTCTCCGGCCCATGGTGACCCCATCATTGTGCCTAGTCAGGACATTGTTCTGGGGATCTATTACATAACCCGTTCGAGGCCGTTTGTAAAGGGAGAAGGAAAGATCTTTTCAGGCCCTGAAGAGGTCAGGATTGCCTATGATGCCGGAGAGCTTGACCTTCACGCTGGCATCAAGGTGAGGATCAAAGGGAAACTCTATGATACCACCACGGGTCGTGTAATCCTCTCTGAGCTCCTTCCAGAGCAATTGCCGTTTGACCTTGTGAATAAGGTCATGACAAAAAAGGAGCTCCGCATACTGATCAACGAGGCTTACAGACGTGCGGGCATAAAAGCAACCGTGATCTTGGCCGATAGGCTTAAGGACCTGGGCTACAAGTATGCCACCCTTTCGGGGATCTCCATCGCCATGAAGGACATGGTTGTTCCGAAAAAGAAGGACGAAATCCTGGAACGGGCGGAGCAAGAAGTCAAGAAGATTGAAGAACAGTACACCAGCGGGCTGATTACCGACGGCGAGAAGTACAATAAGGTGGTGGATATATGGGCACAGTCCACAGAAGATATCGCCTCTGAGATGATGAAGGAGATGGCTGTGGAGGTGGTCACGGGCCCGGGAAAGAAGAAGGTGAAGGTGGACAGCTTCAATCCCATTTACATGATGTCCGATTCCGGCGCTAGGGGCAGCAAGGACCAGATGAGGCAGCTTGCTGGAATGAGAGGACTGATGGCCAAGCCGTCAGGTGAAATTATCGAAACCCCCATTACGTCAAATTTCCGCGAAGGCCTCACCGTACTACAATACTTCATTTCCACCCACGGGGCCCGCAAAGGCCTTGCTGATACCGCCTTGAAGACAGCAAACTCTGGGTACCTGACCCGTCGGCTGGTGGACGTGTCCCAGGATGTGGTTGTGACAGAGGAAGACTGCGGCACAATGGATGGTATCTGGGTGGATGCACTGGTTGAGGGCGGAGAGATCATCCAGAGGGTCAGCGAAAGGGTTCTGGGTCGTGTTGCCATTCAAGACATTATCGATCCTGTAACAGGGGAGATACTGGTTAAGGCCAATGAGGAGATTGATGAGGAAAGGGTGGCCAAGATAGAGGCGGCCGGTATTGAACGGGTTAAGATCCGCTCTGTTTTGACTTGCCAGTCAAAGCGGGGAGTATGCCGAAGGTGCTATGGGAGGGACCTTGCCCATGGCCGATTGGTTAATATTGGCGAAGCAGTGGGTATTATCGCGGCACAGTCCATTGGAGAACCCGGCACCCAGCTTACCATGAGGACCTTCCATATCGGAGGAACCGCCAGTAAACGGGTGGAGCAATCCACTATTCAACCCAGAAACAGCGGAACCGTAAAATTTGTAAACCTCAAGACAGTGGAAAATGCTGAAGGCAATCTTGTGGTGATGAATCGAAATGGTGAGATAGCCATCATAGGAAAGGGTGGTAGGGAAATTGAGCGCTACCCCGTGATCTATGGCGCGGTGTTGAAGGTGCGCGATGGGGCCAAGGTGAAGACGGACCAGGTGTTGGCTGAATGGGATCCGTTTACCATACCTATCATGACAGAGGTAGGTGGCACCGTAAAGTTCGGGGATATCGTCGAAGGTCGCACCATGCAGGAGCGCCGAGACAAGGTCACGGGTAAGATCAGCCGAGTTATTGTGGAATCCAGTGATCTGGACATCCGACCGCGCATATCCATCAAGGATAGTGAAGGAAAGACGGCCACCTTGCCCGGCAGCTCAAAGGCAAAGGCGCGCTATCACCTGCCAGTAGGTGCTATCATTATGGTGAATGAAGGTGATGTGGTCTGGCCGGGTCAGGTCTTGGCCAAGATTCCTAGGGAGACCACAAAGACCAAGGACATTACCGGTGGTTTGCCGCGGGTTGCAGAATTGTTTGAGGTAAGGAAACCAAAGGAGACAGCCATTATCAGCGAAATCGATGGAGTGGTATCCTTTGGAAAGTACACCAAGGGAAAACGAAAGATGACCATTACCCCTGAAGTGGGCGAAGCGGTTGACTATTATATTCCCAAGGGCAAACATGTGAGCGTCTTGGAAGGTGATTATGTAAGGGCCGGTGAGGCTTTAATGGATGGTTCGGTCAACCCCCATGACATTTTACGGATCAGAGGAGTGAAGGAATTGGCCAAGTACCTGGTGGATGAGGTTCAAGAAGTTTACAGACTCCAGGGCGTGAGAATAAATGATAAGCATATTGAGGTCATTGTGAGGCAGATGTTGCGCCAAGTGAGTGTGACCGACCCAGGTGATTCCCATTTTCTTGTTGGAGAACATGTGGAAAAATGGAAGTTTGAGGAAGAGAACAACAAGATCGTTGAGGCGGGAGGAAAGCCTGCAACTGCGGAGCCGCTTCTGTTGGGTATCACAAAGGCCTCTTTGAGTACAGAAAGCTTTATTTCTGCGGCCTCTTTCCAGGAGACCACAAAGGTCCTGGCTGATGCAGCCGTAGCAGGTAAAGTGGATTACCTCAGAGGGCTTAAGGAAAATGTTATCATGGGCCGGCTTATCCCGGCTGGCACGGGCCTGAGGGCTTATCGAGACGTTGATCTGGGAATCAGAGAATAAAGATAGGCTCGGCAAGATTTGGAATATTTTGTCTTAGTGGAAAAGGGGGCATAGAAGGGTTTTTAGGAAGATTTTTGGCAAAGGAAGTTAAAAAAACGGGTTGACAAAAGGTTAAAGAAGGCATAAAAGAAAGAATTTTGTGAATCTCACGCATTCGCCCTCTCGCTCGACTCGAAGGGCGAATCATTTTAGGGAGTTTTAACGGGAGATACTGCATGCCAACAATTAACCAGCTTGTGAGAAAGGGACGGCAGAAGCCCAAAAAGAAGGTTAAGACCCCTGCCTTGCAAGGTGCCCCCCAAAAGAGGGGTGTCTGTGTAAGAGTGTATACCTCCACACCAAAGAAGCCCAATTCGGCCCTTCGTAAGGTGGCCAGGGTCAGATTGACCAATGGAATCGAAGTGACATCCTATATCCCTGGGATGGGGCATAATCTCCAGGAGCACTCGGTGGTCTTGATCCGGGGAGGCAGGGTGAAGGATCTGCCAGGGGTGCGTTATCACATCATTCGTGGTACCATGGATACCACAGGGGTCGAAGACCGAAGGCAGGGTAGGTCCAAATACGGTGCAAAGAAACCCAAGACTCTATAGGTGGTTGGCAGGCAAAGAAGAGGGAAAGTAAGGGTTCCGGAGAATATATATGCCTAGGAAGAGAATTGTAGCCAAGCGCGAGGTAGTGCCTGATCCCAAGTACAGGAGTGTGCTGGTCAGCAAGTTTGTCAACAGCCTTATGAAGCAAGGCAAGAAAAGTGTCGCCCAATCCATCTTGTATGGCGCCTTTGATATCATTAAGGAAAGGACCAAAAAGGAGCCGTTGGAGATATTTCAGAAGGCCATTGAAAATGTGAAACCGGTGGTGGAAGTGAAATCCCGGAGGGTAGGAGGATCAACGTATCAGGTGCCTACAGAGGTCAGGCCTTCGAGAAGTCAGGCCCTGAGTATAAGGTGGATCATTTCTTTTGCTAGGGCGCGAGGGGAAAAGACAATGGCGGCCAAGCTGGCAGGCGAGTTGATTGATGCAGCCAATGGAAGGGGGGCGGCCATTAAGAAGAAAGAAGATACTCACCGAATGGCTGAGGCGAATAAGGCATTTGCACATTATCGGTGGTAGTAGATATTCGAATTGAGAATCATCCTGGTTATCGAGGAATTCTAAGGAGGTTAGAGATGTCGAAGAAGAAATTTGAGAGGAAGAAGCCGCATGTGAATGTGGGTACGATTGGGCATATAGATCATGGTAAGACGACGTTGACGGCGGCGATAACGAA
>JAFDIV010000029.1 GCA_019307815.1 Deltaproteobacteria bacterium
ATGGAATAGGGGTTACCCAACCCATCTCAGCACCACCTGGGTCGCGAATCATAGCAACACGGCCAACACCGGGAACTTCCCAAGGCCCTTTTATCAGCTCGCCGCCACAGGTTTGCATTCTACGGATTGCATCATCAAGATCATCAACGTGAACGTATGTTATCCAACGGTCTGGTTGGCCACTACCTTTGTTGTTATCCAATGTGAGCACCCCGCAAACTGGTTTACCCGATGACAAGCCGATCCAATAAGTACCACCTGTTGGCATTTTTTCCGCACGGAAATTCCATCCGATGGTTTCTCGATAGAAAGCAATAGCCTCACCTCATCGGCATTGTGCGTTTGAAGTTCAATCCAGTTGAATTCTCCATGAGTAGTCATCATTTCTCTCCACGCATAACGTCCAGCGCGTGAGCCGCCGCCCGACCTACATAGAAGCCATTGGCTAATCACTTTGGAACTTGGCAATTCCCCCGTCGCAAACCGCCACGATAGGGCGGTCGGCTCTACGCGCTTGTTAGGACAGCACCTCTCCATCGACCACCCCCTTCAACTCTCAATATCCACCTTGTGGCCCGCCAGTCGAAGCACCTTCACCGCCGCCTTCAGATCCCTCCCCCTCACCAACAGATAATCCGTCTCGTACGTGGACACCACAAAGATGCTTACACCCGCCCTCGCCAGAGGCTCCGCCAGCGACAAAACCACCCCCGTCTCACCAAAGTCCAAAGGCCCCTCCACCTTCAAACACCGCCACCCCCTCTCCGCACGCACCTTCCTCGGTATACACGCCGCAGAACATACGACAGACAACTCCTCTGGCGTTCTCGTAATGGAGAAAAAGCCACTCTCCTTCGCCCAAGCCGGGATCTCAGCGGAGCTCCCGTGACGGCATATCCCGAACTCTCCACGAAGAGCCGTCAACGTCGCCATCGACCTATCCCGTTTCTTCCATAAGCTGGCCTAACGTCATGGGTCACTTGCCGCTGTGGAGCAAGGCCGAAGGCCGCAGCGGAATGGCGGTCAAGTGGACCCTATTGTTATGTCGGATTTTTAAGCATCTTTATGATATGCTTAGCTAAATACTCATTGATTTCTTTATGCCTGGGTACTGGTTGGGATATTTTCGTCCTGGGGTTATGATACCAATCATGTTTCCCACCATGGCGTATCAAGACGCATCCCATCT
This sequence comes from Deltaproteobacteria bacterium, assembly GCA_019307815.1. Lineage (GTDB taxonomy): Bacteria > Desulfobacterota > DSM-4660 > Desulfatiglandales > Desulfatiglandaceae > B111-G9. Next base: position 1,190 of record JAFDIV010000029.1, read on the forward strand.
TTTCCAGCTCTTTAATCAGATCTTTTCTTTTCATGCGACTTCCAACTCATCAACTCGTCGAACGCATGGGATATTTCCACTTGAAAGATCATGGTAGATGTCTCTTAAGTTTTCCTTTAATTCCTCCAATGTCTCCCCTTGAGTCATATAATCCGGATATTCTTCTAGATACCCCAGCCACATGTCATCGTCTTTCCAATAGACATATCTTTTCCTTTCCATCACTTTTCTCCTGTCTGACATAACCATTAAATGTAATGATATTGGTCAGGGATACCTGATATTATTGGGTTTATTCTTGATTCAATTCGGAATTTAATATACCATATTTCACCATGCAAAATCAAGTGGTTTCCATTTATAACAGGCCGAAAAGACTACTAGATCAGGTCCGGGAGGTGATGCGGGTCAAGCACTACTCCATCCGGACCGAGCGGGCCTATATCGGGTGGATCAAGAAGTTCATCCTCTTTCATGGCAAAAGGCATCCCAGAGAAATGGGCGAGCCTGAGGTGGAAGCCTTTCTCACCTGGCTTGCCACAGAAGGCAATGTGGCAAAGTCCACTCAAAATCAGGCATTCAATGCCCTGATTTTTCTTTACCGAGAGGTGCTTCAAGCCCCCCTTGAAGGCAGGATCAATGCTGTACGGCCAGGGAAGAAGCAGCGACTACCAGTGGTCCTAAGCAAGGAAGAGACCCTGCGGTTGTTGAATGCCATGAGTGGAGTGCCGCAATTGATGGCCAAGCTCCTTTACGGCACAGGGATGCGCCTAATGGAGTGCCTGAGGTTGAGGGTAAAGGACGTGGATTTTGAATTGAGCGAGATAAGGGTCAGGGATGGCAAGGGGGGTACGGACCGTTTGGTATTTTTGCCTGAAAGTATCAAACCGGCCCTCAAAGAGCATCTCGAAAGGGTGAGATTGATTCATGAGAGGGACCTTTCCGAAGGGTATGGCGAGGTATATCTTCCAGAGGCACTGGCAAGAAAGTATCCAAGGGCTGGGAAGGAATGGATCTGGCAATATGTGTTTCCTTCGACCAGGCTCTCAAGGGATCCCCGCTCCAACGCAGTGCGGCGCCATCATATGGATCCTTCCACATTGGATAGAGCAATAAAGAGAGCAGCCAAACTGGCGGGTATTGACAAGCGAATCTCTTCCCATACCCTGCGCCATTCCTTTGCGACCCACCTGCTGCAAGTCGGCACGGACATCAGGACGATCCAGAGTTTGCTTGGGCACAGAGACATTTCAACCACCATGATTTATACTCATGTGCTGAGACAAATGAGTCCAAAGATCAAAAGCCCTCTGGATATGCTGACACAAGATGATATAAACTAAAGGAGAGGTTCCTACTTAAATTGCCTCATATCAAGACGTGACCCCCCAGTTTCATGAAAGGATCAGCGCCATGAACATATACATAGTGTGGACAGAGAAAAACAACGTGGAGGTCCCTATACTAGATGAGCAGCAAAGGGGAATTGTCTCCACCATTAATTCATTCCATTATTTCATCCAAGAGGGTCGGGGAGACGAAGTTTTAAGGCCCACACTGGCAACGCTTGAAAACTTTACCACGATCCATTTCACCACCGAAGAGGCATTGATGGAAAGGGCAGGCTACCCTGATATTGAAGACCATAAGGCGCTACACAAAGAACTAATCAAAAAGACAGCCGATATCTCCCGCGAATCAGTTTATCTCAAAGACCCGGACATGGCCCTGAAATTCCTGAGGCAATGGTGGTTGGGCCACATTAATGTGGAGGATAAAAAGTACGCCCCTTATGTTCGCAAACTTATGGAGAGAGTGTAAGCCATATCGGGCCAGTAAAGAGGGCCATTATTGAACTTGGAGGTCGCCCACGGCGCGTTCAGGTTGTCGTGTTGACATTGGGCGGGCGTATGGACCTGCTTTAAATATCTTAAAAAAAGAGTTGCCTGGAGAGGGAAAATTTTTTATCTTTATGGTATAAATAGAAGTATTTAAATTTTTAAACCATTTATTCATACAAAATGGGGGAAAAATGGGCCAGAGTATTAAGACCGCCATCTCTATGCAGGAGCATTTATTCAAAAAAGTCTCAGAGCTTGCTAAGGAGCTCCAAATGTCTCGCTCAAAGGTTTTTTCTCTTGCGGTCGAGGAATTCATAAAAAAGAAGGAGTCGGAGAAGCTCCTTCGTCAAATAAATGCGGCGTATTCAGGTGAGGCTCCGGAGGAGAGAGAGCTAGGAAAAAGGCATAAAAAGAAACATAAAAGAATGGTGGCGACAGAGTCATGGTGATCGAACAAGGGGAGATATATTGGGTTGACTTGGGCGAGCCCAGGGGATCTGGACCAGGATATCGCCATCCTCACATTGTGATTCAAAATGATGTTTTCAATGCGAGCCGGATCAATACAGTAGTTGTGTGTGTAATAACATCCAATCTGAAGAGAGCCAAGTCACCAGGGAATGTTGTGTTAGAAAAGGGAGAAGCCAACATGCCCAAGAAAAGTGTGGTAAACGTAACTCAGATATATACCGTTGATAAAAGAGATCTGGCGGAAAAGATAGGTAAAGTAACCAAGGATAAGCTGAAGCGGATCCTGGATGGGGTGAGCTTGGTTTTAGAGCCCCGAAGCATATAAAGACTAGGATGCGGAATATGGTGGCTTAGGCCTGGTAGCCAACGGGCATTATCAGCAAGGGTTCATGATTCTTGGGGATGCCCATTATCTTTATGATCTCAGCATCATTGAATGCCCCCACGATTCCCGCCCTCAAACCAAGGGCTTCGGCCTGCAGGAATATGTTCTGCCCCACATGCCCTGCCTCGATTATTGCATATCTGATGCCCCTGTCACCATATTTGGAACAGATCCTGGCATACTCTGCTGTTATTACAAGGTTGACCGGAGCCTGGGCCATCCACATTTGCCAAAGTGATGCGTTGGCAATTTGCTTTCTTTTGTCCCCTGGGCCTACCAGCTCAACCCTGTGGCCCGGTGGGACATAGTGATATATCCCGGCATCAAGGTCTTCCACACCCTTCTCTCCCACCACAGCATAGACATCAATGGGATAGAGGGCTCCCCCTGAGGGAGCAGCCCTTTTGAAACCGCGGTCTTCGGTTATTCCCTGGGCCGCAAAGAGGAGCTGGGAAAATTGGTCCTTTGTGAGTTGCCTGGAGGTGAAGGAGCGAACAGTTCTTCGGTTTTTGATGGCCTTTTCAACAGATACCCTGCCTTCTTCATTTGGCCTGGGAAGGATCATGGCGTCCTCCTTTCTGTTTTTCCCTATCAAAGACCCCAAAAGCGGTTTGATGGGATTGAATAATTGGAGCAGAAACATGTTAAGGAAGACTAATTTCAGGAATACTCTCCTTGATGCACAGTTCATTAAGTTTTACCCCCCCCCTTATAGTCTCAAAATCCTTTCCTGAGATCAACAGGATATGGATTCAAGAAAGATATTTAGTTGGTGATTTTTGGAGGCATTTACAGTATTTTAAGCCCAGGTTATCCCACTTCTGAGAAAAGGGGGTGAGGGCTATGAAGGTGGTTTTCCATGAGGCGTTTTACCAGGTGTATGCCAGTGACCCAGCGGCAATAGAGGGCCGCATGGAGGCCATAGTGAAGGTGGTGGAGCCGGCTGTGGAGTTGGTTGAGGCTACCCCTGCAACAGTGGAGCAGATCGGTGCGGCGCATACCAAATCCCATATTGAAAGGGTAAAGGCCCAAGGTGTGTATGATGTGGCTGCCCTTGCTGCTGGAGGGGCTGTGATGGCAGCCGAGATGGGTCTCAAAGAGCCATGCTTCGGCCTAATACGGCCACCCGGCCATCATGCTTCCTCTGATTCTGCCTGGGGATTCTGCTACTTTAACAATATGGCCATTGCTATTGAACATTTAAAGAAACAAGGAAGGATTAAAACCGCCTATGTGCTTGATATTGATCTTCACTTTGGCGATGGCACGGTCAACATACTTGGCGACAAGGGATATGTGATCATCCATAATGTTTCAGCCAGCAACCGGGATGCATACATTGAAGAAGTAAGGAAGGAGATGGAAGGCTGTGATGCGGATATTATAGGGATCTCGGCAGGATTTGATAACCATGAGCATGATTGGGGGGGAACGCTTAAGACCAGTGATTACCGAGAGATCGGGCGCATGGTCAGGGCGGCTGCTACTAGGTGCAATGGGGGATGCTTTGCCATACTTGAGGGTGGATACAATCACCAAGTGCTGGGGCATAATGTGTTGGCGTTGATAGAGGGCCTATCAGATTGAACACCGGCGTGAAGACTCCACTCTGATTAAGAAAGCTATGGGCCTTTTGCATAAGGGAGCAATTATGGAAAAGATTGATTTCAAGAAGGAACTGAAATATCTCTATAAGGCCTCGGCAAAGGAGGTGTCTGTGGTTGAAGTGCCTCCAATGAATTTTCTGGTGATAGAGGGCCATGGTGACCCCAACACTTCATCTGAATATATGGAGGCTATCGAAGCCATCTATCCTGTGGCTTATGCCCTTAAATTCAAAGTCAAGAAGAGCAAGGGAATCGACTATGTGGTCATGCTATTGGAGGGGCTTTGGTGGACTGATGATCCAGCCCAGTTCAGTATGGACAATAAAGAGATATGGAATTGGACGGCAATGATTATGCAGCCCGAGCATGTGACAAAAGAGATGTATGAAGAGGCGGTAGCCGAGGTTGGGAAAAAGAAAGATTTGAGGGCATTGACCAAGATGAGGCTTGAGACCTATGAAGAAGGATTGTCCGTGCAAATCTTGCACATGGGTCCGTATGCCGAAGAAGGCCCGACCATAGCCAGACTACACGATTACATTAAAGATCACGGCTACCGATTCAATGGGAAGCATCATGAGATTTATTTAAGTGATCCAAGGAAAACGGCACCAGAGAAGCTTAAGACGATACTCCGGCAGCCTGTTACAAGCTAGTAAAAGTGCTCCCTAATGTTTGCTCCAGAGGGTCTGGCCCCGGTGTAGCGCCGATGGCCCCCAAAACTTGGTCGTTAGTTTAGAGTAGATGAAGATCATTCGTGCTGAGACAGCCGAGCACATTGAAGGGATACGGCGCCTCTTTCGAGAATATGAGAGGTTCCTTGGGGTTGATCTGTGTTTCCAGGCCTTTGAGGAAGAGCTTGCAGGGCTTCCTGGCAAATATGCACCCCCCGACGGGGCCTTGCTTGTGGCAATGGAGGGGCAAGAACTGGCTGGATGTGTTGCCTTGAGAAGACTGGAACAAGGCGTGTGCGAGATGAAGAGACTTTTTGTTAAAGAGCAATACAGGGGAAAGGGTATTGGAAGGGCCCTTGCAAAGGGGATTATTGAGGAAGCAGCCAGACTGGGCTACTCACTGATGCGCCTTGATACCCTGGATTGGCTCAAAGAGGCCATGAGGCTCTACGAATCGCTGGGTTTCAGGAAAACAGAGCCATACTATACCAACCCTTTGCCCGGGGTGGTATATTGGGAGCTGGAGATCAACCCCATCCTAAAGACCTGAGTACTCTTTTAATTTCTTTTCCCAGAATTCCTTTTCCTTCTCCCGCCAGTCAGGGCCAGTAAAGAGACGATCATAGAAACCGCCTAATCTTTCAAACCATCTTACCCACGGATTTTTCTTTTTTTCCTTGGCTTCAATTACGTCTGCAACAAAGAGATCAATATTACTGATTTCGTCCTTTGGGGCATAGTATTCAGCCCCTTCCTCGGCCGCCTTTTTAAGGTTTTCCTCGGACAAGGCATGGGCGGTCAGCATTAATGCAGGGATACCTTGTTGTTTTGCGATTTGCAACAACTCAAACCCTTGTACACCCATGATGTCCAATATGGCCACATCATATTCGTTTTTCTCCAAGAGCTCTTTGGCTTGTTCAAAGCTGGAGGCCCTGTCAACCTTGCACATTTCCAATAGCTCGGTCAGGGTGTCTAGGACATCTTCTTCGTCGTCAACTATAAGGACTCTTTTTCCGCTAATAATCTTTTTGGGGTCCATTTCATAGGTCTCCTTTGTAAATAATTATATGGGCTAGATAGCTTCAAATATAAGGATGTCCAGCCACCTGTCAAGGCGGAATACTGGCATATAGAGCCCTAATATTCCAGCTAATGTTAGAGTTCAAATCCCTCGTGGAATTCTTTGGGGCTTGTCCCTCTGGCCATGGAGGCCCAAACACCGCCTATACTGAGGACAATGAAGACCACCAAGGCAACCACGATGCTTTTCATAAGCAGGGGGTATTGCTCTTCCGTGATCTTGACCCGACCTATCACTATGCTGAATATGACAGTGGATATGCCCATACTCAACATCATCCCCAGGCTTCGCATGGTGGCCACAGCGCCCGAGGCAATTCCCAGAAAGCGTTTTTCCACAGACCCCATTATTGCATTGGTATTGGGTGAAGAGAACAAGGCAAAGCCAAGGCCCAAGACCATGTTGCAGCCCACAATATAGGCCAGTGAGGTTGTTGGGTCCAAAAGGCAGAGAAGGGCCAGGCCAAAAGCAGTAATAGCCATACCAGAGGTTGCGACAATCCTAGGTTCAATACGGTCTGACAATCTTCCGGCCCAGGGTGACAAGATTGCCATGACAAGGGGCTGGGCTACCAGGACCAGCCCTGTGGCCTGGGGGCTGAGGGCCTTGATGTGTTGAAGATAAAGGCTTAGGAGGAATGTCAGGGCAAATGTGGCCGCATAGTTTATGAGTGCGGCCAGGCTTGAAAAGGCAAACAGGCGGTTTGTCCTAAAGAGCCTGACCTCAAACACAGGATAGGGCGCGTTCAATTCCCATTTGACAAAGACGGCGAGGGCTATTGTTGCACCGAGGATGATCCAAATGCTTTTCAGGGCTGGAAGCAGGGAAATCCCTATGATGATGCCCGTAATTGCCACTCCATAGATTACAGAGCCAAGGAAATCAAATTTTTCTCCTCTGGCGTCAGCCCACTCTCCCTTAAGCCTCCAAAAGATGAGGAAAAGAATAAGGAGACAAAAAGGGACCGTGAACAAAAAGATACTCCTCCACGAAAGGTGCTGTGTCATGAGGCCGCCGAGAAAAGGCCCGGCCGAAAGGCCTATGTAGACCGCTGCCACATTAATACCAAGGACCTTTCCCCGTTCCTGGGGTGGGTATACGGAGACAAGGATCGCCATGCCTGTTGCAAAGACCATGGCATTGCCTATTCCTTGTATAACCCTGAACACAACAAGCATGGACGTGGAAAAGGATGCTGCACAAAAGATCGAAGAGATAATGAAAACAAAAATCCCTACAGTGAATATCCTCTTCCTACCGTAAATGTCACCCAGCTTGCCACTGGGAACCAGGAATACGGCCACAGCCAAGAGATATGCCGTGGCCACCCATGTCAACATGACCGCGTCCATCTGAAGTTCTTTCCCTATGACCGGAAGTGCCACGTTTATGGATGAGCCCATGAAAGGTGTGATAAACGAGTTGAGCGTGGCAATAATCAGTGCGGATTTCTTGGTTTGTTCAGTGTCCATGAATGTTAATATGCAAATGGTATCGGATTATCTTAAATGGCCGTTGAGGTCTGGCCGGTCCTGGAGTCAAGGGCTCATGAGTAGTCCTACGTGTTATTCTGTCGCAAGTACAGTTTTTTGATGATATCCTATTTCTTGTGATTTAAGCAAGAAATGTATTATCAAGCATTATATTCTCTGATCTTCAAAGGAGGCGGGATCCACCATAATATCACCCACCCTTAGGGCTGCAACCTCACCAAGACGGCCCTCAGGTATCATAAGGGTTACGTTTCGTTGGTGGGGTTGTATATCCACTGCAATGCCAAGGGCCAGGGCAAAGCCCCTTTTATCTTCAAGGGCCACAAGACCATACTTTGTAAAAAAGGGCCTGGGAAACACTGCCACCTTTGACCAATCAAGGGTTATTGTATGGCTATTTTCAAAGTACTTGGTAAACCGGAGCCTCCGGTATCTCCTTCGCATATATGGGCTTCTTTCCACTGTGGCAAGGGATGGTTTAACATCTATAATATTCACTCGGCCACTTCTCCGAAAAGGCGTCAAGATTGGTTCAAGTTCCTTGCCCCGTTGAAGGGCAAGGATCACCGATGGATTCAATAGTTCAATCTTGGCCTGCTTGAAATGAAGGCCTCCCTGGTCTTTGTCTATCAGGCCTGTGGTGTCATATACAATTGTCTCTGCCCCTGACCCCTTTGCAGCACCCAGGAGTTTTGCAGCCCTCACAAGCATGGGGAGCATATGTCTTGACGGAGAAACTGAGCCCACAAAGACGCGCCAAATTTCCTCCTTTCCAGACAAGGACTCTCCTGTCCCCTGATGAATGGCAAGGGTCATGGTGGTGGGTGGGCCCAGCCTGCTTTGGCCAGGGTCTCCATCAAGAAAGGCGATCTTACGGCTGTCCCCCTGCAGTCTTTTGTAGAGGTATTGCGAAAAGGTGCTCTTTCCCACATCAGGGGCCCCGATCACCATCAGCAGCCCATGCAGGCCCGTTAGGTCAATATCTTCCCATTGATCCGGTATGTCCATATCGTATGGTTCCTTTTTGAGAATATTAGCAGTTATGAAAGGAGATCCTTTTTTGAAGGTCAACAAAAATTTTGGGCTTCAGGAATTGACTTTATTACGGTTATCGACTACGATTACCGATATGAATTCTGAGCTAAAAAATATAACCCGGGAGATCCTGCTCGGTTTTTGGAAGGTGCATATCCTCCATCATGCGGCTGAGGGGCCGGTTGTGGGGCAGTGGATGCTCCAGGAGCTGCGTCGTCATGGTTATGAGTTGAGCCCCGGAACCCTGTATCCCCTGCTCCAACGCATGGAACGAAACGGCTGGTTGCGCTCCGAGGTAGACTCCCAAGGTGGCCCTCGGGCAAGGAAAAACTATTACCTTACCCCAAAGGGCAAAGAGGTATTGAAGTTTATTAAGGATCGAGTGGAAGAACTATGGTGGGAAATCAAGGATGAAGCAGACAAGTGAAATAACAAGAGCCACAGCCAATACCCAGCAATATAGAAAAGATACTCCTTGTATTGAAATGGAGGATGTCACGGTCCGTTTTGATGGCAAGACCGTGCTCGAAAAGTTTTCTTTGTTGGTAGCCAGGGGTGAAAAGGTGGTGTTGACAGGGCCATCAGGGCGAGGCAAGAGCACGGTGCTTCGTTCCATCCTGGGTTTTGTGGTACCAGAGTCAGGCACGATTCGCATCTTGGGCCAACCCCTTTCCCCCGGAGCAATATGGCGCTTGCGGACCATGATCGGTTATGTTCCCCAAGAGCCGGATTTGGGCTCCGGATCAGTACGCCATTGGCTTGAAAGGCCATTTTCCTATCGCGCCAACAAGGAGCTCAAAAAGAATTTGGCCAAGCTTCCGGAGATGTTTCATCAATTTCTTTTGCCGCTGGACCTCCTGGAAAAGGATGTGGAGACCCTATCAGGGGGAGAAAAACAGCGTGTTGCCATAGTCTCGGCCCTGTTGCTTCAAAGGCCTATTCTGCTCCTGGACGAGCCCACTTCAGCCTTAGATGAGGCGAGCCGAAGGAAGCTGACAGAACTCTTGTGCTCTTCATCAGATCTTACGGTCCTAATAGTATCTCATGAGCCAGAGCTTCTGAGGGCAGCGGACAGGGAAGTCAGGCTCTCTTAAAGGAGAAACATGATGGGTGCAGTTGATCTTAGTATTGACGGATTGGTTATTTATTACATGTTGCTCATAATACCGCTTGGATTGATGCTGTGGCTTCACATACCCATGGTTGGAAAAACCCTGGTATCCATAGTGCGAATGACCCTCCAGCTTGCCTTTGTGGGGCTGTATCTTCAAGTGGTTTTCAAGATCAACAGCCCTTGGCTCAATTCCTTATGGCTTGTGGTCATGGTAGGGGTAGCGGATTTTTCCATTATCAGGGGGTGTGGATTGCGACTTTCCAGATTTGCAAGCCCACTTTTTGCAGCCTTGGTGGTGGGAACCGCTGTTCCTCTGCTGTTTTTTGTTGGCCCCCTTTTAAAGCGCCCTAACCTGATGGATGCCCAGTATGTGATTCCCATTGGTGGAATGATCTTGGGAAATTGCCTAAGGGCAGACATTATAGGGATCAAGAACTTTTACAGCTCCCTGCAAAAGGGTGAAAAGGCTTTCCTCCACAGCCTTGCCCAGGGGGCTCGCCTTAAAGAGGCGATTCTGCCATATTTGCGCGACGCTTGCGAGGCAGCCCTCATGCCAACTGTTGCGACAATAGCCACCATTGGGCTGGTGGCCCTTCCAGGGATGATGACAGGGGTCATTTTAGGGGGAGCCAATCCAGTTACTGCCATAAAATACCAGATTGCCATAATGATCGCCATCTTCACGGGTACTGCCATTACGGTGGTGCTGGCGATCATCATGACCATCAAAACCAGCTTCACCTCCTATGGTGTGCTGGATAGTAACTGCTTTAGGAAGTGACCTTGCCTTATCATTCGAATGCGTTCAACGAGCTGTTATTTAGGAGGCGGGGGACGATCCAGCGCAGAGCAAGGGCTAACCGCCTATGTGAGTTGGGGCACAAGAAGGTGCTTGACCTTGGCGACTCATGGTGTTACGTTGTTAACGAATCGTTATTAACGAACCGGAGAGAACGTAGATGGAAAATCCATTTAAATACGCTGGCATTGTTACCGGTCCCTATTTTGCTGACAGAGAACAGGAAATCTCCGAATTGCTATCTGAAATGAGGAACCTGGGCAGGGTTTTTCTGGTTTCTCCCCGACGCTACGGTAAAACATGCCTCATATTTAATCTCAGAGATAAGCTTAAAAAAGAAGGGTATCATCCTATTTATTTGGACCTCAACGCGTACCCTGACCTAGCTTCTTTTTCCGTAGCACTCACAGAGAGAGTATCCAGGGCCTTGGAATCAAGTACGGACAAACTCGCAAAGCTAATCTCAACACTCAAGTATCTTCGTCCTAAGGTGGAGGTAGCCCCTGACGGCTCTCTGACCGCCGGAGTTGAAATGAGTGTACCCAGACAGCAGGCTCTTCCCGCCTTGCTTGAGGGCTTGCATTATTCTGAGCGCTTGGCGATTAAAAAGGGCCGGAAACTGATAGTGGCTGTAGACGAATTTTCTGACCTTGAAAAATATGACGGTCAAACCATTGAGAAGGCCATACGTTCGGAAATACAGACCCATACCCACATAGGCTACGTTTTTTCCGGCTCGGCTCAGGGCGTAATGCTGGCTATAACTCAAGACCCGCAGAGAGCGTTTTACAGGATGGGCAGAATCATGGAGCTGGGCGCTATAGACAGGGACGCATATCAAAACTTTATCATAACATGGTTCAAGAAGGGCGGATATCAGCTCAAAAATGTTGATTTTGAATTTCTTTTCGATGCAGCCGAGGATGTGCCCTACAGCATCCAAAGGATGTGTAATGTTCTATGGGAAAAGGCCAGGTCCTCTAGGACCATCACTCAAGAAATGGTTGAGGCACTCCCCCTAATCGTTGCCCGCCAAGACTCGGCTCACTTTGAGCTTATCTGGCAGACAGCCAGCCAAACCCAAAAGATCTTGCTTATGGCCCTTGCCAAGGAACGAAACGCAAAACCCTTTTCCAGACAATTCCAGCTTACTTACGGAATTGGCCCTTCATCTTCCATTAAGGCTTCGCTTGAGTCACTTGTCAAGAAAGGGATTTTGTATCAGACTCCCGCAGGTCGATACAGATTTTCTGACACATTTATGAGATACTGGATTCTTGGGCTCGCCCAGGACGACTAACCCAATTTGGCCTTCTGAGACTGCCAAGGGTCGACGAGAACGCATAAAATTTTTCGCACATTTTCTCCGAAAGTGACGGATAATTTCTCTCATAAAAGCCATCACATCGAAAGATAAGCCAAGGATGTTCCTGTCTATAGCACTGGTTAGAACGAATCAATAATCGAGGACATTGGGGCCATACTATTTTTCAAGAGCCTATTTTCAACACCTTGGCCCCCCGAATCTTTCGCTTCTTAAGTTCCATCAAGGCTGTGTTGGCTTCTTCAAGGGCATATTCCTGGTATTCTGGCTTTATGAGTCGAGTTTTTGGGGCATTTTGAGGTGCCTGTTTGTCGCCGACTGAAGTGGCCGGTCCCCATTGGTTGAGACACTCCTTTTCTTAATCGTCACTCCCGGATCTTCAAAACCTTCGCACCCCTTATTTTTCTCCCCTTCAGCTCCAGGAGCGCCTTGTTGGCATCCTCCAGCGCGTATTCCTGGTACTCGGGCTTTATGGGGATTTCAGCGGCAAGTTGCAGGAATTCCCCTATGTCACGGTTTGCCACGTTGGCAACAGTCTTTATCTCCTTTTCCATCCACAGATGCAAAGGATAATCCAGGTTCAACAAATAGCCCTTGTCCACGTCTTCCTTGCGAATGGCATTGATCACAAGCCTGCCTCCTGACCGGAGATTTTTCAGGGCTTCAACAACAGGTTTCCAAACCGGGGTGGTATCAATGATGCTGTGGAGCTTTTCTGGGCTTTGATCTTCGGTGTCTCCGGCCCACACGGCACCCAATTCTTTGGCAAACTCTCTTTCCTTTTCACTGCGGGCAAATACATACACCTTTACATTGGGATAACGGTGACGCACCATCTTCATGACCAAGTGGCCTGATGCCCCGAACCCCGTAAGCCCAAGCCTTTGCCCATCTTTCAGATCGGTTAGCCGCAAGGAGCGGTAACCAATGGCCCCAGCACATAGCAAGGGGGCTGCCTCCAGATCAGAGAAGACATCCGGGATGGGATGGGCAAAGCCTTCAGGCACTACCATGTATTCGGCATAGCCCCCGTTTGCGTCTCTGCCCGTGGCAAGAAACTGCTCGCAAAGATTTTCCTCCCCTCTGTTGCAATATTCACAATGGCCACAGGCTGAATAGATCCATCCAACACCTACCCTATCGCCGATCTTGAACCGCCTGGCCCCGGGGCCCAGCTCTTCCACCTTTCCCACCACCTGGTGCCCGAGCACCACGGGAAATCGGGGCGGTGGAGTGCGGCCCTCGATTTCATCAATCTCGGTATGGCACACCCCGCAGGTAAGGACCTTTAACAAGACTTCCCCTTCATCCGGTACGGGCTTGGGCAGATCCACCAGTTCCAAGGGTTCACGTTCTTTTCTAAGATCAACGACTTTCTTCAATACCATGGCTTTCATCATGATATGGCCTCCATTTGTTCAGTCCACCGGTAGGACCGGCAATTGCTTTGCGTAAATCAATCTGTTGTGCGCAGTAATAATAATCCCTCCATGCGTGAGGGCACTGGCGACCAAAATCTAGCTGTCGGATCTTTATGAGGAGAGATGTTTCCAGAGTCCAAATTATTTGTTATTTGTAAGCCAAATTAAGGTCGAGCGCTACCGATCTTAACCTTTTGTCTGTTGTCCATAAAGGGACATTTGCCAATTGTGCTGAAGCCAACAAGTGTACATCTACGAAACCAATACCTATTCCCATCAGCTTATTTCGATCAACAAAGTATAGAAATTCATCAAATTCTATGATAGGAGCCATGGGAAGGGCCTGAAGCAAGGATAGAATCTCGTTTCGATTTTTTATATTACCACATGCAAGCTCGCCAATGATGAATGGGTGGCACATAACCTCTCCATCCAACAGCAAGGCTTTGAGATGCCGGTTTCCCTGCCGCAGATGGGTAATCCAAATCGAGGTATCGACAATGACCATGGGAGCTGTTATGTAGATCGTCTTCTGGGAATTGGGCGCAGATTTTTCTCTGTTCCCCCCAGCCTGGCAAGTCTTTTAGCGCTTTCGCGGGCGATTAAGGCCTCCAGCCCAAGTCTCACTAAGGCGGTCTTCTCTTTAATTCCTGTGAGCTGCGAGGCCTTCTGCAATATTTCATCATCTATGTTTAACGTCGTTCTCATATGTATTAATATGTATTATTTATACATATGGGTCAAGCACAAATATAAAAACTTATCAAAGAATAGTCGTTCTTTGGCTTTTCATTCTTCCCCTTGAGTGCATCCTGTATTGTAAGGCCTAGGAAATTTCTCTGTAACTGCACGGCAGCCCCACCACGCACTTGCCGCAGACATTGGTGGAATCTTCAAGACCGGCCAATTGCTCAGTTTTTTGTATATTGTATCTGAGCCGAGACCAGCATTTCCGCCGATCTATACCTTCCTCGCTCAATGCCTCCACAGGGCATCGTTTAAGGCATTGCAAACATTCCTCCCCGCGTTTATGGAGGCATAATTCGCCATCAGTGACTAATGGAGAATCCCCCAGGTCTGCCTCAGTCACCAGGCTCCCCAGCCTGCCCGCGCAACCTGCCGGTGTAATGAGCTGGGTATTGACTCCGATGCGCCCTAGACCGCTGATGTGGGCCAGATGCTTGTGGGACCATCGTGCCATGAGTTTGGCCTCATCAAAGTTGTGGGTGGCAGGAGTAACGGCCGATAGATAGCCTTGGACCGCTAGGTAGTTTTTTATCCTTTCGCAGATATGGGCAATAAGGGTGTTTGTGGATTCATAGGCAAGGCCCCAATTGCGGCATGGATAGGGGCCAGGGATATTCTCTTCAACAAGCTCTTTGGTAAAAGGAATGAAAAAGACGATCAAGGTCTTGGCCGAAGGTAAAAGCTCCCAGGGAAGCACATGATCATCTGAGGCAATCCTTGGGAGGACCATGAAGCGATCGTCAATACGGGCTGTTGCCAGGAGGGGTTCCCTCCACCAGTTCCTTACACCACCTGCGGATCGATAGGATTGAAGGAATTCGCTGACCACACCTCTTATGTCTGTTGCAGATAACCTTGAATGCATAGCATGTCCGTTAAGTTGGAGAGTTGGTTATTGGTCATTTGAAATTTGGCATTGCACGCTCTTGTCAGAGCCTGTCCACCCTCAACATATTTGTAGTTCCTTTTACCCATACAGGGTGCCCGGCCGTGATCACCGCCAGATCCCCTTTTGAGACCAGACCTGTGTCAAGGGCACTCTGGGATGTTTTCTGAAACATATCGTCAGTGTCTTTAGGCTCATCCACCAGTCTTGGGAAACAGCCCCACTCAAGGCACAGCCGACGCACGGTTGTCTCTTGCGGAGAGAGGGCAATAATCCCCTGCCTGGGCCTGAACCTGGAGATATACTGAGCAGTTTGGCCGGAGCGGGTAGTGGCAATAATGGCTGATGCATCCAGATGATCTGCCAGCACGCAGGCCACATGGGCAACTGATTCGGAGATGGAATTGTGAGGCATCAACTCCAGATATTTTCTATGGGGAAACTTCTCTTCAGCCTTCTTAATAATATCCACCATATTGGCAACTGCTTCTATTGGATAATTTCCACTCGCTGTCTCTTCGGAGAGCATAACAGCATCTGTGCCATCCAGTACTGCATTGGCTACATCAGTTGCCTCTGCGCGTGTGGGCCGGGGTTGATCAACCATGGAACGGAGCATTTGGGTGGCTGTAATAACGGGTTTTCCCGTGAAATTGGCCTTTCGAATTAGCATCTTCTGCACCATTGGAATGGGAAAAATTGAGACGTGCCACGCTGAGGCCTTTGCTGATCAATGCCCTCAAGACCTCTGGTGCCTCACTTGCTGGACCAATGGTGCACACAATTTTGGTCTTCGGGATGTGCCCTTTCATTATTAGCCTCCGTGCTTTTTGATGTATGTTTCTTATCTTTCTACCCAAGGCCCTGGGAGGAAACGGCTTCTGCCGAGGGCTGGCCCTTGGGATATTCCACCCAATCAGGCTCTTTTCGCGGTTTCCAACGTTTTCCGTAAAGGAAGTTATCAATATAAGGAAATAGGATTCTTGCCAGCTCTGAACGGCGAAGGATAAATCGGACCAATTTGTGAATGCTGCGATAGGGGCGGGAAAATGGGCACACAGCCATACATATGCAGCAATCAGTCCCCACCTTCCCCCAATACTCAAAGCAGCTTTGTTCATTGAGTTTCCAGCGCTCTATACCCCGGTAAACCCTCTTTTGCCGTTCTATGGGAATTGACTTTGAGGGACATGACTCCGCGCATTTTTTGCATGCCTCGCAGAATTTCTCCGCACCCAAGTCTATGGGTTTATCAGGGATCAGGGGCATGTCTGTTTGCACTGCAAATATACGTACCCTGGGGCCAAACTTGTCTGCAATAAGATAGCCCTGCCGCCCCAGCTCCCCCAGCCCTGCATCAATGGCAAGGGGGACCATCAGCATGTCATAATGGCGGTTGTGTTCTGCCACTGCCCTGTAGCCCATGGCCCCAAACCAGTGGGCCAGGATGGTGGTGATATAGGCGCCCTTTGCATAGTTATAACCGCTTTCAATGACCGATGGGGTGTGGGGGGCTGTCATAACCATGCTATGGTCCATTTCTGTTGCGATTACCACAGCATAGGGAAGAGGCTCGGGAATCTTCTTGCCCCATTCATCCCATTCCCCATAGTGGATCTCTCCTCTATGTGTATATGCCCAGCGCGGGTCCACCTTGCATATGCCCACCAGATCAGCCCCCAGGTGTTTTGCCCAGCTCTTAACGATTTTTGTGGCCTTGGCCGGATCTATCTTGGCAGCGGTTGCTGATTCCTTGCTTGCATAACTGCTTCGGGCCTGAGCAGCTCCAGGGTTTACCCGCGCTCCCCGCCCTAGCATATTGGGAAGTTCGAATGAAGACACCAGCATGGACACATTTGGTTTGTAACAGGAGTCAATAATGCCAGGTCTGCCCAATGGGCCGCCTTTTGCCCTTCGCCTCTCATCATATTCCTTGTGTTCGGGATGCATCCTGTAATATTCCTCATATTGTGGTGTATCAGGAAGGAGGCTCCGGTTTCTGGCAAACATAGTGGCTCGCTCATCCATTGGTTCGAACTGGGAGCCATCACCAGCCAGATACCCAGCAGCCCTTTTTAAGGAGCGGCTCCCTCTTTTCCAAGGAATCAGAAACAGGCCTTGTATTGCCAAAGCAATACCGAAAAACCACGCCAAAGGTATTCTAGAGGCAGGCCAGCTCAAGATGACAAGACCAAGTAAAAGATGAAAACAAAGGAGTACGGCACCTATTTTTGAAGCACGCCTTTCTTGCTCTCGTATGGATTCGTAAGTGAAAAGCCCTGCCATACATATGATACCGAAGTTCACAAGGGAAAGTATCCATACAAAATACGGGTTTTCTGCCATTTTGATGTTCCTCCAAGCTTCGAGATTTTCCGGTCTAAAGGGCTGCTAGCTCTCCGCTTTATTTGGAAAGGCCAAGAGATCTTTAATAACCCCTTTTAGGGCAAAAAAGTCTATGACCATTTCTTTTTCAGGATCACGTGCCTCGCCTTTGCCATATTGGAGTCCGAAATATGAGTGGATTTTTATTCCCCTTTCTTGACAATAGTTTTCAAGGGACCATTTGGTCATACTTCCCACAAGATGTGCACCCACCGAGGCTCCCCATTCAAAATGGGGGCCGTCTCCCCCGCTGTCGCCGATAATGATGATGCGGTTAGATGGGATCCCTTGTGCTTGCGCAACCTGCTGGGTATTTTTAGGTTTGTCATCTATTTCCAGCAGGCGGCAGATCAGGGAAGGGTCTGTTTCTGCGTGAGGGTAGTGGATAATGGGGTGTCCCGAGAGGGCGGGCACACGGGGAAGCAGGCCCTTGGCAAAGACCCTTTGGAAAAAGCCTATGGCTGCTGTGGTGTTAATCATAAAGAGGATCCTGTTTTCCGCGCACCAGTTCATAAACTCCGGGACGCCCTTATATGTGCGAAAGTGTGTATCCAGATAGGCGTCCATCTGCTCTTGGGTCAAGGGCTCGGGCAATAGGTCCTGAAGCTTTTTAATGGCTTGTGCAAGCGTGATTTTGTTGGCCGTGTATAGTCTGAAGATTTTTTCAAGTTCAGGACCTAATTGAGGATGGGTAAATGTTACTGGATCAAAGGGTCCAGTCGGTGCAAGGCATTCATTCCAGTCTGTTGAAATCATGGCTATGTATTGTTGTACATGTGGGCCCATGTATCATCTCCTTATTCAAGATTCAAAGGCAGGCCTGTGGGGAAGTAATTCCCTGTGTTGCAGTCAATAGTTGGCCAAAGGTCAACACAGAAAATACCCTTCAGGTCCTTATGGTTGCCTGTTGGTATCGATTCAATGCCAAGGCAAGTCCAACTCCACCCACGATCATGAAGAAACATAAGACCTGACCCATGGTAAATGGGCCAAGGACAAAACCCAGTTGAGGGTCTGGCTCCCGAAAGAATTCCAGGACAAAACGAAACAGGCCGTAAAAGACCAAGAAAAATACTACCATCATCCCGTCGGAGAATTGTTTCTTTCGAAGCTGCCACAGGAGGATGAACAGGATAAGGCCTTCTGTCAGGGCCTCGTATAGCTGGGAAGGATGGCGGGGAAGGGGCCCGCCCCTGGGGAATACCATGGCCCAAGGGACATCTGTTACCCTGCCAAAAAGCTCACCGTTTATGAAATTACCGATCCTGCCCAAGCCAAGGCCCACGGGGGCCGTTACAATGACACTGTCTCCCACGGCCCAGAAAGGCAGGCGCCTTTTTCTACAAAACCACCATCCTGCAATAACGCAGCCTATGAGACCGCCGTGAAAGGACATCCCTCCATGCCAGAGGGCTAGGATTTCTATGGGATGGTGGAGGTAATAGGCAAAGTCCGGATACTGATAGAACAGGAGGTAGCCCAGCCTGGCGCCCACAATCAAGCCTATGGCCAGCGTGAAGACCAGTTCCTGGGCCATGGGCCCCTTCAGTCCTAATTGGCGAGAGCGTTGCTGGCGCTGGATCAGAAAGTACCCAGACACAAAACCCGCCACATACATAAGGCCATACCACCTTATGTGTATGGGACCTATTGTAATAATGTCTGGGTCAATATGTGGGTAAGGGATCATAAGGCTCGTATCCAGTGAGAGATCAAAGGGTACCAAGAAGATTCGTGGTCCATACAACATACGTCGGGGTTATCCTAATGAGGACAGGAGGGATAATCAAGGAAATTTGTATTGACAACATAAATATTTTCTGTATACTAAATATAATTCTATATACAGAAATTTCGAGAAACGGTTGCGCAGATATAACTGGTGGTGCTTCAGAGCAACTTGCCTTTAGGCCGGGAGTTTTCCATGAATACCAAGGGATCCTCAAATTCCCGCTACACAACATCAGTCCCTGCTGTTGAACAGGCCTGCAAGATCCTCATTTGCCTTTCAAAGGGCGGTGGCTCACCCATGAACCTCACGAACATTTGCAAAGAAGTGGGGATCCATAACAGCAAAGGCTATTCTATCCTCATGACCTTGAAGAGATTTGGGCTTGTGGAACGGGACCCTGTATCCAAGACCTATTCCCTGGGTGTGGGACTCGCACATCTGGGCCGCAGGGCCCTTGAGGGCATAGATTTAAAGGATATCGCAACCCCCTACCTTACGGAATTGGCCGGGAAAACAGGTGAGACCGCCCTGTTTGGCATCCTGAATGCTGAACAGCTTTTTGTGATAGCAAAACAAGAGGGCACACACCGGATCGGCGTCAACATCGGTCTTGGACATCGATTTCATATGACCGCGGGGGCACACGGCAAGGCCATTGTGGCCTTCATGTCACCGGCTGAACAGAAGAGGGTGCTGGGCCGAAAGAAGCTCTATTTTTATGGAGATCCGTCTCGATTGGATATGGAGCGCCTTCGCAGCGATTTGGCCCTATGTAGAAAAAGGGGGTTTGCAGAGGATGCAGGGGACCTACAGCCAGGGGTGAACGCGGTCAGTAGTCCGGTTTTTGGTGCAGACAGCGCTATTGTGGGGTGCATTATTTTAATTGGTACCTATCCCATTGATAGGATGAAAGAATTTGGCCCCTTGGTGGCTGATACCGCCAAAAGGGTATCTGAGGACTTGGGTGGTGATATGGATAACACTTTTGTAGGAGGGCTTGGCCTATGAGCGCATTTACCTATGCCAATGTGGAAAAGGAAATGGAGTTTTATGGCTTTGATAGGGTTGTAAAGAGCCACTGCCGCATGTGCCACGGTGGTTGTGGGGTACTGGTATATGTGAAGGATGGCAGGGTGGCAAAGATCGCAGGTGACCCGGACTGCCCCATAAACCACGGCACCCTTTGCACAAAGGCCATTGCCTCTATTCAACTGGCCTATCATCCCGACCGCCTCACCCATCCTGTGCGACGCGCCGGACCCAAGGGAAGCGGGAAATGGGAGCGCATATCATGGGACGAGGCACTTGATACCATCGCAGAGAAAATCCTTCGTTATAAGGAACAATACGGCCCTGAATCCATTGTAATGGGCTATGGCACTGGCCGGGAAAACGAGGCGGTCATCTATCGGTTCGCCAACCTCCTTGGTACACCCAATGTGCTTACCGCTGGACACTTTTGTTATGGACCCCGGGTGGCCACGGGCATCATCACATGTGGTTCCAATCCGGTAGTGGACTATGAAAACCATCCCCGTTGCATCATGGTGTGGGGCAATAATATTGTTATCAGCAACCCGGATGAGTACAAGGGCGAGCCCTTCTCAGTGGCAGTGGACAAAGGGGCCAAGCTAATTGTGGTGGACCCACGGTTTACCCGCATTGCAGCCAGGGCCCACATCTGGCTCCAGCTAAGGCCAGGCACGGATACGGCCCTGGCCCTTGGCATGGCCAATGTGATTATTCAAGAGGGTCTATATGACAAGGATTTCGTGGAAAAGTGGGTGCATGGCTGGGATGAGTTTAAGAAGCGAGCCAGTGAATATACTCTGGAGCGTGTGGAAGAGATCACATGGGTTCCTAAGGAAAAGATCGCCCAGGCAGCCCGCCTCTATGCCACTACCAAGCCTGCAGGGATCCAGTGGGGAGTGGCCATTGAGCAGCAGATAAACTGTGCGGACAATGACAGGGCCCTCATGGCCCTTATGGCCATCACAGGGAATCTGGACAAAAAGGGCGGCCAGGTACTTTTCAAGCCCCCAAAGATAAGGACAGTGAGTGAGTTCGGGGCCCACAAAATGTTACCAAAGGAACAAGCGACAAAGCGGCTTGGAGGGGACCGGTTTCGGCTAGCAGGAAACTTTGCCATCATCAATCCAAAATGCGTATGGGATGCCATCCTGGAAGAAAAGCCCTATCCCGTGAAGATGCTCTTTTTCATCAGTTCTAATCCACTTCTTACACGGGCCAACGCCCGCTATGTTCGGAGGGCCTTGGAAGCAGTGGATTTCATGGCTGTGGCCGACTTTTTCATTACCCCTACGGCTGAGCTGGCAGATATTGTTTTGCCTGCCGCCACCTGGCTTGAGATGGACTATATCGGTGATTTCTGGAAACGTCACGGTTACATACTGCCCAGAAGAAAGGTGATCCAGGTGGGAGAGTGCCGATCAGATCATGAAATGCTCAATGACCTGGCCCATAGGGTAGGGCAGGGTGAGTACTGGTGGGATAGCTTTGAGCAGGCACTGGACTGGGTCCTGGAGCCCATGGGGCTTACATGGAACCAATTCAAGGAAATGGACTATATGAGGGGCGAGGTGGAATATGAAAAATATAAAAACAAGGGCTTTTCAACTCCTACAGGAAAGGTTGAGATCTACTCCACCTTGCTAGAGAAATGGGGTTATGATCCCCTCCCCCAGTTTCGGGAGCCCCCTGAGAGCCCGTACAGCACCCCTGAACTTTATGATCAATATCCATACATTCTAATTACAGGAAGGCGCCTACCAGGGTTCTTCCACACAGAAAACCGCCAGCTTCCTTGGATGAGGGAGTTGCACCGGGACCCTGTTGTGGAAATCCACCCTGATACTGCCAAGAAAGAGGGAATAAAAGAGGGTAACTGGGTGATCATTGAATCCCCACGGGGAAAGGTGAGACAGCGGGTCAAGTATTTTGCGGGCATGGACCCTAGGGTGGTCTCTGCGGAACATGCCTGGTGGTTTCCGGAGGAAAAGGATCCCTCCCATGGCTGGGACCGGTCAAATATCAATGTCCTTACAAGCAACGACTATGAAAATTGCGATCCGGCCATGGGCGCCACCCATGTGCGGTGTCTGCTTTGCCGGATTTATCCGGAGGGGAAGGAGGCAGAAGGTAGTAACCAGTAACTTGCGTGCCTATGTGCCAGCTAGGTGGAAGCGCTTTTCGGGTAATTCATGAAGCAAACAGCTCTCTGGGGCTCGGTTATGAAGCGAAACGGTATATTCCCTCCCTGTCTGCACCAGGCAGGCGCTACGTTCGCTTCGCCATCGTGGCTCCGCTTACTGCGGGTTTTGGCCCCTTCACCATACCTGCCTGCAGCAGGCAGGCTGGCTACGGGACCAAAACACGCCGCTTCGGGAAAATCCCGTTCCGCTCCACGTAGTCTTGCAGATCCTGTGGTTAGGAGCCAGAAGTCAGGAGATAGAAGGGTAGGAGAAGGAAGAAAGGAGGAAGGATCCCCTATGAATAGATATAAACTGGCGATTAACGAGGAGGCATGCTGGGGGTGCAGGACCTGTGAAGTGGCCTGCAAGCAGGAACTCAATGTGCCCGAAGGGGTCCAACTGATTAAGGTGGTGGAAGATGGCCCCAAACTGGTGGATGACAAGTTGGAATTTGTGTTCCGTGTGCGTGTGTGCCAACACTGCGACGATCCCCCTTGTATGGAGGTATGCCCAGAAGGCGCAATTGAAAAGAGGGCGGATGGGATCGTCATCCTGGATCAAGACAGGTGCACTGGATGTGGATTGTGTGTCGATGAGTGCCCGTATGATGCCATATCATTAGACCAGGAAAGGGGCATTGCACAAAAGTGTAACTTGTGTTTCCACAGGATTGATAATGGGCTTGTGCCTGCATGCGCAGACAATGTTTGTCTCGCCCATTGTATCAACTTTCTGACCCCTGAAAGGATTGAAGGATAAAGATTCATACGGCCGGCAAAGGGCAACGGAGGGGTAAATGAAAAGAAAGGACCGCAAAATTGTTCGTACTACTACCTGGTCAGCAGGGCCGGGCTGTCATGGGGGATGCGGAGTTCTGGCCCACGTGGAGGACGGAAAGCTTGTCAGGATCGAGGGTGATCCGCACCACCCCTGGAACCAGGGAAGGCTCTGTGCCAGGGCCCTGGCCATGACTCAATACATCGAGCATCCCAAGCGCCTTCGGCGGCCGCTCAAGCGTGTGGGAGAGCGGGGCCAGGACCAGTGGCAGGAGATCTCCTGGGAAGAGGCCTTTGATATTATTGAGAAGAGGATGAAAGAGATACGGCGGGAGCATGGTCCTGAGAGCGTGGTCTTTTCAATGGGAACAGGTAGGGACATCGGACCTTGGATATGCCTTTTGGCCTATGCCTATGGGAGTCCCAACGTGATGTTCGCCCTGAGCGGCAATGCCTGTTACAGCCCCAGGATTGCAGCCTTGGATACCTTTCAGGGGGATTACTGCGTATTCGATGCAGGGCAATGGTTTCCTGATCGCTATGAGGACCCTCGGTTCAAGGTGCCAGAGTGCATGATCGTTTGGGGATACAATATCCCTGCCACCTGCCCGGATAACCTTTTCGGCCACTGGATCATAGACCTTATGAAACGGGGTACCAAGATCATCTCCGTGGACCCGAGACTGTCCTGGTTTGCCTCCAGGGCCAAGTACTGGCTCCAGTTGAGGCCAGGCACTGATGCGGCCCTTGCTATGGGCATGCTGAAGGTTATCCTGGACGAGGCTCTGTTTGACCGCGAATTCCTTGAAAAATGGACCAATGGCGCACATCTGTTAAGGGAGGATACGGGGAGACTTCTGAGGGAAAGGGATCTCCGGCCAGGCGGAAGGGATGAGAACTTTGTGGCCTGGGATGAAAAGGGGGCCGGGCCTGTTGTGTGGGACACAAAGGAGCTGCGCTATGATGTGCAAGACCCTATGCCTGCACTTTCAGGGAGATGGGAGGTATTCCTAGCAGATGGCCGAAAGGTCTCATGCCACACGGTCTGGGATGCATTTCGGGCTGAGGTGGATAAATACCCCCTCCATGAAGTGGAGAAAATCACCAAGGTGCCGGCTGAGTTGATCGCTAAAGCGGCCCGGTTTTACGCAAAGAGCAAACCCGCATCCATCCAATGGGGGGTTCCCATTGACATGACCCCTGGGATTACCCCCCTCTGCCATGCCATTGCCTCTTTATGGGCCCTTACAGGAAATTTGGATGTGCCTGGTGGAAACGTGATCGCCCGATTTGCATTCGATGCCGTGGCCTATGCCCTTCCAGGGGCCGAAGGCGTCATACGCCTAAAGAACAGAGAACAGGACAGGCCAAGGATTGGGGCTGACCGTTACGGTCCTTTCAACCGATTCATCTGGCGGACACAGACGGATCTAACCCTTGAGCAGATTTTCACTGGCAAGCCCTATCCAATAAAAGGGCTCTGGTTTCAGGCCTGCAATCCTCTAGGAGGAATTGGCCTTGACCCCAAACAGTGGCGGGATGCCCTGAAAAGGGTGGATTTCATTGTGGTGGTGGATCTGTTCATGACTCCCACGGCCCAGTATGCAGACGTGGTCCTCCCTGCAGCCACCTTCCTGGAAAAGGATGGGGTCCGCACCTGGTGGATACCCCTTCAGAGCATCAACAGGGCCGTGAAGGTGGAGGACTGCCGGCCTGATGTGGAAATCAACTTTGAATTGGCTCGGCGGTTCGATCCTGATTTCAGATGGAGGGATATCTATGAACTCTTTGACGACATTATCCGTCCTTCCGGCATGAGCTTCCGGGAACTCCAGGAAAAGGGATGGGCCTTTCCGCCTGAGGGGCACCCGAGCCACCCCTATAGACGGCATGAAAAGGGGCTGCTCCGGCCTGACCGAAAACCCGGCTTTCAGACCCCCAGTGGAAAGTTTGAGCTCTACTCCAGCATCAGGGAGGAGTGGGGCCTTGAACCCCTTCCCCATCATGAGGAACCTCCCTTCACGCCAGTGAGCCGCCCAGATCTGGCCAAGGACTATCCCCTGATTCTGTCCACTGGAAGGCGCTCTCCTGCCTTTTTTCACTCAGAGCACCGGATGATTCCATGGCTCAGGGCCATTGATCCAGACCCCGTGGTGGAAATACACCCGGATACGGCCTCAGAGCATGGGATCGGAAACGGCCAGTGGGTGTGGGTGGAGAATTGGCAGGGGCGGGCCAAATTAAAGGCCAAGGTAAGCCCCATTGTGCCCCGGTGGATGGTCATGGCGGCGCACGGGTGGTGGTTTCCAGAGAAGGAAGGGGCAGAGCCGGAACTTTACGGCGTGTGGGAGAGCAACATCAACCTCCTGCTTCCCATGGGCGCCCAGGGAAAGGACGGCCTTGGGGCACCGATTAAACATTCAATGTGCAGGATATATAAGGCGGAATAGAGACAGGGAGAATGTCATGGCCGAAAGACCCCAATACGGATTGCTGATAGATTATGAGTATTGTACGGGCTGTCACACATGTGTTGTGGCATGCTCCCAGGAATATAACTGGGAGGCGGGAATGTCCGGGATAAGGGTCCTAGAGGTGGTTGAAAACCTTCCTAATGACAAGGCATACCTCGCCTTCCTCCCCTTCCCCACGGAACTCTGCATCCTTTGTAGACCCAGGACCAAAAAGGGCCTGGAGCCTGCCTGTGTAAAACACTGCATGGCCTCATGCATAAAGTACGGAACAATTGAGGATCTGTCAGAAGAAATGAAAGGCAAGGCCAGGATGGTCCTCTGGAAACCAAGGTAGGCGATGGCATCAGCAACTTATGTTACAGTGATCGCATAGGCTGCTTTGATTGGGTGGAAGAGAACATTGTGTGGAAAGCTGGGAGATCTCCGATGCCCTTTTGAGCACCCTGACAATCACCGGTTCAGCCGCACTGGAGATACGTCTAAATGTAACGGCTGCAATCCCCATTCCAGCCAGCAATGGGAGTGCCGCAATAAGAGTTCCTATGGCCAAGCGAGTAGAAAAGCCCATAGTAAGAAAATATGCTGGCACAACCCCCATGAGTCCCCCCAGCAATGGGGTACCGATCAATACCATGGCGTTCCTTAGGAGGGCTGTAGAATCTCTCCTTACCAAGACCCAGTCACCCACCTGTGCCCCTACAGCATTTAGTGCATCAATGGTTACTTGGGACCCTTGGGCCAGGCAATGGCATACCCGGCAGTTAATATCTTCCGAGGCCCCAGGTATTCCCTCTGCTGAAGGCCGGATGAGGACTTCAGCCTTACCCGCTTCCTTTTGGGATGCCACAATACCCTCATAGTCGGCCATTTTTCGCTCCTTCTAGTTGTTCTTTAACAAGGGAGAGGAAGGCCTCTGGAGATCCACGATCCTCTTTAAACCGCTTTGCATCAGAGAGGTGTTTTCCTCCTCTTATTTCCACGTACGTACTGCAAAGCCTGCCATTGACATAGTCCATCTGAAGTCCCTGCTCCCCGATGAAGGCTTTGAAATCCACGCCGTGGGCAGGGATGTCAAATGGCTGCACGAACCAGGGCGGGATTGTTTCTGCCAGTTCATAAGAAAGTCGGGCAATTTCCTCGAGAACCCTCTCTGCAGCAATGGGGGCCGGGTATGATTTCAATAATGTCCTCTGTGAGTCTTCTAAATTTCATAGCACATCACATATCACCATTGTCCAACGGCTAAGGTTTCCAATTAAGCAGGGGAACAAGATATCCACGAAGCGACTGATGATAAAAGGGTTTTTACAGTTCTTATGGTTTACAACTGATATGGCATAGTCCTGTGGGCGTTTCCACAGCATAGGGGAAGTGCTTCCTTTTCAACCAGAGGGCCACATTTACAAGGGAGATGAGTACCGGTACCTCCACGAGGGGGCCTATCACCGCTGCAAAGGCCTGACCCGAATCAATTCCGAAAACGGCTACTGCCACCGCGATGGCCAATTCAAAGTTATTGGACGCAGCCGTGAAGCTCAGCGTAGTGGATTGTTCGTAGGTGGCCCCCGCCTTCATGGACAGGTAGAAGGAAGCAAAGAACATTACCACGAAGTATATGCAAAGGGGTATGGCTACCCTTACCACGTCCAGTGGGAGCGCCACGATGAATTCGCCCTTGAGAGAAAACATGATCAAGATGGTAAAAAGCAGCGCAATTAGCGTAATGGGACTTATCTTAGGAATAAACCTTTTCTCGTACCACTGACGACCCTTGGTCTTAAGCCCGATGAGTCGAGAAAGGACTCCGGCAATGAACGGGATACCCAGGTAAATGAATACGCTCTCGGCGATTTGCCCTATGGAGATGTCCACCACAGCCCCCTTCAGGCCGATCCATTGGGGCAGCACCGTAATAAAAATATAAGCATATATGGAATAGAATACCACCTGAAAAACGGAATTGAATGCCACCAGGCCTGCACAATACTCGGCATCACCCGTGGCAAGGTCGTTCCAGACGATCACCATGGCTATGCAGCGGGCCAGTCCTATCATGATGAGCCCTACCATGTATTCGTGATGGCCTGACAAGAAGGCGATGGCCAGGAGGAACATCAGGATGGGGCCGATCACCCAATTCTGAATAAGTGAGAGTGCCAAGACCTTGAAGTCGCGAAACACGTATCCCATGTGTTCGTATCTCACTTTGGCTAAAGGAGGATACATCATGAGGATAAGACCAATGGCAATGGGAATATTGGTGGTCCCCACTTGGAAATAATTGATGACCTGTTTCACTCCGGGGAAAAGGTATCCCCAACTTACTCCAACAAACATGGCCAGGAAGATCCACAGCGTCAAGAATCGATCGAGAAATGATAGACGCTTAACAGCAACAGATTCGGCTTCGGTGTCACCTTTTACCATCTTCCTTCTACCTCCTTCTTTTCCTTTTCCGGGCTGTAGCGTTTTTTATGGATGTACACTTGTGCAAGAGCCACTGGTAGTAATCCAGTATTCCGTCCACAAGGCAGTAACATACTCTGGGGCCGTGAATCTCCCCCTGAAGCCAGCCCGTGTCCTTGAGCACCTTCAGGTGCTGTGAAACGGTGGATTGTGCCAGGGGAAGAGCATCCACAATATCGCCACAAAAGCACTTATTTTCCGGTGGCCTGCCTGCGAGCATGGTTATAATCTTAACCCTTACGGGATGGGCCAGGCCCTTGGAAAGTCTTCCCAGCTCTTGCTGGGCCGTTTCAAGAGTCATATCCTCGGGTAATGCTACGGCCAGGTTACACTTTTCATTGTCTTTTTCTCTTTTCATGGGGCCAGTCTCCTGTATTTCAATTCAGATACCCTCAGAGCAGAAAAGAGCTTTGTAGTTTAATCGGCTATCGACGATATACGATAACAGGCAATATTCAATATGTCAAATCTTAGTATCTTTTGGATGCTCCCATATTCTTCTTGGATGAGAGAAACTTTTTTTGATATACTATACTAGTTTTGTAGACATTATACGGAAGTACCCTCGGAAGGGCTGGCTATGACGATTTTCCAAACCCAGGATCTCTTGATCCAATGCAGACCTTATAAATCTAAGGATGATCCTTGGAGGCACGGCTAAGGTTCATATTACCTGCGCCCGGTAGGCAGTAAGCTCGCTGCCGGTCGCTCCACTACTCTATCCCTTTGATCATAGACTCAGCCACTGGACAGGGATAATGCCTCGATCTTCTCTAAAGAAAAAGAGGCGAAACATAGGAGGTTCCCATGCCCATCATCATTATTTCTAGGGGTAGCCTTACGCACGGGGCCGAAATTGCGGAGGCCTTGGCAGAAAAGCTGAACTTCCGATGTTTTTCTAGGGAAATTCTGCTTGAGGCCTCTGATCAATTTGATGAGCCCGAGATCATGCTTCAGAGGGCCATAGAGAATGAGCCTTCTTTTTTTGATCGCTTATCTAAGCGGAAAGAGAAATACCTCTGTTATATTCGGGCTGCACTACTGAAGCGCCTTCAGCAAGATAATGTGATTTACCATGGATATTCAGGCCATTTTTTCGTTAAAGATGTCCCGAACGTATTGAAAGTTCGGATTACTGCAAGCACTGAGGCGCGTGTTGAACTTATAAGAAAGCGAGAGTTAGTATCAGAAAAAGAGGCATTGAGAATCTTAAGTCGGGTTGATACAGCGCGACGGAAATGGGGAGAATATTTTTATGGTATTGACCCTGGAGACCCAAGCCTTTTCGACATGGTACTGCGTATTGAAAACATGACCACAGGTGATGTTGTAGAGTTAATTGCCAAGGCCATACAGCTTCCATGTTTTCAATTGACAAGTGCTTCACACAAGCGGCTAAGAGATCTGTACGCTGAGGCCCAAATAATGGCTCACATGGCCGAAGGCTTTCCCCCTATCAGACACGTTTCCGTTGATGAGGGTGAAGTCACGCTGGTTTTCGAGGCCACGATGAAAGAGAAACAGAGGATTCTGCCTTTAGTTGAAGGCATCCTCCACCGGATAGAAGGTATTCAAAATTATAGGATTCAGCTTAAACATTAAAAGCTCTACGTCCAGGCAGTGGCATGCCCATTATGGCTATATCACATAACAGATCCCTTTTCTCCGCAATGAATCGGGTTGACAGGGATGTAATGTGGATCAACACCCACAGTTAACAATGTGGGGGCCCACCAGCTTCCACTTTCGTATTTCCTTGTTGAGTTTCTTGCGGTTTTCCCACACATGGCGGGCGAGGTGATCAGAGATCTGTTCAGGGCGCAACACTTTTCCCATAAAGGTGATCGTCCCGTCGGGATGCACAAACAGACTGCCCCTGTATGGATTGAAGGAGATATCTCCGGTATTGAGGAAAGAAAGGATTGCAGCGGACAGCCTTTTGGCATCCTCCATGCTTTGTATTTCCCGAAGCTCAGTAGTCATGAGAGTATCTACCTCCTTTGTTTGACCTCCCAGGAGTTTTTGAAAAAGTTGTTGATCATCAATACCACATAGTGGTATATATTGTCAACTCAGTTTATAAACAGATCAGGGAGCCTTGAATCCTTTTGGGAGGACTGGAAATTGAAAATCATATCCATTGCAATAAGTACAAAGAAGGGGACGCGAAAGTTTCCTGTTCGAGAGGCTACTCTCTTGGTGGATTACGGTATCAAAGGGGATGCCCATGCTGACCCCTGGCACCGGCAGGTGAGCTTTCTTGCCGCTGAGAGTATCGAGAAGACCCGGCAAAGGGGGCTGGATGTAGGATTTGGGGATTTTGCTGAAAATATTGCTACATCCGGAATCGACTGGTCTCAGATACCTGTTGGTTCTGTGTTCCAACTAGGTGATTCAGCAATAGTTGAGGTCACTCAAATCGGGAAAAAATGCCATGGTCGCTGTGCCATCTACCATCTTGCAGGGGATTGCATCATGCCGCGAGAAGGTGTTTTCGCCCGCGTTATCAGAGGGGGTAAGATACGCTGTGATGACCCGATCTTTCCTTATGTTTCTCCTCGTATATAGGCCTCACCCAACATGGCGGGGGCGGCATGTCTGCGGGCATCTTTTCCGATCACTGCCCAAACGAGCACGATTAGCGTTATGAGATAGGGGAGCATACCCAGGATGTTAGGGGGAATACCGAGGGGTTGCAACAAATACTGCAAAACAAAGATGCCGTCAAATAGGAATGCCCCTATATAGGCCCTCAATGGATTCCATAGTGCAAAGATGGTAAGTGCGATCACAATCCAGCCTCTCCCTACGGTCATGCCCTCTGCCCATGCCCTGCTATAAGACAATGAGAGGTGTGCACCTGCTAGGCCTGCCAGTGCTCCTCCAACCATTACCGAGACATACTGTACCACAGAGACGCTAATACCTTGGCTCTCAGAGGCCGCCGGGTTCTCACCCACTGAACGAATAACTATGCCCCACCTGGTATGTGTCAGGCCGAACCAAAATATAACCCCCATTATCAGTGCAGCATAGAGAAATGGATCCTGGTGGAAGAGCATGGGCCCAAGATAAGGAATGTTTGGAAGGAGGGGTATGCTTATATCATGAATCCTTACGGGCAGTGGTGTGCCGATGAATGATTTTCCCCACAGCCCACTCAGTCCCAGGCCGAACATTACGAGAGCAAGGCCAGAGACCACCTGATTACCCTTAAGAGTCACTGACACAAAGGCATGGATGAGGGACAGCAAGGTTCCCATCAGGACAGCCACAAGGATTCCTAGCATGATATTTCCAGTGACAAAAGTGGTGGTAAAAGCACTCACTGCTCCAACTGCCATCATGCCCTCAACACCAAGGTTGAGCACACCTGCTCTTTCCGCTACAATCTCGCCAAGGGTTCCCAGAAGCAGCGGTGTGCCGGCCACAAGGGTTCGGTGAACAACAGCTACGATCAGCCCTTCCACTAGGTGCCCTCCTTTGGAACAATGGTTAGGCGATGGGTGAGAAAAAAGTCACCCATGATAAGAGAAAAGAGGAGGATTCCGTTGAAGATTTGGACTGTTGCAGCAGGAAGGCCCAAAGAGACCTGAATTGCATCTCCTCCCACCACTATGCCAGCAAAAAATATTCCGGAAAAGATGGTGAGCAATGGATTTAGCTTTGCGAGCCATGCCACGATGATTGCGGTATATCCGTAGCCAGAGGATATGGATGAAGGATAGCTCAGGTGATGGTGGATCCCTGCAACTTCTCCTACACCTGCTAGCCCCGCGACCCCTCCACTTATGATCATCATTATCATTGTAACCTTCATGAAATTTATTCCTGCATATCGGGCTGCATCCGGATTGTCACCAGTCACCCGCAGCTCATAACCAAACTTGGTGTAGTACACCATAACAAAAAGAATAAGGGCAAAGCCAAGGGCGAGGGCCAGGGTAACAACATGTATCCTTGTTCCTGTCACTACGCCAAGCACAGCTGATGGAGGCAGATCATCTGTGTAAGGGAAACCCATTTGGGTTTTGCCTTTCCATGGGCCAGTCACTAAAAAATTTAGGAACTCGGCGGCAATGTAGTTCAGCATCAATGTGGAGATAACCTCATTTACATTGAGCCGAAGCTTTAAGATAACTGTGGGCAGGGCCCACAGAGCACCTCCTATGAATCCTACGACAAACATTAATGGAATCACTATATAAGAGGGAAGATGAGACCCCAAGTGGAGACCCACATAGCCAGCAAAAATCGCCCCAAGCAATAGTTGGCCTTCAGCACCTATGTTCCAGAACTTGGCCCGGAACACAAGGGCCAGCCCGCAGCCGATCAAGATAAGGGGGATCGCCTTTGTGAGTGTCTCACTGATTCCGTAGAGACTGCCAAAGGACCCTGTGAAGATCTTCATAAGGGCGAACAGTGGGTTCACATGGCTAAGGGCGAAAAGGATCGCAATGAAGAAAAACCCCACCACCAGAGATAGCAGAAGGACTGTGAAGGGAAGGAGCCGGGAATAAGATACCCGGCGCTGAACCTTAATTCGCCATTTCATGATGCAAACTCTCTCATGCTTGTCCCGCAGAGCCGGTCATCATGAGGCCGATCTGCTCCACATTGAGCTTTGCCCTTGGCACGATTCCCAT
The DNA here is from genome assembly GCA_019307815.1 of Deltaproteobacteria bacterium. GTDB lineage: Bacteria > Desulfobacterota > DSM-4660 > Desulfatiglandales > Desulfatiglandaceae > B111-G9. Next base: position 33,762 of record JAFDIV010000029.1, read on the forward strand.
GATCTGGCCCTTGAACATGACAGCGATGCGATCTGAAAGCTCAAAGAGTTCTTCAAGGTCTTCGGATATTAAGAGGACCGCAACGCCTTTCTTTTTCAATTTAAAGATCTCGCCCCTGATGTATTGAGTGGCACCCACATCAAGGCCGTAGGTGGGGTGAGAGGCCACAAGAAGCGAGGGATCTCCGCTTATCTCCCGTCCCAGGATCAATTTCTGGATGTTTCCACCTGATAGATGCCTTATGGGGACATGGATAGATGGGGTGTGGACTCTAAAATTTGATACAATACGTTTGGCGTACTTTTTTATGGATGAAAAGTTCAAGAAGACCCTTCCGCTGAAAGCTCGACGGCCGTGTTGTTTGAGAACAGCGTTTTCATACACTGTCAGACCTGGCGCCGTACCAAATCGTATTCTCTCTTCGGGGATATGAGAGACCCCAATTGCACTCACCATGTAAGGAGAGGCATGGGTGATGTCTCTTCCATTAACTACAATGTGTCCGGTCTCGATATCTCTCAGCCCTGTTATTGCCTCAACCAATTCCTGCTGCCCGTTCCCAGAGACGCCTGCAATACCAAGGATCTCACCGGCCTTAAGCTCGAAGCTTATGTCCCTGACCGAGAGAAGACCCCTATCGCCTCTTACTGATACATCTTGCACCTGAAGAACTACCGACCCCACTTCCACATCTTCTCTATGCAGCTCAAAAAGGATATCTCTGCCCACCATCATCCGGGCCAGTTCCGATTTGGTAACATCTGCAGTATTCTTTGTCCCAATTACTTTTCCGTGCCTTAGGACAGTTACTCGATTGCAGATGGAAAGGACCTCATCAAGCTTATGGCTGATAAAGATAATTGAATGGCCTTCGGAGGCAAGCCTATGCAATATCTTGAAGAGACCATCGGCCTCTTGTGGAGTGAGGACCGAGGTTGGTTCGTCAAGGATTAAAAGATCTGCTCCGCGGAAAAGCGCCTTGAGAATTTCCACCCTTTGCTGTTCGCCTGCAGATAACTGCCATACATAGGCATCAGGGTTGATTTCAAGCCCGTAGCTTTTTTGTAGAGATTTTAGCTCGTTGGCGACTTTTTTTGTTGGAAATAAAAAAGACGCATTCTTATATCCTAGGGCGATGTTTTCGAGCACTGTATGATTCTGGATTAGTTTGAAATGTTGGTGCACCATGCCTATGCCATTACGTATGGCATCAGCGGGTGAGTCCAGAGATACGGGTTTGCCGTTTATTTTGATGAGGCCGCGGTCTGAATGATACAGACCGTAGAGCACATTCATGAGTGTGGTCTTGCCCGCACCGTTTTCGCCCAGAAGGCCGAGGATCTCCCCTGCCTCTACATGGAGATCAATGTCCTTGTTGGCAATGACATTACCAAAGGTTTTGGTAATGCCTTGCATTTCAAGCTTTTCTATCCTTGGCATAGGCCTCTTTTCAAGACTGCTTTTCTTCAGGACTCCGGAACAAAAAAGGGGCAAATCATTTTATGGTAACGTCTGCCCCTTTCCGTATTTTTGGACCTAAGGCGACCCGAAGGCCTCATTCGCCATGTGGCTTTATGCCCTGTAAGATCATTTGGGTATCTTACCCACTATGTTATCAACATAATAATTGATACTCAAGAGCTGCCCTTTTGTTGCCCTTTGGCCTTTTTTAAGCCTCAATTTTCCCTTGTTATCTCTGATTGGGCCTACAAAGGGATCAAAAACTTCGGGGCCTTGCTTCATTTGGTTTAGCCTCTTCATAACCAGTTCATAGGCGCTGATTTTCCCAAGATCTGGCGTGCTGACCATAATAGCCTTTAGTCTGGCCACAAACTTTGGGTTGATCTTATGATCCGGACTACCGCCAAGGTGTGCAGCCCCTTCCTTGACCCTCCACCAGAGATCTTCATTGGTTCACTTGCCCTCATGGATATCTTTCAAGATCTTTGCGTCCATAATTCCCCAGTCAACGAGCTGACCAGAGACCGCTGAGTCAGGACCAAATTTTTCCATGGGAGAATAATGGCTGAAGGTATATACGGGAGATCCCTTCTCGGTATGGTCCTGGCCCACCTGAATTACACTCGGTGAATCTTCTGTGAATGCAAGGGCGTCACAGCCGTCAGCCACTAGGGCCTCTGCAGCCTCTTTGGCCTTCCCAGGGGCATACCAGGAAAACAGCCATCGGACCTGAACGGTGGCCTTTGGATTGACCGCCTTTACGCCTAAGGCATAAGCATCAATGTGGCGGATGACCTCTGGAATGGGAAATGCCCCCACATAGCCAACTTTGTTCTTTTTCGTGAGAGCCCCTGCCATGATCCCGTTCAGGTAATACATTTGATAGAGTTCTGCGAAATAGGTCCCCACATTTTTGGCCCTCTTAAATCCCGAGCAATGCATAAAGATTTTGTTGGGATATTTCTTGCCAGCGGCAATTGTGGCGTCCATGTAACCGAAACTGGTGGTAAATATCACATCGCATTTTTCGCCCCGAATCAGTCTGTCAATGATTCTCGCACAATCAGCCTCGCTTACCGATTCTACGTACACCGAATCCAGCCACGGCAACCTTTTCATGGCATAACGCCTTCCCATTTCATGGGCATGTGACCATCCATAATCCCCCACAGGACCAACATAAATAAATCCGGCCTTGAGTCTTTTCCCGGCGTCCGCAACCCCGGACAACAGAGTCAACCCCAGGACAAAGGTTAATAGGCTTGCTAGACTAATTATCTTCTTCAATTTTGTCCTCCTTTCTTGCGTAGTTTTGTACGGAAATTCTTTTATCTTTGTCTAAGGCAGGTCTTGACCCAAAGGCAGGGTTACCCCCAAGTTGAGATCAAGATGCTCAGTACATATCATATGGAGGACAAATCCTGTCAAGGAGTTTTACTAAGGATACCAGAGATTATTGGCCCAGATGTAGAGGGTAATTTATCAGAAACATCTCTTTCAATGGCTTTTTCTAATAACGAAGCTAACTTATTAAGGAACGATCACCAGTGGGAAGTGGTTACCCATAGCCCCATTGCGGTCCTGGAAGACCAAGGATGGACTCATTATATTAGGATCTAACTCACTTAACTGTGAGAAAAGACTTTCAGATCAGAGGTGGGGGGTACACATAGTACCGGTCTTGTGATGAATCTCAGGACCCGTTCTGCCGTGCTTCCGAAGAATATATTGTTCATATTGTTGTCTTTTGCACAGCTTCCAATTATTATCAGTTCGACCTGGGACTCTACAGCCTTCTTATTTATTTCAATGTAGGGGATTCCCTCAATTACAGAAAGCTCAATATTAGGCCTGGCCTCTTTGGGGGCAATTTTTTGAATGAACCTGTTTAGTTTCTGTTTTGCCTCAACGAATAAGTTCCTTTTGATTTCAGATTCTTCTCCGACGTGGTGTTGGATACACTTCTTGACGAATTCGTCGTCAATAACGTGTAAAGCAATAATTCGTCCCTTTTTTCCGCTCAAATATTCGCATGCCTTTCTTAGAGCCAGTTCAGAACAATATGAAAAATCAATCCCCACCAAGATTGTAGAACCGTCCTTCATCATTCCTATATACTCTCCTTATATTCCAAGGACACAATGGCCATAACCTTTTATTACAAAATTAAGTTAATAACCATTATGGTCAAGTCAATCAGATTTTTTGAAGAAGGGCCACGGCCTTTTTCTTTCAAAAAGACCATATTGTTCAGGATCGCAAGTTGGACACGGCTCAAAATAATGTTGACATTTTGTGGGAGACAAGCTATTTGTTTAAGTATATTCTTAATTGGCTATTCACGGTGTTACGATGAACTCATTAGTATCCTTTTTCAAGGCCCTTTCTGACGATAACCGTTTCAAGATTCTTGAAATGCTTCTAAATGGCGATTTCTGCGTTGGGGCCCTCGCAAATCGTCTGGGAATATCCAGGGCAGCAGTGTCCCAGCATCTGAGGATCCTAAGCCGAGCAGGACTCGTGAGAGGAGAAAAGCGCGGTTACTGGACCCACTATATTGTAAATAGATCTGCCTTGAAAGAGGTCGCAGAATCGGTGGCCAAAATGAGCAGACCAAGGCAGGCCATGGCAACAGTATGTCTTAGGAGCCTGCCCATGGCAATGCAAATATCAGGGAGAATGAGACTGGATAGAATATGTATGGATTGCGGTGACAGACCTGAAAAACTCAAAGGTAAACGGTCCGATCGCAGTCCTGAGCGGGTCAAGGAGTGTCATGCAGACACAAAGGGGCATCCCTACCTAGAGGAGAGGAAAAAGACTTGTAGGCCCTGAGTGGATGTATTACTTTCGAAGGACAGGAGCTAGTGGCAAGTGATATATCTATATGCGGTGGTTCTGATAGCTCTTATATCTTCGTTTGTTGCCGATAAGACAAGGACGTATAAGGCCATAAAGATTGCCTATAAAAGATTCTCTCGAATATTGCCGGGATTTGTAGGCATGCTAGTGCTGGTGTCCGTAATTTTGACTCTGGTTCCTAATAAGTTTATTGTCCAGTACCTGGGCAAGAGTAATATGCTGACTGGAACAGTAGTCGCGTCTTTCTTCGGCTCAATAACCCTAATGCCGGGATTCATCGCATATCCTTTGTGTGGTATTTTATTGCAGAAAGGGGTGAGCTACACCGTGATCTCGGCATTTTCAACTACCTTGATGATGGTTGGCTTTGTCACATTTCCAATAGAACAAAGATACTTTGGAACCAAGGTCACTGTTGTGAGAAACCTATTGAGCTTTCTCATTGCATTGGTAGTAGCCGTGATGACAGGCATTTTTTTCGGAGAAATTTTTCCATGGATGTTGAGATAGCTAAACGGTATGGGAAGATAGCGGGCCTTCTAGCATATGCAGTTTTTGTCGGAGTGTCTTTTTGGAGGGGATATGGGCCGGGTGAAGACATGGGGAGATCCCTCGCATACTTCACCACACAAATGGCGGAGATCCTCCCCCCCGCATTTATCTTAATAGGGTTATTCGAGGTTTGGGTAAAGAAACAGACTGTGGAAAGGCACTTTGGGAAGCGGGCTGGGCTCCGGGGGCACATAGGAGGAATTCTGCTTGCAAGTACCACGGTTGGAGGCCTATATGTGGCCTTTCCTGTAGCCTACAGCCTTTACCGCAAAGGGGCCGACCTTGGCGTTATCTTTACCTACATCGGGGCATCTGCTATTTGTAGGGTTCCCATGACCATCTTTGAGGCCTCCTTTGTAGGATTGAAGTTTTCTGTCATCCGGCTTTCTGTCTCAATTCCACTGGTTATCTTTAGTTCCATGGCTCTGGGTAGCTTTCTAAGGAATAGAAATTACCGGGTTGAAAATGGTGGCTAGGAGAGGCTAATATGGGCTTGGCATTGAGAGGCAGAGAAGATCATGCAAATTACAAAGGAAATATTTCAGGTGGGCGGAGGAGGGCTATCGGCCCCAGGAGATGCAGCCGTTTATTTGATAAAGGTTAATGACGAGGCAGGGCTTGTGGATGCAGGTACAGGCCAGGCCACTGACAGAATTATTCAAAATATTAGAGATACCGGCGTGAACCCCGAGCAAATACGGTACTTGCTCATAACCCATTGCCATTTTGATCACACCGGGGGTGTAAGGGATATAAAGAAGTATTCAAGATGCCAGGTAATTGCCCATGAGCTTGAGGCACCATTTCTGGAGCAAGCTGATCAGGTGGTAACTGCGGCCAAGTGGTATGGGGCAAGATTGGAGCCTTTTGTTGTTGATCGGAAGATAAAGGGGGCGAAAGGGCAAATCATATTGGGTGACCGGGTAATTGAGGCAGTCCACATACCGGGGCATTCGCCTGGATCGATGGCATTCTTGATGGAATCAGAAGGCAAAAAGGTGCTTTTCGGTCAGGATGTGCACGGTCCCCTGGACAGCAGTTTACTATCTGATAGGAAAAAATATATCCAATCCCTTAAGCTACTTCTCTCCCTTGAGGCTGATATTCTCTGTGAAGGGCATTACGGCATCATTTCTGGAAAGGAAAAGGTAAAGGAATTTATAAGCTCCTTTATTGATTAGGACAATATTTTACCCTTTCTCATTTTCCTTATAGACGGCGCAATGATTCGACTCACCGCACTGTGAGCAGGCTGGTATTTGTTTATCCGTACTGCAGCAGTCGGGTGTGTGGCTGGTTATTTTCTTGTATGTCCACCTTGCCACAAAGGCGAGTGAGACACCCACAATAATCCCCGTAATTATCGTCTGAATCATTATTTCTTTAGCTCCTTGCCACAGGACATGCAGAACTTTGCCTGTGGCGGATTTTCTGTGCTGCAATCACAACACCCAAGGGTAACTTCAAACTGCTTTTCTGTTTGCTCTGCTAAGGGCATACCGCCGTGCCTGGCCTCGTAATCTGCAATGGCCTTCCCTAAAGCCTCAGCGCCTAGGTTAGAGCAGTGCATCTTTTCCTTTGGAAGGCCTCCTAGGGCTTCAGCTACAGCTTTTTTACTCAAGGCCTTTGCTTCTTCGAGGGTTTTGCCTTTAACAAGTTCACTGACCTTGCTCGATACTGCAATGGCGGCCACGCAACCAAAGGTCTTGTATTTTACATCTTCTAGCCTTCCATCCTTGACTTTGATATAAAAGCTCATCATATCGCCGCAAACCGGGTTTCCAGCTTCTCCAATACCATCAGCATCCTTGATTTCGCCCACATTTTTTGGCTGGGCAAAATGTTTCATTACTTCTTCTGAGTACATGGGTCACTCCTTTCTTTTAACTACTCGCCTGAGCGGTTTCCTTTTTTCCCCAAAGTGGTGACATGGATCTTAATCGGCCCACCACGAAGGGTAATTTTTCCAGGACGTAATCGATATCCTCTTCTGTATTAGTCACATCCAGAGTAAATACGATGGAGCCTTGGGCCAATTCGGGTGGTATGCCAATAGCTAGCAGAACGGGAGAGGTCTTTAGGGCCTTTGATGCGCAGGCAGATCCGGTATTTACATAGATTCCTTCACTGCTTAACATGAACACCAATGCCTCGCCTTCAATTGCTTGCACACAGAAGCTAGCATGGCCTGGCAATCTGGTTTCGGGATGCCCAGTGAGCTTTACACTTTCTATAGACTCAATAACGCCGCTTACAAGTTTGTCGCGAAGGACTTTGACATGCCTCATTTTTTGTGGGAGCTCTTGAAGTGTTAATTCTGCAGCCTTGCCAAGCCCAACAATTCCTGGAACATTCTCAGTGCCACCTCTTCGACCGCTCTCCTGGATGCCGCCGTGCAATAGAGGCATGAGACGCAGGCCCTTCCTGAAGTAAAGTGCTCCAGTTCCCTTTGGTGCTTCTAGGGGTATACCCGATAAAGACAAGAGGTCTACACCGAGCTGCTTGACATCAACCGGAATGTTTCCAACAGTTGCAACGCCATCGGTGTGAAAGAATACGCCTTTGTCTTTGCATACTTCGGCGATCTTTGCAATAGGTTGAATAGTCCCTATTTCATTGCTCGCATAAGCAATGGAGATTAGGATGGTCTCGGGTCTGATAAGCTCCCTTATGCGTTGCGGATCCACAAGGCCATATTCGTCGACCTTCAAGAATGTTACCTCATAGTCCAGTCTCTCGAAAAACCTTGCCGAGTTAAGCACAGAATGATGCTCCGTTGCTGCAACTATAATGTGATTGCCTTTCTTCCTGTGGGCAAATGCGATTCCCTTAATTGCAAGATTATTGGCCTCAGTTCCCCCGGATGTAAATATAATTTCCTCTGGTCTTGCTCCTATCAGCTCCGCTACCTTTGCCCTCTGGACATCCACAACTGCTTTGATTCTGGAGCCCATGTCATAGACTGTAGAAGGATTACCAAACTCGGCGTCAAAAAAGGGCATCATTTCTTCTATGACTTCTTTTCTGACAGGAGTTGCAGCGGCATTATCCAGATACACTTTCTTTTCCATCGCCGTTTCCTTTCTTTTTTCTAATATAGAGCTTATAGCAGTCCTCGTCCTCTTCTATGCCGATAAATTCCTGGCCACATTTTTCACACCACGAGGGAATATCTTCCAAAGCACCATCATAATCAGTCAGAACCTCAAGGACCTGTCCCTCTTTCATGCAGGCCAACTTTTCCCCCGGCTCAAGAAGATGAAGAGGACACATCCTGCACACAAGATCCAAGGTATCGTCCGCTTTGATGTCTTTCACAAATTTCATTTTTTGTCTCCTCTTACGATATGAGGATTACATTTAATCCATATTAGTTTAGTATAGAATAAGTCTCTCGGCCATTGTTGTCAATCTGTTTCTCATAATATATACAAAAAAACTAGGATTATTGTTTTGACTTATGTCAAGTACGTGAATCATCACTTGCACTACTGTAGTTTTAAGTTTAAGGCAAGGAGAGAAAATGGGTGGTTTGATAGAGATCTTTATTTACGGCAAATTTGACAACGCACGGGCGAGGAACGTGAAAATGACCTTCGTAAAAACCTCTGATGCATTGCCATTAGGTGCCTTGTTAGAACGCGTAGGGATTCCTGCCGAATCCATACAGCTTGTCATGGTAAACCACAGGGCTGTGCCAAAGAATATTGAGGTTTGCCCCGGGGACCGAGTAACCCTTTTTGGCCAGGAATATCCGGTTTTTGCTGACTGGTTGAGTCAACGGGAGGCCAATATATAAGGATGCCACGACACTTAACATTGCTCAAGAGCGCATTCTGTTTGATACCACAAAGTTTGTTCCATCGGCCGAAATGGCAGTTCTGAGCCGGTTTCTGTGAGGTATGGATGAAGATCAAATAGGCGGAGCAATGGTTACAAGAACTCGCATGTCTGATTTAGCACGTATTCCGTGAGGCTCCGCAATGTCTGAAACTAGTACGTCGCCTTTCTTTGCAGGTAGTGTTGAACCCGTAGCTAGAAATTCGCCCTCGCCTTCTAGTATTGCTATGCTCACCTGCCCCTCTATATTATGAGAATGTATGGGAAGCTCTTGGCCTGCCTTGAAGTTAAAGTTGAGTATCTTGAAATATGGCGAGTCATGGACCAAGAGGCGGCTCATGTGCAGATCATTAAAGCTATTCTCTTCGTATAAGTTTACTTTTTTCATAAGATTGCACCCCTTTCCTGTTCCCCAACACCTGCGCCTTTGATACTAGCAAGAAGCTTCACTCAGCCGGTTTCTACAGGGCAGCCGTTTTCAACACCTGTCCCCTTGTACTTATAATGACCTGTTTCATAGGAATTTCTTTTCCCGCTACCTCCACTGCCCTTTTTATGATCATTGGAAGGCCGGAGCAGCAAGGTACCTCCATCACCACAGCCGTGATACTCTTGACGTTGACCGATTTGAAGATATCAGCGAATTTCTGGATATATTGAGGAACATCATCAAATTTAGGGCATCCAACAAGGACTACCTTTCCTCTAATGAAATCCTGGTGGAGGCTTGGGTAAGCGATGGGTACACAGTCTGCTACTACCAAAAGCTCCGCATCTTTTAGAAAAGGTGCAGTTGGGGGAACCAAATGAATCTGAACTGGCCAATGTGATAATGCCGATACAGCAGATGTTTGCTGGGTAGGGATATTTGCCTCCTCACAAGCTGAAGCAGGTGCAAAGGCTTGTAGTCGGGTAGAAGGGCATGTAGGTACGGCAAAGTCCTCGGCTGCCTTTTCGGCCTGCTCCTTTTCCCTCAGGTATTCTTCTACTGCTTGTTCGTCAAAGTCCTCCGCCTCTCGTTCTATTACCTTGAGGGCCCCGGTAGGACATTCTCCTAGGCAGGCTCCAAGCCCGTCGCAGTATTTCTCTGAAACCAATCGGGCCTTTCCGTCTATTACCTCGATGGCGCCCTCAGCACAAGCAGGTACGCACTGACCGCAACCATCGCATAGTTCTTCGTCGATTTCTATTATCTTTCTGGTTACTCTCATGATTTACTCCTTAATAATACCTCGCGGGCAAGTTTCTTACCGCTTTTTGTAAAGAAACTCTTTTCAATTACTCGTTCAAGGGCATCTATGGCCTGATTTCCTTCCTTTTCCTGTTTTTCCTCAAGATTGACAATAAGGTCGGCATCATAAAGGGCCTTGAAATTCGCTGTTTCTTCCTCCCTTGGATGATGGTGATGTCCGACGATATCGCAAACTTCATCTATGAGCTCTTCTTTGGCGCCCAACTTTGTAAGGATTTCTCTGGCAATTGGTGGGCCCTCCTCTTCCTGATATTTGGCGGCAGTGCTTTGATGTTTTCGCTCAGCCTCCTTGATTCCTATGTCATGCAGGTAGGCTGAGGCCAGCACCACAGCCAGATTTGCTCCTTCCTCTCGGGCGATTCTTTCAGCATATCTGGCCACCTTTGAGGCATGGCCTATTCTCTTGAAGTCTCTGCCGAAATACTTCTTCATTTCGATCGCAACTCGATTTTTGAACAGGTCTTCTTTCTGCGCAAGTAGTTCGGGAGGTAGGTTCCCTATGCATTGATCTGCATACTGGCAATAGGACGCACAACCGAAGTCCAACGAAGGATTAAGGAATCTATGGTCACAATGGGGACATTTGCGCGTGGGATCATCCTTGAAAAACTCCACCTCTTTGCCACATTTAGGACACTTGACCTCATAAATTGCCCCCGGCTTCCAGTATTGCATATCTTGGCCTGGACACTTCATGATTTGCCTCTCCTTGTCTTGATGTTGTCGTTAAAAACCATAGCGTATCAATAGAATACAGCAGCTTTCCACAAAAAAGCCTTGACCTAGGTCAATAGATTGCGGTTTTTCATTTCTTTGATTAGGCCCTTAATCCCTTGACCCTCAAGGATTGTCCCAAGCCTTTCCCCTCTTATGCAATTGCGTTTGTAGAAATCCACCACCAGGTCGACCACGGCAGATATGGTAGGAATGGAAAAAATCCTGCCCATTTCTTGACCTAGCCTGGGGTGTCTTCCCAGCTTACCGCCCAGGAGTATACGATACCCCGACTTTTCCTCGGAGATAGTGCCGGTGGGACAAGCCTTTATGCAAGATCCGCAAAACAGACACTTTTCAAAGACGATCACCGGGCCGTGCTCACCCAGCATTATTGCTGATTCCTTGCATGCCTCAACGCACCGGCCGCAATCAGTGCATTGTAGATCAGTAACTCGCGGTTTGACGGCACCAATTAACCCAATGTCCACGATCTGCGGCCTGGAGCAGGCATTGGGGCAATCAGAGATGGAGACGCGAAATTCATGGTGCATCTTCAAGGGCCCATCCACCACCCTTTTTAGAAATGCCTTTAGCTCTTTCTGGGCTAAAAGCCTTTCCAGTTCATCTGCTAGCCCATCGCTTATCACGGCCCTGTTAGGGCAGCCAGTAGGACCAAAGCAGGCTTCTACCTGAAAACCCTTGACCTCATTTTCCATTTTATTGAGGAAGCGCCTCTGGCAGCTTCTTACGTGCTCGATGGTTGCAATCCTAGTTCCGAAGCGGGCTGCTTCCTCTTCCACCCGTGCCTTCACCCTTTTGCGAACAAAGAAAGGCACTTTCTTGATAGCATTTGTAGCCTCTCTAGTCCATTCCATACGGGCTGCTCCTAAATGTGTTGCAAGTTTTTCCTGGGTTTGGGACTATCCATAAGCCCATCTCATTTTCTTCATAGAAATAATATACATACGAAAAGGTGCTTGAACTTGATCACTGTGCCGGAAACAAAATATCACAATGTGGTGTAGAACAAATTGACTTATGTCAAGATTGGGATAAATTAGATGAAAATGGAGAGTGTTTGCCATACCAGACTATATCGCGGTAAGTAGGGGGAGATGTATCTCCCTCGGTGCTGATCAGCACCACGACTGATTTAGAGTTCAATCCGATGGCCGCACGTATCTCCGCATAATCAGGATTGACCATCAACTGCTCGAGCACCCCACAAGTCACAGCCCCTGATTCTCCTGAGATAATGGGAGTGTCTCCCCTAAGGGGCGCAGCCAATATTCTCATCCCGTTGGCGGCAACCCAATCGGGACAAGAAACGTAAGCGCGGGCATAATCGCGAAGGATTTCCCAGCCAATGATGTTTGGCTCGCCGCAGGCCAGCCCTGCCATTATGGTTTTGAGATCCCCTTTTACGGCATGAGGTTTGCCATTGTCTATCTTTGCGGAGCGATAAATGCAATTTGCGGTGTCCGGTTCCACAATCACGGTTGCCGGCAGATCATCACCCAGGTAAGAGGCAAGAAAGCCGAGTACACTAGCTGCAAAGGAGCCAACACCTGCCTGAAGAAAGATATGGGTTGGGCAATAAATACCCTGTTCCTGAAGCTGCTCCATGAATTCCAGCGCGAGGGTGGTATAGCCTTGCATGATCCAACGCGGGATGTCCTCGTAGCCAGGCCACGCAGTATCTTGCACAACCACCCATCCATTGTCCTGTGCAACCTGGAAGGTCATCCGGACAGTTTCATCATAATTGAACTCTGTTATAGATGCCTCAGCACCATGGACCCGTATATTTTCGAGGCGTACAGGATCTGAGCCCTTTGGCATATATACCACTGATCTTTGTCCTAGCTGCTGGGCGGTCCAGGCTACTGCACGGCCGTGGTTCCCGTCTGTAGCGGTAGCAAAGGTTATTTTTCCCAATTTTTTGCGGAGATAGGGGGAGCGCAATTTCTCTCCACTGACCTCTGAGACATCACGCCCGAGCATATGGGCCAGGTACTGTGCAATAGCATAAGAGGCCCCCAGGACTTTGAACGCATTGAGCCCAAACCTATAGGACTCGTCCTTGATGAATAGCTGTCCAATACCAAGGTGTCGGGCGAGGTTGGGTAAAGGGATAAAAGGGGTGCGTTGATATTCCTTGAACGTGGCATGGAAGCCTCGCGCTTTTTCAGCCGCCTCTAGGTCAAGGAACCTTGTATTGGCCCCCTCTCCGGGCCGCTTGAAAAGATTGTTGATGTGAAAACTTATACCAGACATTGAATTATTGTTGTTCCGAAATAACCAGCACTGGCATGGAAAATCTTCTCAATAATTTATGGTACAAAATTCGTTCATTCGCATGCCCTATCTCAACAAATATCTCATCTTCCATACCTTCTCCCAGTCTTCCTTAGGGAGGATTACGTCAAGGACAAGTTTGGTGTTGGGAGAACCCCTATCAAGCACATGATGCGCAGTGATCTTGGCCGCAAAGCGGTGGCAAAACTGGCAGAATAGAGCAATGCCTTACGGGCACTCTGGAACATGTCGGTAGGATGAAGGATCCTGGAAATTTGGGGTATTTTTAAACCCATGAGCTGCACCCAGACTTGATATTCCTCTTAGGTCAATATGCACTACTGAGTTCCAAAAAATCAAGGAATGTTTTTTCGTTGACGAGTCTCGTAAGGTTAAATGATGTAGAAGGGCAAAATGGCATCAGGCTGAAAAATGTTGACTTTTTTGCAGTTAAATTGCAAAATATCTGCATGTGGATAACCAGAAAGTATGAATCTACCCTTTTATCCCTCTTTGAGCAATTTCCGGCGGTGGTAGTTACAGGTCCGAGGCAGGTCGGAAAGACCTCGCTAGTGCGAAAGGTGTTCCCCCATCTGGACTATGTCTCCCTGGACCTTCCTGCCCTGGCTGAGCAAGCTGAAAAAAGTCCTGAGTCGTTTTTTGCAGATCGAAAGTCACCGCTGATTATCGATGAAGTCCAATATGCCCCATCACTTCCAAGATTTCTTAAGATAAAGATCGACGAGGACAAAAAGCCGAGGCAGTTTATCCTGACAGGATCCCAGAATCTTCTTTTAATGCAGGGGGTATCGGAAAGCCTTGCAGGGCGATGCGGAATTTTGAACATGCTCAATCTTTCTGCAGCGGAGTTGAGGGAGGCCTTGGGGCCTTTTGATGAAAACACCTACATCTTAAAGGGAGGCTTTCCAGAGCTATATGCAAGGCCTGATTTAGATCATTTGTTTTGGTATACCTCATATCTTGCAACTTATCTGGAAAGAGATGTACGGAATATTTTAAACGTGGGGAGCCTTAGGGATTTTGATCGATTTCTGCGGGCAGTTGCAATCAGGACCGGGCAAATCCTTTCATACTCCGAGTTAGCGAGAGACGTGGGCATTTCGCCAAATACTGCCAAACAATGGATCTCGGTTTTGCAGACTTCGGGACAAATTTTTCTTCTTGAACCCTACCACCGTAATTTAGGCAAGCGTTTGATCAAATCACCCAAGATTTACATGTGTGACACTGGTCTTGCCCTCTTCTTAATGGGTTTTGAGACCTGGGAGGCCGTATGCCGGCATCCAATTTCAGGGGCAATCTGGGAGACACATGTGGTGATGCAGGTGGTAAGGCACTATTTCTCTCAAGGAAAAATGGTCCCCTTGTGGTTTTGGCGGACTGTCCAAGGTGCGGAGGTGGATTTGCTAGTGGAGCGTGGGGGCAGGCTTATTGCCATTGAAACTAAGTTTTCAGAAAGCCCCGAGCATTCAGCACTTAAAGGCATCAGGGCCCTGAAGAGATTTTACGGTGAAACGCTATTTGAAAAAGGATATGTTGCGTGCAGAACCCGGTTACCTTTTCCGTTGGACGAGGACGTTGAGGCAGTCGCAGGAAGCCATATTGATCAATACCTGGAATAAACAATATCCATCTTACACAATTTATGCCCCATATGAATAGGTATATCTTAGGAATCCAGCTTGAACTGTGACATGTATTCTTCCAGGGCCTTAAGGCGTTGTTCATCCAATGCAGGGCAATCCTCGGGGGCTTTTGCGCCTTCTGCTACTTTGGCGGCAAAGACCGTGCATGTGGGAAAACCGCACTCCCTACAATTAGTCTTGGGAAGTTGCTTCAGTATCTCAAGGACCTTTGGCTTTGGTGCCCCTTTATAGCTGGGGGTGATCTGGTCTCTTTTTTCCCACGTCTCGTTTATCTCGCGTTTCAGCCACTCCAGGATCTTGTCTGCCTCTGCCTCATCTTTTAGGGCATTAATGGCGATCTTGTCAGGATGAACTGTTATAAGTTTTCCGTGGATCCTGAAGGTTACGGCCGGTGGACTGCATTAAGATATGGAAGTACCTTTCCAATATCTTGATCCAAATATGCGATACAGTGTAAGGACTGAAAGCTAGGATTGCACTCCGGTCTGAATATCTCCTTTTTGTAACTTTTAAGAAGCATAGCAACTTGCTCCCTAACTCGCAAAAGGGTTAATTAGATGCCGAGGAGGCCAATGAAGGTGCCAGAGCCCTTGCGAAACCAAGCCCCAGCACCTTGCCATGCCCTGTTCTCCAAAACCCAGCATGCCTAAATAGGGAGATGGAGCCATGCGAACACTCCTATCATTTTAAGGCCCATATAAAACATAACCGCAATAAAAATATACTTGAGTTGTTTCGCGGGCAGTCTGTGGGCTGCTCTAGCCCCTACCATTGCCATCGGGATGCTGCAACCAGCCAGTAAGATCCACTGAAGCCAGTTCAGAGAATAAGGTGGTAGCCCCTGCACCCCAAGCCCATTAACCAGATAAGAAAAGGCACCGCCTATGGCCGTAAAGATCATCAATGCTGTAGACGTTCCGACAGCTCTGTGCATATCGAACTTCAAGAAGAACACCATAATCGGAACCATTAAGACTCCGCCGCCTATTCCGATGATGCCCGAAACAATACCCAATGGAATGCCCCATAGAATATATGGAGTGATTTTGGGTGGCTTGGCGGTTAACATTCTTATGGCACCCCCAATAACTGCGATCCCAAATGCCTTAGTGAGTATTGAAGCAGGAAGATGGGCCGCAAGAAAACCTCCGAAAAATGAACCAATTGCACCTGTGATGCCTAGCGTAACGCCTGCCTTCCATAATACAGCCCCTTTTCTGTGATGAGTCATAGAGCCACTGAAGGCTGTTGGAAGGACAACCAGAAGATTTGTTCCAAAAGCGATACGAATGGCAATTGTTGGGTCAACTCCTATGGAAGTAAGGCACCAATATTGAACAGGCACCATTATGAAACATCCACCAACGCCCAAAAGGCCTGACGCAAAACCAACCCCAATACCTGTAAACAACAAAGCTATTATTTGACTGGATCCTATTTCCATGGCCTAACCTCCTTATTCCTTTTATTTTTTGCCTCTTAAATGCCTTCTATCCAGGCCTTGACTTCCTGGATAGACGGCGCCTTTCCCACGCACTTCACATCCCCGTCAATAACCACGGCCGGGGTGGCGAAGACACCGATTGGATTTTATGGTCGGGGGCTTGGGGGTACTCCTTTGCCATCTGTTCCAACACTTCCTGGAGCCCAATGATTCCGACCTGATTCCCATCTACTGTGATCTGCTTTATGTCTTGTGATGCCATAATGATTACCTGTTCAGCATTGTCAGCTCACCGTATTCTTCTTTTTATGTCACCATCCACCCATATAGCATTCCAGCAATGGTGGAGAGCACTACTATAATTGCGCAAAAGGTGGCCGTCTTCTTGACTCCCATCACGCCCCCGATCACCAGCATATTGGGCAGGGAAAGGGCTGGGCCTGCAAGCAGCAAGGAGAGCGCGGGGCCCTGGCCCATACCTGCACCAAGGAGGCCCTGGAGGATGGGAACTTCTGTAAGGGTAGCAAAATACATCAATGCGCCTGATACCGATGCGAACAAATTGGCCCAGACAGAATTACCTCCCACCAGTGTCTGGATATAGCGCTCTGGTATCAAGGCAGAGTGGCCCGGGCGCCCCAGCATGAAGCCCGCTACCAGCACACCTGCGCCCAATAATGGGAAGATCTGTTTCATAAAGCCCCATGTGGACTGCACCCACATGACCCTTTCATCTTTCACAAACCATGCCTTGAGCATGAAGGCCAAAATAATGAGGAGAGCTGCTGTAATGTACCATTTGGCAGCATAGATAGCTGGCCAGAGACCTGTAGCACCCGGCGCCGGATGAGCAAAGGCAGCAAAGATGAGGATAAGGACCATTGTCAGCATGAAAAGGGAGTCCTGCACCAAGGTTCGTCCTTTTTCACCTTCATCAGGCAGGTAGATCTGTCCGGCGCTCCTTTCTGCATCCTCTTTTCTGAAGATGAAGGCCATCAGAAGGCCGGTAATCACTGCAAAGAGAATGGCTCCAATGGCTCGCGCCAACCCCAGTTGCCAACCCAGTACCCTGGCCGTGAGCACGATTGCAAGCACATTAATAGCAGGGCCAGAGTAAAGAAAGGCCGTGGCAGGACCAATACCAGCCCCTCTGGTGTAGATGCCGGCAAAAAGCGGCAAGACTGTGCACGAGCAAACGGCTAGGATTGTGCCGGAAACAGATGCCACGGAGTAAGATAAGATCTTCCTTGCCGTGGCACCGAAGTATTTGAGTACCGAGGCCTGAGAGACAAACACCGAAATTGCACCAGCTATAAAAAAGGCCGGAATCAGGCATGTCAAGACATGCTGTCGGGCGTATTCTTGAAGCATCATGAATGCCTCAAGCCCTGATTTCCTGACTACTGGACTGTCCCACGGGATATAATAGCAGGCAAAAAAAACCAAAACGATCAGGAGCAGCTTCGTCCGCTCTTTCATAGTCAGTCCACCTTCAGTCTAAAATTTCTTAGTGAAACTCATAATCTGTTAACCAGGTTATGCACTTACCGCTTCCGCATGAAATAAATTCTTCCTAACTTGTTTTCATTCCAGATTATGCGCGAATCCCGAACAAGTCGCTCTAAGGCGATGGGCCATTCCCTCTGCTACGTTCGGTACGCCGTCCCTGCTTGCAGCAGGCAAGCATGGCTCCCCTCACTGCGGATTTTGTCTCCTTCGCTATCCCTGCCTGCCCACCCGTAGGGTGGGGAGTCTGTAGCAAAGCGTACAGACAAAATACGCCGCTTCGGGAACATCCCATCGCCTTTCACCAAATAGGGGTTTCGAGGATACTGTAGAACGCTGTCCTATGAGTAAGTATCAAAATTGGCGCATAATCTGGGTTCATAGGTTTTTTCGCCTATCAATGTTCGGCAATTTTTTAATAAGCTCTTTTACTTCCGGGTCGTCCTCAAGCCAATGCTTGAGCTGACCGAGTGCGGAGGAAGCATAAGGGCTTTGGGCCCCGTCTGCTAGACGGTAATCGACCCACAAGCCATTTTTGCTGTAATCAACAAGGCCTGCGTCCTCCAGGATCCTTAGATGTCTTGAGACAGTAGGCTGTGATATACCCAATGCCATCTGTAACTCGCATACGCACATTGAGCGACGCTGCAAGATTTTCAAAATCTTGACCCTGTTGGGATCTGAAAGGGCCTTCATTACTTTTAAGAATTTTTTCATGGTGTCCCATAGATAGCTAAATGGCAATATAGCCATATAGAAGTGAACTGTCAAGGGCTTTTTTCAAATTTTTTCGTCCCTCGGAAAGAATAAGGCTGGTGCGGTTACGCAGGAAATTGATGAGGGAGCGACTTGGGACCATAACTGGCCTCAAATACGGGAACTCACCGATCCTTTAAGGCCTCTTTTATTCGTTTAGAAAGCCTCTCGTTCAGGAATTTCAGTGCCTCAACTTGGTCTTGATCCAGGCAAATTCTGAGGACCTGGATCGCTTCTTCAGGTTTCAAAGTAAGCACTACCTCCTTAAGTCTCATGGTAAGCAAACTCCCAAATTCCAAGACCCTGTTCCCTCGGCCTTCGGCCTTTAGTCTAGGGGTGACATATCATCAACCACCTCTATTTCTATGTTCAGGCCCTTTGCCCATTTTTCGATGAGTCAGGCGTTTTCTCTGGCTCTTTCAATCCGATACTGCCTCGCCCTGGCATGTGATTGTTTGTCATTGCGATGGGTTAGACAGCAGAAATAGTGCCAACCCTTGTATCCTCCAAAGGGGGTGCCGTTGGAGGGTTTGGCCATGGGGCTAAGGCCACGGGCCAACTGACGGTCGACGGACACTACTACGTGATAAGCTGAACCGTCCGAGGCTATGCCTATGTATCCCTCATTGCCGCAATCCTCGGCCAGGGTAGCCCTGAATATGTTCGAAAGCCGAATGTTAAGCACGCGCTTTTCCATAGGATTGAGTTTAATGCCTTTATGATTGACAAATTGGGATTACATTGAGGATTATATTGACAATGACAAATATAGTCAAACGCTCACAATGTCAAGCTGCCATAGAGTTAGAGAGGGCATGGGCGATATCCTCATTGATCGCGAACCGGGGGGTGATTAAATTGATTCAAAATTTTCTGTGGGTCCTATTGGGCTGCGGGATAATGGTGGGTATTGTCATCATATGGTTTGTTATATACTATTTGCTCAACCCGAGTGTAAAAGATCCTGACGGCCATGCCAAGATAACCGGCAAGTGCGGCGATACCATGGAGATATCACTCAAGTTTGATGGGGGAAAGGTGAAAGATGCGTCTTGCTGGACAGATGGATGCGCCTATAGTTATAATTCCGTGTGTGCTGCTGCGGATCTTGCCAAGGGTAAAACACCGGACGAAATTTTGAAAATCGATGCTGAAGCCATCCAGGAGTATATAGGCGGACTCCCTTCTGATCACCTTCATTGTGCTAAATTGGCGGAAGAAACGCTCCAGGCAGCACTTAATGACTATATGGTGAAGTTGAGGGCCCAAGATAAGGGGTCTGAAGAAAAAACAAGGAAATATTGCGTTGACACATAATCCCCGATAGAGGTATTATCCAGCAGAACGTTCGTTGAGTAGCCCCACATCTTCCTTTCTTAATTAAGCGAGGGGAAAATGGCACAGTAATCCAAGAGCCCTGCATCTCTTTGAGAGAGCAGGGCTTTTTTGGTCGAGGGGAGCTGCCATGCGACATGTGATAATCGGCAATGGGATAGCCGGTATAACGGCTGCTGAGACCATCAGGCTTCTGGACCCCACCTCTTCCATCACGCTAATCGCAGGGGAAACCTTCCCGCCCTATTCTAGGCCCATGCTAGGCATGCTTGTAGAAGGCGCCATTGATGATCGCCAAATGATCCTAAAAGAAGAGCTATTCTACAGGGAATTCCAAATTGACGCAAAAATAGGGCACTGGGTAGAAGAGCTTGACGTACCGAACAAGGTCGTTAGAACAAGCAAAGGCGAAAGGATCCCCTTTGACAGGCTCCTTATTGCCACTGGCGCAAATCCTGTGCGTCTTTCTGTCGAGGGTTCGGAGCTACAAAATATCTTTTTCCTCCGCAACAGAGAGGATGCCGTAAAGATTTCCCAAGCCGCAAAGAGTGCAAAAGCTGCAGTGGTAATCGGTGGAGGGCTTGTGGGTTTGAAGGCCGCTCACGCATTGCGCAAAAGAGGCTTGAAGGTAACCATTGTAGAAAAGCTTTCCTATTTACTACCCTTTATTGCAGATGGGAGGGGAGGTGAATTGGTCCAGCGTGAGGCGGAAAACATGGGCATCGAGGTGATTACCTCAGCCCAGGTGAGCGGATTTGAAGGAGGTCCTCGAATTAGTGGGGTATTTCTTGAAGGGGCAACGACGATAACGTGCCAAATTGTTGTGGTGGCTGCAGGTGTGAGACCTGCACTTTCGTTTGTGGACCCAAATCAGGTTCAGGTCTGCAATGGGTTGGTTGTAAATGAATTTTTGGAAACCAGCGCTGAGGGCATATATGCTGCAGGAGATGTTGCGGAAGTAATGGATTTGGTGCGAGGTGAAAACCGGCTCGTACCCATATGGCCCGAGGCGGCCTCTCAAGGACGGGTAGCTGGCATCAATATGGTGGGGTTCAGGAAGGCTTACGAGGGGGCGATGGCGCGCAATGTGCTGCGCTTTGAGGGTATAGACCTTCTGTCAGGGGGGCTTATTGGGCCGGATAACGGAATGAATCTGCGGATCATTGAATATGAAGACAGACGCGCGGGTAGCTACAGGAGGTTTGTATTGAATGGCGACCGACTGGTAGGCGTGGTGATGGTAAATAAGATCGAGCAGGGCGGGGTGGTTCTCTCATTAATAAAGAGGAGGGCTGCCCTGAAGATTCCGGACAGGCTGTTACAAAGTCCTTATTTCAACTTTTCACAACTTCTGCCCAGGTTGGGCTGAAAGGAGGGTTGGCCTATGAGACAGGTGATTATTCACCCAGAAAGATGCGTGGGTTGCATGCAGTGCATGGTGGCCTGCGCAGTGGCCCACTCAAAATCAAAAACGCTTTTTGGGGCACTGCAGGAAAAGCCCCTTCCCAGACCCAGAGTACATGTGGGGGTGGGCCTTTATAGGGAGGGTTTCCCAAACCGTTGCCGTCACTGTGATCCGGCCCCCTGTATAATGGCTTGCCTGCCCGGTGCCATCTACCGCAACGAGGAAATGGACACTGTGCTCATAAATCCTGATCGCTGCATCAACTGTGCCTCATGTGCTATGGCTTGTCCCTTTGGGGTGATCCGCTATCACGAAGATAGCCTTGGCCCCAAAGGCAAAGTGGTAGCTGTAAAGTGTGACAACTGCGTAGACAGACAGGCCAAGGGCCTAGTCCCTGCATGCGTGGAGGTCTGCATGACCAATGCCCTTACTTTTGAAGAGCCAGATACCTCTCTTAAGCGGAAGACGGATGAAATCGCGCGAAGGATCTCTGTGGGTGCAGAAGAAAGAAAGGCGGAGACGGCTCCGGGATTTTCGCTCCTTAACACACTCAAAAAGGCACAGACCGAGATGGCAGATTATATGGTGTAACCCTATCCAAGAAGGAGGGGATAAAGATGGGTGATATGAGCAAGAAATATGAAGAGTATACTATTACCAAGGACGGCCAGCTTATGCTGGCAAAGGCCGAGAAAGAGCAGATTGAGACAGCGTGGGACCGCCTCCAGGCTCAGCTCCCTCAATGCGGTTATTGTGAGTTAGGCCTTAGTTGTCGAAATTGCTCCATGGGTCCTTGCAGGGTGGATCCCTTTGGCGAAGGACCGCAAAAAGGCGTTTGTGGGGCTGATGCAGATATTATTGTGGCACGAAATTTTGGGAGAATGATAGCCGCAGGGGCAGCTGCCCATTCAGACCATGGTCGGGATCTTGTGGAAGTTTTGGCCAACGTTGCTGAGGGTAAGGCCCCGGGCTATGAGATCAAGGATCCAGAGAAAATGAAAAGGGTGGCTGCAGAATTTGGTGTTGATACCAAAGGCAAAGATACCCTTCAAATCGCCCAAGAGTTGGCTGATGCCATGCAAGAGGAATACGGGACACGAAAAAAGAGGCTTCAGTTTGTCTCTCGGGTCCCACAAAAGCGACTGGATACATGGGAAAAATTGGGTATTGTGCCGCGTGGCATTGACCGGGAGACCTCTGAGATGATGCATCGGACACATATGGGGGTGGACAACGATTGGCAGAGCCTCCTGCTTCATGGCTTGCGCAATGCCCTTTCCGATGGATGGGGAGGCTCGATGATTGCTACGGAGGTGTCTGATATCCTTTTTGGTACGCCCTCACCCGTAACCTCTGCCATCAATATGGGGGTATTGAAGGAAGACCATGTAAATATAATTGTACATGGGCACAATCCAGTAGTCTCCGAAATGATCTGTCAAGCCACAGAGGATGAAGACCTGGTACAGCTGGCAAAGGACAAAGGCGCAAAAGGGATAAACCTTGCAGGACTTTGCTGCACTGGAAATGAGCTTCTCATGCGCCGCGGTATCCCCATGGCCGGGAACCACCTCATGACAGAACTTGTAATAGTCACTGGTGCTGTGGAAATGATATTGGTGGACTACCAGTGTATCATGCCCGCCCTTGGCCATGTCGCCAAGTGTTTCCACACAAAAATGATTTCCACCAGCGATAAGGCCAAGTTCCCGGAGATGGAGCATCGCGAATTTCACCCCGAAAATGCCCGTGAGCTTGCTCGGGAGCTGGTTAGGGAGGCAGTGGAAAATTTTGAAAGAAGGATACCGGAAAGGGTTTATATTCCCGTGGAACCCATCAAAACCATGTCGGGCTTTTCTGTTGAAGCGATTCTTCATGCCCTGGGAGGCACCCCCGATCCTTTGATTGAAGCCATTAAGACTGGCAAGATCAGGGGGGCAGTAGGCGTAGTTGGATGCAATAACCCAAAGATAAAGCATGACTATGGCCATGTTACATTAACCCGTAGGCTAATTGAAAACGATATCCTAGTGGTGGATACGGGATGTGCTGCAATTGCAAATGCAAAGGCTGGGTTTAAGGTGCCTGAGGCCGTTGAGCTTGCAGGCCCAGGGCTAAGAGAAGTATGCGGGGCCTTAGGG
Source organism: Deltaproteobacteria bacterium (assembly GCA_019307815.1). Classification (GTDB taxonomy): domain Bacteria; phylum Desulfobacterota; class DSM-4660; order Desulfatiglandales; family Desulfatiglandaceae; genus B111-G9. The sequence goes on from JAFDIV010000029.1 coordinate 56,998, forward strand.
ATACCTCCGGTCCTTCATGTAGGAAGTTGTGTTGATAATGTCCGTATCCTGGTGCTGGCTGCAGCACTTGCAAATGCCTTAGGTGTTGATATCAGTGATTTGCCGCTTGCAGGTGCGGCCCCGGAATGGTATTCGGAAAAGGCAGTTTCAATAGCAGTGTACGTTGTGGGCTCGGGTATCTTTACAGTGCTGGGCACCACGCCTCCTATTCTTGGAAGCATGAATGTGGTGAAGATGGCAACAGAGGGACTCAATGATGTGATAGGCGCCACCTTGGCAGTAGAACCCGATCCTGAGAAGGCGGCCATATTGATACGACGACATATCGAAAAAAAACGAGCCGGGTTGGGACTGCCCAGTATAGAGGTATAAGCCCTCGACCCCGAAAAGAAGCCTTTGGCCTATAGACAAGGTCAAATGACAAAATCCAAATGTCAAATGGATAAAGGCCATAGTTCATAGGTGGAGACTTAAAAGCAGTCCACAATTGAGCAAAAACCCATTGTCTGCTAATGTCAGGCAATGGGTTTTGATTTTTATACTTTCCCCTACCCATGGAAGAAAAGTGGATTTTGGACGTGAGTGATGGAAGAGGTGGCCTTAGAGATAATTGGAAATATTCCCAAGGCCGAACTCCACGTGCATCTGGAAGGAAGCATCCCACTGGACACTCTCAACCAGCTAGCCGAGCGCAAGGGACTACCCCCCTTCCTTGAAAGCCCTTATCGGTTTTCAGATTTCCAGGAATTCGACGCCCTCTTTCGCCGATTAGGGCCTTACTTTGACAAGGAACAGGATTTTTATGAGATAGCCTTGGCCTTTGCTAAGCAGCTTACCCGGCAAGGCATCGTCTATTGCGAGGCGACTATAATGCCCTACGTGCATGTTGCGAGAGGCATCTCATTTAGGGGACTCATTGAGGCCATTGATGCGGCTTTTACGGAAGTAGAGAAAGGCCATGGCATACGAATCATGCTTATTTATGCCATTCCCAGGACAATAGGGAGCGAGGCAGGGGAGAAGACCTTGGATTGGATGGCTCAAAACCCGAACCCCAGGGTCGTGGCCATTGATCTTGCAGGCCCAGAGCTGCCCGGCACTATTGCCCCATTTGCACCGGTCTTTGAGCGGGCAAGGAGGATGGGCCTTAAAACCGTGGCCCATGCCGGTGAATTCTTGGGCCCTCAGGCCATATGGGATACAATAGAACTCCTTCAACCCGATCGCATCGGTCATGGAATCACAGCGGTGTGCGACAGACCCCTAATAAATCATCTTGCCGAGAAAAGGGTTCCCTTGGACATATCCATAACGAGCAATGTCAAACTCAAGGCAGTGGAAAGCCTTAAGGCCCATCCTGTTCGACGCTTTTATGATGCGGGGATACCTATTACCATCAATACTGACGATCCTGCTTTCTTTCAAACAACACTTAGTGAAGAATTTCTCCATCTATCTAGAGAATTAGGCTTCAGGTATGATGAAATAGAAGGCCTGATCCAAAATGCTTTTATCTATGGCTTTGGGAATAAATAAACATATAGCTGCTCATGATAACTCTACTATGAAGACCGTAAGGAAGTGAGGGGGGAATTGTAATGGAAATCAAACAGGAATTTTTGGCTCCTTGTGGGCTTTACTGCGGCGTGTGTGGAATCTGGTATGCCACTAGGGACAATAATACCAAATTCAAGGAGAGACTGGTGGGCGTATATAAGGGAAAGGTCCCAGGGTCCGAGCACATCTCCGTCGAAGACATCCACTGCAAAGGCTGCCTGTCTGATGAACCTTTTATGTTTTGCAAGGAATGTGAGATAAAGGATTGTGTTAAACAAAAGGGGCTCAACGGATGCCATGAGTGCGAGGAATTTCCCTGCACCCTTATAGAAAATTTCCCTATGCCTGTTGGCAAAAAGGTGATACTGCGGGCTATCCCTTACTGGCGTGAGGTTGGCACGGAAAAGTGGGTGGAGGATGAAGAGGCCCGATATATTTGCCCAAATTGCGGGCATAAGGTCTTCCGCGGTGCCAAGCGTTGCAATAAGTGTAAAACCCCTCTGGACCTAGATTAGGCATAGGCCCTTGTTCCGTATTCTTGTCTCCTCAAGTATTTTTTATCCTGTCTTCTATGGATTATTTACAGGTGTGCCCTGACGGGGATAATGATACAGATGAGTGCCTGGGGGTAGAAAATCAGTTTACAGGTTGACAGGGAAGATAGGTTTAGGTAGATTTCAACGCATATCCTATCTCAGATATTGGCTTTCCGTTAGTTTAATTGAGCTCTGCCTATCCGTAACGTTTATCTATGGAAATGGAGGCCTCATGAAACGTCATCCCGCCCTTCTTTTTTTTACCCTTTTTATTTCACTGACATTTCTCTTTTCCATTGTATCGAATGCCATGGCACAGGAAGACTCGGCCCGGTTCATGGCCAAGTCCACGATTTCCAAAAGCCCAGCAGCCAAGGCCTTTGACCAAAAGGCCAAAGAAAGGTTGCAACAGATGTCCCCTGAAGAGGTACAGGCCTTGGATAAAAAGCTGGCCAATGCCTTGAGGCTTTTTTACGAGCGCGACTATTCCGAGGCCCTTGTGCTTTTCAAGGAGGTCTCGGCCCAGGTGGAGACCATGGATGTTTTGTTCTGGTTGGCCAGTTGTGCCCAGCGTGTAGGCGAATTGGATCTGGCAATAGAGAAATATGAGCGCATGCTTGAGATAGACCCTTCACTTCATCGAGTACGGCTTGATTTGGCTGCAACTTATTATCAGGCAAAAAGATACAAGGAAGCAAGGCAACATTTTGAAACGGTTCTGGCTGCCAACCCGCCCAAGGCCGTTAAGGCCAATATTGAAAAGATGCTGGCCTTCATCGAAGCCAAAACCAAGAGACTCTATCCCCATTTTCGCCTTGGTTTGGGAATTCAACGGGACAGCAACGTAAGCGCCGGGCCTGATCGGGAGACTATTGGCACGCCCAGCGGTGGCTTGATACGGCTTTCCAAGACCCAGAAAGAGGTTAGTGATTGGGTTGGGGTAATCAATGCCCTGGGCAGTGTCCTTTACGATGCAAGGGGACGCAACGGGTTCATGTGGAACGGGAATGGCAGCTTTTACCTTACCCATAACAGGGATTATGATGACTTTGATTTTGCACTTTGGCGGGCGTCCACAGGGCCATGGTGGGTGGGAAAAAGGGGCATTTTGAAGGTGCCGGTTGCATATGGCAAGGCCTATTATGATCACGACACCCTTTATGATAGCTGGGACTTTGCTCCTTCATATGAATATTTCTTTTTCAAGTGGCTTGGACTCAAGGCCACATTTGCTTATGTTGATGAAGATTATGGCTCCAGTGACCGAAGGGATCAGGACAATACCAACCGGATCTGGGAGATCCGAGCCAATTTTTATCTGAACGACCGAAAGGATATTGTTTCTCTTTTTTATTCTGATGAGAATTTGAACGCCAAGGATTTCGGGTATAGTTACGACGGATATAATATTGGGGCCTCCTACTTCAAGAAACTTCCCTGGGATATGGATTGTTACCTCCGATATAAATACACGGACAGAGATTACAAGGGCCAACCCAGACCGGCCAGAAATTTCGGATTCACAGGAAAAAGGCAAGACGAAAGACACAATTTTTATCTTGGCCTCAGCAAACGTTTTGACAAGTATCTCTATGGAACAGTTTATTTCAATTACATAGACAACGATTCTAACACGCCCTTTTACAAATTTGATAAAACCATTTACGGGATCCAAATGGGGGTGAGGTTCTAGGGCGACAACAGGACCGAATGCATTATTAGTTTGGTCCCGATTTAGATACACAAGGAAAAGACCAGGGTGACAGAGCAGAATAGAGAGGGGTTGATCATGAAAGGTGCCAATATGCGTGCAAAGAAGATTAAAGGCAGGAGACAAAGATTTCTTTTACTATTTGTCGTTCTGCTTTTTTTGGCCGGGGCTTTGCTCCCCTTAGTTACCACAGCCGCGGAAAGCATGACTACTCCTATTGCCTTTATTAAGGCGCAGGAGTTGGCCCATAAAGATGCAAAAGGGGAGGTGTATCTGGGAAAGGTTCTTACCATCAATTATGCCACAAACTCGGCTAGAGTGATTGAAAGATACGATAGGCTATTAATGGAACTGGTTGATGTACTTAAGACCCCTGAGCGAAGAAGTTATAGGCTGGTCATAAAAGGGTATACTGACAGCACGGGGCCTAGATGGCTAAATAATAAGTTATCTTTGAAGCGGGCCAATGAGTTGAAACGCTTGCTCGTAGAGAAATATTATCTTGATCCAGGCCGCATCACTGTTGAGGGCCACGGGCCGGAGAATCCCATTGCCTCCAACAAGACACCTTCAGGCAGGGCAATGAACAGAAGAAGCGAGCTGCACATTTATGGCGATGTTTCGGAGGCAATCAAGATGCTGTTGCCGCCTCCTGCTCCAAAGGTTGCGGAGAAAAAACCACCGACCCCTCCCCTATTCAAGCCCAAGAAGCCAGCGGTAGTGCCAAAGCCCGCTAAGCCTGCACCGAAGGTTATGGCAAAACCAGAGGTAAAACCCAGCCGAGGTACCCCGCCTGTGACAGGCCCTTTGCCTGAGGCCTTGAGGGGCCTGGTTATTAAGGACTATTTTGTTCCCAGCACTGAAAAACGGGCAGGTGTCATACGGGCCATGTTAGGCCACGTGGTGGTGGTGCATCGAGCCACCAATGAGGCATATTTCGGCCGGACCGGAGACACCATCTATGAGAATGATGCCATATACACCTTGGATGATTCTAGATGCCGGATCTACTTTTTCGACGATGATCTTGTGAGCATGGCCGCCAACACACAGTTCGCAGTGGACCAGTACGAGGATAAAAGGGAGGAAAAGCGCAAGCTCTCCTTTTTCAGCATGCTAAAGGGCAAGGCCATGTTTTATGCACTCAGGCTCTTTCGGTACAAGCAGATGGCCTTTAGGGTGAAGACTCCAACCGCTGTGGTAGGTGTAAGGGGCACAAAATTCGGAGTCCATGTGAGGTGGCTTAAGGAAAAGACGGCCTCAGTGGGCAACCCAATGGTGGCCTCGAGCGACCCTGTCCAGGCCTTTTTGATAGCTGCAAAGGATGGAGGGGGTGGAAGTTGGTGTACGGATACTTTTTGCGAGGATGGGGTGATTGAGGTAGATGGCAAAGAGGTGCCAGCAGGATACACATATCATTGTGAGACCGGTGAGGTAACGCCATCTGACCCGGAGTATATCAGCCAGTTTGAAGAAGAAACGGGGGTAGGCAAAGAAAAAAAGAAGGGCAAAGGAAAGGAAGAAGTCAAGGAAGGTTCCCAAATTCCCCCGGAACTGGGTCCGGACGAATTTGCTGATGCCACCGATGCGCAAAGTGATAGCACCAATGATCAAAATGTGCCTGGAACCACTACTGACCAATATATGGGGTATTTTTCTGCCCTTTTGACAAATACATCGGGAGAGATTAACCTCCAGGATGTTTATTCCAGTACCACGGCTCAAGACTTTGAAAGCAACGCTATTACTGCCGATTCTCTTATTACCTCCGGGGGCCTCTTAAGGCTTAATCCCGGCTTTGTAAACAACACAACATCCTATTTAACCAGGATCGTGACACAAGGGGCTTCCGGTGTAATCGACTCTGGAGACCTGGGCACACAATATCCCTTGAATGTGACAACGGTTGGGTCAAATAGCTATATGGAATGGGGCTACTGGACCATGGAAACCGCCTGGACTTACAATGGAGAGGACTACATAGTAAATAGTCCCGCATGGTATGTTTATGGTTTAGTCACTTCGGACACAGTAATTCAGGGACTTACAGGGACTGTGAATTATTCAGGACAAGCTTTTGGAACCTATCATCCTGCATGGGCAAGTGGGGTATCGATGAACGGCAATTTTAGCTGCCAGGTGGATTTTGGCAGCGGAAGCATATCTAATTTTAATCTCAATGTGTCAGGTGGCAGCTACTCTGCCAGTATTACTAACGCAGGTGGAACACTTTCAGGAGGGCAGTTCAGCCTTTCGGGAGGGACATGGTCTCTTACCACTGGAACAGCAGACCAGCAATCTGCCAGCGGCACGTTTTATGGGCCGAACGCCCAATACATAGGTGGAAGCTGGGAAATGAGAGACAGCTATATGGGTGATGCAGCAGCAGGTATCTTCCAGGGTTCCAGGCAGTAAGTGGTTGGGAGATGTCTGCATGGAGGAGTGGGCTTAGAGATCAAGGTTTGCGGTCAGGGGGCGTAGGTGGCATTACGTCCTTCATCCTTCTTCGGATTTCCCTTTCAAAACCACGGCCTGTAGGGTAATAGAAAGTCGTTCTTTTGAGGCCATCGGGCAGATATTCTTGGTCCACCTTAGCATCAGGATAGTTATGGGGGTAGAGATAACCTTTTCCATATCCCAGTTTCTTCATTAATGCAGTAGGGGCATTTCTAATATGAAGGGGCACGGGTCGGGCCCCTGAGCGCTGGATTTCTTCTTTGACCGCCTTTTCCGCTACATAAAGGGCATTACTCTTGGGTGCTGTGGCCAAGTAGGCAGCCGCTTCCGCGAGTGCCAGTTCGGCCTCAGGGGGACCCACCTTCTCCCACGCCTCAAAGGCGGCCAGAGCCACCTGTAATGCCTGGGGATCTGCAAGGCCAATATCCTCGGAGGCGAATCGTATCATCCTTCTACAGATAAACAGGGGATCTTCACCGGCCTCCAGCATCCGGTAGAGCCAATACAGAGATGCCTGAGGATCGCCCCCGCGCATGCTCTTGTGGAAGGCTGATATGAGATTGTAGTGTTCTTCTCCTGTCTTGTCATAGATTAGGGCCTTTTTTTGTAAGACCTTCTGCACGTCTTCAATTCCAAGGTTAACAGTGGAATCTTGTTTTAGTTGGCCCTGGTGGTAGACCATGGCCTCCAGATTGTTAAGGGCCACCCTGGCATCTCCCTCGGCCAGGTGAGCCAACAGATCAAGGGCATCGTCTTCTATATTTATTTGGTATATTCCCAGCCCGCGTTCCTTGTTTGAGATAGCACGCAGAAGGATTTTTTTGAGGGCCTCATGATCTAAAGGCTTGAGGGTCAAGACCCTGGTCCTTGAAAGAAGGGGTGGAATAACCTCAAATGAGGGGTTTTGGGTTGTGGCGCCGATCAGCACAATGAGTCCGCTTTCCACATGGGGCAGAAAGGCATCCTGCTGCGCCTTGTTGAACCGATGGATTTCATCCACAAAGAGTAATGTGGGCTTGCCAGTCAGATTACGCATTCTTTGGGCCTGGTCTATCAATTGGCGAAGCTCACGAACTCCAGAGGTGACGGCTGAAAAGGCCTGAAATGGATACCCGGTATAGCTTCCAATGAGTTTTGCAAGGGTTGTCTTGCCAGATCCGGGCGGCCCCCAGAAGATTACCGAGAAAGGTTTGCCTATTTCAATGGCCTTGCGCAATAGTGACTCTGGGGCCAAGAGGTGTTCTTGCCCCACCATTTCATCGAGATGCCGGGGCCGCATCCTATCGGCTAAAGGAGCAGTGGAAATTTTGGGTGGGCTGTGGGTCATGGGCATACCATCCAAGAGGCCAGGCCAGTTGGGTAGATCAGGGTGTTTTTTTGAATCGATAATTGGTAATCTTTTCTGAAACCACCTGTAACAGAGAATTGGTCTCAATCGGCCTTTTTACAAGGATGAGGTTATTGCTTAGCTCCAGGACCCCCTTTTCATCCTCCAGGTTCCCCCTCTGAGAGGGAATGCACGCCACGGGCAGGCCTGGGTCTATGTGGGTGATCTCCTCAATCCATTTTATACCATGTGAGCTCATCCCCTCAAGGTCTACCACTACTAGATCAACCTTCCCCTTTTGTATTTGCCTTAAGGCCTTTGAGATAGCAATGGGCCTTGTCACCTTTGCTCCTTTGGTAATAAATACCTGGGAAAGAAGGTCGCGGATTCCGTCCTCTTCTGCAACAATCATGACATGGGCCCCTTTTAGAACCTTCCCTGGGGGAGGAGTCTTTGATGGAGACTGGCTCTTTGCAATGGGCAGTTGCACCGAGACGGTGGTTCCCTGGCCCAGAGTACTCATGACTTCAATTCGACCGCCGTGTCTTTTAATGATAGCATCAGCAATAGTAAACCCCACCCCCAAGTGGTTGTCATTTTTCGTGGTAAAAAAGGGATCAAGGATCCTTTCCATATTTTCAGGGGAAATCCCAGTGCCATTGTCTTGTATAAAAAGATAGGCAAGACCCCCACTTTCCTCTGCGGTTACAAATACGGAGCCATCCATTGGAATCGCTTCAATGGCATTAGTGATGATAAAGGCAATGGCATCCTTGATTTGATCGGGATTCCCTCTTATAGGAGGTGAGCTTCTGAGAAAGGTCTTTATTTGTATATGGGACCCTTTTTTATGGGTTCCTGTCTTTGCCCAGGACTCGGCCGTTTTTCTTGCTTCTTCCACCACATGGGCCAGATCAACAACTATTCCATTATCAAGTGCTTCCTGGCCATGGAGATGTTGGAGTAAAGATACCAACCTTTCATGCCACAGTTTTACCTTGATGAGCTCACTGAGGAAGGGATCATTTTCTCTTGAAGTGGTTTCTTGAGTTAAACCCTTATTTATGATGTCGAGGCATGTGTTCAGTTGCTGGGTCATACCACAAGAGAATTGGGCGATTAGTCGGCCTTTTTCAGCCTCGAGGCGCTCCCTTTCATCTTGGCTTCGGGTATCAAGGGGTGTCATGGTTACCGCGAAGGCACGGCGGCCTCGGTACCTTATTTTTTCCATCCTTGTTTCACAGCCTATCTTTTCTCCTTCCTTGTTGACCAAAACAAGGTCATAGGCATCAGGAACAGGCTCGCCCTTGATATGTTGTTTATAGCGCTTTTTTACCTGTTTTATATAATCTGAATGCACAAAATCCAAAAACGGCCGTCCTATTACCTCATTCTGCTCAAAACCAAGGTCGTGGAGGATCTTTCGGTTGGTGAGTATCACCTTTTCATCCTGAAGGAGCACGAACCATCCTGGAAGTTTTTCAATGAGTTCCTGGAGCTGTTTTAAGTCCCTTTGAAGCAGGCGATTTTCTTTCTTGGCCTCATTTAATTTGTTCCTAAACAGAGCTATTTGCTCTTGGAGCTTTGATATCTTCTTCAGCAGTTTATCAGATGTCTTTTTATCCATTATCGGTTCTTCTGGTCATAGAAATGTATATAGCAAGACCGTGGCCATAAGAAAATCACCTTGATGGTGTTACTCATATAACGTATCATACATGACGGAGCAGCCACAACCTAGAACTTTTCATTGGGTTAACATATGGATTTAAATGCCTCTTTTGTGCATCTCCATGTACACACGGAGTTCAGCCTTCTTGATGGGGCCATTCGCATACCGAGGATGCTGGAAAAGGCCTGGTCCCTTGGGATGGACTCTGTTGCCATAACCGATCACGGCAACATGTTCGGAGCCGTGCAATTTTTTGATCAGGCCAAGAAAAGCGGCATTAAACCGATTCTGGGCTGTGAGGTCTATTTGGCCCCTGGAGACAGGCGTGACCGCTCAGCACCCACCAACGGGGGGCCCACCTCGTATCACCTGATCCTATTGGTCATGAACGCAGAGGGGTACAAGAACCTGAGCCGGCTTGTGACCCTTGGCCATCTTGAAGGCTTTTATTATCATCCCAGGATAGACATGAGCTTGCTGAAGCAGTTGAACGCAGGCCTGATCGCCCTTTCAGCCTGCCTAAAGGGACCTGTGGCTTTCCCCATTCGTGAGGGAAGGGTAGAGGAGGCTCGAAAAAGGGCTATGGAGTTGGCCTCCATATTTGATGGGGACAGGTTTTTTCTGGAGGTACAGGCCAATGGCATGGAAGATCAGGAAAAGGTCAATGCCGTACTGAAAGAATTTGCCCAAGAGCTCTCGCTTCCTTTGGTTGCCACCAACGACTGCCATTATTTGGATCGAAGCGATGCTGAGGCCCATGATGCCCTCCTATGTATCCAGACAGGTAAATCAGTGGATGATGATAACAGGCTTCGGTTTCCCACAGACGAGTTCTATTTTAAGTCACGCGCGGAGATGAAGGAGGCCTTGCCAGGCTTTGAGGAGGCCTTGGACAATACAGTCCATGTGGCCAAGCGCTGTAATTTTGAAATGGAATTCGGCAACTATAAATACCCTGTCTTCCATGTTCCAGGAGGCAAGAGCCTTGATCAGATGCTGAGAGAGCAGGCTGAGGAGGGGTTGACCGTACGCCTTCAGGAAAAGGTAGAAGAAGAGGGGCCTGTGTCTCCGGAAACAGAACAGGACTATAGGGAGCGGTTGAACTATGAACTTGATATTATTTGCAAGATGGGGTTTTCAGGCTATTTTCTGATTGTCTCGGATTTTATTGAGTATGCCCGCCGGTCCAAGATACCGGTTGGTCCGGGCCGGGGTTCTGCAGCAGGCTCTCTTGTGGCCTATTGCCTTCGCATTACCAATATCGATCCCTTAAGATACGGTCTGCTTTTCGAGCGGTTTTTGAATCCCCAGCGAATAAGCATGCCCGATATTGATATCGATTTCTGCATGAATGGCAGGGATGATGTGATCCGATATGTGGCCGAAAAGTATGGGAGAGATAACGTCTGTCAGATTATAACATTCGGTACCATGAAGGCCCGGGCTGTCATAAGGGATGTGGGCAGGACACTGAATATACCTTTGGCAGAGGTAGATAAAATCGCAAAGATGGTGCCAGAAGGCCCCAACGTGAGTCTTGAAAAGGCCCTCGCTACTGAACCCGAACTCCAGGCGTTGGAAAAGGAAAAGGCCTATGTGGGGAAGTTACTGCGCATTTCCAGGGCGCTGGAAGGCCTAGCCAGGCATGCCTCTACACATGCCTCGGGGGTGGTAATCTCTGACAGGCCATTGGTGGAATATCTTCCCCTGTACAAAGGCCCCAGGGATGAAATCATGACCCAGTTTACCATGGATCGGATTGAGCAACTGGGGCTCATCAAGTTCGACTTCCTGGGGTTGAGGACCCTGACCGTAATAAAGCATACGTTGGACCTGATCGAAAAGACCCTTGGGCACAAGCTGGATATGGACAAGATCCCTTTGGACGACGAGGCCACCTACCAGCTCTGTTGCGACGGAAAGACCACTGGCGTGTTTCAGCTTGAAAGCGATGGCATGAAGAAATTGATGAGGCGCCTGAAGCCGGGAGTATTTGAAGACATGGTGGCGCTGGTGGCCCTTTACCGCCCCGGCCCCTTGGGAAGCAATATGATCGATGAATTTATCCAGGGAAAGCATGGAAAGGTTGAGATCAACTACATTCTCCCGCAGTTGGAGCCTATTCTCAAGGAAACCTACGGGGTAATCCTTTACCAGGAGCAGGTAATGCGCATTGCCCAAGTGCTGGCCGACTACAGCCTGGCTGAGGCCGATGAGCTGCGAAAGGCCATAGGGAAAAAGAAGCCTGAGGTCATGGCAAGGCACCATGAGCGCTTTATACAGGGAGCAGTAAAAAACGGAGTGGATCTGGAGACAGCCGAGAAGCTATTTGCCCTGATAGAAAAATTCGGCGGTTATGGGTTCAACAAGTCCCATTCCGTGGCCTATGCCATGATCGCGTACCAGACCGCCTATTTAAAGGCCCACTATCCTGTGCAGTTTATGGCCGCTTTGCTTACCCAGGACATGGGCAACCAGGACAAGACCATCAAAAACATCGCCGAATGTAGGGAGATGGGCATAGAGATCCTGCCCCCGGATATCAATGAGAGTGAGGCAGATTTTTCTGTGGTGGAGGGAAAAATTCGGTTTGGACTGGGGGCCATTAAGAACGTAGGCCTTAAGGCGGTGGAATCCATCATTGAGGAGCGCCGTGCCCATGGCCCCTTTCGATCCATTCATGATTTTTGCAGAAGGGTGGAGGGGGCCAAGGTAAACCGGAGGGTGCTAGAGGGTCTTATTCAATGCGGCGCTTTTGATTTCACAGGTATTCCCAGGGCCAGGCTCTTTGCCGGGTTAGACGATATCAGCCGGTTTTGCGGGGTTGGCCAAGATCCCAATCAACTCAACATGTTTGGGGCGCTGGAGCTCGGGGAAGGAGGGCCTTTTCCACTTTTTGAACTGCCTGATGTGGAAGAATGGGAGTTCAAAGAAAAATTGAAACGGGAGAAGGAATCCCTTGGGTTTTACATCACAGGACATCCTCTGGACAGATTCAAGGAGGATTTAAAGCGCCTGGTCACCTGTAGCATCCAGGACCTCTCCCACCAGCAAGACCATGCCCTTGTTCATGTGGCTGGTATGGCGGAGGGGATGAAGGTCAAAAGGACAAAAAAGGGTGACAAGATGGCTGTGATAAGTTTGGAGGATCTTAGTGGATCCATAGAGGTAATCATCTTCCCTGATCTTTTTGCTGCTTCCTCGGCCCTGCTTAAGGGTGATGATCCGTTGCTGGTGGCAGGGAACCTTGAAAAGACAGAAAACTCTACAAAAATAATTGCAAAAGAGGTAGTCCCCCTTGATGCTGCAAGGGAGAAGTATATAAAAATTTTGGAATTGACCTTGTCAGAGGAGGCCGTTACAGAGGAACTTTTGGATGATCTTCGTGAGCTTGCCTTTACTTTTCCGGGGGAGTGCAGGCTCCGGTTTCGGGTGCACACAAAGAAAGGGAAAACCCTACTTGTAGATGCTCACAGCCGTTTTCGGGTGATTCCCACTGCTGAATTGGTTTCAAGGCTTGAAAGGCTCACAGGGTCCCCTGTGAGGGCACGAATGGGTTGATTCAAAAAAAGTATGGGTGAATTATGGGGGTGTTAGCGGCCGGATAAGGACGATATGACGGTGGTTGATTAGATACAGCTGACCCTCAGCCTCAAGGTAAAAGAACCCCAGACTCTGATTGAGGAAATCCGAAAGGCGGGAATGGGTCTCTGGCATGGTGAAGCACACCTTTCCACGCATGGTTTCTCCAGAGATAAAACAGAGTTCCACATTAATATGCTCTGTTGCTAATCTCTGCATGTGGTGCTGATTGTCCTCCAGGAGCACCTTAACAATATTTGAAATGAGGATGAGAACAATCTGTCCATCCATTGTCTCAAAGGGCACATATCTCTGCCCGCTCATGAGCAGTTCCAGAACCGTCTCTTCACCGTCGTGGTTGGCCGAGACCGGGGAGATAAAAAAATGCCCCCATAAAGGTTGACCTTGAGCGAAAAAGATCCCCGCCTTTTTTCTCAACCTTTCTAACTTGAATGGTATACGGTTTTTTCCCACCATAACCTATATTTCTGTTTCTTCGGGTTGACCAGTGGCCTCATCCACAAGTCGGGCACCTTCCATCAGAAGGGACATGGTGCTGCCGTGAACAGTGCGGGATGGAAAGTCCGTGCACGAAACCACCTGGAATTCCCCATCTCGAAATGCCATCATTTGATAAAAGGCATCTTCTCCTTTAAGTGTTCCTATCTCTGCATGGATAATCTCTCCACCCTGGATATAAATGAGCCCCCTTTGACCATTGCTTTCAAGGGTTATCTTCACGTTCTTATCTCCTGTGGCCACGCTTTGAATCAGGTCCATGGCGTTCATCTCCGCAAGGGAACCTTCAATGCCCCTTCTTGGTCTTTTTTGGGTCCTGGTGGCCAAGACACGCCCTATCTTCAAGGCAAGGAGGTCAGGGTCTGCCGGCTTCTTGATGAAATCGTCTGCCCCTGCCTCCAGACAGTCTGCGGCCAGGGATTCTCCGTCCTGGGAGGTAAGGAAAAAAAAGGGCAAATAGGCCGTCTCAGTCTTTTTCCTCAGGGCCCGGCAAAATTGCATGCCGCTTATTCCGGGGAGGCTTATCTCCGAGAGGATTAGGTCAATCTCAGATGTGGCCAGTTTTGTTGCGGCTGTCTTGGCATCAGGGACCTGAATAACCTCATAGCCCTCGTTTGTAAGGCGAAGCATTATATCAGGATCAGCAGCACTCTCAGGGTCCACGATAAGGATGTGGCCCTTTGGCTGGTCAATTCCTTTGAGTAATGCCTCGTCTCGAATTACCTGAAAGAATGTCTCCAGCAGCAATTTGTTGTCAGGTGAGGGAAACCCGGAGCCCATTTCTTTTCTGAGCCTGCGTATGTCCTTGATAAGGTCTGGGTTTTTCTTTTTCAGGTGCTGGTATTTCTTGACCAGAGAAAGGATACGTGCCTCGATCCGTACAGGCCGCTCAGTTTCTTGTTGTGGGTTTGTGATTTCCTCTAATCCATAGGGGGTTTTGATATTTTTTAGCAGTAGCTCTCCCAACCCTGGAGTGGAGAGCCAGGCAGCAAGAATGGTTGCGTCGATTTGGGCTGGACTCAGCCCGAGCCTCAATCCAAGGAGCTTGCAGTACCTCACCCGAATGCCAATTTCCTGGAGCTTGGCCCTGTCATTTTTCAGGGCCTTTTTTATAATAAAGGCTACCAAGGAAATTAGGGCCTCACTCATTTGGCTGTAGGGATATTCCTGGCCCAGCAACAAGGCCTTGGGGTCGTAATAGGATATGGGGGGTAATACTATGTCCTGTGAAATCTCGTGGGTCCACGTGCCCTGTGGCTTGAAGCTCTGGGCATTGACCAACAGGAGGTCAAAAGATTTTGATTCCATGGCCTTTGTGAGTTCAGAACTAGATGCGGCCCAGGACACATGGCCAAATCCTTCTGCATGGAGCAGCGCCTTTATGGCACGGTATCGGTCCAATTCCGGTTCCAGCAAGATAATTTTTTTTGGGCCACGGCCCTCCCCCGGAGGTGTTTCGTCCAACTCTTTTTTAGGCGTAACGATTGTAAACTCGTCTGGCAATTCCAATTCCATCTCTGGTATGTATTGCTTCCCCTTGTAATGGACATCTATGGCCTTTATGATCTCTGGTCTGGAGCAAACCGTGAGCTTAACGCGCATGTGAGGTGCAAAGATATGGTGGAGTTTCTCTTGTAGGGCTTCGTCAGTAGGGTCATGGGTTGCAACAGTAAGGCATTGCTGTTCGCGTGAGTAGTCCACGGGAAATATGGTGAGGCGCTCAGCCAGCTCTGAAGGTAACATTTCCTTGGCATCCACAGGAGGCGGTGATTCAAGGGTGGGACTATATGGCAGGCCATATAGCTCTGCTAGGGCTTGGCCGAGTTGGTGGTGGTCCATAAGCCTCAGAAACACAATGGCCTCGTCCAGGGGGATCTTCATGCTCAAGGCATAATCCTCTGCTTGGGCCAATTGCTCCTCTGTAAGCTGGCCTGTGGCTATGAGGTGATCTTTGAGTCTTGAAAATTCCATTATTGATCAGGATTATTCGTGCTTGATGTATCTATCTTGTTTTGATAAATACCAGCTTCTTCCTCATTGATAATTCCACGTTCCAACAGCATCTTTATGTGGTCGTCCATGGTTTGCATGCCAAGGCTTCTGCCTGTCTGAATGGCAGAGGGAATCTGATAAGTCTTTGCCTCTCTAATAAGATTCTGAATTGCAGGCGTGCAAATCATCACCTCAACGGCGGCCACCCTGGATTTCCCATCGGCTGTCCTGAGTAGTTGCTGGGCCACCACACCACGCAGTGATTCAGCCAACATGGTCCTGATCTGGGCCTGCTGGGTGGTGGGAAAGACATCAATGATACGATCTACAGTCTTAGGGGCGCTCGAGGTGTGTAAGGTACCCAATACCAACAGGCCTGTCTCAGCCGCAGTAAGGGCCAACTGGATTGTTTCCAGATCCCTCATTTCACCCACAAGAACTACATCTGGATCTTCCCTCAGGGCGGCCCTGAGGCCTGCGGAGAAGCTTTCCATATGTATATCCAGTTGCCTTTGCTGAATGAGACATTTGCCCTTGGGATGAATGAATTCAATGGGGTCTTCCAGGGTTATGATGTGATAGTGCTTTTCTTTGTTCATGAGGTCCAGCATGGCAGCAAGGGTAGTGGATTTGCCGGAACCCGTGGCGCCGGTGACCAGCACAAGGCCGCTCTTGACCCGTGCAAGAGAGTAGACGGACTCAGGAATTCCCAGCTCCCGCAACGTCCTGATTTTGTTTGGTATTAACCGAAATGCGCCTCCGTAACCCCTTCTTTCCATGAACACATTGGCGCGGAACCGACCTATTCCCTCCAGCTCGTAGGCAAAATCGATGTCCTTTCTCTTTTTGAAGAGGCCGAGACGTTCTTCATCCAGGATTTCCAACAAAAGCACCTCTACCTCTTCCCGGGTGAGGTCGTGGTACTTGGTCCGCTGCAGGCGGCCGTTTATGCGAAGTATAGGGGGCTCGCCTGCAGAGATGTGCAGGTCCGAGGCACCGTATTCGAGCATCAGCTTGAGCAATACATCAATTTTTGCCACCCTATTCCTCCGGTGAGGACAATTGGTTTGTTTGTAAATAAAAATTCAAGATTTGTGCCAGGATGGGTGATATTGCAGAGGACAGATAAGTCTCTGGAAGCTCTTAGGAAAAATGACAACGAAAGGCGTTTAACCATCTTGTCTTGTCTAAGTCAATAGGTACACTTACCCACCTTATGTCACATTTTTGGCGCCCTATGATAATGATTAGATTCTTGATTATTCAATGGTAAGCGTCACTGATTTCTTGCCCTCTGTTTCATTGTACTTAACCCCCGCTTCCAAAGTGCATTCTCCTTTTTGTGTAGAGGCTTTCATTGTTAAAATAAGGTGCCAGGGTCTATGATTCGGTGCGGTTTCCCCTTGAGGCAGAAGCGTGTGGATCAATTGACCTTTTCTGTAAATGGACCCTTCCACTACAAAATGAAGATTTTCATCACCCCTTCCTTGGTTTGTGAGGGTGAAATCTACTATCACGTAAGAGAGCTTCCCTAGGGGGATATCATGGGGCACTGTTTTTATTTTAATGAGCTGTAATACCCTCTATTTACATGATCAATCCATGGATATTTATTTTGCTCTTTATGATATCTTGCCATTAGAAATCTTTTGCAAAGAGCGTTATTTAGTTTATAAGTGAATCCCCTAAATTTGTTATTCTGATATGGAGTGACTGATATAAATCGAAGGTTAACCAGAGTTTTTATACCCCTTCTTACATTCTTTTCAAAACGGGGAATTCCCAAATCTTCACTTATAATTTTTACTGATGTTCTCCGGCTATCATTTTCAATCAAGTAAATAAGATCTAAGGCATAGTTATCCTGAAGCCAGAAAACTGGGTCTTTATGTGTCCCTCTTCTACCTTTCTTTATATTTTCTAAGTTGTGATACATTCTATATTCCTTTGAAGGAATAATTCCTCGCCTTAAAAATTTGTCAGGGCGACCGTTATCAATGACATACTTATTGCCATTCATTTTAAAAAAACAGACCCTATGATATCCTGTTGGATGAACATTATCTTCCCATACCTTGTATCCAGCTTTTTTAAGACAATAAGCAGTGAAGGCGGAAACATCCATGCAATTGCCCTTATTGGTCTCAAATAGCTTTTGGGATTTCCCAACATAAGCATAAGGATTATCTATTCCACCCTTTTTACTCTTATATATGAATCTTACTCTTTGATAATAGTTAACTAATTCTGGAGCATTTAGCCGATCTGTAACCATTTCGTAGTCATTCCATCGATCTTGTTCGGAGAAATCCCATGCTTGTGCTAAGAGCTCTTCAAGGCGATACTTTAAGGGGTTGATTCCGGCTCTGTTTCCTATTTTTGCCAACTGGAAATATTCAATTTCTTGTACGGTCGGTCCGCTTCTTGGCTTACCTCTCTCTAATATCCAGAATATAGCCTGTAAAGGGGTGCAATATCTCCTGGAGGCGGGCTTACCAACTTTTAATAACTTTGCCAAATTAGCTTTTTGGGGTTGTGTTGCATTTTCAATAAGGTTTACAAATCTATTTAGGGCATGAATTCTTCTTTCATCTACATTACCTTGAAACTCCGGAAGCCTTCCCACCTCTAAAGCAAGAGTAGGGTTGAGGGCATATAGTCTCTTAAATAGATGCTGTACTGCTTCTGGGAGTGACTTTTGAGCCAAAGGCTTGGATGTATCAGCAAGTGGAGGTAGTTGCTTTTTTAAAGTTGGTATACGATACAGAACACTGACATTGGGGCCCTTTACAGGTGGTACCGTTGTACAACGACATGCAATTAAAATAAAAAATGAAAGTAACAATAACCTTTTTGTTTTCAAGATGCCTAAACGCCCACACAAAAAATTTCCCCTATTTTTTACCATGATTATACCTCCCTTCTCTTTCTATTGATTGTTTTTTTATGAAACCCCGCATGGTGATCGAAATTACCCGGTTTGTCTTGATATACATATCCTTTCCTCGCAGCCGCTACGTCATTTGCTGCAGTGCCTAACTGGCGGCTGAAGTGTTTGGTGGGCCGATGTATTTAGCCCGAAGTCCTGCATTCATACCTGCCATCAATTGTTTTCTGTATGAGGTGACAAATAGACCTGCCTGCTATTCAGGAGCGCATGCGACATGCAGGGCGTCCATTGCTGGTAATACATTTTTGCCTCCCGATAATCCGTGATGGACGAAGCTCCTTCTTTTAATTGGCGATTAAGGCCAGAAATTAGCTCGCGAACCAATATGAAGCATAGAGCTAACTCCGGAGCATATTGCACCAGATGGTCCAGCTTGTAACTACCAACTTCTTGGACGTATTTTTGGGCAAGAGTGGATGACTCAATAGCCAGCTTCATTTGCCACTCTCACGCTCGTCCAAGACAGCCAAAGAAAAGTCTTTCCGTTGGATTCGCAAATGGATTCCCTGCTGCTTCCATGAGGGGTGTTCGGTAGGACTTATTAAAGAACAGAATTATTTCGGACATTGGGTTCCCACGGCGAAGACGGACAAGTGTCTTGCCGTGTTCCACCTCGGTTATGGAACCCAAAGCGTTTTTACCGAAATCGGTGAACGTTGTGGTTTTCATTGCAAAGCTTTCCCGATATTGCATATAACCGTACAATAGAGACGACATTTTGTCAAAATTTCCAGGCCCAGCGATAAAGTTCCCTTGCCCCTGTGGACTGCCTGAGAAAGATAGCGTCAAAAAACTTCCACACTTTTGTGTGCCTGACCGTCGGGCAGGGTTTCACGTCGGACGCCTTTTCTCACAATTCACCCGTCACTTTGATATATTGTTCTATTCTGGGGGTCCACTATACTCCACCACTACCCGTCCGTCCAAATGCCCGTTTTCAATAGTTTAGATCAAGATCTTAATGACAATGAATGCCCCAATTTTCGATGGACAGCCGCTTCTTAAAGATTTTTGTCAAATGGCTTCTTGAACCATGGATTAGTCCCGAGCTCTCGTTCCTCGACTCGGGACTAATCCTTTATTTGTTATGCCAATTTTAAAGACAGATGTATATTGAATAGCATCAACTGGGCAAACATTCAGACAACGAGCACAACTAAAGCAGTCTGCTGGTATTTTCTTTCTAGCAACACGACCTTTTGAGGCCTCCAAAGGGCATGCCTTTATACATGCACCACATTGGGTACATTGATCATGGTCAATTTGAACGCGAAAAATGCTAAATCGCTCGGCTATCCATGAAACAAAACCAAAAGGGCAGACGAACTGACAAAAAGGACGGTAGATAATAAATGATCCCAGCAAGGCAATAATAACCGTCAGCAGAATGCTGAAGGATTCAAAATCGAAATTAAACAAATTAAAGGGATTAATATAGTGATATATAACGGTTCCCTTGCGATCTCCAATGACCCCGAACAGGAAAAGTAACATGGCGATAAAAAGACCTGCTCGGATTGTGTTTGTCAAAATAAATGGGAGCTTTTTCTGTTTAATTCTTCGCAGAATGGGCAGGCTATAGATCAACTCCTGAAAAGCGCCAAAAGGACATGCCCAGCCACAAATCATCTTATTGCCAACAACAGCAAGTATGATGAAAAAACCGAAGGCTATTAGTTTGGCTTTTGGATCAGGATAAAGCCCCACCATGGATTTGAATACCTTAACGATGCCCTCCATGGGGTTAGGTGATTTTCCCAAAATAAAACCAGCTATGATTACTGAAAACAAGAGACAAACAATATACGGGGATCTGGGATACCAGATATGCCTTTGCGTGGTATCGCATCCGTCTGGTCGCCCCAGCATAGTGAGAAAAACAAGGCCCCCTACCACCAATGCCACATAAACATAGTACTTAACAGTGGCATCAACATGCGAAAGAATGTGGTGGACTACATGCTGAAGTTCTTCGTGTGTCACGCCTAATTTTCGGAGAGGTTTTATCTTGGAAACATCGAGCGACAGTTTCAGTTCACGGGCAAGGGCTTTCCCAGTGACGCCCAGTTTAGGGGCAAGTTGCCGAATTGACATATCAATGCTGAAGTCGATCGCCTTCTTTGGTTTGGAGACCGGATGCATTAAAAAACCGAGGGCTACAATAGCCAGCATTAGGGCGGCTGTTGCAAACAACCAAATCCGTTGTTTAACAGAGAGCTG
>JAFDIV010000068.1 GCA_019307815.1 Deltaproteobacteria bacterium
ATATAATCCAAGATTTTACTGTCCTAACTGCAAAAGTCAGGACAAATTGTCAAGAAAAAATATTCCCAAGGTCCGCGATTTCTCACCACCTTCCGAGTCTTTCGAAGATTAGCCAGAAATCCCTGCCTTGGCCGAATGCGGGGCCGGATTGCCGCTAATATCTCCTTTCGATAATGTATCTATTGAGTTCGAGGAGCATCTTCCTGCTCCAACTGGGTGGAAACATGTCAAGGCATCTGGCTGCTTTCTCCACATATGCTTTGGCATCGGCTTTAATCCGATCGACCACCCCGTTGTCCCTTACCAATCCTATAAGCTGTCTATAGTCTTGATCATTGGCCAGATTATTCTTGAATAAATCCATAAGCTGTCTTCTCTCAGCTTCTTCAAGAGTCGATAAGGTATATATGAGGGGTAGGGTAATCTTGCCCTCTTTTAGATCATTGCCCACAGGCTTTCCTAGTTCCTCCTCTGAGGAGATGTAATCCAGAAGATCATCAACCAGTTGAAACGCAATCCCGGCATTAATGCCGAATTGTCTCAATTGCTCTACCGCCCATTGTTCGGCACCGGATATTATTGCTCCACATTCACATGCAGCTGAGATGAGCACCGCGGTTTTTCCAATAACTATTTCCAGATACCTCTCCTTACTCAACTCCCAATCATGTGTATGGCATAGCTCCAAAGCCTCTGCTTCGGCCATCCTGACAGTAGTCCCGGTCAACACCCTCAAAAATCTCGCATCGCGGCACCCTGAACACAGGGAAAAGGCCCTTGAAAAGAAAAAATCACCCCCTAGGATGGCTGCACGGTTGCCCCATAAACGATTGGCAGACTGCTTTCTTCTCCTCGTATGAGCGTGATCAAGCACGTCATCATGGATAAGGGAAGATGTGTGGATGTACTCAAACACAATTGAAAGACGATAAATATCCCTCCCCTCATAGCCACATAGGTTAGCCGATAAAATGAAAAGCAACGGACGCAGCCTCTTGCCTCTCCCGAGTATTGTATGCCTCCCAATTTCTTCAATCAGGGATACACGAGAACCCAGGGTTCTGTTCAGCTCCTCATCTATCCTCTCAAAATAGAAATTAAACTGATCTAAAAACTCCTTATCCCTTACTGAAGCGCTTATATCAGGCGCGCCAGGAGCTTCGCCCGATTCCTTCATGTCTTCACCGAAGTGCTCGTTTTCCTCATGAGCTAGCATATCCTCCACTAATTTGCCCTTTCTACTCCCAAAACCGTATCTGGATTTAGCTGTTATTTCAGCAACTTTAGCTCATATTCCTTTTTTAATATCTTCCACATCTTCTTAATAATGATGGCGCCTGCTTCTCCTGCATCTAGCTCCGGCTTCCCTGCCTCAGAGCAACACGACCGCATGAGCTGCTTGTTTCCCTCCCACAGGCCAAATTCCTCCCCAATCAAAAAACCCAGTATCATATTAAGGCCATGTAAATCCGATTCCCTCATCCTGGCAATTGTAGCCTTGTCTTTAAGTGAAAGCCTAGCTATAAGCCTGTCCACGGCCTCATCTACTGTTGCAGGCCAATCCTCCATAGACACCTCAAGTGCGAAAAATAAGCGATCTTTCCATGTTGAGAGGCATTGTGAGTCATTTATTGCACTAGAACAAGCTCTTCACACTAACGAAGAGTCCCACGGTATTAACCCCCCGATTGGGTGAATAAATCCCCGCAGAGGACAGGTGGACATAACGTAGCTCCAGCCCCATCGCCGTGCTTTGCCCGAACCAGTAATCCAGCCCTGCGACCGCCTGGAGATTGAATTCAAACGCTCCCCCCAGGTCCGGTTCCCTGATCTCGGTCAGCGTAGCTCCGGCACCAACGTCCATATAAGGTACCAACGGCAGTGCATTCACAAAATTGTAACGAACGTGTCCGGCAAAGCCTATGAGCTTGTCGTTTTCCGGATGAAACTGGCTCCCTCCCAGCAGTTCTCCGCATAGTTCAATATTTCCCCGAAACCAGTTTCTCCCTCCCTCTATATCCCTCATTATGCGTCCATATGAGATCAAACCCAAAAAAAGATGGTGCCGCTCCTTACTTCCAAATATCTTCATCCCATGAGTAGCGCCCGCACTCACACCCAAGATCTGTGCGCCACGGCTAAAATGGCGGTTGGTAACCACTGCTTGTTCGGACGTGTGGTCAGGAAATGCAAAATCTATCGGATTTGTAAGGTTCACATCGTCAAATGCAAATACAGCCTGCACTAATAATACAAACAAAAGGACCCCAAAAAGGAACGTGCGTAAACAAGGTGATTTGGTCATGGCAGTTTCCCCTGTCAATCTTCACATGCAACAACAAAACCAATTTGGGAAAGTTCATTGCCATCCGCCGCCCAATACGGCATAGAGCCTCACCCGGTTGGCGAGTTTGGCCAGGCGTAGCATGGTGAGCCCCTGTTGTGCCGCAAACAGGGAGCGCTGCGCGTCCAGCACCCCAAGGTAGCTATCGATTCCGGTCTCATAGCGCTTCTTAGAAAGGCGGTAGGTTTGCGAAAGCGCCTCTACCAAAGACCTTTGTGCAGCGAGCCGCTCATCCACCGTACCCTTAACGGCGAGGGCGTCGGCCACCTCCCTGAATGCCGTCTGAATCGCCCTTTCATATTGTGCCAGGGCAATCTCGCGCTGCGCCTTGCTCACCCTGTAGGCAGCCCAGGTGCGGGCGTCAAAT
>JAFDIV010000069.1 GCA_019307815.1 Deltaproteobacteria bacterium
GATAACACTTGCTCCGAGAGGAATAAAGTCCGCATACCCCCTCACGTCCATTGCCTGCTGCGGGCAGATCTTGACGCAGCACTGACATTCCCAGCACATGGAGGGATCACGGTTGTAAGCCTTCATCTTTTCCATGTCCAAAACCATCAGGTCATTAGGACAGATGTACATGCAGGCGGTTTTATCCTGCCCCTTACAACCATCGCATTTTTCTACCATTACGAAACTTGGCATTATCACACCTCCTGATTTCAATGGATTTACAGTTTTTACTGTCTCTGATGGTCAAATTACCTTGACGTCCCTTAATTACACCTCCTTTCTATCTTGAAGTCGTTCTCTTCCTTGACTTCCACTGCGTCTCACTCTACTCGTAGGCATTCAGAAACTCCCCCATTATCTCAACACTCCGCTTCTCAACTATCTTCTCAAAGATCTTGTCCTTTACGTCCCTCGGGAGCAGCTCGATACTCTTTGTAGTGGCGCTGTCAAACTTGGCAGTTGGAAATGCCTTCAAAATCTTGTCCTTTTGCTCCTCATCCGCATATACCCTCAGTACCTTAAGCCCCGCAAGCATTTCCTCGCACATATCACCTAACCCTGCTTCCTTCAGCTTCTCGTAGCGCTCCTCATTTATCCATATATTAATGGGATATTTTTCTTCGGCCATGATCTACCTCCTTTAAATCTCAGAAAAAGTAAAAACAGGGGTTCTCTTCTCCAAATACTCATCCGTTACAAACGGAGAGCCAAAGCCATACTTCTCTGCACATTCCATTACCAGATCGAAAACCTCGGGCCGGAATATCAGTCTTGGCGGTTTAACTCCATCCTGAACTATACTCCTTATTACAGTTCCGCTAAACTTCTGCCATTCATCCCTGTGATTGCAGAGTCCCTCAGAGGTAATCTCACCACAATGAGGGCAGTACAGCCAGTTCATTGAATAGACCGGCGTTATGCCAAGCTCATCCTGCACGCTTTCCAGCATCCGGTGGGCATCATATGGTCCATAATACGTCCCAACCCCAGCATGATCCCTTCCGAACATGTGATGGGTCAGACCCAGATTGCTCCTCAACGCCGCATGAAACACCGCCTCCCTCGGTCCAGCATACCTCATATCCCAAAAGGTAAGAGACGTCATATGATTGTGATCTCCAAAATATCCCGCCTTCCTCAGTTCATCCTGGCAGAGAATAATAGCCTCGTCAATATAGTCGCCTTTTCTCTTTTCTCCAATAATTGCATTTACCAACACACCCACCAGAGGCTTCTCAATGGATAACTCAGCGTAGGTCTGAAACCAGGCCCCTTTCATTAACCACTCATGCCCGGTATGAGGCACATTTCGTGTTTGATGGGCGACAACCCTTGCCCATCCTTTCTCTTTGAATCTCTTTCTTAGCTCAAGGGGCGGTATAAAGTAAGGGTCAAACGGAGGATTTATCTTCGGCCTGTTTACCAGGGTTACCTTGCCCCCAAGGAATTTATCCTTGTAATTATAAGTGCGAGCACAACCAGGGTGTTTCTCCTCAGTGGTCCCGAAGACGTCCTGGCACATCTGCTTTTTGTCATAATCGTAAATCTCTTCCACCTCAAAAATCGCCATCGGGTTATTGTCAAAGGTAAACAGAACGCTGTCACCTTCCTTGATGCCATAATCCGATATTTCCCCCTCCGATAGATCAAAAATTATTGGAAGGCTCCAGACCACCCCATTACTAAGACGCATGTTCTTGCATACACCCTCCACATCAGCCTTTCCCATGAAACCTTCCAGAGGAGAGAAAAAGCCATACGCAATGCCTATCACCTCATTCGCTATCTGGGGTCGGACAGGAATCGCCTTCAACCCCTTTATCTTCTCCTTCGCCTCTGATGGCTCCATTATCCTTTCAACAATCTCTTTACCTCCATGTCCTATCTCAGCCATTTTATACCCTCCTATCCACGAGTTTACTGTTCTCCCTCTATGCCATTGCCACCGCCTTCATCCAAGCGCTAAAACTTGAATATAAAGTCTGCTTGAATGCGGTCTTCTTCTTCACGCGCCTTGTTGTTTTTGAATGTAGGGGATGCGGGATCCCAATCATCAACAGGCTCGGTATTGAAATAGGCGGCAGCAAACTGCAAAACGATTGTAGATGCCCTCATAACGAAGCCTCAGGTCACCTGAAACCTTTACCCTGTTGACCCATTTTGGAATCAGGCCCTTCCATTCCTTTTCCTTTTTTCCATCTGGGTCTTGATAATCTCTTTGAATTCCTCCTTGTTTACTTTTTGTTCCTGAATGGTAATTGTCTTTTGCTGGTCAATATTGAAAACAGGTTAAAATTATTATATATTTTCCCCCAACCAGGTAAACCTTGTGCTTTTTTGAACAAGCACTTTTATATCGAATTTCTATTTTCTGTCAAGAAAAAACGTAAAAATAACGGTTGACAAGAGAAATTTTTTTTGTCTGCGTTAATGCCATAATAACCCATTGATAATACAATTAAATTAGTTAACACATCCTCGAAAGAAACAAAAGCTCCGGTCTCTTGGAACAAGGCTGTTTTCACATGCCTATCCAATGGATCTACCTAGTGCCCATCCATAAATAGGGTATATTGGGCTACTTGCTGAGATGGGCGTACCATCCCGACGTCAAACCTCATGATAACAGGACGTTTTTGGTGCCCCCATAAATGAG
>JAFDIV010000070.1 GCA_019307815.1 Deltaproteobacteria bacterium
CAGCATTTTTGCGCCTCTGCAGGATATAGTTCCTCCAACAACAACCAAGGATATAGGCAATCCGAAATATCCAATATCAGGTCCAAATGAAGGGGAGAATATCACAATTTCAACTCCTATCTGGCTTAATGCAACAGATGGTGGCTCTGGGTTGAACGCTACCTATTATATGATATGGAACGGAACAGCATGGCACCCTTCAGGAAGTGGAGATGGATATGGCGGAAATGATAATATAACATCAAACGGAACGGCATGGTGGTATGTATACTACAACGATACCATAAATTTCGGTCCCATTTACTTCACCGAAAACTGCACCCATTATCTGAAATACTACAGTGTTGACTATGCGGGCAATAATGAAACAATTCACAATCAAACGCATTATGTTGACGGTTCACCACCGGACTCATCTGTAGACCAAATAGTTCCGTATAATGTAACTCATGTTCCTGTAACTATTAATGTTACCGCAAGCGATGTGAATTGCACTCCTGGATGCGGCATTGATTATGTGGAGTTGTGGTACAGAAATAGTTCCGATAACTCAACATGGAGCAATTGGATGATGTATGGCATTGGTTACAGCGAGCCCTATAGATGGCTGTTCTATGCGCCAAATGGCTCCCAGTACTACGAATTTCGTTCAATAGCAGCCGATAATTTAGGTAATAAAGAAACTGCACCAGTGACAGCAGATGCAATGTGCAACGTCACAAATGCCCCTCCGATAACGACAATACATGTCAGCCCGCTTTCTATCGGGAGCAAGGATTTCATAAATGCCAGCACCGAATTTAATTTCACAGTCGAAGACCCTGATGGCGATGCAAGCAATGCCACCATAAAATATCGGTGGTGGTGGAACGGGGTCTGGACAGAATGGCAGAATTATACCGGCAATTTCACATCGCCATTTGTAAGCGACTGCAAGCATTATCTTGAATATTATGCCATAGATGAAGACGGAAATATCGAAGCAACTCACAACCGGACATACTATCTCGATGGCACTCCGCCTGTTTCACATCTCAACGTTGGCAGTCCAAACTACAATAATTATGTAAGTGAATCAACCCATTTCACCCTCTCGGCAACAGATTATGGCTGCGAGGGAGGCGTTGGCGTGGACGAGATAAGGTACAGGATAGATAGTGGCCCGTGGAATACATATTCTGGCAATTTCAACCTTACAGGGCAATGCCTTCACACTATCGAGTGGTATGCAGTGGACAATCTCGGAAATGAGGAAGCCCATCATTCAGAGAACTTCCGTGTTGATATCACTCCTCCGACTTCAGATTCATATGTTGTGGGCGAAATATCCGGCGACTTTGTGAATACGGATACCGTCCTCAATCTAAATGCAACAGATACTGATGGTTCCTGCAATGTCGAGAACTGGAAAATACACTGGAGGGTTTGGTACAGCGGAGCGTGGCATGGATGGTATAAGGGAGACTGGAACAGCGTTATTTCGATTCCGTTTAATGAAGAATGCACACATTACGTGGAATGGTATGCGGAGGACAGGGTTGATAATGTCGAATCCACCATACATAATAGAACATTCTATGTGGATGACACATCCCCTCTCACTACATATACAATTCATGGACCTCATGCTTCGGGAAGCGGATTTACTTGGATTAACTACAGCAGTTATATCACTCTTGATGCTACAGACTATGGATGTAACGGTGGTGTGGGCGTGGATAAAACATACTTCAGATATGTTTTTGATAGCGTTAGTCATCCTACGAGCGGAACGGATACCGAATACGGAACACCTGTAAACATAGGCGGAACTTGGTACTGGGTTTGGGTCGGACAGCAAAGCCAGAAAATACAGTGGGCGGAAGACTGTATCCATACGCTTTACTATTTCTCGGTAGATAAATTATCAAATGAAGAAACAGCTAAACAAGTTACATTCCGCGTTGATAACACCCCACCAGACACTTCCGGTAGATTGGCACTCACAGGAGCCAATTATGCAAGTGGAGGGGATACATGGGTAAAGACATCAACATCCTTCTCATTTGACTTAACCCCAGACCCTGATGGGGTATGCACATGTTGCATAGGCTTGGACAAGATTGAATATCGTATATTGAAAGACCCGGACAACGACGGCTGGGATGGAGACGATGATACAGTTGAAGTCGGTTGGACAGATTATACAACTTCATTCAACATTCCAACAGAATGTCACCACAAAATAGAGTGGTATGGCATAGACGAACTTGGAAATAACGAAACATCGATTCACTATGAGGAATACTATGTCGATGATACACCGCCGGCATCCTCAAAAGCCGTTGGCGATCCAAAATGGCCAGAATCAGGTGCGGATGAGGGTAGGTGGGTTAATACCAGCACACCAATAACACTCACGGCAAGTGATATGGGAGGATGTGCGGTCGGCTCATGGCGGGTGAATTGGGAAATATGGCTGAACGGCTCAAAGATTGAATCTGGCATTGGTAGCTGGGACACACCTGTAGTGATTAATTTCCATGAAGCATGCAATCACACCCTCAAATGGTGGGCTGAAGATAGGCTGGGTAATACAGAAGGTATACACATCCAGTATCATTATGTGGACAATACCCCACCGGACACCTCAGATATTTTAGAAATAACGGGATATAACTA
>JAFDIV010000043.1 GCA_019307815.1 Deltaproteobacteria bacterium
TATTGTCCTCGGATTTAGAGCAGTCTTGGGAACCTGAGGCGACCCTGGAACTACTCCGCATGGGTCAGCATCTCTCTAAGCTCCTCCCCCTGCACAACTTCCTTGTGCGAAAGGAGATCGGCCAAATCATTGAGAACCTTCCTGCGCTCCGAGAGGATGCCTCGTACCCTCTGACGGGCTTCCTCGACGAATCGGCTGACCTCTTCGTCAATTTGGCCGGCCTTTTCTTCACTGTAGGTTTTGTTGGCAGTAAAACTTTCCGGGAGAAACATGGGTTGACGCGCACGCTCATAAGTCACCAGCCCCAGGCTGTCGCTCATGCCATATTCCGTGACCATGGACCGGGCGATCTTTGTTGCCTGCTGTAAATCATTTTGGGCCCCTGTGGAGGTTTCTCTGAAAACCAGTTCCTCGGCAACCCAACCTCCTAGGAGTACCGCCAGACGGTCGAGAAGTTCTGAGCGGGTCATTAAATAGCGGTCTTCACTGGGTTGCTGCTGGGTATACCCAAGGGCTGCAATCCCCCGGGGAATAACGGAGATCTTGTGCACCGGGTCGGCATGCTCAAGAGATTCTGCCACAATCGCATGCCCGGACTCATGAAACGCGACTATCTCTTTCTCCTGCTGATTCATCACCCTGTTCTTTTTAGCAAGACCCCCGACTACCCTGTCGATGGCCTCGTCAAAATCCGCCGGTTCTACCGTTTCTTTATCCTTGCGGGCAGCCAACAGGGCAGCCTCATTGATGAGGTTGGCCAGGTCAGATCCCACAAAGCCCGGGGTGCGGCCGGCAATCTTATGGAGATCAACCTCAGGCGCCAAAAGAACATTTTTTGAGTGGATTGTCAGAATCGCTTCCCGCCCGTTGATATCCGGGCGGTCTACCAGGACCTGCCGATCGAACCGGCCAGGCCGTAACAATGCTGGGTCCAGGATTTCTGGCCGGTTGGTGGCGGACATGATAATGACCCCTTTATTGGTTTCGAATCCATCCATCTCAACCAGGAGCTGATTGAGGGTTTGCTCTCGTTCATCATGACCACCCATGACATTCATTCCCCGGGCTTTCCCCAAGGCATCCAATTCATCAATGAAAATTATGCAAGGGGCCTGTCTGGTGGCCTGGGCGAAAAGATCGCGAACCCGGGCTGCTCCTACACCCACGAACATCTCTACAAACTCAGAGCCATTGATGCTGAAAAAAGGCACTCCTGCCTCCCCAGCCACGGCCCTGGCCAGAAGGGTTTTGCCGGTACCCGGAGGGCCGACCAGAAGAACCCCTTTGGGGATCCTCCCCCCCAGTTTCTGAAATTTACCCGGGCTACTCAAGAATTCCACGACTTCTTGGAGCTCTTCTTCGGCCTCGTCAATGCCCGCCACATCGGCAAAAGTGACATTACTCTCACTCTCAGCAAACATCTTGGCCTTGCTCTTGCCAAAAGACATGACCCCCGTCCCTTGCCCCATCTTTTTCATGGCGAAGCGAAAGATGAGAAAAAAAATGGCGATAGGGATAATCCAGGACAGAATGTTGCTCAGGAATTTGCTCTCATAATGTCCCGAATAACTTATATTGTATTTATCCAGGTCGCTAACCAAATCGGGATCATTTACTCGAACCGTGGTGAATTTGAGGCCCTGGCCCGGCTTCTCCCCTTTTCCTTTTATTGTCCCACGGATATTTTCCTGACCGATGGTCAAGTTACCCAAACTTCCTTCAGCCATATATTGT
Source organism: Deltaproteobacteria bacterium (assembly GCA_019307815.1). GTDB lineage: Bacteria > Desulfobacterota > DSM-4660 > Desulfatiglandales > Desulfatiglandaceae > B111-G9. The sequence goes on from JAFDIV010000043.1 coordinate 1,735, forward strand.
TTAAATTGGCTGTAGGGAATCGTTTCGACTTTTGAAGAAAAATAATATTGCTGTATGTAGGAAAACAAAAGGAAGGCCACAACGAAATACCAGATTCTGAAATGGGCCTTCGGGGGCAAAGCACCGCTTTTTTTCTGGAGATCCTTGGGAGTGAACATTGAACGAAATTTATCTTTCAAAATTTCCGCTGGTTCTTTTTTACCATTCAGTGGCATATTCCCCCTTTCACTGAGAAGTTCTCAATTCGCTGATTTTGCGGAAATGATAACCATAGACGGCAAGTGTAACACTCAGCGGGAACATTTTGGGACTGCGAAAGAGGGTCCAAATCATCATCTTCCAATAGTGGAATCGCTCCTTGCCGAAAATGCCCAGACGCACGCTTGAGCGCAAGACCGCCAGCATACGTTGAAGATCCAGAGAGGCACTGACCCTTGGTCTCTTGTATTCTCGGAGAAAGATCATAGCCCGTTTATAGTAATGCTCAGGTGAGTAAATTTGCTGCATGAGGTTTTCATATCCTTCGCGCAATGCATCCAGCCCCATTCTGGGGAGGATGTTGGTTGTGCCATCTGCGTTATCCCCGGTGATAGAGTCGATCAGCCGGCGTTCTTTTCTCATTCGTTCGTAAAGTCTTGTACCGGGAGGAGCATTGAGCAAACCAACCATTGCTGTCACTATGCCGCTCTTTTGGATAAAATCAATCTGCCGCTGAAAGATGGATGGCGTGTCACTGTCGAATCCCACAATGAAGCCGCCTGTCACTTGGAGCCCGACCCGTTGCATGCGCTTTACACTCTCCATGAGGTCTCGATTCCTGTTTTGCAGTTTGTTGCATTCGGCCAGGCTTTCTTCACTGGGCGTTTCAATGCCGATAAAAACTGCATCAAAACCTGCTTGCACCATCATTTCCATCAGCGGCTCGTCATCCGCCAGGTTGACTGAGGCCTCTGTGTTGAAAGGTATACCCTTTCTGTCTTTTTGCCATTGGATGAGCGCCGGCAAGAGATGGTTCTTGAGATAAGTTTTGTTGCCGATAAAGTTGTCATCCACAAAAAAGACCTGTCCGCGCCACCCTTGCTCGTAAAGTCCGTTCAGTTCAGCAATAATCTGCTCGGCTGTCTTGATGCGTGGGCGATGCCCGAATAATGCAGTTACGTTACAGAACTCACAATTGAATGGGCAGCCACGCGAAAACTGGATGCTCATAGAGGCATAATTTTTGAGATTCATCAACTCCCACAGAGGAGCAGGGGTCTTTCGAATGTCGCAAAACTCAGATGTCTCATACATGCGCTTGGCAGTTCCCTTCTCCAGGTCCGCCAGAAAGGGGGGAAGGGTCAGTTCAGCCTCATTCAGCACAAAATGGTCCACATCTTCAAACGAATCGTATTCGTTGGTGAAGAGCGGACCACCGGCTACGACCTTGATGTTCGCCTCCTTGCATCGGCTGACGATCTCACGTGCGGAGGCTCTCTGTACCACCATGCCGCTGATAAAGGCACAATCAGCCCATGCCAGGTCTTTTTCAGTGAGCTTTTCCACATTCATATCAACGAGCTTCTTGGGCCATTCTTTGGGTAGCATCGCCCCTATTGTTAGCAGGCCCAAGGGAGGTAAGGCCGCCCTTTTGTGAATGAATCTAAGCGCGTATTTGAAGCTCCAAAAAGTGGCTGGATACTCCGGATATATCAACAAGGTTTTCATAAGCTTTCCTCTCTTATGTCAAAGTGGTTCTTGGTCATTTCGGGATGGTTTTAAGGAACCGGTAATAGTCAGAGTCGGTTCCAAGAATGATAAAGGCGTTTTTATAGGCCGCCCCACCTTTGTAAGTTTCCAACGTCTTGAAAAAGGCGTAAAATGCCGGATCCTCGCCATAAGAGCGTCCATATATCCTGGTTGCCTCTGCATCTGCCTTTCCCCGAATCTCCTCGGCCGTCCGGTAGGCCCCTGAGATGATTGATTTCAGCTCCTTTTCCATCAGACCCAGAATCTGTGCCTTTTTGCCCTCTCCCTCTGATCGAAACTGGGCAGCCTTGCGCTTTCTTTCCGACACCATCCGCTCGTAAACCTTCCTACGGACTTGCTCGATATAGTTAATCCGCTTGATGCGAACATCGACCAGTTTTATACCAAAGGCTGGCATGGCTTTTGAGGCCTCGGCCAGGATGGCGCGTGTGATCTTCTCTCTGCCTAAGCGAACAGTTTCTGGAGCAGTTGCTTCGTCTCGGAACGGGGAGAGGACCTTACCTTCCACATTCTCTACACTCGGCATCTCGTTGGTGGTTCGGACCAGCTCCACCAGAGGATTCGCAGAGACGTAGTCCCTGAGAACAGCATCAATAATGTCATCCAACTTGGCATATGCCTGGGTATAAGTGCCCAAGACCTCGAGGAATTTTTGCGGATCTACAATTCGCCATCGGGCGGTTGTATCCACGTAGATAAACCGCTTGTCCCGGGTGGGTATCTCCTTGGGGTCTCCATCCCATCTCATAATCCGCTTTTCATAGCGATGAATTTCCTGAATAAAAGGAATCTTTAGCTTGAGGCCTGGCTCGGTCTTTGGTTTTCCAACCGGTCTCCCAAACTGAGTGATCACTACCTGGTCCCACTCGCGAACAGTGTAAAATGCGCTTGAAATCAAAAGTATCAATAAGACACCGATAACAACACCTATCAAAGTTCCCATTCGTTTCATCTGCCTTTACCCCCTTTTGTGACCTGCTGATTGAGTTGAAGAAGCGGCAGCAGGCCTTTCTGCTCACTGTCGATAATATAAATCTGTTTTGCATTGGCCAGGATCGTCTCATAGGCCTCGAGGTAGAGGCGCTGGTTAGTGACCTGTTTCGCGTCTCGGTATTCTTTCAGAACGGCTGAGAACCTGGCCGCATCTCCCTTGGCGCGATTCACCCGTTCAAGTGCGAAACCCCTGGCTCGGTTGATTGTTCTTTCCGCCGTACCCTTCGCCTTTGGGATCTCTCTGTTATAGGTCTCCTGGGCCTCGTTAATAAGCCTCTCTTTCTCCTGTTGAGCCTCGTTTACCTCGTTGAAGGCGCCTTTTACAGGATCGGGGGGTACGACGTTCTGCAGCCTCACGTTGACAACTCGAATGCCGGTTTCATAGCCATCAAGAATCTTTTGAAGCTCCTCCCGGGCCATCCTGTTGACCTCTTCTCGGTTTTGGAGAACGTAATCAAAGCTCCTATTCCCTACGATGCGCCGGTTCACAGATTCGCTGATATCCCTGAGTGTCATAACAGGGTCTCGGACATTAAAGAGGTATTTCCTGGGGTCTTCTCTGCGGAACTGGATGATCCACTCCACATCGATGACGTTGAGGTCCCCGGTGAGCATGAGAGATTCCAGCTCTTCTGTGGCCCCCTTTTTATACTGGGTCCGAATACCGGGGCGAACGCTTTTGAAACCAAAACTCGCGGTATCCACTTGCTCCGTGTGCACCTTGAAAACCGAGTCCACCCCAAAAGGGATCTTGAAGTGAAGCCCTGGAAGCACTATGCCAGAAAATTTGCCGAATCGCAAAATGACCCCCTTATTGCCGGGGGGAATGGTGTAAAAGGCGGTGTAGCCAAAAATGATCACGACAACAAGGACGATGACGATACGCCGCAAGTGCTTCCCTCTCTTGCCGAAGCTCAGTGAATCTCCCACTTTCTGGATTATTTGGGGCAGATCAGAGGGGCCCCCTTGCTCGCCTCCTGGATTGTTATCCCTAGTCATAAGCATTCTCCTTTCTTACTTAGTAGCCTTTCTCAAAGGCTTTCCTCTTAGAGATTTTCCTTCCTCCTATGGGAAGCGCCTACATTTACCACTTCTGAGCGGGAAACCGTATGGATCTTCATTTCCAATGGTTTGGTCAAAAGGCTCTTTGTCCCAAGCAAAACACGAAATCTATCAGACCGCATGTGCCGGACCAGGTCTTCACGTGTGTCCCACTCCTCGATCAGACTGAAAATGTGGTTGTCTTCCGGATTACAGAGAACCTCATAGCTCAGACACCCCTTTTCCTTTTCCGCCGGCTCAATCATGGACAAAAGCGTTTGCATTATCTCCGTTCGGTTTTCTATGAGTGCCTCCATTGTAATCCTTACGATAATCACGTAAGCCCTCCTTTTGTTGGAAGTCTGTCAGCGGTTTAGGGCACAACCAATGTCCGGATACAAAAATCCCACCCCTGACATCTACCCCACATTTGCTACGCTTAATCTGATGTGAAGTTGCACTATTACATATCCAAGCTTTGTGCCATGTTGGATAGAGATAGTCTCATTTCTTTCAACATATTGAGATATCAAAGATATATGTGTTCGAAAGGCTGGTAGATGGGTACCGGATTAACGCGAAACCCTGGTCATATATGACAACTGGTCACATATGACCAGGACATCGGCACCTTATCGGTTATGTGGGGGATGTAAAAACCTATGGTTTGGGCCTGGAGATACCAAGCTTTCGCATTCGTGCCCTCAAGGTGCTGCGGTTGAGTCCCAGGAGCTCGGCTGCTCCCTTTTTTCCGCTGATCTTCCAATTAGTTTGCTCAAGGATGCGTATAATATGCTCACGCTCAACCGCTTCGAGCGTAGCTTGTCCAGTCGATAGATCCATTTGCCGAGACCTCAGCTCATCATCCAGGCGCAACTTGGGTCCCGAGGAGTTGATGACCGCACGTTCGAGGACATTTTCCAGTTCCCGGATATTCCCGGGCCAGTGATAATTCTGCAAGGCGTTTATGACCCTCGCCGGAATGATCTCAATGGACTTGCCCATTCGTTTGGCGATCTTTTTGACGTAAAAGTCCACAAGAAGCGGAATGTCGTCCAGCCGGTCCCGGAGTGGAGGCATGGTGATCGGGAAAACATTTAACCGGTACCATAGATCCTCCCGGAACCGGCCCTTGCGGACTTCTTCTTCCAGATTGCGATTTGTGGCCGCAATAATCCGTACATCGACCTTGATCGTTCGGGAGCTGCCCAACCGTTCAAACTCACCATCCTGGATCACATTGAGAAGCTTTGGTTGCAATTCCAGGGGTAACTCACCAATCTCATCCAGAAAAATGGTGGCCCCGTCGGCGACCTCAAATCGCCCCAACTGTCTGGTATAGGCGCCGGTAAAAGAGCCTTTTTCATGACCGAACAGTTCGCTCTCAATTAGGTTAGAAGGAAGTGTCGCACAATTTAACTTAACCAATGGCCGGCCTTTACGCTGACTAAGGCTGTGAATGGCCCTGGCCACCAGTTCTTTGCCGGTTCCGGTCTCACCAAGAACAAGGACTATCGTATCCGTGGGAGCAATCTGCTCAACCTTATAGAACACGTAATGGATCGCATCACTGTGCCCAATAATGTTGTCATAGTTGTATTCCAGCTTGATTTCTTCCTGTAGATAGGCCCTCTCAGCCTCAAGCTGCTCTTTTAACATTTGTATTTCCAAAAGTGCAGCTTCAGCCATTTGTCTACCTTCTTCCGCTTCGTCCCTTGCTACTCTTATTCCCGCCGTTCGCTTTTCAACAAGTTTCTCGAGATGTCTTTTATAATATTCACGCTCAGTCACATCCTCGATGGCCAGCAGAATCATCTGGGTTTGCTTCGATTCAATCCAAATGCGTCTAGCATTCAGGTGCATTATCTTTCGACCTATATTCTCAAAGTCATGTTCCACCTCAAAGTCATCCACTGTGCGATTTCGAATAAGGATATCTTCAAGTAGTTCCCTGAGCCTTGGGATATCCCACTGCCGGTTGCCCAGATCATATATTGGTATTCCCTCTGTCTCCTCTGCCTTGACCTTGAAGGTTTGGTAAAAGGAAGGATTGGCTTTCACTACCTTGAGATCAGAGTCAAGAACCACAAAGGGCTCGCGAACCGATCCCAGAATTTCATCGAAAATTTCCTTGAAGGCTTGCCACCTTTCCCTATCGTATCCTAATGCCTCCATGGTTTGTTCCAATTGTTCAATTGAATGCTTGTGTTATCCATCGGAGAAATCCATGCTCTGGCGTGAAAATACCCTGTACAATGGCTGAATCTAACCCTTAATGCTGGTCCAGTCCAGCTGCAGGTCATTATAAACAGCCTTTGCGATTTCTTCGATTTCAGACATCTTATTTATCTGCTTGAATGGCTAACGAGCCTGTCGAAAAACTATTTTCCAATTATTCCCTTGGCCCCAGGCACGGGCCTATCAAAGAATCGAAGTTATTTGCAAGGAAATTTACACAATGCTGCCATGATCAGGATTTAGTGGGCAAACCTCCCCCCTGATTTGCTATCCTGGACACATTGCATAGGTCTTACCAAAATTCATGATCTTTTCAATATTATGAACCAGGCAATAAAGCATCCATTGGATGTTAACCTTGATCTTGCCTCTTAATGTGAACCTGTCCATCCTCTTGCATGTTCTTATATTGCCAAACACAGGCTCCACAATCCCCAGCCTTCTGCTGTAAATGCGCCGACCTTGTTCTGTGTCAATCTTCTGCTTCATCTCATCTGTAATACTCCCCGGCCGTTTCCCATAGATCACGTGAACCTGTCGTGACACTGTATTAGGATTACGCAGGCATTTGGAGCGCAATCGGCAATCATGGCAGGCACTCTTAGGAGCTTGATACGCAATGGCCTTGTAACCATTGGGGGTTATGAAGTTCCTGTTTTTCACATAAAGAGACTTACCAGCAGGACAGATGAGCTTACCACTGTGATCATCCAACTTGAAGTCTTCCACACTGAACCAGCGCTTCTTAGATTTATATCTTTCGTGGCGCTTGTCCACACTGCGGCGGTGCCGAGCCGCATCTGCAAAACGAATATCTCGCTTGCGGAACTGAGGATCGGGCACATATGCATCAACCCCCAAATCTTTGCATACCTCAAGATTCTTTACGCTGTAATAGCTTGTATCAGCACTTATTTTTTTGCCCTTCAACGGTTCCTTCCAACCAATAGCTTCCAGTCTATTTTTCGCCTCCTGCTGCAAGGTCCATAATAATCTTTTCTTGTTCATCAATTGTCGCCTTTATTTCATAGCCATTCAAGACTAAAAAGATTTCCATAGCTGCGTGACCTACCCGTTTATTACCATCAATGAAAGGATGACTCATTACAATGAAGAAGCAGAGGGCAGCTGCCTTTGAAATGATGCCGGGATACAGATCTGTCTTATCAAACGTCACTCGCGGTTGATTTATGGCCGATTCAAGGGCTCTAAGATCTCGGATGCCACGGGCTCCACCGGAAGAGGATATTATGGTTTCATGAAGTTCAAGAATCTCAATAAGAGAAAGATAACGCATTAGGCAAGTCGCTCGTAAAGTTCCTTATTTTTTGATAATACTCGCTCCATTGCCGCCCTAAAATCAGCTTCAGGCTGCCCTAAAAGATCCTCAATTGTTGCCAAAACAAATTGCTCGGGCTCCAAGCCAAGTTTCTTGGCTTTTTCCCTAAGAATTGTGGCCTTAGAGTCATCGATTTCCACAGTTATTGTTGCCATAGTGGAGTCCTCCAATTATTAGAATATGAGCAGAGGCTACCTGCAGTTTTTTTCCAACCTCACTTCACATAACGGCCAGGGTCACTTGCCGACATGAAGCAAGGCCGAAGGCCGCAGCGGAATGCCCGCCTGACCGTCGGGCAGGCCTGTCTGCCTCAGGCAGGGCGGTCAAGTGCACCCTTTTGATACTATTTAAGGCCTCCTCCCGAAATATGGTAATGTCAGGGTTAACCACGAACCATGACCCATAGAAAGGAGGAAGCCCAATGAGATTTTACACCAAACAGCACAAATTTTATTGCGGAATCGACCTTCACACCAAAAAAATGTATGTCTGCATCCTTGACAGTGCCGGTGAGATCCGGCTCCACGAGAACATGAAAACCGACAGGGATTTCTTTTTGAGGGCCATAGAGCCATTTCGTAAAGATATCGTCGTAGCTGTGGAATGCATCCTCCGGAGGCGGACAAGTCTTCACTTGGTACTGGATTGCTGACCTGTGTGCTGAACATAATATACCTTTTGTATTGGGCCATGCCCTATACATGAAAGCCATTCATGGAGGCAAAGCCAAAAACGATAAAATAGATTCCCATAAAATTGCTGCTCTCCTAAGAGGGGGCCTGCCTGCTGCAGGCAGGCATGATCCCTATGGCATATGTATATCCCTCAAAGATGAGGGCTACCAGAGACCTGCTTAGGCGCCGCAACCATCTGATGAGAAAAAGAGCAGCCCTCTATGCCCATATACAGAATACGTTCAGCCAATACAATCTGCCTCAGTCCTTAGGCCGCATCGCCAGGCCCCAGAACCGCAAAGGTATTGTTGAACGGTTTTATCAAACTCCCGCCCAAGAAAACATCGCCGTTGATCTGCAGATGATTGAAACCTACGATCTCATCCTCTCTGACCTGGAGCGATACATCATAAAATCGGCTAATCATCACGACCCTGTCTCATACGCCCTACTCAAAACCATCCCAGGTGTGGGAAGAATACTCGCTCTGGTAATACTCTATGAGATACAAGACATTAAACGATTTCCTAGAGTCCAGGATTTTGTGTCATACTGCCGCCTAGTAAAGTGCGCCAGGGAGTCTAACGGCAAAAAATATGGCTCAAGCGGTAAAAAAATCGGCAATGCTCACCTCAAATGGGCCTTCAGTGAGGCCGCAGTCCTTTTCCTTAAAGGCAATGAACCTGCCAAAAGGTATCTGGACAGACTTACCAACAAACATGGTAAAGCCAAGGCCCTTTCCATCCTCGCGCATAAACTAGGAAGAGCAGTATATTTCATGCTCAAAAGAAAGGAGGCCTTCAATCAAAATAAATTCCTGCGTATTTAGAGTTGGAGGGGGTGGATCAGCCTGACGCATAACTGGAACCCGTAAGGCTAAGAGCATGTATCTGCATCCAAGCAGGGCCAAGACAACCCTTGTCTCATAAGAATACGAGGCGGATGATATGCCTAATGATGCCAGCCATCCATATGCTTTGATTGGCGATCCATTCCGCTCCTTAAAATATTTATAACGTGCCACAAGGCCCGTTTGTCAGGTCTGCCCCTTAACCGATCCTGTATCTAACTGGAATGGCTGACGCCATACCCTGTCTTTTGACTAGGACGGCACAAGGGAACAGCATAGTTTCTAGGCCGCAGAGAAAAATGCCTTCTTTGCAGTCCCGTTAAATCGGGACAGAGCCTCAATATTTATGCGCCTCAGGCGTAAGTGTTTGGTGCGGGGCCTGTTAGCCCAGCATCCGGTTCGAAACCAAGACAGATGGCTGCCAATAGGCTCAAGGCTCGTTATTCATAAAAGCGAAAACTTATCCCTTTTTTCGCAAGGGAATTTTTTTACCTCCCCGCCTGCAGCGGGCAGGTTGACATCCGGAGGCCTTATAAGTGTTAGCTAAATCACAATTTCCTTATGAATTCATCAAGCGATATTCGTGCTTGCTTCAATATGTGTGCTAATGTGGATCTTTTAATGGGTTTGTGTGCTGGAACGATGATCTTCAAGACATCGGTTCCATGGTGCTTTTGCAACCTAATGTGAGAACCCTTCTGTCTGACAATTACCCATCCATCGCGCTGTAATGCTCTGAGGACTTTGTCATAATTGAGACTAGGAACCTTGCTCATATTGCTAACTCTAACACTTCAGCATTGTTGATCGTAAGTACATCATCTTCTATAGGCTCCAAATAAAGCTCAATTGCCTCTCGGATATTTCTAATTGCTTCTTCTTTGGTTTCACCTTCCGAGATGCAACCCGGCAAAGATGGAACGATAGCGGTGTATCCACCTTCTTCGCTTGGTTCAAGATAAACTTTGATTTTCATATCTTCCTCCATTCGTATTCGCTAACGTCTAAAGGCACCAGCCGACAAGACGCAAGGCCGAAGGGCGCAGCGGATTGGCGGTCTGGTGCACTGAATTGTTATGCTTTTCCTTCATTCATAGCTTACATTTTCAGTAACTACCCATCCTATTTTGCCAGCACAAAGTCCTTCCTTAATTTCTATTTTTCTCCATTCAATGCCATTTTTCTTTACAGTTTCAGGAAGAAGAGATATAGGCGTTCCCGCTATTGCTAGACAAATATGCTTTGATTGATCTGTTACAGCTTCAATACTTGGCAAACTAACTACAAGCACCGACCCTCCGCCAGGATTCCTTAAAACATAACTCTTAGAAGTCAATGGCATCTGGTTGTTATAATTGATGTTTATATTACCTTTATTTTCCATAATTGCTGGGCTTTGATTTCCGTGAGTTATAGTTAGATTTTGTACATAATCGCCAGAGCGAGATTGAATAGGGGAAAAATATATAATAAGTCCGATTATAGAGGCTATTGAACCCCAGAATCCAATCTTTTGCATTATATCCATCCTCCGATAAAATCTAATGATTTCCTTAACTATACTTAATCATTAGCATAACGATGAGGGTGAGCCGCCGAGTTTACGAGGTCGGCTCCACCCTTTTGTTATACGCCTTGGGCAGGTTCAACATTTTCGCTTGAGCGGCTTCCAGTATAGAATCACGAATAAAGGAACTCGCCTCCAGAATCTCTATACCAATCAATTCGCCCTCTTCATTCAGTTCCGCTGTAATATTTGGACTTAATTCAACGCTGCCGGCCTCTTTCTCATCGGAAATGACCAGATGCAAGATGTCTTCTTCTTTGAAATAGTTCATTCTTGGTTTATCCATGTCTAAACCTCCCCGCCTTGAGGCGGAAGTTTATTTGTTGCCGAGTGGTAGTATGAATAGTGATTGGTGTTACTTCATTCCCCTTTTCCTCATATGGAATCAGGACCAGCTTATCATCATGCCTTCCCACTACGATTGTCCTTTGCGTTATTGTATCAAAATACCTCTCTGTAGAATACCGTATTATGTCCTCAATTTTGGCCAAGTCAAAGCCTCTCAACTTGGCCCTGTACTTCATATAATTAGTCCAAGTGATGGAAAATTTCTCAGGGCTGTTCAAATTCGCCTCCAGGTTTCATCCTCAATATTTAAAATTCAATACGTATAACGACATGGGTCACTTGCCGCTGTGAAGCGCCTGCCCGACTGGCGGACGGCAGGCAGGCCAGCGGAACAGCGGTCAAGTGCACCCGCTTGTTAGGCGGATCACCACTCCATCCAACATTAACTATTTTTCACTCTATGGAATAGGGGTTACCCAACCCATCTCAGCACCACCTGGGTCGCGAATCATAGCAACACGGCCAACACCGGGAACTTCCCAAGGCCCT
>JAFDIV010000071.1 GCA_019307815.1 Deltaproteobacteria bacterium
CGAGAATACAATACGAGACTATGTCAAGAGACAAGGTTCCGAATACCGAAAGCTGTATGAAGATCGGCAGCTGTCCCTATTCTAATACCCCGCTGCTTGCGGCGGGGTAGTTTAACCGAGAAATCTTTCCCAAATGACAACCCGGTACTGTTTCTTTCATGTATTACCCTAAAGCGTCGTGTTTGGACAGATTGCTCACTGCAGCCAGACTTTCAATTTTAATGCGCTTTTGGTATCTATACCTTTTCGTTTGTAAGGGCTGTTTTACTTAGGTAGTCACTCATGGTATGAATCTTGAGTTCTAATATGTCACGTGCAGAAAGGATAGGGATTTATGAAGAAGGCTTTACTTGAAGTAACATTTCCAGGAGGGAAAAGGGTTGATGCAAAAATTGGAAAATTTGTTATCAAAACGGACCAGCCCATATGGGCAGGAGGCGAGGGATCTGCACCCGAGCCTTTCCAACTCTTTTTGGCATCTATTGCCACTTGCGCTGGAATTTATGCAGTGAGCTTTTGCCAGTCCCGTGAGATAAGTACAGAAGGGATGTACTTGACCATGGTGTGTGAATGGGATGATGAGAGAAAACGGTACAGCAAGTTTTCCATCAATCTTAAGTTACCGGAGGGTTTTGATGAAAAATACAAAAGGCCCATCATAAGGTCTATGGATCTCTGTGCAGTAAAGAAGCATATGATTGATCCACCTGAATTTGAGATAAGTGCCACGTAATGACCTTTCTAAAGTGGAAATCTTTCTCCCGATTGGTATTTGCTAATGAGATCCGGGGGCCAGCATTTAATTAAGAGACCTTTTTTCCAATGGGCTATTGTCCTGGGAGTAGTCTTTCTTGTTTACGGAATAAATATGCTCTTCCCGAGATATTTGTGGGTGCAGGACGAGGCACGTTATGGAGAAGTGGTCAGGGAAATGCTGAATAACGGCAACTATCTCGTTCCTACCCTTGATGGTCGACCTTATTCGGATAAGCCCCCTTTCTACTTTTGGATTCTCGCTATACAGGCTTCGATTACAGGTGTGAACACATTTTCATTCCGTATAGTGACCTTCCTTAGCATGCTTGCCTTTGGGGCCTGCTTTTTCATTTTTTCGCGTAGGCTGATAGGAACAAACCGTGCAATGTGGGCCGAATTTATTCTGCTTACATCAATGCTTTATCTCGTGGCTGGAAATATTGTTCGGATGGATCTATTAATGGCCCTTTTTGTGCTTCTTTCACTCCATTATTTCATGAGTGCAGTGGATGAGGGGAGTGCTAAGAAGGGCTTATGGGGCCATGGATTCGCGTTTCTCGCCCTAATGGTGAAGGGACCTCTCGGGGTGGCATTTCCCCTTTTAGGGGCGATGGCATATGCGTTTGTGCAGGATAGGTGGAAGGGCATAAGAAGATTGAAATTATTGTATGGGCTAATTTTCGACTTTGTTGTTGTGTGTACATGGATGGGTTATTTGTACATTTGCGGCCATAAGATTTACCTCGAGGACATTGTCATAAGACAGATTTGGAGCCGTTCCGTAAAATCATGGAGCCACCCAGAACCATTCTATTTTTACGCTTTGGTGATGTTTCCACTGCCTATGCCATGGCTTCCATTTGTGTGGCAGGGATTTAGACAAGCACCAAAAAGGGTTATAAGGGTTATTTTATGTTGGTTCTTGCCCGGGTTTGTATTGATTTCAGCTATAAGCGGAAAGCTATTTATTTATCTTGGACCCATTTTGCCCGCCATAGCATTACTTATCGCAGCAGGCCTTCCAGCCCCTTGGGAAGATAGGGACTGGAATTTTTCCCCGTGGCAGGGTCTGATAAGTGGAATTTTCTTTATCCTGTTTGGCCTGGGTATTTTCTATGTTATCTTTAACCTTCTTCCTGAGGAACTGGGCCATCTAGCTATTATTGCCCTCATTCCTCTTTTGTTGGGCATAGGGACGGTTGTTTTTGCGCTGCAAAAAAAGGAAAAAGTCTGCTATGGTTGTTTTTGCTCGGGAGTTGTCTGGTGTCCTGGGTTGGCATGGGATGGGGAGCGTCTCAACTCAACGATTATCTGTCAACCCGAAGCCTTGGTGTTGCAATGTCAAGGGCAAGAAAGGCCGGATACGCTCCGGTTGCAGTGGACATTGCTAGAGGAACGATCAGTTTCTATGCTGGGATGATCATACGGAACGTATCTCATCGCACATTGTCCGATGTTTTAGATGAACCTGGTCTAGTGGCTGTCGCGATGCGTAATAAGAAGCTTGATCGCGTGAGGGAGGAGGACTTAGCGCGCTTGCAAGTGTTTGCGAAATTTCCAAAGATTCGATTTAGTGGCTATACCCTTTATACCGAGAAGGGGGATAAAGCGAGGATGGCCAATTATGCCTGTATCCGAGTTCCGGCTTTATGCAATGATGGCGTTTTGGTCCCAAATGAATGTAGAGGAAAAGAAGGGCCCAGAAGGTAATTACTTATTGAGTAGCAAGGGTACTGTCAACTATTTTGTGTGAAATTTCTTTCAGCCAATCTCTGAAAGAATGGCAGATTATGGGCTACTTTTCCTATAGGGTTTGATCTCCAATGTAATTCCATCTTAAGGC
>JAFDIV010000072.1 GCA_019307815.1 Deltaproteobacteria bacterium
GAGCTTACAATAGGATAAAAAGTAAGAAGGGACGACTGGAATACTATATGTTTCACCGTGAGGAAAGGTTGTCATCACATAATTTGAATCAGACTTAAGATTTTGCCTTCGGTCTGGGGGCTCCATATGAAGGGAGAGCACAAAAAAGGTGGAAAAATAGGTGAAGATCAGTGGTCTGAAAGGAGCGAGCCACAAAAGACAAAAGGAGTTTCGTACAACCAAAAATGGCCTGAGGGTCTCTTTAGCCAGCTGATTTCGGCCTTGCCAGTGGGTGTGTACGTTGTCCAGGATGGGAGGTTTCAGATAGTGAGCCCTCGATTCCAAGCTATTACGGGCTACAGCGACAAAGACCTATTGGGCATGGTTTGCCTGCAGATTGTTCACCCACAGGACCGGGCGGCAGTTAGAGACAAGGCTGTAAGCATGCTCAAAAGTGGCCAATGTACTCCCTATGAGTTCAGAATATTGACAAAGCAGGGCAAGATCAGATGGATCATGGAAAGTGTAGTGTCGATTGATCTGAAAGGGAAAAAAGCAACCCTGGGAAATTTCATGGACATAACCGAGCGTAAAAGGGCGCAGGAGGCCCTAGAGCAACGCGAAGCCCTGCTCAATGCGGTTCTATCGTCATCGCCCTTGGGAGTCGCGCTTGTAGAAGTGGGCATAATTCAGTGGACCAATGAGGCCATGGTGGAGCTTCTCAGGTGCAATAGACCGATTGATTTGGTTGGAAAGAACGTGCAGGAGTTTTTTGTGTCTGGAGAAGATTACCGCAGGACTGAAGAGGAAATCTACGCAGGGTTTAGAAAAGGTAGACGCTCTGAGCTCGATTTAAGATTGAAACGCTTTGATGGGACCGTGTTTGATGCACACCTAAAGGTGGCGCCATTTGAGAGTAAAGAAAAGGGTGAGATGTTTGTGGCTACCATCTCTGATGTATCCTGGAGAAAGGAGGCCGAGAGGACACTTGCCAAGGAAAAAGAGAGGTTAGCCGTTACTCTTAGCTCTATAGGCGATGGGGTTATATCAACAGACCGCAATGGAGCCATTGGCCTAGTTAACAAAACAGCGGAGGAATTGACCGGGTGGGAGGAAGGTAAGGCGGTTGGAAAGTCTCTTGATGAAGTTTTCTACGTGATTAACGAAGGAACAGGTGAGCCCTACGGTGATCTTGTAAAGAAAGTTCTTCAGGGAAGGGCTATTGTAAACCTACCAGCTGGGACCCTCTTAATATCAAAAGACAGACAAAGAAGGCCAATAGAAGGCACCCTTTCTCCCATTTACGTCAACCAAAGTGAGATCTTGGGCTCTGTTATAGTGTTTCGGGACCTTAGTGAGAGGCGAAGGCTGGAAGAAGAGGTTATGAGGATGCAGAAGCTTGAGGCGATTGGGGTTATGGCTGGAGGGATAGCCCATGATTTTAACAACCTGCTGATGGGTATTGTGGGATACATAACACTTGCCAGGATGAATATTGAACAACGCGACGAGACCCTTAGGTGTCTTGAGGCGGCTGAGAAGGCCTGCATGAGAGCAAAAGAGCTGGCTCAAAAACTTGTGGTCTTTTCCAAAGGCGGAGAGCCGATTAGAGAAACCGTATCAATGGCTAAGCTTTTGAAAGATTCTATTAGTCTTTGCATGAGTGGTTCAAATGTCAAGGCCGAGTTTTCGCTTCCTGAAGATCTGTGGCAGGTGTATGTAGACGAGGGGCAGATTGCACAGGTGATCCATAACATAGTGCAAAATGCCCTGGAGTCCATGGGAGAAGGTGGGGCTATTTTTGTAAAAGGGGAAAATGTGCAGATACCACCCAGGGAGTCCATGCCTATTGATCCTGGGCCATATGTCAAAATAACAATACAGGACCACGGACCTGGCATACCCAGTGAGCATATGGCAAAGATATTTGATCCGTTTTATACAACCAAGGAAATGGGAAGAGGGCTTGGGTTGTCTATATGTCATTCCATTGTCAAGAAACACGGTGGCCACATACAAGTCCATTCAAGGCCTGGATGTGGAACTGAGGTTTCGCTCTATCTCCCTGCCTTGGAAGCAGGTGAGACAAGGCCTGCAGATGAGTCTTTCACTCCCAGTTCCTTTGGGATAAGGGTTCTTTTGATGGATGATGAAGAGGTCGTAAGAGAGACAACCCGCCAGATACTGGCCCACTTCGGCTGTGATGTTGATTGTGCAGCAGAGGGGAGCGAGGCAATTGATTTGTACAAGAAAGCTAAGCAGTGGGGTCGACCCTATGATGTGGTTATTTTGGACCTCACTGTGCCCGGTGGCATGGGCGGAAAGGAAACGGCGGTGGAGTTACTTAAAGTTGATCCAGAAGTTAAGATGATTGTATCGAGCGGATATGCCAATGATCCGGTTATGTCGCAGTTCAGGCAATATGGTTTCAAGGCAGCCATTGCAAAGCCGTACAATATGGATGAGTTAATTGAGGTGATGAGGGATTTGACGAGTGGAGACAGTGTGTGATTTCACTGTAATTATCATATATTTTGCTGTTGTGCTCTGGATAGGGT
>JAFDIV010000044.1 GCA_019307815.1 Deltaproteobacteria bacterium
AGGAAAAACCAAATGATAGATCAGGACTGTTACATTATGACTCTTATGAACATATTCACTCACACCCTCAGTTTACGCCGCAAGCGGCGGGGAATTCAACCCTAAGAGATTAAATAAATAGCCATGATACATACAACTCCGATTTTTGCCTTCATCTTTTTTCCTCCTCCTGGCAATTAGGTTGTCGAAAGCACGGTCGTCCCTATACTCGCCGTTTCATATTATCTAGCTGGTTAGAAAGCATTGATAGTTACTAAGTGATACCGCATAACTGACGTGCAAGCTGGGGGTCTGAAGGCCCACTTTTCATAACCTGGCCCGGCAAGGTGTGCTTTAATACCTTTTCGAGCCGTTTAGCCGCCTTAATCAACTTGACAAGATCTATTCCGGTTTGAATACCCATCTCTTGGAACATAAAAACCACATCTTCGGTAGCGAGATTGCCTGCCGCTTGAGGGACATTAGGGCATCCACCAATGCCCCCAAGGGCAGTATCAAACATCCTAACACCCGCAAGATAGCCAGCATACAGGTTGGCCATGGCCACTCCTCGATTGTTGTGAAAATGCAAGCATAACAAAGTATCAGGAAAGCGATTCTTAAAACAAGATACCATATCTTCGACCTGAGAAGGGTTCGCTAACCCTGTCGTATCAGCCAGAGAGATCCTGTCTGCCCCTTTTTCTATAAAATGCTGGGCAATATTCAAGACATTTTCTCTAGGCACCCTTCCTTCAAACGGACAACCAAAAGCCACTGAAATAACCCCAGCCACTGGTACATTATTCGTCTTGGCCAACTCAAAAATGCCTTGAAGCTCCTCAAGGGAATCTGCGATACTGCGCCGAACGTTCGCCTTGTTGTGGGCTTCAGAAGCAGATACGACAACAATCAATCGGTCAGCCTTAGCTTCAAGGGCTCGCTGGGCCCCCTTCAAGTTGGGTATTAATACTTCATGCTTGAGATTACCACGTTCCACGTGGGCCATCAGGTCGGCTGCATCCCGAAGCTGTGGAATAGCCTTTGGACTCACGAATGAAGTGGTTTCAAAATATTCAACCCCAGCTTGGGCCAATGCTCTAATGACTTCAAGTTTTATGTTGGTCTGTACAAACTCTTTTTCCGATTGGAGTCCATCCCTTAAACTGACTTCTCTTATTATTACCCTTTTTTCCGGAAGCATTTACACCTCCCTTACACAGTTGCGGTGGAAATTAATTATCCGAGGAATACTCAGCCAACTCCAAAAGGATCCCATCCGGACCGCAAAAATAGACCAGCTTTTTTCCCAGTTTTTTATACACCATCACTTCACTAAGAAACTCAACTCCGTTTCTTTTTAATCTCTCGACCTCCTTTTCGATATCGTTAACCCTGAACGCAAGATGCCGGAGGCCGATTTTATTGGCTTTACCCAAATCCGGAGCTTTCACGGATGCCGGATTCTCATACTTAATCAACTCAATTCTCAATTCTGATGCTGGCAAAGCCAAGGCCACGTAGCGCGCAACAACACCTTTAAGTTTGACGATGGTGGAGATCCACTCCCCGCGTAATTCAGACGCGTCGATTTCCGTAAACCCGAACATTTCAAAGAATCTTTTTGCGCGCTCCAAGTCACTTACGACTATATTTATATGATCTAGTCCCTCGATCATCCCACAACCCATTTCTCTCAATATGGCATTATAACCTTTTATGTTTAAGGCTATACAGCTACCCAAGATACCAGGGTACAAGTCTTACTAGTATAAATACTCCTTGCCTTTAACATGCCCCGAACATTGAACGTTCTGCAGTATCCTAGAGCTTTTGGCTTGAAATGATCATGATCGATTAGTAAGTTTTTGATCCATAAAATTCGCCAAACAACTCTTTCTCTGTAGGCCTGTCTTCGGGTATGGGCCTACTTACCCAAGTAAAGTTCAAATAGTGTTTTAAATGGATATTTTCGTTCGTGATATTGTTTCCCCAAAAGCCACAGCCCAAACTTGCTGTCATTGGCATTCCGTTTGTAAAGGACCCAGAATTAGCCAGTGATGTCGGTTGACGAACCATGATCCTGCTTACTGGCGCAGTTAAGGCCAATCGGTGAATATGCTCTTCATTGTGCGAATAAATGCTGCATGAGTGCCCCCTCCCGCCGACTTGAAATATCCCTTGCACCATATCCAACGCTTCCTCAAAATTTGCAAATTTATAAATAGCCAGAACAGGCGAAAGTTTTTCTCTACAAAAAGGATGTTCTGGGCCAATCTCCTGTTGTTGCACTATTATGAACTGCTTATCTCTAGGCAAGTTGAAACCCGCTTTTTCAGCAATTCTTGAGGCAGGGCACGCTACAGTATCAATTGTTCTTCTACCTACCTCGTCCCACATTGCGGTAGCCAGTTGCCTTTTTTCGTTATCTGAGGCAACGTATCCCCCCTCACTTTCCAAAGCCTCCAAGAATTCCTCATAGATAGCACTTGATACTAACACATTGCCATCTGCTGAGCACCCGGATCCATTATCGTTCATCTTGCTAATTTTGACGTAGTGGGCAGCCACATCGACGTCAGCAGTCTCATCTACTACCATGGTCGCATTTCCAGGGCCTACCCCGAAAGCAGGTGTTCCCGAGCTATAAGCAGCTTTCACCATATTAGCTCCGCCTGTAGCCATTACAAGATCGGCTTCCGCCATCAGGGCATCTGTAAGGGAAAAGCTTGGCTTCTCAACACACTGGAAGAGGTCACTAGGAGCACCTTGATCGGCCAATGCTTGTCGTAATACTTCTACTGTTTGCCGTATAGTCTGCAAAGCTCTTGGATGAGGACAAAAGATAACCGCATCTTTGGCCTTTATGGCAAAAATAGCAGTCGTCGCAGGTGTCATCACTGGATTTGTTACAGGTACAAGTGACACAATAACTCCAGCCGGCTTGGCGTACTTCACGATCCCCCTTTCCGGTATCTCTTCTACTATGCCAACACTTTTTTGCCTCAAACAATCCCTTAGTACTCCATGCACTTTGAAACGTTTAGCTGGACGACCCTCGATATCTCCTATACCACTCTCTTTGACACCCATTCTGGCCAACCGGGTGAAGGTTGTCTCATTCGAGATCGCCCACCCAACTGCCTGGCATAGCTTATCAACAGTCTTTTGGTCGTAATGCTCAATAGAATCCATTGCTTTACGCGCCTTGTTGATAACTTCTTCCACATAAAGATTTTTTTCTTGAGCTAATTCTTTATCCATTTCTGCCTCCATAAAAATTATTATTATTTATATTTTCAAAACTTCATTTTCTTCGGGCGTTAGCCACCGTGCCCAAGACAGCTTCCTCCCTTACTCTGTCCAAAAAGTTCCTTCTGTCTGTTTCAACTCATTAAGATAGTCTATCATGAGGACATGGAGCGCTTCTATGTGAGTTCGCATATGTTTTTCGGCAGCTCCAGCGTCGCGTTTTTCTATAGCTTCCACGATCTTGCTGTGCTCGTATTCGATTGCTTCCTTTCTTCTATCCACCCCGCCTTCAAGCCTATACATGAAATGAATATGCTCCAAAACAGTTCTCAAAAAACGCTCACAGTACTTATTACCGCCAATCCGAGCAATTTCAATATGCAAATCCATATCTAATTCTAATTTTTTTCTATCCGTAAATTCTGGTCTGTAGTTCTGAAGAAGTTCATGCTTTTTTCGAAGCGCAGCAATATTCTCCCGGTTAGCATTCTTTATTGCGTTCCTTACATTGATGCATTCTAGTTCTAGCCTGATCTCCCAGAGATGATTGAGTAATTCCTCGTTAATAGGTGCAACTCGGTAACCTTTATTCAATTCATAGACAATAAACCCCTCATATACTAACCGGTTTAATGCATTGATAATGGGGGTCTTGCTTAAGCCCACAAGCTCGCATAAATCATTGTAAAGCAGTTTTTGGTTGGGATTAAGGACCCGTCTGAAAAGCAAATCTTTTATGGCATTGTATGCCATACTAGCTTTGTCTTTGCTTAGAACGGACTGATGATCTCTCATATTCTTCCTTGCGTATATACGTTTCTATGAGAAAAGGCTTTTAAGGTAATTCCTTTGGATAAATCAACCTTATCCCAATCAAATCTCTCTATAGGCAAAGGTACCCTGGTATTTGCGATTAACCTTCTATATTTGCGGGACCAGATTTTGGTATCCCCCGACCATGCTTCCAACACCACATCCGTCAACGTTCGATGGACCTGCATGGAGACCCCCGGAGTCCACAAAGATGTTTTCCACCCTTTCATTCTCTCTGGGACCAGATTTTGAGGAACAACATATCGAATGGGGTCTGTGCCTCTTATTCTTATATACATGGAATTTAGCCCCTTTTTGTCAATTGTGTGCATCTCTTTCAACATGTTTTTGGCTACTATCCGTCCTTCCAAAGCACAGAGATCGTGCATATCTGCCCCTCGTAATACATTGCCAGCTGCAAAAACGCCTTGTAGATTAGTCATAAAGTTAATGTCAATCTCGGGGCCCATGCTCGCCGAATCTTCTCGAATACCAGTTTTATAGATCAATGATGCATCTGGCCGAAACTTGCCGGTGCAGACAATCGTATCACATTCAACTTCGAACACTTTTCTTGTCTCTTTCAGCATTACTTTAACACCCTCGACACGCTTCTTACCGAATATTGTCTCAATAGTTGCGCCTCGATATATAGGAAAACCTAATACGGTGCTAATTCCCTTTGCAGCAAATAAATAGGTTTGTAAAAAGGGATCATCCGAAATCATACCTGCAATTTTTGTCCCTGCCCGGTGCAGCGTTATAGCGGCCGATAAGGAGACATGCTCACTACCAAGAATTAATGCTTTATTGCCAGGCTTAACCTTCTGCAAGTTGACTATTTGCTGGAGAGAACCTGTGGTAAAAATCCCAGCCGGTCTTGTTCCCGGGATTCTGCGCGCCTCTCTAGACTGTTCAAAACAACCGGTGGCCAATAAAACATACTTGCACTCGCATTGGATTAGGCCGTCTTCTGTCACAACTTTCACAATATGATCTCCACCGGTTGGATCAGGAACTATTTGTGTAACTGTGGCGTTTGTATGTATATCTATTCCAGTTTCTCTGACAGCGCTGCTTAGTTTGTGGGCGTATACAGGCCCACTGTATATTCTTTTCATGTCCCGCATTCCAAAAAACACATGGCAACTGCGCGGCATACCTCCCAATTCGGATTCGCTTTCAAACAGGGCTACTTTTATTCCGGGATGCTTGGCCAGCTCCAAGCACGCTGATAGCCCTGTTGGTCCACCTCCAATCACAGCGATGTCAACATTTTTTACTTTGTGTGCAACCAATCCCAACCTTTTACTCCTTGTTTGAAATAGCTTCTGCTAATATGCATTCATAGAATTCGGTAAGAACAATATGATTTGTGGGAAAGCGATAAGGATCGCCATAACAATAAATTCCATTAGCAAAAAAGGTAAAATCCCAAGAAAAATATCTGCAAGTGGTATATCCGGTGCAACACCTTTGATGACATATACGTTTAATCCAACCGGAGGTGTAATTAAGGAAATTTCTTCCATCTTGACGACCAGGATTCCGAAAACAATGGGATCGATGCTAAATCTGGTCACTATTGGGAAAAAGATTGGCAGGGTAATGAGCAACATGGATATGGTATCCAGAAACAACCCCAATGGTAAATAGACCATCAACATCGTGATTAAGACCCAAATGGGGGCTACCTCAAATTTTGTGACGGCCTCTGCCACAGCCTCGGGCATCCCAGTTAATGTGATAAATTGGGTGAATAACGTTGCCCCTACACAAATAGCTAATAGCATACCCGTGGTACTCCCACTGTCTATAAATGCTCTGGATATAGTACCCGGTCTTCGAAAATTCTTATAAAGACTCATCAGTAGGGCCATAAACGCGCCTACGGCTGCAGCTTCTGTTGGCGTGAAAATACCCACGTAGATCCCCACGACAACTGCCAAAAATAGTACAGCAGTGCCCCATAACTTTGGCACGACACTGAGGCGTTCTTTCCAGGTAAAACTTAAAGCCCTTGGTGCAATAGAAGGATTGATCTTAACCATAAAATAGATACCTATGAAATATATCAACGTAGTTAAAATGCCGGGAATGATACCAGCAATGAGCAGTTTTGCAACAGACGTCTTTGTAATGAAACCGTACATTACCAGCACAATGCTTGGCGGAATTAAAATTCCTAATAGTCCACCGGCGGCTACAGCCCCAGAAGCCAATTTTTTACTATACCCATATTTTTCCATTTCCGGAATCGCTACGGCACCCATCATTCCAGCAGTCGCGACGCTTGAACCTGACGTCGCCGCAAAAGCGGCACAGGCTGCTACAGTACCCATAGCTAAACCACCGGGAAGTTGCCCGAGCCACCTGTAAGCGACTGCGAATGCATCGGCGGTGACGTCCGCGGTAGATGCAAGGTATCCCATCAAGATAAAAAGAGGGATTGCCACGAGTAACCAACTTTTCAAAAAGGCAAATGGAAAGTCACCAAGACTGAATATCCCTATGTCCCACCCTTGCAAGGCAATTATGCCAGCCAAGCCAGCAATACTAAGAGCGAAAGCAATAGGCACACGCAAGACAAGGAGGGTCAAAAGCCCGCATAACCCTAGTAGACCTATTTCAAAAGGGCTCATTCGCTATACTCTCCCTAAGTCTGTTTGCTGGTACATTTTCCATTTTAGACCAAACAATGGGTATAAGCATCTCCCGGACTTCAAATGGTAGAATGAAGTTTTTCTGACTTTTTTGGTTCGGAGTTTTTAACTTTAAACACGAATTCGGGGTTGCAAATGTTCATTATACTTTGCAAGCAAATACCAAAACAGCCTAAAGGGACTACTAAACGCACAAAGTACACTGGTAACAGGTACGAACCGAACCAATTTGTTTCACCTTCTTGAAAGGCTGAGTAAAACCGCTGTGCTCCGCCGTACATAAACAGTAAACTAAAGACAAAGATCATGCAGTGATTGATCCGGTCCAGCGTTATCTTTACGGTCAGGGGCAACTTATTGAAGAGAATCCCAACAGAGACATGGCCCTTTTCGCTATAGGTTTGAAAAATTCCCAAAAAGCCAGCAACGGTCAGTAGATATTCATTGACTTCCACAGTCCCCGGCACTCCAGAACCTGTGAGAGTTCTCAATGCAACGTCGATGACAACCAGAAAGACCATCGCGGTAAGGCACGCAATCACCACATTTCGAGCGATTAAATATAAAACCCTTAGGAATACGTTAAACATTGGTATCTTGCTATTAGCTGCCATTACTATTTCCCAATAATACCAATTATTATAGTTCTAAGCGCACGGAGAGGAAGGTATGCAGCACTCATCAGCGCGAAAGTCTCTCCGCCATTCTAGGTCACCATCCCGGCCCAAATGACAACCTAATCCGTGGTCTTAAATTCGCGCCGATGTCCACACAATCTAAACAAAGACGTTCAGACGATTCGGTTTAGCCTCATACCTTTCCCCCCTCCGGGACGCTTTGATACTCCCTGCTAATAAGCATATGGATTTTGATAAGGGTAAATTTTTTCGTATTTTTTGACCAAGGTCTTATATTTATTTAAAAATTCCTCCCCCGGCAAATTCCTCTGATTCATTTCGTCCAGCCACGCCTTCCAGATTCCGGGAACTGCCAAATCTCGGGCCTTTGCTTTTTCTTCAGTTGACCAATTAATAATTCTAATCGACTTTTTCTTCCGTAGCTTTTTAAAAACATTCCTTTCCGTGTTTACCATCCACTCCCGATGTCTTTTCATTCCTTCTTTACAGAGTTGTTGGAAGATCTTTTTAACATCGTCCGGGAAGCTCTTGTACGTTCTCTTGGATATGGCAAAATAGGTTACAGCGTAAATGCCTGCTCCGGTATTGAAAACGTATGGTGCCACTTCCCAGAATCTTGACGCGTAGACGTTGAGCGATGGAATGCCAAATGCACCATCCAACACCCCTCGGTTGAGAGCATCATAAATTTCCGAGTAAGACAATGCAATCGGGTTGCCTCCCCACAATTTGATCATTTCCGCTACACCTGCATAGCTTCTGAATTTCTTTCCTCTTATGCCCTGCACGCCTTTAATTAGAGTCCGGCTCTGACAGGCCATGATGTCGATTCCGGCAGGAAAAACCATCATCAGCCCCGCATCTTCCCATTCTTTACGTACGGGTTCATATTGATGATAGAGTTCCCACAAGGCCGCGCCATTGGCATGAGGATTTTCCGTGATATACATCAACTCAAAGCCTCTATTTAACTTGAAAATATGCGGCGTATATCCCATCCCCGTAAAAATAAAGTCAACCGCTCCTGTTTTACAAAGGGCTGGCATATCCGGTGCCTTTCCCATTTGACCCGAGAAATAAAATTTTGCTTTATACTGTCCGTTAGTGCGCTTTTCGAACTCCTTGCCAAACCACTGCATTGAGCTTGTCATGGGATTAGTCTTTCCATAAGGCGTCGAATATCGTAATGTTTTTGCTTCAATAACGCCGAAGGTGAAAAAATTGCTCATGGCAAAAATTGCCGAAAATAAGAAGGACAATAGAATGTATTTTCCCTTCATTTTTCCCCCCTATAATACTCGTGTTAACAACGTGTTGAATTGCTGGCGGTTATAAGGTTGTTAAAATTAACGCCAAATTTGCCCTAGGGCTTCTTGGATTACAAAAACCACCTCACCTCCTTTCTTAGTTCAGCTTTCAGTTCCCCCACATACTAACCTATATCCCTCACCCTTAAAGGTGAGGCTACCTTTTGGCTTTCCCAACTCTCTGGCTAAAATATCCAGTATTTTGGGGCCGCACCAATTTCTCTGGCAGCGGCCCATTCCTGCCCTTGTCCTGAACATGACACCTTGTAAAGTGGTTGCTCCCCGCCGGATGGCTTCCACGATTTCTCCTTCTGTTACCGTTTCACACCTACAGATCACATGCCCATAGCACCTGTCTTGTGCTATCAGCTTCTCTTTTTCTAAATCAGAAAGGAAACGAAATCGAGGAATTGCCTGTCGTCTTGGAATGAAATTCGGTTTGTCATTCAACTGTAACCCCCTACTTTCAAGCATGTCGACAACCTTCTTTGCAATACTGGACGCTGGCGTAAAACCAGGCATCCTTACAAGGACGTTAATAAAGTTGGGGTCCCTGGGAGAATACTCAATCAAATTATCCTCTAATTCTTTGTCGTTGAACGTTCGCACGCCTACGTAAGACGTTATAATGTGTTTTTCAGACAAACAGGGCACTATTTGTTGCATACGAGATATTGCATCGTCATAATTTTCTTTTGTAGTGTCCGTGAATTCCCTGTCCCCAATGTGATCGTAATAACCGCCATAGACATGGATATTCCCTTCTCCCAAGGGATATAAAAAGTCGATTTTTCCTGGATCAGGTGGGAGACCTATGATGTTATTAATAGTTCCCTCTAGCCTTTTGTCCAGTACCAACGCTTGGCTTCGGTAGAAAACCAGATTCCACCCGGATCTGGCTTGTGCCATATCGGCAACTTTGTCTGCATATTTTCCTGCACAGTTGATTACATAACGTGCCACGATTGTACCGCGACTCGTCTGCACTATAAATCGGCCTTTTTTGTTTTCAATATCTAAACATTCACAAGCTAAGAGAATATGAGCTCCATTCTCCAAAGCATTCTCGTATAAGGCAATGACATATTCAGGGCCAAATATCGATATGGTGCCAGTCGAATCGTGTAAGCCTTCAATGACATCTGGCGTGATATTGGGTTCCATATCAAAGATTTCGTCCCGAGAAACCCTTCTAATAGTACCGCCAGGTACAAATTGCGCTAGATGCTCCAATCTGTTGATTTTTTGCAATTCTAAATCATTTCTGGCAATGAGAAGAAACCCAACATGTTTATGAGCAATATCCAAGTCGTGAGCGATCGAATCGAAATCACGGAAGCCTTCCCAGAGCAATTTCATCCTTTCGTTTTGTGTCTCTGCCTCAAGATCAAATCCTCTCCCCAGATCCTTGATAACTAGCGATAGCGCTTGAAACAATCCCATATATATCAAGGACCCAGACGTCTTGCTTATGCCCATTGAAACATCTGGCTCTTTATCAATGACGGTTACTTCTACTTGGTATTTCGTTAGTTCTCTAGCTAGGCTCATCCCGATGATACCGGCACCGATGATAAGCACATCTGTTTCTTGCGTTATTCCTGAATTCATCATACCCAATTGCTCTTTTTTCGAAATATAAGATCGCCTTATCTCGGAGTATTAGAACCTCAAAGATTCTTGCTAAGAAACTATTATCAGGATAGATCCTAAATTAGATCTCATTTCTGCTTATAATAGCAGATCTATCGAATATGTCAAGTGCTTTTTTTTAACCCTAGAATTCCGATATAAGGAATAAGGCGATCATACCTTGGCCGTGAAGAAAATCACGTGCGATTTTTCAGGATTTTTTGCTATGGAGCGGTTCAGTGTATTTGGCGTAGACCCGGCCGCGCGTGATATTGAGTTCTTTTTCCGTGTCTCGCACCGGAACATTGGCCAGCATGAAAACCTCATGTGAAGGGAAGATGCCGAAGTTGTCGTCTGCAAAGACGATCAGTTTATTTCGATTGAGAACCTTAATTTTTCGCCGGTACATCTGCCAGGTGCCTGGTTTGCCCAGGGCCTCCAATTTCAGTTGATCTTGCTGCCATTTCAAAAATGCGGTGGTGAGAGCTTTCATGGCCATGGTCATATATGCTTGAACATAGACCCCCTCTTTGGTCTTCTTGGGGGGATGTTCAAAGTGCCAGTTTTGTTTCACCTCACGGAAGAGTTTATTTTCTATGAGGCTTCGGTCGTCATAGCGGTCAAAAGTTATGAAGGGGTCTTTTACGTCGATGTTCGTTATGAACACAACCTGTTTATCAGGCGAAGGAACTTGGTTGTCCTACTCTTTGACAACGACCGCATTGAGGGGAATCGGCTCATAGTCTTTTTTGGTGGTATTGGCTTTGGAGCCTTGCGGATTAAACCAGTCACATGTCATAAGGTCCGGTACGGCGACCAAAGTGGTGAGTAGTTTTTCGATATAGCGTTTCTTTCCATACCCACGGGGCACTGAAACCTCACGGGTTACAGGGGGAAGATTGGCATGATCTAAAGCTAACTGTCGAGCATCCCTGGCAGCTTCCATGTTTCTTTTCAAGGGGATAACAAATTCAATCCCCTGTAGGTCAATGTTGTAGAGCATCTTGCCGTCCAGGAATCCGCGGTCCAGTACCAGAGAGTCAATGGCACTGGAAGGTCTTACATTTTCTTTGGCCTGCTCCAACACTGCAAGGACATGGAGATTGTCGGGTTTTTCAATGGTATCGATCTTGATGGATAGAGGTATGCCCGTTTCAATTTCATAAATGGCCCATACCTTCCATCCATAAAGGGTGACTTTGACCTCTTTGAGTTCACCGTTTTTCCGGCGGCCGCGGGCACTCACTTTGCGTTTATAGGTGACACACCCACGACCTTTGAACTTGGCGGTGGTTTCATACAAAGTGCAATTTCATACAAAGTGCAGTCACAAGCGGCCTTGATGCTTTTCGGAAAAATCCCCTGTTTGGCCAAACGCTGAATGCAGCGATTGAAAAAATTTTCAATTTTCCTGGGAGAAACGGTAACAATGTGGTTGGCGACCGTATCGACACACAAAGCGCCTCTGAACTCCGGCAGGTATGTCTTGCGGAGTTTTTCGCCGCGCTTACAGCTACCGTTTTTTACCTGATAGGCATTGAAGCCACACATACTCATAAGGAGTTCATCTGTGAGCAGCAAATCGGTCATTTGATCCATTTTTTTGATGGACCCGACGACTTTCATTAAGAAAACGAGGAGTATCTGAGAAAAGGGAACATTTTTTC
Source organism: Deltaproteobacteria bacterium (assembly GCA_019307815.1). GTDB lineage: Bacteria > Desulfobacterota > DSM-4660 > Desulfatiglandales > Desulfatiglandaceae > B111-G9. The sequence continues at coordinate 11,952 of JAFDIV010000044.1, forward strand.
TTCGTTGTTTTTTTGGGTCCAGGGGGTCCAGAAGAGGAAAAACTTCAATGTCCCGAAGATAATTGAAGAAGGAATCAAACAAGGTGGCTTCATCCATGGCATAGACCACGTTCATTTCGTGGCGGTGGAAGAGATAGTCTGCAACCTTGGCATCATCCCGCTCGGCGGTGTGCTAGAAGAGGCGGTTACAAAGCGTTTCCTGGAGTTGGTCCCGGCTGGTCATGGCCGGATGTTAAGCATAAAGGGGAGCGGATGTCAAGTTGGGTGCACCTATTTCTGTAATGATATCAAGTAATTAGGGCGCACTTTTTGGTGGCCTTGGAGAGGTTTCAACCGAGCTGCACATACCCCCCCTCCTATGTCTGTGTTTGATCGTGGACTACCGTGCTTCCTGTGCGTCCTTAGACCACTTATCGCTACACTTTGGAAAAGAACAGGAAAATCAGGAATATGCAATTTTTTTGAAAAAATTCACTTTTTTTTCAGTAATGTCCGGTTAAGTTTTTGCATAAGATGAGTGGAAAGTTTGAGAAAAAGTTCATGGCGGCGTTATTTTTTGCTTGACATTTCAATCAGTTAGTGAGGGCGGTCCGTAA
>JAFDIV010000073.1 GCA_019307815.1 Deltaproteobacteria bacterium
TTCAAGGGCTGCGTGGCCTGTGATAAGAAGAGGTCCGGCCCTTACCCCTATTTGGGCCGATTCAGAGACCGTGAAGGTAAATAGCGGCCCGGGCATCAAGGCGCCCGATAAAGCAAGGGCAAAAGAACCACCAAATATGGCTGCAAGTTCTATCAACCCATTTACCTCTACTTTAAGTTTCCAGCACAGGCCAATCTGAGCCTTTCGGCCAGCTCCTCCGGGGAAATCACGGCTATTATCTCTTCATGCACTTTCTCAAAATAATTAACATCACTGGTCCCCAGGGGCGGAACACTGGCCCTTGCAATAATCCTTGCCTGGGCCCAGAAGTGCCCAGCGTTATCCAAATTTGTGATTAGTGCCATGTTTAAACTATCGATGCCCATCCCATGCAGACAAGCAAGTACCTCTGACAGTCCGCGGGAAAAATCCCTCCACCCATCCTGGCCAACCTCATCCAGAGTTCGAGCCCTCTCAAATATCGCAATCACTTCACCAAGCATTCCCCTCGGAGCATATGCCGCAATAAATACCACTTTACCCACCTGAAACGCGTATCTTACTTTTTTCTCTTTTTCCAATGAGATGAGATCAGCCCAGTAATTTCTTCCCTCCGCCATGTGATACTTAAGTGATTGGCTGAGCAGTCTTTCATGAAACCTGGTAGGCTTGTTGTCCACCACAATTTGCCAGTGCGGATGAATGATACCTCCGCCAGCAGAAGGCATGTAGTTCCAGTTGACAGATGCATAGGCAACCTTGTCATCGAACTGCCGGATCTGGTTTATGTATAACAGCGAGGCTTGAAATCCATCGTAGAGGATCTCAGGTGAAAATCTGTCTAAGGAAAGGAAGTGATCCTTGGAGACAATAATGACTCCATTGTACCTGCTGTAAGGAAAGGCATTGGGTATGACAGTTGACTGACCATGGTTTATTCTTCCTTCAGCGACAATATCGGAAGGGAACTTGGGCGTCATCTTTTCAATATTTTCAGGACAAAAAGGACATTTCTGTTTGGACTTCGAGATGATCGACTGGTCAAATGAGCCCTTGGGGAGCCTCCACCGGTGCTTAAGTATCCTCGCCTTGGCTCCTGTGAAGGGATCGGTCCTCACCTCGACCACTAACTTCTTTTCCTCAAATCCTTCAGAGGGGTCCAAAATCCTCGCCTCATATGTCTCTTTATGAAAACTGATCTTCACACCAACCTCCTCCTGTCCGGTTTAGCATCAAAATTCCCAGCGCTCGAGCGAGGATTATATCATCCTGTTTCCTTGGTGTGGAGTAATATGGCTAAGAAATTCAGCATCCACCTTTTCAAGCAGCTTTCGCCACCGCGGTTTGTTAAGCTCAGTTAAGATACTTGCAAGCAACTCTTTTATCTCTGCAATCTTTTCCTTTGGATGAAAATAGATAGACTCCAAACTGGTGTATATTTTCACTGACTCCGGGCTAACCGGAGGAGGTACCAGCACCACCGTTGCAAACCCCCGTAGAACACATGTTTCCAGGAGATCTGAAAGCGCCCTGCCCTCCATGCCAAGGATGACAAAATCATATGTGTGGCCCAGAAGATACTGTATGGCACTGTCATAGTCACTGGCCTTGTGGACCAGGCACATATGCAATTGTTCAGCCATGGTATCCAGCACATCACGATCATTGTCCACAAGCAGTATTACCCTTCCTGTTAGCAACCTCTTTGAGTCCATCTTCCTCTCCCCTCCTTTTGCCTCATTCCACAAGCTGACTGGCATGTAGCTCCGCCTCAAACCCTTCCCCACCTGCCTCAACAGCCACATCAGTTCCGCCGAATTCTCCAGGAAACCCCTGAAGATTCTTTATTGATCCTTATCAGCTCTCTGATGTGCTCATTCCCCATTTGCTCCCGGACAGTCCGCTTAAACTGGGTCTTTTCCGTATTGGGAGAAATGGGGAGATATCTCAATGCCAGCATCTTTGGTGGAAGACAATGATCCCTGTTTATCACCAAAAACGGAAAAGGCCATGAGGTTCCTCTCACCCCACGGCCTTTCCTGCAAATTCAAATAAAAAACCGTGGGGCCCTTCTGAGGCGATCCCACGGTTTCTTACCTATTTCTTAAATTATGGCGGTGGGATCACCTCGTTTCCAAGGTAATACCACCCAAAATAATATGATAGTCGGAGATTCACAGCGTTTCCTTTCAACGTTTTACTGTCCTAACTGCAAAACTCAGGACAAATTGTCAAGAAAAAATATACCCAAGATGCGCGATTTCTCACCACCTTCCGAGTCTTTCGAAGATTAGCCTATATCTAGTAGCACTGCTGATGAAAAAACCATTTTGGACTACTTTGGAGCCCTTGAACAACAGAGCCGAGTTGTTATTGAATCCACGGCCTCATGGTATTGGTTATATGATCTACTTGAAGCCAATGGGTTTGATGTGGTCATTTCCAAC
>JAFDIV010000045.1 GCA_019307815.1 Deltaproteobacteria bacterium
ACCATGACCACATATGTCAAACGGAATAAGGTTCCCATAGAGGTCCTGGATATTACGCAGCTCATTCATAGGGCCGTTGATTCCCAATAAGATTGATCTCAATTTATTCTTGACCTCATGCAATGGGGAAGGATTCCAATGCCCACCTGGAGACTCCTGGATAGCCCGCCCATGACGGCGGCTGAGAATATGGCCCTGGATGAAACCCTTGTTGAGCTAAAGGGACAGGGAAAAACGCCCAATACTATCCACTTCCTGCAATTCTCTCCCAGGGCGGTTCTGGTGGGATTTCATCAATCCATAGCAGAAGAAGTTCGCCTTCAATATTGTCTGGACAGTGGCATTGAAATCAATCGTCGTATCACTGGTGGGGGCGCCATATTCTTTGATGAGAGCCAGCTTGGCTGGGAGGTGATCTGTGACAAGGCCTTTTTTGGTATTCCCATCCCCAATAGCAGGCTCTTCAAACTTCTCTGCGAACCAGTGGTCATTGCATTGCGACTCCTAGGTATTGAGTCTTCTTTCAGACCTAGAAACGATATAGAAGTGAATGGCCGTAAAATTTCCGGCACTGGTGGCACGGAATCCGAAGATGCTTTTCTTTTTCAAGGAACCATGCTTACGGATTTTGATGTTGACACCATGCTCAGATGCCTGCGGATACCTGTGGAAAAACTTAAGGCAAAGGAGATTGATTCTATAAAGGAAAGGGTCACATGCCTTAAATGGGAATTGGGCGATGTGCCGGAATTGGAAGAAATCAAGCATGCGATCCGAGCGGGCTTTGAAAGGCACCTTGGGATTAGGTTGGAGCCGGGAGGACTCACAAGAGATGAGGAAAGGGTTTTCAAGGAAAAGGTAAGGTGGTTTCAGTCCGAACAATGGATAGATATGGTGCGCACACCGAGGCAGTGCCATGAGGTGGTGCAGGCGGCGTATAAGAATGACGAAGGCCTTGTACGTTTTACCTTTGTTGTGGATCTCCAGAGAAAACGGGTTAAGGACGTCTACATAACAGGTGATTTTCTCTCTTTCCCCACCCGTGCCCTGTATGATATGGAAGCATGCCTGAGGGGGGCCCGTATGGAAAGAGAGGAACTCCACCAGATCATCAGGGGTTTCTTTGAGGAGGGACGTATCCAGATCCCTGGAATGTCCTGCGACGACTTTTTGAAGCCTGTGGATCAGGCCTTCCAAAAGATCTCCATCTCTAAGTACGGAATTCCTCTTGAGTATTGCAATCTTATTTCTGTGACCAATGATTCTTTTGAAGGTGTCCTAAAGCGAAGACCTTCGGTGCTGCTTCTGCCCTATTGTTCCAAAGACCTGAGCTGCAATCTCCGATACAAGAAAGGGTGCAAGGCCTGTGGAGAGTGCTCCATCGGAGCGGCATGGACATTGGGGAAAATGAAAAAGATGAAAGTCATCTGCATTGTGAGCTTTGAGGATCTAATAAAGGAGCTTGAAAGGATGAAGGCCAGGGGCGTGTCAGCCTTTATCGGCTGCTGTTGTCAGCCCTTTTTCACCAAGCATGTGGATGATTTTGAAAAGGCCGGTATCCCGGGCATATTGCTGGATATCGATAATACCACCTGTTATGAATTGGATCAGGCAAAAGAGGCATATGCGGGTAAGTTCGCCAACCAGACCCACGTAAACCTGGACCTCCTTAACATGGTGTTGAGTGCGGAGGTGGCATGATGATCTCCGAATATGACATCCTGGTGGTGGGGGCAGGACCGGCAGGGAGCTCTGCGGCATGGGCTGCGGCTGCTGCGGGGGCCAGGGTTCTGGTGGTGGAGCGGCGAAAGGCTGTTGGTGTTCCGGTGCGCTGCGCAGAATTCATTCCAAGACTCCTTTTGGGAGAGCTGTCTTTTAGGGATCGGGGCTTTGTGGTACAAGCGGTCAGGGCCATGAGAGCGGTGCTCCCTGATGGTACTGTCAAGGAGACAAGGGCCCCAGGCCTCACTATCCATCGAGATCAGTTTGATCAGCTCTTGGCCGATTACGCCCGTCAGGCAGGGGTGGAGATCCTAGAGCAAGTCAGGGCCGTAGGAACTGAAGATGGCTTTGTTGTCCTGAAGCAGGCTGGAGGATCACTTTCCAGGGTAAGAGCCAAGGTAATTATCGGTGCAGACGGGCCACACTCAACAGTGGGCAGATGGATGGGCCTTCGTGTTCGTCGCCTTATTCCCGCGTTGCAGGTGCGGGTGTCCCTTTCAAAGCCCATGGAGCACACCGAGGTCTATTTTCATCCTTGGATCTATGGTGCATACGGCTGGGTCTTTCCCAAAGATGACCAGGCTAATGTGGGCCTGGCCATTGCTCAGGGTAGCAAATGGTCAAGGCCCCCAAAGGCTACGTTGGAATGGTTTGTTGGGCGGCTGAGGCATGAGGGTAAGATAAAGGGCCCGACATACAGCTCAACGTTCGGCTGGATCCCGGTGGAGCCGCTTCAAACTGCGGTCAAGGGGAACATGATGTTAGTGGGTGATGCGGCGGGTCACACCCATCCCATCACGGGCGCTGGGGTGCCCCAGGCTGTTGCCTGCGGTAAGGCGGCTGGCATATGCGCTGCGGAGGCTGCTGCAAAGAATGACCCGGGGTTACTGAAGCGATATGACCAACAGTGGCAGGAGGACGTGGGTGAAGCCTTGCACCTTGCTGTGGAACGGAGAAAGATCCTAGAGAGACAGTGGCATCTACTCAACGATATTCTTCCTTATTGTTGGATAGGCTTCAAGGAGTACTATGAAAGAACTTGAAAAAAAGCTACAGCTCGCCAGGGAGATATCCTGGGGCAATTTTGGAAAAAATATCACCTTCTATTTGCCGGGTATGTTTTCCTATAACGGGCTCAGGGGGGCGTATCCGGCCATTTCAATCACCGGTGCGCACTGCCAACTCATGTGTGATCACTGTCAGGCCAAGATCCTGGAGCCCATGCCCGCCACAATGAGCCCTGAGACCTTAGTGGATACATGCAAGCGTTTTGCGGAAAAAGGCTGTCTAGGTGTGCTGATCAGTGGCGGCTGTGATGCCCAAGGCAGGCTTCCCTGGATGGATTTTATTCAGGCAATAAAGGAGGTAAAACAACAGACCGGGCTTTATGTATCCATCCATTGTGGCCTTTTGGACAAGGATACGGCCTTGGCCTTGAAAGAGGCGGGTGTGGACCAGGCCCTCTTGGATGTGATCGGCGATGACGAAACGTACAAGGCTGTCTACCATGTGGATTTCGGGACTTCGCACATTTTCTCCACCATGGAGGCCCTCAATCAAGCCGCGCTGCCCATTGTTCCACATGTTGTTTGCGGGCTCTACCGTGGAAAAATGAAAGGCGAGGCAAAGGCCGTGGAGATGATTTCCCATTTTGATGTGGAGCAACTGGTTGTCGTGTCGCTTATGGCCATACGTGGAACCCCTTTTGAAGGCGTAAATGCCCCCGGGGCCAAAGAGGTGGCGGAACTCATTGCTGATGCAAGGATGCTGATGCCTCAGGTACGTATGAGCCTGGGGTGTGCAAGGAAAAGGGGTGATGAGGACTTGGAGCTTTTGGCCATTGACGCTGGTATTAACCGGATGGCCCTTCCCTCAGAGGCGGCCATTGAAAGGGCTAGGAGCTATGGGCTCGAGATACGCTATCAACGCACCTGCTGCTCGGTGAGTCCTGATTTTTCAAGAGAGGTTTGGTGAGGAAGTTTGACAACGACAGTAGCACAAGACTCTGTGCAGGAAAGCCCACAGTATCTGCGAATGAGCCTAGCTGCTGCCATGACGTTAGGGTTGAAGCCCGGGCTTTTTTACCGCAATGCCAGGCTTTATTGCATTAACCTCCTTCTTACATATGAGGATGGGTGCATTGCAAGGTGCGCCTATTGCGGCCTTTCCAGTAAGCGGCCAGGCTCCTACAACCAAAAGAGCTTTATTCGGGTTACGTGGCCGACCTATTCGTTGGAAGAGATTATTTCCAGGATCAAACAACGAGAGGATAAGATCAAAAGGATTTGTATTTCCATGGTAACCAGGAAACGGGCTGTGGCTCATACAATTGAGGTATGCCAACGACTGAGGTCATCCTTTGATATTCCCGTATCTTTGTTAATTTCCCCTACAGTGCTTAAGCGGCAGGATCTGGTGGATTTCAGAGGGGCCGACGCAGATAAGATCGGTGTTGCCATTGATCTTGCCACTGAAGAATTGTTTGACCGCCATCGGGGCAAAGGTGTGCGAGGTCCCCACAGATGGGATCAGTACTGGCGGTGTTTGGCTGAGTCTATCGATATATTTGGGGAGGGTAATGCTGGTTCTCATTTTATGGTGGGAATGGGCGAGACAGAGGAACAAATGGCCCTGGCCATCCAAAAGGTCCGGGATATGGGCGGGCGCACGCATCTATTTTCCTTCTTCCCGGAGCCAGACTCGGCCATGGCCCATGTCCCCCCTCCTCCCATTGATCAATACCGGCGCATCCAGCTAGCTCGTTACTTGATAGATAACAGGCTCTCAGATACCTCTCAATTCTCCTTTAGCCCGGAGGGACGAATTGAAGACTTCGGCATAGGAGCGGCAGAGCTAGATGAGATAATAGAATCGGGCGAACCCTTTCGTACAAGTGGCTGCGAAGGATATGATGGAGAGGTTGCCTGCAATCGGCCATATGCCAACTCCCGGCCCGGCCCTGGTATCAGGAACTTTCCCTTCCCACCCACCAAGCAGGATATTCAAAGGATCCGGATGCAGTTGACATCAGGAGACCTTATGAGTACTAGGTTCATTAAAAAGGCGGAACCATTTTTGGCTTTGCCTTCTCCTTTTTGACATTCCCGTTGAACCTTTTTACCTATTCAAACTTATCATATTTTCCCTTAAACAAATTTGCAAAGTTAACAATATGTCAAGACATCCAATTCTGCTTGACAATGGATAATAATCTCATTTATTATCATAATAACGTTATCATGGTAACAATAATTTTCTTAATTGAGGTTCGAAGTGAAAAACATTACCCAAGTCTTCCCATTAGATAATTCACCCGGATACATAATTAACAGATTAGCAAGGGAACTGAATGCTTGTCTGTACCGTTCATTCCGCAAGCATGGTTTTGAAATAACAGCACAACAATGGGCAGTTTTAAATAGGCTATGGGAAATTGAAGGTTTACATCAAAGTGAGTTGGCTGAAAAAACCACTAAGAATAGACATAACATGGCAAGGATTTTGAACAACCTTGAAGCCAAGGGCTTGATTAAGAGAAAACCCGATTCTAAAGATAAAAGATTGCAACGTGTTTACCTCACTGCTAAAGGTAAATCTTTAAAAGGAAAGTTAATCCCAATTGCATTAGAAACTCTTGAAAATATTTTTGCAGGAATAAAACAGCAAGATATCCAAAGTCTTGAGAGAATCCACAAGAAAATCATCAAAAATATTGAATCACTCACTAATAATTGAAGGTAACGGAAAGGGAACAGTATAATGAAAAAACTAAGTGGCAAAGGTCAAATGTGGCTTAAGGGATTCCATATCTTTTTTGCATGCCTTTGGATTGGAGCTGCTGTCTGTTTGACATTAATGAATATTTTTTTGAAAGCAGGTGATGGAAAGGTTCTTTATGGAATTAATCTTTCAATGAAATTCATAGACGATTTTATCATAATCCCCGGGGCTATGGGTTCCCTTTTAACAGGGCTGATATATTCAATTTTCACAGGTTGGGGATGGTTTAAACATAATTGGGTTATCATCAAATGGGTGATAAATATCTTTGGGGTTATTTTTGGCACTTTTTGGTTGGGTCAATGGGTCAACGGTCTTGTGCCGATTTCAGCAGCCCAAGGGATAGGTGCTTTGTCTAATCAAACATATATGCATAATAAAAATATGGTTTTAATTTGGGGAACTTTTCAGTTATGCACTCTAATATTTGCTGTCTTTATCTCAATTTTAAAACCTTGGAGAAGAAGTAGACGATGAGTAACGGTGTAAGAGTTAATCTCTTCCTGCACACCTGATTGCTGACAGCTACCATCCAGAATTTCTCAATTTCTGGATGGCCACTACCTATTAACATCCGGAGGCCTTATAAGTATTAGGCGCATTTTAACAGGCCTGATTTGTTAGACTCTCGTGGTTGTTGGACATCATAAACTACTTGCGTGGTGGTATATCTGCGCCACAGAATTTACAACGCACATTTTCCAGTCTTTTGCTCGCAGGGACAATTTGGCTTTCTGTACATTTAGGACATGTCCGCTTAAGGCGTAAAATTGTGCTAATCACTACCTGAAATATTGGATTCATTAACTTGCATCCCCTTCTTCTGGATTTTGCGATAAACCAGCGACCTCGGCGACCCTATCTGGTGGCCCAAGGACAAAAAGCACATCGTTATCACAAAATGGCATGTTTACGTTTGGATTGGATAATATTTGTGAGTTTCGACGTATTGCCAATACTGTAACTCCATATTTCTTTCTCAGCTCAATTTCAGCTAAACTTTTTCCAACTAAAGGTGATCTTTCAACAACTCTCAACGTACTAATTTCAACATCGGGAAGCTGAAGGTTTAAATCGGAAAAAGATGACGACTCTCTAAAAAGGCTTCGAAACATTTCGTAACCATCTGATCGTATTTCAGCGACGAGCCTTTCGATTTCATCTCTTGGTATAAGATATTTAGCCAAAACCCGGGTGAAAATCTCCACTGATGTCTCAAACTCTTCAGGAATGACCTCGTTAGCTCCTAATTCATACAAAGGCTTCATCTCTTGGAGATAACGGCTCCGTACAATCAAATGAACCTTTGGATTAAGTCTCCGAATGATTTCGGTAATTCTACGGGTTGACGCTGGATCATTAATTGCAATTACAACAATTCTCGCATCTTTGATATTTGCGTGCTGAAGTACGGCCTCCTGGGTTGAATCGCCATAATAAATTGGTTCCCCCTGTGCTTGTTCGTTCCTCACAGTTTTGGGGTTCATTTCAATGACGGCATAGGGAATACCTGCTACTCTGGCGGCACGTGCTACATTCCTACCGTTCACTCCGAAACCGATTATAATAAGGTGATCTTTCCTGTCCACGACCTTTGTCTTTGAAACAGGATAAAAGCCGGATATCAATCTTTTCGGAAGCGGGAAGCGTAGAATTATATCTGCTAGGCGGGGCGCCAAGGTTATAATGAATGGTGTCGCCGCCATGCTAAGAACAGAGCCAGCCAGAAACATCTGATACATATCTCCGGCCATTAAACCGTGTTCGACACCGGTCCTGGATAAAATGAAAGAAAATTCACCAACCTGACCAAGCGCAAGGCCAACCAAAAGTGAGGTGCGAAGTGGAAAACCTAACAAAACCGTTGCAAAGCTGGCAATGATGGATTTTAAAACCAAAATTCCCAAAGCGATCAGCGCAATGGTTCCCGGTTGCCGGAAAAGGAAGCCTACATCCAGCAGCATACCAATGGAAACAAAAAAGAAGCTTGTAAAGACATCCCGAAAGGGTAAAATATTCCCGAGTGCCTGATGGCTATATTCAGATTCGGAAATGATCAAGCCTGCTAAAAAAGCGCCCAAGGCAAGAGAAAGGCCCGCACTGGAAGTTACCCACGCAACTGCGAGGCAAATTACAACTATGCTCAAGATGAAAAGTTCCTGGCTCCGTGTTCGGGCGATTTGATACAATACCTGTGGTATGATCCATTTAGCACTGGCGAACACCAACCCGATGATTCCAATTCCTTTGGCAATGAGAACGAGGATAGATTCACCTAAATTCCCCGTTGCACCAGTCAGTAGCGGGGTGACCAAGATCATTGGAACAATAATAATGTCTTGGAAAATCAGGATGCCAAGAGTCGTACGCCCGTGTGGACTATCAACTTCGGCTCTTTCTTGGATTAGCTTGAGCACAATGGCCGTGCTGCTGAGGGATATAAGAAATCCTATAAAGACCGATTCACCAATAGGTTGACCCAGTTGCCTGGCTATAAGAAAAGTAACCAAAAGTGTTAACAACACCTGAATCGATCCCCCCATCAGGATCGATTTCTTGATTTCCAGCATCCTTTTAAATGAGAACTCGATTCCTATAGTGAAAAGCAATAACACAACACCGATTTCAGCTAAAATTTCAACTTCATGAAGTGCATTTATCAGTCCAAGTCCGTAAGGCCCGACGAATATCCCCGTGAGAAGGAATCCCACAACCGCTGGCACGCGAAGTCGATGGCATATAAAGAGGACCGCGATAGCCAGTCCAAATATAACGACAATGTCATTTAGCAGCGGTATTTCCATATTCTAATTTACCTTCTAATTCATATCGAAAAGCCCAAAGCAATAAGACGCGCAATGCATATCACTTCCTTCTCTTTGCATGAAGCACCTAACGCGGCTGCTCAGGGGCCGCGAGTTTCGAGCGGTCCACTGCAGCAGCATTGATACTATTTAAGGCCTTCTCCTTAAACATGATAAAGACAAATTAACAGCGAGGCATGACCCATCGAAAGGAGGAAGCAATATGAGATGTTACACTAAACAGCACAAATTTTATAGCGGAATAGATTCAAAAAACAAGATTGAGCTGACTGCTGATCCCTGATCGCTGACAGCCACCATCCATAAATTTCCAGTTTCTGGATGGCTACTATCTATTGACATCCGGAGGCCTTATAAGTGTTATGCAATGTTTTTGTCAAAACTTTGGAAATCCTGGTGGAGCTGGGAATCCCTTTTGAAGTGGCACGCCTCGGCATATATTGCAGAGACCTCCAAATTCCCAATATTCACCTTCTGATAGCTCTCGTCCACATTCTTGACACTGAAGAGTGTCTTCCTCTTCCAATTCAATTATTTCATCTTTTCCTGAAATAGATTCTTCAAGTTTATTTCGATTCTTAACTACTTTCTTGATCTTGCTTCTCACTTTTCGAGTCTTTTGGGTTAACGGATGCGAGAGAAAAATGAAGCCCATTCCTATGACTATACTTATCAGGGCTATATTGAGAATATTTTGTAATTTTGAATTTGGCAAAATCCACCACCACATAAAAGTTCCCCCAATAACCGCTATAAACCCAACAATCCTCAATACTCTCCCGACTTTAAAATAACGATCTCCATGAGCCAGGTAATGGCACTGTAGACAAAGACAAACCAAGTTATTTAGATTGTAATAATCTTCATAATCTAAATGATGTACTGGCGCAGATGAATTTAATTTCTTGCTGCATGCTTCGCATTGCCACTTGGCTCTCTCAAAAGCATTTGCTCTAACCCTTTTCCATTTATCCTTATCAATAAGCCAATCCTTAACTTGTACATACCAGCTTCCACATTTTGGGCAAGACGGGCGAGTTGTACGAACTTGCGGAGATTTTCCTTTCCATTCATATCCACATATTTGACATTTCCAGAGGACGACTTTGTCCTTCATACGATGCCCCATTCTGCCCATAGCTGTTTCTTAATGCAACGTCTTTCTTCTATTGGCAGAAATAGGTAACTTTCAATGCAATGTCTTTCTTCTATTGGCAGAAATAGGTAACCTTCAAATTCTTTCTTCGCCCAATTGAGTATGAGTCTGACTGTTTCCGTTTTTCTATTGGGAACTTGGATAATCCTACCCATGCCGGTCCCATGTGATCATGAATAACTACGTGGCAGAGGTCGCACAAAGTCACAAGGTTCTGTAATTCGTCAGACCCTCCTTTGTCAACACCGAATTAATTTGTCCACTGATCACCGAAATAAAATGTCCCCTATTCACCGATTATTCCGTTAAGGCTTTGAACCTTGCCATAGCTACTTAGTTTTTCCTTTTCCTGTCTAGGGATTTGTGCTGGGAACCAAGCAGCCCGGCCTTACGTTTTTCCTTCAGCCGATAACTCTCACTCTTGATATATCAAAGGTTGTACAGTGATGGAACAACCGATCAAGGATGGCCATGGCCAACACTTGGTCATTGAAGACCTCCCCTCAGTCAACAAAGCTCTTGTTTGATGTAATAATCGTAGAAGCCTTTTCGTAACGGCCACTGAGTAACCTGAAAAACAGTCCCGCTTCATCATGATTCATTGGTAAATAGCCCATCTCATCAATTATTAGCACCTTAGGGACAAGTTGTTGAATCTGCCTCTCAATGCGGTTTTCTATGTAAGCCCTTTTCAGCCGTATGATCATGGTCTCTAGAGTGACAAATAAGACCTTATGGCTGGCTTCCACCGCCTTCACACCCAGAGCAATAGCCAAATGGGTCCCTGTCTGCCACCAGGCAGGTTACCTACCCCGGAAGGACCGCGGATTATTACGTTTTCCGCCCACCCCACAAAACTCAGTCCAGCCAGCTCTCGAATTACCTTGCGATCTATGCTGGGCTGAAAACTAAAGTCAAACTGCTCAAGGGTCTTTACCTAGGGAAATCGAGCCATATTCAGCCTGGACTCCACACCCTTCTGGTAACGACCTCTCCACTCGATCTGCAGGGCTTCTACGAGAAATTCCTTGTAACCCAAATCCCTTTTGGCAGCTTGCTCACATATGGCATCAAGCTGCCTGCCGTCAGCAACCTGCCCGAGCGCTTTGCTTTCGGGTAATTCATGAAAGAAACAGTCTTTTGTGCTAATACTAGCCGGGCAATGATACGCTCTGACAGTCATAACCGATCCTGCAATGGTGTCACAGGACCCGTCCGTCAGCATGCCTGCCTGAGGACAGACAGGGTTCCGGGCTTTGTCGGTCATTACATTCCTGCCTGTTGCAGACAGGGGTGAGATGTGCTGTAGGGCATCATCCCGTTTAGGAGACTCTATAACTACTGACCCCGGGTCAGAACGTATCAAAATTTCACGACTAGGAGTTAGCCCATGAAAAAATCTCAAGTTACCCAAAAAAACAACCACGAAAAAGAAAAGCTCTCCCTTCTTTTCCAATCATCAATCCCAATGCCGCTGGCATAGACATCGGATCAGCCCATCACTGGGTAGCCGTGCCCGAAGATCGCGATGAACACCCAGTGCGTAAATTCGACTGCTTCACTCAAGACCTCCCTGCCTGTTAGGCAGACAGGCATGATATGGCTGCCTGGCTAAAAAGCTGTAGGATCGATACAGTTGTTATGGAGTCAACAGGTGTCTATTGGATACCCGTATTTCAAATACTCGAATCCCACGGCTTTGATGTAATGCTCGTTAATGCCAAAGACGCCAAGAATGTTCCAGGCCGCAAAACTCCTGCCTGGCAGCAGACAGGGATGTCCTAGATTGTCAGTGGCTCCAACGTCTCCATACTTACGGACTCCTCTCAGGCTCCTTTCGCCCAGATGATCACATCTGTGTGTTACGGAGCTACTGGAGACATCGCGCCACCTTAGTACAGTACCTCACCTCCCATGTCCAGCATATGCAAAAGGCCCTAACCCAAATGAATATCCAGCTCCACAAGGTCATAAGCGATATCACTGACCTTACCGGTATGAGCATTATCAGGGCCATCTTGGACGGAGAAAGAGACCCAGTTAAACTCGCCCAAATGAAAAATTATCGGATCAAGAGTTCAGCTGAAACTATTGCCAAATCCCTCCAAGGTGACTATCGCCCCGAACACCTCTTCGCCTTAAAGCAGGCCGTTGAACTCTATGATTTCTATCAACAACAGATCAAGGCCTGTGACCAGCAAATAGAGGCTTATATCAGTAAATTAGAAGGCAAGGTAGATGTCAGATCAAACCCATTACCTCCCCGCCTGACCGTCGGGCAGGCATCGAAGCGGGGAAATTCCAAATCCAGAGGAAATCAACCAGATTTTGACCTCCGTACTCATCTCTACCGTATCAGTGGCGTTGACTTCACTCAAATCGACGGCCTCCCTGCCTGATGGCAGACAGGGATGTCCTTACTGTCCAAACCATCCTCTCAGAGGTCGGTCTTAATCCAGATGCTTTCCCAAGTGCCAAACATTTTGCCTCCTGGCTCTGCCTGTGTCCCAACAAT
>JAFDIV010000002.1 GCA_019307815.1 Deltaproteobacteria bacterium
GAATACAATACGAGACTATGTCAAGAGACAAGGTTCCGAATACCGAAAGCTGTATGAAGATCGGCAGCTGTCCCTATTCTAATACCCCGCTGCTTGCGGCGGGGTAGTTTATTGACTTAGATAAATTTACTTAAAATTAGCTATTTTGTCAAGAGATTCTCTTGTATGTTTAAGGAGTTACAGGGCAGTACAAGGAAAATCGTTTACGGGTATATCATAAGGTTTTGACAGATACGGACAAGGAAGCTGTCAGCTATCAGCTATCAGCATTCAGGAAAAGCAAGACGTGAGAGGTAGGAGGTGGAGGCAGCAGGCAGAATTTGGGAATGATGGGTCAGAAGGGCATCAGGCTTTAGGCGTGTAGCGTTAGGGACAAAGTCAAAGAGGAAAGGATAAAAGGCTTAGTCACGCGCAAACTGACCAAGTAAGCGTAGGTCGCTCACAAAATTGGTCATTTCTTTCCCCCTTGAAATTCATTAAGGAGCCTCTTGCCTTTCTCCGTAAGCCGGTACTTTTGTTTGCTGCTCCGCGGCTTGTCCGGGATGGTCATCTCGATGAGGCCAAGGCGCGAAGCCACTTGCAGGTAGCTTTCTCGAAAGTGCTTTTCATCCTTAAGCCCTAATCTCCTCATTATTTCGGCTCGCATCATTTCCCCGGACATCACGGACAGCATCTTTGCGACTTCGGGGGTGACTTCGGGGGTGACTTCGGGGGTGACTTCGGGGATAACTTCGGCTGCGTCACGCAAAACGGCGGGCCGGAATATCACATAGACCGATCCCGATCGTTCTTCCCAGGTGGGCGGAGGGTTCCCATTCTCGTTGCACCAGTCGAGGATGTTCAGGGTACCGGAACCCCAACGCTCGATGATGCCGGCACGGTAGAAAACGTTGGCGATGATCGGATTCCACGGCTTGGACTCATGGGGCCGGGTGAGCTTCTCCGGCGTGATGCCGAAGTGGAAGGTGCCTGGATTGGCGATCTCCAGGTGGTCATCGTACATGGCCACAGCAACGGCGCCTCCGGGGATCGCGTAGTCGCGGTGGCAGATGGCGTTGGCGATCGCTTCCCGGGTGGCGCGGGGTGGGTACCAGGGTTGGTCTTCCCGGACCAGTTTGCCGGGAACGATCCGGCCAGCGATGGGTACGTGATCAATCAAAAAGGACTCTGCCCGCCTAAGGAGCGTGAACGCATGGCCCCAGTACTGCCGGTTGTCGGCGAAGTCCGCCAACCGGTTCTTGCCGCGAAAGCGCGCCAGACGGATTTCGAGCTGGGGATAGAGGGGCTTGAGACGGTCCGACTTGCCATAGAGCGCAATGGCCGCGTTGAGCAGATTGCCGTCGTGGATGAGCTCCAGGCCCCGAAGGATTGATTCGGTATCCCTTCGGCTGGGCGCTTCCAAGCGGCCGAGCCGGATGGCGTTGTCCAGGGTGATTTGGATCTCCTCGGCGTCCAAGTCGTCAATGGTTACGCCATCGGGAACCGGTTGGTTTTCCCAGCGCTGGGTCGCGTGCAGCCGCTCCAACAGCCGCCTATCGTACTCTTCACGTGGCATCCGAATGGTGGTCGGGCCATGCCGCACATAAGGACGGCCGTCGAAGGTGTATGGGCCTCCTCCACCGGGGATGGAGATGATGATTACAGCCTTGTCTCCCCTGATGTGGACGGTTTCGATGTCGGGGAACGCAGGTGGCTCGATCTTGCGGAGCTCGTTCGAAAGCTCCTCCAGCGTTTTAGTGGAGACCTGCTGACCAGCAATCTCGCCTTTGTTATTCACTCCGAAAATGACGAAACCGCCTAGTCCATTGAGCATGGCACAGACGGTTTTGGCCGCGGCAGTTCGCTGGCCGGTAGAACGCTTGAACTCCACCCGCTCCGACTCGCCTCGCCGCACCAAAGCCCCTAGGTCGTCAAGATTCATCCGTCCTCACTCCAGCCCGGTCCTAACCTTACCGGGTTCATGGCCCCTGGGGGGTTCATCCCTGCCTGGCCGGCAGACAGAGAGGGATTTCTCGAGGCATTTATTCATCCCTACCTACTGCCAGGCAGATCTTCCAACTAGCGGTCAGTGGCTTCCTTTGATTGCCTTTCTCTGGAAAAATTAAAGCCTAGTGTTTTAAAAACTTAGATAAACTAATCTCAAATTAGCTACTTAGTCAAGGAATTTTACCTGTCTGTTTGAGCACTTACCTGGCAATAATAAAAAATCTTTTTAGAAACTTACCATACCATTTTGACAGATGCGGTCGAAGAAGCTGTCAGCTGTCAGAAACCAGCCAGAAAGCCAGAAGGCTGGGAAGTTTACTCGCCTCGGCGAGCTGGAAGGCTGATAATGGAAGACAGAAGATAGAACTTGCCCGCCAATGATTTATGGCGGGGCAGGAGAGAGAGAAAAGGAACGAGGCCGGGGATGGAAGGAAATTGGAGGGATTAAATGGGTTTTTCGTAGGGATATCTTGGCATTTCTCACCAATTGTAACTTATTGCAATCACGCCTGATATAGGGCATGCTAACAAATTACTCACTCATTGAGTATTATTACTCATAATCAGACTTGTTTGTCAATGTTTTTTCTTATAGAGAAATCGTACGTAGAAAGGAAGGAGAGGCCAATGGAGGCCTGAAAAAAATAACATGGACCAATATATGGCGAACAAAACTTGATATTTTTCTTCAATACCCCTAAAGACTTTAGGGGTATTACATCATTTCATCAAGGATTCACTTGCAATAAGACCACCAACTTGATATTGTGGATCATTACCCCTAAATAATTGGCGGGTAATGATTATTATTATCAAGCCTGGGGCCGGATATGAAGCTACAGGATTTCTTTTCAACACACCCGGTGTTCACGTATGAAGAGTTTGTGGAATTCCTCTCCTCTAAGGGTTCCTGTAATGTTAAGACACGGGAATCCCTCTTGAGGCACTATACAAGAACTGGCCGTCTCCTACGGGTCCGACGGGGGCTTTACCTTACTGTACCCCGAGGGTTCACACCTGAAAATTGCCCAGTTGATCCTTATCTCCTTGCATCAAAGGTGGCCCCGGACTCGGTGCTTGCCTACCACACCGCCCTTGAGCTTCACAGCAAGGCCTATTCCGTATATGAGGAGTTTGTTTTTCTCACTCGCTCAAGAATCCGTCCCCTGAATTTTAGGGGCCAGAGATATCGTGGTGTAACCTTTCCCAAGAAGCTGAGAGACAAAGGCTGCGAGTTATTTGGAGTGGTATCGGTTGACAGGTCAGGGCTGGATGTGCAGGTGACCAGCCTTGAAAGGACCCTCGTAGATGTCCTTGACCGTCCCTCCTTGGGCGGCACCTGGGAGGAGATCTGGAGGTCTCTGGAGATGGTTGAATTCTTTGATCTTGATAAGGTCGTTGAATACGTCATATATCTGGGAAATGCAACGACCGCGGCCAAGGTGGGATTCTTCCTGGAGCAACATAGAGATACGCTGATGCCTTGTGAGGATCATCTTAACCGACTCCGGGCTTTAATACCGACTAAACCTCACTATATGGTCCGTAATGGACGAAGGCCTGGCCGTTTTATAAGAGAATGGAATCTGGTGGTGCCCCACGAAATATTTAAGAAGAGCTGGGAGGAAATACTTTGAAGCTTTCGAGGGAAAGAATCCTTTCTGAAGCCGCATCCACTGGTTTTCGGCCAGAAGTGTATGAGAAGGTTGTCCACCTGTTGTCCTTACTCCAAGGCATCTGGAGCCATCCTTTCCTTAAAAACCGGCTAGTTCTCAAAGGCGGTACAGCTTTGAACCTTTTTATTTTCAATCTTCCCCGCCTCTCTGTAGACATAGACCTGAATTATATCGGCGCCCTTGATAAAGAAACCATGCTGGGAGAAAGACCAAAAATAGACAGTGCCATTAAATCCCTATCCTTGGATGTTCATGAGATAGCGGCTGGAAAGCTATGCGCCTTACTTTCAAGGCAGACGGGAAGAGATCTTTTTGATGTGCACCAACTGCTTAGTGGACCAAACGCCGTTTCAAAAAGAAAAAGGGGTTAGCCGAAAATCTGCTAACCCCTTGTAATCCTTATGGTGCCGAAGGCGAGACTCGAACTCGCACGGGGCTTCCCCCACTAGACCCTGAACCTAGCGCGTCTACCAGTTCCGCCACTTCGGCCTATTACCGACTTGCCATCTAAACTACTAGGTATTATATTAAATGGATAAATAAAAAGTCAACAGCTTTTCCCGAGGCCGGCTTTCGGAGAAGGCCGGTTATCATGTGTAGACACCTTTTTCCAGACCAAGGGGAAGGAAAAATGCCCAGAGGCTGTACAGATGCGTATCATAAAAGACCTAAACCAATTGAATGAGCCACTGAACAATCCCGTTCTTACGGTAGGAAATTTCGACGGTGTACACAAAGGCCACATGGCCCTTTTTGAGAAGGTAAAGGAACGCGCCAGGGCAATCAACGGCCAGTCCGCGGTCATGACCTTTGATCCTCATCCCATTAGGGTTATGCGCCCGGGTCATGCCCCTCCCTTGATCACACCAGTCCAACAAAAGCTCAATTTGATTGAAGAGGCAGGGGTAGATGTCATCTTTTGCCTTCCTTTTACCAAAGAATTCGCCCAGATCACAGCCCAAGAGTTCGTGGAGAACATCCTTGTACGCAAAATTGGCATAAGGGAAATTGTGGTCGGCTATGACTATATGTTCGGCCGGGGAAGAAAGGGAAATATAGAGCTCCTGCGGGAACTTGGCAATCATTATAAGTTTCAGGTGCATGTGGTGGGCCCTGTCCACATAGGAAACAGGCTGGTCTCCAGTACCTCCATTAGAAACCTTGTAATGGAGGGAAAGCTGGACCAAGCCCGCCAGCTTCTTGGGCGCCATTATGAGGTGGCCGGCACAGTGGTACGAGGGAAAAACAGGGGTGCAAGACTTTTGGGCTTTCCCACGGCCAACCTAAAATTGATTGATGAATTGACGCCCAAACAGGGGGTTTATGCTGTTCGCGTGATATTCAATAACAAGCAATATATGGGGGTCACTAATATCGGTTATAACCCCACCTTTGGAAACGGGGCCTTTTCAGTGGAAACGCATCTGCTGGACTTTTCAGGTGACCTACTAGGGAAAACCATCCGGGTGCAATTTATCGCCCGGCTTAGAGACGAAAAGACCTTTGAAAACGTACAAGCCTTGGCTGAGCAAATCCGCCAGGACATAAAAGTGGCAAAAAGCCTTCTCCACTCCGACCATACCTAGTCTGCCCCTGCCCTCCTCCCATGAATCGCTGGAGAGTTCCCAATACTAATCCGCGTTTGCCTTCCCAAAATTCTATTGACACAAAGCCTAAAATTTTTATATGTTCACTGCCTTAAGTATCTTCAAGAACAATGGGTAGATCAACTAATTACAATGCCTGAACCACTATTGACATTTCCAAAGGGAGGGGTTCACCCCCAGGAGTCAAAGGAACTTACAGAGGGACTTCCCATTGAGGCTGCCCCGGTTCCAAAGCAACTGGATATCCTCCTTGTGCAGCACTTCGGCGCCCCTTGCAAGGCCCTGGTAAAGAAAAAGGATGTGGTCCAAGAAGGCGATCTCATTGGAGAGGTGGAAGCGGGTCTTGGTGCGAGTATCCACGCCAGCGCTACGGGTGTTGTGAAGAATATTGGGACAGCTCCACACCCTGTATCCATCAATGCACCAGCGGTCACCATAGAAGTGGATCCTGAAGCCAAACCGCCCACTTATGAGGTCCGTGATTGGACCCAACTGTCAAGGGAGGAATTGCTGGCTTGCGTGAAGAACGCCGGTATTGTGGGGATCGGAGGTGCTGGCTTTCCCACCCACGTGAAACTATCGCCTCCCTCCGAAGCAAAGGTGGACACCCTTATCCTGAACGGCGCGGAGTGTGAACCTTACCTTACCACAGACCATCGTCTGATGCTCGAGCATGCCCCTGAGATCATCGAAGGGGCCAAGATCATCCTGACCATTTTGGGTATTAGGACTTGCCATATTGGTATCGAGGCCAATAAGATGGATGCTGTGGAGGCCATGAAAAAGGCCGTGGAAAAATTAGGCCCAAATGGGTTTGAAATCATAGTGGATGCCCTGCAGGTCAAATACCCCCAGGGTTCTGAAAAACAGCTTATCCAGAGTATTACCGGCAGGAAGGTTCCGGGGTTCGGTCTTCCCTTTGATGTAAATGTGGTGGTTCAAAATGTAGGAACCACAAAGGCCATTTATGATGCCGTGGTTCTCAACAAGCCATTATACGAGAAGGTGATCACGGTTTCAGGAAAAGGCGTCAATCGCCCTGCCAATCTCCTGGTAAGGATAGGAACGCGGATATCAGATATTGTGGAATACCTGGGTGGCGTAAAGCCCAATCTGGCTAAGGTAGTCCTGGGGGGGCCCATGATGGGCTTTGCAGTCCCTTCTCTGGATCTTCCTGTTACCAAGACCACCTCAGGGATCCTCTTTCTCACAGAAGAGGAAATCGATACCAGCCCCCACGGCCAATGTATCCGGTGTGGTTGGTGCCTGGAGGCATGCCCCATGGGGCTGTCACCAAACGAAATTGGTATTTACGTGGAAGCGGGACGGGCAGAAGATACCTCACAATTCGGGGTCTTTGAGTGTTTCGAGTGCGGATGCTGCGCATTTGTCTGCCCGGCCAAAAGACCGCTGGTCCAATTCATACGACTGGCCAAATCACGGGCAAAGAAGTGATTTTGACTCGGCTCAGTTTGCATACTAAACTGACTGGGAGGTCATGAGCCATCGAAAAGCAAATTAAAGAAAGTATTGCACAACAGCGAGATATTCCTACACTCGCCGTCTCAGTCTCGCCCCATATCAAGAGTGGTGAGTCGGTGGAAAAAATCATGTGGACGGTGGTGGTCTGCCTTCTGCCGCCCTTGATTTTGTCCATCTTTATTTTTGGTATCCAGACCCTCATCATCACGGCAGTCAGTGTGGCCAGTTGTGTAGCAACTGAGGCCATAAGCCAGAAGCTGTTGCGCCGTCCCATTACCATCAAGGATGGAAGCGCTGTTATTACAGGTCTGTTGTTGGCCTATATCATTCCGCCGGGTGTGCCTTACTGGATGCCTATACTGGGAGCGGTGATGGCCATCTACGTGGCCAAACACTTGCTAGGCGGTATTGGTTTCAATATATTCAACCCGGCCTTAATAGGACGGGCCTTCTTGGTGGCCACGTTTCCCGTGGCCATGACCTCGGCATGGCTTCCGCCTATACGCCACGGCTCGGTCCTGCAATACATGGGCTCTGGTGTGGACGCCATGTCTACCGCAACACCTTTGTTCATCCTGAAACACTATGGAATCGCTGCAGTAATCGAAAAATTCGGCTCCCTTCACAGCATTTATGGAAATTTCTTTGTGGGCTGGAGGCCCGGGTGCATAGGGGAAACCTCGGCGCTGCTCATCCTCATTGGTGGAGGCTACCTTCTTTACAAGCGTTACATAACCTGGCACATCCCCGTGTCAGTCATTGGGACGATTGCCCTGCTTACCTGGCTGTTTGGAGGAGAAAAGCTGTTCACGGGTAATCCTCTCCTGGCAATTCTCTCAGGGGGGGTAATGCTTGGGGCATTTTTCATGGCCACAGATTATGTCACCTCGCCCAGTCAGCCCATAGGAAAGATCATTTTTGGTGTCGGTATAGGGGCCCTCACCGTACTCATCCGGTTGAAGGGGGGGTATCCAGAGGGCGTGTGCTATGCCATACTGCTGATGAATCCGCTGACACCAGCATTCGAACAATGGTTTAGGCCCAAGCGTTTTGCCCCTCAAAAAGGTGCTACGAAATGAAAGAGATTCTGCGAATCACCATTGGACTGACCATTTCGTGCCTGATAGCCGCATTTGTGATGGGCTCTGTGTTCACCGTCACAAACAAGGCGAAAAAACACAATGAACACATGGACCTTCAGAATACCATGCTGGGATTGCTGGGCTATTCCAAGTCCCACCCTGCCCCCCCAGACTTGAAGCTCCATCCGGTCTACCGTTACATCATTGAGGACGGCGAAGCGAGATACCTGGGTTACATGGTACCTGTAAGGAAGAATGGAAGGGGGGCATACGAGCTTCTGGTAGTGGATCTGGAAGGCAAGCTCCGTGAACGCTCTGGGTTGAACATCTCCCCTGAGCAGGTCATTGAACTGGGTGAAAGGGAAACGGCCCTACGGGAGGTGTTGAAACCGCCTAAACGGTTCTATTATGCCGATTCATTTATCGTGGCCACCTTGGGCAAACGACGCCTGGCCTATTTGCTGCCAGGGGAGTTCCCTGGATTTAAGACATTCATAAGGGTTATGCTTGCACTGAGCCCCTCCTTTGAGATCACAGGGCTGGAGATATTGGAACAAGAGGAAGATCCGGGATTGGGCGGAGAAATTGTTCAGGATTACTTCAAGAACCAGTTTGTAGGTAAGTCTTTTAAAAAGCTAAAGGCCCTCAAGGTGGTCAAAAAGCCGTTGCCGGAAGAGTATAGGCGATACCTGGAAAGGGAAAAATATAAAGACGAGACGTTTACTAAAGATCAGATAGAACAAATCCAGCAAAAGTATAGGGATGCGGACATATATGCCCTTACCGGGGCTACCATATCCAGTAAGGCCGTAACCAATGGGGTTAAGAACGTGGTAAAGAAGTTTGCGTATCGGGAAAAGATGCTGGAGCGCATAATGACCCAAGAACGGGTCCTTGCAGCCTTTTAGAGAAACATTCGCTGCCGGGAGGATAAGGCACGTGGCAACAACAAAAACAAATTCCCAGTTGGTACTCAATGGGCTTCTCAATGAGAACCCCATCTTCAGGCTGGCCCTTTCCATGTGCCCTGCGGTGGGCATCAGCACCACCGTAAGAAATGGCCTGATGCTCGGCATTGCCGTGCTTTTTGTCCAGGTATGCTCAAGCTGCACCATTGCTGCTATCAAAAACTATATTCATCCCCGCATCCGAATCCCCACATACACCCTTACCATTGCTACTTGGGTGACTGTCATAGATTTGCTTCTGTCCGCTTACTTCCCAGTGGCCTATAAGGCGATGGGGATATTCATCAAACTGATTGTGGCCTTTGCCATCATTACCATGCGCCTGGAAGTCTTTGCCTGCAAGAACCCCGTGGGAAAATCATTCTGGGACGGCCTTGGTATGGGATTAGGGTTTCTATTCGGTATGGTAACCCTTGGTTTTATTCGAGAGCTCCTTGGAATGGGGACGCTTCTTGGCCACGATGTGCTGGGCTTTAAGCCCTTGCTCTTTTTTGCCTTGCCATTGGCCGGATTCTTCTGCGTGGGATTCATGATGGCAGTATTTAATTATGTAGAAATCGTATTCAACCGGATGAAGAAAAAAAGAGGCTAAACATCATGGTATCCAAAAGACAGAGAGGTCTCTTTTACATTGTTTTTATATTACTTGGTGGCCTTTTTCTCTTACAGGGTTGTGGTGAGGAATCCCAACACCGCTTTATCCAAAAAAGTGCCTTCAAGGGCAAGAATGACATTGTGATCACGTTCGCTGCCCCTGTAGATGAAACATGGGCAAAAGACAAATCCAACTATAGGGTCTACGAAAAACCAGACCCCGATATCCGGCTGGAGATCAGCAGTATCAGCCTCAGCCCTGACAAACGAACCGTTGTGCTCCATTTCGATGAAGAGTTGAACCAAAACCAGCCCCATGTTGTGACCATTAAGAATATTCGCTCCCAGGGCAAAAATCTTGGCACTGCGGTGGTAAGGGTGAAAAAGCTGTACCTGGGGTTTCTTTTCTCCATATTCATAGGGGCCATGTTGATCCATAATTTTGTGTTTACCAAATACCTTGGGTTGTGCGTGTTCTTTGGAACCTCCCAGAAAAAGTCAACCGCTGTGGGCATGGGGGTGACGTTTACCATTGTGATGGTGGTAAGCGCCATGATGTCCTGGCTCCTCTATCAGTTCGTGCTCAAGCCCTATCACCTTGACTATCTTCAAATTATTGTCTTTATAGGGTTGGTATCCTTATCGGTCCAGGCTGTAGATACCATATTGAGAAAAATCAACCCCATGCTCTTCAAGGCCTTTGGGGTGTACCTTGTTCTGGTAATTGCAAATTGTATTATTTTGGCCGTACCGCTTATCTTGGCAGACAATGAATATAATGCAGCCGAAAGTTTTATGCTTGCCCTTGGCGCGGGCTTAGGATTTTTGGTGGCACTGTTCTTGATGTCTTCTGTAAGAGAACGCCTAGAGTTGGCAAATGTCCCGCCCACCTATCGTGGACTTCCCATCGCCTTTGTGGTGGCTGGGTTGTTTGCCCTGGCATTCTTGGGATTTTCGGGGATGAGTATTTTTTAGTGAGGAGGCTGAATGGATCCAACTTTGGTAAAAATGGCCCTTGGGGGCCTTGCCCTTCTGGGTTGTATAGGACTCTTTTTTGGCATCGGCCTTGCCTTGGCCGCCCATAAGTTTGCCGTGGAAGTCAATCCTAAGGTGGAAGAAGTAAAGGAAGTACTTGCAGGGGCCCAGTGAGGTGGTTGTGGCTTCGCAGGGTGCGAGGCATATGCCGAAGCAGTAGTCAATGATCCGGATGTACCACCTAACCTCTGTTTTCCGGGTAAAGAAGAAGTGGCGTCTCTGGTGGCAGAGATCACGGGAAAAAAGATGGCATCCGTAGAAAACGTAATCGCCTCAATCCGGTGTTCCCGGATTGAGGGAAATGTAAAGAAGCAGCTTGAATATATTGGATATAACACATGTGCCGGTGCAACCTTGGCCTATGGCGGCCCATGGGCCTGCAAGTACGCCTGTATTGGGTTCGGCGACTGCGTGAAGGCCTGCCCGTTTGACGCCATGACCCTAGCAGACGGGCTGCCCCAGGTTGACCCTGCTTTGTGTGTTGGCTGTGGCACATGCGTACGCACGTGCCCAAAAGGTATCATCCAACTCATCCCGTCCCAGGCAAGGGTTTGGGTGCCATGTAGCAACAAAGACTCTGCCAAGGCCGTGAAGGCCGTGTGCGAAGTGGGTTGTATTTCGTGCCGCATGTGTGTTAAGGTATGCCCCGCAAAGGCGGTTACCTTGGAAGATGGTATTGTGAAAATAGATCATAAGGCATGTATGGACTATGGGCCAGAATGCGGGGAGGTTTGTGTGGAAAAATGCCCGCAAAAGATATTCAGGAATTATAAGGCCGCCATATCGGAAGAGGCAAAGGCTGATGCGGCATAATTAATGCCCATTCGGAAATTGAAATTCCCTGTTGGGCGTGTTCAGCATTCAGCAATCTGCCCGAACGCTGTGCTTTCGGGTAATTCATAAAACAAACAGAGCCATTTTGTCATTTTATGCGAAAAAGGAAGTCGGAAAACGTCACTCCCGCGAAGGCGGGAGTCCATAACATGTTGCAATGATCTAGATTCCCGCTTTCGCGGGAATGACGAGGGTGAGCTGTTAGTTAGGATCTATAAGTAGGCAAGAAATTCAAAGTCTTAAACTGGTGGCCAAAAACGCCTAAAACCAGCTTTCGTTACCAGTATTAGCAGAGATTAAGGAGTTGTCTGATGAAAACAGAAAGTCCCTTCGCAAACATCAAAACCCAACTGACAAGAAGACGTTTTTTGAAGTTGTCCGGTTGGGTGGGATTGGGCATGGCAACCCCATTATTCATGCCCGTGGGTGCTGAGGCCGTTCGGTTCAACAGAAAACTTTATAAGGTCTCCGAAACCCGCCTGGACATGGGCACATTTGTCTCCATGACCCTTATCCATCCGTCTCGTGATCAGGCCCAAGAGGCCATGGGTTTGGCCTTTGAGGAAATTGGCAGGTTGACCCGCCTGATGAATCGCTTCAGTCAGAATACTGCTGTGGGCCTACTTAATCATGAAGGCAAACTCAAACACGTCCCACCGGAAGTCTCCCAGGTTATTTGGCAGGCCCTTTACTATTTTAAGATCACCAATGGCGCCTTCGACATCACGGTTAAGCCCATTGTAGATTTGTATATGGAGCGGTTCTCAAAGGGCAACAAGCAACCACCCTCTGAGGCCGAATTACACCAACTCTTGCAACGGGTGGGAGCTGAGAATATCATATTGGAGGGCCATACCATACAATTCAAGAAGGAAGGCATGGGTGTGACCCTGGACGGGATTGCCAAGGGATATATTGTAGATCAAGCTTCTAAAATCCTTAGCAATCACGGGATCGCGAATCACCTCATTAATGCGGGAGGCGATATCCGCACAGCCGGTCATGCCAAAGGTAGTAGGCCATGGACCATTGCTATCCAAGACCCCATGAAAAAGAGGCATTATCCTGACATTATTCGGATGAGTAGTGGGGCCATTGCCACATCAGGCAACTATGAAGTCTATTTCGATCGAGAGAAGATGTTCCACCATATTGTAAATCCAAAAACAGGTCATTCACCTTTAGAGACAACCAGTGCTTCGGTGATCGCAAAGACCACATTACAGGCCGATGCCCTTTCAACCAGCGTCTTTGTAATGAGTCCGACCCAGGGGACCCGGTTCATTAATGCCCTTGGAGGCTGCGAATGCCTGCTCATTACGAGGGGGAACAAGATACTGAAATCTGCGGGCTGGAAAAGCGCGACCACATAACCGATTCGATTTCTTGAATAAGTCTCTTCAACGTGGGAGGGTTTATTGCCGATATGGCAATCCCTCCTGTTCTTTTTTCCAGCCGGGCCACTACATCTGGCTCCAGTAAATCCGTCTTATTAAGGACCACCAAAGTAGGGGTGGCCTCCAGGTCAAGGCCGGCCAGGACCTTGTTCACCTCACTAATCTGTTTTTCCATCCCTGGATGAGTGGCATCCACCACATGGATAAGGAGATCTGCGTCGTGAAGCTCCTCCAAAGTAGCTGCAAAGGCGTCCATCAAGTCCCTTGGCAGATCTCGAATAAAGCCCACAGTGTCAGTGATAATGGCCTCCCGTTCCTTTGGAAACCTCAGTCGCCTGCTGCTGGGGTCAAGGGTTTCGAACATGCGGTTCCTCACACGGACATTGCTGTGGGTCAATGCGTTAAGGAGAGTGGACTTACCTGCATTGGTATATCCTACAATGGAAATCACGGGCAATCCCCTCATGTTCCGCAAGCGCCTCCGCCTCTGGCGTTGAGCCCTCACCTCCTTTAGCTCCCTTTTGAGCCGCGCGATCCGTTCATGAACTCGTCGCCTATTGATCTCAAGTTTGGTCTCTCCCGGCCCCCGTCCCCCTATACCACCTGTGAGCCGGGACATGGCCGTGTTCTTTGTGGCAAGCCTTGGCAACAGGTATTTCAATTGGGCCAGTTCCACCTGAATTTTTCCTTCTCGTGTTACTGCCCGGCGTGCAAATATGTCCAGGATCAACTGGCTCCTGTCAATAATCTTCAACTCGGTAAAATCCGTAAGGTTCTTAACCTGGGCAGGAGTCAATTCATTATTGAAAATCAGCAAGTTAGATCCATTTTGTACACATTTGAGGGCCAAATCCGTGAGTTTCCCCTTTCCAATAAGAAACCTTGGGTCAGGCTTCTTTATCCGCTGTACCACTCTGCCTGCCACTTCAATGTCATCTGAGACGGCCAGCTCTTCCAACTCATCCAGGCTTTCCTCCTCCAACCATTTTTCACCAGTAGTAACCCCCACCAAGAGTGCCCTTTCCTTGTTCTCCACAGAGGATCGTGGCCTGGACCGAGCCAGTTCTGACTCCAATGAGAGAATCATCTCCAAAAAGTCCGTATTCAGCCGGCCGATATCTGCGGCCCTATGGATTGCCCATCCTTTTCCCTTATTGTTTGCAGGCAGGATATTGGCGAAGCTGATGGGGCCCGGCAGCCCCTCTTCGGTCACCTGAATGCACACCATCAGGTCAAGCCTCAATAAGATAAGGTCGCTGAGGTCCTCTTTGGAAAGGGGCTCACCA
Source organism: Deltaproteobacteria bacterium (assembly GCA_019307815.1). Classification (GTDB taxonomy): domain Bacteria; phylum Desulfobacterota; class DSM-4660; order Desulfatiglandales; family Desulfatiglandaceae; genus B111-G9. Next base: position 13,948 of record JAFDIV010000002.1, read on the forward strand.
TTGAGGTGCGTATGAATGCACCGCAGGCCTTTCAGGCGGCCCTGGCCTTGTCTGAAGCCAGACAGATCGGGTATCCATATCCTGGAGCGATCTCCCACAACCACATAGGCCACCTGACCGGTCCTTGTAATGAGAAGGGCAAGTTGTCGATTCAGTTCACGAGACAGGGTGGCAATATGGCGGGCAAGCTCACGAGATACAATCTCGCCAGCAGGGATCTTACGACGGTATAGGCGTTGCAGTCTTTTTTGCTGACTGCCCCTTAGACCTGTGGTCTTACCGTAGATTCTATCGATGGAAAATTACCCTCCTTTCCCATCACCTGGTATCGGCCCTCTCTGGGTCCCCCTTACACAGGGGCCTCCTCATCCGTATAATTGCGAAACCTGGTGATCTCTTTCTGAAAGGTTAGCTTGAAATATCCCGTAGGGCCGTTACGCTGCTTGGCCACAATAATCTCGGCAATATTACGGTTCTCCTCTGTGGTAGGATGATACACCTCATCTCGGTAAATAAACACGATCACATCGGCATCCTGCTCAATGGCTCCGCTTTCCCTCAGATCGGCCAACTGAGGTCTCTTATTGGGCCGTTCCTCCACCTTTCGGTTGAGCTGAGAAAGGGCCAAAACAGGGACATTTAAATCCTTTGCCAAGGCCTTTAAAGACCGCGAGATTTCTGATATCTCCAGTTGTCTGGATTCGGCTGATCTGCGGCCCTGGATGAGCTGCAAGTAATCCACGATTACAAGGGCAAGATCCCGTTTTTTCTTAAGTCTCCGGCACTTAGCCTTCATTTCCAAGACAGTGATGGCAGAACTGTCATCAATAAAAATGGGCAACTCTGAAAGCCGATTAGCCGAATGGGTCAGCCGCGTCCAGTCCCCATCCCGCAAAAAGCCGGTTCTGAGCCTTGTGGCATCAATACCTGCATCAAAACCCAGGAGCCGGATTCCCAATTGCATCTTGGACATTTCCAGGCTGAAAATGGCCACCCCTTTGCCCGTCTTTTCAGCGGCATTGTAGCCGATGTTCAGGGCAAGGGCTGTTTTCCCCATGCTGGGCCTGCCCGCAATGATAATAAGATCCGATGGCTGCAATCCAGCAGTAATACGATCAAAGTCTTCGAATCCAGTAGGTACGCCCGTTACATATCCATCGCTTGCGGATACGCTTTCCAGTCTCCTGAAGCTCTCCTTGACCACCTCTTGCATACTCTGGAAGCCATCAGTGACACGCTGCTCAGCAATATCGTAAATGGACTGTTCTGCCAGCTCTAAAAGATCCTCTGTCTCATGCCAGTGTTCAAAACAACATTCGGATATGGTGGAGCATTGAGCAATAAGTTTTCTTCGGACAGAAAGATCCTTCACAATTTCTGCATGATGCAGGATTCCAGCAGATGTGGACATGGCCTCAGCCAAAGAGGCGAGATAATCATTGCCCCCCACCTTGTCTAACAAATCCTTCTCCTTGAGGTACTGGGAAAGGGTAATTAGGTCAATGGGCTCGTCCTCATTATAGAGTGCCAGCATCGCCTCAAAAAGTAGAGCATGGGCATCCCGGTAAAAGTCATCAGGGGACAGGATATCCACCACTTGATTCATGGCATCGTTATTGATGAGGATACTCCCAAGGATCGCCTGCTCTGCCTCATTGTTGTGTGGAGGGACCTTCAAATAGGGCAGCGGCATCTTTTCTTTCACACTTGGCATGGTATGTACCTCACCTCACAGAAGGTGGATTCCAAAAAACCAGTATCACTCCTGGGGTTGCTCTGCCTTTACCTTTACCTTGAGAGTTGCCGTCACCTCAGGGTAAATCTTGACAGGGACCTCAAATTCTCCCACGGTCTTGATGGGCCTATCAAGGGCTATTTTGCGCCGATCAATAACAATACCTTCCTTTTCCAATTCAGAGGCAATGTCCATAGCTGTCACAGAGCCATAGAGCTTGCCTTCCTCACCTGCCTTTTGCCTAAAGCTAAGAGCGATTCCTTCCATCTTCTCCTTTAGCTGCTCAGCCTCTTCCTTGGCCCTTAGTCTTTTGGCCTCAATCTTTTTCCGCCTACTTTCCAGATATTTCAGGTTCTGAGCAGTGGCCTCAAGGGCAAGGCCTTTTGGTAAAAGATAGTTCCTAGCATACCCCTTGGCCACATCCAAAATATCCCCTTCTAATCCCAATTCATGCATATCCTGTGTCAATATAATCTTCATATAATAACCCTCCTAACGTGGATAAATCTAAAATGACAAAGGTAATAAAAAATCATGCGGTATTTCCCTTCCCGATCCTTCGAAAATTAACCCACTGATCGAACAGTCCTGCTAAGGCAAGAAGTGCCAAGAAAAATTGCTGAACTGAAATAAAGAAGTAAATCACAACCCTGAGCCAGCCAGGGGCCCCGAACCTGTTCAGAAAATGCGAAAGAATGGCAATACCTTGGAACAGGTAAGCGGTCATCAGTATGAGCAAAAGATTTATGGCAATAAATCTTATACTGGGAAAGGGTAAAAATAAAGAAAAACCTGATACGATCACCCCCCAGACAAGGCGCTCCGGAGCGCTCCAGTCACTCAGGCGGTCCCATTGCTCGGGATGCCTCGCCTTGGCCCGAAAAAGCCGCAGGCTCAACAGCACGTTCACCCAGACCACAAAGGCGCTTCCTATGGTCATTAGCGCTGGATAGATCTGCAGCACGGTCCTTCGCAATAGATCTCCATATGCCTTTATCTCTGCAGCCTTTTCAGGCGGTATCCCCATGGACTGGTAGGCCTCAAAGGACATTCGAAGGTTTCTGTCCAAATAGGTCTTTATCACATCAAGAGGGCCTGTATGGTAAGCAACGGCTGTCACCACGATCACAAGGAGACCTACCCCCATGAGAACAGCCGTTCCATAAAAAATCACACGCCCGATACTGGCTTGCCTTTGAAAAAGTTGGGAAAGGGCAAGGCCAAGTGCGCCAAACTCCAGACAAAACAATGCTAATCGATGAAGGCCCGCGGCCATGGCCACGGCCACCAGAATGCCCACCACCAAAGCGACAAATTGAGCCGCATGGCGAAAAGGCAGCCCGCTTACGTAATAGATAAAGGGCAAGGGTGTGAGGAGCCCCACAAACAGACCAGCAACCGGAATAGCTGCAATGGCTGCCAAAAAGGCAGCTACCCAACCCATACATCCAATGAGATCTACTATTCTCATGGGCTCATTATAGTGGTAGACGCCTTTTCCCTCTAAAGAGCGCGAGTCACCTGCGGTCCTTTGATAGGTGGGATTATCTCACAACAGAGGTGGTAAAAGGCAGTAGCGCCATAATCCTTGCCCGTTTTATGGCCAAGGTAAGCATCCGCTGGTGTGTAGCACAATTGCCTGATATCCTCCTAGGAATGATCTTTCCCCTCTCCGTGGTGAACATCCTCAAGGTCTTTGGATCCTTATAGTCAATCTTAAGGGTACTATCTGCACAAAACTTACAGATTTTTCTTCTGTGATATGTCCTTCTGGTCCTATTGTACGCCATGCTCTGCCTCCTCCGCCGACTCTTCAGCAATCTCGCTTGCGCCCTCTGGTGTTTCGTCCTTTTGTTCCTCGGACTCTACCTCCTCTTGGGTGCCAAATTCCTTCTTGAGTTGTTCTGGGTCTGCCTTATCCTTGAGCTTGATGGTTTGATACTTCATTACCCTGTCATCAAGACGCAGGTCTCGCTCTAACAAGGCAGTTATGCCTGGGGGCCCGCAGAATTGGAGGAGTACGTAAAACCCCTTATCGAACTTCCTGACCCGATAGGCCAGGTCCTTTTTGCCCCATTCATCTACACGTATCACCACGCCGCCGTTTTTCTCTATAATGCCGTTGAATTTTTCCAAAACGGCCTTATAATCGTCATGCGACAGCTCGGGGCTCAACAGATACAGCGTCTCATAAAACCTCATGTTTTTCTTCTCCTTTCGGCCTTTTTATATGGTCCCACTACCACGGCTAATTATTGATATACAGCCTTAAGGCAATGGAACAAGGAGTCATATTTTAAAGTTAATTAAAATATCTACAGTTACTATATATGTCAAGGAAAATGCACTCCTAATCAAAGCCCTTTTGCAAGAATTGGCTCCCAAATCCTTGATTTATCCAACCACACCATGTAATGAGTGGTATGGGTATTTTATATGGAGGTAGGCCATGTGGGAAAAGGAACTCACAGTTGCAAGTGAGGCGGCCAAGAAGGCGGGGAAAATATTAAATGAGACCTTTGGCCGTGTGCACCATATTATGAAAAAGGGAGAAATTGACCTGGTCACAGAAGCAGACCTAAATTCGGAGAAGGCCATTCTGACCGTTCTTTCAGAGGCCTTTCCCAAGGACAACATTCTATCAGAAGAAACCGGCAATCAAGACCATCTGTCCCAGCGGACATGGTTGGTGGACCCTTTGGATGGCACTACCAATTTTGCCCATGGATTTCCCTTTTATTGTGTGTCCATCGCCTTGGAGGTGGACCAAGAGCTTATGGTGGGCGTGGTGTACAATCCGTACATGAATGAGCTCTTTCAGGCCATAAGAGGCCAAGGGGCCACCCTTAATGGCAAACCCATTCACACCTCGCAGACCTCTAGTATCAGCGAGGCCTTGCTGGGTACTGGGTTTCCCTATGATATTCACCAAAGATCAGAAGGCGTGTTGGACCTTTTCCGCAGGATGGTCCTCGTGGCCCAGGGCGTGCGCAGGGCAGGTTCTGCTGCACTTGACCTTTGCTATGTGGCCGCGGGCAGGCTTGACGGCTTTTGGGAACAGTCCCTTAAGCCCTGGGATACGGCGGCAGGCTGTGTAATACTATTGGAGGCAGGTGGAAGGCTTAGCACATATAATGGAGGGGCTTATGACCCATATAAGAACACCATAGTGGGCTCCAACCCCTTTATCTACGACGAAATGATGCACATTATAAGGCAGGCCAACTCCCAGTAATCATTAATCTCAAACTAAAAGAATCCAATATTAGCTTTTCTGGCATTGAACCGTGTTGCAAAGAGATGGCAACGTTCATAAGTAGCTGAAAAGAGGCACTCAATCAATTTGCTATCCTGTTCGGACACAGGGTGCCACTAATGAATATCAGTTACACAGCCCGTATAGAACACGACCTATGGCGCTCAGTTACATTAATTATGTTAATACAGGCGGTGGTAGAGATATCTTACCAGAGGATCCAAATAACGTAAGATTAGATTGTTTTTATAGGCTGGATACAGGAGCTGCAAGCATGACACTTGTAAACCCTGAGGTGAAGGCTTAGCGTGATTGAAGAGGCTATATTCCTTCTTTGTTTTTCTCAACCTGAATCATGGCGTTGAGCCTAGTGAGAGACACTTTTTTCGTATGATGAGGAGTTTGACGCAAAATAGAAAAGATGAGGAAGAAGTAATTTGTAGAATTCCTCAGAACAAAAACCTGTGCAGATATATGAGGCCAATTTCAAGTAAGGGCTCATCATCTTGTTCTGCTTTTGATACCAGGTTGTTATCAATTTCGACCTTAGTCAGGAATTCGGTTTTGAAGACAAATTCCCTAAATACATCCAGGTTGTAACAGGCCACGATAATTTTTTGGATCTGGCCTTGGCTCAGGGGCTTTCCTTTTTCCCTTTTGGGATGGAAAAGGATGGATCCCATTTTGTCATTCCATTCCAGGTAAGGGCCAAGGCCCTGATTCTCTATCCAATCTGTGACTTTCCATTGTGTTCCCTCTTTGATTCCCAAACAATTGGGGGTATCCAGCCTGAAGAAAAAGGCTTCAGGGGTACCATTTTCTGTTATTCTGGATGCCCTCCCAAGGGGATAAAGCCTGCATGCCGAGGGCCTGTTAGCATACACAAGGCAACCAGAATCAGAAACAAAGGGACAGGGCTTATCTCCTGTGTTTTCCATCTTTAATGAGATGACAGGGAAGCCAGAGTTTTCATCGATTCGGTAAAGGGTGTAGCGTGAGAGGAAATCATCAGAGTGGAGATTCAATCCCCTTTTTAGGCGAAGTACATCATAGGGAGTGAGAGGCAGGTGTTTGTTTCTGCAGCAGGAGTTGAAGCACGAAAGCTCACTGTGGCATAGAAAATAAAAACTGTCAGTTAGAAGCAATGTTTCCTTAGTGGGTTTATGAGGAAATATTTCCATCAGCAAAACTCACATTTCTAGGGTTTAGGATCAAGGCAAAGGGATAAAGGCTCAAGGTCAAGAATTTTATAATTCTATTCTTCCAGAATTCTATGCGTCAACGGTGAACTGTGAACGGTCAACTACACACTTGTGATTCAGTCGCTGGAAAAACCTCTCTGGCCCATCCAGAGCAGGTAAACCGCGCCAGAGGCGGGTAAACCTTCTAGCCTAGCACCTATTTAAGCATATCAGGAACCAATGCCAATTAGAAGGGCATTGTCATTTGAGGCGATATGGCAAGGAGGTTGTGGAAAGGGCAAATCAACGTATACAAAAGAACAAAAATAAAAAATGAAAAGTCACACACCAGGTGTCGGCAATGCATGGAACATTGATAGCTTGTCAAACTATTTGTGATAAATAAACCCTATTTACCCACTTGTTTGCCTTGATTTTAGCCCTTGGAGTTGCTTAAATCACACAGATGTGGCTTTTTTGTTGTCTTAGCTTGAGGGGAAAGGGGTGTAGAGAATATGAGGATCGGATGGATTGGCACAGGCGTGATGGGAGTGGCTATGGCAGGTCATGTTCAAAAAGGGGGGCACGACCTCTTCATTTACAATCGCACCAAAGACAAGGCCAAGCCCCTTATGGAAAATGGAGGCACATGGTGTGAGTCTCCTGCTGAGGTGGCATCCAATGCGGAAGTGGTCTTTACCATTGTGGGGTTTCCAAAGGATGTGGAAGAGGTCTATTTTGGAAAACACGGGATTTTGTCCAAGGCAGGCCCGTGCCGGATTGTGGTGGACATGACTACCAGCACCCCGACCCTTGCCAAGAGGATTGCCCAGACAGCAAAAGAAAGAGGTATAGAAAGCCTGGACGCCCCTGTCACGGGCGGGGACATAGGCGCACGAAAGGGAACCTTGGCCATCATGGTGGGTGGCAGTAAAGAGGCTTATCAAGAGGTTCTTCCCATTATGGAGCTGTTCGGCAAGCGGGTGGCCTATATGGGAGGGCCGGGGGCTGGGCAGCATGCCAAGGTATGTAACCAGATTTCTGTGGCAGGGACCATGATCGGCATGGTGGAGTCGCTTCTTTATGCCTACAAGCAGGGGCTGGATCCAGAGGCCATCATTGAAGTGGTAGGCAGTGGAGCCGGAGGCTCCTGGTCAATGAATAACCTGGCACCCCGGGTGGTTCGGGGTGATTATAAAAGCGGATTCTTTGTAGAACACTTTGTAAAGGATATGGGGATAGCCCTTGAGGAGGCCAACGCAGCCGGACTGTCATTGCCAGGATTGGCGCTCATACACCAGCTTTACGTGGCTCTCAAGGCTCAGGGCTTCGGCCGTTTTGCCACCCAGTCCCTATTTTTGGCACTGAAATCCTTGAGCGAGAGTCAATCGGACGATTAGCCCCTGGGACCGCTCAATTTCCTGACTCAGTAGCCTGGTTTAGTCAGAGGCGAAAATAAACTTTGAGCCGACACTGTTCAATACAAACGAAGAGGGGAATTCCTCTTCAAAGCGCTGGATCGCCTTCCAACCAGTACAGTGCATGGGAACAAGCACTTTTGGGTCTATGGCCTTGAACTCCTCAATGGTCTTTTCAATGATTGGCTCAAAAAAGGCCCCTGAGAGATGAAACCCACCTAGGACTGCATGGACCCTTTCAATTCCAGTTATCTTTTTGGCATAGATGACTGTATTTATAATTCCAGCATGGCTGCATCCTGCCACTATTACTAGGCCCTTGTCTTTAAGGTTCATAACCAAGGCCTGGTCATCCAAAATAGCATCTTGTACTACTTCCCCATCTTTTTTCATAAAGGCATTCGGGAGCCCCTTTTCAAAATCAGTGACTCGCTCTACTTCACCAGTAACAACGAGTGTATCGTCGCCAAGCAATGTGGGCTTAGTACTTTCAAGAATATCAACCCCCTTGTTCCTTAATGCCTCTTTCGTAATTGTTTGGGGAAATAATAGTTTTCTACCGTCTTCTAAGGCAAAATAGCGGGGGGTGAGAAAGGCATCGGGGTGTACTACAACTGAAATAGGCCTAGCCATTTGCTCCAGAAGGATATCCAGGCTGCCGGTATGGTCCATATGCCCATGGCTGAGCACAATGGTCTCTATATCCTTGACCTTTACACCCAAGATTTCAATGTTATGAGGGACTCCTACTTGACTGTAGCCTGTATCAAAGAGAACCGTGTAGGTATTTTCCCCTTGATATACCTTGACAAGCATTGACAGTCCGTGCTCAGCCAAGACGGTATCAGTAGGTATCTCACCGGTCTTGGAAAGAGGGGGTCTGACCACAACATCTGTATTTCTCAGTAACACATCGGTGTAGTTATCCATTAAGGTAAGAACTTCAATTCTACTTGTTTCCTTTAATGAAATAGAAGGCTCTTTCATCTTAGTGCTCTCCTTTCTGTATTTTAACTAAGGTCCTCCATAGATCTATTACTTGCTTTTTAGTTTCCTCAAGGGACCTATCATTATAAATAATAAAATCAGCGCGTCTTAACTTTTCATCAATGGGGATCTGGGCCTTAAGGATTTGTCTGGCTTGTTTCTGGCTAATTTTGTCGCGTTTAACCAGGCGTTGGATTTGGGTCCTTTCTGGTGTGTAGACAACCAGTGTTTTGTCAACCAGATACTCCAGACCTACTTCAAATAGCAAAGGAATTACTGCCTGGAGGATTGCTTCAGGATTTGTTCTTGCAATTTTTCCCGCTTGCTCAATGAATGCGTCCACGATTCTCTGATGGGTAAAGGATTCCAATATTTTTCTTTTCTGTGGATCTTGGAACACGATGGTGGAAAGCCTTCTTCGGTCTAGGGACCCATCTGGGCCGATTATACCTTTTCCAAAATACTGTACAATTTCTTCAAATGCAGGGCTTCCCGGCTCCACGACCTTTCTCGCAAGGATGTCGAAATCAATGGTGAAAGCACCCAAGGCCTCTAACATACTGGCAACCGTGCTTTTTCCCGTAGCAATACCCCCTGTGACTCCGAGAAGTAAGATATTTGAATCTAAAGTGAAGTCCTTGATCTTTTTTGTCATGCCTTTTGTTCAAGATCTTTTGTCAAACTCTGTAACTTAGTTGATCAAGATGTAGGGTCCCAATTACCAGGGTTCATAATCCCATTTGGATCTAGCAACTTTTTTATTCGAGTCAAAAGATTAAGGGTAGACTGGTCCATCCTTTCCATCATTAATTTCTGTGCAGGTAATTCACCTTTCCATACCATACCACCTAATTCAAGGGTAAGCCTATTTGATTCTTCAAGGGCATTTCTTGTATTCTTGATATCCTGTTCATCTGCCCTATTAAAGGAATAGTTAAAACCGAACATAATGCTGGGGCCGGGTAAGATTTGGTGTACATAGGAGCACATCATTCCATATTTATGGGCTATCTCAATACCCTTTTTCCACGCCTTTGGAATCGCATGTATGGGTAAGATAGCGCCAGTGTATTGAAAGCCTCCCCCTTTTCTGAAATCGGCCGCTAGGGCGGCCAGGGGTGGGACATCTAAAAATCTTTTTCTTAATGCCGGATGGAGGTTTTCTACATACTCTATCTTGCCACTACCTTTGAATTCACGGAGCAATTTCTTATAGATATCTACCTTGAGCACGAATTCCTCTTTTACATGCCCAGAAAGAATAAGGATAAAGAAGACGTGGTTCATCCAATCCGGCTTCTCTTGCATTATAAGGAAAAAGTCTTCAAGTAAATCAAGGCGTGTAATCTCGGATATGGCATCAGGGATTAGGTCAATCTCATCAGTAAAAAAGGCAAAGACATCTCTAAACTTGGGTCGTGGAAACAGGCGAAGCGAAAGCTTTGTCACAATGCCTGTGGTTCCATACCAGCCCACAAAAAGACCTGCTAAGTCGGGCAATGGGCCTCTTGTAAACCAGTATGGTCCCACAGAACATGATCCTATATGACAGACCTCGCCTGTAGGCAGCACAACCTCCATACCGTTGATCATTTCTGAATTAATTCCGTATCTTGGTGATATATGCCCATGGCCTTGGATCAATACATTGCCAACGACTGTAGCTGTTGGAGGCGCCTCTGGGGTGGAGTGCTGTAGGTGGGGATAATTCTTTTCCAAATAGGCCTTTAGTGCACCTTGAGAGACCCCAGCCTCGATTAGTACATAGCGGTTTTCCTCATTCACTTCAATAATTTTATCCATGGATTTCATGTCCAAAACAATTCCACCCCTGTTAGGTACTGACAGGGCTGAAAGGGCAAAGCCACCTCCCAGAGGTGTGATGGGTATCTTGTTTTCATTGGCCAAGGCCACTATTTTCTGCACTTCTTCAGTGGTCTTAGGAAGGACAACATAGTCCGCAGAGCGAGGCGGCTGGGCCCCAGAATCTCTAGAGTAAAGAAAAAGCTCCTCTTGGGATCTAGAAACCCTTTCTTTGCCAAGAATGTTCACCAGTAATTCGTACACACTCATAGCATCCCCATAGGCTATTACATTTTGTTTCACTTCCTTATGCCAGTCATGGAACGATGTCAAATAGAAAATCTGTTTCACCTTGACACTATAATGCCACATTGTATAGCCTTAGCCTAGATGGCGTTTTTGCCAGAGACTTAAAGCCATGGCCAGTTTTATAGGTTGATAAAAGGGGGGCTAATCCCTAAAGGAGGGTATATGTATTCTCTGCGATTTGACAGTGATATCTGCAGGACATGCCCAAGTGGGGCTTGTCTTGTAAAATGTCAGTATATGGATGTGGATAAGGAAACTGCCAAGGAGGAAATGGTCAAGATTAGTCAAGGTAAAGACTCTTTTGTTTTGGAGCAATGTGTTACCTGCTATGCATGTGAGGAGTATTGTAAGAGGGGTAACCACCCTTTCTATCTAATAACAGAGAAAAGAGAAGAAAAGGGGATACTAACGTCGCCCAGGGCGATCACCAAACAATGGATCAATATTGGGCACCCTCAAGGAAAATATATAATTGGTGGTATAAAGCCTAGGATATTGTCGTTTGGATTTATGCCGGAGTTCCTAAAAATGGTAAAGGGGAGACTTTTTGAGGATATAATGCCTTCTTTTATTTTCGGGCAGGAATTTTTTTGTAACGTAGTGTATCTCCATTTTGCTAATACATCGATTATAAAAGAAAGGCTTCCTATGGTGATGGAGAATTTCAAGAGGCTTGGCGTCGAGGAAGTGGTATGTATGCATGATGAATGCTATGGCTCCTTTGCCCATCTGGCCCCGGCTTATGGTATTGAAGTACCTTTTAAGCCAATCCACTATTTTGAATATCTGTACAAGAGGCTGAAGGAGTTACGAACGGAGATTAGGCCGCTAAAAATCAAGGTGGCCTATCAAAGACCTTGTTCTTCAAGACTATCCAGTGATAAACATCATTTCGTTCGAGATATAATGGAGCTAATAGGTGTTGATTTAATAGAAAGGGAATACCAGGATGAAAACGCCCTTTGTTGCGGGGGAATATTCGCTATGTGTTATGGCTATGATCTCGCCCATGATGTTCAGACTCGCAACATAAACGATATGGTCGCACATGGGGCTGAGTATTGTGTATTTAATTGCCCTGCATGTCAGAGCACCTTGGGTGAAAAAGTGGCTAAGAGGGACATAAAACCTATCCATATGATAGATCTCTGTAAAATGGCCATTGGGGAACAACCATAAATAGGAGGTAGGGCCAAATGGCGGATGTGGGGAAGCTGCTCACAGACATTGTTGGTAAAGACTATGTGTCAAGCGAACCTGAGGAGTTGTATTTCTATTCCAGAGATCCTGGTTTGATGCCGCCTCATAAACCTGATTATGTGGTCATGCCAGATACGGCTGAACAGATACAGGAGATTGTGCGTCTTGCAAACAGGGAGAAAATACCAGTAGTGCCTATGGGGGCAGGGCTCGCATTGACCGGCTTGGTTATCCCCCTTAAGGGGGGAATAGTTGTTGATATGAAACGTATGAATAGGATTCTCTATGTAAATGAGATCGGTCGATACGCGCTTGTGGAAGGAGGAACACCTCAAGGCCTTTTGAAATCGTATTTGGAGAAGAATTACCCTAGGTTGCGTCACAGCATCCCAGATGCTCCACCTACCGCTACCATAGCGGCAAACGTACTGATACATGGGCAAGGCAGGTTAACCCAGCAGTATGGCTTTAATTCCGATATGGTGGCTGGGTTGGAGGTAGTTACAGGTACTGGGGAACTTTGTAAAATAGGGTCCTGTGCCTTATCCGGTGATTGGTTTTCCAAAGGAGCACCTATGCCGGATCTTTCCGGTCTATTTTTGGGATGGTTCGGAGCGACAGGGATTATAACCAAGGTGGCGGTTAAACTCTACCCAAGAAAGAGCCTAAGAGATGTAGAGATATTCGTCACTGATAATGAAGACCTTGTTCCTGAGATGGTTTATGAGATAACCCATACTGAGATGGCCGAGGATATTTTGATCTTTACACAACCTCTTCCAATGATGTTTAAGGATAATCATCACGTTAGTTTTTATATCACAGGAGATACAGACGAGGAGTTGGAATTTAAGAGAAAGATAATCTGGCACTGCCTTGACCGTTTCATCAAGAGTAAGGATGGGGGGTTTATGGGGGTGCCACCTGTCATGAAGCCGGTTCTTTTAGAATCACCTCAACGAAGTGCCAGCAGACTGGCGGATGTAAAGAAGGGAGGTGGATTCGAGTACTCAGGTCCCATTATTATGGTGGATAAATATCCAGATTGTGCAAGAAAGGTGAAGAGCTTGGCTGAAAAATATGATCTTGCCTATTCGGGAATGGGTAGGGTTATTGATGCAGGACACTGCATGATGTTTGCATTTGCCTTTGCATTCAATCGTGCGGATGAAGATATGATGGCAAGGACAAGGAAGGCACTGGAGGAAGTAAGCGATTTCGTATTAAAAATTGGAGGTCTTTATTGGAAACCAACGGTGGATGAGCAGAGGATGGCCTTAGAGAAAATGGATTCCAATACACGCCGGCTTATGAAAATGATCAAGAATAATTTGGATCCTAATGGCATAATGAACCCTGGAAACTGGGAACCTGGTACAAGAGGTTGGAATTGATTGCGCAAATAGCACAAAGGCAATTGCGGGCTTAGGAGGGCGCCTTAATGAAATATGAAGAGATAATTCACAGATGTTTTAGGTGCGGGTACTGTAAATTTACAAGTGATTACTTTGACTTCAATTGCCCTACGTATCGCAAATATAGGTTCGAGACCTACTCGCCCGGGGGACGGATGTGGCTCATAAGGGCATGGCTTAATAATGAGATAGAAAACAGTGACCGGTTACAAGAAATCCTCTTTTCGTGTGCCACTTGTGCCAATTGTGTAGAACACTGCGTTTTCAAGTTTAGCGAGGATTTAGTCAACATTTTCATTGCCGCTAGGGAGGAACTGGTAAATAAAGGGATCATACCTCCTGAGGTAAGAGACTACCTGAAGAATGTCAGTATTAGTGGGAATCCTTATAAGCAGCCGGCTAGCGAAAGGGGGAGATGGGCCGAAGGAAGTATTATACAATCCTACGAGGGACAGGAATATCTTTTTTATGTGGGATGCGTGGGCTCTTATGACGAGAGGGGGAGGAAGATTGCGAGGGCTGTAGGTGAGCTTCTGGTGAAGGCAGGCGTTTCTATAGGCGTCTTGGGAGAAAGAGAAGCCTGCGACGGAAACGAGGTGAGGACTTTGGGTGAGATGGGATTATTTGAATTTTTGGCAGAACAGAATATCACCCTATTTAAGGAGCTCGGAGTACGGAAGATCATCACCCTTGACCCACACGCCTTTAATGCCTTCACGAAGTATTACCCGGATCTGGGAGGCAAATTTCAGGTTTATCACTATACGCAAATTCTTGAGTCATTGTTCAAAAAAGGGGCATTGAAGCCAAGTGAGTATAATGTGAAAGTGACATATCATGACCCTTGCTATTTGGGGAGACATAACGGTGAGTATGAGGCACCGAGAGAAATTCTAAACTCTATCCCAGGGCTAGAGCTGATCGAAATGGAGCAGAATAGGGAAAATTCCTTTTGCTGTGGGGGCGGAGGCGGGAATTTTTTCACGGACATCCTTGGTGGTGGGAGTGATAGCCCAAATAGGGTCAGGGTGAGACAAGCCCTCGAGACTGGTGCCGAGATTATTGTAGTGGCCTGCCCACTTTGTGCCAAGATGCTTGAAGATGCAGTGAAGGCAGAGGAGATTGAGGACAGCCTCGAGGTTTTGGATTTAGCGGAGATTATCATCCCCAGATTGCCGTAAAAACTTGGGGCTCCGGAGCACAAAGAAAAGCAGGGTTGTCATATTGAGCACAGAAGGGAGGAAAAGCATGAAATCTTGGATGAATTTCGTAAGTGTCCTTGGTTTTATGATTTTGGTGCTTTCAGTTTTTTTTCTTGTTTCCTGTCAGACCCCCGCGGGGCGGACGCCTGGGCAAGTGGTGGATGATGCCACTATCACCACTAAGGTAAAGGCAAAGCTTTTTAAGGATTCCATCCTAAAGGGATTTGCTATTTCTGTGCAGACTTTTGAGGGAGAGGTTACCCTTATGGGTGCCGTAAATACCAAGGCCGAAAAGGACAGAGCTAAGTCCATTGCCCTTTCCACTGCGGGCGTAAGAAAGGTAAATAACCTGATTAAGATAAGGCGCAAATGAGGGCCTGGGCTGCAATTCCAATGCTATTAAAGCTGTTTTGAATTCAGACGCTCAAGGCACTCCCGCTCCTTGTCTTTGCGGCCGATGGCGGCATAACAACGGGCTAGATACTGTAAGGCGTTTTGCGAATGAGAAAACGCCTCAAGGTGCCCGATGGCCTTTTGAAAATCACCCAGGTTCATGTGGCTAATGGCCAGACATGTGTTAAGTTGTTCACTGCCAGGATAGTGATGAACCGCTTCTGAAAGGATTCCTATTGCCTCTTGATGTTTTCCCGCCTTTTGCTTTAAGATGGCCAGGCCAAGATAGGCACGCTCATTAGGGTAATAGGTGAGGGCCCGCTTAAAAAGCATCTCCGCCACCTTGTCCTTGTCTTTCACATGCGGATTTCTGCTATAGTCTCCATGGCTGAAGGTCATCCCCAATCTGGAGAGAAAATCCGCATGCAAAGGATAGAGATCCTCCTTTTCCACGAGATCAATATCCTGCGCAAACTCATGTAATTTGGCAAAATAGTTTTTTCTGAGGGTTTGGCCAAAGCTCAATACCATTTCATGGGTCAATTGAGGGTCAGTCTCAAAGTACATGATGTCTTCGATCCGTTGAAGCCAGATGTCATCGGTGAGGCCGGATTTTTTCTTGAATTCTTCATAAAGGGTCGTGCCAGGAAAGATATCCAAGATGTAAAAGATAATGCTTAAAGGCCTGATTTTTGAGATGAGCTTGAGGGTTTCCTCAACAGTAGTGTCAGTCTCTCCAGGACAGCCATAGATAAAATAGGCCCGTGGAAGGATTCCGTATCGTCTTGTAAGGGAGAAGGCCCTTTCGATGTCCGTGTCCTTGAGTTTTTTATTCAGCCTCTGGCGGATTTTTGGGGAGCCGCTTTCAACACCGTAACTGATTTGAATGCATCCGGCCTTTCTCATCCAGTATAGGATCTCTTCATCCACATAGCCAACCCGTGAGATGGCCTGCCAAGTGATGAGAAGCTTCCTTTCAATGATATCCTGACATATCTGTATAACCCTTTCCTTCTTGATGGTGAACGTATCATCTGACACGTAAAAGAAGCTGATCCCTTTTTTGTATAAGGTCTCCAATTGGTCCACAAAGTATTTTGGGGAGTGGAAACGTACCTTCCGTCCCCAGAATCGGGGTGAACCGCAGAAGGAACATGACCATGGACATCCCCTTGAGGATATGACATGGTTGTATTGAAAGTACCTTGCAGGATTGGGAAGGAGATCCAAATCCTGAACCGGAGAAGGGGGACCTGTATGAAATGGTCGGCCGTTTTTGCGAAAGGCTAGCCCCCTTATCTTATCCAGCTCTGATGTGCGGTCTTGTTCCATAAGCCCTAAAAGTTGAGCAAAGGCGTATTCCCCTTCTCCCGTGATGACATAATCTATTTGCGGGAAATGGGTGAGAAGGTGCTGCCACAGGAAAGTGGCACCCACGCCTCCACATATGATTGTGATGTCCGGGTGGGCCTGCTTGGCCTCCTTTGCCATATCAATGGCCCCCCACCGATTGGCATGGAGCATGGAGAAGCCAATTATGTCTGGTTGCTCTTCTTTGACTGCTTGCATAAAGGCATTGGGCCCCTTGGGCATGTTGAACCAGTTCAGGATCTTTACCTCATGTCCTCTTTCCAATAGTGTGGCTCCCACATAATACATGCCAATGGGAGGGGCCATAATGTCCTCTGTATCCATGCGCTGGTCAAGGAAAGGGGGGTAGACGAGGAGAGTTTTCATGGTAAATTTATTATTTTTATTGGTTTTCTGTGGGAACGTGCCCTGTTTGGATTTCTTGCAGTAATACTGTTTTATGGTACTATGCATTAATGGCATCTGGCGGTCAATACCCATCTAAAGGCACGGGGAGGGGACTATGTATTTTTTCCATTCCAAAGAGATTTGGCAGATATTTCCGGCATTGGTACCGGGTGTGATGTGGGTAACCGACGTCGGCGACAGCGTAGAGGTGGAGCCGAAGCTGGAAAGATGGCTCAAAAAGGCCAAAGCACGCCTTGCAAAAGGCCCGGAGTCCAAATTTCCCGAGGTACTGGCTTGGCGGCAGGTATACTCTCAGATGGGTTTGAAGCCTTCCAAGTACCGTTCGGCAGCGGAAGCCCTTTTGCGCAGGCTGAGGCGGGAGGGGGATCTACCTCGGCTTCATCCCCTCGTGGATCTTTGTAACGCCGTCTCTGTTGCCTTTGCAATCCCTGTGGCCGTCTTTGATGTTGATAAGATCGTGGGATATTTGGAAGTCTGCAAGGCACAGGGCTCTGAGAAATATCTTGCATTCAGTGGTGAGGTGGAGCATCCAAACCCAGGGGAGATCATCTTTAGGGATGAAGAACATAATGCTCATGCGCGACGATGGACTTTCCGCCAGAGTAAACTTTCTACTGTAGGCAGCAACACTACCTGTGCCATGATTATCAGTGAAGGCATGCATGAGGCTGCTGGACATGATGTGCCCACCCTTCTAAACGCCCTGTACGATGAGATGAAGGCCTTGGGTTATTACCCATATCCCCCTGTTACCCTGAGCGCAGACAGAGCCCGTGTTGACTTTTCCGGGTGATCCCTTTTCCTCTGCTGAACCTTCCCTGGCTGTATTTGCTACCTCAAACACTGGGGCCCAAATGGCTTCCCATGGATTGGCCTGAAAAATGCAACCGGTTTTTATGGTCCCTCAATGATTCCCGAGAATGTAATCAGATAAAGATACGGTTGCGTGGTAACCCATGAAGGCGTATGTGGCAAGACAGCCCATATTCAACAAGAAAAAGAGGGTGAAGGCCTACGAACTTCTATTTCGCGATGGTATTTTGAACAGCTTCCCGGATACCAATGGTGAACAGGCCACCTCCAAGTTGCTCTCTGATAGCTTTATGACTATTGGTATTGAGCAGATTGCAGGTGGGAAAAAGGCCTTTATCAATTTCACAGAAGAATTATTGTTGCGCAAGATCCCCACCATGTTTCCCTCAGAAAAGATTGTGGTGGAGGTCCTTGAGGATGTAGAGCCGCATCAAGGGGTGGTGGAGGCATGCCAGGAGATGGTAGAGGGAGGCTATGAGATTGCCCTAGATGATTTTGTCTACAGGCCTTCCCTGGAGGTATTGCTTCCTCTGACGACCGTTGTCAAAATTGATTTTCAGGCCCTTCCTATAGATGAAATAAAGATTTATGTCGAAAAATTGGCGAAATTTCCCGTCAAGTTTTTGGCTGAAAAGGTTGAAACCTATGAAGAATTCCAGACTGCTCTGGCAACGGGGTTTGACTATTTCCAGGGCTACTTTTTCAGCAAACCCCAAATCCTGAGTGAGAGGGATATCTCACCGTCCAGGTTAAACCTCCTGAGGATTATGGCAGAAGTGAACAAAGAGGATTTCAGCTTTGAGGACCTTGAAAAGCTGATACGGCGGGATGTGTCCATATCCTATAAGCTGCTCCGCTATATCAACTCCGCATATTTCAGACGCCTGAAAGAGATTTCCAGCATCAAGCAGGCCATTATCTTGTTGGGCGAGATGGGGATAAGGCGTTTCCTCTCCCTGATCAGCATGAGCAGACTGGCCTCTGACAAACCAGATGAGCTCATTCGTACCTCTATTATCAGGGCAAGGCTTTGCGAGCAGCTCGGCAAGGTAAGCCCAAAACAGGTTGATATTTCAGAGCTTTTCACGTTGGGGCTTTTTTCTTTAATTGACGCTATCCTGGACAATCATATGAAAAATATCATGGAAAACTTGCCCCTTTCCGAAGGGATAAAATCTGCGCTGATTGAGCGTAAGGGCCTCCTGGCCCCATACTTGGAGCTGGCCAAGGCCTATGAGGCTGGCCTATGGGAGAAGGTTGTCAATCTGGCAGAGGAGCTGGGGATTAGTGACGAAAAGATACCCGAGTACTATCTGGATGCCGTAACCTGGGCCGACAGCTACGCCACCCTTTAATCAAGTTTGTCCTTGGGTGCCGATGGGATAGCCTGGCCCGCCCAATCCTGCCAAATGAAACCGCCTTTCAAAGGCCCTTACCTTCCGCATTCTATGGGGATTAAGAAAGATCTCATACAAGGAGCCCTCTATTTTCACAGGATGAGTGGTGGCTTTCTGTTCCAGAAGAAAGAGGGCCTCAATTGACTTGTCACAGACGGGATATCCCCTATCATCCAGGGGTATTTCCCCGTCAAAGGAGACCGTAGAAATATTGTTTATGTCTACCAACACGATCTTTGGCTCGGGGGTAAGGAGCAAATTCCCCACGCCAGCAAGATCTGGAATATGATGGGCCTCTATGATCATCTGTTTTATCTTGGCCACAAAATTTATGAGCTGTTCCCTGGCCTTTTGAAGCAAAGGAGCCAAGGACTGCTTTGTTTGGGATGCGTTCAAGGGGGACATTCGTCTAAATAGGTCTTCGATCATAAACTGATCCATAGGGGCCCAGGGGTCTAGAATTTCTCCTTCCACATAGGTCTGAAGACCACATAGAACTGTTTCGTATGTGCTGTTTGTTTTGTAATCTACCAGGAATTCTTCGGAGTGGGCCACAAAATCAGGAGAAAGATATCTTTGTATGAGTTTTACTCTCTGAATCTCTTTTTGGGCCTCTTGCAGGCTGGAAAATCTCGTCCTGAAGATGCGAAGCATTCTCACGGGTCGGGCCCTGGGATACCACATGATCCCCTCTTGGTCGATCCCTTCGACTTCTTTTTTTAGGTCCTCAGGACGTAGAACCTCCATAATATGGGAACGAAGTCCCATTCGATAATGTCTTCTGTAGCGGTAGATTCCGGGAGATCGGATGAAATTTAGCCCAATAACATCATTGTGGGTGAGTGATGGCTGTTCCCTGATGTCCATCACCTACATTTCCATACGGGCTTTCGTTTCTCCAGAAAGGCCTTTATCCCTTCTTCGGCATCTTCTGTAACACAGAGGGCTGCAAACACCTCATTGGAATACTCCAGGGCCTTTCCGTATTCCATATCCGACATGCCGTAAAAGGCCCTCTTGCCCATTTGCAAGGCAAGGGGGCTTTTTTCCGCCAGCTTTCGGGCAAGCTCCATTGTGGCCTCTTCCAATTTCTCTGCCGGCACCACCTTATTAACTAGGCCCCATTGCTCTGCCTCATGGGCATCAATCACATCGCCTGTCAGCAGTAGCTCAAGGCACCGTTTCCTCCCAATGGATCTGGACATGGGTACAGCAGGTCCCATGCAGAAAAGCCCAACATTGATGGCAGTGGTCCCTATTTTTGTCCCCTCGGCTACTACCGCCAGATCACAGGCCGCAATGAGTCCTGCCCCGTTTGCCACGGCAAATCCATGGGCAGAGGCAATGACAGGCTTTTTCATATAGGCGATGACGTGTGACATCCTTTCCATCAGGGAGATCCACTCATAATACTCCCGCTGGGTCTTTCCAAAGTATTCCGACACATCAATCCCCGCGGAAAAGCCCTTACCGGCCCCTTTGATTACCACGACCCGGATATCTTCGTCATTGTCCAGGTTGATCAGCGCTTGATTAAGCTCGGTGGCAAGTTGGGTGTTGAAGGTGTTTAGTTGTTCAGGTCGGTTAAGGGTAATGATGCCTATCTGCTCCGAACGGTCAATAATTATGCTTTGCTCTGCCATTGTATACCTCCTGGAATATGGGTGTGTTAACCGTTTATCAACCGAACCAAGGCATGGTCAGAGAAGTAGTCGATGATATTCAGGCATCCATAGTCCTGGTGGATATTGAACATATTGGTCAGCTCCAATCCCAGTGCATGACACAGAATAACGCGGTTTACTGCCCCATGGGCTACGATGATAACCTGTGCCTTTATATGTTTTTTCAATATCTTGTTGAAACAGCTCATTACCCGGCGGCTGAGGTGTTCCACTGATTCCGCGCCCCCTGGCGGCGCGTAGTGGAGGAGATCCCTTCCCCTTTTTTCCAACTCGTCGGGGAATCTTTCCCTGATCTGTTGAAGCGTCATCCCCTCCCACTCACCAAAATACATCTCACGTAGGTCTTTCAGTGGATAAAGGGGGGCGTCGTGGTACCGGCAGATGATCTTGGCTCCTGCCACAGACCGCTTGAGGTCACTACAATACACAGCACAGACATCCACAAAGCGGAGCTGTTGGGCCAGCTTTTCCATTTGGAGATAACCAATCTCGGTCAAATCAATGTCTGTGTGGCCATAGATGGTAAAATTCTCAAAACCGTTTACCTGGCCGTGCCTTATCAAGTAAATCCTGGTATGTTCTGTCATAGGTTGCGATCATAATGGGGGTGGCCTTTCTTGTCAATTAATTTGGCCTTTATATCAGAGGCGCAATGGTGTATAAGCACATAACTTCTTTTGGTAAGGAGGCCATAAGAGCGCATTGGCAAAGAAAGACTGCTTCGGAATCCTAGACAGGGTATTTCCGGTAGGCGATCAGGGGCTACGGGAGGTGCCTCCCACATGCTTTCAGTGCCCTGAGCGGACCGAGTGCCTAAAGGCGGCCCTTGCCACCCAAGAGGGTGTGTCCTTTCGCATGGAGTTGCTTGATCGCCGATCTCCAAGAGGTTTTGTGGAAAGGCTCAAGAGATGGTCTGAACGGAAGGCCCTCAGCCGTTCTATGGAGCAGAGAAAGGATTCCAACCATGACCATTGAGATCAAATGTCCTTATTGTGGTTTTTCGAGGCATGTGCCCAAGGAAAAGATCCCTCCGAATGCCAAATGGGCTGTGTGTCCGCGGTGCAGGCAGCGATTTGAGTTTTACCAGGACATTCGTTTCGAGGAAGCTGGCCCTGAGGGCACGGAAAAGGGTCCCCGGCACCGCCAGGCCTCTCCATGGGAGAGGCGTGGGGAACTGGGGTTTTGGCAGGCTGCAAGCCAGACCTTTAAGGGTGTCATGTTCGCTCCGGATAAGCTTTTCAGCCAGCTTAGTTTTGAAGCAGGGAAAAAGGAGCCCCTTGCCTTTGGTCTGTTGGCGGGGTCCATAGGCAGTATGTTCGGGTTTTTTTGGCAGTTGGTTTTGGTTTCACTGGGGGTGGTGGCCTTTGGCCCTCCTATCCTGGGACACCTTGGGATGTGGTTCATTTTTCTTATGATGATCGTCATTGTGCCCATTTTGGTGCTTGTGGGGCTCTATGTGTATGCGGGTGTGCTTCACCTCCTGTTGCTGATTGTGAGGGGGGCGCAAAATGGCTTTGAGGCCACGTTTCGCGTCGTATGCTTTTCCCAGGCAACCCAGATTCTCGGGATTGTGCCCTTTTTAGGGGGATGGGTCGCGGGCATCTGGCAGTTGATTGTACAGATCGTAGGGCTTAAGGAGATCCATGAGACCTCCTATTTGCGGGTCATAATAGCATTTTTGATACCCGTGATTCTGGTGATATTGTTTGTACTGGCTGTGGTTATCCCCCTGGTGATTTATCTGGTGGGGAAGGCTGGAACAGGGCTCCCATGGCAATGGTAGTGTTGTATTTCCTGGTGGGAATGGGCCTTCTCTATTTCGGGTCCGAATGGATGGTGCGGGGAGCTTCGGGCCTGGCCCTGTCCTTCAACATAAGGCCTGTGATTGTGGGCCTTACGGTAGTGGCTTTTGCCACTTCGGCACCCGAACTTGTGGTGAGTCTTATTGCCGCCATAAAAGGATCAAGCGGTGTGTCGCTTGGGAACATACTTGGGAGCAATGTGGCCAATCTGGGGCTGGTGATGGGACTGAGCGCTGTGGCCAGCCCCTTATCCGTTGAACCGAATTTGCTGCGCCGTGAGATGCCCTTTATGCTCATGGTGACGTTCCTTTTTTGGATCTTGTGTATGGACGGCCGGATCGGGAGATTGGACGGTATCATCCTGGTGGGGTGCTTGGGGGCCTTCTTGACCATGAGTGTCCTTACAGCGAAAAGTCCAACCTCAAAAATTGTAGTCCGTGATAGGCTGGGGAAAAAAACAGGTATATGGTATCTGTTTCAATTGTCGGCAGGAACACTGGGATTGGTGGCGGGAGCCAATTGGATGGTTCGTTCCGCAATACTGATGGCTCGTGCCTTGGGGCTCAGCGAGGTTTTCATAGGGCTATCTATCGTGGCGGTAGGAACATCCTTGCCGGAGCTTGCAACATCGGTGGTGGCAGGCATTAAGGGCGAGTCGGATATTTCTATCGGCAATGTGGTGGGTAGCAATATATTTAATATATGCCTGGTAATAGGAACAGTGGGGTTGTTTCACCCCATGACCATTGAAAGCCGACTCCTGAGGTTCGAATTTCCGGCCCTAGTTGTTTTGTCGTGTATACTTTTTGTGTTTTCCAGTACTGGCAAACGCTTGAATAGGTTGGAGGGGTTGTTTTTTGTGTTGGGTTTTTGCCTCTTTGTTGCCATATCATTTTTATTCTCTAAAGGGGGACCATGATCTGAGAAGATGCATGTAAATGAAAGCCAAATAGACAACCCTAGGATATCGCCCCAAGTCCCACGACTAATCATTGCCTATCCAAGACAAGAATCATTAAATGTATTGGCTGCTATTTACCCTGAATCCTATTGGATAATGTTGGCTGGACGGGATAATTCCGGTCTGAACGATTTAGTGCACCAAGTTATGGAATAATGGCAAATACAATAAACTACAAGAAAGTCTTGAACCCGGCACAGTTGGAAGCGGTAATGACCCTGGAAGGCCCGGTTCTGGTGATCGCCGGGGCTGGAAGCGGAAAGACGAGAACCCTTGTTTACCGAGTGGCCCGGCTTGTGGAGACCGGTGTGGACCCGGAGTCCATCCTGCTTCTTACCTTTACCCGCAAGGCAGCCCAGGAGATGTTGGACAGGGCTGCCAGCCTTTCGGATCCGCGATGCCGGTTGGTCTCAGGGGGCACCTTCCACTCCCTTGCCCATCGCGTGTTGAGGAAATACCCGGACCTGGTGGGGTTTGAACGGACCTTCACCATCCTGGACCGCTCGGATATGGAGGAGATTCTACAGTCCTTGGTAAAGGAACTAAAGACCTCCAATAGCTGTACCAGGGTTCCCAAGAGGGGTACCTTGGCCAATATATTGAGCAAGGCGGCCAACTTGGAGATTCCCATTGAGGAGTTGATCACAAGGGAATATCCCCAGTTCATGGATTTTACTCCAATGGCCGTGAATCTATACAAGATATATTCCAGGTATAAGAAGCAAAACCAGTTGATGGACTACGATGACCTTATACTAAATTTGAGGATGCTTCTTGCCACAAACAAGGTGCTTCGGGATCAGCTTTCAGAGCAATACCGCTACATTATGGTGGATGAGTACCAGGACACCAATAAGATCCAGGCAGACATCGTAAGATGGCTGGCCCACCAACACCATAATGTAATGGTAGTGGGGGATGACTCCCAGTCCATTTACTCGTTCCGGGGCGCCAATTACAGAAACATGTTTGACTTCCCCAATCTTTTCCCTGGCACAAAGGTGATCAAACTTGAGGAAAATTATCGGTCAACCCAACCCATTTTGACCTTTACCAATGCCTTGATGGACAGGGCGGAACAAAGATATACCAAGTGCCTGTTTACCAGACGGGAGGGTGGAGCGCTTCCACGGCTGGTAAATACACGCACAGAGCCGGAGCAGGCATTGTTCGTGTGCAGGGAAATAAAGGAGAGGCTGAGCCGAGGCTTTGGCCTTAAGGACATTGCTGTGCTATTTAGGGCAGCCTACCATTCCTTTGAACTGGAGCTGGAGCTCGCAAGGCAGAGTATCCGGTACATCAAGGTGGGCGGTTTCAAGTTCATGGAGTCGGCCCATATTAAGGATCTGCTGGCCCATTTCAGAGTGATTTTGAACCCGGACGACCTAGTGAGCTGGGGGCGAATCCTGCGCCTTGTGCATAATATCGGGCAGGCCAAGAGTGAGTCCATTATCAGATGGATGAAAGAAAAATCAGTGGCCCCAGGGGCCATAGGGCAGTGGCCCGGCGCAGGCAGGGCTGAGCAGGGGCTAAAGGCCCTCTCTGAGCTGCTTTCTGTCTTGGATAAAGGGAATTGCGCCCCAAAGACGGCCGTGGAAAAGACCCTGGAGTATTACAGGCCCGTTTTGGAGGAAAGGTACGACGATTATCCAAAGCGGGAGAGGGAGCTGGAGCAGCTCATCCTTATGGCCAGCAGGTACAAGAGCTTGGGGAGTTTCCTGGATGACCTGGTGCTAGAGCCTCCCACCAGCGTGGCAGATATGGACCCCGGGGCGAGGGGAGAGGCACTCACCCTGTCAACGGTGCATTCGGCAAAGGGCCTGGAGTGGCCCGTGGTCTTTATCATTTGGGTGATGGATGGGCGGTTCCCTTCTTCCAAGGCCTACGGTGATCCCCTTGCACTGGAGGAAGAACGCAGGCTCATGTATGTGGCCGCCACAAGGGCAAAGGACGAGCTGATTCTTTGCTATCCAGCCCAGGAGGCAGCCCCTTCATGGCAATTGGGATGGGCCGGTTCTCAGGGGGGACTTTCCTGCTTTATACGGGATCTGCCCTTCAGCGTGCTTGCCCATGAGGTCAGTGGAATGCCCCAGAGGCAGCAGGCAAATAGTGTTGATGATATTCCTGGGGATTCGGAATTTTCGCCAGGCGACAGGGTGAATCATCCAGCCTTTGGTGCAGGGGTGATCTCTCGGCTGGTGGGACAGGACAAGGTGGAGGTGCTCTTCAGGAATGTGGGCCGCAAATTGCTCCATCTGGCCTATACCACATTAGATAAGGTATGAGGGAGCCCTTCCTTCGAGGCCTTTCACATAGAAGGTAACAGCAAGTAACAGAAAGGCACAGGCCCTAAACACACGGCACGGAGATTGACGAATACGGCACATCAGGCGCAGGGGGAAAGTTAGCACATCCATGAAACAATTCAAGACCTATGAAGAGGCGGTCCGTTATCTCTATGGACTCCAAAAGTACGGTATAAAATTCGGTCTTTCAAAGACGGAGAACCTTCTGGCTGCTGTTGGCAACCCTCACAAGGGGAGGGCATATGTCCATATTGCAGGAACAAACGGCAAGGGCTCCATTGCTGCATTCCTCAGCTCCATTTTAAGCGAGGCGGGCTTTCGGGTGGGGCTGTATAGTTCGCCCCATCTGGTGCGGTTCACAGAGCGATTCAGAATCAATGGAGAGGAGATCAGCAAGGATGAGGTGATCACCCTGGTCAATACGTTGATGGGCGCCATTGTCCAAGAGGAGCCTCCTACATTTTTCGAGGCCACAACGGCAATGGCCCTGACCTATTTTGCCAGACAGGACACGGATATCGCCATTATGGAGGTGGGGATGGGGGGAAGGCTTGATGCCACCAATGTGATCCGTCCCCTGATCACAGTGATCTCCAATATTGCCATGGACCATCAGATGTTTTTGGGCAATAACCTCTGTGATATTGCCCGGGAAAAGGCGGGAATTATCAAATCACACGTGCCTCTGGTGACCGGCGTAAAACAGGGCAAGGTGGTGGAAGTGTTGAGGGAGATCTGCCGGGAGGCAAGCGCGCCCATGGTACGCCTTGGTGAGCAGGTAAGATTCCAATACCGGGATTCAAGGTTTTTCTATTATGGTCAAGGTTTGCGATTAAAGGGATTGGAACTGGGGTTGAAGGGCCGGTTTCAGGCCCGGAATGCGGCCATAGCCCTAGCTGTCACAGAGCAACTGGGGCATAAGGGGTTTTCCGTGGGCCATGAGGCCATGGTAAAAGGACTGAGAAAGGCGTGGTGGCCCGGCCGAATGCACATTGCCTCCACACAACCCCTGATTTTGCTAGACGGCGCCCATAACCCTGAGGCCATGGGGACCCTGGCTGCAGCCGTAAAAAGGGAGTTTACCTATGGCCGGCTGATTCTTGTCGTCGGGGTTATGGAAGACAAGGAGATTGGACAAATCCTGAAACAAATCGTCCCAATGGCCCATCACGTTATCTACACAAGGCCTAGGTACTCCAGGGCAGCCACTCCGGAGAGGCTTTTTGACTATGGCAAAAACATGCACAAGTCCGCCGAAATTGTGCCTTTCCTGGACGAAGCCATAACAAAGGCGAAGCATATGGCCCAGGGAAATGACCTGATCCTTATATGCGGTTCTCTTTTTACAGTGGGTGAGGCCATGAGCCATTTGGACCCTGTCAACTACAGGCCCGAGGAACTCTAGATGCCACACAACAGGTCCAAGATATTCATTATGGCCGTGATCCTGGTGATATCGCTTGTGGCGGGCCAGATAATGGGAAGGAATCAGACCGAGTGCTCGGACCTTTTGAGAGACCTTGCTCAGCCAAAAGCCAAGGAGACACCTTGGCAGATACAGGCAAGCCGACTTGAGTATAAGGAAAAGCAAGGGCTTTATGTGGCCGAAGGGGACGTGGTCATTAAGAAGGGTGGGCAGGTCCTTAAGGCCCAAAGGGCCGTGTATGATAGGCGGAGCGGTATTGCAAAGGTGTGGGGCAATGTCCGGTTTGAAAGCCAGGGCGATGTGCTTAGTGGGGAGCGGGGCGTCTTTTATTTGAAAGAGCAGACCGGCAGGATCGAGAAAGGCCATATCTTCCTTCGTGAGAACAACCTGCACGTCACCGGGCGGAGCATGGAGCGCCTCTCTGAGAACACCTACCGAGTAAAGGATTGTAGGATCACCACATGCGACGGCCCAAGGCCCGCATGGTCCATCACCGCCTCAGAGGTTAAGGTGACGGTGGAAGGCTATGGTACTGCCAAGCATGCAGCCTTTAGGGTAAAGGATTTCCCGGTCTTTTATTTGCCCTATTTTATATTTCCGGCCAAGACAAAACGTCAGACAGGGCTGTTGCCGCCAAGGTTCGGTTATTCAGGTAGAAACGGGGCTGATCTGGAGATTCCCTTTTTTTGGGCCATTTCAGATCAGACAGATGCCACCTTTTATCAGCGCTACATGAGCAAGCGGGGATATATGCAGGGCCTTGAGTTTCGTTATGTGATGGAAGACCGCTCCAGGGGGACTGTCTTGCTGGATGGCATTCGAGACAGGAAAGACAAGGATCTCAATGACCCTGATGATGTGGAGCTCAGCCCTTTTGATCGCACAAACACAGGGCGCTATTGGGTAAGGGGAAGGGCCGATCAGAACCTGCCATGGGGGATTCAGGCAAGGGCGGATCTGGATTATGTAAGTGACCAGGACTACCTTAGGGAGTTTACAGGCGGGCTTTTCGGCTACGAGGCCAGGCCTGATTTGGAAGAGAAATGGGGCAGGCCGCTGGAGGAGAGGCTTTCGCCCCTTAGAACCTCCACATTGCTTGTGGGTCGTCTATGGGAAGATACGAGCCTCCAGGCAAGCTCAAGCTATCATGAAAGGCCAGAGGACCCCTCACCGGATGACACGCCACAGCCCCTCTTTGGGCTTCATTTTGCTAAACTTACAGAGGGTCTTGGGCGTTTTCCCCTCTACATGTCCATGGAAACAGACTACGAACATGTATGGCGGGATTATGGGGAAAAGGGCCATGAGGTTAGAATAACCCCGGAGTTTCGGTTGCCCCTCCGTCTTGGCCATTACTTGGAGATGGAGCCTTCCCTGTGTTTCAGGTACGATGGGCGATGGGTTGAGGAAGATAGGGATAAAACGGATGATGGTTGGCAGAGGGATTATCAGGCGGACATGAGATTGTCTTCGAGGCTGGAAAGGGTCTTTGACGTGTCAACAGGCCATATCACCAAGTTAAGGCACACCATATGGCCTACCCTGACCTATACGTTTCATGCCCTTCAAGAGGGGGGCAAGGGGGAGGCCTGGTTTGATCCTGCGGCGGACAAGGGAAAGGTGAATAGGCTTACCCTGTCTGTGGAAAATCACCTGGATGCAAGACGTGAAACCAAGCAAGGGGGGGTGACATACCAGAGGTGGGCCTCCTTGACCCTGTCTCAGTCATATAATATTGATGAGGTGCGAAGGGCCTCAGAGCCAGGGGTGAAGAGAAGACCCTTTGACCCACTCAGCATATCTTTCACGCTCAAGCCCCTAAAACCGCTGGATATCTATTGGACTGCCCAGTGGGATCATTATGCACACGATTTCACCAGCAATGACCTGTCTGCAGAACTCTGGATGGAGCGGGGCGGGGGCCGCAGGGATCACTATAAGATGGAATATCAGACCGCAAAGGGCCAATACAGAAACTTGAACCTTTCCGTGGATGTGGGCCTTGTATATGGGTTTTCCGTGGGTGGCTCGCTACAAAAGGATTTCTACGCAGATCAAGATATTTCAACCAGTGGATGGGTAAACTACCAATCCCAGTGTTGGGGTGTGAAGCTGGTTGCTGAAAGGGAAAATGATGATACCCGTTTCATGGTCTTCTTTGAGCTTAAGGGATTAGGGGAAATCCGCACTTGGTAAGATTGTTTTTGTGCTCTTAGGACCTTGGCTTTTCCTTTACATGGGCCAACCGATCCAGCAGAAGGACCACAAGGCAACCGAGGGCCATTAACCCCATGGCCAAAGCGGTATGATGGTTCAGGGCTCTGGGAAATACATTCTCTTGAATAAGTTGGCCGTGGGTGCGGCCCAAGCTTTCAACCGTTTCCTTCCATGGCCATATCTTCCTCAAGGACCCCAGCATGAACCCTGTGAGCAGCGCCACGGTGAGATCATGGTGATGGGTAAAGAACCAGTTCAACACCCGGGAAAATAGCACAATACCCACACAGGCCCCTGCTGCCACCAGAAACAGCACAGTGAATTCCCGATTGTTCAGGGCCTGGAGTACCATCTGATATTTGCCCAGCAGTACCAAGATAAACGCACCGGATATACCGGGAAGAATCATGGCGCATATTGCCACGGCGCCACTCAGGAAGAGGTACCAGGGGGCATCGGGGGTCTTGGTGGGGATAAGCCCCACTACCCAGAATGCTGCCGCGGCACCAAGGCCGGCAAAGACCAGGAGCCTCAGATCCCACTGTTTGACCCTTCGGCTTACAGTGAACACAGAGGCACTGATGAGGCCAAAAAAGAAGGACCAGATCAGGACAGGCCTATTTTCGAGCAACCAGGCAAGCACCCGGGCCAGGGAAAGGATGGCAATGGCGATGCCAGCACCAACGGCCAGCAAGAATTCCCAATGGAACCTCTTGGAAAACTCCCTGAATCGCAATCTTGCAAGGAGCTTCAAGCACGGCAGGTCCAGGGACCGTATGGAATAGATGAGCTCCTCATAAATGCCCAGGATAAAGGCCATGGTGCCACCTGATACCCCGGGGATTACATCTGATGCCCCCATACACAGCCCTTTTAGGGACAGAACCAGATACTGAACAAGAGATCTGGGTGTTTTTAGGTGTTTATTCATCCTGACCTTTCGTATGTTGATAGTTATTGCCCTGAGGAGGCAATGTACGGGAATTTGGGTTGACCTTCAAGAAAAACATGAAACCAAATTGACCCAAGACCAAGTAGCCACTGGGTTATCCATTTTGAACCTGAAATAGCTTCATCAGACATTCAACCACAACGTGCAAAGCGACCTCCACGTATTCTGGTGCTTCTTGAGGCATTTGATGCAATTGAGTATTTGGCCTTGATTTCATGGGATGAAAAGGTAAATAATTAGTAAAATTTATATAACGCCTTGAATCTTGCCGCTGGTGAGGTTGATATTGACTTCCCTCCAACAAAAGGAGATGAATCATGTCAAAGGCCCGCCCCTTAAATCCGTTTCTTTACCTTCTCATTTTTCTGTTCTGCTTCTTGCTCCCCTTAAGGGAGGCAGCCGGAGGAGATGGTGAATTAAACAAGGCTCTGCGTATCAACCCCTTTGAGCTTGTAAGGTGCAGGCTAGCACCGGGAACGGTATTCCAGATCCGGATCCATAAGGATCTCCTGAGACAGGCCAAGCTTGCCCAAGATTTGGGGACCCCCCAGTTCATCGACCATATCCAAGGGATCCATATAGCCTATGAAGCGGCGCGGTTTACCTGGGGAATGAATTTTCCCAGAAGATCGGGGAAAGCCACTTGGAAGAAATCAAGGCAAAGAGGACTGCCATAGAGGAACATGCCAAGAAGAAAAACAAGCCGATTTCCAGTGCCCGGGACATCAAGGCCCTTGGGATAACCGAGGTGGATGAATTGATCAGTCTGCTCAAGCGAATGTATTCCTAGCAGAAATGGGGGTCAAAATGAAAAAAGTATCTTTGTTTTGGGAATTTCTTTGATGTTTTTCCTTTCTGCCTGCGCCCAGGTGCCCAAGGAGTCTGTCGAGCTTTCAGTGACCGTGGGGCGTGATTTGGCCGAGGTTCACCGGGCCCACCGTGAGCTTGCCATCGAGTATTTCGATTGTGTGAAGAAAGATATCAACGAATTCATCGACGAAGTCTATCGGCCTTATATGATTCAGAAGACAATGGCAGATTTCAGGTTGCTTCAGAGAATACAGAGGGCAGTAGAAAGGGGTGATGAAACAAGGGCCTTCAACATTATGAAGCTTTTTGTCAGCCTACTTTCAGAACAAATCGAAAATTATAGGAAGGAACTCCTCCAGAATATCTCAAAACAGGAATCTGAGGTTCTTTTGGCCATAGATGACTCATACCAGAAAATCCAAAATGCCAATGCTATTGTCGCAGGTCATTTGGCGTCAATTCGGAAGGTCCATGATACCCAGGCCGAGCTACTCAGCCGCACAAAGCTGGAAGGATTACGGGAAGAGATTGCGGGCAGGGCCGGGGAATTTTCTGATAAGATCTCAGAGATAATTTTAAAGGCTAGAAAGGCTAATGAAACTATAGACAAGGTTGAAGATCGTATGAAGGCCATAAAGGAATTGGCAGCCGAATTAAAGAATGCATCTTGGGGAAAGTGATATTTTCAGAGAAGGGGGGTGGGTATAGTGAATGATGAGAGCCTAAAGGATTTGGAAGAGGAGCTTAGGGAGATTCTGCGGAAGAACCATGAGGCATTTGTGGGCAGGTACGCAGAGGAAATAAATGAGCTTTTGGGCCTTTCCCGGACAGAGATCGATGCCATTGTGCCCGGCACCACTGATCTGGAGGTTTATGATCAATTAGTTACAGTGGTGAAGGAGGCCTCGAGACGGAACCTGCCACAGGCAGAGCTTGTGTCTCGCATAGAAAGCCTAGGTGATATTGCCGTCACCATTGCAAAAAGATGTGGCGCGCTCGCAAGGCTTTTCATTTGACTTTTTCAGATTCGACCAGTTACAGCACAATCAGGGCAAACGCCCCTGCCGCAAGGCAATAGGGAGCAAAATAGGCCAGTTGTCCTTTTTTGACCATGGTCATCAGGATCTTAAGGCACAGGAAGCCCACGATAGCCGAGCAGGCAAATCCAGTCAGCAACGGAAAGAAATGGACTCCGTGAAGGGGTTGCTCCTGCAATTGAAGCAAGAGGGCCCCAATGATGGCTGGCACGGCAATAAGAAAGGAAAACCTTCCCGCCAACTCCCTATTCAGCCCACAGAGTAGGCCACAGGCAATGGTTACACCAGAGCGTGATATGCCAGGAATAATGGCCAGCCCTTGGGAAGTCCCTATCAGCAACGCTATGACAAGCCCTATCTTACCTCGCGACGTGTATTTTGGTGGGATAAAATAAGTGCTTCCGATGATGAGACCGGTGACAATCAGCATGCCCCCTACCACAGACACAGAACCGAAGAGGCTTTCCAAGGGATCCTTGAAAAAATATCCAATAAGTCCGGTGGGAATACAGGCCACGAGTATCCATAAGATAAGGCCCTGCCTATTGTTGGCCTTGTCTACTTCAAGGCGGGTCCGATGGATCCCAATAAAGCCCAAGAACTCACCCAAGAGGGATGAAATATCTTTTCTGAAATAGACCACAACGGCCAAAAGGGTCCCAACATGAAGGGTGACATCCATCAATAGTTGGGGTTCGGCAAAACCCAGAAGGTTTTGAAATATGACCAGGTGGCCTGAACTGCTTATGGGAAGAAATTCCGTTAGGCCCTGAATAAAACCTAAAATAATGGCATCCAATAGGTGCATGAAAATGTATCCCGCGTTTTTGTAAAATCAGTTTCAACGACGCAATTGTTCATTAGCAGAAGGAAAGGACTGTTGGCAAGGTGAAACTTATTGTTCCATGTAGACAAAGGAAAGGCATTCATGGCATTGCTTGACACGTCAACTGCCATGCTCTATAAGGATAAAGGTAACGTTCAGTATCCTATATTGAGATCTATGTATTTTTTCCTCCTTTTTCTCAACCTAACAGTGGAGGCTGACCCATGAAGGTAAGAGTGGGAGTTCTATCGGCAGGGGGGGATTGCCCCGGGATCAACAGCGCCATCCATTGGCTGGTCTACTCGGCCATGGACAAGGACCTGGTACCAAGGCGGGGGATGATGTTTGAGGTCCTGGGTATACGGGATGGATGGAAGGGGCTCATTGAGGTCCGGCCTGAAAAGAGGGACAGTAAAAAGGAATGGACCATGCCCCTTGACCCGGATATTGTTCGCACCTGGGACAGATATGGGGGTACCCGGCTTGGGACTACCCGCATTAATCCCTTTAATCCGACAGATGACAAGTCAGATCTCATTATTGAGAACTGCAAGAAACTCGGCCTGGAGGCCCTGGTGGTGATCGGCGGGTTTGACAACCTAGGGGTGGCCTATAAGCTTTACCGAAAGGGACTCAAGACAGTTGGAATTCCCAAGACCATTGATAAGGATATATCTGAGACGGACTACACCCTGGGTTTTGATTCTGCCGTAAACATCATTACGGCAGATGTGGACCGGTTGCGCATTACGGCTGGGTCCCATAGTCGGATCTTCGTGGTGGAGTGTATGGGGAGAAAGGCGGGCTGGCTGGCCCTGGAGGCAGGGGAGGCCTCTGGTGTTCCCATCATCCTGATTCCTGAGCACGACTTTCTCATTGATAGGGTGGTGGAACTGCTCAATAAGCGAAAGAAGTCAGGCAAGCGTTATAGCATTGTTTTGATCTCCGAAGGGGCCAAGCCGCGAGGAATGGAGGAAATCCACGAAAAGCGTGGCCGCGACGGCTTTGGGCACTATTACCTTGGAGGCGTTGGAGGATTCCTGGCCGAGGAGATTCAAAAGAAGTGCGATCTTGAAGTGCGATATGTGGCCCTCCGGCACCTCCAAAGAGGGGGCGCCCCAACCGCCTATGACCGAAGAATGGGCCGTAAATTCGGTATTGCCGCCATTGATATGGTGGTCAACGAGGATTTCGGCCGGATGGTAAGTTTGAAGCACGGAGAAATCACAAGCGTACCCCTTAAGAAGGCCTTGGACCGATTGCACCTAGTAGATGTGGAGAAGTTTTACAATACCAAGGATTATAAGAGCCTGGACCAGATCCTTTAGGGCAAGATCTTTCCGGGATTCAAGATCCCGGCTGGATCAAATGCCTTCTTGATCCTACTCATCAGCTCCAGACCGGCGGTAGGTATTTCCATACCTAGATATGGCTTTTTGGTTATGCCTATACCGTGCTCACCTGTAATGGTCCCTCCAAGCTCCAGGACCTTTTGAAAAAGCCTAGTGACAATAAGATGGGCCTTTTCCAGCTCTGAAGGGTTGTCCTTGTCCAGCATAATGTTAACATGAAGGTTGCCGTCTCCCGCATGTCCGAATACCGGAATGGGCAGATTGAATGCCTTTGATAGATCATTAAGATATTGGGCCAGTTGTGGCATCTTGTTTCTTGGGACAACTATGTCCTCGCTGATTTTATGGGGCCTTAACTTGGTAAGCGAAGGAGAAATGCCCCTGCGGGCCTCCCACAGGCCTTCTGCCTCATCGCTGCCCGAGGCCCTCACAAATCCGATACAGGCAGGTCCCTTGCACACCCGACGGATCTTTTCCGCGTCCCTTTCTACCGAGACTTCCTCTCCATCTACCTCCAGCAGCAACATGGCCCCAGCTCCCTGTGGAATCTCCAGGTCTATCTCATCCCTGATACAGCTAAGGCAAAGATTGTCAACCAATTCCATCACAGAGGGCAGAACCCTTGAGCGAAGGATTTCCGTGACCTTTGCGGTGGCCGATGGGATGTCTTTGAAAAAGGCGATCATGGTGGAGGTGGCCTCTGGCAGAGGAAGAAGCTTTAGGGTGGAAGAGGTGATCACCGCAAGGGTCCCTTCCGAGCCTACAATAAGGCGGGTTAGGTCATAGCCTGCAACACCCTTCATGGTTTCTACGCCTGTATTGAGCACCTCGCCAGTTGGAAGCACAATGGTCAATCCCAGTACATAGTCTCTGGTAACCCCGTATTTTACCGCCCTGAGTCCTCCGGCACACTCGGCTAGATTGCCCCCTATGGTGGATATCTTCATGCTCGCAGGATCAGGGGGATAAAACAGGCCGTACTTTTCCACGGCCTGTTGGAGATCTGCGGTTATCACCCCAGGCTCTACCTTGGTTACCATATTCTCTTCGTCAATGGATAGGATGCGATTGAAACGGCTCATGGCCAGGACCAGCCCGCCCTCCACAGGAACTGCACCCCCACTCATGCCGCTTCCTGCCCCCCTTGGTATAACAGGGAAGCCTTCCTTGGTGGCAAGGGCCAGGATTTCCGAGATTTCTTCCGTGGCTCTGGGGAAGGCCACGGCATCGGGCATGGCCTGAAGTTTGGTGGCATCTGACCCGAACTCTGCAATTTGCTCAGAGTGGGCTTTGAGGTTTCCCTGACCCACGATGCCTTCAATGATTCTTAATATGGACTTTGGGATCATTATTCGATGGACACGCGGCTATTGAGTGCATGTTGGAGGGTCATCTTGTCCATATATTTCAAATCCCCACCCATGGGAACACCAAGGGCTATTCTGGTGATCTTCACGTCCGCCTTGCTCTCTTTGATAAGCTTGGCAAGGAATGAGGCGGTGGCCTCTCCTTCTGTGGTGGGATTGGTGGCTAGAATGACTTCTATGACGTTTTCCTTGGACAGGCGGCCCAGGAGTTCAGATATCTTAAGGTCTTCAGGACCTACACCTTCAAGGGGGGATAGGACGCCTTGGAGTACATGGTATCTCCCTCGAAAGGTTCCTGACTCTTCTATGGCGAGCTGGTCACCCGGGCCTTCCACTACACAGATCTTGCCATTGGCCCTTGCCGGGTCGCGGCAGATGGAACAAGGATTATCATCTGTAAGATTATAACACGTGGAGCAAAACCGGATCTTTTCCTTGACCTCCATCAAGGATTGGGCCAATGTTTCTGCCAGGGCCTTGTCACTTCTGAGTATGTAAAGCGCCATGCGGGTGGCGGATTTTTGTCCCACACCTGGCAGCTTGGAAAGGGATGCAATAAGTTTTTCCAGCGGGGCAGGGTAGATTCCCATTATGTCCTCCTGTTAGAAAAGCCCCGGCAGATTAGGCAGATTAAGGGACTTGGTCAATTTGCCCATTTCTTCATTGACCATTTCCTTTGCCCTTGCAAGCCCTTCGTTGACAGCCGCCAAGATAAGATCCTGGAGCATTTCCGTATCCCCAGGATCCACGACCTCTGGGTCAATGGTGATAGAGACCAACTCTTGGCGTCCGTTTACAATCACCGTGACCATGCCACCACCGGCACTGGCCTCCACGGTCTTTTCACCCAGCTCCTCCTGAAGTTTGGTCATCTTGGCCTGAAATTGCTGGGCCTGTTTCAGTATGTTGCCCATGTTGGGGATTCCTTTCACCTTTTACCTCCTTCGTTTGTCTCCTCTAAAATTATTTTTCCTTCAAATGTATCCACAAGCCTCTTCACCGCAGGTGATAGCTCAATATTTACACCTCCTTTTTCTGACTCAGGAGGGCTTTGTTCTTCTTGCCTGGTTCCGGCCTCCCTTTCTGGTTCCACCATTTCAATATGGATATCCCTTCCATAGAAGCCCTTGCAGTATCCAAGCAGGGCCTTTTTTCTCCCAGGCTCGTCGAAATAGGTGGAAGAAAAGGGCTCTATTCCTTTGGCAAGGGTCAAGGTGTTTCCTTCCATGCCCAGGAACTGCCATTGGTGCAGGATATTGGCCATGATTTTGTCCTTGGAATGGACAAAGGAAAGAAATTTTTCCCAGGTCTCCTGGGTCGCAGGCCTCTGTTTGGGCTGTTGTGAAGGGGCTTTCCGGTTGGGGGCCTGGCCCGGGGTTTCTTGAACCGCCTGCCTTGTGAGCCTTTTTTCAAGATTTTCAATCTTACGAATGACCTCTTCAAACGATAGGTATTGGCCGAGGTTGCAGAGCCGGATAAGAACGGTTTCAAGGAGCAGCCTTGGATGCGAGGTAAGCCTTAAATCCTCTTCCCTTTTGATAAGGAGGTTCAAAATGGCCTCCAGTTTTTCCACTCCTGCCCTCTCAGCTTGTCTTCTGGCCTCTTTAAGATCCGATTCTGCCATTTCGGCTGCCGAATGATTTGGGCAAATGAGACTGATGAGTAGGTTCCTGAACTGCTCCATCAGGGCCCTGTAAAAAGACTTTATGTCATAACCAGCATTATAGATGTGCTCCACGATTTCTAGACACCTGCTCTGATCACCCCTTAAGACGGCCTCTGAGGTTTCAAACATAAGGGCCGTATCCACTACACCCAGGATATCTAGGATATCCTGTCCACTAACCTTGGGGCCTAGGGAGGAGACCACCTGATCCAACAGGCTTTGGGCATCCCGCATGCTCCCGTCGGCCTCCCGTGCAATTAGGCCGAGTTCTGCCCTTCCTATCTCTATGCCTTCTTGTTGGGTGATCTTTTCCAGATGGGCTACAATGGCCTCATGAGGAATCCTCTTGAAATCAAATCGCTGACACCGGGAAAGGATGGTTACCGGGACCTTTCTCGGTTCGGTTGTGGCGAATATAAACTTGACATGTTCGGGGGGTTCTTCCAGGGTTTTGAGTAGGGCGTTAAAGGCCTGGAGCGTCAACATGTGTACTTCATCAATGATGTAGATACGATAGGTGCCCGATTGAGGCATGTATTTGATGTTTTCCCTCAGTTCTCTGATTTCATCAATTCCCCGATTGGATGCGCCATCAATTTCCTGCACATCTACGGAATAACCCTCTGTGATTTCCCTGCAAGAGGTACACTGGTTGCACGGATTGGCCCCATTGCGCTGTTTACAATTCAGGGCCTTGGCAAGAATTCTGGCTACCGAGGTCTTACCCACGCCTCTGGGCCCACCGAAAAGGTAAGCATGGGCCAACCTCTCTGAGGTGATGGCGTTACTCAGGGTTTGGGTGACATGATCTTGTCCCACCACCTCGTCAAAGGTTTGGGGTCGCCATTTTCTTGCCAGCACTTCGTGTGTCATTTTATATCCGATATTTACTAGGGGCCATGGTCGGGCCCCAGAGGCCTCTCTTGAATGCCTTCCCTGCTGTTATCCCAATAGCTGGGAGTGTGCTTTCAGTCTACGCAAGTTCTGATCCGTTTGACCCAGTCAAAAGCGGCGATAATGACTAGAGACAAGGATCCCTTCGAGAGGACTCAAAAAGGTGAACTGCTGAAGAACGCATAGTATGACAGGACTTAAAAAGATGGCGGAGAGAGAGGGATTCGAACCCTCGGTACCACTTTTGGTGGTACACGCGATTTCCAATCGCGCTCCTTCGGCCAGCTCGGACATCTCTCCGCATTGGTCCTGCAACACAAAGCTCCCGCCCTACGAATAGATAGAACTCCGGATAAGGCGGGTTATCAACATATGGCGGAGAGGGTGGGATTCGAACCCACGTGCCTCGCTCTTCACGAGACAAGTCGATTTCGAGTCGACCCCGTTACGACCACTTCGGTACCTCTCCAAATGGCTACCGGGCCGTCTTTCTTTTGGCCCGAAAAAAGGTTTGAAGCAAAGAACGACACTGCTGTTCCAAAATACCTGAAGTCACCTTAAAGCGGTGATTGAGTCGCACATCAGCGCTTAAGTCATATAAAGACCCTGCAGCTCCCGATTTGGGGTCAGCCGCACCATAGACCAAATGATCGATCCGGGCCAACAGGGCTGCACCCATACACATGGGGCATGGCTCCAAGGTGACCACTAACAGAGCACCGTTGAGCCGGTAATTGCCGATTCTCCTTGCAGCCTCCCTAAGGGCCAGTATCTCGGCATGTGCGGTTGGGTCATTTAGTGCTATCGGGCTGTTGTGGGCCTTCGCTAAAATGGAGCCCCCCCCTGAAACAACCACCGCGCCAATGGGCACCTCGCCTTCGCGGAAAGCCGCTTCCGCCTCTTTCAGGGCGATTTTCATGAAATGGTAAAGATCGTATGTCATTGTCCATACTATTTTTACACATTTGGGAAATATCCGTCAACCTGATACTGCTTCCTTTGAAAAAGGCTTAAGTCTGATTTTATTGTGTTTCTCTTCTAAGGCATGGAGAAGGTGAGTGGTATGTATTTTGCAGGTGGGTAAATTTGACAAATACCAATTAGAATAAAATAAGTATTTAAGTTGCCCCAGAAAAGAGACGAAATGCATGTATAGACCAGCTATGAAATCTGGTGTTTTCTGCAGGCCTTACAGGTTTGAATCCGCCCATGTTGAGAGGATGCGAGAGGGGAGCCTAAGGGTATCTGGATATTGACGCAGGGCCGTGGACCCTTTGACGGAGGAACACCAGATTTCACTGTGTGATATTTTGCTTGGGAGGTGAAGCATTGACCTATAGTCTAGGACAAGTAGAGCTGGACGGCATAGAAGAAGTTTTAAAGACAGATCTCATCGATGTTGGGGTGCATTGTGTATTCCTCATTGACATGGCGGGGAATATCATCGCGAGCTTGGACAATGGGAAGAACCAGCATGATATCTACTCCCTTGCTGCGCTGGCCGCCGGCAATTTCGGGGCCGTAAGCACAATGGCCAAGATTATCGGTGAGGAAGAATTCTCCTTGCTTTTTCACAAGGGGCAGAAAGAGAGCATACATTTCAGTAAGGTGCTGACTGATTTCTTATTGATAACCATTTTTGGCCAGGAGATATCTCTGGGGTTTCTTCGATTGAAGGTGGCTGAGGCCATCGAAAAGATAAAGGAGACTCTGGGGCCTTCCTTGGAAGTGTAAGTTTGGATAGCTGCTGGCGGAGCTGATTGTAAAGCGAGTTTAGGGGGGGGGGGCGAGGACTGTTAGATGGCATTTGTAAATTTGAAGAACAAGGAAGTTCAGGTAAAGATCGTGTATTACGGCCCTGGCAGGGGGGGGAAGACTACCAATTTAGAATATATTTATAAGAAGTTTAACAGCCGGATCAAAACTGAAATGATTACCATAAAGACGCAAGGAGACCGGACCCTATTTTTTGATTTCCTTCCCTTGGGCCTAGGAAAGATCAAGGGCCATGAGATAAAGATCCAGCTCTACACGGTCCCGGGTCAGGTAAAATACAATGCCACCAGGAGGCTGGTCTTAAGGGGAGTGGACGGGGTGGTTTTTGTGGCGGATTCAATGGCGGTCAGGAGAAAGCATAATATCTTATCTCTGAAAAATTTGCAGGAAAACTTGGCCGCATATAACAAGAGCATTTTTAAGATCCCCCTGGTCATGCAATATAACAAAAGGGATCTGGCGAGCCAAGGCATCCCTTTGCTGTCTGTTGCAACTCTACAAAAGGACTTGAACAGCAAATTAAAGGCCCCCGCACTGGAAGCAAGTGCCTTAGAAGGAAAGAACGTCACTGAGACCCTGAAAAAGATTATCTTACTTACAGTGGCTTCTCTTGAACGGGAACTTCAATAGGAGGGAGAAAAATTGGAGCCAATCATAGGCAAGACACTGACATCTGAAGTGGAAAAACGATTGGAAAGCCTTTTTCGGGAAGAGGCAGAGGAGCAACTTGAAGGTGCTCCTGACCAAAAGGGCAAGGATGTTCAACCTCTGGAGGATCTAAAGTCAATCGTTTTGTCCCTAGAGTGGGAGATTACCGATGAGGTTATGGGCAAGTTTCTGTCCCAGACCGAGGAGCTTCGTAAAGGCTGCAAAGATGACAAAGTGCTTTCCACTTTTATTCAGATGCTTTCAGCATTGGGCAAATATATCCGACGCCATAAAGGGGGATCTCATCCTGATGCTGTAAAGTTACTTAGTGCCACCTTTGAGAGCTTTGAAAAGGTCTTTAAGACCGCTGGTACCCCTGATGCGGAAAGAAAACAAATCTTGGACAAGAGTATAAAGGAGTTCCTGAAACTCAAGAAGGCCATTATGCATAAGCCCCGGGCAAAGGGGACCAAGAGAGAAGGGCAGAAAGATATGGAGCCTGGGGCCCGGGTAGTAATATCAAGAGAGTTGATGGAACAGTTTTTGAACGAAATTAAGGTGTTCATCAAGACTGAATTTGAAGAAATCAAGGCCGAATTGCGGTCTTGGAAAGAAGCTCAGGAGAGATCCTAGGGGCGTTTGAGGAGAAGGCATGGCACTTCAATCTGGGGACATATCAAAAAGGGTGTTCAGGCGTGTCCAAAGGGATGACATGGGTGAGGTCTCATTGGACAGTAAGATGCTTAAGACTCTCATTGAGTTAGATGGTGAGAAGACCTTGCAAGAGGTGGCCGAAAAAATAGGGATAAGCATGAACGAACTGGCTCCGGTTGTGTGGAAACTTTTAGACTTGGGGCTTATTGAGTCAACAGCGGATTCAGCAGCCGTGGTGAATCATGATTTCTTCGCCAGTTTACGAAAGGAGTTGTCCCTGGCCATCGGGCCTATTGCCGACATATTGATAGAGGATGCCTTGATGGATTTAAACTACACCATATCTAATTTTCCTGCAACAAGTGCTCCAGAGCTGGTAGAAATGCTGGCAAGACAGATCCAGAGGGATGAAAAGAGAGTTTTGTTCCAGCAAAAGATGCTGGAAAAGCTGAAACAACTTGGCTTTGGCATGGGCTAATAAGAGGAGTCCCTTCCGGAAATGGCTGGAGGAATAGCCCCGGAGATGAGAGATCAATTTTATTATAAGGAGTGTTGCAATGATTGTCATCTGTGAGGAATGTGGGAGGAAATACCGCGTCGATCCGGCAAAAATCAAGGGCGAGCGGGCCAAGGTACGATGTAGTGCATGTAAGCATGTATTTGTAGTGACAAGGTCGGAAGCAGTGGAAGAGAGAAGCGAGCCTTCTTCACCACCTGCCTCTGAGCCTGTCAAATCAACACCAGAGGCTGCTCAGCCGGATACAACCCAGGAATCGCTAGAGGGAACTTTGAAAGGAGAGTCCCTACCCATTACCATTGAAAAGAAACGGAGGATGGGTCTCAGGGTGAAGATGTTTCTCCTTTTCATGGTAGTACCTATTGCGCTCATGATAGGTGCTGCAGTGTTTTATATGAGGCAATTGAATAACTTGTCCACCTTGGTTACGGATGAAAGCTCGCGTATTGCCAGCCAGTTGGCAGAGCGGATTATTCGTGGAAAGGCGAAGTCCGTAGCAGCCCAAGTTCAACTATTTTTACTGGCACATCCTCATTTGAAAAAGGAGGAATTTAATAAGAGTGAATCTTTCAAGAAGATAGCTGTTCAGAAGGTTGGAAGAACAGGCTATACTGCCCTTTATGAATTGCCTGATAAAGAGGGCGTATGGAGGACTTGGGCCCATGTCAATCCCAAGATCATAGGTATTGACATGAGCCTTTTGCGCAAGTCCTTGGGGAAGAACTTCCCCGGGTTCTGGAAGGTCTTTACAGGGGTCAGAGGCGGTAAGGAGTCCAGGGGTTACTATAATTGGCGAGACAAAGACGGTAAGATCAGGGCCAAGTTTATGGTCTGCACCCCAGTTACTGGTACCCGGTATGTGGTGGCTGCCACCACCTATTTGGATGAGTTCACGCTTCCTGTCAAGCAATTGAAACGAGAGGCTGCGAGGGTTACAAAGAAGGTTAGAAACCTCAGTATTATTATCCTTGTGGGCACCCTTATCCTCATTGGCCTAATTGTTAGCATTTATGGCCACCGTATCACCGGAAAGATCAAATCTCTTACAGAGCTTGCTGAGAGCATAAGTGTAGGGGATCTGGATGCGGAGATGAAGATTACCTCCAACGACGAA
Organism: Deltaproteobacteria bacterium; assembly: GCA_019307815.1. GTDB lineage: Bacteria > Desulfobacterota > DSM-4660 > Desulfatiglandales > Desulfatiglandaceae > B111-G9. The sequence goes on from JAFDIV010000002.1 coordinate 56,846, forward strand.
ATCGGGGATTTGGCAGACGCAATTGGTCGAATGCAAGAGAGTATCCGAGTTTCCATTGAAAGGCTTCGAAGGCGGAGATAGTCCCTCTAGAAAGATAGATATGTAGCCTAGAGAAAAATATGGAGGAGAAGGTAAGGATATGCTTATCGTTCCAAAGGAAAAGCCGGTTGTCGAGAAGCTGAATAGTTATTACTTGCATATCAAGAAACTTTTTGAACACTACCAAGGTGAGTTAGGCTGTGGCGCTATCCATTTCAAGTCGCCCTTTGCCGAAGGGGTGATCTATTTTGATAAGGATGAGATGCTCAACGGCTTCTTTAGAGAAGATGGGAATACCATGAAGGGTAAGGAAGCTGTGGAGCACATTGTGGAGGCGGTGGACAGTTATAACTTTACCATCAGTATCCACCAGATACCGGCAGAGTATATCTATCTTTGGGCGAACGTGCCTGATTCTGAAGAAGTCTATAAGAATCTCAGCACGGAATTTACCGAGCTGGGAGGCCTTGTGAAAAAGATGAAAGACGAGAAACTTACTGGCTTCATCAATGTAATTATGCGGGATGGTATCAGCGGAGGCATGATCTTTTTCAACGGTGGGCAAGTGGTGGGGGGGTCCTTTTCTTGGCGCCCCCCTTCTGCGGGAGATATAGAGCAAGGTATTGAGGAGCTTATTGAAAAATGCAAAGAGGCAGGGGCCACGTTTTATGTGGGTAAGATCATACCTCAGACTGAACGGTTGTCCCTAGAACCTCAACAGGTCACACAGAAAAATTCTTGGCATGTGATAACGGCCCTTGAGGAACTGTTAGGGATATTTGAAGAGGTAGTTCGCTCAAATGGAACTCCAGGTAAGGACTTTAGAACGCTGCTTAAAAAGAAATTTTTGAGTAAGGCTAATAAATATGATTTCTTAGACCCTTTTGCTGGAGAGTTTGAGTACGCAGACCGTAAGATCACTTTTGTGGGGGAGGCCACGGACGAAGATCTGGCCCGAGGCGTGATCGAATCTGTCAAGGAACTGGCAAAGGAACTGAAAGTCTCTCCCAAGTTATTGGAGGCTCTCGGTCCTTGGTATCAACAGAACAAGAAGGCCCTAACAAGGTTCGGGATACGGCTCTTCTAGAGGCTTAGATGGAAGACAAGGTTCTTGTTGTAGCCCATGATTCATATCTTACCAAGGTGGTTGAACAAGGCCTCAGGAAACGTCGCCATGGGTTTGAGGTGCTTAGTGCGGCAGATGGCAAGACGGCTGTTCAACTGCTCAGGAAAGAGACTGTATCTGTTTTGGTCTCTGACTTTGATATCCCCAAGGCCAGAGATATCAGTTTTGTCAATCACATTGTAGAGCATTTCCCAGAGGTTGGCATAATAGTGGTGGGCGGGTTGACCTCCCAGAAATTCAAAAAATTGGTCAGCCCAAACGGCGCCGTCGAGTACATTGAAAAGCCTTACCAACCTGCTACGGTGGTTGCGAAAATCGAGCAAATTCTAGATCGCCAGGCAGATGGAGGCGTACTTCATAACGTGTCCTCAGGTATGTTCCTCCAACTCATCCAGATGGAGCAGCGGTCGTGTACCATTCGGATTATGGATAATGTCACAAGGAAAAGAGGAGTCCTTTTTTTTAAGAATGGCGACTTGTTGGATGCCCGGTCCAATGGACTTGAGGGAGAGCCTGCAGCCTATGAGATTTTCTCATGGGACAATGTCTCCATATGGATACAGAACAGTTGTGCCCAAATGCAAAAGAAGATAGAAGGCGAACTCCAAGCCGTTTTATTGGAGGCCTTACGACGCAAGGATGAAGCGCAGGCAAAGAAGACATCGCCCCGGAAAACAGAGGAGGTATTAGAGCCTGAAGAGGTCCTAGAACCAGAAGAGACAGATGAAACAGATGCGGTGGGAAAGATAAGAGGACGACTAGAAAAAGAGTCGGGCCATGGGTTTGATGTAATAGATATCTATGAGGATACTAGTTGGGACAGCCTTTTGGCTCAGGCTAGTAGAATCGGGGCCTTTTTCGGGTCAGGCGAGCTCAAGGCTGCTTACGTGAACAGAGGGGAATTAAACGATTATTTATTGGTGCCGGAAGAACAGACGGTAGTGCTTGTCGTTGATCCCAAGTGCCCAAGGGATAGGCTAATGAAACTATTGGCCCCTTTGGATTAGGAAAACCCTCAGCCCCACTCGGACTAGATCATGATCTCAGGGTTTACGGGTACGATCGATATTATGGAAGAATTCTTCAAGGATATACTGGCAATTCAAGGAGTAAAGGGCATAATGCTTTTTTCTTTGGATGGCGACTTGGTATTTAGACATTTTTTGGACCCATCGCGCTTTGAGCCTGAAAAGAAGGACTGGTGGGGCTTCTTTGTGTACAGTTTGGATGGCATCAAAGAGGCGGAAATGATGTATGAACGTGACAGGCTATATATTCGAAGGGCTCAAGAGGGTTATTTGTTTGTATTGACAGACAATACCGCGCCTATGGCTATGATACGACTTCAATGTGGAATCTTGCTTTCCGGTGATCAGGATGGTTCTCAACAAAAGGGCCTCAGCCGTTTCTTTAGAACCAAGAAAAAAGGTTAAGCTCTATTTGTAAAGCTGTAGCGTCATGTGAACCTACCAGAGAGGTCCTTTGGTCAAAGATAGCAGGTAAGGAAAGAGAGAAACAATGGGACACAAGGGTCAGATCTCTCAACAGCCAGATATAGCGGCTAAGATGAGCGAGGCTGAGGTATATTTCTCTATGGGGCTTGTGAAGGAGGCCATAGAGGCTTATAAGGCCATCCTTTCTTCTGGCTTGAGTTTGGATCTTCAGACCAAGACGAAAATCGAGCACCGGATCGAGGAATTGACCCAGAAGGAGGCGGCCGATGAAGACTCTGAGGAAGATAGCGAGATCGAAATCAGTGAAGATTTGAGCTTAACAACAGAGGCCATTGCCTCCGAAGATAATGTGCAGGCGATTCTTGATGGGGCTTTTGCCCTGAGAGAACTGGGTTTGTATGATGAGGCGGTTAACGAGTATGTGAAATTATTCAGGGTTGATTATCCTACTGACAAGATAGTGTCAGAAATATGCCGGTGTCTTTTGAGGATAGCCCCGCCAGCCAAGGTAAAGGATGATGTCTCACGGATCATTGAGGAATATGCGCTTGACGAGAAAGCCAAGGCCCTTGGAAAATTTCGATTGGGCCTTGAGATGGAAAAGATAAACCGCCCACAGTATGCCTTGGGCCTTTATCAAGAGGCCTCTGCCTTGGCCCCTGATGATGCACGCATCAAGGAACGGCTCAATTATCTCACAGCCAAATATGGACCCCAGAAAAAGGTGCAGAAGAATAAGGCACAGGGCCTGCAGGAGAAAAAGGACAGGCGCAGATGGGAGCGCCTTAATGTACAAATTCCAGAATTTCTGTTCGTGGAATTTGAAATGGACAAGGGCGACGGAGAGCCAAAGCCTTTTCGGCTGAAGGTTACTAACTATTCCAAGTATGGTCTTGGCTTCTTAGTGCCTTCTGAGCAAAGAGAGCTCTTGAAGATGATACGCCCTGGCGATAAGTTAAAGGACGTAATATTCTATGCCAAATGGGCTATTATCAAGGTGGATGCCTTGGTTAGGCACATCACGGAACTGGATAGCGGCCCCCACAAAGGAGAGCATGTGATTGGTGTGGAATCCGACGAGATCATTGAAAGCTCTGTGGGGTTGTGATAGCATTCCCTAAGGACTTTCCATCCGTAAATATAAATCAAAGAAAGATTTTGTGGTGAACCTGTTTCCATTCAGGTCCGGAGCATGAGTGTAAGGCTCTGTGTCCAGTTGCCAAATGCTGATCGCTGATTTCTGGATGCGGCCGAGAACAAATTTGAATCGGCGGATGGTCATTAAGAAAAGGGAGTCATGTCTTTTTATTGGGAAACAGCTAGTGAAGAGCACATTCGAAGGGAGAAGGAAAAGGCAAGGCGGCTGCGCAAAAGCCAATGGTGGTTAAGGAGGATCGAAAAGGGTATTTGTTATTATTGCCATCGCAAGGTAGGAAGAGACAATCTCACCATGGACCACATTGTCCCCCTGAGCAGAGGAGGTAAAAGCAAGAAGGGAAATGTGGTCCCAGCATGCAAGGAATGCAATACCAAAAAGAAATACATGCTCCCTATAGAATGGGATGAATATATGCAATCCCTTTGCAGAAGACCTTCAGATAGGTAACATCTCCATTTTCACTTATGCACGTTTAATCACAACCCGCGCTCCGATTGCCCCACTAGGCCTTGGCCCTAGCCGTTCACGGGCATTACCCTGGTTGACTGCTATTTCCAAATGCTCTGAACTGCCGATCAGTACAAGCTCCTTTCCTGAGGATACATCTGCATAGGTCCGGGATACGCCTTTGATTTGTATAGACCCTACTTGCACTATGCAGTCCCGTCCTTGAAGGAGTTCCTCCAAGGCCTTTTTGTCGATATTGGTAATGAGATTTCCGAATCGATCAATCCGTATCACTTGGCCCTCTAGTTGGTGGCCTCTCCGCTTCGGTTCAGGAATGCGCAATGGCAAAGGATCATTGATAATGGGGCCCATGTCAAATGGCTCTTGGCCCAGGGAAAGATGAGCTGCTACAGGAGCAAAGATATCTCTTCCGTGGAAGGTATCGCTTATGCATGGTCTGAAGAACCTTGCCTCTGTGAGATGGATCACCTTTCCATTTTTGTGCTCTGATATGATAGGCCACAGAAGTCCATTGTCTGGCGCCACAAACAGATAATCTTCAGTGACAAGCAAAATAGCTCTTCGTTCACTTCCAACGCCAGGGTCAACCACAATCGTGTGGATCGTGCCTTTCGGGAAATACGGAAACGCTTCCTTGAGTATAAAGGAAGCCTGGAGGATATGCCCTGGGTCTATCTGGTGGGAGATATCTACGATGCAGGCCTTGGGGTTGATGCCTAGGATCACCCCTTTCATTATCCCCACATAAGGGTCAGTCAGCCCAAAGTCGGTAAGGAGGGTAATGAATGCTGTCCCCCGGGCTCCTACTGATCCCATGATTTGCCTCCTGAATAAACTTATTCCTACTTTAACTATACTAGCCGTTAGTTCCCAAGACAATATGAAATCACATATCTTGCATGTTATTTTTTTGACGCCATCTCCATGCCTTAGTCTCATTGACAAATATCTGGCTCCATACAGGTGATGCCAAAAATAGGGGGGCTTCTTTGGGATGGATCCTGTGAACCCTAAGAGGATCTGAGCCCGTATGTCTGAGAAGGGATTTGATAGTAACTTACACAATGGTGCAACTTTTATGAATGGACGTATGGCATTGATATTGCAAGAACAATGCTAGAACTTCAGAACAACACGATGGAGGGGCCAAATGAGAGTAAAGTTAAGGACCAAGATTATTGGTGGGGGGCTTTCCATTGTCTTTTTCAGCCTTCTTTTGTGCACTGTGGTCATCTCAATTATTGTGGGACACCAAAACCGGATTCAGGCGACTCGTTCACTGGCCCGGGCATTTACGCTTATAGATGACAGATTAACAAATTTGAGAAATAGAATGATTCACCAGGTGAATCAGATTGCATTGCGTAGTGAGCTAGGCGAGCTTGTCAAATTTTACAGTGGTTCCAATGCCAGCCAGGATGCGAGTACAGCGATGGAGGGCCAGCTCATGGACTTGGTGAAGACCCTTTATGAGGATCTCAAGCTCGGCGGATTAAGGAAGGTTAGTATCTACGATCAGAATGGGACCCTTATCGCATTTGCTAAGGAGGACAAGGGGGTAGCGACTCTGGGATTCTCATTCATTTCAAGTGAAGGTGCTGGCTATAAGGTTGTAACCTTTAAGAAGAAAAAAGAGGGCAACATTGGCCTTCGGGATTTCAAATTCACCCGGGTCTTAACCAATATTAGGACCAAGTATAGAGGTTCGATTCCCAATGGCCCTATTACTGAATTTATTGTGCTCAATAAGGTATTAGGATTTGCGGCCAGGGCCCCCATATGGGCTACTGACTATGAGACCGTAAGTGATGACGTTAAAGAGGTAAAGCGGAAAGTGGGGGTGGTTGTCTCTGGTAAACCGATCGATAGCACCATATTGGAGCGGCTGTCTACCCTCACGGGTATGAAAATCAATGTGTTTTGGAAAGATAGGATCAGTCAGGGAGTTGTCGCGGATTATAAAAGACTTAAAAAGGAGGCGGTCGAGGCACTAAAGACAAATAAGCAATATGTTCTTAGGGCTAAATTTCAGCCTTTGGTCCAAGATAAACAATTGGGAGATGAGCAATATATAGAAGGGTTGTGTTCCCTGGCGAACCGGGACAAATGGATGGGCGCTGTTTCTGTGCTTTATTCAAAGGATATATTCAAGAAAAATGCATCCCAGATGATAAAGGCCCTTTGTCTTGTGGCACTGGGTTGCATGTTGTTGGTCTTACCCCTCACTTTTGTTTTTAGTAAATCCGTTGCCGATCCCATCATAAAGGTCACAGGAGCGCTTGAAAATAGCTCCCAGGAGGTTTCTTCAGCTTCCTCTCAGGTTTCCGTGGCAAGCCAATCCCTTGCAGAAGGAACGTCCAAGCAGGCTGCCTCTTTGGAACAGACCTTCTCCTCTTTGGAACAGATCTCCGCCATGACTAAGCAAAATGCCGACAATTCAAAACAGACCTATCAGGTTACTGAGGCACTCAAAACAGGTCTTGAAAAGGCCAATATTTCGATGAAGGCACTCATAAAAGCCCTGAACGAGGTCTCGCAGGCCAGCGAGAGTGTCAGCACAGTAGCTGACACAATAAGCGATATTGCATTCCAAACTAATCTTTTGGCCTTAAATGCCTCAGTGGAGGCGGCGCGGGCAGGAGAGGCGGGCTCTGGGTTCGCGGTGGTGGCTGATGAGGTTAGAAGCCTTGCGCTGCGTGCAGGGGAGGCGTCTCAGGAGACCCAGCGTCTCCTTGAAAATATCAGAGAAAAGATCGACAAGGGCGTAGGCCTTGTCAACGAGACGGATGATCGGTATCGAGAAGTGGCTCTTGGGGTTCAAAAGGCCCGTGGGCTAGCGGAAGAGATCTCACATGCAAGCGAGGAACAAGCCGAGGCCATCAGGCAGGTGACGGATGAAGTTCAGACAATGAATGAGATCGTCCAGCAAGGGGCGGCCCATGCAGAAGAAACTGCCAGCGCCTCTGAGCATATGAGGGCTCAGGCAATGCGCCTGAAGGAAATTACCAAAGAAATCATCCTCTCTGTGGGGGAAGTAAAATAATATGCTAGGCCTGAATGGCCTGTTGCATCACATAACCTTGAGTCTGCGAGAGTGATCATACCTATTTGCTCCCGCCCATTTATCCCTTTGCCGGGAAATAGCAACTTAGAGTAAGCTGGCTGCTCCCACGAGACGTACCATCAACCTACCCGGCCGTCTCAGGGCCCAAATTGTACCCATATTATTGCACTTGTCTTGTACAGAGAAAGAGAGACGCCTGTAGCTTGAAAATGCACAGCGAGCGCATTCCCCGTAGCTTGCTACGGGGTTAGCGAGCGAATCAGAATGGATAAAAAAGAACTCCTTGACATCTGGACGATTCCCTGCAGCTTACTGCAGGGAGAGTCAATGCCGAGGAAAAAGTTTGGGACAGGGGCAGACTTGGGCGATGCATTTTTTGTTGACTATCAGTTTGCATTATGGTAATACCATTTGCAAACAAGACAATAACTGAGTTAACCAATGTCCAAAAAACTCCCATTTAAACCAGTTAAACGTGCTCGTCTCTATGAGGAAGTGGCCGAGCAGATCAAGGCGGCCATCTTCGACGGACTGCTTGAGCCAGGAGACAGCCTGCCTTCCGAGAGGGAACTGGCGGAGATGTTTGGCGTGGGCCGCCCCACTATCCGTGAGGCCCTACGTATATTGCACGTTATGGGTCTTATCGATATTAATGCCGGGATTCGAGGCTCCACGGTAAAGAAAATCGATCTTACCCAGTATCTCGAAACTATCCGCCAGCACCTTGCCTGTCTAATTCAGATGGATAAGCAAGCTATTAAGAATATCTGGGAGGTCCGAAAATACGTGGAGCTGGGAATCGCACGTTGTGCGGCCCAAAACGCGACCCCGGAGGAGCTGGATGAGCTAGAGCAGTTACTTCAGAAAATGGAGGCCTGTGGGGATGACATATATGCCTATTTTCCCCTTGCAGTAGAATTTCACCAAAAATTGGCGCTTGCCTCGGGCAACAGCGTCTTCTACATCATCTGGAATATGTTTCAGGACATTCTGCTTAAGGGCTATATGCCAATGCTGGAAGAACTCTTCCCTGAAGGGCCCCACGGACTTTTAAAGGCAAACAAAGTGCTTTTCTCGGCCATCAAGTCTGGTGACCCATCTGAAATCGAGCGGGCAATGCAGATTCATGCTGAAGAAGAATTCCTGTTTTCCACGAATAGGCTATCCAAAAACAGCAAAAACCCACGGACAAAACAGTGAGTCCCTTGGGCCTCTCTGTTTCATTGTTTTTATGTAATGTTTTATGACATAGAAGGGGGAAATACCAATGAATATAGGGGTGCCAAAAGAAATCAAATCGGCTGAAAACAGGGTGGCTGCAACGCCCGCGGGTGTTAAGGCCTTTATAGATCATGGGCATCGGGTATTTGTGGAGAAAGGAGCCGGTATTGGCTCAGGGTTCAGGGATGAGGAATATGTAAAGGCAGGGGCAAGAATCCTTGAAAATCCCGAAGATATCTGGGGTGAAGCAGATATGATCATCAAGGTTAAGGAACCCATCGGCCCCGAGTTTGATAGGATGCGACCTGGCCAGATCCTTTTCACCTATCTCCATTTGGCCGCAGACCGGGAACTAACCCAAAAGCTTCTGGAGTGCAAGATAGTGGGGGTGGCTTATGAAACCGTCCAACTTGACGACGGGTCCCTTCCACTTCTCTCTCCCATGAGTGAGGTGGCCGGTCGGCTTTCTATCCAGATGGGTGCATTCAGTTTAGAGGCCAAGAATGGGGGCATGGGGATACTTTTGTCCGGTGTCTCAGGAGTGCGTCCGGCTCGGGTAACGATCATTGGCGGTGGCGTTGCAGGTCTTTCCGCAGCCACCGTGGCAGTTGGCATGGGCGCTCAGGTTTCCATATTGGACAACAATCCCTTGCGACTCCGTTACCTGGAAGATATTACAGACTCCCGCCTGATAACTATTATGTCAAATCCCGCCAATATTGAGGAAGAATGTGTTAATAGCCATCTTGTCATATGCTCAGTCCTGATTCCTGGGGCAAAGGCCCCAAAGCTTATCACCAGGGACATTGTCCGGCGCATGATGCCGGGGGCCGCAATTGTAGATATTTCCATTGACCAAGGCGGGTGCTGTGAGACTTCGCGGCCCACCACACATGAAGATCCAACATTTATTGAAGAAGGTGTGGTTCATTACTGTGTGGCAAATATGCCGGGGGCGGTGCCGCGAACCTCGACCATCGCTCTCACTAATGTTACGTTGGCCTATGGCCTTGCCATTGCCGACAAGGGACTTGAAAAGGCCATGGCAGATGATCCCGCCCTGAGGAAGGGTCTTAATATAATGAATGGCGAGGTGTGCCATCCTGCGGTGGCAGATACCTTTGGGATGACCTGTGCGTCAGTGGATTTTTGACCAGCCAGTCCTGTTCTAGTTCATTGTTTTTAGGGCTAATTAGCCGCTTTGATAGGGTGGGGAGCAAACGCCCCATAGGGGCAAAAATCACTAATGGAGGTATTGCCATGAAGACAAAAAGATTCCTAAAAATTGTTGTTTTGGCCTTGGCGCTGTCCCTGATTGCGTCTTTGCCCAGTACGGCCATGGCCAGAAAATGGAAGGCTGGAGGAGTCGCACCTGCCAATACCCTTGACGATGATGCATTAAAGAAATGGTGTGCACTTGTGAAGGAAAAGACAGGTGGGAAGATTGTATTAGACGAATTTCCCGGTGAACAATTGGGTCCTTACCGTGACATGTTTGACAATGTTGTGAGGGGAGTCCAAGAAGCCGGTCTTCTGCCGCTTAGCCCGGAATTTGATAAGCGCCTCCAAGCAGGCTACACCATTTATTTGGCCCGTACCTGGGAGGAGGGACGGAAGGTCTATGCGCCGGGAGGTTGGATGTTCAAACTCCTGGAACCCATATTCCTTGAACTTGGGATCAAGCCACTCGGATTCTATTTCATGGGGATGGATGGCTTCGGTAGTACCAAGGGTCCTGTTGTACTGCCTCAAGACGTCAAAAGGTTGGGAATAAAGGTACGCACCTGGAATCCGGCTGATAGGCTGTTTTTCCAGGAAATGGGTGCGCAGACCGTTGATATTTCCTTTTCAGAGCTTTTTACCTCTTTACAGACCGGTGTAGCGCATGCCCAGGACAACGCCCCTCTAATTACCTACACCTATTTAAGAGATGTCACAAAATACTATACTGACACCAACCATCTTTTTGAGCCCCTTGTCCTTATGGTAAATTTAAAGCTTTGGAATAAGCAGCCACCTGCAATCCAGAAGGCCATTCAAGAGGCAGCGGACGAGGCCCTGGCCTGGGCAAACAGCAAGGCCGAACAGACCGCCGAGGAGTACCTGAAGAAAATGGAAGCATACGGCATAAAGGTTACCAGGCTTACCCCTGAGCAGAGGGCAGAGTGGTATAAGTATGGGGTTAAGAGCTGGGACAAGTTTGAGAAGATCATTGGCAAAAAAACAATGGACATTATTCGTAGTCACGCCAAGTAGATGAAATAACAACAGCTTGGCCAAGGGGCGACCCAATGGGGCCGCCTCTTGGTTGTGAGGGTTACATTGGAAGGCCGAATCGATAAGATTTTGAGATTCCTCCACATTGCAGAAGACGCTGGGCGTATAGCGACCATTGTGGCCATGACCATACTTGTCTTCATTCAGGTAATGGCCAGGATATTTTTCAAATGGTCTTCCCCTGCCATGGAAGAGGCCGCACGGTTCATAATGGTCTGGTCCATTTTCATAGGAGCAGTGGTCACCACTAGGGAAGACAGCCATATCAGGATGGGCGGTATTTTCCATGGTCAAAAAGGACAGCTCTGGTTTGAGCTCTTTGTAAAGGCGGTAGCCCTTTTTTTCCTGTGTGTGTTCGTGTCCTGGTCCTATGATTTCGTGCTGCATTCCATAAGAAGGGGTATGAATTCAATTGTCTTACGTGTTCCCATGGTGGTTGTGCACAGTTGCTTTTTGGTAACGGGCATTCTCATGGTTTTCCATACCCTTGTCCATTTCATCAGGCAGATGGAAAAAGTCATTGGGTTCTATCGGGGGAGCAAGAAATGACCTTGTTGTTGCTCATGATAGCCCTCACTGTTGTCTTGATCATTATAGGGCTTCCTCTCTATGTCTCCTTTGGCATTGGCGGATTGGCCATGATCGTTGGCCTAGGGATGAATCCTGGCTTTGCGGTTCCCGCCATCTTTACCAATCTTAATTCATTTGTACTAATGGCTATCCCGTTTTTCATATTTGCTGGAGGCATTATGACGGCCTCTGGCATATCCACCCGAATAGTCGATTTTGCGCACTCTATAGTTGGCCGTTTTAGGGGTGGACTTGGACTTGTTACGGTTGTCTCCTGCGCCTTGTTTGGTGCCATTTCAGGCTCATCAGCTTCCTCAGTGGCCACTATTGGCATGACCATTCTTCCCCAAATGGAGAAATATGGGTACAAGAAAGAGTATTCCACTGCCTTGGTTGCCTGCTCTGGCCTTTTAGGACAACTTATCCCACCCAGTATCCCCATGATTCTCTTTGGTATGCTGACCAATACTTCTGTGGCCGGGTGCTTTCTGGCCGCAGCTGGCCCAGGTATCCTGATAATCTTTGCATATGGTGTAATAAACTATGTATATTGCCGTCGAAGGCCGGAGATCAAGGTGGAGGAACGCCTGCCTTTGGTTCAGACCGCCATCCACATTGGGAACTCGGCCAAGCGTTCGGCAACGGCTCTTATAATGCCAATCTTGGTCCTTGGAGGCATTTATGGGGGTGTTTTTACACCTACTGAGGCGGGCTGTGTAGCGGCTGTGTATGCTATTCTGGTGGGGGTGATTTCTCGCAAACTGGATATGAAAGGATTTGTTAGGGCAGCAGAGGAAACTGCGAGCATTGAAGGGGCCATCGTGTTCATTATGGCCTTCATAATGGTTATGAGCCGTATCTTTACTTATGAGCGCCTACCGGATGCCATTGCAGCGGCCATGCTTAGCCTCACCAATAACAAGATAATCTTGTTGTTGCTTATCAATCTATTCATGATATTGATGGGAATGATCATGGATGACATAAGTAGCATGCTCATTGTGGCCCCCCTTCTGTTTCCGTTGTTTATGAAAATGGGAATAAGCCCATATCAAATGGCCGCTATCCTGGCCGTAAACCAAGGAAGCGGGCAGATGACTCCACCAGTAGCCACAAACTTGTTCACCGCTGCCAGGGTCTCAGGGGTTCCTGTATCAGCATTTGTAAAAGACTGCATCCCTTTTCTTTTGTTTGGTAGCTTGCCCGTTTTGCTCTTGGTTACCTTTTTGCCAGGGGTCTCTCTCTGGTTACCCCAACTGATTCTAGGGCATTAGCACTCAAAGAAGTGTAATTATGATATTATTTTGGCATCTTGAAACGTACAATGCATCAAGGAGGTAGTAAATGTTTGAACACCTGCAAGTTTGGATGAATGGGAAAATGGTGCCATGGGGGCAGGCCAATGTCCATATCATGTCCCACGGCTTTAGTCGGGGATCGGCGATTTTCGATGTTTTTGGAATCCATCCCAGCCCTAAGGGTCCAGTAGCCTTCAGGATGGATAAACACCTGGATCGTCTATTCAGGAGCGCAGAGCTGTTAGGAATGGAAATGGCCTATAACAAAGATGAGGTGAGAATAGCCGTAGGGGAGTGCGTGAAGGCAAACAATATCAGCCGCGGCCTTATAAAGATTTTGGCCTATTACGGAGAAGAAGCGATTATATCCCTTGTCTTGGATTCCAAGCTCGATCTTGCCATTTGCGCTATTCCTGAAACAGATGATTTGAAGCTTGACCGGGCAGACCCCATTGATATCTGTTTTGCCAGATGGCGAAAAATCCACCCAGCCACTGTACCGGTTGAGGCAAAGGCGTGCTCTAACTATCTCAATGGAATGCTGGCACGAAAGGATGCAGTAAGCCGAGGCTATGACATTGGTATAACCCTTACAGTGGGCGGGTACGTGGCAGAGGGTTCTATTGAGTCCATTTTCATGGTCAAGGACGGTGTGGTCAAGACCCCTCCGCTAGGCAATATCCTGCAGAGTGTGACCAGAATGTCCATCCTTGAGGCGGTGCCGGCCATTGGCATTAAAGTGAAGGAAGAGCAAATAATGCCCCAAGACCTTTTGGCAGCAGATGAAATCTTCGTGTGTCACACTGGCATAAAGGTGCTCCCTGTAAGAAGGATCGAAGACCGGACACTAGCCCACGCGCCTGGGCCTGTGAGTTCAAAGATTGCCAAGCTGATGGATGACATCTGCAATGGCCGGGATGAGCGCTTTAAGGATTGGCTCCAGCCTGTATGACTAATGCCCATCCACAAATAGTGGTTTGCAGATGGGAGCTTTCAGCATGCGGCCCTGCCTAACGGCTGGCAGGGCTGAGAGCTTATGACTCCATTCAGCGTGCTTACAGCAAGCAGAAGATCTTTGATTTATGGATGGGCACTAACTAAGACTATTGCTTTTTTCTAAAGAGGGATGAGAAGTTGCGAGCAGCGTGGATTGAGGTCAGTTTGTCTGCTATAAAGGAGAACATCCGGGCCTTTAAGAGTATCCTTTCCCAGGACTCTGAGATAATGGGGATTGTCAAGGCCGAAGCATACGGACATGGGGCTGCCGAGGTGGCGGGGGCCTTGAGGGAAGAAGGCATCAAGCGCTTTGGTGTGGCCCTTGTTCAAGAAGGTGTAGAACTCAGAGAGAGGGGTTTTGATGAGCCTATCCTGATACTTGGCTATACCCCGGAGGAAGATTTTCCTCTGGCCCTACGCTATGGGCTGACCCTTACCTTGTACAACTTATCACAGGCCAGGGCCCTGGATAGATACGCGGCAGAAGCAGGAAAACCCGCAAAGGCCCACATAAAGGTGGACACTGGTATGGGCAGGATTGGATTCCAGCCCGAAAAGACTGCTGTAGAGACTATTGTACAGATTGCTGGCTTGCCCAACGTGGCTTTAGAGGGCATCTTTAGCCACTTGGCATGGGCCGACAATCAGGAAAGTGATTTTACAGACCTCCAGTTTGGCCGGTTCCAGCGATTCATCGCTGATTTGGCCCAAGCCGGGGTCCGGTTCCCCTTTAAGCACATCGCCAACAGCGCTGCAACCATCAATTTCCCGCATATGCATTTGGACCTGGTGCGAATAGGAATCTCTTTATATGGTTTGTATCCTGACACACAGATGGCGATCAATCCAAAAATAGAACTTCACCCTGCCATGCAGGTCAAGGCGACACTGGTGCATGTGAAGGAAGTCCCTCCAGGCACCCCACTGAGCTATGGATGTACATTTACCACTCAGCGAAGGTCTCTTATCGGTACTGTACCAATGGGCTATGCAGACGGTGTTCCTCGGGTGCTTTCCAACAAGGGGGGAGTCCTCATCAGGGGCAGGCGTTGCCCTATTGTAGGCAGGGTATGTATGGATCAGTTCATGGTTGACCTCACTGATCTGCGAACCGCAGCCGTGGGGGATGAGGTGGTCTTTTTGGGCTCTCAGGGCAAAGAAAATATCACTGCTGATGAGATTGCCGAGAAAGCGGGAACCATATCCTATGAGATCGTGACTCGAATGTCAGACAGATTACCAAGAAGATATTATTGATATCTCAGGGTTCTCTCTCCTATCTTCTCTCTTGCTTGTATCGGAGAGCAGTGAACGGTGAGCAAGGATCTTTTTTTGCCCACCACCTCAAGCGAACCACTCCTTACCTCCTAACACAGCTTCACCTTTCTCTTTATAACTGACAGTCCATTATGTCATTCCCGCGAAAGCCCGCCTGCTACTGCAGGCGGGAGTCCGAGAAAACCCTCCTTAGGTTTCAATATTAATATCAATCACTTGAATAATTTTTACCCATTTCTGCTCAAAGCAGAAATGGGTAAATACTTTAGTTCAGCTTCAGCAGTCTTGTTTGATACCACCATGAGGTGAAGAGGTGTCCAGCCATTATCTTTCTCTCTAACGTTTGGATCAGCGCCTTCCTGCAGCAACAATTGCATCAATTCCAATGAATTTGGGCCATGTACAAGAAAGAGAGGAGTCTTGCCGGAGTAAGTGACATCATTTACAGAGGCTCCTGAAGAAAGCAAAAAAGCTGCCATTTCTTTGTACCCGCGACGGACAGCTATGTGGATAGGTGCGGTCCCGAATTCATCATCTCTTTGGGATATGTCGGCCCCAGCTTTGAGCAACATGCGGCAAGAACGGATATCTCCATTCTCAACGGCCCAACTTAAGGGGATGGTTTCGTCGGAGTCCCTCACACTGGGATCAGCCCCTTTTTCAAGGAGAAGGGCAATAATTTCATGCTGTGAATACTTAGTTGCAAAATGAAGGGGTGTTTCTTTCTCATCGTTCCTGGCATTGAGCTTGGCACCTCTGTCGATCAAGAGCTTTGTTATTTCTAAGGAGTCCTGTTTGATGGCGAAATGGAGTGGGGTATTTCCATCCTCCATCTTCAAGTTTACAGAGGTGCCAAAATCCAGTTGGGTCCTGACATGATCTAACTCCTCCCCTGATATGGCAAACTCCATTTCCTCTGTTTTTTTTCTGACGGGGTAAAGAATGCCCATTTGATTTTTTTCATCACTCTGAATTCGTTGTGGTAATCATAGATTAAGAATCCGGCAATTACAGCAATTGCCAACATCAAGGATATAATCATCTGGCGTCCCCTTCCCTTTGGCTCGATTGGCGATCCAGTGGGTCCAACTTCAATTCGATCTACTTTTTCAGGAGGGTCGGTGATACTCAAGTGGGCGGGCATATGAATTTTCCTCAGGTTTGTGGCGATTAACTCGCTATTAAGGGTGGAAAGCAACTGAGAAGCATAAAACGTGATTGGCGGATTTTAGATTTGTGTATCATGAAGGAGTTGAAGATTCAAGTTGAATGATGGTGTTCTACTTGAATTTTATTTTCCTTCATGTGCATTTATGGTCTGAATGCTGGGAAAAGGACTGAGAGAGTTGCGCATGAGACTGGCAGGTGATATCTTGCCTTGAAGCCCGTGAATTATTGAGTAATTCAGGTTTTGTATAAAGTAAAAAGTTTTGTCGAAGACAACAGATATGCATGTGAATCATCATGAATTCGTTATAAAACGGCTGGCATCAGGTGGCTTGATCACCAATTATTACTGCACATCCAGGTGCAGACACTGTTTATATGCATGCAGTCCAAACTGGGAGAAGAAATATATAGACCTTGAAACCACAGAGAAGAACCTGCGAAAGATCAAGAGCCTGGGATGCCGTTCCATTCATATAGGTGGTGGGGAGCCTTTTTTGAATCCCGATGGTCTGAAAATGGTTCTTGAGACTGCGGAGTCGGTGGGTGTCAGGATCGAGTATGTAGAGACAAATTCTTCCTGGTTCAAGGATAGGGGTTCGGCTTGCCGGATTCTTTTATCCCTCAAGGAAAAAGGGCTTTCCACCCTGCTGGTATCAATGAGCCCTTTTCACAATGAACATATCCCTTTCTGGAAAGTCAAGGGAGTCATGGAAGCCTGCCATGTCGCTGGAATTGGTGTGTTCCCGTGGATCAGGGAGTTTTATGATGAGATTACCGGCCTTGGCGATGAGACTACCCACACCTTGCCTGAATACGAGGATAGATACGGCCCCGACTATATGCGGCGACTCCCGTCCCGGTATTGGATACATTTTGGAGGAAGGGCAGTGAAGACATTCGTAAATGTCTTTGGAACCAGGCCCCTTGAAGAGATCCTTTCTGATGGACGACGGGGGTGCACTGAACTCCTGGATGTGAGTCACTTTCACTTTGACCTTTTCGGTAACTATATACCAGGGTTGTGTGCCGGCCTTGCCATTGATGGCAACGACCTGGGACAACCACTTTCTCGGCAAGAATACCCCATTCTATACACCCTGTTTGAAAGAGGGGTTGCGGGGCTCTACGAGCTCGCCACAGAGCAGTATGGGTTCAAGGCGGCTTCAGGCTACATGTCAAAGTGCCACCTTTGCCTTGAAATAAGACGTTACCTCGCCCTGAGCGTAAAAATTGATTCAATGGAATTGCGCCCTCTGCCCTTTTATGAAAATATTTGATTCATTTTATTAAAACAAAGCAGTGAATCCGAAGGCCATTTGTTTTGTATTTGTTTTGGTCAGGTTGCCTTGCCCTGTCCCACCAACTCTGGCTCGGGTTTGGCTGAAAGGAAGTGAGTTTTGCCACAATACGTCATAAGTCATGCCCTTCCGATACAAATTCCATCACCTTGCGCCACCAGGTCTCGTTGGGGGCGGTGGGCCAGTCATTGTGGCCGGAATGCTCAAATACCCAGAGTTTTTTTGGGCCTGGCAAGGCCTCATATAATCTGAGACCCAGCTTCTTTGGTATAATTTCATCCTGACCTGCCACCAGTACTGCCACTGGACCGTGGAATGATTTCAAGTTAGCAACATTGTCATATTTATCCCGGATCAACCAGCGTACAGGCAGATACCAGTAAATGCTCTGTGCCAGATGAGGCAGTGAATCCCATGGCGTCAACATAATAATACCTGATATGGGAGCAGGAGGGCCGGCTGCTACCGCTGCCACCACCCCGCAGCCCAGTGACTCACCCCAAAGATACACAGGTCCTCTAAACTCCGAGTAAGCCGCTTTTACCGTTTCTCTTGCATCTTTTACAAAGCTCTTCTCGCCCAGCTTTCCTTTTCGCCCCCCGTAGCCAGGGTACTCTGCCAGCAATACTCGGTATCCCAGTCTCCCTAATGCCTCCACATAATATATACGGTTCCAAGCTGCCCCTGCATTGCCATGAAAAACTATTACCAGCCCTTTTGCAGTACTTGAAGTTGTTTTACTTATAAAACCTTTATATTCATTGTTTGGGGACGGCCAATACCGGAGTCCCATGGCACGGATACGGGCCTCACTCATTTTTTCCTGATCTGGATAATATAATAGCTGCCTCTGGAAGAAATAGGCCAGGGCCACCACAGCGGCGTATCCCACCAATAAGTATAAGGCCAGACGAAGTGCCAAGCTTTTTCCTCTCTTGATAAAGGGCGTGGCTTCGAATGGAAATGTTAATCGTTAAAAGTTCATGTAACTTGTTTTGTCTGTAAAAATTTCTTGGCGATTAATTCCCCGGCCAATAATATCATGGAAAGTGACTGACGCGTCCAGCTGTAATTTTCTTAGCGAGGTTGCGTAGCACGGGCCTTTTTAAAATTCAATTAAGACCCAGGGTTAAGATGAAAAATGAGCAGGTGCGAATTATGAGGTTCGCCTATTTTCGAAATTTGTTATAGGTCTTGCATCCCAGCTTGAAACCAAGGTCGCAGGCCTTTTTGGCATCTCCCAATGCCTTATCCATGTTACCCTTTTTATAATAGCATCTCCCCCTGTTGTAATAGGCCCACCCGTTTTTTGGGTTTAGTTTAATGGCCTGGGTAAGGTATCTGATGGCTTCATCCCATTGTTTGGCACTGCTGTAGAGCCACCCCAGGCTGTCGTAGGCGCTCACATATTTTGGATTCATGCGGATCACTATTTTCAAGTCCCGTATGGCCTCTTTTTTCTGGCCTTTTCTTGCCAGTGCCTGTGCACGCCAGTAAAGCGCTTCAAACCTGTTAGGCAGAACCTTGATTGCCATGGTGTATTGTTTGATGGCGCTATCATACTTTTTTTGACGAAAATACCGATGGCCTGCGTTGATAAACCTCCAATATTTTTCCTCATCAGGCCTGCGGCGGCGCTTGGTCCTGATTCCAGTCCCTTTGGGCTTTGCGCCAAGTCTTTCGGTTATCTTTTCTGACAGGTATTTGAAGGGCCTCTGGTAATCTCTTTTGCTGAAGCTGTTGATTGCCATATAACCGAAAAAGACAAGGGCAATGATACCTGCCACAAAAAATGAAATGGAAAGATAATCCTTTCCTGATTCTTGGGGTCTTCGTTGCAAAACAGGGGATTCTTTATATTTTGGTTGGAGTGGCTGGGCTTCATCATGTGATGGATGGCCTACAGGCCCTGGGGGAGGGGTTGCAATGGGCTGACTATTGGCTTTAATTAGGATGATGGCTCCGCACTTTTTACATTTCGCTCTGATAGAGTCCTTCTTGAGCTTTTCATCAGGGATCTCATAGGCTGTATGGCAGCCTGGACAGAATACCTTTTTCATGTCCACCCTCTTTTTTTATTTCCTGTTGGGGCCTTTCTCAGTCAAATCGGCTAATTGTGCCGGAATGGTGAGAGAAAAATACCGACGTTTGTGAGACGGGCGGGCAGGCGGGGAGGAGCGTCGGCTCCGAGAAATCTTTTTGAACACAATCATGCAAAGATTTCTCCCCCGCTTGCGCAGGAGTTGAAATGACATTATTGGGCTTCGGACTCAAAGTGAGTATGTGATACGCCGCTTCCGCCAACACCCATTGCCCTAGATCGATTCAATCGGCCTTCGCGCATGATCTGGGATTAATTGTAAGGCTCATTAGACCTTATGAGCATTCCGTGTCTTACCACGTGGCGACAGGGGTTTAGTCCTATATGATATACCAGCTCTGCTGGCTCAGATACATTCCAGACCACGAAGTCTGCGTCCTTGCCTCTTTCCAAGGTTCCTATTTGCTCCTGCATGCCCAGTGCCATGGCAGCATTAATGGTTACACCCCTGAGGGCTTCCTCCGGGGTAAGGCCAAAGAGTATGCAGGCCATGTTCATCACGAGGAGAATGGAAACCACCGGGCTGCTTCCAGGGTTGCAGTCTGTGGACACTGCAATGGGGATTTTGAACTGTCTCAATAAGTCAATGGGAGGGATCTTTTTTTCACGGAGAAAGTAGGCGGCTCCTGGCAATAGGACCGCCACGGTCCCGCTTTTGGCCAATGACTTTACACCCTCTTTTGATAAATATTCAAGGTGATCAACAGACAAGGCGCCATAACTTGCGGCCAATTGGGTTCCGCCCTGGTCTGAGAGTTGCTCCGCATGCAGCTTGATTTGGAGGCCGTGGTCCTTTGCGGCCTTAAATACCCGTTCAGTCTGTTCTTTAGTGAATGCTATGGTCTCACAGAATACATCCACAAACCTTGCCAGACCCTCTTTGGCTATATGGGGTAGTACTTTTTTGCAGACAAAATCAATGTATTCATCGCTTTTTCCAGCATATTCAGGTGGCAGTGCATGGGCGCCTAGAAAGGTGGGAATCACCGATACCTGATATTCATTGCCAAGCCTTTGGGCCACACGCAGGATCCTGGCCTCTGTGTCCAGGTCAAGGCCGTAGCCTGACTTGATTTCAACCGTGGTAACTCCCTCTGCCATCATTGAAGCCAGCCTGGGAACACTCTCCCGAAACAGGGTCTCTTCATCTGCGCTCCTGGTTGCCGATACTGTAGACAGTATTCCTCCCCCTTGGCGAGCTATCTCTTGATAACTAATGCCCTGAAGGCGCATTTCAAATTCTCGTGCCCGGCAACCAGCATAGACAAGATGTGTATGGCAATCAATCAGTCCGGGGGTAATTAGGCCTCCCTCTGCGTCAAATACCTCTTTTACTTTTGACTTGAAATCCTGCGGCAGATCCCTCCTTTCCCCTACCCATACGATCTTTCCCTTTGACGAGCCAATGGCTCCGTCTCGGAGAAGCCCATAGGGATGCCCCGGCTTCATTGTAGCCAAATCGGCATTGATCCATAATGTTTCAATATTGTCAGGGAATTCTTGTTCTAAGCTTTTCAATTCCTTACACCTAATTTCCTTAGTTGTTATTACCCAGTCTTTCCTCCACTGTCTTCTCTAACCGTTCAACCTCGTTATTGATTTGTGTGAGGAGGTTGTCAGCCTCTTCGGCCATCCGGGCTGAAAAGGCCTTATCGGAGATGCCCGGCAAATTAATCCGCACGTTGTAAGCTGCGCCTTTGGCTGCGCTATTGATCAAAAGGGCAGCGACTCCCGCATCTGTTAAACAGTTGGGGTTGCCCCTTTCAAGAAGGGCCTTTACCAGCCCAGTCATTTCCGAAACCGCTTTCAGGGTCTCCATGGGGACACTAGCCGCCTGCTTCAGCGCCCCTTGAATGGCCTTATGCCGGAGATCCTTTTGGCCCTCGTCTTCTTTAGGGAGTCTATATGCTGACATTACCTGATTGTAGGCATCCCTGTCTTTATCTGCTAGGGTTGTGAGGCGCAAGGTAAGTTCATGTGCCTTTTTGTGGACCGATTCCATTTCTTTCCATGAATGTTGATACTTGTTATTGCCAAGGGTCAATCCCGCAACCATTGAACACAGTGAAGCCCCTAATGCGCCTGCCAGGGCAGCTACGCTGCCGCCTCCGGGTGTAGGGGAGGCGCTGGCAAGCTCCTCTAGGAATTTTTTTAGTGAAAGTTCAGCCAGATCCATAACCTCTCCGCATAAATAACTTAGTTTTCTTCACCAAACTTATCCAACAATGCCAGTTCAATAACCTGCTTTGGATCAAAATCTGCAATTTGCATGTAATATGAAATGCTATCAATAAGTGCTTGAGCAGGGACCATTCCATAAATCTCGGTTTCTAGGACAGGCACTCCCCATCTCTTTGCTTCCAATCGAATAAGTTCCACAACCCGGTAAAGGGCATTCTTTTCGTAGTCCGTGATATTCATACTCACCTGGGTTATACCCCGGGTCTCTAAGGCCAGACCTATGCCCTTGACATGGCATAGTCCACCGCTTGATGCACGGACCGCTGTGGCGATCTTTTTTGCCACCTGGACATCGGAAGTGCCCAGATTCACATTAAAGGCAATCAGAAATTTACGGGCCCCGATCACTGTGGCCCCTGCGCTGGGATGAAGTTTGGGCTCTCCAACATCCGGGTGCCTTTCAGGGTCGGTAATTTCCCGTTTAAGGGTTTCATATTGACCCCTTCTAATCACTTCAAGGCGCCTTCTTTCCGGCCTCAGGGCAGCCTCTTCGTAAAAATAGACAGGTATATCTGTCTTCTCATAGAAACGACGGCCGAATTGATGGGCCATCTGTACACATTCTTCCATGGTGATATTACGCAAGGGTATAAAGGGGATCACATCAATGGCCCCGATCCTAGGGTGCCCGCCGCGGTGCTTTTCCATGTCTATATTCTCGATTGCCACTAAAGATGCCTCTATCAAGGCATCCTGGATAGATCCTGGTTCTCCTGCCAAACTTACCACAAGCCTGTTGTGGTCCTTATCCGCCCTATAATCCAGAAGGAAACACCCTTTTTTCCCCCTGAACGGACCGATAATGGCCTCTATAACTTCATTGTTACGACCTTCGCTGAAGTTAGGAACACATTCTATGAGAGGTTTTCCCATGTTCTTTTACCCCTTTTTACCTAATACATGTTGATCATCGGGATTTTGACATTGCGATCTCTGGCCACCTGTATTGCCCTCTCATAACCTGCATCAGCGTGGCGAAAGATACCGGTGCAGGGGTCATTTCTTAAGACTGTTGTGACCCTTTGCTCCCCTTCTCTGGTACCATCTGCCACGGTCACCTGGCCGGCATGCAGGGCATAACCAATGCCTACTCCCCCTCCATCGTGAAAAGAGACCCAACTGGCTCCTGAGGCCACATTGACCATGCAATTGAGCAGGGCCCAGTCTGCCACCACATCAGAACCATCCTTCATGGCCTCGGTTTCTCTGTAGGGGGATGCAACAGATCCACAGTCAAGGTGGTCTCTACCTATAACTATTGGTGCCGATACCTGGCCCGAGGCCACCAGGTCATTAAAGATTTTCCCAGCCTTATCCCTCTCACCATAGCCCAGCCAGCATATGCGGGCTGGAAGTCCCATGTGAGCAACCTTTTCACCGGCCAACTGCAGCCAGCGTACCATCCTCTTCTTATAAGGGAATGCCTCAATGAGGGCCTGGTCAGTGACAGAGATGTCATTGGGATCCCCTGAAAGGGCGGCCCACCGGAAAGGTCCCTCCCCTTCACAAAAGAGCCCTCGTATATAGGCAGGGACAAACCCGGGATAGTCCATGGCGTTTTTTACACCACCCCTAAGGGCCTGGGCCCGAAGGTTGTTTCCGTAATCAAAGGCAACGGCTCCCCTGTCCTTCATTTCCAAAATGGCCCGGCAATGAATGGCCATGGATTGAATGGCCATGCTCATATATTTTTTGGGATCTTGTTTTCTCAGCCTTAATGCCTCTTCATAGGGGATTCCTGATGGCACGTAACCGTTCAATTCGTCATGAGCGCTTGTCTGGTCTGTGACCACATCAGGGATGAAGCCCTTTTTGACCATCTCTGGTAATACTTCTGCGGCATTGCCTAGGATACCTATTGACAGGGGCCTCTTTTCTTGGGCCGCTTCTCTGGCCAACGCAATCGCCGTATCAAGGTCTTCTTCCATCCTGTCAAGGTAACGGGTATCGAGCCTTCGTTGAATCCTTTCCCTGTCAACCTCAACACAAAGGATGACGCCTCCGTTCATGGTAACGGCCAGTGGTTGGGCCCCTCCCATACCTCCCAAACCTCCGGTAACCACGATGCGGCCTCTTAAATCGCCGTCAAAGTGTTTCTCTGCAAGGGCAGCAAAGGTCTCGTAGGTCCCCTGTAGAATCCCTTGGGTGCCTATATAGATCCATGAACCCGCTGTCATCTGCCCGTACATTATAAGGCCCTTTTTATCCAGCTCGTGAAAGGTTTCCCAGTTGGCCCAGTGAGGGACTATGTTGGAATTGGCAATAAGAACCCTAGGGGCAGTAGAGGATGTCTTAAGGATGCCCACAGGCTTGCCTGACTGGATAAGCAATGTCTCGTCGTTTTCCAGGTCCAACAGGGACCTTATGATTGCATCAAAGCAGTTCCAGTTGCGGGCTGCCTTTCCTGCACCCCCATAGACGATCAACTCGTCAGGTTTCTCACCGGTATCTGGATCAAGATTATTACAAAGCATCCTTAGGGCAGCCTCTTGATGCCATCCCTTGCAATGCAATTCTGTACCCCGAGGGGCTCGCACCAGCCGGGGTTTGCCACATCCTATCTTGAGATCTTTGATCAATTTTTCTCTAGCCAATTCGCCCATTGTTTGGCCTCCTTTGAAATTGGTTTGTTATGCTCCTAATTAAAGTCAGGTGTATTGGAATTCCGCAATAATGGCTCCTGAAAAAATGGAAATTTGACATAATATAGATTCTTTTTTGATCCAGTTCAATGCTGTTAAGAAAGATCCCCTTTAATTACTCCCGCAAAGGAAGGGGCTTCATCGTGCGTGTAAAGCAGATGTTTGCCCCCACAAATGCCCATAATATCAATGGATTGTAGAGTCTTTCAGGATTTGGTTAAAGAAGGAAAGGGCCTTGCCATCTGCACATTTTTCAGTTTAGTTTCCCTACCACACTTTCCACCCTTTCCAAGAGCCTCCCGCTTTTTATTATTTGTACCATCTTCTGGATATCCGTGGACAAAATCCTGTCCCTTTCCAAACGGGGGACCTCCTCCCTTATGAACCTGTAGGCGGCGAGGGTTCCTTCTCCTGGTTTCATGTTTGTAAAAAGGTCCATGGCCTGTGCAGCGCACAGGAGCTCTATTGCAATGACCTGTTCTGCATTTTTCACCACATCTCTGCATTTCCTTGCGGAGGTGGTACCAAAAGAGACATGATCCTCCTTGTTGGCAGATGTGGGGATGGAGTCCACGCAGGCAGGATGGCAGAGGACCTTGTTTTCGGATACAAGGGAGGCGGCGGTGTATTGTGCTATCATGAAGCCGGAGTTTAGACCGCCATCATCGACCAGGAATGCGGGAAGACCGCTTAAGTGGGGGTTTACGAGCCTCTCAATGCGGCGTTCCGAGATATTGGCCAGTTCAGCCACAGCCATGCACATGCTATCCATGGTCAGTGCTATGGGCTGGCCATGGAAGTTTCCGCCAAGTAGGAATTTTTCCATGTCAGAGAAGACCAGGGGATTGTTTGTGGAGGAATTCATCTCTGTCTCCACAACCCCCTTTGCAAATTTTATAACATCTTTACTTGCCCCATGTACCTGGGGAGAGCACCGAAGGGTATAGGCATCCTGAATTCTCTTGCAGTCCTTGTGGGAGCTAATAATTTCACTATTTTTAGTGATCCTTTGCATATTGTCCGCAGATGCGGCCTGCCCAGGGTGGGGACGCACATTATGAATCAAGGGGTCAAATTCGGTCCTGCTCCCCATTAACACCTCAAGGCTCAGTGCAGCAGCAATATCGGTTGTTTTTGCCAATCGTTCGGCATCATAGGTGGCAAGGCCTGCTATGGCAGTCATGACTTGGGTGCCGTTTACAAGGGCCAGCCCTTCACCGGGGCCGAGGGTCAAGGGGGCCAAGCCTGCTTTTTTGAGGGCCTCTTCGCCGGGAATCCTTTGGCCATCTACAAATGCCTCTCCCAGGCCTATCAATACAAGAGAAAGATGCGCCAATGGGGCCAGATCGCCGCTCGCACCCACAGAGCCCTTCTCAGGGATTACAGGGCATATATTACTATTTAGTAATGATACGAGGTGCTGAACGGTCTCAGGTCTTATCCCCGAGTTGCCTCTTGCAAAGTCCTTAATGCGCAATGCCATTGTGGCCCGGACCGTTTCTTCGTCCATAGGCTGGCCAACACCTGCGGAATGACTCATCAGAACATTTTTCTGAAGCTGTTTCGTGTCTTCCTTGGATATGACCACATCACTAAGGGCCCCGAACCCTGTGGTTATGCCGTAGATGACCCTCCCTTCTTCCACCCATCTTTCTATGAGCCTTCTTGATTCCTTGATCCTGTGTATTGAATCATCAGACACCCTGACCCTGGCATGTTCCCTTGCTATTGAGACAAGGTCACCCAATGTCATTCCATCAAACCCTAGCACTACTTCTTTCATCTTGTGCCTCCCTTGGAATCGCCTCCTTGGAGCTTCCTGCTATATTTCGCAATATATACACGATGCACACTGCAAAATCGCTCGACTCTTATAGCTTAATGCCAATAAATAAGCAAATGTCTTACGAGCAATTTTTGGCATAATCCTGGGATAAAAATCGTTTGATATTCATCGGGACATGTGGTATGAGCACCTACTGGGTATGGAGTGTTTTTCTTTAAAAAATTACGCACTTTAGCCTTAGCTGGGGGCGAAATCTCAAGGAAAGGAGAGAGGTGATATGGCAGCAAAATTGATTAAAGGTACTGAGATTCGTGAAGAAATCCTTGCAGAGATCAAGGAAGAGGTGGAAAAAATCAAGGCCGAACATGGAGTAGTCCCGGGATTGGTTACCATTTTGGTGGGGGAAAATCCTGCCTCCGTATCCTATGTGACAGCCAAGATTCGCACTGCAAAGAGCCTAGGATTCAAGGAGGTTCAGGATAATCAGTCAGAGGATATCTCCGAAGAGGATTTGCTGGCCTTGATCGACAAGTATAACAAGGACGATACGATCCACGGGATACTGGTTCAGCTTCCTCTTCCCAAGCATATCAATGAGAAGAAGGTATTGAATGCTATTGACCCAGACAAAGACGTGGATGGATTTCATCCGGTCAATGTGGGGAGACTCATGATCGGTGGGTCAGAGGTCAAATTTCCGCCTTGTACGCCTGCAGGAATCCAAGAGATGATCGTAAGGGCTGGTGTTCAGACCGAGGGGGCTGAGGTGGTGGTAGTAGGCCGTTCTAACATCGTGGGAAAGCCCATTGCAGTAATGATGATGCAAAAGGGCCCCGGTGCTAATGCCACTGTAACGGTGGTTCATACTAGGACAAAAGATCTGGCGGCCCACTGTAAAAGGGCTGACATCCTGATTGTGGCAGCCGGCGTCCCTGGCCTGGTAAAGCCTGAATGGATCAAACCAGGGGCGTGTGTCATTGATGTGGGCGTAAACCGGGTAGGAGAGAAGATCAGCGAGAAGACGGGCAAGAAGGTGGCCATTCTCAAAGGTGACGTGGACTTTGACGCGGCCAAGGAGATTGCCGGCTGGATTACGCCAGTGCCGGGCGGCGTTGGTCCCATGACCATCACCATGCTCATGAAAAATACCCTTAACTCCCTGAAATTTCGCCTGGGAATTGCCTAGGAAATCCACATAATTAAAGTAAAATAGCCCCGGCCAGGCAATAAGGTATGTGTACGTGACTGCCGGGGCTTTTTTATGGGGCCATGGAGTGGGCCAGATACGGGTACATTGACAGGAGGAAAGGTTTTGGATAACAAAGGTAAAGGGGGTATAATAATCATTTACTGTTCACCGTTTGCCGTTTACTGTTGGCCGTTGACGGGTTAGCATGGAGCCATAAAAACAAGTAAGAACACGGAGCAAGACATGGAAAATATGGTGGTGGTTGGGACCCAGTGGGGGGACGAAGGAAAGGGCAAGATTGTAGATCTGCTTACCGCCGGAGCGGACCTGGTGGTGCGGTATCAAGGTGGAAACAACGCCGGACATACGCTGGTGGTGGGGGGAAAAAAGTATATCTTTCACCTCATACCCTCTGGCATCCTGTATGAGGACAAGACCTGCCTTATTGGAAACGGGCTGGTGGTGGACCCAGAGGTTCTCCTTCAGGAGATGAAGCGACTGGAAGATGGAGGGGTCTCCATCGGCCCGGAGCGGCTGCTCTTGAGCGAAAAGGCCCATTTGATTATGCCCTATCACAAGGCCATTGATGCTGCCAGGGAAGTGGCCAAGGGAAAGGCGAAACTGGGCACCACGGGCAGAGGAATCGGCCCGTGCTATGAGGATAAGGTAGCGAGAGTGGGTATCCGGGCCGTGGATCTGACAGAGCCGGAGGTACTGGAAGAGAAAATCCGCACAAATCTGAAAGAGAAGAATTTCTACCTGGAAAAGTTTCTGGGTGCTGAACCCTTGGATCCAGACCCCATAATCGAAGGCTACCTCAAGATGGGTGAGAAATTGGTCCCCTATATAGGGGATGTTTCTCTTATGCTTTATGAGGCTGCTACAAAAGGAAAGACGATCCTGTTCGAAGGCGCCCAGGGGACACACCTGGACGTGGACCATGGTACATACCCCTTTGTGACCTCATCCAACCCTGTGGCAGGGACCATATGCGCAGGCGCGGGGGTGGGCCCAAATATCTTGAAACAGATAATAGGGGTCGTGAAGGCATACACCACCCGCGTGGGAGCAGGACCTTTTGTAACAGAGCTGCAGGATGAAATAGGCGACTACATCCAGGAGCGTGGAGCAGAGTTCGGCTCTACCACTGGAAGACGCCGAAGATGCGGATGGCTGGATCTGGTGGTGGTCAAGGACTCGGCCCGGATAAACGGCTTGACTGGCCTTGCCATTACAAAACTGGACGTGCTCACTGGTCTGGAGAGACTTAATGTGTGTGTGGCATATGAGCTGGATGGAAAAAGGATACAAAGCCGGCCTGCCAGCCTCACGGCCCTGGCCAGATGCAAGCCCATTTACCAAGAAATGGCCGGGTGGAAGGAGGATATCTCCGGGGCACGAACCTTGACTGAGCTCCCTGCGGAGGCAAGGGCCTACCTTAAGGAGATAGAGGAGATAACCGGTGTACCTATATCAGTCGTCTCAGTGGGGCCGGGCCGGGAGGAGACTATAGTGGTGGATAAGCTTTTGGTTCCATAAAGGAGGCTTAGGGTAGGAGGGAGGACGCTAAATTTGGAATATCTTGTTCCCCTGCCCTATCAAAGACATTATTAAGTGCTTTTGAGGGATTATTGAGCAGCAATGGCCACTGTTTACGAAAAACAATATGATGTGATTGTGGTGGGAGGTGGGCATGCAGGCTGTGAGGCGGCCCTTGCAGCGGCCAGGATGGGTCACCCTACACTGCTCCTGACCATCAATCTCGACCACATCGCAGCAATGAGCTGCAATCCGGCCATCGGAGGGCTTGCAAAAGGTCATCTGGTCAAGGAGATTGATGCCCTAGGCGGTGAGATGGCCAAAAACGCTGATGCCACTGGGATTCAATTCCGCCGTCTAAACACCCGCAAGGGCCTGGCTGTTCAGGGCTCACGGTCCCAGAACGATATGGACCTCTACCGAAAACGGATGAAGTCCATCCTGGAAAAACAGGATAACCTGGATATCCGCCAGGCCATGGTGGAGCGCCTCCTCATACGGGACGGCAAGGTCTATGGTGTTGAGACCCAGATCCATGAACAATTCCTTTCCAAGACCGTGATCCTTACCACAGGCACCTTTATGCGGGGCCTTATACATGTTGGGCTTGATCACTTTCCGGCGGGAAGGATGGGGGATCCCCCTTCAAATCAGTTGTCCAAGCAGTGGACTGAACTCGGTTTTGACGTGGGACGCCTCAAGACCGGTACTACGCCTAGAGTCAACGGACGGACCATTGATTTCAGTTCCTTGGAAGTGCAGCATGGCGATGAGAAACCGAGGCCCTTTTCATTTTCCACAACAGAGATCCCTTTGCCGCAGGTTCCTTGCTATATTACTTACACTAATGATAGGACCCATGACATTATCAAGGGTGGCCTTGACCGATCGCCTCTTTACAGCGGCGTTATAAAGGGTACCGGTGCAAGATACTGTCCCTCTATAGAGGACAAGGTTGTGCGGTTTGCAGAGAAGCCCAGGCACCAAATCTTTTTGGAACCGCAGGGGCTTGACACAGTGGAAATTTATCCCAATGGGCTTGCCACGAGCTTGCCCATTGATATCCAGATCAAGATGGTTCGCTCAATACCAGGACTTGAGCGGGCTGAGATATTGAGGCCAGGCTACGCCATAGAATACGACTATGTAAATCCCATTGAGCTCAAGCCTTCCTTGGAGACCAAGCGGGTTGAAGGCCTTTTCCATGCGGGCCAGATAAATGGTACATCGGGGTACGAGGAAGCAGCTGCCCAGGGTCTTATTGCCGGAATCAATGCGGTGATGAAGGTGAGAGGGGAAGATCCTCTTATCCTCGGTCGCGCCCAGGCATACATAGGCGTATTGATAGATGACCTAGTTACCAAGGGGACCAATGAGCCATACCGGATGTTTACCTCCAGAGCGGAGTATCGACTCCTATTGAGAGAAGACAATGCGGATTTCAGGCTGAGGGATATAGGCTATGAGCTTGGCCTTGTTTCTAATGAAGAGTATCTCAGATTTTGCCGCAAGCGCAATCTAGTGGAAGAACTGATGGCTAGGCTAAAGGAAATTAAGGTAAGGCCTACGCCAGGCGTTCAGGATAGGCTCCATTCATTGGGCTCTTCACCTATCAAGAATGTGACAACATTGGAACAGTTGCTTAGGAGAAACGAGATATTCTATGAGCACCTTCAGCTTTTTGATCCTGATCTGCCGCATGTGGAGGAACAGGTTGCAGAAGAAGTGGAAACCCGGATAAAGTACGAGGGATATATTAAGCGCCAAGAGAGGCATGTGGAGAAGATGAGGCACATGGAGTCTGTACATATCCCTAGTAGTGTTGATTATTACAAGGTTCATGGGCTTTCAACAGAGGTGAGGCAGAAGCTGGATCAGATAAGGCCAGTATCCCTTGGGCAGGCATCTCGTATCTCTGGAGTGACACCGGCAGCTATTATGGCCCTCCAGGTTCACTTGAAGAAGATGGAGACAATGGCGGCATAGAAGGCGGAGGAATACTGGAATAATCCGATGCTGGAATGTTGGGGCGGTGTAGCGGTGGACTATAAAACCATCTTAGGACCCATAAGTTGACAACACTACTTTAAAGGTATATGTATTTAAGATTTGGACGGAAATCAAGATATCAGTAGCGTAAAAATACGGGGGAAAAGATGAATTGGTTTTTGAGGACCTTTACGACTTCGATAGGGAAGAAGCTAGTGATGGCAGCAACGGGTCTTATTTTCTGTCTTTTTCTTTTTACACACCTTATTGGTAACCTGATGGTTTATAGGGGAGGGGACAGGCTTGTGGCCTACTCTGAGGGTTTGCATAGGCTGGGTTTGATAATCAACGTAGCAGAATGGGGTTTGGTGATTTTTGCGCTTTTTCATATATGCTTTGCGGGGGTACTTTTTTACGAAAATTGGCGTGCTAGGCCAGTAGGATATGTCATGAAAAGGCGAGCTGGAGGCAGGACCTGGAGTTCAGCCACCATGCCTTACACAGGGCTTTATCTTCTTATCTTTGTGATCATCCATCTGATCAACTTCCATTTTGCAAAGAGATCAGACCAGAGCATTTATCAAATAGTGGTACATACATTTTCCCATCCAGGATATGTGGCCTTTTATGTATTTTCCATGGTTGTAGCTGGGTTTCATGTGCGCCACGGTCTGTGGAGCGCATTTCAGACCTTAGGGCTAAACCATCCCAAGTATATGCCCTTTATCCGTAAGGCGAGCGTGGTCTTTGGCGTGATCGTAGGGGTGGGGTTTGGATCAATCCCTGTATACTTGCTCTCGTTGGTATAAGGAGGGAGGCACTGATGAAACTGGATCCCAAGGTACCTGCAGGCCCTATTGAGCAGAAGTGGGACAGGCATCGGTTTGAGCTTAAGCTGGTGAGCCCTGCTAATAAGAGGAAATTTCAGATTATTGTGGTGGGAACGGGCCTTGCCGGGGCCTCTGCCTCTGCTACCTTGGCCGAACTTGGCTACAATGTAAAGACCTTCTGTATCCAGGATACCCCGCGGCGTGCCCACAGCATAGCGGCCCAGGGAGGCATTAATGCGGCCAAGAACTATCCTGGGGACGGTGACAGCATCTGGCGTCTTTTTTACGATACCATCAAAGGCGGAGACTTTCGCTCCAGGGAGGCCAATGTATATCGGCTTGCCCAGATCAGCAACAATATTATTGATCAGTGTGTGGCCCAAGGGGTCCCATTTGCCAGGGAGTATGGGGGGTTGCTCGCAAATCGGTCCTTTGGTGGCGCCCAGGTATCTCGCACATTTTATGCGAGGGGGCAAACAGGGCAGCAATTATTGCTAGGCGCCTATTCAGCCATGATGAGGCAAGTGGCGGCTGGGAAGGTAACCATGTTCCCCCGAAGGGAAATGATGGATTTGGTAGTGGTGAATGGTTGTGCGAGGGGAATAATCGCCCGTAATCTGATAACCGGTGAAATTGAGGCCCATGCGGCCCACGCCGTAGTGCTAGCTACCGGAGGTTATGGCAATGTGTATTTTCTATCAACGAATGGGATGAGCTCCAATGTGAGCGCCATATGGAGGGCACATAAGCGGGGAGCTTTTTTTGCGAACCCCTCTTTTGTACAGATACATCCTACCTGTATACCAGTTCACGGGACCTATCAGTCAAAGCTCACATTGATGAGTGAGAGTCTTCGAAATGATGGCCGTGTTTGGGTTCCCAAGAAACCTGGCGACAAGCGCCCGCCCAATGAGATCCCAGAAGATGAGCGTGACTATTATTTGGAGAGAAAATATCCAAGTTTTGGGAACCTGGTGCCAAGGGATGTGGCCTCCCGTGCTGCAAAGGAGCAATGTGATGCGGGGAAGGGTGTTGGGCCTACCGGCTATGCAGTATACCTGGATTTCAAGGATGCTATTGAAAGAGATGGTAAGGAGGTAATAGAGAAGAAATACGGAAACTTATTTGAGATGTATGAACGAATCACGGGTGAAAACGCCTATGAAAGGCCCATGATGATTTATCCTGCTGTGCACTATGTAATGGGGGGCCTCTGGGTGGACTACAATCTCATGAGTACTATCCCGGGGCTGTTTGTACTTGGTGAGGCCAATTTTTCTGACCATGGGGCCAATCGTTTAGGGGCCAGCGCCCTGATGCAGGGATTGGCCGATGGGTATTTCATTATCCCTTATACCATTGGAGGTTATCTGGCTGGCTCCAGCTTGGATGATATTAATGAGAGCCATAAGGCCTTTGAAGAGGCTCAAAAAGAAGCGCATGAGCGAATCCAGAAACTCCTTTCCCTCAAAGGAAGGCGTACTGTGGATGACATTCACAGGGAGCTTGGTCACATTATGTGGGAATATTGTGGCATGGCAAGGAGTTATGAGGGGCTGGAGAAGGCAAAGCAACTGATTCCCGAGCTTCGGGAGACATTTTGGAAGGAGGCTATAGTCCCTGGGAATGGGAGACAGTTGAACCAGACTTTAGAAAGGGCAGGTCGGGTGGCGGACTTTCTAGAGTTTGCTGAACTTATGGTAGATGATGCCTATTCCAGGGAGGAGTCCTGTGGATGCCATTTCAATGTAAAGTATCAGACTGAAGATCATGAGGCCAAGAGGAATGATGAGACCTGTTGCTATGTCGGGGCCTGGGAGTACAGGGGTCCAGGCCAGCCTGAGACCCTACACAAAGAACCCCTTGAGTTTGAATACGTTGAGCTGATCCAGAGGAGCTACAAATGAGCAAGACCATCAACCTTACATTAAAGATCTGGCGCCAGGAGGGACCTGAGGCAAAAGGGCGACTGGAGACCTATGAGATGAAGGATGTCTCTACGGACATGTCTTTTTTGGAGATGTTGGATGTGCTCAATGAGAGGCTTACACTGGGGGGCAAGGAACCTGTTGCCTTTGATCACGATTGCCGCGAGGGTATATGTGGGGCCTGTGGAGCGGTTGTAAACGGTATTGCCCATGGGCCCATGAAGGCCACCACCTTGTGCCAACTTCATATGAGGCATTTTAAGGACGGTGATACGGTGGTGGTGGAGCCGTTCCGTGCGCGGCCCTTTAAGGTGATAAAAGATCTGGTGGTGGACCGAAGTGCCTTTGATAAGATAATACAAGCGGGCGGGTATATTTCGGTAAATACGGGCCAGGCGCCCGAGGCCAATACGATCCCCGTGCCCCCGCACAAGGTGGAGATGGCCATGGATGCGGCTGCCTGCATTGGCTGTGGCGCATGTGTGGCAGCGTGCCCCAATGCCTCTGCCATGCTGTTTGTGGGTGCCAAGATCTCACACTTGGCCCTGCTGCCCCAGGGGAGGCCCGAAGCGGCCAAAAGGGCCTTAAATATGCTCAGAACCATGGATGAACTGGGCTTTGGGAATTGCAGCAACGAGACAGAATGTGAGGCAGTTTGCCCCAAAGAGATTTCCATTACCAACATTGCAAGGTTTAACCGCGAATTTATTAAGGCAAGCTTTGGGTCACAGGAGGAGTAACCCCTTCCTATATCTGCCTGAGAGCTTTTCCTTCATTTTTTGCTTGACAGGCATCCTCAATTTTTTTATACAGCCACTTCAACAGCTTTTAGCCATTATTCAAGGAATTTGATTAGTTAAGGGCCCTTTCTAAAAGGAATACGGGGCTCAATTTTACGGTGGGCATAACAACATGAGTCTCGAACAGTTCCTTATAGAACAGAAGGGCTCCATTTTGGGCCGATGGTTGGATACGCTCTTTGATGTATACCCAGAAGGGTCGCACGGCTTCTTGAGAAAGGCAAAAGAGCGTTTCTCAAACCCAGTGGGCTATACCCTGACCAAAGAGCTGGAAGTGCTCTATACAGAGATCCCAAAAGAAGGGATAAGCGAGAAGGCCCTCACATGTCTGAACAATATTTTGAGAATTCGTGCGGTTCAAGATCTTAAGCCATCGGAGGCATTAAGCTTTATATTCGACTTAAAGACCATTGTTCGAGACGAGCTTAGGAAGAAAAAACCTGGCAATGGTGCGCAACTGGAACTGGTAGGGCTTGAGAAGAAGATCGATGAGATAGGCCTGGAGGCCTTTGATATCTATAGCAATTGTAAGAAGAAGATCTATGATCTTAGGGTCAATGAAATCAAAAGGCAGGTATCCAGGTTGATGGAACGGGCAAACCTTGTTTGTGAGATCCCTGATGTGAGTGAGGATCTTTAGAGACGAAAACGGGAACAGGTTCTTTAAAGTGAGGTAAGGATTTATGGGCTTTATCGTCAGTATCCTCTTTTCCTTTTTCGCAGTGGTTGTGGTGGTGGCGGTTCCATGGATTGGCGTTGGGGCGCTGGATCTACGGTTTTTATTTGGTATCGTAGTACCTTATGCTGCAATGGCTATCTTTTTTATTGGGGTTGTAATTCGCGTGATTGACTGGGCGCGTTCCCCTGTGCCGTTCAGGATCCCCACTACAGGAGGCCAGCAGTGGTCCTTCCCTTGGATCAAGCACAACCGTATTGACAATCCCAAGAGCACTTGGGGGGTAATCCTTAGGATGTTTTTTGAAGTGGTTACCTTCCGTTCTCTGTTCAGAAACACAAGATTGGAATACAGGAGAGTGGAAGGAGCACCGAAGATAGACTATGAATGGGAGAAATGGCTTTGGCTGGCGGCCTTACTTTTTCATTACTCATTTTTTGTGATATTTCTTCGGCACTTCCGCTTTTTTATGGAGCCTATTCCCTATTTCGTGCAGATTTTGGATAAACTTGACGGGTTCTTGGAGCTGGGTATTTTGCCCTTTATCAATGGGCTTGGTGTACCTACTGTATATATAACTGATATGTTGCTGATGCTGGCCTTGACCTATCTATTTGTAAGGCGATTGTATATCCATCAGGTTCGGTACGTATCCCTTCCAGCTGATTATTTCCCTCTTTTCCTTATTCTGGCACTTGGGTTCACCGGCATTCTGATGAGGTATTTCATCAGGGTGGATATCACAGCAGTCAAAACTCTTGCTGTAGGATTATTTAAATTTCACCCCAAGACGCCCGAAGGAATCGGGGTCATATTCTATATCCATCTATTTTGTATTTCCACGCTTATAGCGTATTTTCCTTTCAGCAAGCTCATGCATTTTGCAGGGATATTCCTGAGTCCCACCAGAAACCTATCAAATAATAGCCGAATAAAGCGACATATAAATCCATGGAACTATCCTGTCAAGGTGCATACCTATGAGGAATATGAGGACGAGTTTAGGGAGCTGATGGTGGAAGCCGGGCTCCCGGTGGAAAAACAGCCTGAGACAACTGCCGAGACGGGAGAAAAGGAGTAACTCTATGGCGGACGTTCCAAAACCAGAAGAATTAGCCCAGATAGACCACCGACCCCCTGTTTTTAGGCCCTGGATTGATAGCCCTGTTGAGATGCGAAAAGGCATCTATTGTTATGGGGCAAAGGGCAAGAATTTGGCTGTAGTAGATATGCCAAATGCCAGGGACTGGAACCCAGCGGATGAAGACTGGAAGTTGCCCGAGAACTGGGAGGATATTATTAAGGAAGGAATGAGCGATAGGCTGGATAGATTCCGGTCTTTCAAGCTCTTTATGGACATTTGCGTGCGGTGTGGAGCATGTGCTGACAAATGCCATTTCTTCATCGGCTCGGGTGATCCCAAGAATATGCCTGTCTTGAGGGCAGAACTATTAAGGTCGGTGTATAGACGTTACCATACTTTGGGAGGGAAGATCTTCGGCAAACTGGCCGGTGCTCGTGATCTTACCGAAGACGTGCTCAAGGAATGGTGGTATTACCTGTATCAGTGCACAGAGTGCAGGAGATGTTCACTTTTCTGTCCCTATGGTATTGATACGGCCGAAGTGACCATCATCGGCAGAGAGCTTACAAACCTCCTGGGACTGAATACCGATTGGATCCAGGCCCCAGTTGCAAATTGCTATCGTACAGGTAACCACTTGGGCATTCAACCGCACGCTTATAAGGACATGATTGACTTCTTTGTGGATGAGATTGAGGAAGTAACCGGTGTGCGTGTGAATCCTAGCTTCAACCGTAAGGGAGCAGAGATCCTTTTCATCACTCCCTCTGGTGACGTGTTTGCAGATCCTGGAACTTACACCTGTATGGGCTACTTGATGCTGTTCCATTACTTAGAGAGTATGGGGTTGGACATCACTTGGAGTACCTATGCATCTGAGGGCGGAAATTTTGGCTACTTCACGTCCCATGAGATGGCAAAGCGGTTGAACGCAAAGATGTATGCCGAGGCCAAGCGTCTTGGCGTGAAATGGATCCTTGGCGGGGAATGTGGACATATGTGGCGCGTTATCAATCAGTATATGGACACGTTTAACGGACCGGCCGATTTTCTTGAAGAACCGGTTTCTCCCATCACCGGGACCAAATTTGAGAACGGCAAGTCCACCAAGATGGTCCATATCACCGAGTTTACCGCAGATCTGATCAGACACAACAAGTTGAACCTTGACCCAAGCCGCAACGATAATCTCGTGGTCACCTTCCATGATTCCTGTAACCCGGCAAGAGGGATGGGCCTTTTTGAAGAACCCAGATACGTGATTAAGAGCGTGTGTAACAACTTCTATGAAATGCCTCCCGAGACCATCAGGGAACAGACATTCTGCTGTGGAAGTGGTGCCGGACTAAATGCCGGTGAAAATATGGAGCTTAGGATGCGAGGGGGGTTGCCGCGTGCCAATGCGGTCAAGTATGTGCATGAAAAGTATGGAGTGAATATGATGGCCTGCATTTGCGCTATAGACCGCGCTGTGCTGCCTACATTGATGGAATATTGGGTGCCTGAGGTCCAAATTACGGGCGTTCACGAGCTTGTGGCTAATGCGCTGATTCTTGAAGGAGAGAAGGAAAGAACAACCAATTTGCGCGGCGAACCGCTTCCGGGAATGGAGGAAGAAGAGGATGTATGATGGAGGTAAGATCATTGTTGGCCTTATCATAGGCATCGGGCTGTTGCTTTCCCCGTTTTTCTATAATGCCGGCAAGGCAGTCAAGGCACCAGAGCCCGAGCTAACTCCCAAGGCAAAAGAGGCGAAGGTTTGTGTGGCTCCTACGCCTTACATGAGAAACAATCATATGCATCTTTTGGATGATTGGCGCCAGACAGTGGTCCGGAATGGGGAGAGGTATTACAAGGCCTCAACTGGGAAGATGTATTACAAAAGCTTGCAGGTTACTTGCCTGGATTGCCACTCCAATAAATCAAAATTTTGTGACCAGTGCCATAACTATATTGGCATGGACCCCTATTGCTGGGACTGCCATATTGTGCCGAAGGAGAATAAGTAATGGGTATTAGCAGAAGAAGGTTCCTAAAAGTGGCCGGCCTTTCCGCGATTATGGCGGTAGGGGGAAAGGCAGGTTTTGAGCTGTTGCGTCCTGGGCAGGTAGAAGCATCCCTTCCCCTGACAAAGGGAAAAAGGTGGGCCATGGTCATTGACATGCGTAAAGTCACGGACGAAATTATCCAGAAATGTAAAGAGGCATGCCACAAGGCACATAACGTACCTGAATTCGGGAATCCGAAGGTGGAGCTTAAATGGATCTGGGAGGAGGAATTTGAGCATGCCTTTCCAGACCAAGAGCATGAATACGTTGCTGATGGGATAAAGGATAAAGGTTTCCCGTTGCTTTGCAACCACTGTTCAAATCCGCCCTGCTGTCGTGTGTGTCCGACAGGGGCCACTTGGCAGAGGGAAGACGGAATTGTGATGATGGACTGGCACCGGTGTATAGGTTGCCGGTTCTGTATGGCAGGTTGCCCATATGGGTCCAGGAGTTTTAATTGGGGTGATCCCGGAAAGGCACCAAAGGAATTGAATCCGGATTTCCCAACAAATCCCGATTTTCCCACAAGGACCCTTGGGGTGGTGGAAAAGTGTACCTTTTGCAATGAGAGGTTAGCAAAGGGGCAGTTGCCGATCTGCGTGGAGGAGGCAAATAAAATAGAGAAGGATTCATTTATCTTTGGTGACTTGGCTGATCCGGACTCCAATGTAAGAAAGGCTCTCCGGAAACACTTTGCTATTCGTCGGAAACCTGAGTTGGGGACGAGTCCTAATGTTTATTACATTATAGGGTGAGGTTGTTATGCTTGATAGAGCATTGAAAGGAAGTAGTAGGTATTGGGGGTGGTTGATATTTCTTTTGGTCTTAATGGGTATAGGCTTTGCCTGCTACCTTTACCAGTTCAAGGTAGGTTTGAAGATTACAGGTATGAGCC
Organism: Deltaproteobacteria bacterium; assembly: GCA_019307815.1. Lineage (GTDB taxonomy): Bacteria > Desulfobacterota > DSM-4660 > Desulfatiglandales > Desulfatiglandaceae > B111-G9. Next base: position 96,012 of record JAFDIV010000002.1, read on the forward strand.
GCGATGTTTCCTGGGGTCTATATATATCCCAACTTACCTACCTAGTCGGAGTGGCAGCCTCAGGGGTAATGGTGGTGCTTCCTTATTACCTACATGATTACAAGGCCTTTGGCAGGATTACCATATTGGGAGAGTTCATGGCCATTGCCGCAGTTCTCATGTGCCTGCTTTTTGTTATGGTGGATCTAGGGAAGCTGCCCCGCCTCATGAACATCATTATGTATCCCCATCCCAAGTCCATTCTCTTTTGGGATATGATCGTTTTGAACGGATACTTGATATTGAATATCTTGATCGGATGGAATGTACTGGCCGCTGAACGCAAGGGTGTGCATTATTCCACATGGGTCAAGGTGTTAATATACATTTCCATACCCTGGGCCTTCAGTATCCATACAGTTACTGCGTTCCTTTACGCAGGCCTGCCCGGAAGGCATTTTTGGCTGACCGCGATCATGGCACCACGCTTTTTAGCCTCCGCCTTTTGTTCAGGTCCAGCAATTCTCCTTCTCATAGCCCTGGTCGTAAGAAAATTCACCAATTTTGATCCAGGCAAGGAGCAGATAAGGACACTTGGAGGCATTATTGCCTATGCATTCATTATAAACATATTCTTCTTCCTAATGGAGATATTCACCTCATTTTACAGCCAAATCCCAGGCCACATGCATTCCTTTGTATATTTATTCCTGGGGCTTGATGGATACGGAAAACTGGCTCCCTGGATGTGGACTTTCGTCTTTTTTGCAATTGTGGCCTTGATACTATTGATTATTCCCTCAACCCGCAGGAAAGAGGATACCCTAGCGATTGCGTGCGCTGCAGTTGTGATATCCACCTGGATTGACAAGGGCCTTGGGTTGATCATTGGAGGATTTGTGCCTAACCCGTTTGAGAGAGTCTTTGAATACTGGCCCACGACTCCTGAGGTCTTGATTACCATTGGTGTGTGGGCCATGGGATTTTTCGTGTTGACCGTGCTTTTCAAGATTGCCGTATCCATCAAGGAAGAAGTGGCTGCATAGCACGGTAAGCAAACCCTGTAATTGCAATAATAGGAGACTGGATGAAATAGTTTTTGCTGAATCCGAAGGGGCCCCTCAGAGCCATCTGGAGGGGCCTTTCTTGGTTTGACCTTGGAGCCATTAAATTAAAAGAAGAGGGGGGCTTTTTTAGTTAGATCAAAGAGATAGCAAAGGTCATAAGCCCCAAATAAAAAACTTGACACCCAAAATTGACTTTGCTAATAAACCCGCTGTTTATTAAGGTAGGAGGGCAGTACATAAAGTAAAAAAACCAGTGGGACGGCTCTCGTACCTAAACTTTGGAGAGGAATCAGGGATTAGGATTCCGCTGAAATTTTAATATGAGGAGGATGTTAAACTATGGCTTACGAAGTAGTGGTTGATCCCGATAAATGTGAGGGCTGCGAAGAGTGTGTAGAGGTTTGTCCTGTGGACGTGTATGAAATCCAGGATGGAAAGTCCGTGCCGGTCAATGCTGAAGAATGCCTGGGTTGTGAATCCTGCGTGGAAGTTTGTGACCAGGAGGCCATTACGGTTACCGAGGTATAGGTAGCTTTGGCGCATTGACCACAAAAACAAAGTTATCCCCATCGACCCGAAGCCGAGGTCGGTGGGGTTTTTTGTTGCGATTTTGTGGCGAAAAAGAGCCACTCTTGTGAGTGGCTCTTTTTATTAGTCTATTAAAAGGTTAAGGGTTATTTATTATTTCTTTGCATGACACTGGCTGCACTTCTTATATGGGCCGGTTTTCTTACCCGCTTTGGCTAATTTCTTATGGCAGGTTTTGCAATTCTTGTGATAGGCATTCTGCAGCTTGGGAACCTTGCCCTGTTTCTTTAGGGGATTATGGCACTTGCTGCAATGCTGCACAGGGTCTCCCTCTTTCCACACGTTTTTGCCGTTTTGATAATCATGATGGCATTCTGTGCAGGCAACCTTGTAGTCTGCATGATGCTTTTTGTGTGAAAAGTGGACAGGGCCTTTTTTGTCCGCCTTATACCCGGTATTATTAATGACGATCTGATCGGGAACATCAGCCGCAACAAGTACCCCTACCACGAGGAAGACAAGACCTACAAGAAGAACAACAAGCAGCCCAAGACCTTTTCTCTTCATCCGCTCTTTCACCTCCTTTCACTGGAAATGAATCTACTGTCCCTTTAGACACAGAATATGTCATATTACAAGATGACTATATAAAAAGAACTATACCCTGTCAAGCACTATCTATGTCTTAGGGGGCTCATCATCAAGTAATTGGGCCATTTCCTTTAGGACCTTTAGTGACTCCATGGCCTCGGCCTCGTCGATTTTGTGAATAGCAAAACCGGCATGTACGATAACATAGTCACCTACCTTTGCATCATTTAAGAGAAGTAGGCTTACCTCCCTTTGGGTTCCATCCATGTCGATGGTACCCATTCCGTCGTTTATCTCTATGATTTTAGCAGGGATTGCAAGACACATAATTCAATTGCTCCTCAGTGTTTTTCTCAATAGGATTAACTCCCAGGGCTTTTAACTCCTCCAAAACCATTTCTAGAAGAGAGTCCATTTTTTTCTTTACAGCGGGCGTCAATTCTAGACTGACAGAAATGATATCCTGGGGCTCTAGTCCCAATATAACTGTTTGTGGCACCTTATCAAGAGCTTGGCATAGTGTTAGGGCCTCTAAGAGGTCGATTTCATGGAGGGAGTTTTTTGCAAATATACGGCGAGGAATATCATTACCGGTTAGCTTGTAAAGCGTGCCAGGGGGGCCTCCATTCTTTATGGCATCAACTACTATGAGGTGGTCCGCTTTTGTTATAGTACCTAAAAGGTGAATTCCAAGAACGCCACCATCTATAATTGATACATGATCAGGAAACCGATACCGCTGTTGGAGGGCCTCCACTGCCCGAATTCCAAGACCTTCATCGGACAAAAGAAGATTGCCTACGCCCAATACTATAATATGAGGTCTTTTTTGTTCCATGGCCATTGAGCTCTTGCATTATTCAAAAATATGCACAAGCCATTTCTGACTCGGTGAAAAACCTAATTCCTATGCCTGAAAGATCTAATAAGCATGCTAGAGCTTAAGCTTAGTATAGCGGAAAATGGCTACCAATATCAATCTGTTTATTTGATATTCTTGTTCTATTTCCGTTTTTTTTGGAAGTGCTAAGTTGATCTCTTTAAAGGCCTTTGTTATCAGATCCTCTGTGCTGTCGTACAATGAAGGGCTCTTGTAAGAGGCTATGCCAAAGTTCATATGGATATGAACAGGTTTGTCGCTTTTACTCAGTGCAAGGTCATATTCCGGAAATATGTACATGCAGTAGGCTGTCCCTACTGCGATAAGAAAGACCGGGACAATCATGGTGAGCATGGAAAGTGGTGTGCCTGTCCAGGCCATAAGCCCAAAGGTCCAAATTAGCCCCATGATCACAGAGCCAGCCGGTATAATAACGCCCATTGGAGTACGCATGAAAAGGAAGAGGACAAGAGCAATAATGAGAAATGTGATGGGGGGCAGATGGAAAAAGTCCTTTTTTGTAAACCTAGCGAGGGCATTCGCTACGATGGGCATGCCGATTTGATAGAGGTAAAGTGGTTCCTCTTTAATGATTTCTTTGACCTTTTCAATAATCGTTTTCTTGCTTTTGATATCTTTGAGGACTAGGCAGATTGCCGTGGTTCTTTCGCCCCAGGAAATAAGATTATTCTTGAATGATTCTATAGGAGAAATGATGGCCCTGAACTCGCCCAAGGACATTTGCCCGGATAGATCTATAGCCCTTCTTGCCTCTGGAAGGCTGATGATCCTTTTCACGCCTTTTACCTTGGACAACTTTTTCCCGAGGTTGTCCAACTGAGCAAACGCCTTAGGATCGAAGATGTGTTGGGCCTTGGCTACTACAAGAATAATCTCTTCTGAGCCAAAAGTTTGCTTGAAGGTCTGGTATTGTTTGGTTTGAGGAAGATCTTCAATGGCCAGGTCATATATGCTGGTTCTAAAGCGTAGGTTCGGAAGTTGAACGGCGAAGATGAGCGTGATTACAAGGTTGATGATAATTACATGCCATGGATGTTGGATGATAGTTCGAAGTAGGGACTTAGGACCCAAGTGGGCCGCGACTGAAGAGGCAGGCTTCATGGCATGGTGTAGCCTTTTTAGAGGAAAGGCAAAGGCCCCCCTCCTTCATTGAAGGAGGGGGGCTGTATATCGAGTATTAGAGCACCTTGATCTTGTATACCTGGTTCGAGTCTGGATCGATTACGTGTACACCACAGGCGATACAAGGATCAAATGAGTGAACAGTCCGTAGTATTTCCAGCGGGCGTTTGGGATCTGCAACAGGGGTTCCAATGAGGGACTCTTCCACTGGTCCGAGTTTGCCATTTTTGCATCGTGGGCAAAGGTTCCAAGTGGAAGGTACAACGAGCTGATAATTCTTTATCTTCTTGTTTTCAATTTGGATCCAATGGCCCAAGGAGCCTCTGGCCACGTCATTCAGGCCGCAGCCCATACCGCTATTAGGCATTTCCCAAGGCTCGTAAGTTTTGGTATTTCCCTTTTTGAGGTTGCTTACAAGCTCCATGGTCCATTTTTCCATAGCATTGCCTATGGCCACTGTCTCAATGCAGCGTGCTGCAGTCCTGCCAAGGGTGGAGAATAGGGCTGTAACAGGAATGCTCAACTTGCTCACGACGCTGTCCACGATTTCCTTAATCTCTTTCTTACCCCAGGCATATGCAACCAGTACCCTAGCCAGTGGCCCTACTTCGCATGGCTCGCCTTCATAGCGAGGTGCCTTGAACCAACTATATCTGCCAGTTGTGTCATAGTCTCCATGCTGTGGTTCTGTTTCACCCTGATATGGATGCCTTGCCTCATCTCCTTTATACCAGGAATGGGCTACATGTTCTGTTACCTTACCAGGATCAGCCATTCGGACGCCCTTCAGGTTTCGTTTCATGATTACGCCACGAGGCATAAAAAGGCTTTCGGGCTCCTTATCTGACTCTGGGAGGTCACCCCATGCCAAGAAGTTGGTTGTGCCACCAATCTTGCCCCATTCTTTATAAAAGGAAGCTACTGCAAGGACATCTGGGAGGTAGACATTTTTGACAAAATCCTGGGTTTCTTTCCACAGATAAAGGAATTCTGCAATCCGGTCAGGATTCAGGTCGCCTACACAGGTAACTCCTCCCACTACAAAGCTCTGGAGATGGGGATTTTTGCCTCCAAAGATGGCATGCATTCTTGCAGCTTTAGCCTGTAGTCTAAGGGCTTCCAGGTAATGGGATACTGCCATCAGGTTGGCTTCAGGTGGCAACTGGTAAGCAGGGTGTCCCCAGTAGGCGTTGTTAAATGGACCTAGCTGTCCGCTTTCCACAAAGGTTTTTATCCTTTGTTGAACGCTCTTAAAATAGGCTGTACCACCCCATGGAGCATTACTTACATTATCGGCTAAGGCCGCTGTCTTTTTGGGATCTGCCTTTAGGGCGCTGACCACATCCACCCAGTCCAAGGCATGAAGATGATAGAAGTGGACAATATGGTCATGCTGGAACTGGGCACCGTGAAGCATGTTTCTTATAATTCGTGCGTTATCAGGAATCTGAACTCCTACCGCGTTTTCCACTGCCCTCACCGAGGCCAGGTAATGCGTCATCGTTCAGACGCCTCAGACCCGTTGGGTAATCAGTGGCGCGTCTCTTGGGTCACGCCCCCTGAGTATGATTTCAATCCCCCTGAACATCTGGCCGGAGCTCCAGGCATTGACTACCTTTCCTCCGGAGATTTCCACCTCTATTCTCAAATGACCCTCGATTCTGGTAATCGGATCTATGGTAATCTTTTTGGCCATTGCTCTCCTCTCCTTTCTACAAGATCAATTAGATTCAAGACCAGGTTATATGGTTGCTTTACTCACTTTGGACGAAAAACGGGCTCATCTTATCCCAAAAGTCGGGTTCACTACAGCCGATACAGGGATGTCCCGCTTCAATTGGGAAGCTGGTTCCATCATTAAACTTGGCGATGGGGCAATTATTATAAGTATCCGGCCCCTTGCATCCCATTTTATATAGACAATAACCCTGAGCGGCTTCTTCGGAGCCAAACTCTTCCACGAATTCATCATTTTCAAAGTGAGACCTTCTGGGACACTGATCATGAATCGTTTTGCCATAGGCAAACAAGGGTCTGCCGAGCTCATCCAGCTCGGGCAACTTGCCCAAGAGGAGATAATTGACCACAGTCCCTACGAAATTGATAGGATTTGGCGGGCAGCCGGGAATATTGACCGTTTTGATGCCCAAGGCCTCACCTACTCCCTTATACCCTCCAGGATTAGGCGCAGCCGCCTGTACACCACCATAGGAAGCACAGGTCCCTACACAGATCACAGCCGCGGCCTTAGGACACACTTCTTTGGCAATTTCCAAAAAGGTCTTGCCACCGATTTTCCCATAGGCTCCGTTGTATTTGGTGGCAATAGCACCCTCAACCACGCAAATAAATTTGCCTTTATATTTCTTTACTGCCGACTGAAGAATTTCTTCTGCCTGGTGACCTGCTGCCGCCATAATGGTTTCGTGATATTCGGCTGAAATGATCTCTAAAAGCAGTTCGTCAATCCATGGGTACATAGTGCGCAAAAGGGCCTCAGAACACCCTGTGCACTCGGCGAACTGCAGCCAAACTACGGGCGGCCGTTGTTTAGGTGCGGCAAAGACCTCAGCCACTTTGGGGATAAAGGAAGACGAAAGTCCCAAGGTGGCTGTAAGCATGCCGCAGTACTTCATAAAGTCCCTTCGTGAGACGCCCTTTTCCGATAACCTCTGGTAAAACTCCTTCTCCTCATAGCTCATGCGGCACCTCCCTGATGCAGTTAGTTAGAACCTAGATAAACGCCTAAATTCGCTGATAGATAAAAAAGTAAGGCCTTTTTGTCAATATTTTTTTAAAAAAATTTTACCTTTACATTTAATGGGTATGGCTATAATATAGCCACAATATGACTACCAGGGGGCGGCTGTGGGTCCTCCAGACAAAGGCATGAAGGGAAAATTCCATCCTGAACAAGAAGAACTGATAAAAATTCTAAAGGTTCCTGCCTGTTACCAATGCAAACGCTGCACCAACGGCTGTCCTGTGACCTTTGCTATGGACCTCTATCCCGACCAGGTAATTAGACGTGTTGGGATGGGGCAGTTGGACAAGGTGCTTACTTGCAGAACCATCTGGATTTGTTCTTCGTGTGAGACATGCACTACTCGATGCCCAAATGAAGTGGACATAGCTGGAGTAATGGACTTTCTGAAGGAGCTTGCCATTGAGGCAGGCATTGAGCCCCCTGAGCCCAGGACCCTTGCCTTTCATGAAAGTTTCCTTAAGGAAATCCAGAAAAGAGGACGGGTTTTTGAAGGTGGCCTAATGCAGCGCTATATGCTCAAGAGCGGTGATCTGTTTGCCAAGCTTCGGGATGGCTCCATCTGGGATGACGTGAGCATGGGGATAAGACTTATGAAAAAGGGACGATTGCCATTGCTGCCTGAAAGGATAAAGGATAGGAAGGAGATTCGGGAATTGATGCAGAAGTAGATCCTAATATGTCTCTTTGAAGGCTGTTTTTGAGAGAGGCCTTTTATCCTGTGCGTTAAATGTGCCCTGTTTTTATTTAAATATGAACGAATTAATCAGAAAAGTCAGTTACTATCCAGGATGTTCACTTAGGGGGACAGCGAGGGACTATGCGGAATCAGTGGAGGCCGTTTGTCCCATGTTGGGTGTGGAGTTGGAGGAACTGGAAGATTGGAATTGTTGCGGTGCTACAGCAGCCCATAGCTTGAACAAACGAATTGCCATAAACTTGGCGGGTAGGAATGTAAGGATTGCGGAAGAGATCGGGAAGGATATGGTGGTCCCTTGCCCCCTCTGTTTCAATAGGCTTAAGACAGCACAAAAGGAGCTGACCAGCGAGAGGAAAGGACTCTATGATGTGAAAATACAGGGAGGGAAAATTACCATATGGGATCTGGCCAGCTTCTTGGCCCAGGAAGAAATCCTGAAATTCATGGCCGAAAAGGTGATTCATCCTTTGAGCGGTTTAAGGGCTGTTTGTTACTATGGGTGCATGGCGAGCCGACCCCCTGCCATCACAGGAGAAAAACACTACGAAGATCCCACCAGTATGGATCGTATCCTTGAAAAATTGGGTGTGACAGTACTTCCCTGGTCACACAAGACAGACTGCTGTGGTGCAAGTCATGTGGTGGCACGCCCCGATGTGGTTTCCATTTTGGTGGGGAGGCTTTTTAAGAAGTCCTTTGCCGCAGGGGCCAACTGTATTGTGGTGTCGTGTCAGATGTGCCATGCAAACCTGGATCTATATCAGGAAAGGATTATGGCTGAGCAAGGGCTTACAGGTAAGCTCCCTGTGCTCTATTTTACGGAGTTGATTGGTCTGGCCTTAGGACATAAGGATGCCAAAAAATGGCTAAAGATGCATTTTGTGGATCCCATTGGACTCATGGAGGAGTTTTGTAATCTTTCCTTGGCGTAAGTAACTTGAGACAACTGGGGCAATAAGGAAACTTATGGCTGATCAAGTCCTAGAAAAAGTCGGGTCGGTCATGGTAATAGGTGGAGGCATTGCTGGGATGCAGGCCTCTTTGGATCTAGCCAATGCTGGCTTCAAGGTTTATTTGGTTGAACGAAGGCCGAGCATTGGGGGAATTATGCCCCAGTTGGACAAGACGTTTCCCACAAACGATTGCTCCACCTGCATTATCTCGCCCAAACTTATTGAGGTGGCCAAACATCCCAACATTGACATTATGGCCTATTCTGAACTGGTCAATGCAGATGGTAAGCCAGGTCGGTTTAAGGTGACGGTGAGGAAGAAGGCCAGGTATGTGAATGAAGAAAAATGCGTGGCATGCGGCGTTTGTGCATCAAAATGCCCCAAAAAGGTCCCAAATGAGTTTAATGAAGGGCTGAATCAGAGGAAGGCCATTTACTTGAGCTTTACCCAGGCCATCCCTTCTGTTTACACCATTGATACAGAGCATTGCATCTACTTTCAAAAGGGTAAGTGTAAGGCCTGTGAGAAGTTTTGTGAGAATTGGGCTATTGACTTTGGACAAAAAGATGAACTCCTTGAGTTGGAAACAGGGGCCATTATCTTGGCCACGGGTTTTGAGACCACAGACCCAACCATTCGACCAGAATACGGCTATGGGCGCTATCCCAATGTGATCACAAGTATAGAATTTGAGCGCTTTCTATCAGCAGCGGGTCCCTTTGAGGGCCATATTCAGCGGCCCTCAGATGGGAAGGAGCCCGTAAAGATCGGGTGGATCCAATGTGTGGGATCCCGGGATGCCTCCAAGGGCAAGGACTACTGCTCCTATGCATGTTGCATGTATGCCACAAAGGAGGCAATCATTGCAAGGGAGCATGATTCCCGGATTCAGCCAACCATCTTCTATATCGATATACGGGCCCAGGGAAAGGGATTTGACCGCTATTACGAACGAGCAAGGACTGAGCATGGGGTCCGGTATATAAGGAGCATGATATCCCGGATTACGGAAGATCCCTTAACCCATGACCTGGAGGTCCATTATCTGGATGAGGACGGCCAGTTCAAGGATGAAGTGTTTGATCTCATGGTCCTGTCTGTGGGGTTTTCGCCCAGTGCGTATTCTCAAGAGGTTGCCAAGATACTTGGTATTTCTGTGGATGGATTTGGTTTCTGTGTAAACCGCCCATTAAACCTTGTCTCTACCAACCGCGAGGGGATCTATGTCTGTGGCGTGGCCCAGGCCCCCAAGGATATCCCTGATTCCGTAACTCAGGCCAGCGGTGCCTCGGCCGAGGCAATGGCCCTTTTGGGAGAGGTGCGTAACACCTTGATCTCCGAAGAGACATATCCTGATGAATTGCCTGTTTTGGGTGAAGAGCCAAGGATAGGTGTCTTTGTGTGTCACTGTGGGAACAACATTGCGGGTGTGGTAGATGTAGAGGCCGTAAGCCAGTATGCCCGGACTTTACCCCAGGTGGTGTTTGCCGATCATTTCCTCTTTACCTGCTCAAGCGACACGCAAAAGAGGATACAGGAGATTGTCCGTGAGCAGAAGCTGAATCGAGTGGTGATCGCCTCCTGTTCCCCGCGGACCCATGAACCCCTCTTTCAGGATACGGCCCGAAAGGCTGGATTAAACAAATACCTGGTCGAGATGGCCAACATCAGGGACCAGTGCTCCTGGGTGCACGCCGAGGACCCCATAAAGGCCACGGAAAAGGCCAAAGACCTCGTGCGAATGTCTGTGGCCCGAAGCGCATTACTTGAGCCCCTTTATGAATTTCCATTCAAGGTCTCCCAAAGGGCCCTTGTCATTGGCGGGGGCATGGCAGGCATGACAGCTGCCCTGAATCTCTCAGCCCAAGGCTTTGAGGTGGTGCTGGTTGAAAAAGAGGCTGTCTTGGGCGGAAATGCCTTGAAACTCCATTATGGCCCCCGGGATGAGGATATCATGGCCTTGGTTCAGGAGGCTATCCGTTCTGTGGAGCAGGATTGTCGTATCACGGTATATACCAATGCCCAGGTGATGGAGACCTCCGGGCATGTGGGAAAATTTCAAACAAGGGTGATGACACCTGAGGGTGAAGAAGTAATATCCCATGGGGCCACGATCGTGGCCACAGGAGGGGCAGAATACCAGCCTGACCAATACCTTTATGGCCAGCATCCCCGTGTAATGACCCAAAGGGATTTCCAGGCGAAGCTTGCGGAAGATCCTGGTTTTCCGGGGATGGGCAACATCGTCATGATGCAGTGTGTGGGTTCGCGGGACGAGGCCCATCCCTATTGTAGCAGGATCTGCTGCACCCAGGCTGTCACAAATGCCCTCAGGGTCAAAAGGAGGTATCCAGAGGCGGAGGTGACCATCCTTTTCCGGGATATGAGGACATTTGGACTCTATGAATTGCTTTACAAGGAGGCCAGGGAGGCTGGGGTTCAGTTTGTAAGATATGAACTGGGCCAGGGGCCCGAGGTTCGAGAAAAAGACGGGGGGCTGGAGGTGGAGGTATTTGACCAGAACCTCAAGGAGCAGATGAGCCTAAAAGCGGATTATATGGTCCTCAGCGTTGCCATCCGGCCCGAGGAGTCCAGCAAGGAACTTGCCACGTCCCTGAAGCTTCCTTTGGATCCTGATGGCTTCTTTTTGGAGGCCCATGTCAAGCTAAGGCCATTGGACTTTGCCAATGCCGGATATTTTCTGTGCGGCCTGGCCCATGGGCCCAAGTTTTTGGATGAGAGTATTGCCCAGGCCAAAGGTGCCGCATCCAGGGCCGCTGAGGTGCTTTCCAAGGAACAAATGATGGTGGAGGCCCAGGTGGCGGTGGTGGACAGGGAGAAATGTGTACTTTGTCTGACCTGTGTGCGTTCCTGTCCCTTTGGTGTGCCCAAGGTGGCCGAGGATGGCTTTATCCAGATAGACCCTGCTGAATGCCACGGATGTGGCATCTGTGCGAGCGCTTGCCCCCGCAAGCTCATCCAGGTACAGCATATGAAGGATGAACAGATCCTTGCCAAGGAGATGGCGTTGTGATGGGAGAGTTTGAGCCAAAAATTATCGCCATGGTTTGCACCTATTGTACCTATACGGCGGCTGATATGGCCGGGTCCATGCGGCTGCAATACCCGTCCAATGTTCGGATCGTCAAGTTGCCCTGCACAGGGAGAATCGATGTGATCCATATTTTGAAGACCTTCCAGGCCGGAGCAGACGGCATCCTTGTGGGTGGATGAGAGGTTGGTGATTGTCATTTCCTGGAAGGAAATCTAAGGGCAAAAGAACGGGTAGAGCACGCCAAGGATCTTTTAGATGAGATTGGCATCGGTGGTGATAGGCTTGAGATGTACCATATTGGGGCCTCTGATGCCCCCCTTTGGGCAGAGAAAGTCAGGGAGATGACAGAGCGAATCAAGGCCCTGGGGCCCAATCCATTGAACGTGGTGAGACAGAATCGTTCAATATCGGAACCTGGAGATAAAGATGATAGTAGCCAAGCGGAAACCCTTTCCTGAGATCATGGAGAGTTTGGAAGGCTATGACAAGGTTTTGATCCTCGGTTGCGGCACATGTGTGGCCGTGTGCCTTGCCGGAGGGGAAAAGGAGGTGGGGCTTCTTTCCTCTCAACTTGCCATTGCCTATGAGTTGAAGGAGAAATCCTTGGAGATTGGTGAGGCAACGGTTGAGAGACAATGTGATCGGGAGTTTTTGCAAGAGATTCGTCATCAGATAAAGGAATATCCTGTAATCCTGTCACTGGCATGTGGAGTAGGAGTTCAGTTCTTGGCCGAAGCATACCCTGACAAGATTGTGTTGCCGGGAGTGGATACTGCCTTTATCGGGTCTAATGATGATGTGGGGCTTTGGACCGAGCGGTGCAGGATGTGCAACCAGTGTTATTTGGCGTTAACAGGAGGAGTGTGTCCCGTTACCATGTGTCCAAAAGGTCTGCTCAACGGCCCATGCTCGGGGATGCGAAATGGTCGATGCGAGGTGGGCCCGGACAGAACCTGTGCCTGGGTGTTGATTTACGAGCGGATGAAAGAAACAGGTCGTTTGGAGCGTGTCCAAACAGTGCTGCCTCCTCGCGACTATTCAAGGAGCACAACACCTGCTGTACTCACTCACAAGGCGTATAGAAGGAGATATTCGGCCAATGAGTAAATTCCGTGAGAGATTGGAATCGGGCGAATTTCTGGTTACCGTGGAAGCCTCGCCTCCCAAAGGTACTGAAACGGCGGACTTCCTGGCAATGCTCGGTAAATTGGCAGGCAGAGTTGACGCTATAAACCTGCCAGATTCCCGTGCAGCAAATATCCATTTAGGTCCTTTGGCCGCGTCAATACTTGCGAAGGAAAAGGGCCTTGAGCCCATTTTGACCATATCATGCAGGGACAGGAATAGGATTGCGATTAGTGCAGACCTTTTGGGAGCATACGTCCTGGGTATTGACACCATTCTATGTGTGAGCGGTGATTATGTTAGCTTTGGGGATGCCCCTCAGGCAAAGCCCGTATATGATTTGGATTCAGTTCAGGCCATTAAGATGATTCGTGGTATGGAAGCGGGCGAGGATATAGGTGGAAATGTCTTAAAGGGCACGCCCCGGTTTTGTGTGGGTTGTGTGGCCAATCCGGTGGCCGATCCTTTTGAGCCGCATCTATTGAAGCTGGAAAAAAAATTGGCAGTGGGCGTGGATTTTATCCAGACCCTCGACATCTATGACCTAAATGCAGCGGCCCCGTTTTTGGACTATGTCAGGGATAAAGGGATAAAGGCATTGGCCGGGCTAAGGCTTGTTACAAAACGGGACGTTGACCTGTGGGAGAATCGCAGGCTCCCTGGTAACGATATACCCCGTGAGATCATATCAGAGGTGAAAGAAGCCCCTACCGAGGAGGAGGCATTGCAAAAGTCAAGGGCTAGGCTAGTGACTATGCTCAAGGAAATAAGGGCCTCAAACATGTGGGCGGGGGCCCATATCACAATGGAAGGTCACGAGGATTTGATTCCCCAGATACTCACGGAAGCGGGATTAGGCAGATAGTAGAGGGAGCAGAAAGGGGGAAACAGCAGATTGGTGATGAAGGAAGAATCGGTAGTTGTAGTAGGAGGCGGAATAACAGGCCTAACAGCAGCTCTTGAACTTAGGCACTTAGGCAAACGGGTGCTGGTGATAGAGAGAGGTCCCTTCGTAGGCGGACATGCTGCTGTGTTGCCGTGCAAGGCAACGGATCGTTGCCTCAAGTGTAATGACTGCCTAGTGGAAGAAGTGCTAAGAGAATTGAAGGAAGATAGCCCTTTACGGTTTGAGACCTATGCCAAGGTTGTAGATATTAGAAAAAACGGAGGCCCGTATATAGTAACAATAGAGACGGGTCCGTGTTCGGTCGATTGGGAAAGGTGCACGGATTGTGGTGCATGCCTGAAGGCATGTGTGGACTCAGGTCATAAGGCAATTGAGCGGGCTCCTTCCATTAACATCCACCCTTTTTATGGTGTCAGGACAGAGATGTGTACATGCCTGAGGGAGGGGAGGGCACCTTCATGTATAGAGGCTTGTCCGGAGGGGGCCATAAAGATTTTGGACAAAACAGACTCTTTTGATGTGGAGGCAAAGGGTATTATATTGGCATCCGGCTTTCGGCCTTATGAGCCTGAACGACCAAACCGATATGGCTATGGACACCTGCCTAATGTAATAACCACTCAACAGGCGGATAAGATGCTTCGTGAGGAGGGTAAGGTTGTCCGCCCTTCAGACCGCAACATTCCAAAGAAAGTGGCCTTTGTCCAATGTGTAGGCAGTAGGGATAGACGGCTTGGCAGGGAGTATTGTTCCCGGGTGTGCTGTGGGTACTCTTTGCGCATGGCCCTCCATATGGTTCACATTTGGCCGGATATGGATATCACCGTTTTCTACATGGATGTTCAGAATTTTGGTAAAGATTTTGAGCGTTATTACAAAGAGGCAATGAGGAAGCTTAGGATGATCAGGGGACTTCCAGGGGACTTTTATGGTACTCAAAACGGCGAAGTTTTGGTGAGCTATTTTTCAGAGCAGCAAGGCAGAACCATTTCGGAGTCTTTTGAATTGGTCCTGCTCACGGTGGGACTGTCTCCTGACCAAGAGGCCAGAGCCTTAGGAGAGAGGCTTGGATTGCAGGTTAATGAAGATGGCTTTTTTATAGCCGAGGAGCATGCGGCAAAAGAGGGAGTGATTGTGGCCGGGACAGCGCGTGGGCCCATGGATGTGGCCGAGTGTATTTGTGATGCTAAAAGGGCGGCCTTGGAGATGAAAAGATATCTTGACGGTATTTACGAATAAACAACGATACGCAGTACATCCATATGGCACGATCCATTATTGGCTGCCCCAGGATACAATATTAAGAGGACCATGAGGGGGCTTAGGAAAAAGCAGGGTCCCCATTGGATGGGGACTGTCATTTTGGTTTGTAAATGACCGGAAGAGAGCAAGACATTACCAAATCAATACTAATTCTAGGTAATGGGCCCTATAGTCTTAAAGTTGCCCATGAAGTCGCAGCGCTTGGATACTCCGTGACCCTTGCCGTACAAAACACCATTGAATTCACCCCAACAGGGAACCAGAAACCGGTATTCGAGTTGTTGATGCCTGCCATTCTGCTCGATTTTGGAGGTGAACCAGGGGGATTCAGAACAGTTTTCGGCCTTGGGGATGGTCGTTCTCAGGTCCAAAAGCCCTTTGGCTGTATTGTAATAGCCATGGAGTGTTTATGGCACTCGGCTATTCAGGCTTGGGGTGTAACAGAAGAGGGGAGTATCCTTAATTTTTCCCAGGTGTCAAGCGATCCCACAAGGTTTACGGACCAACTTGGACCTGAAGATAAGGTGGTTTTCCTATGTGGATTCGTACACAACTCCCATCCTTTTGTGCAGGAGCGGATAGTAAAGACCGCCAAAGCCATAAAAGAGCAGGCAGGCTCCAGTGTTTATGTGCTTACGGAGCATTTCAAGGTGGCCTATGAGGGCCTTGAGAGGATTATCAGACAGGCCCGGGAAGCGGGGGTGATATTTGTAAAATTTTCAAGCAGTAGACCTGAACTCGAGGCTCGGGATGAGAGTATCTTGATTGCCTATTATGATGAGGCCTTGGGGGCAAAGGTGCATATGTCTGCAAATCTGGTTATTGTGGAAGAGGGAGCATACCCGGCCGAAGAGTCAGGCGAGATATCGCGTGTTCTGGGAGTCTCTCTGGACAAGCAAGGATTTTTCCAAGGGGATTTTATACATAATCTTCCTATTTTTACTAACCGCACGGGCATCTTCGTGGTGGGATCAGGTAAGGGGCCTATTTCAGATGCCCAAGCTGATGTAGAGGCAAAGGCAGTGGCCCTAGAGATTGCCAAGCTTTTTGATGGCTATCAAAAGGCCACTTGCCAGCCCACGATCAGCCTGGACAAGAAGAAATGCACTATCTGTTTGACATGTTACAGGCTTTGTCCCCATAGGGCCATATCTTATAAAAATAGAAGGCCTGAATTTTCCTCCCTTGCTTGTAGACAATGCGGAATTTGTGTTGCGGTCTGTCCCATGAATGCAATAGAGCTTGGAGAGTACAACAGGGAGGCCATATTAGCGAATGTGAAAGAAGCGGCGGCCAGGCATGGAGATGGAGGCGAAAGGGGGCTGCCGCGGTTTTTGATTCTTGCCTGCCAGAATTCCGCATATGATGCCTATATTCTGGCCAAGAAGCGTGACTTGCCTCTTCAGGCTGAGGTATCAGTAGTGAAAATACCCTGTGGTGGAAGGGTAGAGCTGGAAATGGTAATCAAGGCCTTTGCCTATGGAGCCGATTGTGTGATGGTATTGACGTGCCATCATGACAGTTGCAAGTCTTTTGATGGAAGTATGGAGTGTGAGCAAAAGGTTAAGGCCCTGCAAGAGATGTTAAAAGAGATGGGCATTGATGAAGCCAGGCTTGTTTTTGGTACGCTGGCGCCTGGTTCTGCAATGGAGTTTGCACAACTGATTAATGATGTGGCAAAGAGGTTTATGAAGCAGGATCCGCGAGTCAATCTGGCTGTATGAGAAAAACAAACGGGTGAAGGATAATGAATACAGAATCAGCAGAAATCATAGACCTTGAGAGCTATGACAGAGAGAAAACAAAAGAACTCCTGGGGCAGTTGGGTGGGGATGTATCATCATGCTTCATGTGTCGCACCTGTACAGCAAGCTGTCCCATAAGCGTGGTAGATTCGCGTTTTAATCCCTTGCGTATCATTCGCATGATCCTTTATGGGCTTATTGATGAGGTCTTAAGCAGCGATTTTGTGTGGCTTTGCAGTAGCTGTTATTCATGCCAGGAGAGATGCCCTCAGGGCATTCGTATCACTGATTTTATGACAAACCTCAAGAATATGGCTGTTCAACAGGGCTATGCGCCTGCTGGGGTGAAGGCTCAAATGGACATAATAAGGGATGCGGGCAGGATTTATCCTTTGGATGATTTTGATAACAAGAAGAGGGCAAAGGCAGGTCTGCCCTCACTTCCCACATCCTGTGATGTGGTAAAGAAATTGCTCGAATAGGGCTATAGGGAGTTGTTTGCAAGGCATGTAATGTCCGTTTTGCTGTAGCACAAGACCAGTTTAGGGGATGAGGGCATTAGCCCAGATATATTCGGAGACAGGAGAAAAAGGTTTGTTGTCAAAAAGGGTACTTATTGTTGGCAATAGTGAATATTGTGTCAAAGTGGCATCTGAGGCTGCATCAATTGGGGCTCCCATAACATTGATAAGCTCGCGTGCCTTAGTCACCCAAGGCATGGAAACAGAAGGGCGGATAGAGTTTTTTTCACCGGCTGCCTTACTAGAGTTCCAGGGTACTCCTGGCAGATTTAGGGCAATCTTGGGTTTTGATGACGGAACGAGGCTCTACAGGGATATTGGTTGCGTTATAGTCGCCCTGGAATTTGAGTGGAGGGCTGATTTTGCCTACTGGGGCATAGAATCTAATGATAATATTATTTCTTTGGTAGACTTAGAGCAACGCTTGCAAGGTGGCAGTATAGACCTGCAGGCGGGAAGTAGGGTATGCTTCATCTCTGGCTTTAACCATTGTTCTCATCCCGTTTCTCAGAGAAGGGTGGTTAGGGCCGCAAAGTATCTAAGAGAGAAAGTTGGCCTAGATGTTTTTGTAATAATGGAGCACTTCAAGGTAGCAGAAGACAACTTAGAGAGGCTCATGCGGGAGGCCAGAGACTCAGGCGTGGTATTTGTCAAGTTGACAAATCAAAGCCCCCAATTAGCCATAAAAAATGGAAGGGTATTTCTTTCATACTATGATGAGGGCCTTGGTGCAGGGGTGGAAATGGGTGCTGATATGATTGTTCTTGAAGAAGGTATCTACCCTCCAGATATTGCTCCTTACATATCAAGGACACTTGGCATCCATCTAGATAATGCGGGCTTTCTACAAGGTGATTTTATACATAATCCTCCAATTTACACGAATCGTAACGGCATCTTTGTGGTCGGGTCCTGCAAGGGGCCTATGGGAAAGGACAGGGCCCTTTGCGAGGCAAAGGCTGTGGCCCTTGAAGTGGAGAGGCTTTTCAAACAATTTGATGGTGGAGATGAAAAAGCCACAATAAACTGGGATAGCGACAGATGTGCAGCATGCTTGACCTGCTACAGAGTGTGTCCCCATAAGGCAATTAATTTTTCAGACGGTAAGACAGTATTTTACCCATTGGCCTGTAGGTCATGTGGCATCTGTATGGCCGTCTGTCCCATGAATGCCATTGAGCTCATAGAGAACTACGAGCAAGGAACAGTAATAGAATCGGACTTTGGGCTAGACTTAGAATATCCGCTGCCTCAACTCGTTATATTCGCATGCCAGAATTCTGCCTATGAGACATATGAACTTGCCGAGCGAAAAGGTCTTTTTCTCCACTCTGATTTCAAGGTCATCAAGGTGCCATGTGCAGGAAGCATAGACAGAGAGGCCCTTACCTGGGCATTTGCGTATGGCGCAAAGGTGGTAGTGGTCGCGGCATGCCATCATGACAGTTGTAAATCAATAGAAGGCAGCCATTTCGGCGAGGTCAGGTCACGCATGGTTAATGAAATGTTGGAGGACATGGGGACTGGCCAGGAATATCTGATCTTTGGTACAGTGGCACCGGGTATGGTCAGTGAATTTACAGAGATGATTAGAAGTGCAGAAGAAAAAATAAGAATGGACAGTCCCATCTGAGGCCATCTTGGAGAGAAAGGCAAATGAGGGGACCTGCCTTGCCAGAGCATATGACGTGGTAAAGAAGCCACTTAATCAGGGCTTATGGAGATTTGCCTATGAGGTATTTGTTATTCCTTGGTTGCACTATACCTGCCAGGGCCAGAAATTATGAGCTTTCCGCTAGGCGGGTGGCCGAGGCCCTTGGGATCGAGTTGGTGGATGAAAAGCAGTTCGTGTGTTGTGGTTTTCCCATAAAAGGGAATGACCATTTTTCGTCAGAGCTTCTTGGGGCATATAATTTGGCTCTTGCTTCTCAGATGGGTCTTGACGTGTGCACTCTTTGTAGTTCTTGTACCTCTGCTCTTGCTGAGGTAGCTCATGAATTGGACAAAGACGAGGCATCTCAACGGGAGTCCATAAATGCCCACTTGAGACGCTTAGGCGTGCAATATGACGGCAGGGTCAAGGTAAAACACTTTGCCAGGATTCTTTATGAGGATATTGGATCAGATGCAATAAAGCCGATTCTCAAAAAGGACTTGTCAGGTTTAAAGATCGCTGTTCACTATGGCTGCCACTACCTCAAGCCATCGGAAATATACGAGGGATTTGATCAGGTGGAAGAACCTAAGTCCCTTGAGTCCCTTGTGGCCTTAACAGGGGCTGAAGTTGTTGACTATCCGGGGAAGAAGCGGTGTTGTGGAGGGCCTGTGCTCCCGGTGGATGAAAAGGTTGCCCTTTCTGTAGCGAAAGAAAAGCTGGATGAGATCCAGAGGGCAGAGGCCGATGCCCTGTGTCTTGTATGTCCGTTTTGCTCGGTGATGTATGACGGTAATCAAAAGAGCATAGAGAGCGAGTTCGAGGTAAGCTATAATCTGCCAGTTTTATACTTGACCCAACTTCTTGGCCTTGCAATGGGGTTTGATCGTAAGTCCCTTGGGCTCAATATGAATGTTGTCAAGACCAAGGAACTTATGAAAAAGATTCCTGAATAGTGAATGCCTATCATCTACAATTGTGATTCTAGCTCCTGGATTTTTCTGTCAAACTGCCTCGCTATTAGGCTTTCGAACTCCTTGCCAACAATAGGGCGGTTTTCATGAAGGTACCATTTGATGCTGTTCCAATAGTCTTCCAACTCCTGGCGTTCATGTATGGAAGCAAGTACCCCTTGTATATCGCGCAATTTTTCTCTCCGTAATTTTTCCTTTTGGAGTTCATACAAATCCAGAATGCGTTGCCTTTGCTCGGTGGAAAAGCCTATTTCATAAGAGCGGGAAAGTAAATTTTGTACAAGATCGTGAAGTTCCACAAACTCACTAGCCACTTCCATTTGTTCCTGAAATTTTTTGACCATGGCCTCTGTAATGACTTTCATTCGTTTTTCATAAGCCATTTCCAGGCGTTTCTCGTAATCGTCTGTTTGAAAAGGATATTTTCGGAGTGAGCGTAGGCTGTAATAGTAGTAGTTTTTCAATTGATCCAGATTAGTAATGGCCTCCATATAGCTGATCTTTTGGTCAATATCCACACGATCGCGGAAATCAACGCTAAGGGCATTATGGGCTGTATCTTTCGTCAAGATTAGCCCCCTTTTCGCCTTAAAGAGCTGAATGATTTGGGAGTTGCTGTTCCATATCCTCTCCACAGGTAAGGAGTTGAGAAAATGGTTTAGTGCTTCATAGCGTTTCTCTATCTTGTTACATAGGGGGAGGAAATTTAGCAGAGAGGGCTTGCCTGGTTGTCGGAGTCGTTTGCAGGCTAGAAGGGTGAGGAGTAAGATTTTGATTTGATTTTCGTAACTTAGGAAACCACTGATCTTTTCATAGCCATATACTCGCACCTTGTCTCCTGAGAGGTATTCAAAAATGGCATGCCTAACCGGTTCAGCCAGGTTTTGCAAGGTATTATAAAGACGGAAGGCCTCAAAGATCTCTCTTTCAAATGTGGGGTAGCCAATACTGGAAAAGGCCCTTTTTTTATAAATATATTGTAGAGGGACCTTTAGCATAAAGTTTGCAATGTCCTTGAATTCCACATATCGGATCCCGCGCAGTCGGAAGAGCCTTTCCATGGCAAAGACCATCCTTCCTGATCGGATGCATTCCTGTTGGTCAACGTCCAATGGTACTGATTCGAGGCCTTCGTGAGGTTGTATTTCTGCTTCTGGACCCAGGCGCTGAAAGCGTGCCACAGCATGAAACAGGAGCCCCCGTTGGCGGTGAATATTTTCCAACTCTGTGGCAAAACTGCTTTTGCCCTCCAGGATCTGTAGGCATATATCTCGTACACGAAACAGCCGCTGGGCCAGGTCTTCCACAATGAGGTCTTCCCTGATGGCCGAAAGCATGATGAGGGAGAAAAGAAAAAGGGCATCAAGCAGCTCCTTGTCCTGAGGCTCCAAGATCTCCCTCAATGCATCAAAATGGATTTCACCTCGGATAATGTGATGTATCAGGTCATGGTAATGGACGATGAAAAGAAGATAGTGAAGGGTCTGATCGTCCATATGATATCGTTCAGCAAAATTTTCCCTTTTCAGAAACAGAACCCCTGCTTCAGAGAGGTCTGCCGGGTTTATTTGGTTAGCGTATTTTTCCCTCAGCTCCGGGACCCTGCCAATATCTTGGAAGATGAAGGCCTTTATCAAGGCATTGAACAGCTTTTCATTAGCTCTAAGCGCTGCCACGATCTTTTCAAGTTCCTCGATCTGATGTTCATTTACCCCGATGATTCCCGCGGCCATGGGGCCGAATTCGCGCTGAGCAAGTTGATGCAGGTAGATCTGATCTTGAAAGCTGTCCCTGTCTCTCTGTATCAAGGCCTGCATCTTTTTTGCGCTTTTGAGGATATATTGGGTCACAGGGGACTTGATATAAAGGGATCCGGAAAGGTCCAATTCCTCCAATGCGGTGAATTCGGGCAAGATGAACTTGAGGAGGCTTCTAGCATGGTGGTATAGGAGATCCAAGTGGGTGAAGAAGTGGCTTGGATCAAACAATATTTCCAACATCTCAGATCGAAGGGCCTCTCGGAGCTTTGCAATGGCCTGGTACCATTTGGTTTGTCTTAATGGGAGTTGTATTTTAGGATCCTCGTAGGACAGGAGGGTTTGGTGGCTTTGGTAGAAGCTTTCCAGGTCAAAAAATAAGGTCTCCAGAGTGCTTAGTTTTTCTTTGGGAAATTGGGTCAATGGCTTGCGTGCCAATAAATCAGTAAGGTCTTTTAGCCTTTGGATACCTTTATCAATATCCACATAGCCAACCTCCAGCGATTGGGATGAGGCATCTATTTTGAGCTGAAAACCTGTTCCCACAATAAAGGTGGTCTTGTTTTCATAAAGCTGATCTGCCAGGATTTTCAGGAAGGGAAGGCCTAGGTATTCGCGTTTAATTAGGCTTCCTTCTTTTTCAATACGGTTTATTTGTTGGTCGATTTCCTCATTGGTAAGATTGGCCAGCAAGGGATTGAAATTGATTACTGTCTCTTCTCGGATGACATTTACTGTTATCCAGATGAGCGTAAAGACAAGGCGGCTGCTCAGTCGAGAAAAGATTCTTCCTGTGCCATGGAACTCCACATTTAGGAGTTTCCTATAAAAAGAGGCCAATTCCAAGGGGTCGCCCTTTAGAAAACGGCGTTCAAAGTCATTCACCGTGTTAATTAGGTCGATAACATTTTCAAGCCTAGATAGTTTTTTTTGATCATAATCTGCTAGTGTTTCCTTTTCCATGGGGCCCTTTTGTTTCAGCTCAAGCCAGTTACCCAAGAAGTCATAATAGTTCATCATTTTGAGGCACTTGGCCATTATCTCATTGTGAATTCCCCCACTGGCTGTGATTCTCTCGTCAAGAAGCTTGTCCCAATCAAGGTCTCTGTTCATCACCACTCTAACAGCAGACTCATACAAATCGAATAGCTCTTTGAGCTGGGCAGACGAGAGCTCCATGCCCCTAGAGGCCTCTAGTTCAGCCATGGTCATAAGGCGGCAATAGCGAAGTAGGTTAAGAGCGCGTTGAGGGTCAAAGGTTCGTGCCAAATCTGAGACTGGCTTTAGAGATTTTTCATTCACCTTGCCCGAAAGCACGCGACCCATGGACGTATGGCCCGCGATTATGTAAACAATTTCTTCCAGCTCACCCTGTGTGAAACCGAAAAATGAAAGGGCTTCCAGGTTTTCCAATATCTTGGTTTCTGGGCCCTCAATTCGGCCTGGATTCAGGTAACTTTCCATCCTTTTCAAAAGCGGAATTTTCCCCACAAGCCTGAGCACGTCATTCAAGGCAGGAAATCTTCTCCGCTTATTTTCCAAGGGCTGCTTCAGGCGATCCATGACCAGTTCTGGGTAGTCCTTTCTTGTATCTCTTTTCAAGCCCTCGACCACCTTCAATGTGTCAATGACAAAACGAAAAGAGTCCCGATAATCCGCCACTAGATGAAACGGGCAGCCAAGGAGATGAGATGAACGCGCACGCTCCTTAACCTGTTCAGCATCGGTTTCCGGTGGCTTCTTTTGGCCCAGGAATATGAGCATATAACTGGGCTGGTAGTTCTTGAAAATGAACCGGGTATTCCAGTCTTCCTTTACCGTCTTAGGAACTAGGGGTTTTAAAAAGATTTGATCAAAGAAGGTGGTAAGCAGCTTGGCCCAGGCCTTTTCCTGTCCACCAGCAAAAGGCCAATGCCTTAGGGGGTAGTCAAGATAGGGAAGTTTGCTGACCTCTTCCATTGTCAGTTCATCAAGATTTTTTCCTTGAAGCAGCCGGTCTAGTACCTCTTGTTCCACATAGAAGTCTCTTAGATAACTTTGAAGATCGAACACATTGACTTCCATGCTTCGGTTTTCCATTTGATATCTCTGTTGTGTTTTGAAGATATGACTGAAGAGGGCAAAATTTTTTCCTTCCTCTTCTGTTTTAAAGGTGATGTGGGTTGTCTCGTTTATCTTGGGGACGTGGCGGTAGGCAATAACAAAGAGTTCCCCTCCTGGTTTTAATACCCTATGGAGTTTCCACAGGATATAGTGAGCATATTCATCAAGGCGCTTTTTTGATGGTTTTCTCGTAGGGATAGGAGCGAAGTTTTCCAATAACAGGAGTTCATAGATGTCCCTCGTGAGGACGACAAGATCTAGCTCCTGCGGAAGGGAACTCAATGTGGTTAAGGAGTCCATGAGCACGAAGCGGTGTTCTTTGAATCTATAGGACAACTCATTAAAGATGAGATCATCTTTGTGGGTGAGCACTCCTATGACATATTGTTCTTTTAGGTATTTCTTGCGGTGGAATTGGATGATCTTGCTGATTTCTTCCAGCCTGATTCGGATATGGTGCAAGGTATTTGAGACCAGGTGAGCAGGAATAAGGTAGTAGGGCTTGCCAAGACGACTGACCCGTATGAGCAGACCCATCTTTTTATAGATGCGATTGATTACTTTATAGTGCTTTTTAAGCTCTTCAGGATTTTCAAAGGAAACCCGCTGCAGAAGCCGGATATCATCGGCTTTTAGCCGGTCATATATTTCAAAAATGCCTGAGCCGTATGCATTTCCACCAAACCGGCTGGGCAAATGCGCTGGGTGCTTAAGGGCAGGAAATGTCCCGATAGGAATATCTTCGGCATCTATTCCGAGAGAGGTGTATTCGTCCGGCTTGATAAAACGGAAGGTGTCCTTCTTGGGAAAACCATTGCCCGGTACGTATGTGTCGGGATTCATTGTATGCAGGGATTGAGATTAAGGTAAGATCGCCATTAACGGCATTAGAGCCATCTCTTTCGTCTTTTGTAGGCCTTCACATCTTTGTAGGATTTAAGGGCACCAGATGCTGCGGTGCCAAGATAGAACTCTTTTACGTCAGGATTTTCACGCAAATCCTCGGCCTCGCTTTCCATCACGATTTTGCCGTTTTCCATCACATACCCATAATGGGCGATTTGAAGGGCCATGTTCGCGTTTTGTTCCACTACCATTAAGGTAGTACCCTGTTCTTGGTTAATCCTACGAATAATTTGAAATATTTCCTTGACAAGCAAGGGTGCCAATCCCAGGGAAGGTTCATCCAGCAAAAGGAGTTTGGGATGGGCCATCAATGCCCTGCCAATGACCAGCATCTGAAGCTCTCCACCACTGCAATATCCAGCGAGGGATTTTTTCCTGGCAAGCAATGCTGGAAAGTAATGATAGACCATTTCCAGGTCTTTTTGATAGGGTTTGCCCCATCTGGTTGCAGTGCCTACCCTTAGGTTTTCCTCCACGGTCAAGTATTTAAACTCCTGTCTGCCTTCCAGAACCTGGATAATACCCTTTCGCGTGATGTCTTCTGGGGCCGAGTTATGGATAGGCTCCCCATCGTATTCAATGGCTCCCTCAGTGACCTTCCCGTTCTCGGGTTTGAGCAATCCGGATATGGCCTTCAAGGTAGTGGTTTTTCCCGCGCCGTTACTCCCCAAAAGGGACACGATTTGACCCTTTTTGATCTTGAGTGAGACACCTTTCAAGACCTGGATCACGTCGGAATAGACCACACTGATATTGTTGATGAGAAGCCTTAAGTTATTTTCTGCCATATTCGCCGCCCATTATGAAGAATGTTTTTTTATCACTTTATTATTATACCAAATCAATACGAAAAAGGCCATAGCCTAAAGCTTGATCGCACGATCCGCCAGACTTCCGCCAATCCCTTGGGCTCAAATATGATGAAAAGGATGATGGCCAGGCCAAAGACAAATTCCCTTAATGGTGCAATGGTGATGGCAATATTAGAGGCCACCCCCACATTCATTAAATATTGGGTGGTGGCGCTCAAGGTCTCATTCAATGCCACAATAAAGATAGTTCCAAACACGGATCCGGGAATATTACCAAGGCCTCCAATAATGATCATTGCGATAAATTCAATGGACAGCCAGAGGTTAAAGGGTTCGGGCGTAATGCTCATGGTATAGTAGGCGAATAGTGCCCCGGCAAAGCCTGCGTAAAACGAACTGATGGCAAAAGACAAGAGCTTGTAAGAAAATAGGGGAATCCCCATGCCTTCGGCGGCCCGATCGTTGTCCCTGATTGCGATGAAGGCCCTACCATAGCGTGTGCGCATGAGATTGACGGCAAACCAGGTCATCAAGACAAAACACACAAAAATCACAAAGTAGAAGTTACGATCGTTTCCCAAGTCCATACCGAACAGGGTTGCCCCTGTTACCACTATACCGTCGGCTCCTCCTGTTAGGGTGTCCCAGTGTACAAATACATATTCCATGATGAATTGGCCAGCCAAGGTGGCAATCGTGAGATAGAGATGCTTGAGCCTGCCCGAGGGTATCCCGAATATCATGCCAACGCCGGCTGTCATGGCCCCTGCTAAAGGAGCCGTGGCCCAAAATGGAAAGTGGGCCTTGGTTGCCAAAATGGCGGCCGTGTAAGCTCCAACCCCAAAAAAGGCTCCATGGCCTAAAGAGATCTGCCCCGTATATCCAATCAGGATGTTCAAGCCAATAGCGCCAATAGAATAGATGCCTACCAGATTTAGCACATAGAGGAGGTAGGGCGTTGAGACAAAAGGTATTACCCCAAATAACAGGATAAGCCCTATGATCAGCCAGAGCCTGCCGAAATCTGTTTCAAAAATCGTCAGTTCCTGATGATAGGATTCTCTGAAATTACCGCATGGATGGAACTGTAATCTACGCATTTGGTTTGAAAACCTCTTTTGAATTACACCCTTTCGATCTCAACGAGACCAAATAATCCATAGGGTTTGACCATTAGAATAAAGACGAGTGTAATGTATGGGATAACTTCCCTGAGGGAGGTGGAAACATACCCCCCTGTAAATGTCTCCAGCAAGCCGATGATAATACCCCCGATAATTGCTCCCGCGATACTGTCAAGCCCTCCCAAAATAACCACGGGAAAGACCTTGAGTCCAATGGAGCTCAATTCATGAACGTTTACCCCGTTGATGATACCCAGGACAATTCCACTCATGGCGCAGACTAAAGCTGCAATGGCCCATGACATGGCAAATACCCGTCGGACATGTACGCCAAGGGACAGGGCGGCTGGCTGGTTGTCTGCCACGGATCTCATGTAGATACCTTGAGAAGAGTATTTAAAGAAGAATCCAAAGAGCGCCAAAAAGATGAGGCCGATGATAAACGTAGCCACATAGACAGAAGGGATTTCAATGTTTCCCCAGTGAATGGCAAGGGCCTTGGGAAGAAAGTGGGGATAACTTTGGGTATCACCTCCAAAGACGAACAAAAGCAGTCCCTTGAACATGGCTGAAAGCCCTACCGTGAGCATTATCACTTCAATCAGGGCTTCACCAATGAGTGGTCTTAAAAAGAGCCTCTCCACGATGAACCCAAGGGCGAAACTGCCCACAAGTGTGACTCCAAAGGCCACAATAATGGGCAGCCTTGCCCATACTGACAGGGCAAGGAATATAAACGCTCCAATGGCCAGTAGCTCGCCGTGGGCAAAGTTGAGCACACTACTGGACTTAAATATCATCACGAATCCCAAGGCTGAAAGGGCATAAAGAAAGCCGATGGATAGACCGTTGACCAAAAGCTGAAAAAAGAATTCCATAGAAAACAGGCCCCCTTCTTGTCCGCAATGGATGTGGCGGGACTTATCCGCCGTAGTATGGGCGGATCTTAGACCTCTAAGATTCTTACGGTTGTTTCAATGGTTCCCACTGTGCCGTCTCTGTAACGGACTTGCCCCTTGACGGGCAGTTCCTTCTTGTCCGAGTACATGGCATCAATCAAGTCTTTATATTGTTTGAATACAAACCCCCGTCGCACCTTACCGGTACGAGTCAGTTCTTCATCATCTGGGTCCAGGAGTTTATAGAGGAGGATGAATTTTACGATTTGCATGGGCCCTGGAAGTTGGGTATTGACTTCCTTGATTTCTTCCCTGATTAGTTCTTCAACTGCGGGCTGCTGGGATAGATCCGTATAGGTAGTATAAGGGATTCGGCGCTCCTCAGCCCAGTTTCCCACATTCCCGAAATCAATATTGATGAAGGCGGTGATATAAGGCTGGCCTTCGCCCCATATGACTGCTTCTTTGATATATGGGCTGAATTTCAATCTGGTTTCAATAAAATCCGGAGAAAATGCCTCTCCCTCCCTGGTGCGCATGATATCTTGCTTGCGTCCGATTATAAGCAAGTGTCCATCATCATCCAAGTATCCTGCATCACCCGTATGAAACCAGCCGTCTTTTAATGTCTCTGCAGTGGCCTCGGGATTTTCATAATAGCCTACAAAGACGGATTTGCTCTTGACGATAACTTCTTGGTCCTCTGCAATCCGGACTTCTGTTCGGGGTAAAGGCTTTCCAACGGTTTCTGGCTTGACTTCTTCGTCAGGCTGCACTTGGAAGATCCCGCCTGCCTCAGTGAGCCCATAGCACTGTTTGAGGTTTAGGCCGTTTGCGCGGAAAAATCGAATCACATCTGGACTGATGGGGTGTCCACCAGTATAAGCCGCACGAAACCCCAAACACCCAACCCTATCCATGAGGGGTAGAGAGACGATTCGATACGACAGCCATTTGAGAAATTTAAGGTATATGGGCACGGATTTCCCTTCTGACTCCAGATCCACTACTGCTGCTCCGATCTTCTGGGAAAAGTTATACAGGGCCCTTTTGATGAAGCCCGCGTCACTGATCTTCACGCGGATTTTAGAGGCCAAATCCTCCCAAAAGCGCGAAGCAGTTATTATGACCGTGGGGCCGATTTCCCGAAAGTCTTCGACGGCGGTCTCTAGGGTCTCTGGAAAATTCATGATCATACCGCCAGGCAACGTGATGCCAAAACCCCACATTTGATCAACGATCCATGCAGTAGGTGTGATTGAGATCCAATTGTCTCCTATGCCTACAGGCGCGGTTTCGAGCCATTTTCGTCCCATTTCAATAATGTTTTCATGGGACAGCATAACCATTTTGGGTAGGCCGGTTGTACCTGATGTCATGAGCATGAGGGCAATATCCTGGGGTTTGCCTTCCCATAGCTCCTTTATGAATAGCTCAGGTTGTTCGTTATCCAGTTCTTCTCCCAGCTCAAGTAGCTGGGCAAAACTGATGAGCCACGGGTTATCCCTGTAGTTTCTCATGCCCGTGGGATCGATATAAATAACCATTTGTACATCAGGAAGCCCATCGCGTTCTGCCAGCAGTTTGTCCACCTGCTCTTGATCTTGGGCAAAGACATACTTGGCCTTTACCCGATTGAGCCCGTATACCAATTCCTTTGCTACTGCAGATGTGAAGAGAGGTACAGTGATAGCTCCCATGGCTTGGGCACCCAGTTCACTGAACAGCCACTCTGCATGGTTGTCCAGAATTAGACCCACATTATCGCCCCGCTCCAGCCCCAGGGATTTGAGCCCAAGACCTGTCAGCTTGGCGTATCGTAAGTAGTCCTTCCAGGTAAATGTTTCCCATATACCATAGGCCTTTTCCCGGACCGCGGTCTGCGAGTCGCCAAAGCGTTCAGCCTGCTTAGACAAAATTTGGGGAAGTGTATACTGCTCCAAGGAGGCCAGGATTTGTGGATCAATTCTTTGAATATTCTTGTTTTTGCTCATCTGAAAGTTTTAGAAATTATGTGCTAGAGTTTGTGGGTGTCACCCAGGTAGGCCTTGATCACCTGGGGATGATTTTGGATAAAATCAGGAGTTCCTTCGGCGATCTTTACACCAAAGTCCAGTACCACCACCCGCTGTGATATACTCATCACAATGGACATGTCATGTTCCACCAGGATCATGGTCTGGTTCCAGGCCTCATTGAGCTCCATGAGGAAACGGACCATATCCTCTTTCTCTTCCAACGTCATGCCTGCAAAGGGTTCGTCCAGAATAAGGAGCTTGGGCTCAAGGGCCAAGGCCCGGCCCAGTTCTACCCGTTTCCGTAAGCCGTAAGGAAGAGCACCCACCAACTGTTTACGGATGGACTGCATTTCAAGAAAGTCTATCAGCTCTTCGAGCACCCTTCGGTGACGAACTTCATCTTCTCGTACACCCTTTGTAAAAAAGGCAGCCTTGGGCACGCCATAGTTGGAATGGACATGGCGAGCCAAAAGCATATTGGCCAACACCGTCATGCCGGGAAACAGCTCGATATTTTGATAGGTCCTCCCTATGCCGATCCTGGTAAGGTGATGTGGGGACATGTGGGTGATTTCCTTGCCATTGAAGAAGATTTGCCCTTCTTGTGGCTTATAGTACCCAGTGATAGAATTGAGTAAACTGGTTTTCCCCGCACCATTTGGGCCTATAATAGCTACAAGTTCTCCCGTACGTACGGAAAGATTGATCTTATTAAGGGCAGTGATACCCCCGAACTTCAGCGTGAGATCTTTCACCTCCAACTCCGCCCGCCGCTGTTCAGGGCGAGCGGAGCCGAAGATGCTGGGTTCTCCACGAAACGCTTTCATCGAAGTATCTTTACCTTTTCTTTGCCGGGTTCCCAGAAATTAGTTAGAGGTGTATACGTGGCATCCTCATGGATCTGTACGATTCTTGCCTTGAATGAGGCGCTGTGGTCTGCGTTGGTGTAAGTGACCGGTGGGACAAGACCACCGAAGTTTTCATTTCGGAAGGTCTGAAGCGCCTGGTTTATGGTTACGCTATTAATCTTGCCAAACTTTTCTTGGGCCCTTTCAAAGCCTCTGACCATGATGGCCGCTACGGCAACTCCCTCCCAGTAAGATGTGTCAAAAGAACTGACAGTTTTATATCGGCCCCAAAGGGTTTTCAAAAGCTTATAGCCTTCGTTGTTGTCTGTGGGCAGGCATCCTGGAAATTGCATAAATACCCGGTCCCTAATAAGGCCTTTGCCGCGGCGGAAGAAATCCGGATCCGTGGACGTCCAGGTGCCAAAGAAGGGTACCTTATAATTAACACGATCAGCCGACTGAAGTGCCATAATGATGGCTGAAGGGAGCATCTGTACCACTATGTACTGGGCTCCTTTGTTTTTTAGCCGGAGTAGTTCGGTGTTTAGATCCAAGGTCTTGGGCGGAAATTCCTCGATGTCCACGATGTTGATGTTATGCTTTGCTGCGTAACTTTTGCAGGCGCCATGAATGGATTTTCCATATGCATTATTATAGGTCAAAAGCCCAACCTTGGGTGCGCCAGGACCCCTGTGGATATTTTTGATGTATTCCAGCAGGGCATAGCTGTCCATGATGTAGCTTCCGAAAGGTAGGTATGCATAGTCAATAGGGGGTTTCAGAAATCCTTGATAGGTGGAGAAATTGATGTCAGGCGTCCGGTATTTCTGGAAAATGGGTTTGCACATGATCCCTGAACCGGCATCCCAGGTGGCGATCATATCCATTTTATTCTGGGTGCAGAACTTTTTCACATACTTGATGGCTTCAGGGACTTTGTACGCATGATCCACCACTGTCAGGGCGATCTTATTTCCGGCAACACCACCTTTTACTTCATTAATATACCGCATGTAGTCCTTCATGCCTTTGGCATGAAACTGACCCCATGTGGAGGCAGGGCCGGTCAAGTTGATCACTGCGCCTACCTTAATGGCCTTGGCATGCACCGAGGTTACTCCAAGGGCCATAAGACCGATGACGAAAAACAGTGCCGTTGCCGAAATAAGTAACTTGCGCATGATTCCTCCTCCTTATAATGATGTTGACACTAAAATTGCCTTCAACCCCTTTGTAATCTTGCCCTTATCACCAGCCTTTCTTAGTGGAATAAGCGTGGAGAATCTAATTGATTACTCTATTATTTGTCAAGATATATTTTTTTTAAGTCTTGGCAAATTGGCTTGACATATTAAGTTCAATGGTACAAAATTCGTGAATGAACAGTCATTCATGAATGGGTACCTTGCCATGCCTAAAAAGCGAGATAACGGAAAATATTTTAAGATAATAGAAGCAGCTACCAAGATTTTCGCAGAAAAGGGGTTCTATCAGTCTAGGGTCTCAGATATTGCAAGGGAGGCAGGCGTGGCTGATGGGACCATTTACATCTATTTTGATAACAAGGACGATATTCTCATCTCCCTTTTTGAAGAGCAGATGAGGCTGGTCCTGGAAAATATGATTTCCAAAATTTCTTCATTGGATGATCCGGCTGAAAAACTGAAGGCCTTTGCCTTGACCCACCTTAGGCTGGTGGAGGAGAACCAAAGTATGGCAGAGATCATCCAGGTTGAGCTGCGCCAGAGTAGCAAATTCATCAAGGAGTACAAAAACGAGCAATTTGCAAAATATCTTGAAATCATTGCTCAGATCATCCAGGAGGGCCAGCAAAAAGGCGTGTTCCGGAAGGATATCATCCCTGGGATTGCAAAAAGGGCCTTTTTCGGTGCCTTGGATGAGATGTCCAGGTTTTGGGTATTGTCAAGCCGAAGGGATTATGATATTAAGACTGCTGCCCTTCAGATCAGCCAATACTTTTTAGAGGGTATGAAGGCATAAGACGATATTGACATGTAGGGACTCGAGGAGACAGGGGGTAAAAAAGGATCTAGGAAAGGTTGTTGCAAGACTACCCCAAAATAAGCAAATGAAAGGAGGATCAAAGTGAATATTGTTGTTTGCTTGAAACAGGTGCCAGATACGGAGACCCAAATCAAAATCGCACCGGATGCTAAATCCATTGTCACGGACGATATCAAGTGGATTATGAATCCTTATGATGAATTCGGTGTGGAAGAGGCCTTGCGTATCAAGGAAAAATTCGGTGGAGAGGTTACGGTGGTAGGGCTTGGGCCTAAGAGGGTAACAGAGTCTATCAGAACGGCTTTGGCCATGGGTGCTGATAAGGGTATTTTGATAACGGATGACGCACTTGAAGGGAGTGACTCTTTGGCCACGGCCACGGCCCTTGCTGCAGCTATTAAGGATTTGGAATACGACATCATATTTACAGGCCAAAGAGGAATTGACGATGACCTGGGTCTTGTGGGGGCCAGTGTGGCAGAATTGCTGGGCATTCCCCATGTCTCATTGGGCATTAAGGTGGAAGTAGCAGAAGATGGGAGTTCAGTTAAGGTCCACAGGCCCGTAGAAGGCCAGACCCTTATCATAGAGTCATCACTTCCTGTATTGATTACGGCACAAAAGGGGCTTAACGAGCCAAGGTATGCCTCTTTGCCTGGAATCATGAAGGCGAAGAAAAAGCCATTGGAAGAGAAGAGTCTTGCAGATCTCGGATTGGATGCCTCGGAATTCGGGGAAGGCGCAAGGAAGCTGAAGATCGTGGAACTGACCCCTCCGCCAGAGCGCAAGCCTGGTAAGATTGTGGAGGGTGAGACGCCTCAAGAGAAGGCCGCTGAGTTGGCCAAATTGCTCCATGAGGAGGCCAAGGTGCTTTAGCGCCTGTTTCTGAGATTGAGGATTTCTAAATAAATATGTTGAATACAAAACTCATGCATAAGGAGTGAGACAATGGCACAAGGAGTATGGGCAATTGCCGAACAAAGAGACGGTGAATTCAGGAAGGTTACATACGAGATTGTAAGTGAAGGACGCAGGATTGCTGATGCCTTGGGACAAGAGCTCACGGCCGTGGTGCTTGGATCCAATGTAAAGGACAAGGCTCAAGAACTGGCCCACTATGGGGCTGATAAAGTAATTGTGGCCGATGATGCTAGGCTGGACCCTTATACTACTGACGCGTATACTGCGGTGATCGCCCAGTTGGTGAAGGCAAACGACCCAGCGGTCTTGCTTATGGGTGCATCTGTCCAGGGTAAGGATCTGTCAGCTCGATTGTCGGCCCGGCTGGGAGTAGCCATGGCCCAGGATTGTACTGCCTTTCAGGTGGAAGACGGGAACTTCGTGGCGACCCGACCCATTTACGCGGGGAAGGCCTATGCCAAGGTCGCCTTTGAGAATAGCTGGCCCAACATGGCCACTGCGCGTCCCAACGTGATGGCGGTCAATGAACCGGACACCTCAAAGAGTGCCGAGATAATTGAGGCGGATGTCACACTGGAAGATGACAGCCTCAAGACCAAGGTGGTGGATATCATAAGAGATGAAAGCGGGAAAATTGAGTTGACTGAGGCGGATAAGATTGTCTCAGGTGGCCGCGGGATGAAAGGCCCTGAAAATTACAAGATTTTGGAAGAGCTGGCCGAGTTGATCGGAGCGGCTGTTGGAGCGAGCCGTGCGGCAGTGGATGCAGGCTGGCGGCCTCATACAGACCAGGTGGGGCAGACTGGAAAGGTTGTATCACCCAATCTCTACATTGCCTGTGGGATTTCCGGGGCCATTCAGCATTTAGCCGGAATGGGAACCTCTAAGATTATTGTGGCCATTAATAAAGACCCGGATGCCCCTATATTTCAAAAGGCAGACTATGGGGTGGTAGGTGATCTTTTCGAGGTGGTTCCCGCCTTGACCGAAGAGGTAAAGAAATATCTCTAGGTTTGTGCTTCAGTCAGTAATTAGGGGGAGGGGATTTCCCTTCCCCCTTTCCATTCTATCTGAGAAGCTCCAGGAATGCCTCCAAAGATAAGGAAGCAAGTAATTCTTTTATAGTTTCCTCTGTTTCATTGCCCTCTGTGTTTTTATCCGTTTCAGAAAAGGGAACGAGTAGTTTTGCAGTATTATTTGGGGAGGGGTCTTCTAACCATGCGGTGACTAATCTGACCGGCTCTCGCACCTCTTCCAATTCCTCCCACATGGCCTTTACCATATCCTTGGAATCCCCGGAGGCAAGGTGGGGAGCCGTGAAAAACCTGTCCAGTATGACCGGAAGAGGTGTGCTCACCTCCTTTTCAATGAGTATGCGGATTTTCTCTCGGTAGGCCCACTCGTAGCCCTGGGGTGTCATGGGTGCGCTTTGGTGCCCTTTTGGCAGGAAGACCCCATATTTCTGGATCAGGCGATGGAATCCTTTGACCGGTTCAGGAAACCAGATCTCAAAGGCCCTCATATCATCGGCAAACTGTGGTGAAAACCCTTGGGATTTTGTGGTAGAAGAGGGCACACCATTTGCATCCGGTTGAATGATTTCTACAACCAGCCCCGGCCTTAGGGGAAAGAAGGTCCCATTATCAGTTACAATGCCTATTTCATGGTGGCCACAATAGGGACATGTTCTGGCGGTAACTTTGCCTTTTAGGGTCATATGTCCTCCTCACTGCATTATCATTTAAGCAAGGTCCATACTGGTTTATAACAAATCTGTGGAGCATAAGAAACCGCGTTTCCTCCCTCTTTTCATCATGGACACATGGCCTGAAGGATTCAACAAAAGATACCAAGTGAGTATTAACTGCTGGTGGGAGGGGCATCCATTACTTATGAGGGAAAAGTCGAACCCTGATTTGAGGTGAATGATATGTGCGCTGAGAGGGGGTGTTCAAATAGGTCCTGGCCCGGAAGGTAAAGATCCGGGAGTGCCGTTCTTCCCATGCATCAAATCTTTCTCTTTTCTCCTAAGGTTTTGGAGAATCCCCCAACAAAAAAGAACGCACACCCCAGATCTTAAATTATTAAACGCAATTTTTGTGCCACATAAAAGAAGAAAAAAATGGTATATATATTAGTGGGTTGAAAGAGGCGTATTTTGGCATGTGATGATTTATGTTGTTCTTTTACCACATGGATCGTATCAGTTATGCCACAGGGGAAAGATGATTTAAGGAGCCACAGGCAACAGTAGACCGGTGAAGGGAGAGTTTGATTTTTGTTGACAAAATTGTTAAGTTAGATAAACTAAATATTTACGATTGTGGCGGTGTAGCTCAGTTGGTCAGAGCATGCGGCTCATATCCGCAGAGTCACTGGTTCGAGTCCAGTCACCGCCACCACCAATTTTCCCATTGACATTCCTGAATCAGGTCCTATCTTTTTGCCAAATCGTGGTCTTTGATGATGGAACGATGGTCCTTTTCATTTCAGGAGATGGCCACTGTGGGCGAGGCCTTGCGAATCGCTGAAGAGGTGACCTCTGATTACTATAAATTTTCTTCTGAGCAATGGAAGCGCCATCCTTATGATGTAAAGACTAAGGCCTTGGGCAGTGGTATTGTATCAACTCCTGAAGCCTTTGCAATATTGAATAAGGGCCAGTGTGTTGATGAAATTCTCTGGCCTAGGGCCAAAGGAAAGGATTTTTACTTTATCTTTGTCCAGGATGATCAGGTGCTTTCAGCGCTGCAAAGAGATGATAGGTTAAGCCTATTCCCTCTGATGCTTTATGTTTTTACTCACGAATTGATTCACATCGTAAGGTTCAGCAGATTTGTCCAGCGGTTTGAGGTAGGAGGAGAACAGCGGGAGGAGGAAGAAAGAAGGGTGCACGGAATCACCTATGATGTATTGAATAAAGTCCCTATCCGGGACCTGAGCTATGTGCTGGAATCTTACGAGGATCACAGAATCTGCAAATTGGGACCAGATATATTGAGTTACCAGTGAGAAGTGGAGGTGCGTTGGTATGCCGATATATGAATATGAATGTACAAAATGCGGATATCAAACCGAGGTATGGCAAAAATTTTCCGATCCTCCCCTTGAGCACTGTGATAGGTGCGGGGGCAAAATGAGAAAACTGATATCTCAAAGCACGTTTCACTTGAAGGGCAGCGGCTGGTATGTTACAGACTATGGGTCACGAGCGAGTAACTCCAACGCCAAACCTAAAGGGGAGAAAAAGGAGTCCTCGTCAGCCAAGAAAAAGAGCAATACAGGTGCAAAGGACAGCTCTGATTCGTAAGGGCTTTGGGTGCGGGGCCGTATATTCGCTTTGATCAAGGCATAACGCATGAGAAGATTTGACAGCGGGAGGGTCCAGGACAGGCTAATCAGGCGGCTGGAAAGGAAAGAACGACAACAGGCCTTTCAGCGGGATCGGTTTTTTAGGTTTAAGCTCACCGAGATCCAGAACAAATTGACTCAGGCCCTCCTGATGAACAAGATTATTGAGACGGATAATTCGGCTGCTGTCAGCGAGCTTATTCTTCAGGGCCTCAAGAAGGCATTGAAGAGCTCAGAATTCGATTTTAAATACTTCATTGCACCCATCCGCCACCTGGTCCCCAGGCCCAACCCTTACTCCCTCTACATGACACAGTACCTGATGGAAGTCATGATCAATGACCCCAACGTGATAGATATCTATGGTACTGATCAGGAGATATACAAGATTATCAATGATGTGATCACCCAAATCAACCTGCAGTTTGAAAGAACGGAAGAAGAGGTTATGGCCCAGATGGCCAGAAACAGGTCTCTTATCCCCGGAACCAGAGAATATGAGATCGCCCTGGACCAACTCTTTAAACAAAGGCTTGGGGAGCCCCAAGAGATCTAGATGGCTGTCCCATTCACCTTGATCTATTGTTCATTCAGTCTATTTCCGTTTTTCCCATCCATTCATAATCCGTAACTCACATTTAGGAGGCATTTATGTCAGGCAAGATAGCATTTTTGTTTCCAGGTCAAGGATCTCAATTTGTGGGTATGGGCAAGGACCTTTATGATGCGTTTCCCATTGCTAGAGAGGTTTTTGAAAAGTCGGAGGAGACCTGTGGAAAATCCATTTCCAAGCTTTGCTTTGAAGGCCCAATGGAAGAGCTTACCATTACTGAAAATCTCCAGCCTGCTGTTGCCACAGTTAGTCTTGCATGTCTGAATATCTTGCGTCATGAAGGCAAAGAGGCCCATGTGTCTGCAGGGCATAGCTTGGGAGAATATGCAGCCCTGGCCTCAGCAGGTGTAGTGAGCGATGAGGATACCTTAAGGCTAGTAAACAAAAGAGGGCAACTCATGCAGCGGGAGGCCGAGGCCAAACCAGGAGGTATGGTAGCCGTGCTTGGGATGAGCATAGAAGAGGTCAGAGAGATTGTGGAACAGGTCTGTCAAGAAGGGGAATTGGCCATTGCCAACCATAATACTGCTGAACAGGTGGTTATCACCGGTGAGAAACGGGCCCTGTCCAGGGCATCAACACTGGTAAAGGATAAGGGAAAAAAGGCTATCCCCCTGAAGGTGAGTGGTGCATGGCACTCCAAATTAATGGAAGGCGCAGTAGGCGAGTTTCGCCAGTATATGGAGCAAGTCTCGTTTTCCGAACCCCGTTCCGAGGTATTGTTCAATGCCACTGCCGAAGGGGAGACAGATCCAGAGTCCATCAAGGACCTCTTAGCACGGCAATTGGTGAGCCCTGTAAGGTGGTATGATATTATTGTCAGGATGCTTTCTGAGGGCGTGGATCAATTCGTGGAGGTTGGTCCCAAGGCCGTACTGACCGGCCTAGCGAAAAAGATCGTGCCTAAAGATAAGGAGGCTCGATTTTGGGCGATTGGCGATCTAAAAGGATTGGAGGCCTTTTTAGGGGCCTAGTTCCTGGCCGGGATACTGACCCCCTCGCGGGAAAGCAGATATCTTTTTATAGCCAGCCCGCCAGTAAACCCACCGAGGCCCCCGGTGGCCACAACCCTGGGTCAGGGGAAGATCAGGGGTAACGGGTTTGCCCCCATGGCCTGGCCTACGGCCCGGGCTGCTCCAGGTCTGTGTACAGCTTCGGCCACTTGTTTGTAGGTCCATGTGTGACCAAATGGGATTCTGGATATGGCCCTGTAGACCTCCCACTGAAAGGGGGTGCAATGGATATCAAGGGGCGTTCCAGCGTAGGCGTCTTTTCTTCCCCGTAAGGCGTAATGGACCGCGTCTATCAATGATTCGTTCTTCTGGTGGCTCACCACGATCTCGGCATTGGCAAGCCTTCTCTTGAAAAAGGCCGCTGCATCGGCATCCTCCTTCATTCGGAGATATACCCTCACAGCACCTTTCGCGGACGAGGCCAGGTATATGACGAGATCCTCATGGGTTATTTTGCAGACATAGATCCTTCGTAGTGTTTTCCTTGCCATGTGTTTCTTTCCTCTAATCTTTTCCTAATAAGGTTCAAATTGGTCATCTTTTCCTTTGCCCATTGTGGTGCTATGAGATTTGAGCGTGCAGGTGGATCACCTGTTAAACGTTGTATAACCATCTGTGGAGGCAACAGTTCCAGGAAGTCCACCACCAGATCCACGTATTCTTCCCTTTCCAAACAACGCACTTTTCCTTTCTTATACAGAGAACCCAAAGGGGAGTCCTCAACAACATATAGGAGGTGGATCTTGATCCCCTGTATTGGAAGTTGCGCAACCTTGCGGGCAGTTTGAAGCATCATATCACGATCCTCGCCAGGAAGCCCCAGTATCACATGCGCGCACACATCTAATCCGTATTCCCTGGCCATATGGACCGCTCGTTCGAAACAGGCCACATCATGGCCTCTGTTAATGCGTCTGAGCGTTACATCATGGGCGGACTGCAGACCCAATTCTACCCATACCATGGCCCGATCCATATAAGAGGCCAAGAGTTCCAGCACTTTTTCATCCACACAGTCAGGCCTGGTTCCAACAGAAAATCCCACCATGTCTTCTTGGGCCAAGGCGATATCATAAAGTTCTTTAAGCTTGTTTAGTGGCGCGTAGGTGTTGGTAAAAGACTGAAAATATGCAATGAACCTTTTTGCCTTGTACCGTCTGCGGATGTATTCTTTAGATCGACGGATCTGCTCTACAATATCTATACCAAAATCCAAAAGTGCACCAGTACCAGAGCCGCGCCGATCACAAAAGATGCAGCCCTGTGTCGAGATAGTACCGTCCCTGTTTGGGCAGTTGAATCCAGCATCCAGGGCAATTCTATGCACCCTCTCCCCGAACTTTTTCCTAAGAAATTGGTTGAAGTCAAGATATCGCTGCATGGGGAGTCTTTATAATGTTACACTGTTTTGGCACCACCTGTGAATATAGCATATCACATGAGATGAACTGGAGAAAGGGGAATGGCAAGAATAAGTGAATGATTGACCAAAGGGAAAAAGGCTGCGAAAATGTCTTACACATGTTCCATAAACCTATATATGCGATTAAGATTGCTGATGCAGGTAGGGGCCTCATCAGGTGCCCTTGGTTCAATGAATAAAGGAGGTAAGTCATGAGCAGGAAACACCATGGAGTGGTGCTGCTTTTTTTGTGCTTTATGTGCTTGACCGTGGCCAATGTCTTTGCATCGTCAGCAGACCCGTATGGCCCGCCTCTTACCGAGAAGGAAATGGAGCCATACGAAAAGATATCCTTTAGTCCAGGGAACATGGAAATGGTGCAAAGGGGAATGACAGAAAAACAGGTGCTTGAGATCTTGGGAAAGCCCCTTAAGGTAAAGAAGGAACATAGACGGCATAACCGATGGACCGTGCACTATTTCTATCCTGAGGGGCATGTGGTGAACTTCAAGAACGGACTGGTGGTGGGTAAAGAGTAAGGCGCCTCCCTGCCTGTCACAGGCAGGGGGAACATCCCGTTGTGCTGCTGAGCGGCTTCACAAAAAATGTGTTTTTGGAGTGAGAATACAGTGGAGGTGTAATTGGAGCTTAAAAATGAAAACAGAACTGAAGATCAATACGACTGAGGCAAAGCAAGAATTTGAGGGCCCTGTCCCAGAACTCAATCCAATCATGTACCCACAATCAGTGGCCGTTATCGGGGCCTCATCAGCCTTTGGCAAATGGGGACAATTGATTCTCACTAATATTGTTGCAGGGGGATTTGAAGGGAAGATTTTTCCGGTCAATCCTAAAGACACCTCCCTGTGTGGATTACCTGTATACAAGCGAATCAGTGACATCCCTGGACCTGTGGATGTGGCCTTTATTACGATTCCGGCTGGTGGTGTCCCCGCAATATTGGAAGAATGTGGCCGCAAGGGAGTAAAAGGTGTTGTTCTTATCACGTCCGGATTCAGTGAGATAGGCAGTGATGGGGCAGCGCTTGAAAGGGAGATTACTGAGATTTGCAAACGCTGGAATATTGTATTGATAGGTCCCAACACTATGGGCATCATTTCCTCCTATGCCAAGCTTTTCGCAACAGGTACCCATACTAGGCCACGTCCTGGCGGTGTGGCCTTTGTTTCCCAGTCCGGCAACCTTGGTAATCAGTTGGTCCACTGGGCCAGCCAGCAGGGTATTGGTATTTCTCAATTTATAGGATCTGGTAATGAGGCCATGCTGGGCTGTGCCGATTATCTTGAGTATCTGGAGCAGGATGAAAACGCCAGGATTATCATGCTCTATATGGAAAATGTGGGCGACGGAAGACGCCTTTTGTCAGTGGCAAGGCGAGTGAATCAGAAAAAGCCTGTCATTGTATTGAAGGGTGGTAGGACATCAGCAGGAAAGGCGGCTGCTGCCTCTCACACGGGCTCCATGGGTGGTGAATTCCTGATCTTTCGTGCCGCATGCAGCCAGGCCGGCATTTTGAATGTGGATGCACCGGCTGAACTCCTTGATCTGTCAGCGGGATTCTCTTCGCTCCCCATTCCCAAGGGTGATCGCGTAGGGATTGTTACCCTGGGAGGGGGTTGGGGGGTTGTCACGGCTGATGCATGTAATGAGAATGGGTTGAGGGTGCCTGATATCCCAGAGCGGATTGTTGAACGGCTGAACAAGTACCTTCCCCCATTCTGGAGTAAAAGAAATCCCCTAGATCTAGTGGGAACCCGGGACACGGAAGTACCGATTGTTGCGGTGGAAGAATTGTTGAAGTGGGATGGGATAGATGCAGTAATCAGCTTGGGCATCATTGGCAGGACGGAACTGGTTAGGCTCTTGGTGAACTCCACCAGAGGTGTAGACCCTACGGCCTCGGTTGAACTTCTGGATGAGATTGAGGGTTTTGTGGAGAAGTATGAGGAGACCTATGTAGCAACAATGGTGGACCTTATGGAGCATTACCAGAAACCGGTCATAGGCGTATCACTGACACGCACGGACCGAGGTACTGTAAGGGCTGTGGATGGGAAGCGATATAGTGGGGTCTTTTATCAGACTCCGGAGACTGCCGTAAATGTACTTGCACGTATGGTGGATTATTCGCGCTTCCTCAACCGACAGGGGAACCCTTCATCCTAAGACCGATCTGGTTTATGCCTTTGCGATTTAAGGGCTAATTCCACCAGCATGGTCAGCTTAGGCTTTGGCCTGCGTGCCAAAAAACTATCCCATTCTGATGGGGAAAGGGTTTTTCGTAAATAATCCTCAATAAGAAAGACTTCGTACCAGCAGTGTAGGATTTTTTCGCATGGCACGCCATGGCCTTGGTGGCGGCAATAGGCAAAATGGACCAGATGCCCTAACTTGGGACAGTAGATAGGGCGGTTGTCAGAGGGAGGTGAACAATCCCTTTTCAACGTTTACCCCTTTATCCCCCTCTTGTCCACGGGCCATGAGAGACCCGTGGACTGTTGCAAATGGCTGGGCTGATTCCATCGCGCCCCGGCCAAGAACTCACTTTTATTCGGGTACCTTGGGAAGCTCTGCCTGGGCCTTCTTGATCTCCTCGGCAGGCAGCGCATAGTCCTGCAGCTTTCCGGACAGATATGCATCATAAGCTGCCAGGTCAAAATGGCCGTGACCGCTATGTGCTATCAAGATAGTCTTTGCCTCGCCGGATTCTTTGCACTTGAGGGCCTCATCAATGGCTACCTTCAGGTCGTGGCAGGGTTCGGGCCCTGTAATAATCCCCTCGGTCCTGGCAAATTTCACCCCTGCCTCAAACACGGCGGTCTGGGGGGCTGCCACAACCTCGATAAGTCCAAGATTATACAGATGACAGATAATGGGGGCCATTCCGTGGTACCTCAGGCCTCCTGCGTGGATGGGGGGTGGCACAAAGGAATGGCCTAGGGTATGCATCTTCAGTAAAGGCGTCATTCCGGCCGTATCCCCAAAATCATAGGCATATATGCCTCGGGTCATTGTGGGACAACTTTCAGGCTCCACACAAATAATCCTCATATCTGGCTTATCGCCACTAATCTTATCCCTAATCCAAGGAAGGAATTGGCCTGCAAAATTGGAACCTCCCCCAATGCATCCAACAATGATATCTGGGTAAGCGTCGGCCATTTCCATCTGTTTTCTAGTCTCTTCCCCGATAATAGTCTGGTGCAGGAGCACATGGTTGAGCACACTTCCCAGGGAGTAGTGGGTGTCATCGCGGCTGACCGCATCCTCAACCGCCTCACTTATGGCCAGGCCAAGGCTGCCCGGGCAATCAGGCCATTTTTCCAACATATCTCTGCCTGCTTTTGTATCTGGACTGGGGCTGGGGACACAATTTGCCCCCCATGTCTCCATCAATATGCGTCGGTATGGTTTTTGGTCATAGCTGATCCTTACCATATAGACCTTCAACTCCACCCCAAAGAAGGCACATCCCATGGCCAAGGCGCTGCCCCATTGCCCGGCCCCTGTCTCGGTGGTCAGCCGTTTTATGCCTTCCTTTTTGTTATAATAGGCCTGGGCTACAGCGGTGTTAGGTTTATGGCTTCCAGCCTGACTTGTCCCTTCGTATTTGTAAAATATCTTCGCAGGGGTATCCAGGGCCTTTTCCAATCGATACGCCCGATGGAGAGCAGTGGGCCTCCAAGTACGATAAACTTCTTGAATCTCCTCCGGAATTTCAATCCAGCGCTCAGTGCTGACTTCCTGTTTGATCAGCTCCATAGGGAACAGGGGCGCCAGGTCTTCTGGACCCACCGGTTTTCCTGTAGCGGGGTGGAGCACAGGGGGCAATGGTTCTGGAAGATCTGCTTGGATATTGTACCAATGGGTGGGTATGTCCTCTTGATCAAGAAAAAACATGGATCTC
This sequence comes from Deltaproteobacteria bacterium, assembly GCA_019307815.1. Taxonomy (GTDB): domain Bacteria; phylum Desulfobacterota; class DSM-4660; order Desulfatiglandales; family Desulfatiglandaceae; genus B111-G9. The sequence goes on from JAFDIV010000002.1 coordinate 139,581, forward strand.
TTCATTTTTTCCTCCTTTTTTCGATGGGTGTTGAGACAGCAGCGCTTGGCGCTGGTTGTCACTAAGGCCAAAAACTGTTTTAGGCCTTAGCAACGAGAGGCACTTTAGATGTTAGTCGCGGTAAAAGGAAACCGACCGTCCGAAGGAGCCAGTAGTGGGGTAAAAGGAAGGTTCCCGTCTTGGCAGAGGAGTAACAGTCAGAAAAGCAATCGCTCCATGAAAAGACTGGCTGCAGAACACGCTCTTGCGTTCAATAGGTGGTGGATATCATGATGCGGACATCTGTCATCGAATTACACCACGTGTACACGAGAACTTGTCATAAAAAGCCCCTGGAGATGTATCTTGTCCTCCAGGGGCCTTTGTATCGGTACCTTCAGGTAATAAACTGCCATGGCTTTCTCCAGAAAGGTTATGTGAAATTTTAAGAACATAATCTATTTAATAGACAACTGCGCTTCCATGTCAAGGGATAAATGCTGGTGCCTCTATTTTTCCTGGAGCTGGTTTAGCCTATAGTAAATCCCACGAAGTGCCATAAGCTCCTGGTGGGTTCCCTGTTCCCTGATACGTCCCTGATGAAGGACCAGGATATGGTCTGCATTCCTCACTGTGGATAGCCTATGGGCGATAATCAAGGTTGTTTGCTTTATGGTAATTTGTGAGATGGCATCTTGAATCAATTCTTCTGTGTCAGGATCCACATTAGAGGTTGCCTCATCCAGGATCAGAATGCGGGGTTTACTTGCCAAGGCTCGAGCAAATGACAAGAGCTGGCGCTCTCCTGCTGAGAGGGTGGCTCCCCTTTCTCCTATGGGTTGGTGAAGGCCCTGGGGGAGCCTTTTCAAAAGTCGATCGAGATTGGTGACCTTGAGGGTCTCTTGCACAACCTTGGAGGACACGCTCTCTCTGCCCAGAGTAATATTTTCCTCAAACTCTCCTGCAAAGATGAACACATCCTGCATGACTGGGGCCATGTGCTTGCGTAACATCTGTGTGGGCCAATTTCTGAAATCCACACCGTCCAGGTAAATTGCACCGCGGTCCGGATCATAGAGCCTTAGAAGGAGGTTAACAATGGTTGTCTTTCCGCTGCCAGTATGTCCTACAATCCCTATGGTTTGCCCCGGTTTCAGCTCAAAGGACAGATCGTGCAACACGGGCTGGGTTCCGTCATAGGAGAATGTAACATCCTTTACTATCAGATGACCCTTTATATCATCCGGTACGACTGGGGCCTCAGGTTCAGGTATTACCTCCTGGTAATCCATAAATTGAAATATCCTCTCCGTTGAGGCCATGGCCGATTGCATAATATTGTATTTTTCAGATATATCCCGTATGGGTTTGAAGAACATTTGGATGTAACTGATAAAGGCCACCAAGGCCCCCAAGGTCAGTCTGTCCTGAATCACCCTTCCACCCCCGTACCAAATGATGAGGGCCACCCCAAAAGAGCTTAAGAGTTCCATCATGGGCATGAATACGGCGAAGATGCGAATCTGTTTCATTCCCGCCAGGAAGTTCTCGTGATTGATTTTTTTAAAGTGTTCCAGTTGTGCCTTTTCTGCACAGAATAGCTGAATGAGTTGCATGGTGCTAAGGCGCTCTTGCAGGAACGCATTGATTTTGGCCACCTTTGCCCTCAGTTCCCGGAATGCCTCTCTGGCCATGGTGCTGAACAGGAAGGTCAAAAATGAAATAATGGGAAGTAGCAGGAGGCATATAAGTGCCAGTGCCCGGTTCATGTAAAACAGGACCACCAGAATTCCCAGGAGAATAAAGAAATCCTTAAAAAGCGTAATCACAACAGACTTGAACATCTCGTTGAGGTTTTCCACATCATTGGTGACTCTGGTCACAAGCCGGCCAAGGGGGTGTTTGCCGAAAAAACCCACCGATTGACCTTGTATGTTTTGAAAAAGCTTGACTCTTATGTCCTGCATCATATGTTGGCCTGTGTACTCCAGGAGGTAGTACTCTGCATAACTCAACCCAAAGGACAGCAAGATGAGACCCAAGAGCACTGTCCCTACAAGGGTCAGCCCCCTGAGGTCTTTGCTTCGTACTATTGCCAGGGCGGTTGGCGGGAGCCCCTTCATTTGTTCAAGGGATAAGATATGGGAGCCGTCTTTCATGGTAAGGACCTTCTCTTGTATGTCCAAGGGCAGGGTGGTGATGGGGACACTGGAAGGAATACGATAAAATCGTTTTGGGGAGATCAGGCCAGATATTCGTAACTTGTGGAGGTCAGAAGGGTCGAGCTTTTTGATGTCTCTGTTGGATATGAGATAGAAGCTTTGGTCCTTGCTTTGGACGAGGATCCCCTCATATTTTGTGAAAAACCCTCTGCCCGGAGCGCTCGCTGGGTTCTCCACATGGACCATGTACCATGATGGCACGATAAAGCGATCAATGGCCACCTTTGAAAAATAGGGTATGGCAAGGTCACACAGGGTTATGAGAAGGGAGAAGAAAAGGGCCAGGACCAGTCCCCTCTTATAGGGTCTGGCATACCCCAGGAGCCTCTTCAAGAGGTGAAGGTCATAGGGCTTGCCCAGTTTCCCGTCCTCCATGTAACCGTAGTCATGAATCATGAAGACCACCTCTGCAAAGGCCATGGCCGTTCATAGGCCGCCTACATCATCTTCAGCTCCTCTGTCAAACGTCTTTCCTCGTAAAGTTTTTTGTAAAGGGTGCCGTTTTTCAGTAAGTTATGATGAGTACCCACCTCAACGATCTTGCTATTGTCCATGACCACTATGCGATCAGCCCGTGCAAGGGTTGAGGTGCGATGAGATACCACAATAGTGGTCTTTGATGCCCTGAATTCCAAGAGCCTGGTCAGGATCTGCGTTTCTGTTTGCATGTCTACCATGGAAAAGGCATCATCCAGGATAAGAATAGGGGGGTTAGACACAATGGCCCGCGCAATGGCCAGCCGCTGTCTCTGTCCACCTGAAAGCGTGGCCCCCCTTTCTCCCAAGATGGTATCTATTCCAGCCTCTAGGGCATTTACCTCATCAGCTATGGCCGCGATTTCCAGCGCAACGTGCACTTGCTCGTCCGATATGTCCGTTCGTCCCATCAAGATGTTGTTCCTTACGGTATCTGAGAAGAGCATAGTTTGTTGGGGGACAAAGCCCATATGTTTTCGGAGGGCCTCCAGTGAGAGGTGATGTATATCCATATCGTCAATAAAGAGAACCCCCTCAGGGATGTTGAGCATTCGAACCATGGCCATCAGGAGGGTGGTTTTTCCGCAACCTACACGTCCCACGATGGCAATAGTTTCAGCAGGATGGATCTGCAAGGAAATCCCTTTAAGAGCAAGGCTGGATCGGCCAGGATATCTGAAGTAAAGGTCTGCCACGGTGATCTTACCGTTTAGGGTCTTGGGCACGATAGGTGTGGGAGTATCTTTAATTTCCGGTTCCTCTTCAAGGATGTTGTTGATCCGCTTCATGGAGGCAGAGGCCCTTTGCAGGAGGTTGGTCACCCAGCCCATGGCCATCATGGGCCAGGTTAGGAGATTGAGGTAGCTCGTAAAGGCCACGAAATCACCAGTGGTGATTTGGCCGAATATGGTCAATCTGCCGCCAAGCCATATGACAATGGCCAGCCCAGTGTTTGTGAAGATGGCCATCATGGGAAAGAAAAAGGCAAGGGTCTTGGCAAGACCTAGGTTTTCGTGTAGGTAACGCTGGCCCTCTTCTTTTACTCTGCCATATTGCCATTGCTCCCGGTCAAATGCCTTGATAACCCAAATGCCAGCGAAACCCTCCCTTACACGTTCAGTAAGCTCAGAGAATTGTTTTTGAACACGTTCAAAACCTGAAGACATACGGCGCGTGAGGATGCGGGTCAGGATCACCACAATAGGCGCTGGAATCAAGGAGATCAGCGTCAGCTTTATGTTGATGGAAATCATGAATCCGATGGCTGCCATCCCCAGGATGAGGCCATCGGTTAAGGCCACCATGCCCATGCCCGTGGCCATACGAATGGCATTGATGTCGTTTATGGCCCTTGCCATGAGGTCGCCGGTCTTGGTCTTGTGGTAAAAGGACGGAGATAGGGTTTGGAGATGGGCATAGAGGATATTTCGCAACCCCTCTTCCACTTTTCTGGAGTGACCAAAGATGAGATACCTCCAGATATAACGGAACAGGCCGATCATAAGGGCCAGGGCCACAATGATTGCGCCTTGGCGCAGGAGAAGGGCTCGGGTCGCAATACCTGTAGTCAATAGATCCACCGCCTTTTTGATCACCAGAGGAATAAAAAGCTGAAGTAGGTCCACCACAAGCAGGGACATGACCCCTATGAGGAGGGCCCACCAATTGGCCTTGAAGAAGGGCTTTAGGGTCTCAAAGGGGCGAAGTATGCGTAAAGGTGACAAATATGATCTATTCATATTCATTTTATGTCATCGCTATAGGAAGTGTAGCGACTCGTGGTCTGTGTCCACCTCCTTATTTTGTAAGGCATTTTTTGCCCATACTGCATTTGAGATATCTTACGGACAGGAGAAAATAGACGTGTTTTTCCCCTTATGGTCATCTTGTTTACCATCTGGAGATCGGGTAGGCAATCTCATTCAACACGCCAGCCTCTACTGAGGTCAATCCCATAGCTCCTCAAGCAGATCCAGGGTGTGTCTACATCACTGTGGATCAAACAGAAACCCTAGAGGGAATAATTCCTTGATAAAGTCCGTATCCATTTATTATGTTAATACGCAGTCTATCTGGAAATAGGAGCTCCTTGTTGGCCGTATTCAGCACACGAGCCCAGCCCTGTGCTTCGGAGACATTCTTGAAAGAAGCGGATCAAAAAGTACCTGCTAATAGGTTCATGTTCTAGTGATCTAGTAAAAGATTTTGGGAAACAGGAAGGAGAAATCAATGGTACGGCCACCTGTAAAGATTTATACCCTGAGCACGTGCGGACATTGCAAGGCAACCAAAGGACTGCTGGAAGATTGTGAGGTGAAATTTGAGTTCACCGATGTTGACCTTTTGGAAGGTGAGGAACGGGCTGCTGCATTGGAGGAGGTTCGAAAGGTAAATCCGAACTGCTCCTTTCCCACCATCATTATTGGCAATACGGTCATTGTGGGGCATCGTGAGGACGAGATCAGAGCTGCCCTGGGGCTGTGAATATATTTCATCAATTGACTCTCCCTGCAGCAAGCTGCGGGGAATGCGCTCGCTGAGCATTTTCAATAAGACGCCCTCTGGTTTCAAGTTTTCCCCATGTCCTTTTAGTCATCTGAAAACGGTATTTTCTGCCCAACACAACTTTGCTTCTTTGTCTAATGGGAAGGCTCATGTTTTCCTCCAGATGAAAATATTGGGCATGAGGGGCTTTCATTTCTTCTGGTATGGTGGAGAGATTTTTGCTAGGATCACGGCTTAATATTAATACGGAGGAATTGTGAGAATGGGAAAGACAGCGACACTGATAATTGATGGAAAATCCTATGAATTGCCGGTCATAGAGGGAAGTGAAGGAGAAAAGGCTATAGATATATCGGCCCTGCGCAGGGAGACCGGGCTCATAACCTATGACCCAGGGTTTGCTAATACAGGTGTGTGCAAAAGCACTATCACATTTATGGACGGAGAAAAAGGCATACTGCGTTACCGAGGTATTCCCATAGAGGAGTTGGCTGAGAATTCCACGTTCGTTGAAACATCATACCTGCTTATTACCGGCCATTTGCCAACTAGAGCGGAGTTAAACCGATTTTCCGTGATGCTAAATGATCATTCTTTGGTCCACGAAGATATGCGTCATTTCTTTGAGAATTTCCCCAGACGCGCCCATCCCATGGGCATATTGTCTTCGATGGTGAACGCCCTTCGTGCCTTTTATCCGGAGCTGCCTGAAGAGGAAGAAGAGATTAATATTACCTTTGCCCGGCTTCTTTCCAAAGTCAGGACTATGGCTGCCATGTCCTATAAAATATCGCGTGGCCATACCGTAATATATCCGCGGCATGACCTGACCTATTGTGCCAATTTTTTGAATATGATGTTTGACTCACCGGTCAGGCCTTATATCATTGATCCGGAGGTTGTAAGGGCCTTGGAGGTATTTTGGATACTTCATGCTGACCATGAGCAGAACTGCTCTACAGCAGCGGTCAGATTGGTGGGTAGTGCAAAGGTAAACATCTATGCCGCTATTTCCGCAGGTATTTGCGCCCTGTGGGGGCCTTTACATGGGGGCGCTAATCAGGCGGTGGTGGAGATGCTTCAGCAAATCCTTGACAGCGGGGGAGACCCAAGGCCCTTCATTGAGAGGGCTAAAGACAAAAATGATCCTTTTAGACTGATGGGGTTTGGCCACAGGGTGTATAAGACCTATGACCCTAGGGCACGTATCATGAAACAGACTTGCGATAAGATCCTCGCAAAACTAAAGCGAAAGGATCCTTTATTGGATGTGGCTAGGAGACTGGAGGAGATGGCGATCAAGGATCCTTACTTTATAGACCATAACCTTTATCCAAATGTGGATTTTTATAGCGGAATTGTGTTAAGGGCCATTGGGATTCCACTAAACATGTTTACGGTGATGTTTGCCATTGGCCGACTGCCGGGATGGATCAGCCAGTGGAAGGAGGGGCGGTACGACCCGGATTGGAAGCTTTACAGGCCCAGACAAATTTATACGGGGGACAAGGAGCGGCACTATATCCCCATTGATGAACGTCCTGCCAGAGAAATGGAGGATTAAAAGGAGACATGGAATTCGGCCTAGGGTTTGATATTCGCCCTGGTTTGTCCCAGAGCTGGTAATGGGGTTAAGAATAAAGGGAGGAAACAGATAATGGACCTGAGAATCCTGGAGAAGATGGACAGGCCGGATTTGATGAAATACATACGGTTCCTTTTATGGCACTATCGCGTGGTAGATGCCTTTTGGTTTATCTACATAGCAGAGCGGTTTGACCAACCCATGGCAGAACGCATTAATGAGCAGGTTTGGAGACGGGTCTCCGCAATGGCGGCCAAGGATCTGGTGGATAGGTTTGACATTAAGAAGAAGGGCCTGGAAGGGTTTGTTGAGGCCCTGAGGCTTTTCCCCTGGTGTATCCTGGCGGGATATGAGATGGAGATGAAAGGGGACCAATTGGAGATTACAGTGCCTTCCTGCCCAACCCAGGAGGCCAGAATTCGCAGGGGGCTTGAGGAATTTGTGTGCAAGGAAATGCATCGTGGGGAATTTGAGGGATTTGCCCGTGAAATAGACCCACAAATCCGGGTCCAATGTCTCTTTGCCCCACCGGATCCCCACCCAGAGGATATGTTTTGCAAATGGAGATTCTATCTGGAACAGGAAGACGGATAAAACATGGAAGAGCTTGAAAAAGAGATTCGAGATTTAAAGAGAGAGCTGTTTGATCTCGAGAAGACCTTTTACCACGAAAAAGAGGTTCTTATTGGTCTCATCAATACCCTCGCTGTGGCCGCTGCTCGGTTTCCAGGTATTTCCCAAGAACTGGAGGCTATTAAAGACAAACTGGATCCCTCACAGGAGCTTCCTGTTGAGGAGCTTGAATCCCAGCTTGGGGCCCTAAAAACCAAAGTCCTTGCCACCGATGTAGACACAATAGCATCTGAAGACCTAGAGAGAGTGAAAGGGCTTAAAGAAACGGTTGTGGCCGCCTGCAGGATGCTCCGCAGGGTGATTATATCGGTGACTGAGGATCTGTATCCCTTAGACAAACTCCTCACAGAGAAGGCCATTGGCATTGACATCAACTGCAAGGGGCCTATTACAACAGGGGATTTTGACAAGGCTTCCAAGGCCTTTTTGGGCTTTGTGAGTGGGCTCAGGAAAAAGATAGAAGATGATTTTAGGTACATTAACGAGACGTTTAGGGTCCTACTTGAACAGATAAAGGAGTTGGAAAGAAGTCTCACTAAGGAATTTGGCGGTGACGAGCGGTTAAAGGAAATTGAATACTTTGAGATGAACATCAACCAGGAAATGGGCTCCATTGTCAGATCCTTTGATATCCATACCACTATTGACGAGATCAAAGCCGTGGTGATGGAAAAGATTAAGAAGATCAAGGAGGTGGTTTCTCTTAGGAAAAAGCGTGAGATGGAACGGGCAAGGGCTGCCAAAGAGAATATAGAGCGGTTGCAGCAAAGGATTGCAGAGGCTGAACGTCAGGCCCAGGAGATGTCGAAAAAGGCCGAGGAACTACAGACCGTGGCCATGAAGGACGGACTAACAGGTTTGTATAACCGAAAGGCCTTTGCCTTGCGGATTGAGAGTGTATTGAGGCGGACGAAGGATTCTGGTGAGCCTTTTTCCCTTATCATGTTTGATGTAGACGGGTTTAAGGAGATTAACGACACATTCGGGCATGTGGCTGGTGACAAGGTGTTGAAGAAAGTGGCTGAATGCTTGAGGAGCTCATTTCGCGAGAATGATTTCATCGCCCGTTACGGTGGGGATGAGTTTGCAGTTATCATCGAAAAAATGGGCCGGCCCATGGCACTTGAGAGGCTGGGGGCCTTTAAGAAGAATCTTTCCAAAATACGTTTTGTTTCGCACAAGAAGGGGGAGATACGATTGACTGTAAGTAGCGGGGTTGCCGAGTCCTTTCAAGGGGATACTGCCGAAGCAGTTATTGAGCGGGCTGATCAGGAGATGTACAAAGAAAAGAACAAGAAAAAACAAAACGTTACTTTGTAACAGCCTAGGGCACGGGACCCACGCTCAAGGGTTCAAAAATGGGGACAACAGTTTCCGTTGACGCCCACGAGCCGGGATATTCTTCTCCAGCGAGCGTATTTCAGTCCTGAATCAGGAGAGATGAAGGACGGGCTGTCAGCGTGCAACACCTAAGTGCAACTAAGACGAACCTGAATTGCGGGAGGTGGAAAAGGAGCATCGGCTTTCCCCGGATCCGGAACCCACTAAAATCACAGATCCCAGACGTCAACTTGCACTTTTTAGGGCCTTGCTTTTCCCGGTACAGTACTTGTGGGGAAAATGGGTTTCATCCCCAGGTCTCTGTCCGGGTAAAGGCCATAGGGGCTCCCGCTGTGACAGCCGGGCCAACATCGTATTCGGTAGTAGCGCATGGGTTTGTCAGGAATGGCTCCATCCCCGGGATACCAAACGCCTGGAGCGATGGGGTACTTCCATTCTTTGGCGGCCGGGAAGGGTTCCGTGCTGGCAGCAATTGCTTGGCCGGATTCCTTTTCTCCCGTACCTTCATTAAGAGCGATTTGCCGGTTTGATTCCTTCCTTTCCTGCAGGCCTTGCTGGCTGTTGCGGATCAGGAATCCTGCAATGACGACCAGGCATACAAGGAAAATCATCAATAAATAATTCCGCATTGTTTAACCCCCTTGTCTTGTTCTTCAACTCACTGGCAGAAGAAAAAGATCGGAAAAACCGACCAAATTGTACAATAATCTCCTTTGATTATGCAATCAGTAATCCGGTTTCCCTCAGCAGGTTGTTGAAGCGATCCACATTGACTTGGCCCAGGGGGCATTCACTTCGTCCAGGAAGGAGGCATAAAGGATTTGGCTTGGATGGTAAGAGATAATAAAAAATTCTTTATATCAGGGAGAAATGGAAGGATTCGAATCTCACCCCCACTTCTATAACAATTCCCGGGCCGTTGATCGCTTTTTTGGTGTACCTGATTCATCCTAAGGCCCGAGACCCCAATCCTTGACACCTTCCAGGCCATCTCTTATGATTCCAGCGCTGCCTACCGCTTGCCAGTGTGGGTGAATCCTGCCCACACATATGATTCAAGGGAGTGCTAAAGGAAGTGAAGGGACTTCAAGTCTCAAACCCGGATAGAAGCACGGTAGATCTTGCCAGCGGCCCTCTTAGGATTTGTCTGTTGAGCTATCGAAGCAATCCCCATTGCGGTGGCCAAGGGGTATATATCCAGAACCTGAGCCGGGCCCTGAAGGATCTTGGCCATCATGTAGAGGTGGTCTCCGGGCCTCCAGATCCTCAGTTGGATGGGGACATTCCTGTGTTCAAGCCCAAGTGCCTGGATCTGTACAACCCTAACGATCTTTTCCGGGTTCCGTCTTTGCGGGAGCTTGCCAATCCCATCAATCTGGCCGAGTGGCTCGGGGTATGCACCATGGGGTTCCCCGAGCCATTCACCTTCGGGCTCAGGGCCTTTTTGTTTTTAAGAGGCCGATTCCGTCACTATGACATTGTGCACGACAACCAGAGCCTTTCTTACGGCTTGATGGCCATTAAGCGGTTTATTCCCACCATTGCAACTATCCATCATCCAATCACGGTGGATCGGGATGTGGCGGTCCGCGAGGCCGTGTCCCTGTGGCGAAAGGCCCAGGTCATGCGGTGGTACTCATTTGTTGGAATGCAGAAGCGGGTATCCCGCAGGCTTGCCCGGATTATTACGGTGTCAGAACGGGCAAAGCAAGACATCAGCCATGAGTTCCGCATTTCACTGGACAGATTTGTGGTGGTCCCCAATGGAATAGATACCCGGCTCTTTCGGCCGATTCCAGGGCTGGAGCGGGATCAAAACAGGGTGATAGTGACCAACAGTGCTGATATGCCACTAAAAGGACTCCATTATCTGTTACTGGCTGTTAAGGAGGTCTCTATACATCGTCCCGTGAATTTGGTGGTTATTGGTACACCCAGGGAAAACGGGAAGGTAGTGCGCTTGATCAGTGATCTGGAAATGGGAAAGCTGGTGACCTTTACCGGACGGGTCAGCGGGGAGGAATTGGTGCGTCACTATGCCAGGGCATGGGTGGCAGTGGTTCCTTCCCTTTATGAGGGATTTGGCCTACCTGCAGGCGAGGCCATGGCCTGCGGGGTCCCGGTAATAAGCACCACCGGCGGTGCCCTTCCAGAAGTAGTGGGAGATGCGGGGGTGCTCGTGCCCTCGGGCGACCCCCATGCCCTTGCAAGGGAGATAGCAGCACTTCTGAATTACCCGGGAAGGGCCAGGGAGCTGGGAGAGGCTGGTTACCGAAGGGTGCGTCAATATTTTACATGGCAGAGGGCAGCCCAAAGGACCGTTGAGGCCTATCGGGAGGTGATCCGTGATCACTATTGATTTTTCCAGGCTTACCATAAGGAGAGGGGATTGTATCCTGGATGTGGGATGTGGGTCAGGCCGACATAGCTCTGCTGCGGCCAGGCAAGGCCGTGTTACTGTTATTTCTTGTGATCTAAAACTGGAAGAGCTCATGGAGACCAGGGCTAGGCTCGATTATGAACGGGCCTTGGGCGTTCAGGGAGATGGGGTATGGGCTGGGGTAGTAGGTGATATTAGATCTCTCCCATTCAAGAGTGACGCCTTTGATATAATTATCTGCTCTGAAGTCTTGGAACATGTCTTGGAACATGAAAAGGCGGCTGCGGAACTCATTCGGGTGTTGAAGGGAAATGGGATCCTGGCTGTAAGTGTTCCCCGCTATTGGCCTGAGCGGGTGTGCTGGGCCCTTTCCAGACAATATTACGAGGTCAATGGCGGGCATGTGCGGATCTATAGAAAGGGAGACCTTATAAGCCTGTTTGAATCTCGCGGGCTGAGGCCATTTGCTCATTACTTCGCACATAGCCTTCATACCCCTTATTGGTGGCTGAAGTGCCTGATGGGTCCCACCAGAGACGGCCTCGGGCTTGTACGTCTTTATCATGATTTCTTGGTATGGGATATGATGAGAAGGCCGAGGCTCACGGGCCTTCTTGATTCATTGCTCAACAAGGTGCTGGGCAAAAGCCTGGTGGTGTATTTCAAAAAGGAGAAACATGTCCATCGTAATTAAGATCCGTGACCGTCGCTACGGCCATTTGGGATCCATGCTGGCGGCTGCTGATTACATTGCCCATATCCAAAGGAGGGACGGGGAAATCCCCTGGTCCAGATGGGGGAGGACGGATCCCTGGGATCACGTGGAAAGCGCCATGGGACTCACAGTAGGTGGGTACCGATCCCGTGCAAGAAAGGCATACCTATGGTGCGCAGATAAACAGCTCCCCGACGGTAGTTGGTGGTCCTGCTACAGGCGTGGCAAGCCTCGGAGGGGTGCCTATAAGGACTCCAATATGACTGCGTACCTGGCCACCGGAGTATTTCATTACTACCTGGCCACTGGGGACAAGGCATTCGTGTATACCATGTGGCCTGTCGTGGATAAGGCCATGGCCTATGTGGAGGGGCTTCAGGCCGGGACTGGCCAGATTTATTGGGCCCAAAAGGCCGATGGCACCACTGACACCAAGGCGTTGCTTGCAGGGTCTTGTTCCATTTATTTCAGCATTGGGTGTGCCATAAGAATAGCCCATCTAGTGGGCGAGCAAAGACCCAATTGGCTGCACATGAGGAGGCGATTGCAAAAGGCCATTGTGGAGTATGAGGAGCTCTTTGATGTATCCACAAGAAGATATGCAATGGACTGGTATTATCCTGTACTCTGCGGTGCATTGCGGGACAAGGCGGCCCATGAAAGGATAGAGGGGCAATGGGGCCGATTTGTAATCCCCGGTATAGGAGTACGTTGTGTATGTGACAGGCCTTGGCTTACCATTGCAGAAACCTCAGAGTTGGTGATTACCCTTGCGGCAATGGGGCGGATGGAACAGGCCAGGGAGGTGCTAGGTTGGATTAAAAATACAAGATACCGTAACGGCGCCTACTGGACCGGATTCACCCTACCTGACTGCCGTATCTATACCAAGGAAAAGACCACGTGGACCGCTGCATCAACCCTGTTGGCAGCAGATATTGTGTATGAAATAACCCCTGCATCAGAGTTGTTTAGCCATTCCTTTTGGGAAGGGATTCTTGATACTGCCATTGACGTAGAGACCCCACGGCAGGTCAGCCATGACGAGCCCATGGCCACTGCAGCCTTGTAGGTTTTCGTTAGAAGTCCTAGAGGGTGTCATTCCACTGCCAGTGTAACCTTCCGTTTTCCTCATAATAATATAAGTTACCATGCTCTTGGGCGAATGCCAGGGCCTCCCGCACCTTTTGCGGGCTGTGAGGAAGTGTTCCATCCAAATGGGTAATCAGGGCCTCCAATGGCTCTTCTCGCGGTGAGGGCACGGGAGTGGTTCCATGGTCTTCGATAATGGATTTCATCATCAGATCATAGATGATGGAGGTATAGGCCAGTTTTTTATATTGCCAGACCTCTTCCTCAGTGGCCTCACGGGCGTGCATTCGGCGCTCGATATCCCCTAGCCATTCATGAAACTTGTTCTCCCATTCCATGACAATGGCATTCATCATGTCTTTGGTTACAGCGCCTGTTTCCACAATAGCCCGGTTGGCATGATACTGGCCCCAGTCATTGGTAAGTATCCTGATGCCCAATTCTTCGGCTTTTTCTCTCACTTCAGTGCCGGGGAAGGGGGCCAGAAGGTGAAAGCCGTAGGAGGCACCCATGTCTTTTAAGCGTCGGGCAAAATCCACTGTCTGCTGAAGGGTGTGAGGTGTCTCTCCAGGAAGGCCCAAGATGAAAGAGGCATGAGGGGTTATACCCACCTCAGTGCACATGCTGACTGCCGTCATTACCTGGTCCAGGGAAATGCCTTTTCGTATGGTCCTCAGGATTTCGGGGCTTGCTGACTCCACCCCGAAGCTCAAGGTGTGGCAACCTGCCTCTTTCATCTTTTCAAGAAGGGAATGGGTTACTGTATCCACCCTTGCAAAGGCAGCCCATTCTATGTTGAGGTTCCTTTGAATGATATGGTTGCAGGTGGCGATACAGCGAGACTCATTGGCCGTGAACAGATCGTCGGCAATATTGATCTGTGGAAATCCGAGCCGGGAAATGGACTCCAATTCATCCGCCACTACTCGGGGAGACCTGAACCTGATCCTGCTCCCACCCATTTTCCGGCCCACACAGAAGATGCACTTAAATGGGCAGCCTCTGCTGGTGGTCATGGTGATGGGCATGCCCAGGGCCCTGTATCGTCCCAGGGGCAGAAGGTGTCTAGCAGGCCGGGGGAGCTGTTCCATAGATAAGGGCTTTTTTGGGCTTTTGGTAATATGGATGCCTGCGCCGTCTCGGTATGCGACCGCCGGGATTCTGGACCATTGCTTCTTGGCCTCCAGTTCCCTGGCAATGGAAACAAGGATTTCTTCACCCTCCCCTTGGACCACCATATCCAATTCCGGGAATTCCATCAGTGTTTTCACTGGGCGAAAGGTGACATGAGGCCCTCCCATAACCGTGAGGACTTCAGGGTCAGTGGCCTTTACGTCCCTTACCACCCTGATGGCGTGATCAAAGGTCATGGTAACGGATGTCACTCCCACCACTTGGGGACGAAAGTCGGCCAATATATCCTGTAATTTTTCCTTGCTGTAAGGATAGACTACAAAGTCAGCCACCCTCACCTCCACTCCTGCTTCTTCAAGGGCGCCCGCAAGATATGCAAGCCCCAAGGGTGGGGAGGGGGTCTCAGATATGGGATAATGAGGGTTTACAAGCAGCACTCTCATGATTTGGGGGCCCTTTTCTATTTCCGCATTGTTGCCTCGCCTGACCAGGGAGCCTAACCCATTCGTCGCCGGAGTTCAAGGCTTGTGCTTGCTAGGCAGGGACGAGGTATTTTTTGCTTGACAAATGAAGGTTGGAAAGGCAGTATTTTAAGAAAATTATTTTCCATTAATAGTGATTTTTGTTTTATATGCGGTACTTCAATGAATCATTAGACAAGGACCAGAAACACAGATGGCAGATCCGGATGCTCGGTTACAACAGATGCTCACCAAATTACGGGATCGAAAGTTTCGTATCACCCCTCAGCGTTTGGCCGTTGTGAAGATCCTTGCCCAAAGCAAGGAACACCCCACTGTGGAGAACATCTACGAACAGGTTAAGAAAGATTTTCCCACCACAAGTCTGGCGACCATTTACAAGACCGTGTCGCTATTAAAAGAACTGGGAGAGATCCTTGAGCTTGGGTTTCCCGAAGGCAGTAACCGTTATGATGGGAACAAGCCGTATCCCCATCCGCATATTATTTGTATAAGATGTAAAAAGATCATTGATCCTGATTTGATGGAACTCCAGCCCTTGACCGATGAGGTGACCCGAAAGACCGGATATAAGATTATTGATCACCGGCTGGACTTTTTCGGTATCTGCCCGGATTGCCAGCAAAAGGGATGATCAGGAAATTTTTTGTTTGTTAAGGAGAGTGATTATTAGAAAGGATTAAGTGGCATGTAAACTATTATCCCTGATCCACAAATGGCTATTTTTGGATGGGCACTAATTGCAATAAAAGGGAGGGAGGGGAAAATGAAAGGAGACAAAAAATGTTTGACAAGGGCATTTGGGGCTCCTGTGGGAGATGACCAGAACAGCCTTACTGCCGGGCCACGTGGGCCAGTATTGATGCAGGACGTGCATCTGCTGGAGAAGTTGGCCCATTTTGAACGAGAGCGCATTCCAGAGCGGGTGGTACACGCAAAGGGGGCCGGGGCGTGGGGCTATTTTGAGGTCACTGCAGATGTTACCAGGTACACAAAGGCCAAATTTCTCTCTGAGGTGGGCAAACGTACTGAGGTCTTTGCGCGTTTTTCCACCGTGGGGGGCGAGAGGGGTTCGGCAGATGCTGCAAGGGATCCCAGGGGGTTTGCGGTTAAATTCTATACCGAGGAAGGCAATTATGACTTTGTCGGGAACAACACGCCCGTGTTTTTCATTCGGGACCCACTAAAATTTCCTGATTTTATCCATACCCAGAAACGCCATCCAGCCACGAACCTGCCAGATCCGAACATGTTTTGGGATTTTCTCTCCCTCACCCCTGAATCCATTCACCAGGTCACCATTCTTTTTTCAGACCGTGGCACCCCTGCCAGTTACCGCCACATGAACGGCTACAGCAGCCATACCTACAAGTGGTACAATGAAAAGGGAGAATATTTTTGGGTCAAATATCACTTCAAGACTGATCAAGGGATAAAGAACTTGACCCGAGAAGAGGCGGTGAGATTGTGCGGCGAGGATCCCAACCACGCAACCCGCGACTTGTATGAGGCCATAGACCGGGGCCATTATCCTTCTTGGACATTGGAGATGCAGATCCTTACCCCGGAGCAGGCGGAAGATTTTCCATGGGATATCTTTGACATTACCAAGGTGTGGCCCCACAAGGAGGCGCCTCCCATTGTCGTGGGAAAACTGGTGTTGAATCGAAATCCAGCCAATTATTTTGCCGAGGTGGAGCAGGCGGCCTTTTCCCCTGGCAACGTAGTCCCAGGCATTGCCATTTCACCGGACAAGATGCTCCAGGCCAGGGTCTTTTCTTATCATGATGCCCATATTCACCGCCTTGGTCCCAACTATCACCTTATTCCAGTCAATAGACCGAAGAATGCCCCAGAGGCCAATTATCAACGCGATGGATTCATGCGGGTGGATGATAATGGAGGACAAGGGCCCAACTATTGGCCCAACAGCTTTGGAGGGCCTGCACCTGTAACGGAGGCCTTGGAACCGCCTTTTGAGGTGAGTGGCCAGGCCGCACGATATGCCTATGTCCACCCCAATGACGACTTTGTGCAGGCAGGAAATCTTTACAGGCACGTAATGACTGATGAGGCCCGTGAGCATTTGATCGGAAATATTGTCGATCATCTGGGAAAGGCCCAAAAAAGGATTCAACTTCGTCAGACAGCCCTGTTCTTCAAGGCAGATCCTGATTATGGGAGCCGAGTAGCCGAAGGTCTCGGGCTTGATAAGGCCGAGGTGGAGCGCCTGGCCAACATGTCGGATGAGAAAAGGGCTGCTGCCACAGATCTTCCAAAACCATAAGGTAAAGGTTGTTTTAGGTGGATACATATATTTTTCTATATAGGGATAGCCAACTGACTGTGAGGGATCAGTAGGCCGAAAGGAGGTGAGAGAGGTATCGGGCAGCAAAGCCAAGAGATAAAGGAGGTGATTCCATGAGGGAGCTCAAGGTGGGTTGTGGAAAACCCACAGGTTCGAAAGTAGGCGAGAACTTAGAGCCAAAGCCTGAAGAAGAAAAGATCATCAAAGAAGAGGAGGCAATTATGACCGGAGTAAAGGTGGGACACAAGGCCCCGGATTTTGAGGCACCGGCATATCAGGACGGGAAGTTTGGTCAGATCAGGCTCTCAGACTATTTGGGCAAATGGGTGGTTCTTTGTTTCTATCCAGGTGACTTCACATTTGTCTGAGCCACAGAGCTGGCCGCAGTTGCGTCCAAGTACAAGGAACTTAAGGATCTGGGAGTTGAGGTCCTATCAGTGAGTGTGGACAGTCATTTTGTCCATAAGATGTGGCAGGACCATGAGTTGAGCAAGATGGTTGATGGTGGTGTCCCTTTTCCCATGCTCTCTGATGGCCCGGGGAACATAGGCAAGCTGTACGGGGTGTATGACGAAGATGCAGGGGTTGAGTTTAGGGGTCGCTTTATCATTGACCCAGATGGTGTTATTCAGGCCATGGAGATTCTTACGCCTCCAGTGGGCCGAAATGTTAATGAGTTAATACGCCAGATCCAGGCCTTTCAGCATGTCCGAGACACAAAGGGCGAAGAGGCAACACCTTCAGGATGGTACCCCGGAAAACCGACCCTCAAGCCAGGTCCGGAACTTGTGGGTAATGTATGGAAGGAATGGAAGGTGGAGGAAGCCTTCTAAAAGGATCGCCTTTTTAATACACCCAGGGTCTTTGTCTTGGGCTCCTCCTCAAAAAGTCCTGAGGCCAGGGCCAACTTGTAGACTTGGAAAGGCGCCTGGCCTCCCTTTTTAGGGTCTTCAAAAATATCGTGGATCAAGAGGTAGCCCCCTGAAAGAAGGTGAGGTGCCCACGCGTTATAATCGGTGAAGGCATCTTCATAAGAGTGGCCTCCGTCAATGAATACTAGGGCCAGTGGAATGGCCCATTGTCGGGCTGCCAGGGCAGATCGGCATACCATGGGAATAACCGTATCCTCCAGCCCCGCTTGTTCTATGGTTTGTCGGAAGAAACGAAAGGTATCGATTTTTCCCTGTTGTTCGTCATACAATTCGGGATCAAAATATTCCTCACCTGGTTGTTGCTCCTCTGAGCCTCGGTGGTGGTCAATGGAAAAGAGAACTGATGCATTTTCTTTGCAGGCCGCGCCAAGGTATAGGGTGGATTTGCCGCAATAACTGCCGATTTCCAGACAGGGCCCCATCTTGCTTGCAATAAGAGCTGTCTCATACAAACGGATCCCTTCTTCAGGGTCCAGGAATCCCTTAGTACGGGCTAATAATTGCTCGTCCACATTCATGCGTTCTCAGACCTTCCTTATTTTTTTAGCGCTTGGTTACCAACCTTATTTATCCCAAACAGAAATTTTTGTGTAAAGTAGATTGTTCCTGTCTCCTAAGAAACAACCTGCTTTCAAAGCCAAATTAACCCGCCTAAGGCGGGCAAGTGTCATTTTCTTGCCCGCCACGACGTGGGCGCAGGCGGGCAGGTTGCTGATTAGGGATGAGTTAGTGATTTCAGGATGGGAGAGGGCTCAGTGAGGCCCTTGGCATTAAGATTGAAAAACTTGTTCGTAAGGCGTGCAGATCTAAACTGGTTGTTGGGTCTGTTGCCTGCGTAACACCCTCAGAAAGTCGAGTAATGCGAGCATCTCTAGACTTTCTAAGAGCCATTTCTTGTCAGGAGGAATTGATGCAACGTGGTATTGCCGTGTGTTTTGGCTGTGGCTGCCTGGACCTGGCCTTCTATGTGCAAGGCTTATCACTTTAGCCTTTCCCATGGCCATACCTCCTTTTCTGGCTACAATCTGGATTCCCTTTGTCAAACACCATGCAGACAGACCCTAGTATCCACAAAAAATTTTGGCGGACACTATTTATTGTATTATCGGAAAATTCCTTGCACAGCTTTAGAGGTACGTTACGTGTAATCTAGGTGGGTATGCGTTCAAGGGAAAATTCTTTCAATATTTGCGGAATCGGAAAACGTTTGAAAGGGGACTAGTTATCCACAAGATCTTCTTCATCTTGGACCTGTGCCTGTGGTAGGGCCCTATCCACCCTTAGTTCTTCTATGCGGTTGAGTGGCTTTTCAAGTTGCCTTCGCCTGGTGGTCATTATGGCATCGTACTCTTTTCTGGCCTCATTAATACGCCTTCCGAGGTTTTCCAGCCTTTTGATAAAGGCCTCCCATTGCTTTTTGAAGGTGCCAAGCAGGACAAGGATCTCGGCTGAGGTCCGCTCCAAGGCAAAGTTGTCCACGGCCTGGCGGATCACGGCCAATATGGCAAAGAGGGTGATAGGGGAGCAGATGACCACCTTGTTTTTGAGGGCTTCTTCGGCTATTGTGGGGTCCTCTTCCTGGATGAATGCGTAGATTTGTTCATTGGGAATGAAGAGCAGCACATAGTCGAGGGTATTTTGCTCTGGATTGATGTAGTCTCGTGTGGTGATCTCCTTTATCCTGGCCTTCACATCCCTCAGAAAGCTGTTTCGAAATTGCTGTTTTTCCATATCTGATTCTGCCTCTAGATACCGGAGATAGTTATCCAACGGAAATTTTACATCCATATTTAGCCTGAGGTCCTTTGGAAGAAGGAAGGTGAAATCAGGGCGAGTCCTGAGGCCTGCTATGGCCTTTTGCTTTACATAGTTGATATTTTCCACAAAGCCTGCCAGGCGCAGTACATCTTCGGCCATACGCTCACCCCACTGACCCCTGGCCTTGGTGCTGGCCAATGCCTCCCGGAGGGCAGTGGTGACATTGAGAAGTGCGCTCACTTGTTCCTGAGAGGCCTTGAGCTGCTGGGAGAGTTGGCCGAACTTGGCAGCCCGGTCCTTTTCCAAATCTTTTACAAGGGTTGAGACATTTTCCAGTTGGGCAGCCATTCTCTTCAATTGCTCATCTATCAAGGCCTTTTTACTTTCCAGCTCCTTGGTGGTTACTTCCCTTTCCGCATCAAAACGGGATTTTGCAAGCTTCAGGAATTCCTCAGTGGACTTGCTCAATGCATCCAGGGAAAGGTCGCCAAAGCTGGCCTTGAGCTCTGATATGATTTGCTCCATAGAGGCCCTTCTCTTTTCCTCTGCCTTTTCAATGAGGTCTTGGGCCAGGCCTTGAGCTGTTTTAGTGTGAATGAGCCTAAGGGCAAATGCTGCCAACAGGCCTAGGGCAAATCCTAGGGCCAGTGCCACAACCAAGGGAACCCACGACATATTTGTCTCCTCTTTATACTCCGTTGCCCTGACTCTACTTTTAAATCTCTTTGTTTGTCAATAAAGCAAAAGCAACAGGGTTTATTGACAATTCATGGAAAAAGGCTGAAAATGAAATTGAATCATTTGACCTTGCTAATTGTCTGATTAGATTTTGTAAATAAGACTCCGCAAGACAAATGAGCCATTCTGCCCCAGGTCTTTGAGGCTGAAGACTCATTGAGCCATTTTGCTTCTATCTAGAATGAACGCGTTTAGCATGAAAGGAGGAAGAAAATGGCTGTACTGAGACATGCTAAAGAGGCCTCCCGCCAATGGGTTATCCGCCAGATGGTCAAATTGCTCCCCAGGCTCACTATGGAAAACATGGAAACCATGATAAGCCTCGGTCAAAAGCTCCTCAAGAACCCTGAATATATCGATGTTGCAGAATCACTGAAAAGATATATTCGGGAAAGACACCCGGCGGTAAAGGTCGTGGAGAAGGTGTTGTATGACCTTTCTCCAGAGGCGAGATTTAGAACGATCTACAATCTCTTCATTAAAGGCCTGCTTTATGGGACCACGTACAGGGAGGAACTGGAGCAGGAACTGGGCTTCAGACCACCTCTGTTTTTTGTGATCAGCCCCACCATGCGGTGCAACCTGAAGTGTTATGGATGCTATTCCGGGGAATATGAGCAAGGCTATGGACTGAGCACCGAGGTGCTGGATCGTGTCTTTACCGAGGCAGAAGAACTGGGAATGGCCTTTATCACGGTGTCAGGTGGAGAGCCTTTTATCAGGAAAGACCTCTTGGATCTCTTTGAAAACCATAAAGACATGATGTTTCAGGTCTACACAAATGGGACCCTCATTGACCAGGAAATGGCCAAGAGGCTGGCCAAGATGGGGAATGTGGCTCCCATGATCAGCATTGAAGGCTTCAAAGAGATTACGGATGAGCGCCGTGGCCAAGGGTATTTTGATAGAATCATGAAGACCATGGACCACCTGCGCGAACAAGGGGTTTTGTTTGGGGCATCGGTTTGCCAGACCCGCAGAAACTATCTTGAGGTGAGCAGTGAAGCCTTTGCAGATCTGATGGCGGAAAAGGGCGTTTTTCTCATCTGGCATTTTCAATATATCCCCATTGGCCGGAATCCTGACCTCAGCCTGATGCTTATCCCTGAAATGCGCGATACCATCCGCAGAAGGCTGAGGTACATCAGGAACAACTGGCCTTTCTTTATTTGCGATTTTTGGAATGATGGTCCTTATGTGAATGGTTGCATTGCAGGTGGCCGGGAATACTTCCATATCAATGCCAATGGTGATGTGGAGCCGTGTGTATTTGTGCACTTTGCTGTAGATAATATAAAAGAGAAAAGTCTTAAGGAGGTGCTCAATTCGGATTTCTTCAAAGATATCCGAGCCCATCAACCCTGGTCTGAAAACCCGCTTTGCCCCTGCATGATAATTGATAACCCCCATTGCCTGCGCGATATGGTGAGGCGCCACAGGCCCATTCCCACGCATGTGGGAGCAGAAAAGATCCTCAACGAACTGGCCCCTTATCTTGATGACTATGCCCAGAGTTATCACCAACTGGCTCACAAGGCCTGGAACGAGGAGTATGCAGAGGAGTACGGCAGGTATCTCTAGGATAAGGAAGAACCAGTGCCCTAAAACCAATTTTTACCCAAAACAGCCTTGAGCAAGAATGGGTAAATTACCCAAATGTGCTTTGGGCAAAAATGGGTAAAACTTGGGGAGGAGGATTTGGAGCTTATCTTGACACGTCCCAGAACCTACTCTATAGTCTGGCCATAGACCCACGAGTTCCACTGACAAGGAGGAAGTCCAGGTGAACAATGACACGAGCCAGTTGGAGGGCCATAACGCCAGACCCCTTGATGGAGTCAAAGTGATTGAAATGGCAGGGCTTGCCCCTTCCCCTTACTGTGGGATGCTGCTGGCGGACTTTGGGGCCGATGTGGTAGTGGTGGACCGACCCAGCAAGGGCATGCCTGAAATACCCAATCTCATGGCAAAAAACCCTTTTGACCGTGGGAAGCGCTTTATCCGAGTCAATCTCAAGACAAAGGATGGGGTGGATATTGTGAAAAAGATGATGGAGCGGTACGACGTGCTGATAGAGCCCTACCGCCCTGGTGTAATGGAATCGCTGGGCCTGGGACCCGAAGAGGCTCTCAAGATGAATCCAAAACTTATCTATGCGCGTCTTACTGGATGGGGGCAGGCAGGGCCGTATGCCTCCATGGCAGGCCATGACATAGACTATATCGCCCTATCCGGTGCCCTTTCTCTTTTCAGAAGGAAAGGGGAGAAACCACTTCCTCCATGCAATATCCTTGGCGACTTTGCTGGTGGCGGTATGCTCTGCGCCATGGGGATCTTATTGGCCCTCATTGAAAGGAGCCGTTCGGGAAAAGGACAGGTAATTGACGCGGCCATGCTGGATGGGGCGGCCAACTTGTCCACATTTTTCTATGGCCTTTTGGGAAATGGCCTTATGACGCTGGATATCGGAACCAATGTGCTGGACTCAGGCGCGCCATATTACCAGACCTATGAGACTGCGGATGGAAAGTTTGTGGCCGTGGGAGCTATTGAGGCCCGGTTTTATGAAAAATTGCTCCAAGGTCTGGGGCTGGACCCTTCCACCCTTCCGGATCAGAACGACACGAAAAGATGGCCCGAGATGACTCAGCGGTTTGCAGGGGTGTTTAAGACAAAGACAAGAGACGAATGGATGAAAATCTTTGAGGGCACGGATGCCTGTGTCGCCCCTGTGCTGGAATTGGATGAAGTGAACGCTCATTCTCACAACCGTCTGAGAAACGTATTCCTGGAGGTAGGCGGTGTAATGCAGCCGGCCCCTGCCCCCAGGCTTTCACGTACACCGGGTAAAGCCGGATCCCTTGCTGACTCCAGGGGGACAAACGCACAAGAGGTACTGAAAGAAATTGGTTATTCAGATGAAGCGATTCGAGGCCTGTTTGACAGGGGCGCAATTGAGTAACCTATAAAGGACGGAGCCGACATGGACTATGACGTGATTATTGTGGGAGCTGGCCCGGCCGGAATATTTGCAGCACTGACCTTGGCCAAGCAAGGGGTGAAAAGGGTCCTGGTACTGGAAAAGGGCCGCGACATCGTTGAGCGGGACAGGCGCCGCCCCCCCGATGTCCTCTGCGGATGGGGCGGGGCAGGTGCCTTTAGTGACGGCAAGCTGACCTTTTCACCAGAAATAGGGGGGAATCTGGGGGACTATGTGGAGCCCAGCAGATTGGAAGGGCTTTTGAAGGAAGCGGATGAGACCTGGGTAAGCCATGGTGCCCCCGGAAACATATATGGCGATATTTCTCCAAAGGTGGAAGAAATGGCTGATCGGGCCCGGCTGGCCGATCTTCAGTTGATCCCCATGCGCGTCCGGCATATCGGTACGGAAAACTGTGTGGCTGTGCTAAAGGGCTTGAAGGAGTCCCTTGCAGGCACTGTGGAGATAAGGACAGGGTGTGAGGTTAAGGAGCTTGTTGCCCCGGAAAATACCATCTACGGCGTAAAACTGAGCAATGACCAGATGATCACCTGCCAGTACGTGATTGCAGCTCCTGGGCGATCAGGTGCTCCATGGATGAAGGTGCAGGCTGAGGCCCTTGGTCTCAGAACAGAGGCAAGTCCGGTGGACATCGGGGTGAGGGTGGAACTTCCGGCAGTGGTACTCAAAGAGATTACGGATGTGGTGTATGAGTCCAAGCTGGTCTATTACTCTAAGACCTTTGACGACAAGGTGCGAACCTTTTGCATGAATCCATTCGGCGAAGTGGTCCTGGAAAAGAATGAGGATATGGTTACTGTCAACGGCCACAGTTATGCAGGCAGAAAGACGGAAAATACCAATTTCGCCATCTTGGTCAGCAGTGCCTTTACAGAGCCCTTTGATGATCCAATTGCCTATGGCCGTTATATTGCAAGGCTGGCCAATTTGTTGGGAAAGGGAGTTATCATCCAGCGCCTAGGTGATCTGCTGGCAGGGAGAAGGAGTACGCCCCAGCGAATTGCAAAGGGCCTCACCCGCCCTACACTAAAAGAGGCCACACCCGGTGACCTAAGCTTTGTATTCCCATATCGGCATCTTATGGGGATCACCGAGATGCTCCAGGCATTGGAAAAGCTCGCGCCGGGGGTGTATTCCCGTCATACCTTGCTCTATGGCGTAGAGGTGAAATTTTACTCCAATAGAATTGCCGTATCAAAAGAACTGGAGACAAGCATTAAGAATCTTTTTGCCATTGGAGATGGTGCAGGTATTACCCGTGGTCTACTTCAGGCCTCGGCCAGTGGTATTTGGGCAGCACGAGCCATTGCAAGGAGAATAAAAGGAGAAGAGCCAACGCCTTAGTAGTCCGTAAATTTACCCTTGCCCAATACCGCGCATGTTGTGGCCCTTTTCCCTTGACACACAATGCCATTCCCACCATAGTCCCCTTCAGAAAAAGCAACTCCTTATCCATAATATCATGCCATATACACTCCTCGTTCGAAGGAATATATAATATTAAATGGGTTTGATAATTGCTGTCTGACCACATCCTTGTTAACCTTATCATGACATGTTAATCATAAACTGCTCAAATTATCTTAAAGATTCAGGGGTAATTTTTTTGGCTGCCCAAGTAGGCTTCTAAGTCAAGAAACCCAAACTTGTAGTGCTATAAGGGCCTTGGGCCGTTGGCAAATATAATATGGCAATGGGAAACTCCTTAACCCCAAAAAATAAGGAGGGTATGATCATGAGAAAATTAATCCTTTGGCTTCTAGTCTTTTTCTTTGCCCTTTGTTCCGGCCCTTTTGTTGCCCATCAGGCCAGGTGCGAAACCATTCAGCTAAAAATGGCCCACTTCATGTCTCCGATGCATATACAACACCGCAAATCCTTTGTTCCCTTTTCAAAGAAGGTGGAGGAGCTAACTGGTGGAAGGGTGAAAATCAAGATATACCCCGGGGGTGCCTTGGGCGGACCAAAGCAGCTTCCAGATGCTGTTCTGTCAGGAATCACTGATATTGCATTTATTATCCCTTCTTACTCAACTGGCAGGTTTATCCGCATGTCTGTTTTGGGTCTTCCTTTCATGGTTAACAGCGCGCTTCACGCCACTAAAGTGATCTATGATCTCTATGACAAGTATCTTGCTGAGGACTTCAAAGACTATAAGGTACTCTGGTTTTACTCATGCGGCACTGGTCAACTCCACTCTGTGCCAAAACCCATACAAAATATCTCTGACCTTAATGGCATGAAAATGCGCGCCCCTTCTGCGTATATGAGCAAGGCCCTTAAACTCTTGGGAGCAAACCCTGTTGGAATGCCAATTTCCAAACTGACCATTTCCCTTGAAAAGGGTGTAATTGACGGCATGCTGACCCCTTACAGCGCTGTAGAAGACTTCAGGCTGTTCGACCTGGTGAAGTACATCACTGAAGTCAAGATGTATGTCTCCCCAATGGCGGTGGTTATGAATAAACGAAAATTCGCTTCCCTTCCTGACTTTGCTAAGAAGGCCATAGATCAGGCATCCGGCAGGCAATGGGGGCTTCATGCTGCACGCGTATATGGCAGCGAAGATCAAGAAGTAGTGGAAGAGATCAGAAGGCAGGGCAAGATAACCATCATAAAGCTATCAGATGCAAAGCGCCGTGAGTTTATTGAAAGACTCAAGGTTATGCAAAGGGACTGGGTGAGGGATATGACCAAGAAAGGACTTCCTGCAAAAGAGATACTGGATGCTGCTTTGAAATCAGCCGCAAGAAATGAATAAACCCTATTTAATAGTAAAATCTTTACTTGTTGATTTCCAGGCCGGCTGGTGCTCTTCCTGAAGCTGGCCTGGAAACAAGGGGTAAATTGTATATGGAAGACGAGCGTCTCAGTAATGGCCCGGGAAGGTGGACTTCTTATCTGTGGAAATTCGTAAGCTGGATTGCATGGGGAGTCCTTTTTTTCATGATGTTTCTCACCGTATCCGACGTGTTCATGAGAAAGGTCTTCAATCATTCCATCCTGGGGACGGTTGAGCTCACCCAGTTTATGCTTCTTATTCTCATCTTTTTCTCACTTGCCCAGACCGAGTTAATGGATGGCCATGTCAAGGTGGACTTGATTGTGAGTAGATTTGGGGCGCGAGTCCAGTCCTTCTTTGATCTCATAACACAGTTTTCCTGCTTTTTACTCAGCGGGCTCATGACTTGGTCCACTATACTTTATGCGGAAATGATGAGGGCCAGCGGGGAGGTGTCCCAGGATCTTTGGCTGCCAGTATATCCCTTTGTATATGTAGTGGCTGTAGGCTGGGGTCTTCTTGGAATTGCCCTTATCATCAAATTTACTCTGGCCCTTAGAAAAGCGGTGAGGCCATGAGCCCTGTAGTCATCGGCGGTATTGGGATTCTTTTTCTCTTCCTATTGCTTGCCATGCGCATGCAAATCGGGTTCAGCATGGCCATGGTAGGGTTCCTGGGTTTTGCCATTCTGGGCTCCTTGAAGCCTAGCTTTACCATACTCGGAATGGAGCCTTTCAAGATAGGCGGCTCATATAGCCTTACCGTCATTCCCCTTTTTATCCTCATGGGCCAATTTGCCAACCATTCTAGGATGGGCTCTGAAATATACCAGACCGTTTACCGATGGATCGGGTTTCTGCCCGGGGGGCTGAGTATGGCCACCATTGGGGCCTGTGGCGGGTTTGCGGCCATTTCAGGCTCCTCCCTTGCTGCAGCGGCAACAATGGGCATGGTTGCACTTCCGGAAATGAAGCGCTTCGAATATGACGACTCCCTTGCCACCGGGTGCATTGCCGCAGGAGGAACCCTGGGAATTCTGATTCCTCCCAGTACTGTAATGATAATTTATGGTATCCTAACCCAACAGCCAATCGCTACCTTGTTTATTGCGGGGATCCTACCGGGCCTTCTCCTGACCGTTCTGTTTATTTTAACCATTTATATTATGACAAAGCTGGACCCCACACTGGGTCCTCCTGGCCCCAGCTTTTCCATGAAAGAGAGGATTTATTCCCTAAAAGACACCTGGGGTATCATCGCCCTGTTCCTGCTGGTGATCGGAGGGCTTTACACCGGGTGGTTCACGCCCACAGAAGCCGCAGGCGTTGGGGCTTTTGGCGCGTTTCTCATCACCATAACAAAGGGAAGACTTACCTGGCGCAACCTTACAGCATCTCTGGATCAGACAGCGCGAACAACGGCCATGGTATTCCTGATACTTATAGGTGCAAGTATATTTGGATACTTCTTGACAGTAAGCCAGATCCCTGACCAGCTTTCCCTTATTGCCATGCACGCTGGGTTGAATAGGTATATTATACTCTCGCTGATTATTATTGCTTATATCATCCTTGGATGTTTCATGGAGGGCCTTGCCATCATGGTCCTCACCATACCTATCATTTATCCTATGGTGCTTGAGATGGGGTTTGATCCCATATGGTTTGGAGTCATTATAACGCTTGTAATGGAAATGAGCCTTATCACGCCACCGGTAGGAATCAACGTATTCATCATAAGCGGGATCGCAAAAGATGTTCCCATGTATACCATCTTTAGGGGCATCATTCCCTTTTGGTTCGCCATGCTGGCATGCATTATCCTCCTAGTCCTTTTCCCACAGATAGCCCTTTTCCTTCCCCAGACCATGAGAGGATAACCGATACAGTGCGAGGAGCACCTTTCGGTGGAGGCAGGCCTCAAAACAGCCAAAAAGAAAATTATAAAGGAATAGCAAAAAGAGGCTTTTAAGTGGCGCATTCGCTCGTGTCGCCTGCCAGTTTTGAAAGGGCGTGTTCAAGGGCGGGGACCACCACAGAGAGGTTTTCCACTGCTGCCCGTGGGCTGCCAGGTACGTTGATAATCAGGCATGACTTCCTGACCCCGGCCACTGCCCTAGAGATCATGGCATGGGGGGTTTTTTTGAGGCTTTCTGCCCGCATGGCCTCAGCCATGCCAGGGACTTCATAGTCAATCACGGCCTTGGTGGCCTGGGGGGTCACATCACGGGGGGTAAGGCCGGTGCCCCCGGTAGTCACGATAAGGGAGAGGCCCTTTTTATCTACCCATTCTATAAGAATCTTCTCTATTTGGTCCTGTTCGTCCGGGACCATATCCCTTTGTTCAACCCGGAAGCCCTTTTCCTGGAGCAGCGCTTCCACGGCATCCCCGCTTCGATCCTCCCTTAGTCCCTGGGACCCCTTGTCGCTTACGGTCAGGACTCCAGCACGAAAAGACAATTGATTGACCGAGCTCATGCCTCTATTTTTCTTCTTTGGCAGCAGCGATCACCTTTTCAGCTAATTGGGCTGGTACCTCCTCGTAATGGGAAAATTCCATGGTAAAGGTGCCTCTGCCGCCAGTCATTGAGTTGAGATCAAGTGCGTATTGTAAGATCTCCGCCATAGGCGCTTGGGCCTTAATGATTTGATACTTTCCCTTGCTTTCCATACCCAGCACCCTGCCGCGGCGGCCGTTTAGATCACCTATTACATCTCCCATCACCTCTTCGGGCACTGTAATTTCCATCTTCATAATGGGCTCCAGAAGGGTGGGGTTTGCTTCCTGCAGGGCCTTTTTGAGGCACATGCTGGCGGCGATCTTGAAGGCCATTTCAGAGGAATCCACTTCGTGGGATTTGCCGTCAAAGAAACGCACTTTTAGATCCACCACCGGATAGCCAGCCAGGATGCCTGTCTGAAGGGCCTCCTGGATACCCTTTTCAACCGCAGGGACAAAGTTTCGGGGTACATTCATACCCACTAGGGCCTCCTCGAATTCAAAGCCTGTGCCTCTGTCGAGCGGTGTTACATCAAAATGGACCTCGGCAAACTGCCCGCGGCCGCCAGTCTGCTTTTTGTGGCGATAGATCACTTTCTGGACAGGCTTTTTGATGGTCTCTCTGTAAGGCACCTTCACGGCCTTGAGGTTGACTTCCACGCCGAATTTGCGTTTCAGCTTATCGCAGGTGGCCTCTAGGTGAATTTGCCCTGTTCCAGAAAGGATAATCTCAGAGGTGGCCTGATCCCTTTCAAGCCGAAGCGTGGGGTCTTCTTCCAGGAGCTTTGCCAGGGAAGTAAAGACCTTGTCTTCACTTCCTTTTACCTTGGCCTCTACCGCGTAGGAAATTACTGCGGGCAGGGGCTCTACGGGTTCAAACACGATAGGGTCATCCTCAGCACATAGGGTGTCTCCTGTCTGGGTTTCTTTCAATTTAGCTATGGCCACAATGTCGCCTGGGCCAGCTTCTTCAATGGGTTGTTGCTTCTTGCCCTCCATAATAAATAGTTGCCCAAATTTTTCTTTTGTATCCTTAATGGGGTTATAGACAGTGGAGTCTGATTTCAGGGTGCCGGAAAAGACCCGTAATATCGTTAGCTTACCTGCAAAAGGATCTGCCACGGTCTTGAAGACCAATGAGGAAAAAGGCGCCTCTGACGAGGGGGGCCTTTCAATGGCCTCATCCGTGCCAGGCTTCTTGCCCTTTTTGGGTGGTCTTTCCAGGGGCGAGGGTAGCCCTTGTACCATAAGGGTCATTAGCTGGGGTACCCCAATGTTCAAGAGGGCTGATCCGCAGACCACAGGAATCACGACTTCGGACTTTATGCCTTTGAGAAGAGTGTTTTCAATGTCCTGGGCCGAGAGCTCTTCGCCCTCCAGGTATTTTTCCATTAGTGTATCATCTGCCTCCACGATATTCTCTATCATCTTTTCACGCCATTCTTCCACCTGGCCAGACATATCAGCGGGTATGTCCCCTGTCTCAAATTTGCCGCTGCCATCTTTGCTGAAGGTGTATGCCTTCATTCTTATGAGATCTACAAGTCCCGCGAAATCACTCTCAGCCCCTATGGGGAGAAAGAGGGGTGTTATTCGTTTTTCAAACGTGTTTGCAATGTCTTCCAGTGTCTTAAAGAAATCGGCCCGTTCCCGGTCCAGCTTGTTGATGAAGATGACGCGAGGCAGGCCCAGTTCGTCCGCAAATGCCCAGACCTTCTCTGTGCCTACCTTGACCCCTCCAGTGGCATCCACCACCACTACTACGGAATCTGCTGCCTGCAAGGACTGTTTTGTGTCCGAGAGAAAGTTATCGTCACCTGGGGTATCAATGATATTGATGGTGTGCTTTTTCCATTCCGCATGGTGAATGGCGGTGCTGATGGTGATCTTCCTTGCAATCTCTTCTGGTTCAAAGTCCATATTAGAGGTGTTGTCATCGACTTTTCCAAGTCGAGACGTGGACTTGCCATTGAAAAGTATAGCCTCTGCAAGTGAGGTCTTTCCAGATCCAGCGTGTGCTATGAGTCCAACATTTCTCAGAAATTCCGGTTTTCTTTCCATAATCAACACCTCTTCTTAAGTGATTAATTGACATCCACCCATGAATCAGGATTTCTGGGTGAAGTCTTTATCTGGGAGCTTTCAGGCATTCAATTAAGGCGCTACTGGGGATTGTCCCCCTCCATCCTCTCGCTGCCTCTTCGGTGGTCCGCAAAGTTCTGTAAGGGGCCCCTGGGTTCAAAAAGGTCCCACTTGCCTTAGGGTGAGACCCATAACCATGAAGGAAAAGGTACCCGTGCCATATCAAGAGAGGTTCCTAGACCCAGGTCAGGTTTTTGCCTTAATTGGTGGGGCTTTTCTAGGCTTGTTAAAGAGAAAGCGACCACAATAGCCACAACCTATGCCCCGCTTTGCGGAGTCCAACCGACCGCGTACTTCCCGTGCATAACCTCTTAGAGATCTTAGAAAACTAGGCTTTCAAACTTACATCAATAGTCAAAATAAAGTCAAGATAAGATTTCCATGACCAGGGGGTAATGAAGGGCCTGTGAGGGGGCCTGAGGGATATGATAAGGCATAACACGCCGTTCTCAAAAAATTTTTTGATTGTCAATTCTAAGGAATATGATAAATTTAATATTTTTTAAGCGAACTTGGCGGGGCAGAAGACATGGAAAATTTGGGGCCAAGGGGCTTAGTGGAGGCGTTTCTGGAGCGGCTCCGACGGGAAAGGGGCTGCTCTGAGCATACCATCAAGGCCTACAGGAGTGACCTGCGTCAATTTTTGGCCTTTTTGATTTCCGAGGGCAGGCTCCACAACGATGATAAGGCCTGGGATTCAAGTGGCATTGATCCCTTGGTGGTGAGAGGTTATTTGGCCAGGCTGTTTGGGCAGAATAGCAGGACCACCATAGCTAGAAAGCTCTCTGCACTGCGATCATTTTTCACGTTTTTGGAACGCTCGGGCCTTAGCGAGTCCAATCCGGCTGCAGAGGTTTCCACTCCGCGTCTGCGGAGGCATATCCCTGCCCATTTGACGGTAGACCAGACCTTTAGGCTCTTGGATCTGCCCAGAAAGGATACGCTCCTAGGTCTCAGGGATGCTGCCATACTAGAGGTGCTTTACTCTTGCGGGTTACGGGTCAGTGAGCTTTGCTCCTTGAATGTATCGAGCATAGACCTTGAGAGCCGGATTGTGCGGGTAATGGGAAAGGGGAGCAAAGAAAGACTGGTTCCCATTGGCAGACAGGCACTTCGTACCCTGAAGGCATATTTGGATGCGGTTGGCCCACTGAGAAGGCGGTATGGGCGGGGGGGAGATCAAGAGCCCCTGTTCCTCAATTATAGGGGGGGGAGACTGACGGCCAGAAGTGTCAATAGGATCATAAAGCGATATGCACTGGAATGCGGGCTCAGTTCGGATATCAGCCCCCATGCCATGAGACACACCTTTGCAACACATATGTTGGATGGGGGGGCGGATCTTCGGACTGTTCAAGAACTTCTGGGCCATGAGAGCCTAAGTACGACCCAGAAGTACACGCACTTGAGCTTGGACAAACTTATGGCGGTCTATGACAAGGCCCACCCCAGAAGCCAATGAGCAATAAGGAGAAGATTGTTTCATGAACAATGGTGCGCAAGACAAAAAGAAGTTACTCCGGGCCACCACGGTCTTGGCTGTTATGAAGGATGGCAGGGCTGTGATGGCCGGCGACGGGCAGGTAAGCCTGGGTGAGACCATCATGAAACATAAGGCCACCAAGGTAAGGCCCATGTATAAGGACCAGGTGCTAGTGGGTTTTGCAGGGGCTGCGGCTGATGCCTTTAATCTCTTTGAGAGGCTGGAGGGAAAGCTGGAGAGCTTTAGTGGAAACCTCACACGCGCTGCTGTGGAACTTGCTAAGGACTGGCGTACGGATAAGATCCTGCGTCGGCTGGAGGCCCTATTGTTGGCCATGGACAAGGAACATATCCTTATCATATCGGGAACAGGAGACGTGATCGAGCCAGATGAGTCGGTTGCGGCCATTGGCTCTGGAGGTCCTTATGCCTTGGCTGCGGCAAAGGCACTGGTGGCCCATTCTGACCTGGATGCTGTTGCCATTGCTCGGGAATCAATGAGGATCGCCGCATCCATTTGTGTGTATACCAATGAACATATGGTGATTCATGAACTTGGGTAATTTTGGGGTAAACATTTTCGGAGCGGGAAGAATCTGGGTATTGGGATTCGTTCATAAGAAACACGTGTTCAACACCAAATGTCAAATGACCAATGCCAAATGAATGTCAAAACCTTAATCCCAAATAGCCCGAATCCTTGTCTTGCAAGATTCTACATCAGTCAGCTGAATGTTGTCTGTTAACTATTTCTGAAGTATTTAGGATTTAAAATTTGGCATTGATTTAAAATTTGGATCTTGGCATTTTCCGCATTTTGGAGTCTTTGATTTTAGAGATTTGTTTCCTTAATGAATGAGGTTTAAGCCCTACGCTCAAGTATGACGGGCAATATATGTGCCCCGGTCCCACCTAGTATGAGAACCATTTGTTTCCATAGTGTGCCAATATTGGGGAAAAGGGGAAAGATGAGGCGAGATATGGAAAAGGATGAGATAAAGGAAGATGGGTTCATGAAGGTTCTGACCCCGAGGGAGATTGTCTCGGAGTTGGATAAGTATATTATCGGCCAGGATGAGGCCAAGCGGTCAGTTGCCATCGCGCTCCGAAACCGTTGGCGTAGGCAACAGGTATCTCCTGAACTGCGCGACGAGATTGCGCCAAAGAACATCATCATGATAGGCCCCACTGGTGTAGGCAAAACAGAAATAGCCAGGCGCCTTGCCAGACTTGCCAACTCGCCTTTTATAAAGGTGGAGGCCACCAAGTTTACGGAAGTGGGATATGTAGGCAGAGACGTGGAATCCATGGTAAGGGACCTTACCGAGTTGGCCGTGAACATGGCAAAGAAAGAGGAACAGGAAAAGGTCAAGGGTCGTGCACGTGAGTTGGCCGAAGAGAGGCTCTTGGATATCTTGCTGCCCCGGAAAAAGGAGGAGCAGCGAGAGATCGAGGAAGGGGACAAGGAGAAGGTCTTGGAAGTGGTTCGTTCTGATCGGGCGGAGCCATTCTCCACCCGGGAGAAATTGAGAAGGATGCTCCGGGACGGCAAACTGGATGAGCGTTATGTGGAGTTGGAGGTGGCGAACCGCAACGTGCCCATGGTAGAGATCTTTTCCAGCGCCGGGCTGGAGGAAATGGAATTCAACATAAAAGAGGTGTTTGGTAATATCTTTCCTTCAAAGAAAAAGAAAAGGAGGGTAAAGATACCAGAGGCCCTTGAAATCCTGGCTCAAGAGGAGTCCCAAAAATTGATAGATATGGACAAGGTGGTGGAAAGGGCCATCCGCATGACCGAGCAAAACGGGATAATTTTTCTGGATGAGTTGGATAAGATCGCAGGTGCGGAATCTGGCTACGGACCGGACGTGTCCAGAGAGGGTGTCCAAAGAGATTTGTTGCCCATTGTGGAAGGATCGACCGTGCTTACCAAGTATGGCATGGTCAAGACAGACCATATTTTGTTCATTGCTGCGGGGGCATTTAATGTGAGCAAGCCCTCGGATCTGCTTCCCGAGCTACAGGGCAGATTTCCCATACGGGTGGAGTTGGATTCCCTGAGCATGGAAGACTTTGTGAGGATACTTACCGAGCCCAAGAATGCGCTTATCACCCAGTATAAGGCGCTTCTTGCCACCGAGGGAATCCAGCTTGAATTTGAGGATGAGGCTATCAGAGAGATCGCGCGCATCGCAAGCATGGTGAATGATCGCATGGAGAACATCGGTGCCCGGAGGCTTCAAACGGTCATGGAAAAGCTGCTGGATGAGATATCATTTGATGCCCCTGACATGGCCTCCAAAAGCGTGGTGATCACCAAACAGTATGTCACGGAAAAATTGAGTGATATCCTTGAGGACGAAAATCTGAGCAGGTATATCCTATGAGTGCAGACATGGACAGGGCAAAGATCCTGATTGAGGCGCTCCCTTACATTCAGCGTTTTAACGGCGCGACCGTGGTGGTAAAGTATGGCGGTCATGCCATGGTGGATGAGCAACTGAAGCGGAATTTCGCCCTAGACATCATACTCATGAAGTATGTGGGCCTGAACCCCATTGTGGTCCATGGGGGAGGCCCGCAGATCGGCGAGTTCTTGAAAAGGCTCTCCATTGAGTCGGAGTTTGTGGATGGGATGCGTGTGACCGACCGCCAGACCATGAACGTTGTGGAGATGGTCCTGGTGGGTAGCGTGAACAAGGAAATCGTGAATCTGATAAATCGACATGGGGGCAGGGCAGTGGGCCTGTCCGGGAAGGACGGCAAGCTCATCACGGCCAAGAAGATGAAATATGTGAGGAAAAAGGGCACTGATCAACCTCCTGAGATCATTGACATGGGCATGGTGGGTGAGATAGTGGCCGTGGACACCAGCATCCTCACTACGCTTATAGGGCGGGAATTCATTCCTGTGATTGCGCCCGTTGGGGGAGATAAAGAAGGGGAAACCTATAACATCAATGCCGACTTGGTGGCTGGTCATATTGCCGCCTCCCTTGGGGCGCGGAAATTGGTATTGCTCACTGACACCCAGGGGGTATTGGACGGGGAAGGGCACTTGATTTCCACCCTGACCATGGAGGAGGCCCGGAAACTTATTGCAGATGGCATTATTAAAGGGGGCATGATTCCAAAGGTGAGTTGTTGTCTTGAGGCGCTTCGCTCAGGTGTAAGGAAGGCCCATATTATTGACGGCCGAATGGAACATGCCATATTGTTAGAGATATTTACCAAGGGAGGGGTTGGAACGGAGATCGTGCCGTAAATAAGCCGTAGGGCGTGGATAAATTGGAAGGACCGAAGAATATCGAATGATGAACTTGGAATTTCGAGATTCAGTATTCAATATTCGTTATTCGATCAAATGAGGTCTAGAGTATTTGATGACATAGCATAGTGGAGAAGAAAATGGACTCATTTCTCAACCTTATGTATTGGGCCCTTGGCCTGGAGATTAGGGTATAGTGTAAGGTGTAAGGAGATAATCTAATAATTTGAAAGGATAGATTATGGGAGAGGGATCTATTTCTACCATTGAGCAGGCAGACACCTACATGTTCAAGACATACAGCCGATTTCCGATCACCCTGGTAAGGGGTGAAGGGTGCCGGGTATGGGATGAGGATGGCAAACCTTATCTGGATTTCGTGGGTGGCATAGCAGTATGTGCCCTTGGGCATAGCTCTCCAGTGGTTACCAAGGCCCTTGAGGCCCAGTCTCGGATGCTAGTGCACGTCTCAAATCTTTTTTATACCAAGCCACAGGTGGAGCTTGCACGCTTGCTGGTGGAAAACTCCTTTGCAGACAGGGTGTTTTTCGCAAACAGTGGGGCCGAGGCCAATGAGGCGGCCATTAAGCTGGCGCGAAAGTGGGCCAGGGATACCTCTGGTGACGGGAAGTATGTCGTCATCTGTATGGACAACTCCTTCCATGGCAGGACCATGGCCACCCTTTCCGCAACTGGCCAGGCCAAGGTGAGAAAGGGCTTTGATCCCCTTCTTTCCGGATTCAAATTTGTGCCATTCAATGATGTGAATGCCATTGAGCAGGCCGTGGATGACGTAGTATGCGCGGTAATGATAGAGCCCATCCAGGGGGAAGGAGGGGTGGTGGTGCCCGATTCAGGATACCTTCAACAGGTGAGAAAGCTTTGCGATGAAAGAGGTCTCCTCCTCATCTTTGACGAGGTTCAAGTGGGCATGGGCAGGACCGGCAAGCTGTTTGCCCATGAGCATTTTGGAGTCACGCCAGACATTATGACCCTGGCCAAGGCCCTGGGCAATGGGCTTCCCATTGGGGCCATGCTGGCCACAGAGCGGTTGAGCGATAGCTTTGGTCCCGGTACCCATGCCAGCACCTTCGGTGGCACCCCACTGGTGACGGCTGTTTCCATTGCCGTGGTGAGGAGCCTGCTTGAAGACGGGGTATTGGAGCACTGCCGGCAGATGGGGGACTACTTCAAAAAAAGACTCCATGGGCTGAGGGAAAAATACCCTTTTATTAAGGAAGTAAGGGGCACGGGGCTGATACTGGGATTAGAACTGGAAAGGGAAGGCGCGGAGGTGGTTAATTCCTGCCTAGAGCAGGGGTTTCTAATTAATTGCACGCAAGAAAGGGTTCTGAGGTTTCTGCCGCCTTTGATTGTGGAGCAGGATGAAATAGATCAACTCGTAGATTGCCTGGATGGAATCTTCCAGAGGATGGAATAGGACTGTTGATATTGTTCATGCTGGGAGGGAAACGGCATAACGAGACAGGTTCAAGGTTCAAAGTTGAAGGTTCAAGGTTAAGAGTAGCAAATACCAGCCTTGAGCTATAGGCTGTCAGGCATCAGCTTCTTTTTTCCTTGCGCCTTATAATATACCCATGTTGGGAGCATCCCGTTACCCTACCTAGTGAAAAGAGACGCACCTTGCACAAAAAGGGACATGATTATGAAAAGGGATATATTAACCATTAGGGATTTGAGCTCAGAAGAGGTCTTTCGGCTCATTGAAAGGGCGTTAGAAATCAAAAAAAAACAGGGTAAAACGAATTTTCCCCTAAGGGGCCGTATCTTGGGCCTTATCTTTGATAAACCCTCCACAAGAACCCGGGTGTCCTTTGAGGCGGCTATGATCAGGCTGGGGGGAGGCACCATCTTTCTAGGGAAGGCAGATACGCAATTGTCCAGAGGTGAGCCTATTCGGGACACCGCCAGGGTGCTTTCCAGGTATCTGGATGCCCTGGCTGTCAGGACATATGCCCAGGATACCGTGGAGGAAATGGCCCGATGGGCGGACATACCTGTCATCAATGCCCTTACTGACCGGTACCATCCCTGTCAGATCCTGAGCGATTTAATGACAGTGCAGGAAAACAAGGGCAAGATTGTGGGCCTCAAGATTGCATGGATTGGAGACGGAAACAATGTGGCCAATTCCTGGATCAATGCGGCTGGCCTTTTGGGGTTTGACTTGGTTTTGGCCTGTCCTTCAGGTTACCGCCCGAGTCCGGAGGCATTGGAAAAGGCAGGAGAAAAGGTGCGTATAGTGGATGAACCGGTTGAAGCGGCCCGTGATGCGGATGTCATCAACACGGACGTATGGGCGAGCATGGGACAAGAGGAGGAGCACGGCAAACGGGTTGAGGCGTTTCAAGGATTTCAGATAAACAGTGAGCTCCTTGCCTATTGTAAAAAGGATGTAACTGTGATGCACTGCCTACCCGCCCATAGGGGGGAAGAGATCTCAGAGGATGTGCTTGAGGGCCCCTATTCTGTGGTCTTTGATCAGTCAGAGAACAAGATGCATATGCATCAGGCCCTCCTTGAGTGGCTTTTGGCGTGACATGGAAGATTATGAGACAAGAAAGAGATGATTAATGTCAAATGACAAAATCCCAATGTCAAATCAATGTCAAATATCAAATAACCAAACGAGAGCGAAATCCTCTCCGGTTTGTATAGCAGGCGGGCCTAGGGGATTTGCTTTGTGATTGGGGTATTTGGATTTCTTTTGACATTTATCTGTAAGTGGCAGGTTTAAGCTTTGACATTTGGCATTTCAAGGAGGAAGAACATTGTCACAAGATATCAAGAAAATCGTACTTGCCTATTCAGGAGGTCTGGACACCTCGGTGATTCTTCACTGGTTGAAGGAGACGTATCAGTGTCCGGTGGTTGCCTATGCAGCCGATGTGGGCCAGGGAGAGGATTTGGAGGGGATTAGGGAAAAGGCCCTGAACACAGGCGCCGACGAGGTTATCATAGAGGATCTGAAGGAGGAATTTGTAAGGGACTTCGTGTGGCCCGCACTAAGGGCCAATGCCATTTATGAGTCGGCCTATCTATTGGGCACCAGTCTTGCCCGCCCGATCATAGCACGGGGACAGGTGGAAGCGGCCAGAAAGGTAGGCGCTGATGCGGTCAGTCATGGGGCCACTGGCAAGGGCAATGACCAGGTGCGCTTTGAATTGACCTATATGGCACTGGAGCCAGGTCTCAAGATTATTGCACCATGGCGCATCTGGGACTTTCGGGGAAGGGAAGATCTTATTGCTTATGCCAAGAGTCACGGGATCCCTGTCCCCGTGACCAAAGAAAAACCCTATTCCTGTGACAGCAACCTCCTTCATATCAGCTTTGAGGCAGGCATTCTGGAGGATACTTGGAAGGAGCCCCCTGAGGACATGTTTGTACTTACGGTCTCTCCTGAGAAGGCCCCTGACAAGGCTACCTATATTGAAATCACATTTGAAAAAGGCACACCAGTGGCAGTAGATGGCAAGCCCATGAGGCCGGCTGAACTCCTTGCCCATGTAAACCGGCTAGGTGGGGAGAATGGCATCGGGCGCGTGGACCTAGTGGAAAACCGTTATGTTGGAATGAAATCGCGCGGGGTATATGAGACACCAGGCGGTACTATTCTCAGGATCGCCCACATGGCAATGGAGTCCATTACCATGGACCGGGAAGTGATGCACATCCGTGATTCACTACTGCCCCGGTATGCAGAGATGATCTATTATGGCTATTGGTTTTCCCCTGAAAGGGAGATGATGCAGGCATTGATTGATGAAAGCCAGAAGAATGTAACAGGTGTGGTGCGGCTTAAGCTTTATAAGGGCAATTGCATTGTTGTTGGGAGAAAGTCCGACGTCTCCCTTTATGACCCAGATTTTGCCACCTTTGAAGGGGATGAGGTATACAACCAGAAGGATGCCGAAGGATTTATTCGACTGAGCGGACTAAGGATCAAGATAGCAAAACTGCTCGAGCGAAGGCGCAGTGCCGTATAAGCGCAGCCACGCATGAGGCCTCAAGGCCCACCAAGTGCGGTTAGAGGATAAAAAGGTAAAAAGATAAAGGCCGAAGGAGGCGAAATGGCTCCCCCTTAGGGAGGGCCTAGACAAGGACCAAGAGATGGCTAAAAAGACCTGGGGCGGAAGGTTCAAAGAGGATGCCGATGAACTGGTGGATCGGTTCAATGCATCTATAGGCTTTGACCGGAGATTATATAAGGAAGATATCCAGGGAAGCATTGCTCACTGTAAGGCCCTGACAAAGGCAGGGATCTTTACCCAGCAGGACTGTGATCGTGTGATTGAGGCCCTGGGCCAGATTCAGCAAGAGCTGGACCGCGGCGAGTATCCTGATGAGAGGGCCTATGAAGATATTCATACCCTGGTTGAAAGGGCCCTGGTGGCCAAGGTAGGTGAGCTTGGTGAAAGGCTGCATACTGGAAGAAGCCGAAATGACCAGGTAGCCCTTGATGTCCGTCTGTATGTGCGAGAGGCCATCAACCGAATCCGCTCCTTGATACGCGAGACTCAGCGGGCATTGGTGGAGCAGGCTGAAAAGCACAGTGGACTCATCATGCCAGGCTACACCCACATGCAGCGGGCACAACCTGTGCTGTTGGCACATCACCTGATGGCCTACTATGAGATGTTTGAGAGAGACTGGAGGCGTTTTGGCGAAACACTGAAGCGAACCAATGTATTGCCACTGGGCAGTGCTGCCCTGGCTGGTACCACCTTTACACTTGACCGGGAGATGATGGCACGAGAGCTGGGTTTTGAGGCCATATCTGCCAATAGCATGGATGCGGTCAGTGACAGGGACTTTATTCTGGAGTTTCTTTTTGATTGTGCAATGGTGATGATGCACCTGAGTCGTCTGAGCGAGGAGCTGGTGATTTGGTCTACAGAGGAATTCGGATTCGTGACCATCTCAGATGCCTTTTGCACGGGCAGTAGCATCATGCCTCAAAAGAAAAACCCGGACTTGCCAGAACTCATGCGAGGAAAGACAGGAAGGGTCTACGGACACCTTATATCCCTACTTACGGTCATGAAGGCGCTCCCCCTTGCCTATAACAAGGATATGCAGGAGGACAAAGAGGCCCTATTTGACACGGTGGATACCCTGGAGCTCTGCCTGGAGGCGGCCTGCCGTCTCATAGGGGCTGTAACCTTTAATGGGGAAAAGATGAAGCAGGCAGCAAGTAATGGGTTCCTGGTGGCAACGGATTTGGCTGAGTACCTGGTTCGAAAGGGTGTGGCCTTCAGGAAATCCCATGAAATTGTGGGACAATTGGTGCTGGAGTGCCTGGAAAAGGGTAAAGAGCTACACGAACTGAGCCTGGAGGAAATGCGCTCTCTTTGCCCATCCATTGGCGAGGACGTTTATGAATGGCTGGACCCGGCAAAGTCGGTTGAGCGAAGGAACTTGCCTGGAGGCACAGGGCCTGATGCAGTGAGCCAATGTATTCAAAAGGCAAAAGAGGAGTTGGGGCTTTGAAGCCAAGGCCGATCATCTCCCTCCTTCTGTGTCTTACTATGGCCTTTTTCTTGGGCTCCTGTGGCAAAAAGGGCCCGCCCTTTGTACCCAAGAAAAGGCCGATTGCACTTGAGCTGAAAGATATCACGGTCTCATGGGTGCAAGATGGGGTGAGATTTGAAGGCAAGGTCAGAGGGCCAGGCGCTGATAAGCTCAGGAGGCCCCATGGCCTTAAGATCATGATTGAGCATGCATGGTATGGGCCCGGACAAGCACCTTGCAAGTCGTGTCCCATTGTGTTTACGAATAAGGAGGTGGTTTCCGGCACATTGGACAAAGGCAGGTCTTTTTCCTGTAGCTTGCCCCTCACCAAGAGGAGAGGAGTACATTTTTTCCAAATCAGGGTGGTAGGAGATAATGGGGTCCTAGGTCCGGTGTCAGAGAGGCTACAGTTGGTGGTGACGGACTGATGGCCGCTTCTGTGAATACCCGTTCTCCTGGTTCTTTAGAAACACCGATTCTCAATACTAATGAATGGGAGTATCAGGAACATATGCATCACTTTCATTATGTAAACAATGAGCTTTACTGTGAAGAGGTCCCTGTAACACAAATAGCCACGGAGGTAGGCACCCCCTTTTATCTTTATTCTTATGCCACGCTGAAGATGCATTTCCATGCCTTTGACGGGGCATTCCAAGACATTGCGCATCTTACCTGTTTTTCCATGAAATCCAATTCAAACCTGGCGGTCCTGAGGCTTTTTGCCCTTGAAGGAGGAGGGGTGGACATTGTTTCGGGTGGAGAGCTATATAGGGCCTTAAAGGCGGGCATAGAGCCATCCAAAATCGTGTTTTCAGGGGTGGGCAAGAGGTCCGAGGATCTGGCCTATGCCTTGGAATCGGATATCTTGATGTTCAACATCGAGTCCTCCCAAGAGATCGAGAGGTTGGATGGCGTGGCCCGGGATCTGGGCAAGAAGGCCAGAGTAGCCATTCGGGTGAATCCCGATGTGGATCCTGCCACTCATCCCTATATCTCAACAGGACTCAGGGAAAACAAGTTCGGCATAGATATCCGGCAGGCCCCTGAGCAATATGAAATGGCGGCCAAGATGAAAAACCTCCAGGTCACCGGGGTGTCTTGCCACATTGGCTCCCAGCTTACCCAGGTGGACCCCTTTGTGGAGGCCCTCAGGAGATTGTTGGACCTGGTGGATCGCCTCAAGCAGAGCGGCATCTCCATCCAATATCTTGACCTAGGAGGCGGCCTGGGCATTACCTATGAGCGGGAGGCCCCTCCCCATCCCGCCGAATATGCAAAGGCTATTAAATCCGAGGTAAAGGACAAGGATCTTGTACTGATCTTTGAGCCAGGCAGGGTAATTGCGGGCAATGCGGGCATCCTGGTCACCCAGGTGCTTTATACCAAATCAACGCCTGAGAAGAACTTTATTGTGGTGGATGCGGCCATGAATGATTTGGTCCGGCCCAGCCTTTATTCCTCCTATCATGCCATTCAACCGGTTGTGGAGCGCCAAAGGGGAAGAATCAAGGCTGATGTGGTGGGGCCCATTTGTGAGTCCGGCGATTTTTTTGCCAAGGGCCGGGGCGTGGATGCCTATGAACCCGGCGATCTTATGGCCATCATGAGTGCCGGCGCCTATGGTTTTACCATGGCATCAAACTACAATTCGAGGCCAAGGG
Source organism: Deltaproteobacteria bacterium (assembly GCA_019307815.1). Classification (GTDB taxonomy): domain Bacteria; phylum Desulfobacterota; class DSM-4660; order Desulfatiglandales; family Desulfatiglandaceae; genus B111-G9. Next base: position 182,235 of record JAFDIV010000002.1, read on the forward strand.
TGGCGGAGGTGATGGTTTATGGGGGCCAGTATTATGTGGTAAGAAAGAGAGAAACATATGAGGATCTTATTCGGGGCGAAGTGATCCCGGATTTTATGCGCTAGCACAGAGGTAGATATGGAGCCCATTGAATTTTGGAAGATGAATGGAAGCGGCAATGACTTTATCCTTATTGACAACCGAGAGGGGAAAATAAGTGAGCAAGACATGCCCAACCTGGTTTTGAAGAGCTGCAGGCGCAGGGCCTCTGTGGGTGCTGATGGGGTGATCTTTGTTACCAAGTCCAAGATCTATGACTTTGCGTGGCGGTTTTTCAACGCCGATGGTGGGGAGGTGGAAATGTGCGGTAACGGCAGCCGGTGTGTATGCCGTTTCGCCTACTTAAAGGGTATTGCCGGGCCGAAAATGACCTTTGAGACCCTGGCAGGGCCTATCTCAGGTGAGGTGAAGGGCCGTTTTGTCAAGGTCCTGATGCCCTTGCCAAAGGGGCTTCAGTTGGATCTGGATCTGGACAGGGCCCCTTCGTGGAAGACCCTGGACTTTGTGAACACGGGTGTTCCCCATGTGGTTGTGGGTGTGGATGATCTGGAACATCATCCTGTAAAGGAAGAGGGCAGGGCCCTGCGCTACCATGAATATTTTGCTCCTGAAGGGACCAATGCGGATTTCGTACGAGTTGTGGCCCAAGACCTCATAGAGATGAGAACCTATGAAAGAGGGGTGGAGGACGAGACCCTGGCATGTGGGACAGGTGCCATCGCCTCTGCCTTGGTGAGCGCTGAACGTGGCCTGGTAAAACCCCCCATAAAGGTGAAGACCAGAGGCGGCGAGATCCTTACCATCACGTTCAAAAAGAGAGGGGATCAGTTTCAAGAGGTATGGATGGAAGGGGGTACCGCTATCGTCTATGAGGGCAAACTTCATGAGGAGGCCCTTTGACCCGGCTTAGCCTGTTAAGGGCGGACACACACTGAGGATTCTGGGCTGCTTTGTTTAAGATCGAACGGGACGGACTGAATAAACCAGATAAACCAGATAAACCAGATAAACCTTAATTAAGGAGGTTGTTATGTTTAAAGGTTCGATAGTGGCAATTGTCACGCCATTTAAGGATGGAAAAGTCGATGAAGAGGCCTATAGGGAATTGATCGAATTTCAAATAGAGAACGGAACAAGCGCCATTGTACCGTGTGGTACCACGGGAGAGTCGGCCACCCTGAATATGGAAGAACATGCCCGGGTGATTGATATTGCCATAGAGGCGGTCAACAAGCGGGTGCCGGTCATTGCAGGGACAGGGGGCAACAGCACCAATGAGGCCATTGAATTGACCGCGCATGCCAAGAAGGCAGGGGCTGACGCGACACTTCAGGTAACACCATACTATAATAAGCCCACCCAGGAGGGACTGTATCAGCATTTCAAGGCCATTGCAGAGGCGGTTCCGCTGCCTCAGGTGTTGTATAACGTTCCAGGCCGCACCAGTGTAAACATGCTGCCTGAGACCGTCGCCCGCCTTGCAGAGCTTCCCGAGGTCGTGGCCATTAAGGAGGCCTCAGGCAATCTGGGGCAGATGGCGGAGATTGTGAATCTGGCCGGCGATAAGATCACACTGCTTTCAGGGGACGATAATCTCACGCTTCCCATCCTGGCCCTGGGAGGAAAAGGCGTCGTCTCGGTAGTTGCCAACATTGTACCTAAGGATACGGCTGACATGGTGGCGGCCTGGGAACAGGGCCAGGTGGACAAGGCGAGAGAAATGTTTTACAAGCTCTTGCCCCTGTGTAAGGCCATGTTTTTTGAGACCAACCCCATTCCCGTGAAAACCTCTTTGGCTTTGATGGGAAAGATTAAAGAGGAGATGAGGCTTCCCCTCTGCTCCATGTCCCCGGCTAACTTGGAGAGGTTGAAGAAGGTATTGGGTGAATATGGGTTAATTTAAAAACAGGTTCAAGGCGTGAGGCTTAAGGCACGAGGTGAAAGGTCAAGCAAGGGGATAATGTTGCCTTGAGCTTAGAGCCTAAGGCCTGACGCCTAAAGCCTTTCAATGGAGGGCTGGTATGTTAAAGGTTCTAGTGGCTGGAGCTGCAGGACGAATGGGCAAACGGATCGTGGCCATGGTGGCTGAAAATCCCCGCACAGAACTGGCCGGTGCTTTTGAGCGACCTGACCATGAGAGTGTAAACGAGGATGTGGGCGTGGTTGCCGGCATCGGAGAGCTGGGCGTAACCATAGCGCCGGGGCTTGACCAAGTGATTGAAAAGTGCGATGTGCTCATTGATTTTACCACACCGGAGGCGACCCTTGCCAACCTGAGGACGGCCGTCCAAAAGGGCTTGGCAATGGTCATAGGGACAACGGGCATCAGTGGGGAGGCCCTTGATGAGGCGGAACAATTGGCCAGGAAGATCCGGTGTGTCATGGCGCCTAACATGAGTGTGGGTGTGAACGTGATGTTCAAGATAGCCGAAGAGATGGCTGAGATCTTGGGTGATGAATATGATATGGAGATCTTAGAGGTGCACCATCGTTTCAAAAAAGATGCACCCAGTGGGACGGCCATGAAGCTGGCCAGGATACTGGCCGAGGCCACTGGAAGGGATCTGGAAAAGGCGGGGGTGTACGAGCGTAAGGGCTTTATAGGTGAAAGGACAAAGGATGAAATCGGAATACAGACATGGCGGGCCGGCGATATCGCCGGTGAGCATACCATATTGTTCGGAGGAATCGGAGAGAGGCTGGAATTGATTCATAGGGCTCACAGCCGCGACAACTTTGCCCGGGGAGCTGTGAGGGCGGCCCTATGGGTGGCTGAACAACCTGTTGGTCTCTATGATATGCAGGATGTGTTGGGGTTGAAGGACTAATAGGATTCAGGAGCTAGGAGTTAGAAGTCAGAAGGTGATTAGGTTGAAGGGGCTAACAATCTTCGGCCTAATAGCCTAGAAATTTCTGAGCTGTGATATTTATCATCTTAGATTTATGCCTTCAGAAATGAGCTAAAGCTCCAGTTAACCTTGATGCGAGGAAGGTTTTAGAATGGGAGATTTTTTTGAAAGAGCAGAACGGCTGAAAAAATTGCCGCCTTATTTGTTTAAGGCCATTGATGAGAAAAAGGCAGAGGTAAAGGCAAAGGGCGTTGACATCATTGATTTGGGTGTGGGGGACCCGGATCTCCCCACACCACCTCACATTGTGGAGGAGATGAAGCGGGCAGCCGAAGACCCGGCTAATCACCGCTATCCCTCATATTCTGGTATGAGGGAGTTTAGAGAGGTAGTGGCAGAGTGGTATGAGAAGCGCTTCGGGGTGAGCCTTGATCCGGATCAGGAGGTTGTCTCCCTTATTGGCAGTAAGGAGGGAATCGCCCATTTTCCCTTGGCCTTTGTCAACCCAGGAGACGTGGTACTAGTACCATCGCCCTCATACCCGGTTTATCACATTTCCACCCTTTTTGCCGGTGGCCGGTCCTATTTTATGCCGCTTACAGAAGAAAAGGACTTCTTGCCTGATCTGGATGCCCTACCTGCAGATGTGTTGGACAAGGCGCGGGTTATGTTCATCAATTATCCTAACAATCCCACCTCTGCAGTGGCAGACCTGGGTTTTTTCGAGAGGGTGGTCCGGTTTGCAAAGAAACACGGCATTATTGTCTGCCATGATGCGGCTTACACGGAAATGGCCTTTGATGGTTACAAGCCCCCCAGCTTTCTGGAGGTGGATGGGGCCAAGGATGTGGGGATCGAGTTTCATTCCCTTTCCAAGACCTACAATATGACGGGCTGGCGCATAGGGTTTGCAGTGGGCAACAAGGAGGCAGTGGGGGCCCTGGGTGCGGTAAAGAGCAATATTGATTCAGGGGTGTTCCAGGCAGTGCAGGTTGCAGGTATCCGGGCTCTCAGAGGATCCCAGGATTGCGTGGAACAAATGAGGCGGATTTATCAAGAAAGACGCGATCTGATGGTGGCAGGTCTTTCTGAGGCAGGCTTTGATCTTCGAATGCCCATGGCAACCTTTTATCTGTGGGTGAAGACCCCTGAGGGTTACAGTTCGGCCGAGATTACAACCAGGCTCTTGGAAGAAGCAGGCGTGGTGGTAACCCCTGGCAACGGCTTTGGAGAGCCAGGGGAAGGGTATTTCAGGATCGCCTTGACCCAAGACAAGTCTCGGCTGGCCGAGGCCATTGAAAGAATAAAGGCAATGCACCTATAGGCCTTGCTCCGCCACAATGTCTTGGTCATGCAAATGGAACGAGTATACATAGGCATTGGCTCCAATCTGGGCGACAAACGGGCCAACTGCATGAAGGCCATTGAACTGATGGACCTGGCAGAAGGATGCAGGGTCAAGGCCAAATCCCGATTTTACAGGACAGAGCCGGTAGGTGTTCAGGATCAGGACTGGTATTTGAATGGGGTGATCTCCCTGGATACCAGTCTTTTACCTGGGAACCTGATGGGCGAGCTGCTTGCCATTGAAAAGCAGCTCGGGAGAAAGCGAGAGAAGAAATGGGACTCCCGTGCCATTGATCTGGATATCTTGTTTTTTGGCCAGCGAATTATTTCCGAGCCGGATCTAGAGATCCCGCACCCAAGGCTTCATCTGAGGCGATTCGTTTTGGTGCCGCTGGCCGACCTTGCTCCTGATTTTGTGCACCCCGTGCTGGGCCTGAAGGTCAAGGAGCTACTCAAACAATGCCCTACAGAGGGGCAGGCAGTGACTCTAATGGAGGAATTCTAAATGCGTCTTATCATTTTGGCCATCCTCCTTTATTTGCTCTACCGGGTGCTCCGAAGCTATCTCGGCAAGGCAAAGCCCTTGGATCGTCGCCAAGGAGGAGGAGAAGTCAGTGATATGGTTCAAGATCCTGTGTGCAAGACATTTATCCATGTCAGGGATGCGGAAAAGAGGGTGATAAATGGGCAGACCTATTACTTTTGCAGCAAGGAGTGCGCTGAGCGATTCCTGTTAGAACAAAAGAGATAGGGCCGGGAGAGGGATAAGTAACCCTCTTTGGCGGCAAAGAGAATTTTTTGGCGAGACCATCATCGTGTGATCATGGGAAGGAGGGATTATGAAGTTTTTCATTGACACAGCGAATATTGAGGAGATCAAGAAGGCCAATGACCTTGGGCTGCTGGACGGAGTGACCACAAACCCTACCCTGATTTCCAGGGAGGGCAGGGGGGATTTCAAGGCCCTGTTAAAGGAGATTTGTGATATCGTGGATGGACCGGTGAACGCCGAGGTGGTAAGCCTTGATGCGCCCGGCATGATTAAAGAGGCCCAAGATTTGGCGAAATTGGCCGATAATATTGTTATCAAGATCCCCTTGATCGAGGAGGGCCTAAAGGCAGTTAAGGCGCTCACGGCCGAAGGCATTAAGACAAATGTTACCTTGTGTTTTTCCCCTGTCCAGGCGCTCATGGCTGCCAAGGCCGGGGCTTCTTATATCAGCCCATTTGTGGGGAGGCTTGATGACATCAGTCACCGGGGCATGGATCTTGTGGAACAGATCGTGACCATATATGAAAATTATGGATATGATACGGAGATCATCGTGGCCAGCATACGCAATCCAGTACATGTGCTGGATGCTGCGCTTATGGGCGCAGACATTGCCACTATTCCTTATAAGGTAATGCAGCAATTGATCAAACACCCCTTGACAGATATTGGCCTCAACAAGTTTCTGGAGGACTGGAAAAAACTGGGATAACCATGCAATGGCCGAAGTTCCGGAGATGTTCAGCCGCAGTTGCCCTTTTGATGGTTTTGGTCCCTGGAGTTACCCAGGGGGACATATACCGGTTTAAGGATGAAAACGGTGTCTGGCATTTCACCAATGTAAAGGATGACGCACGGTATCGGCTCTACATCAGGACCAGGAAAACCACCTCAAAGGCCTATATCAAGAAGTATGAAGGGATCATCCGGCAGGCGGCCGAGCAATTTCACGTTGACCCCTTGCTCATAAAAGCGGTTATCAAGGCAGAATCGGATTTTGACCACAGGGCGGTTTCCCACAAGGGCGCCCAAGGTCTCATGCAGCTTATGCCGGATACGGCCAACGAGCTGAAGGTGGAAGATCCCTTTGATCCAGAGGAAAATATCTATGGGGGTACGCGGTATCTTAGCCGGTTGTTGAGGCGGTTTCACAACGATAAGGAGCGGGCCATTGCCGCGTATAACGCCGGTCCTGAGCTTGTGGAGCAAAGTGGGGGGATTCCTCCTGTCCCCGAGACCAGACGCTTTGTAGAAAAGGTGATGCAATATTACAGACAGTTCCGCCAGGTGAGGTAGAGTGGGCCACCCGGTCTGTAGGGCCATTGATCCGAGGCAGTGATGAGAACGGCTTCGAGCACAAACGTGTCCAATCTTCCCAATATACTGACTATCGTCCGCATAGCTTGTATACCACCTGTGGTCGTGTTTCTCAATTTTCCCGGCAAAGTGGGGAGCCTTCTGGCAGGGATCTGTTTCGGCCTTGCCTTTGTAACCGATATTTTGGATGGATTCTTTGCCAGGCGTTACGGCGCGGTCACCACCTTTGGCAAGTTTCTGGATCCCTTGGCAGACAAGATTCTGGTCACAGTGACAATGATCATGCTTATTCCCCTTGAGAGGATTCCAGTCTGGATGGTCATTGTGATCGTCACAAGGGAGATGGCTGTCACGGGCCTAAGGGCTGTGGCTGTTAAGGAGGGGATTGTGATACAGGCCCGGGTACTGGGCAAATACAAGACCATTTTGCAGTCAGTGGCCTTGGCTGGCCTATGCGTGCACTATACGTATCTTGGGCTGAATTTTCACAAGATTGGGATGGTGGTGCTGTGGGCAGCCCTCATCTTGACTGTATGGTCTGGATGGGAGTATTTTCGCCAGTTCAGTAGGCGGGTTTTTTCCCCTGGGGGTCAGCAGGGGCCTTCATCGTAAGGTCGCTAGGGGTGGACAGCAGTGCTCATTTTTTGTTGACAAACAGGGTTTGGCTAGTAAAATAATAAAGTAAAGCGGGAATAGCTCAGTTGGTAGAGCCCCACGTTGCCAACGTGGTTGTCGCGGGTTCAAGTCCCGTTTCCCGCTCCATTTCATTGAGGCGGCATAGCCAAGTGGCTAAGGCAGCGGTCTGCAAAACCGTTATTCACCGGTTCGAATCCGGTTGCCGCCTCCAATAATATCAACAAGTTAGGGGATCAAGTCATTTCTTTTTCACGGCCTTGAAGTAATATTGAAGTAATCTTATCCCCAGAAGAAGGCTTGGTGAGGTAATCATCAAGCCTTTTTATTGCTTCATGGGCATCGTCCCTGTCCACCGTATTGTATCTTTCGAACATGGACATGGTCTTGTGGCCCGTGATCTTCATGATCACGCTGCGTTCCACCCCAGCCTTCCTCATGTTGGTGTTAAATGTGTGTCTTAGGTCGTGGAACTTGAAGTCCTCGATGCCCGCCTTTTTGCAGGCCCTCTTGAATGAGTTCCTGATACTTTTTACCGGCTTCCCTTTATAAGTGAACACGAAATTGTGATCAGTCTCAACTCAAAACCTTCTCAAGCGGTACTATAGCGTCGATGAGGTAGCTGAATACTTCTCCATCTCGGTAAGAACCGTCTATCGCCTCATAGAGGAGGGGGAGTTGTCTAGGGTAAAAATCCGGGGGTGCCTTAGAATACCCTTAGGGGAGATAAACAGATATGAAGGAAAATTGAAAAAAGAGATGCAGGTAATATGAAAAGTCAAAATACCGTAATCTCGTATAGCCTTCTCGGCTAGCGTTATCAATCTATTAGCCATGTTGAGCAGACAATCTTTACCTTTTGTGCGTGGCCATGATATGTATGTAGTGCGGGTATATGGCAAATGGAAACTTAAGCGCAATTCTGGAACATCAGATGAAAACAGATTGGGAAAAAGCAGCGGAAAAGGTTGCAAAGACAGTAAAAGAAGTTTTGCTCCGAAACTTTGATGATGAGTTTTTCAAGAAAGCAGACGTGATGGCTGCCGTGTGTTTCAAGGTGTTATCCGATTTACTGAAGAAAAAGAGGGTGAAGATGAATGAAGATTTCAAGGCCTTTTGCAAATCCCACAAATTCACGCAATATAAGATCAGGGATATTGAGCAAGGCAGAATGCAAGATATTGACCCAGATCTGTTTGCAAAATATGTTAAGGCAATCAATGCGGAGGCTGAATTGGAGGAGTGGATTTCAAAATTTCCAAATGTGGCCAAAAGATACAAGTTGATCTAGACTGGTTTCCTTCATGTCACCTGAAACAGATATTCAATCTTTCCGCTTCAGGTCCATCCATCCACCACCCTTTCCTCCTTTCTTTGCCCAGAGCTTTTCCATGTATTTGAAGACCATGGTGTAGGCCACGTCCTTAGCCACTGGACATGGCTGCCTTCATTGAAGCGGCAGTTCAATCTATCGGGAAAGAGGTTTTTTGGCGCCTCAGGCGATGTGATCATCAGGCTGATGACCCCAAGAGGGATAAGGTACGAGGATGCCTATGCAAAGGCCCATCCATTTGACAAGCTGATAGATGGGATGTTGCAGGGATCAATGGTGCGTGACACGGTGGAGATTGCAAGAGAAGCGATTGATCAGGGGATCAGGCCAAATATCATCATTAACAACCGGGCTGGAGGCAATGCCCCTCTTATCGCCCAGAAGATCGCCACCACTTTTGTGCGTGCCTTGCCAGAAGCCAAGTCTTAAATTGGCGACCGAATAGTCTAATGATGCCAGAAAGCTCAACCGACTCTCTCAGCCTCTGCCGCACCTTCATACCGGTTCAACATCGCCTCCGCCTCCGCCCTGATTTCCTCCCTCAGTGATTCCGGTTCAAGAACCAGGGCATGTGATCCCCAGCTCATCACCCAGAACTTGATCTCTTGTGTTCCTGCTACTTCTGCTTCAAAGATGATCGAGCCGTCATCTTGCTGCTGGATCACCTGGCTCTCATGCCATATCTTTTCCTTGATGTAGCCCGCCACCTCAGGGGAAAACCATATCCTCACTCTTACCGGTTCTCCCTTGAAGACCCCAAAGCTCTGTCCCATGAACTCTTCCATGCTGAAATCCTCTGGCACCTCAAATGTATCCTTTGTCTCGTGGAGCATTTTGATCCGGTCTAGGGCAAATATCCTTATTTCATGGCGCATGTGACAAAACCCTATCATGTAAAAGGTGCCATTAAAAAACCAGATCCAGTAAGGATCTATCTTGCGCCTGCTTTCTCTCTTACGGCTCATGGTGTAATAAACGATCTCAATGGTCTTTCTGTTTGTGGCAGCATCATTTACCCTGTTGATGATCTCCTTGAATTTGCCATACTCCTTGTAGGGCTTAAGGCCAATATGAAGAGTCTGCTCAAGGTTGTTCAGATATTTCATGGATTCGGGCGGGAGGGTGGCCTTTATTTTCTGGGATAGGGATTTCAACGAATCATAGAAGACAGTATCCTTGAAGACTCTCAGCATATCTGTACCAAAATATAGGGCCATTAGCTCAGGTAGGCTAAATGGTATGGGAATTTGATGTTTCACAGTATCAAGTAATGACCACAGGCTTTTGCCTTCCACCCTTTCCGTGTAAATGGGAAAACCAGCAATCTGGAGGGCCTCAAGATCCCTGTAAACCGTCCTTGGATGACAGTCCAGTTCTGAGGCCAATTCTGCAGCAGATTTCCCCTTTTTTGAAGAAATCAATGTTTGGATTATCTTCCACTGCCTTCCCAGTTGATCACCCCTGGCCATAATTATCCTCCCCAAAACGTTCCCCTCTCTCATTACTTAACGAAGTAAGTAAGGGAACAAAGATGTCGCATAGTTAAACGAAAATTAACAAATTTATCAATAAAATTTATGTCATGGGCCTCATATTTTTTCATGATCCAATAAGATTTTTTTTAATTTTTTCTGCCAAGTGTGACCGCATCTGTCAAAACGGTATGGTAGATTGCTATATAGATTTTCTATTATTGAGGCGTAGTTTATCAGATAACCAAGCGAAATTACTTGACTAAGTAACTAATTTGAGATTAGTTTATCTAAGTTTTCAAAATACTCGGCTTTAATTTTTCCAGGGAAAGACTATGAAAGGGGGCTTCTGGCCGTTTGTTCAAAGGCCTTCCTGCCACAGTTTTGGAGCAGGTAGGGAAATAGGGCGATACGACAAATCGGCAGGACAGTCGATTTGGACGCACCAAAGGTGCGCCCGAAGGGCGAGGGCCAAGGAAGGACCGAGTCAAAGACGGAGGAAATGAGTAATGGCGGAGCCCTTGGCGGATCAGGTCCTGCGAAAGATCGGTGAGGCTCGTGAGATCTTTTGCACATCAATTTGACTGAACTGAGTAGCGCCTTTGCCAAAAATCTTCTTGATGCTCTATTTTATGTCGCGCGAAAATATTCAGCACCATCAATGCGTCCTGAAGGTAGTCATGGTTTTTTGGCTGACGAAGCCAGAGATAGGGAAGATTTGAATGATAAAAGAACCGATATTGAAGCTAGCGCTGTCTGTGTATAACAACCAAGGAGTGTATGCTCTTCTTCTGGGTTCAGGGATATCAAGGTCCGCGGGCATTCCTACCGGTTGGGAGATCACGCTTGATTTGGTTCGCAAACTTGCAGCCCTACAAGGAGAAAAGCCTGAACCAGATCCTGACTCTTGGTACCGGAAAAAATATGGCAAAGCTCCCGAATACAGCATTCTACTCGATGAGCTGACTAATACCCCCTCTGACCGACAGGCGTTGCTTCGTTCCTATTTTGAACCTAGCGAAGAGGAACGTGAGCAAGGCCTAAAAGTCCCCACACCAGCTCACCGGGCTATTGCCAAGCTAATCCAACTCGGTTACGTACGCATGATTCTAACGACCAATTTTGACCGTCTTCTCGAGCACGCTCTTCAAGAAATAGGAATTGAACCTTATATAATAAGTACTGAAGATGACTTGAAAGGCGCGATGCCCTACGTGCATACAAGATGCTATATTATTAAGCTCCATGGAGATTATCTAGACACTCGAATTAAGAACACACCAGAAGAGCTGGCCGATTACTCGGAAGAGCTCAATGCGCTTCTAGATCGTATTTTGGATGAGTTCGGCCTGATGGTCTGCGGGTGGTCGGGGGAGTGGGACACTGCCCTTAGAAACGCTATCTTACGTACCCCAAACCGGCGATTCACAACATACTGGCTTGCTAGGGGAACACCGACTGAAGAGGCGGACAAAGTAATCGGCCATAGACGGGCAGAAGTTATCCCGATTGAAAGTTCAGACCAATTTTTTACGGATCTACTAGAGAAACTAAAAGCCCTGGAGGAACTAGAACAACCCCATCCCATCTCTACGGCTATAGCGGTTGCTACGGTGAAGCGGTACGTACCAGAGCCGCACCATCGCATTCGCCTCCACGATCTTATCCATGAGGAGACAGAGCTGGTCTATGAGAGATTGTCTTCCGGCAAGTTCGAGACAACTCTTCCCTCTATATCCAAAGAAGAGTTCCAGAAAAGAATGCATTTGTATGAAGGTGTTGTGGAGCGGCTCATGGCGATGCTAACGGCACTGAGCTATCACGACGACGGTGCCAATATGCATATACTGACACGATGCTTGGAGCGTGTTGCCACCCAGCCAAGACATAGCGGATTGGTTGCAATGATAAGCCTTCAGCGTTATCCCGCCATGCTACTTATCTATTCCGCAGGTATTAGCGCTTTAGTAGACGAACGATTCCAGAATTTGGCCGCGCTCTTACTGAGGCCGAGGTTCCACGACGAAACAAGGCGGGAAGACAGACCTTTGGTCACGGTTGTTCACCCTTGGTCAGTTTTTAGTAATAATACCTATAAATGGATCCCTTATAAGGACGCAGAGCGCAGATATACACCTGTAAGTGATTATTTGTTTCAACTGCTAAAACCAGTCCTTCATGACTATTTACCAAATGAGAGACAGTATGAAGACGTATTTGACCTTTTTGAGTATTTGCTAGCGCTAACCTACGTCGACGCAGAGGGGATTTCATGGAGCCCAATCGGTAGGTTCGGATGGCTTTACAAGTCTAGATGGGATGAGTCTCCCATGTATAAATTTATAAATGTGATAAAAAAAACGTCTAGACATCCATTTTTGGCGGCTGGATTTTTTGGTGGCTCATTAACCAGGTTAGTAGAGATAGCTGATGCCCACCAAGAATGGCTTAAGGAGGCTGTAAGAGGATGGTGGTGATGCTTTGTCAAAATGAGATGCTTACAACATAATGGTATCGGATCACCCAAGAAAGGCCGTGTTCAGATCCAAGCGTATTTGTTCGGTGAACTCCTATTAGCCATCCTGGAAAGACGCAGTGAGTTATGAAAACAGATGAACTCAAACCTAATGTCATCGTTCGAGGCCCAATTTTCCCTGAGCCTGTTCAGGTCATCGTGGCGATTCCTATGGGAGATTCTGTAAAATTGGTTGGAAAGGGACTTCATACGGGCCAGGTCCATGAGCCAGTGCTCACTCTAGACCAACTTGCACTACTTGACTCTACTCCGGAAAAAGAACCATTTGATGGGGATCCAAAACGGTTTCGCCTTGGAATTGAGGCGTTGCGGCTTGGCCTGGCGTATGAATATGATCCATATTTTTCGCTGTCCATTGCTCGCATTGATCCTCTACCCCACCAACTTGAAGCTGTTTATGATTATTTCATACGTATGTCCCGTATCCGTTTCCTGCTTGCAGACGACCCAGGCGCTGGAAAGACCATCATGGCGGGCCTTCTTTTGAAGGAACTTAAGATCCGGGGATTGGTAAAAAGAACCCTTATTGTTTCCCCTGCAAACCTGTGCTTCCAGTGGCAGCGTGAAATGAAAGATAAATTCCATGAGAATTTTGAAATCATGCGGGGGGAAGTCCTCCGTTCCACGTATGGCTCAAATCCTTGGCAGGAAAAAAACCAGGTAATTACTTCCATATCATGGGTCTCTCGCATAGAAGACGCCAAGGAGAGCCTTCTTCGGAGCCATTGGGATCTGATTATCGTAGATGAAGCCCATAAGATGAGCGCTTATAGCCCAGAAAAAAAGACTCTAGCTTATCAATTAGGTGAAGCACTCTCCTCCATGACTGACCATTATTTGTTGATGACCGCAACACCGCACAAGGGCGATCCAAAAAATTTCTGCCTTTTTCTAGAACTCCTTGATAAGGACGTTTACGGCGACGTGAAGAGCCTTGAAGAGGCCATGAAGCGAAACAGTGCTCCATTCTATCTCCGAAGGGTCAAGGAGGCACTTGTCACTTTCCCAGATCCTGACACCGGCGAGGTCAAAAAAATATTCACTAATCGAGATGTTCAAACGGTTGAATTCAAAATTGATGACGAGGAATGGGATTTCTATGATGCTCTCACACGTTACGTTGAAGACCAATCTATTAAGGCCTCAACTGATGATTCTGCTAGGGGCAGAGCCTTAAGTTTCACAATGGCTATGCTTCAACGTAGATTCGCTTCAAGCATATATGCAGTTCGCCGCAGCTTAGAACGAATGAGGGACAAACGGCAAAAGATTTTGGATGACCCGGAGGCCTATCGCCAGGAGCAAATAGCCAAGAAAGTTCCTGAAGATTTTGATGAGCTTCCGGAAGAAGATCAGCAGGCCATTATTGATGCACTTGAAGAAGTAGTTGCGTCTATCGATCCCCTAGCACTCAAGGAAGAGATAATTCAGCTTAATGGGCTCATCTCACAGGCCCGCAATCTTGAAAAACGTGAAGTGGAATCCAAGCTGGTGAAACTCAGGGAAGTTATTACTGATGAGGGTATTTTTAGAGATCCCAAGATGAAACTCCTTCTCTTCACAGAACACAAAGATACCCTTGATTATCTGGTTTCCAAATTGGAGGAATGGGGCCTTTCTGTTGCCAAAATTCACGGAGGCATGAAGATCGGGGACAGAAATACTCCTGACACGAGACTTTACGCAGAGAAAGAATTCCGTGATGAGGCACAGATACTTGTGGCTACAGAAGCGGCTGGGGAAGGAATCAATCTTCAGTTTTGCTGGTTCATGATCAATTATGACATCCCATGGAACCCTGTCCGGCTGGAACAAAGGATGGGGCGTATTCATCGATACGGCCAGGAACACGACTGCTTGATTTATAATTTTGTGGCTATCAATACGAGGGAAGGGCGGGTCCTCCATAAGCTACTTGAGCGTCTAAAAGAAATTCGTAAAGAGCTTGGCACTGACCAAGTGTTTGACGTCGTAGGTGAAGTCTTTCCAGCTAACCTCTTAGAGAGAATGTTCAGGGACATGTATGCTAGGCGGACCAATGTTCCGGACATAGAGGCTCGCATAGTAAAAGATATTGATGCTGATCGGTTCAGGGCTATCACTGAATCTACCCTTGAAGGCCTTGCCAAGCGGGAACTTAATCTTGCAGCACTTATAGGGAAGTCTGCAGAAGCTCGAGAACGCCGCCTCGTTCCAGAAGTCATTGAGGACTTTTTCGTGCAAGCTGCTCCATTGGCAGGGATATATCCAAAGGAAACCAAAAAAGGCTCTCACACTTATAAAATAGGCAAAGTTCCCAGGAACCTTTGGCCTATTGGAGAGCGATTGGAACCGAGGTTTGGAAAGTTGGGGAGGGAATACAGGCAGATAGTTTTTGATAAAACGCTTTTATCCCGGGACCCCACCTCTGAATGGGTGACACCAGGGCATCCTTTGTTCGAGGTAGTAAGGGAGGAGGTAACTCGACGCGTGCAGGAGGATCTGCAGCGCGGCAGCGTCTTCTTCGACCTCCATAGAAATGACCCATATCGCTTGGACGTTTTTGCTGCTTCAATTAAGGATGGGAGAGGTAACCATATACACCGCAGACTATTTGTCGTAGAAGTAGGCATGGATGGCTCCATGTCAATTAGGCAACCCACCGTTTTTTTAGATCTAACACTTGCACCAAATGGCACAGCGGTACCTGAAGGCGATGGGCTCCCGGATCGTCAAGCTACTGAACAGGTTCTTATGGAAAAAGCTCTCAATCCATTCCTCTCACACGTAGCCGCCGAACGGGAGCGCGAGATTGAAATAATTTCGCGCCATGTTGAAATTAGTTTGAACGAGCTGATCCATCGCCAGAACCTCAAGATGGCAGAGCTTCTAGAACAGCAGCAGCAAGATGATAAATCGCCTTTACTTGCTGCTAATATCAAGAAGATTGAAGACCGTATTGATGAGCTAAATGGCCGGTTGGAACGCAGGAGAGAAGAACTCCAAATGGAAAGACAGTGTATGATTGGAGATATCCAGTATTTGGGACGGGCTTGGGTATTGCCACACCCAGAGAGATCGTCTCCTGAGATATCACCACTAGTGAAGGACGATAAGATTGAGCGAGTTGCCGTGGATGCGGTCATTAGATATGAGCAGGAAAATGGCAGAGAGGTAGAAAGTGTTGAAGACCAGAACCGAGGATTTGATCTTATATCGCGCAAGCCTCATCCCAAAGACCCTAAAACCGCTACTGAGATTCGATTCATTGAAGTTAAAGGCCGCTCGGCAGTTGGCGAAGTAGCCCTCACTGCTAATGAATATAAGACTGCGGAACGCCTTGGGAAAGACTATTGGCTTTATGTGGTTTTCAATTGTGCCTCGACACCGGAAATTCACATAATCCGGGATCCCGTGAGGTTAAGATGGGAGCCGCTTGTAAAGGTTGAACATTATCATGTTGGAGCGGAGAAGATATTGGAGGCAGAGAATAGGTAATGGCCAAGCATATCCATGAAATCCGGGATCCTATTCACGTTTTTATTCGGCTTGATTCAGCCGAGAGAAAAGTGCTTGACTCTCGACCATTCCAGCGCCTTAGGCATATTCACCAGCTTGGGCTAACGTATCTAGTTTATCCAGGGGCGACTCATCGTAGATTTGAGCATTCTCTTGGAGTGATGGAGCTTGCTACCAGGGTTTATGACATCGTAACGGAGCCCGACAATATTGCCCATGAATCAATCAGGAAAGTTGTACCTAAACATAAATCATATGATTATGAATACTGGCGTAGAGTTCTTCGCATGGCAGCCTTATGCCACGATCTGGGCCATCTCCCGTTTTCGCATGGGGCTGAGGAATTGCTCCCTGATGGTTGGGATCATGAGCGTCTTACTGTTGAGATCATTCTGAGTGCCGAACTCAAGTCCATCTGGGAAGAAATTAAGGTACAACCAGAAGATGTCGCGAAAATTGCTGTGGGCCCTAAGAAGTTCAAAGGCGCTGTCTTTGAGGACTGGGAGGCGATTTTGTCGGAAATAATTATTGGAGATGCGTTTGGTGTAGACAGGATGGATTATCTACTGAGAGATTCCCACCATGCAGGAGTAGCCTACGGAAAATTTGATCATTACCGACTGATAGACACCCTCCGAATTTTACCTAGAGAAGAAGAGGATTCTTTAGAGCCGGTCCTCGGTGTTGAAGAAGGAGGGATACATTCTGCTGAGGCATTGCTTATGGCTCGGTATTTCATGTATACTCAGTTATATTTTCACCCAGTAAGACGTATATATGATATTCATCTCAAAGATTTTCTAAAGTTCTGGCTTCCAGATGGAATTTTTCCTATAGCGGTCGAAGAGCATCTGCTAAAAACGGACAATGAGATCATAACCTCAATATTTGAATCTGCTAGAAATCCCAACTCCCCCAGTTACAAGTCAGCTAAATGTATTATCAGTCGAGAGCATTTCAGATGCATTTATCAAAGGAATCCGGATGATTTTGAAAGAAATAATGAAGCAGCCATAGCTATATTCAATGCCGCTTGCGAACAGTTTGGTCCCGATAATATTAGGGCTGATCGGTACAGGCAAAAGGGCAGTACAGCAGATTTCCCTGTCTATACGGGGGATGAAAGGATAGTTTCGTCATTAGCTATGTCAAAGGTGCTAACTGAACTTCCTGTGGTAGCAACTGATTATGTTTTTGCTTCACCCGAAATCCGAGAAGAGGCAGAGAAATGGCTCGAACAGAATCGAGAAGCCATCATAGAACCAAAGGATAAGGAGGAGGAATGATGGAAAGAAATAGAAGGGCGGTAATTTTGTTAGATCTAATAGAACAACTTAGGGATAATTTGAGTTGGTGCGGGGAAACTCACATTCAAAAGGCCACTTATTTCCTCCAAGAAATGATGCAAGTCCCTTTAGGCTTCGAGTTTATCCTCTATAAGCACGGACCGTTTTCATTTGATTTGGCCGATGAGATTACCGCGATGCGCGCCGACAATCTACTCAAGGTACAGCCTCAACCTTATCCATATAGGCCATCTATCCTTCCCGGGAAGGCTAGTGAATCTTTGATGAAGCGTTTCCCGAAAACACTCAAGAAATTCCGTCCTTACATAGCCTTTGTTGCTGAAAAACTGGGAGGCAAAAAAGTAAATGACCTTGAGAGGTTGGCAACTGCTTTGTATGTGATTCTTGAAAATGAATCAGATAGCAATGTGCAATCCCAAGCACAACGGGTTCACAAACTAAAGCCGCATATACCTATTGAGGAAGCTATTGAAGCGGTGAAGACAGTTGATGAATTCCTAAAAGAGTCAAAGGTAATTTTACAAGCATGAAAAGTTACCCAAAACGTCTGATAGAAGTTGATTTGCCAATTAAGCGGATTTCGGCGCACGCACGCCGAGAAAAATCTATCCGGCACGGCCACATCTCCACCCTTCACATCTGGTGGGCAAGGCGGCCTTTAGCGGCGTGCAGAGCTGTGATCTGTGCTGCGCTGTGGCCTGACCCTGCTGACAAACTGTGCCCCGAAATGTTTCGCAAGGTCGCTCGGGAGGAGATGGTAAAATGGGCCAAGAATCACCTTGATTTAGTCAGCAAAGATAGCTGGTCCCGTTTTGTGGCCATATCAAAGGATGAGCATAAACTGGACGATTTAGTTGAGTTACGCGCTGCATTACTTGATTTTATCGCCGATTTTGCCAATTGGGACAATTCAACAGTTTCCGAGTACTTGGAGACAAGTAGAAAACTGACCCAGGCAGCACATGAGGCACTGGGAGGGGAGCCTGGGTCACGTCCATTGGTCATGGATCCCTTTGCAGGCGGCGGGTCAATTCCTTTGGAGGCTTTGCGAGTTGGTGCGGATGCATTTGCTTCCGATTTAAATCCAGTGGCTGTTTTGCTTAATAGAGTGGTGCTTGAATACATTCCTAAGTATGGACACAAACTTGTGAAAGAGGTCGATAGGTGGGGTAAGAGGATCCAAAAGCAAGCGGAGAAGGAACTATCTAGATTTTATCCTAAAGACCCAGATGGATCAATGCCGATTGCCTACCTTTGGGCACGTACAATTCGATGTGAAGGTCCGAGATGCGGAGTTGAAATCCCATTAATGCGCTCCCTATGGGTTGCTAAAACTAAGCGCCTTTCAGTAGCTTTGCGAATGATTCCCAAGTCGAGGGAAAAGCGAATTGACTTTGAAATCATCAATAATGCCGAGCTGAGCGAAGTCTGTAATGGTACAGTTCGTAGAGCTTCTGCGACATGCCCTTGCTGCGGATATACAACGCCACCTTCTTCATTGAGAGAGCAATTAAAGGCACGTCAAGGCGGGGTTTCAGATGCAAGGCTTCTTGTAGTAGTGACGATGCGAAATGGACAGAAAGGGAGATCTTTCCGGTTAGGAGAAGAACGTGATTTAGTGATAATTCGTCAAGCAGCAGCGGAGCTAGAACGCCGTAAGCTTGCATCCGCTGAATCTTTTTCTATATTTCCAGATGAACCTTTACCTTTAATGAGTGGAGTCTTTAATGCTCCTATTTATGGTCATACTACTTGGGGCAGCCTGTTTAACCCACGCCAAGCATTAATGCTCTGCGTCTTCGCCAGATTAATTAGGGACGCGGGACAAAATCTGGCTAGATCTGATCAGGATCTTGCTATTGCTGTGGTGGCTTGTCTAAGCCTTGTTTTTGATAAAGTTGCAGAAAAAGCTACATCTCTCAGTCGCTACGATAGTGGCGCTAAGATGAGCGGAATAATAGGAATTTTTTCGGGACAACGAATACCCATGGTCTGGGATTTTGGTGAAGGAAACCCTTTGTTGGAACGCTCAAGTGGCTGGCTAAACTGTCTAGAATGGCACTTAAAAGTCCTTAATAATTGTTGCAAATTTTCATCTAATCTAGGAATTAGTATCATGGCCTCTGCTACATCACACCCGATGCCAAACGATTCTACTCATTGTTTCTTTACAGATCCTCCCTATTATAATGCTGTTCCTTACGCTGACTTATCTGATTTTTTCTATGTTTGGCTTAAACGAAATATTGGGGATCGTATTCCGGAACTATTTCAAGAAACGCTATCACCTAAAGAAGATGAAATATGTGAGATGGCCAGTTGGGATGCTATAAGATATCCTCATAAGGATGGCCTTTGGTTTGAGAAAAAAATGACAAAAGCTATGGCCGAAGGACGTAGGATGTTGGCTCCTGGGGGTGTTGGTGTTGTAGTATTTGCTCACAAATCTACGAGAGGATGGGAAGCCCAAATTCAAGCAATGATTGATGCAGGGTGGACAGTGACAGGTTCTTGGCCTATCGACACTGAGATGGGAACACGGCTCCGTGCACATAATTCAGCGGTGCTTGGTTCTTCGATCCATATTGTCTGCAGGCCTCGGGAAAACCCCGACGGTTCACTTCGTGCAGATGACATCGGCGATTGGCGAGATGTTCTTCAGGAGCTACCTCAACGTATTCACGAGTGGATGCCCCGACTTGCTATTGAAGGCGTCGTAGGTGCAGATGCGATATTTGCATGCCTTGGGCCTGCCCTTGAAATCTTCTCCCGTTACTCCAGAGTTGAAAAAGCCAATGGTGAACAGGTCACCCTTAAAGAGTATCTGGAACATGTTTGGGCTGCTGTGGCAAAAGAGGCCCTAAACATGATCTTCGAGGGAGCTGATGCAACTGGATTTGAAGAAGATGCCAGGCTGACAGCCATGTGGCTGTGGACCATTTCCACTGGCGGGAATGGTGGCCGCAACGGGGAAGGAGAAGCAGTTGCTAGCACCGGCTATGTCCTGGAGTATGATGCAGCACGTAAAATCGCTCAGGGCCTTGGCGCGCATCTGGAACGACTTTCGCATCTTGTAGAAATTAAGGGAGATAAAGCAAGGCTCCTTCCCGTATCGGAGCGGTCACACTACCTTTTTGGGAAAAAAAGCGCCCAGGTACCAAAAAGCAAACGTGGCAAGAAAGACAAACAGATGAAGCTCGGATTCATGACGGCAATTGAAGAAGCTAAGGAGCAGGCAGGTCTTGATGAAAGATTTGTGCCTTCAGAAGGCAAAACAGTACTCGATCGGCTACACCAGTCAATGCTGCTTTTTGCATCTGGTAGAGGTGAAGCTTTGAAAAGATTCCTTGTTGAAGAAGGTGTTGGCCGAGATCAACGATTCTGGAGGCTGGCACAAGCCCTTTCAGCGCTATATCCTGCAAATGTTGATGAGAAGCGCTGGGTGGATGGGGTGTTGGCAAGAAAGAAGGGACTGGGTTTCTAAACGAATGAGGGTCTTAGAATGAAGAAATTGTCTACTCTGACAGGTCGAGAGTTCCAATATAAAGAACACCCAGACAAAGAGCTAATTATTTATCCTCCTGATCGACAGGGGAATTTACAGTATAAATCCGCAATTGTAATCACCCCATTTACTATCAACCTTGTTAAAGATGCTATTAAGAAGGCTGGCGAAATAGCAATGGGAGCTTCCCGTGATAATCCACCACGAAATTCTTTAGGTGCAATAGTCAAAAAAGAAAAACAGTCACCCCAACAGCTAAGCTATTTAATACCAATCTTGATTGATGGAGGTTTTTGCGATTGCCGAAAGATTGGTAAGGCCTTTTATGTTAGTCACAGAAGGAGATAGAGGATGGGTTTGAAACCCTGGTACAAAGTGGTAGCCCCTCGTGAGGACCTACGAGAAGGCAAACCTCTAGATGCCTCGGAGTTTGCTGTTCATCTCGATCAGGTGCGTGATGGCCGAGCACCAAGCGACTACCAAGATCCAGAGCGGTTCTTTGAGCGAACCTATATGACAGAAAATCTGACCGGGTTAGCCGCAGAGGTGATTCGTCGCCTATCTGGAGAAAAAACCGAGACATCAGCCGTTTTCAACATGGCTACCCAATTCGGTGGTGGGAAAACCCATGCCTTGACCCTGCTTTACCACCTAGCAAAACATGGCCCTCAGGCAGAGCAATGGCGTGGTGTCAAGAAGATATTGGAAAAGTCTGGTGTGCCTAAGATACCAAGCGCCACGTGCGCAGTTTTTGTAGGAACGGAATTTGATTCAATATCTGGGCGTGGCGGCAAGGATGGAATCCCTCTTCGCAAAACACCCTGGGGAGAGATAGCTTACCAGCTTGGGGGTAAGAAGGCTCTGGATATTGTTGCTGAGCATGAGAAACAGATGACAGCCCCATCCGGTGGAGTCATTCGGGACTTTCTCCCGAAGGATAAGCCGTGTCTTATCCTTATGGACGAGCTAATGAATTATGTGAGCAGAAGTAGAAAAATGGGGATGGCAACCCAGATGTACAATTTTTTGCAGAATCTCTCTGAAGAAACTAGAGGACAAGACAATGTTGTTCTGGTGGTTTCCATCCCGGCATCTGAACTTGAGATGAGCGCCGAAGATCAGTCAGATTATGAAAGATTTAAAAAGCTCCTTGATAGACTCGGCAAGGCCGTCATTATGTCCGCTGAGACTGAGACATCAGAGATAATTCGTCGCAGGCTATTTGAATGGTATGGTCTCCCGGATGAAGCTAAAAAGACGATTGCGGAATATGCAGACTGGGTCATAGACCATCGCCAGCAGTTACCCAATTGGTTTCCTATTGACAATGCCAGAGAAGCCTTTGCTTCAACTTATCCATTTCATCCAATAACAATCTCAGTATTCGAGCGGAAATGGCAGATGCTTCCGCGTTTTCAACAGACTAGGGGTATACTCAGGCTCCTTGCTTTGTGGGTCTCGAAAAGCTATCAGGAAGGTTACAAAGGTGCACATCGCGACCCACTGATCACTTTGGGCAGTGCTCCTTTAGATGATCCTCTTTTCAGGGCTGCTGTATTTGAGCAGCTTGGTGAATCGCGTTTAGAAGCGGCTGTGACTACTGACATCTGTGGGAAAAAGGAATCTCATGCGATCAGATTGGATAAAGAAGCAGTTGATACAATAAAGAAAGCCAAGCTTCATAGGAAGGTAGCCACTGCTATTTTCTTTGAATCAAATGGAGGGCAGGCCCGAGGTGAGGCGACTGTACCGGAGATCAGGCTGGCTACCGCAGAACCTAACATCGATATAGGCAATGTGGAGACAGTCCTAGAATCGCTAACAGAGGCTTGCTATTTCCTTACTGTTGAGCGCAACCGCTATTATTTCAGCTTCAAAGAGAACCTAAACAAGCGCTTTGCTGACCGTCGGGCCAGCATTCAGGCACCAAAGATCGAGGAACGGGTACGCTCAGAAGTGCAGAAGGTTTTTTCCTCTGAGACAGGATTGGATCGAATCTTTTTCCCAGAAAAAAGCAATCAGATTCCTGATCGACCTGCGTTGACTTTTGTTGTTCTTGCTCCCGATCAATCCATGCAAGAAGAACAAGAGACCATTCGCCTGGTGGAGTCAATGACAAAGGAACATGGCAAGTCCTCCAGGACTTTCAAGAATGCTCTCATCTGGTGTGTACCGGAATCCCCAGAGGGTCTTAAAGATGATGCTAGAAAACTTCTTGCCTGGGAGGATATTAACGACGAGAAAAATGAACTGCGCCTTGATGAGACCCAGGAACGACAACTAATTGAGAATCTAAAGAAAGCAAGACGGGATCTAAAAGAGAGCGTATGGCGAACCTATAAAAATATCATGCTTCTGGCCAGAGACAATACTATCCGTGTGATAGATCTAGGGCTTGTTCACTCAAGCGCGGCAGACAGCCTTATTGATCTCATTTTGAATGCCCTGCGAAAAGAGGACGAAATCACCGATTACATTCAACCAAGACAGCTTCTGAAAAACTGGCCACCAGCATTCGTTGAGTGGAGCACCAAAGCGGTGAGAGATGCTATTTATGCCTCACCTCAGTTCTCACGATTGCTTAATCCTGAATCCATCAAGGAAACCATAGCCCGTGGTGTTGAAGCGGGCATGTTTGCTTATGTTGGTAAGGCGGCAGATAGTACCTATGATCCTTTCTTTTTTAGAGGCGGATTAAGTGTAGAACAAGTGGAAATCTCTGATGATATCTTTATCATCAAAGCCGAAGAAGCTAGGAAACATATTGAGCCTCCAAAACTGACAACCATTGTAATCTCTCCCGAAAATGTGCGTATTGAGCCCGGCAAGAAACAAACGTTTGTGGCCAAAGGTTTGGATCAACACGATAGAGACATACCGATTGAAGGAATAGAATGGAGTGCAACTGGTGGTACCATAGACGATGATGGGGTCCTTTTAGCAGGAGAAGATGAGGGAAATTTTATTGTAAAGGCTACTGTGGGACAAGTTAATGGCTCCGCCAAGGTTACCATCGCGAAGCCAGGAACGACTGTTCCTGAGAAGGAAGAGCCTAAGCCAGAAGAACCTAAGAAGCTGTTTTGGACGGGTGATGTTCCTCCCCAGAAGTGGATGAATTTTTATACCAAAGTCCTATCCAAATTTGCCAGCGGGAAGGGCCTTAAGATTACCCTCAAGGTTGAGATTTCACCTGAGGGTGGCATTTCAACACAACAAATAGAAGAAACAAAAATAGCACTTAGGGAACTTGGCCTGGATGATGATATTAAGACTTCATGAAAGCTTTGAGGATGTATTTGGCTATATCGACATATGGGTAGAAGCCGTAAAGGTTGCTGCTATGACAAAGTAGCAACATGGGTGCAAACCATGCTTGGAGTCTAACGGCGACGTGAATAGTTCCATTCAGCCTGGAATTCATAGAAGATCGGGTTATACTCAACTCAAGAGCCAGACAGCGTATCGGAATATCAATAGGATTATGTAGTGAACTTCGAGTTCATATCAAACCTGTTATGATCATCAAAAATGAAAGAAAAGGATCTGCAATTTGAAGAAGGTCATTATCTGGCAAGGTTAAATGAGCTGAAGGCCTGTTTAGAGAAGAAAGCTAATGTTAAAGGCTTGGGGAATATCCTCAGGTCTATCCAAAAGGCAGGGGATACAGAAGCTAAGCTTGACCATGTTGCAGAGCTTGAAATAGGGCTGTACTTTTCAACGATAGGAGAGGTGGAATTCGAAAAAAAACTGAAGAAAGCAACGCCTCACGATATTGTATTAACGTTTAAAGGTAAAAAGATTGTAATAGAAGTAAAAAGGATAAGGAAAACGGAGAGGAACAATATTCTAGTTCAAGAAATGCCTGAATCTGGTGATCTTGTGGAGATTCGAGATAAAGGGGAGTTCGGTAAACTTATCAGGAAAATAGTTGATGAAAAATATCCACAATTAGAGGATTCATATTTAAATATAATATGCATAGTGAGTAAAGACATCTTTTTTGGAGCAGGCAATATTCAAGATGCTGCTAAAGAGATTATTAGATACGGTAATGAACGCTTTTATCCAGATTACGTTGGAAGTAAATATGAAAATCTTAACGCCCTTTCCCACATGAATGAGAATACTGGAGAAGTGAGAACTTTCCCGGTACATGGCAATGGGACTATCACTGCCTTGATAAAGGAGTTGAATAGGAAATAAAGGCCAGTCGGCTAAGTTAGTATCCTATGCTCCAGACCAAGACAACCCATTTGGAGGATTAAGGAGGTGAAGTATGCCAGAAAGCAGATCCCACAAAATAGCAGCAAATCGAATTGCGAAGAGACTCGGGACCGAATACAACTCGGGGGAAGGTGTTGATATCTTAACTCCTGATGTTGCGGTGGAGGTAGAGACTGCCGATACGGTAAAAGATGGTATCCGGCAATTACGAGGTTTCAAAAAGCCAGTATATATTGCAGGCGCCAATAAGGACGCTGTAGAAGAGGCCCTTAAAGCCACAAAGGGAACAACCATTGGGGTCATGGATAACCAAGGAAAGATCCTAAAACCATCTTCAAGAAAAAGAAGATAGCGTGACTTATAATCACCAGTGGACTAAAGGGTTCTTCTTTCCACAGTCCATCAGGGGGGTCACTTTATAGTATTTTGAGAAATGGGGTGATCAAGACATGGATAGGTCTCGGTCATTTGTAAATCAGTTCGTTGCTGAAGAGAAGTTTATAAGCCTTACAAGAGAATCCGCCAGATAAAAAGAACATGATTAAAGATTTAAAAATAACGCTTTATGACATTTTTGGATATCTTATACCGGGCTTGGTACTGTTTGGAGCGTTAGTAATTTTCTTTTGGTCAATCTTTTTTCCAAAATATCCACTGGAAGTTTCGTATAGTTTGTCACCGGCTGGCTGGATAGCTGCTCTGCTGTCTTCATATCTATGTGGCCATTTGGCGCAAGCTTGTGCCAATATCCTTATCAGATTTGCTCGACCCACAGAGCTTTCAGAGCTCTCTGGCCAAAAAAAGGGACTGCCAGAAAGCCTTGTTCAAAGTGCCAAGATCGCTATTAGCACGAAATTAAAAATTAAGTCTGAAGATATTACACCAGAGCTGCTTTATACCATTTGCGATGAAATTCTTGTCCAGCGTGGAATTACCGAATATCGAGATGTATATCAATACCGTGAAGGTTTTTATCGAGGCTTGACGGTTTCTTTTGTAGTGCTTCTTTTGTCTTTGATTACCAGGGTTCTCATTCCAGGTGCCGCGTTAGGGTTTTCAGGGGCTGTTAAGGCGTTGAAATGGCAGATTTTCCTCTTTTTTGGGACCCTTGCCCTTTCTGGTAGTGTAATATTTTTTGTGTAAATTTTTTGAGGGGTAGAAAAAAGGGCGCTTTTCCTTTACAAGGGTTTTGACACAAAAACCTAAAAGAAAGGAGAAGCACCCATGAAACT
>JAFDIV010000008.1 GCA_019307815.1 Deltaproteobacteria bacterium
TTTCACCTGGTTGTGCTTTTCTTATGACAACTGGCCGGAAATTTGTCCACCTTAAAATGCGCTTTTTTTGTCAAAATATCAAATTGTTACCTTTCGTGGATGGGCACTAGTTAGACCCAAACGGAAGATACATGTTTTCGAGGACGACCCTGGCAACAGGATACTGGAATGTGCAATTGAGGGAAATGCGGAAGCTATTGTAACAGGAGACAAGAGAATGCTTGAGCCCGGAAAATTTCAAGACGTTTCCATTGTAAGCTTAAGAGAGTACTTGGATTTATAAGAGTAGATGGAATTGATCTTGTGCCTGATACACAACCCAGACCTGCTGATACCATATAAGGAATTTGCAGAACACAAGCAGATTATCCTGCTTATCTGCCATCCCTCACATGCCAAGATGCTAGGTGGTTATTAGATACCTTTGCATTAGGATGTTTTGCCCTGCCCGTTAAAAACGCTCCTTAAATTTCAATATTATTATCAAGCTGTTAGCCACTTTTTACCCATTTCCGCTCAAGCCACAAATGGGTAATTAGGCCCTCTGTTCCCTCACAGAGTATCGGCTCCATTTGCCATGAAACTCTGAAAATTTTTTAGACTGTAATGGTCCGATCTGAAAGTGCTACTAGTTGTAATGGGAAGCGTGTGAAAAAATGCTCCTCCTTTATTAATTTAACCTTTTCTGGTAAAAAGAAATCAACGACGGTATGGAAAATGTGAGGCAATAAGGTCTGGGACATTAAATTGCTTTGTATGAGGGGAAAATATGAAAGACATTGGACAAGCCCCCATTTCACAGAAAGAGCGTGAAGGGATTAGTAGAGCTGTACGGGCATTGAAGCGGCACTTCCCTATTGAAAAAGTGATTCTTTTTGGCTCAAAGGCCCGTGGCAATTATGATATAGACTCTGATATCGACGTCTTGCTTATAACTTCTCGCCTACTACATTGGAAAGAAGAAAAGGCTGTTGTTGAAATGCTTTTTGATATCGGCATGGAATATGATCTAATTTTCAGTCCCTTATTTGCTACGAGGGACGAATGGGAGGGAGGAATTTTTACTAAATTTCCAATATACAGGGAAATCATTAAGGAGGGAGCCTTTATCGCGTGACCGAGGAGGAATTTGTAAAGTATTGGATTGAGAAAGCAGAACAGGACCTTGGCTTAGCTATAGATAATTTGAAAGCCGGCAGACTTCAGAATGCTGTGCGAGATGCCTACTTTGCCTGCTTTCATGCCTTTTCAGCGATTTTGCTGAAAGAAGGGAGAAGTTTTAGAAAACATAAGGAGGTTAGATCAGCCCTCCACAGGGACTATATAAAAACCAAAAGGATTGCTATCGAATGGGGTAAACATTACGATTGGCTTTTTGATAACAGGCAAAAGGCAGATTATCGCCCCCTTGTCCAATTTGAGGTCGAGCAGGTTGAATATATCATCAACAAGAGTCAAAATTTCGTAGGAGAGATGAAAAAGCTAATTGAATAACAGTCGATTTCCTCAAACGCATCGTCCGTAAAAATGAGGGACGCTCTTAAATCGGTTTTTTGGTGACGTTTGGTTACCGAATGAGAACGATGTACAATTCTGCACGAGATTTATGGGAGATCATGGGAGTTTTAGAGGGAAAGAAGAATTTGTGATCATGGATGATCCTCTTGTTGACCTAGATCCTGATAGACGATCCAGAGCTGCAGACGCCATCAAAAAATTTGCAAAACACAAGCAGATTATCCTACTCACCTGCCATCCAATACATGCCAGGATACTTGGTGGTCATCAAATATATTTGGACCAGGAGATCAGCCCCATGGTTACATGAAGGGATCAATTACCTGAAAGCCCTTAAAATCAACGTGGAAATATCAAGAATAAATGGGAATGTGATAATATGCTCTTCCCAAAGGGAGGTAAATGAAAGATGGCTTTATGGATGGTGCGTGGCGACAGACATGGCCAGTATCAGAAATTAGCGTTGGAAAAGGGGTTTGCCTACCATTTTTCTCAACTGCCCGATGTTAGTAGAGCAACTTCACGCAAGGCGATTGAGGAAATGATAAGAGAAGCTAAACCTGAAGCAAAAGAGGCACAAATTCGGAGTTGGGCAGCACAGCTTTTCGCCCTTGCACATAGAATTAAGGAAGGCGATTTGATAGCCATGCCTTTGCGAAATACTCCTCAAATTGCTTTAGGGGAAGTCATCGGGCCTTATCAATACCGGATGGATCTTGGAGATGTCCATCATATTATTCCTGTGAAATGGATAAGAGAAGATCTTCCGCGAACCTCCTTTGGGCAAGATTTACTTTACTCCTTGGGATCTGCCAGGACAGTGTGCCAAGTAAAAAGGAATAATGCTGAGACACGTATTCGAGAGATTTTGCAAGGAAAACAAGATCCCGGCCTAAATCATCCTCGAAAGATAGAACCCGGCGAAGAGGATGAGGGAGGCTTTACTGACGTAGAGCAGTTAGCCCGGGATCAGATTATGAGTCACCTTGAAACCAATTTCAAAGGACACGAGATGGCGAGGCTTGTCGATGCGATCCTACGTGCTGAAGGATATGTCACTGAAATGGCATCACCCGGCCCAGATGGTGGTGTGGATATTCTTGCTGGGCGAGGAACGTTGGGCTTAGAAGGGCCTAAGCTTTGCGTTCAGGTGAAATCGAGTAAGACCCCGGCTGATGTAAATGTGTTCCGGGCGTTACAGGGGAGTATGCACACATTCAATGCCAATCAGGGGCTTCTGGTCTCTTGGGGAGGTTTTACAAAGGCAACGGAGAATGAGGCAAGACTGAGTTTTTTCTCGGTTCGCTTATGGGATGCCAACGATTTCTTGGAGGCTATTTTCAAGAACTATGACCGGCTCCCAGAAGAACTTCAAAACGAACTACCTTTGAAAAGAATTTGGGCTCTGGTCACAGAGGACTGACCAAAAACCGCACGAGTCACCAAGAGTAGGTAGACGTCAGATGAAATAAGCTGTTAGGGAAGTTACCAAAGGACTTCAGCGCAAGAAGGACAGATCCGATGACCTCCTCCCTGCTTGCCAGCAGGCAAGCGTGCTCTTCGCTATGAACGGGCTTTGGTTTACCAAGACCTAGACTAGCACAAACGTGCCCGCTCAGAATCTGAAAAACCCTGCCCGACGCAGGCGGGTCTATGCCTGGGCCCCGGATTGTGAAGATGTAACAACTAGGAAAAGGCTAAAAAACCTCATCGGCAAGGCATACATCTGTAGGTTCTATGGCAACAGGATTTCGGTCGATAACTACTTGAATCCAGTCAAATCTGGCGATCAATTCAGAGAAAGCAGGTGGTTCAGGAATGTAAAAGAATGGTGTCGTAATTATCGCCTTCATATGCCGGGGAGAATTATCACGAGCATTTTAATAGAGGGGGGCAAGCCTCAAAACAAGCTCCGGTTGTGCCTGCCAAAATGCCTGTCTGACGCCAGGTAGAGTAGCCAATAGTTTCTTTGTCTTAATCCTGCACGTTATGGGAGGGGTTTAGGGCCTCTGTTAAGACATACGCTGCCTGTAAGTACTCTGTTGGACAAAGCGGAAAGCATTCCTTGCAGTTCCAACATTCCTTGGCTGCTATCTCAGGGATGAAAGCTATTTCTCGCCTTATTCCTCTGTCCACAAATCCAATGGCATTCTTCTTTTTTACTTCAGCACAGTATCTTACGCATAGACCACAAAGGATACAAAAAGAGGCCTCTTTCTCATAGCGATCTCTGTCCGCTCCATACTCCTTAGCCAAGTCCTCTAAAATAAAGGAATCCGGAGCATGGGCCAGTAACAGTTCCAAGATTACCCTTCGAATTCTATCAATCTTTTCAGACCTGGTTCTTACTACCAAACCTTGTTCTACTGGATAAAGGCAAGAGGCAACAAGCCTTGTCCTGCCTCGTGTCTCCACTTCTACTGTGCAGATTCGGCAAGCCCCATAGGGTTCTAATTTTTCGTGGTGACAGAGTGTGGGAATATAAATGCCCGCGCTCTGGGCTGCTTCCAGTATAGTCATCCCCTCACTCGCTTTAACCTCTTTGCCGTCGATCTGCAACGTGATTTCACCCATTCTTCTTACTCCTTTTCCTCACTATAGTTCTCGCCTCTTCGGGGATGGGCTCTGGAACAGGCTCACCAGAAATCTTCTTTACTGCCTTAAAGCGAGGGGGGCATACCTCATAACAGGTCCCGCACTTTGTGCATTTTTCTTGATCAATCACATGAATTTGATTTTTACCACCTACAATTGCACCTGCAGGACATTTCCTAGAACAAATCATGCAGGCCTGGCATTTCTCTGGATCAATGTAGTATGCTATTAATTCCTTGCAGGACAGTGCCGGGCATCTCTTTTCCTTGATATGGGCCTCGTACTCATCCCTAAAATACCGCAATGTAGTCAGGAACGGATTAGGTGCACTCCTTCCTAGTGCGCAAAGCGAGGCCTCTGAAAGAACCTCAGCGAGTTCCTCCAGCCTCTCTATGTCCCCTTCTTTTCCTTTACCTTTGGTAATGTCGGTCAGAATTTTTAACATCTGCCGCATGCCTTCCCTGCATGGAACGCATTTGCCGCATGATTCATCTGTGAGAAACTCGATAAAATACCTGGCTACGTCTACCATGCATGTATCTTCGTCCATTACAATCATTCCGCCAGAGCCCATCATGGAGCCGGCCTTGGTCAATTCGTCAAAATCAACTCCCAGATCTAACAGTTCATCGGGCAGACATCCTCCGGATGGCCCCCCAGTCTGGACTGCCTTAAACTTCTTGCCTCCACGGATTCCGCCGCCTATCTTGAAGATGATATCCTTAAGCGGCATACCCATGGGCACTTCCACAAGACCTGTATTGTTTATTTTACCAACCAAAGAAAAGATCTTTGTGCCCTTGCTTCCTTCAGTGCCATATTGGGCGAACCATTCCGCTCCGTTGTTGATGATAAGGGGTACATTTGCCCATGTTTCAACATTGTTTAAAACGCTCGGCTTACCCCAAAGCCCTTTTACTGCGGTATGGATATACTTGGGCCTAGGCTCGCCTACCCTGCCCTCGATTGCGGTCATTAAGGCGCTGGACTCACCTGACACAAAGGCTCCAGCCCCTTGGTGTACCTTAACAGTAAAATCAAAGCCCGAGCCAAGAATATCCTTGCCAAGAAACCCATATTCTTCGGCTATCCTGATGGCCAGATTCACATTCTCCACTGCCAGGGGATACTCTTGTCGAACATAGATAAAGCCCTCATGGGCGCCAACAGCATACCCCCCGATAATCAACCCTTCCAGAACCGAGTGGGGATTCCCTTCCAGAAGGCTTCTGTCCATATATGCCCCAGGGTCACCCTCGTCCGCATTCACTATTACATATTTTATGGGATCAGGGCTTTTGCGGGATTCCTCCCACTTTCTTCCTGTTGGAAACCCCCCTCCTCCTCTGCCTCTCAGATTGGACTTCTTGACCTCCTCTAATACCTGCTCTGGCGTCATCTGCACAAGGGCCTTGGGTAATGCGGAATAACCGCCGATTGCTAGATAATCATCAATACTCTTGGGGTCGATTTTCGCATTAGAACCCAGGAGTAGCCGCACCTGGTTTTTATAAAAAGGGATCTCAGATTCATAGAATATCTTTTCACCGGTTATGGGATCCGTGTAAACTAGTCGCTCTATGATCTCCTTATCTTTGATAGTCTTGGATACAATCTCGGGCACATCTTTGGGCTCCACCTGGAAGTAGCAGATACCCTCAGGGTGGATTACTACAATAGGGCCCCTCTCACAAAAACCATGACAGCCAGTCCTTCTGATCTCTACATGACCACTCAGGCCCTGTTTTTCCAACTCCTCCTCCAGAGTCGCGGCCACTTCATTACTGCCCGAGGCATTACAACCAGTTCCAGAACATATTGCTATCGTTGGTTTATCCGAAGCTGTTTTCGATAACAGTTCTTTCCTATATTCCTCCAATTCAGCCGGAGAATTTATCCGCGGCATAGTTTCCTCCTAATCAAAATCCTCTAGGACCTCTGCAACCTTAGATGGTGTCATCCTGCCATAACTTTTACCATCAATTTCCATGACCGGTCCCAGTGCGCAACACCCAAGGCAATTGACTGTCTCTAGGCTGAACTTCAAATCCAGGTCTGTCTCGCCAGGGCTTATTCCTGTGTAATTCTCTACGGCCTCAAGGATACGAGGGGCACCACGAACGTGGCAGGCAGTGCCCATGCAGATATGAATCTCATGCCGGCCCTTGGGGACCAGACTAAAGGCCTTATAAAAAGTGGCTACGTGCTGAATTCGATTCAGAGGTATCTGCAGCCTTTCGCTAATGGTTTCCAACGCCTCCTTAGGAAGCCAACGATTTTCGCTTTGGATTTCAAGCAGTATCTGGATCAATGCACTGGGATCACCATCATGCTTATCAATGATTTCCTCGACTCTCTTCCTATCCATAGTCACTTCCCTAGTATCAGCTATTTTTCTTACTTCTTTCTCTGCATCTTAGGCGATGGCAAAGCGTTTATTATCTATGTCATACCTTACAAATCCTTGTCTTGATAAGGTCCCTAAGTGCCTTGTTACCTCGGATGGGCTCTGTCCCAAATCCTCGGCAATCTCTGCAGTTGAAAGAGGTCTTTCGGCCAAAAGTGACATGATCTCACTTAACACCAGCTTGTCGAATATTAGCTCCTTAATTAACTTGTTTACGTCATCACTGGCGAAAAACTTTCTATACTCCTCTTCTGTCCTAACCGGCACCCTCAGCCTTTCCCGTTCTACCAATCTTATATAAGGCACCAGTTTTGCCAGTGCTTGAAGTCTGAACCTTAATACATCCTGATCCAGACCTTCGGCGCTACCAAGTGGGCCCAGGTCCCTAATTTTCTTTGAAAAATCATTTACAACCTGAGCAAACAAAATTCCGTCGGCAGAAGACATAAATTGGACGCGCAGTCTTTCAGGATTCAAACCTATATATTCAAACAATTTCTTACACAATGTCACCACGCTCAAAGCATGGTAATTGCCGTGAGTAGTATAATTACATTCGTTCAAACGGCAGCCTACCACAAACACACCATCCATTTTATTCAGGAAGGCCCGCAGTACGAACTGTATATCGACCCTTCCTGAACACATGACACGGATAAGCCTTATCTCTGGGGGATACTGTAGCCTGGAAACTCCAGCTAAATCAGCAGCACCGTACCCTCACCAATGGCATACAAAACCTAATATCCTTGGTTTGAACTTAAGAGGCGAACCCATTCCTATTTCTCTCCTTCGTAATTGATCCAGGGCTTATTCCACATGCCCGAGGTCTTTGGCCTTAGGGGGCCCAATTCCTGCTCGGCCTCCTACACATTTCCTACCGCCGCATCAAGTTGTTCCGCAATCTCTTCCTGAGGGGCAGCGGCATCAATCTGGCTCAAAAGCCCTTCATCCGTAAAGTGCTTTAATCTAATAGCACCTGTTGGACAAACGGAGTTACACAGGCCATCTCCTTTACAGATAACCGGATTAACCACCGCCTTTTTGCCCTGGGGCGTGTCCCTGAATTCAATGGCCCCATATGTACATACTGATATGCATGCCCCGCAGGCCACGCACCTGTTCTCGTCCACCTCGCAAATGGAACCCGAAGCAGTGACTGTATTCTTAGAAAGCAGCGTCATGACCCTGCTGGCAGCACCATATGCCTGATTAATCACTTCCTGTATATGTTTGGGGTAATGGGCTGTTCCGCACAGGAAAACTCCTTCAGTGGGAAACTCAACAGGGCGTAACTTAACATGTGCTTCTTTGAAAAATCCGTCTGGATCAAGCGAAACCTTGAATAACTGGGATATTTCCTCATTTCCTTTGCCAGGAATAACAGCAGCGGCCAAGGCCAGATAGTCTGCGTCAATGGCAATCTTCTGGCCCAGGATAGGGTCGGTCACGCTAACTCGCAAAAGCGACCTGCCTCCTTCCTCAACTGCCTCCACCTCAGGCTTATCATCGGGCTCATATCTTATAAACCTGATCTCTCTATCCGATGCCTCCCGGTAATAGTCCTCCCTAAACCCGTAGGTCCTCATATCCCGATAGAGGATATAGATATCCATTTGGGGATTCAGCTCTTTCAATTTCAGGGCATTTTTTATGGCCTGGCTACAGCATACTCGGCTGCAGTAATTCCTCTCATCATTTCTGCATCCAACACACTGGATCATGACCAGACTCTGGGCGTTGAGCACGCTTTCTTCTTCCTTGACGATCCGTTCCTCTAGCTCCAACTGGGTCAATACTTTATCATTTTCGCCGTAGAGATACTCGGTAGGCTTATATTCTTCAGCCCCTACAGCAATAACCGCAGCACCATGTCTTATTTCTGCAATTCCTCTGTCAGACTTCACCTTGGTCACGAAATTTCCCACATATCCAGTGGCCTCTGTGATAGTAGCATCGGTATATACATGTATTAGTGGATGCTGATAGATCTTACGTATAAGATCATTCAAATAGGTCTGAACATCCTGCCCTTCAAGGGTATAATAAAGCCTTCGGCCCATTCCTCCCAGGTCCTTATCCTTCTCAACCAAGTGAACTTCATGGCCCTGCTCAGCAATGGAAAGGGCGCAGGTCATTCCTGCTATTCCCCCGCCAATAACCAAGGCAGCCTTGTTCACAGGTAGCTCAATCTCCTGCAACGGCTCCAAAATGGTATTTCTGGCTACCGACATCCGCACTAGGTCTTTTGCCTTCTCCGTGGCATCTTCCTTCTCTTTGGCATGGACCCAAGAGCAATGTTCCCTGATATTTGCCATCTCAAGGAGATATTGATTAATTCCTGCCTCCCGGAGCGTCTCCCGGAACAATGGTTCAAGGGTCCTGGGACTACAGGCGGCTATAACCACGCGATTGAGCCCCTTTTCCTTTATTGTGTCTGTTATTTCTTTGGCAGAATTGGTGGTGCATGAAAATAGCTGTTCTTGGGCATGAACAACATTGGGTAGAGTCAAGGCATATTCAACAACCGATGGAACATTCACTATTCTTCCGATATTAGCACCGCAATGGCACACAAACACACCCACCCTGGGCTCTTCACCCAAGACATCCTTTTCCTCTGGGTATTCCTTTTCCTGGATCAGCTTTCCTCGCCTGTAATCGAGCAACTCCCCGCATTGAGAGCTTGCCCCGCTTGCTGTAAAAACCGACTCTGGGATGTCTATAGGCCCTTGGAAGGCTCCACTTACGAAAACTCCTCGACGGGTAGTCTCAATGGGATTGAGGGGATTCGTTTTGCAGAACCCGTGAGGCTCCAGTTCAAGACCCAATTTCTGTGCAATCTTCACCGCATCGGCAGGAGGGTTTAGTCCAACGGATAGAACTACAAGTTCGAATTCTTCCTCTTTTACTCCCTCATCAGGTGTGGAATACCTGATTGTTACATTCTTGGACTCTGGCACCTCTCTTCCTATTGACACATAGCTCCTGACAAATCGAACTCCTGGCAGCTCCTCTGCCCTTGCATAATAGCGCTCAAAGTCCTTACCATAGGAGCGGATATCATTATGGAATATGGTGGCATCAATATCGGCATTATGCTCTTTGGCCAATATCACCTGCTTCTGGGTATATGTACAGCATACGGCAGAACAATAGCTGTTACCGCCCGGAATAACCTGTCTGGAGCCGACGCACTGAATCCACGCTATCTTCTTGGGGTGCTTGCCGTCTGAAGGCCGCCTTATCTCGCCCTCATATGGTCCTGTGGAAGACAGCAGCCGCTCAAAGTCAAGACTGGTTATGACGTTCTCAAACCTTCCGTAGCCATAGTCGCCTCTTAGCCTGGGGTCAAATATCTCAAAGCCCGGAGACAGAATTATTGCCCCTACTTTTACTTCTATCTTTTCAGGCTGTTGGGTAAAATCTATTGCCCCGTTATCACAGACTGCCTCACAAATACGGCATTTCTTTTCTTTAAGATAAAGGCACTCTTCATCTATATAGGTAATAAGAGGGACTGCTAGAGAGAAATATATATGGATAGCCTTATTTGTGGATAGCTCTTGATTATATGGATCGGGGACCAAAGCCGGACAGTATTCCACACAGGTAGTACAGCCCGTGCATTTGTCCTCTATGATGTATCTGGGCTTTTTTGTCAGGGTTACCTTAAAATCTCCTGGCCCTCCTTCTACGTTTTCAATTTCAGTATAGGTCAAAATTTCTATATTGGAATGACGGTCGGCCTCGACCATTTTGGGTGCAAGTATTCAGGTGGAGCAATCATTGGTAGGGAAGGTCTTGTCAAGCTGTGCCATCTTCCCCCCAAGGGAAGGTGATTTCTCGACCAGATAGACTTTGAATCCAGTATTGGCGAGATCAAGGGCGGCCTGAATTCCGCTGATCCCACCGCCTACAACCATAACATCTCCGAAATTGCCTTCGGCCAAGGCTTCAAGAAGTTTTCCTTCTACTGCTTCTTTTTCCACTGCTCTACACCCTCATGAAATTTGTTTTACTTCCCTAAATTACTTCCGCAATTATTTCTGTGATGTCTTTTATCTCTAATATTTCTCCATCTCCTTGGTCTTCCAAGGTTATCCTGCTGTCCTCAAAATTGGTGATACAATATGGACAGGAAGTAACCAGCACCTCAGCGCCTGTCGCCATAGCCTGTTCCAATCTGAGGTCAGAAAATCTTTCGCCCTTTGGGGTCTCCATCCAGATTCTGCCTCCTCCACCTCCACAGCAAAGGCTGTCTTCCCGCGAGTCAGGCATCTCAACAAGCTCCAACCCGGGTATCTTCTTTAATGTCTCCCGCGGCTCGTCATATATAGCATTATGCCGACCCAGATAACATGGATCATGATAGGTAACTTTCTTCTCATAGTCCTTTGTTAACTCAAGTTTACCTTGGTCAATAAGTTCAAATAGAAACTGAGAGATGTGAATCACCTCAAAGTTAACCATAAATTCGGGATACTCATTTTTGAAGGTATGGTAGCAATGAGGGGAAGAGACCAGAATTTTCTTCACCCCATTATCAATAAAAGTCTTTATGTTTTCCCTGGCCAAACGTCTAAATAACTCCTCTTCACCGGTCTTACGGATGCTCTCCCCACAGCAATTCTCCTTGGGGCCTAGAATTCCAAAATCCACCCCTGCCTTCTTGAGGATACTGGCTGTGGCCCT
Source organism: Deltaproteobacteria bacterium (assembly GCA_019307815.1). GTDB lineage: Bacteria > Desulfobacterota > DSM-4660 > Desulfatiglandales > Desulfatiglandaceae > B111-G9. The sequence continues at coordinate 11,216 of JAFDIV010000008.1, forward strand.
GGCCACCTTTTTCATTCTCGGATCATAGCAAAGGTAGCAGCCCGGAAAATACAAGATCTCCATTCCCTCGGTGAACGTTTTTACAGACAGGCCCTCTGCCCATTGTGCCCGTTTCGCACGTTCCTCGCTCAAGGGGTTACCTTCCCCGACCAGGCTTGCGCTTGCAGTGCGGACAGGCTTGACAGCAGAGGGAAACACACCATACTCTGTGGCGATCCTACGAAGTGCCACCCCTGCTTCTATTATCTTCACACCTCTAGGGCAACGTTGGGCGCACCTTCCGCACGTAGTGCAACGCCATATCTCCTCGTTTTCTATCTCGGTCATTCCAAAGGTGGCCTGCCGGACTATCTTACGCATACTAAAGGCCCTAACCCTGTTCCACGGACAAAGAGTGTCGCACATGCCACACTGATAGCAGTACTTAAAGCCATCTCCGCCACTTTCTCTTATGACGTCTACGATCTCTTTGTAGTCAGCTAGATTCTCCACGGTCCTTCCCAGCCCTCTTTTTTCATGTTAATCTTTTAGTCCTTCTTTGCCGCTGACAATCGGGCGATAGTATCAAGTATCTCTTGCCATCCATACTTGTCTGCCAGGGACTCCAGCCCCATTTCAAGCTCATCCACCTGCACCTCTTCCTCTTCTTCTACTTCCTCTTCCCTTTCTTCGTAAGTCAGGGCGTCTACCAGACACACCTGGACACACATGGGCTCCTCCAAAGGAGGATCATCTTCACACATATCACACTTTAGCGGAAGGCCCGAATCCGGTTCCTTAAAAAGGTCCCTGGATGGGCATGAGGCCCTGCAAAAGGCACACTCGTCGTATTCCTTTCCATCAATTATATACTTATCTCTACCCATGCATTCGGCTTCAGTATATGGACCAGCATATACCGGGATATAAATATTTCTGAGTGGTTCAAAAAGCACCCGAATCCTTGATCTTGCCGGGTTAGTACTACTGTACTTAGGTGTTGCATGAAATGCAGAGCAGACCGCCTCACACGCCCTGCACCCATTGCATTTGTCCGCATCAATCTTTATCTGCTTAATTACCTTTTTCTTTTTTGACCCACCTTCCACGGTAACAACCCCTTTCACTCTAGTTCTTTTCGTTTGCTCCTGAAGTCTCCTTCGGAGGAGTACTTCCATCTTCTTTCAAGATGCCCCTTTGGATAAGATCTTCAGCCACGTAATCTAAGCTAAGCTTGGTCAGGGTCTCTTTTGTGGGAATGCCCTCCATATTCCAACCCTTGAACTTATAATATTCGTCGAGCAATTTGGCCTCATACTCTGGGAATCTCTTCTTCCAGTGGTCCTCAGGTGGTTTTTCGTCTTCCCTCTTTAGGCCCCTCCTTGCGTTGATGCCTCGGACAAGATTGCGGTTGCGCGTGGTTATCTCCCAGAGTCTATCTTCGTCAATATCAAGCCCAGTTGCAGCGGAGATCAAAGGGGGTAGATTGTGTATATGGTAGGGAGGTTTGATGGGAAATGACGACAGGCCCGCGCAAATTCCAGTGCAGTCGTCAATGTAATGCATATATTCCTGCCACTCCACAAGTTCACACAGCAGATCAATGGGAGGCCAGAACGGGAAGGCGTACTCTCCCCTTGGCTCCCATTTCAGAATAAAGTCCTTAAATCTCTCTTCTTTCCCAGTAGGGGGATGGACCCAGTCCTTTACGAATTCTTTCCTATACTCCTCAGGCAGGGGCGCCTGGGGCATCTGACCCTCAATTTGTGTGATGCTCATTTTCTCGCCGGTAGCATACATGACATAATAAATCGGATTCAGCATGCCGAGCTTAATGACCATTTGCTCGTGTTTCTTTGTGGTATTATGATCATAGGCCTCAGCACCCTTGCCGATCTCCCTTGCTGCCCAGTAAACACCTTTTGCCAGGACGTCTCCGATCCCTTCCCGTCGTACAATCTTGTCAAGCAGATAGAAAAATCTCTCCTCATTGGTTGAAGGGAAATTCGGCATGTCCTTATCAGTCAGGATGCCGTTTTCGTAAAGCTCCACAGCAAATGCCATTACTTGGGGCGTTGTATACCCGTCCAATCCGTATTCTTGGGCAAGGCCAGCTATCTTAAAGCCAAAGTCCAAATCATCCGCCATTGCGGCCATAACATAGGTGAGTTTGGAGTAGCATTTCATCATATATCTGTGGGTGGGAAGTTCTGGATGAGAAATTATTCCCCCACACCTCATGGGGCAGTTATAACAACTTATTAGCCGCTCTACGGACTGCTCCTGGATATTTTTCCACTGCGCAGCCCTCTCCTCAGTCCAGAAATCCTTTCTCCTCTGCCGGGCATTACCCCATGCAAAGCTGGTAGTATGCCATTGCTCGTCATGTATGGCCATCTCCTGAGGTGAGCCAATCCCTGCTAAAATGGGAGGCACGCCTTTAATGGGGTGTTTTTGCCTCTCAGGTATGTACTTCAGTACCTGTTGGCAAATTTCAAAAAACTCCTCTGGCCGCGCGATATTTAGATCATTGGTCCCACGAACTGCTATTGCCTTCAAGCCCTTGGAACCCATCACAGCGCCGATTCCCCCTCGGCTGGCGCTGGATCTACCATGTTCAACAGAAGCATAGTAGACCCTGTTTTCTCCGGCTAGTCCAATGGCGAGAACCTGTGCCTTTGGCTCATCCAGCTCCTCACGAATCAGTTCTGCGGTTTCTAAAGCGCCCTTGCCATGAAGGTGACGAGCATCACGGATCTCCACCTTGTCATCTTTTATCCACAAATATACAAGGTCAGGTGATTTGCCGCGAACAATCACCTTGTCATAGCCAGCAAACTTCAGTTCCGGACCCCAGAAACCTCCCATCATTGAATAGGCCAGCAACAGGGTCTGGGGTGAAAACGTTGAAATAATTGTGCGATTAGCACCGGTTGCAAGCGTTCCATCCAAAAGTCCAGCGCTAAACACTATCACATTATCGGGCGACAAGGGGTCTATTTCAGGGGGAACCCTATCCCACAGAATCTTGGCATTGGTACCCAGACCCCCTAGGAAAAGCTCTGTTAGCGTAGGATCTGTCTCCACCCTCTCAATACTGCCTCGGGTGAGATCAATTTCTAGATTGTACCCTGTTTCTGCGTACCTCATTTTTTTCCCCTTTTAACTCACTTGGATCTTTGAAATGTTTTTTGATTAGCCATAGGCTGCAAGTGCTTAACTCAAGAGGGCATGTAGCCCTCGGGTGAAAGACAGAATTAGTTACGATGTGACTACAATTTAGCTATATCATAGTTACCTGTCAAGAGAAAAGTGGGTGCTCAGGGAAACCTATTGGATTCTCTAAAAAATCCAATGGATTTCATTTTCGTGTAAACTGGAGGGGGAAAGTGCTAGCAAACGGCAACCATGCTGCCACAAGGTGTTGTAGGTAGGGAGGTCCCTCTCACATCATATGACCATTAAGCACCAGCAAATTTTGATTCGGAATCTTTTGAATTGACTGAGCCCGCTGGCTTCGAGTATTTTTTATTTAAGACAGCTCAAAGGAATCTGTAACATTAGACAATGACAAAGCACCAGCTTATCGAAATATTGAAGAAACTTTTGGAGACGGACGCGGACCTAGATTTCCTACAAAAACTGGATGACCAAGAGATTCAAACCCTGATTGCCTGTGTAAGAAGCAGGGTAGATGAGGGTAACTGAATAAAGCACGGCCCCTACTCTGAAGGGGTCGTGGGCGTGAGGAAAGGGTTAGGCCCAAGTTTGTTGGGGATCTTGCGTAGGCAGGTATGAGCCTTCAAGGGCCCTTCCATACCTCTTCCTTATGGAATTGGCGAAGGGATCTGCCTTTGCTTTTTTCAAACATCTCAATCCAGTTCCTGACCCGCTGCGTGCCATAGACCTTTTCCCATGCAGCCACGATTTCATCTACCGGAATGTCCGCGTAGGTCCCATAGTATTCCACGTATTCCATAAACTGTTTTCTCTCCAGGTTGAATGGCTGGAAAAGTGAGTCTTCTCGGCCATTAAAGTCCAAAGGCTTTACGTGGTGTTTTTTGCAGAGTTCGGCGTTGAATGCGGGAGTGGCCTTGACCCATTTGCCTTCCAAATAAAACTCCGTATATCCATGGTACACAAAAAGATCAGTCCCGATATATTCTATGAGTTCCCTGCTCGCTAAGTGATTGCGCACTGTGGCAAACCCAACCCTTGAAGGGATTGCGCAGGCACGGCCCAGGGCGCAAAGAAGGGATGCCTTGCACACACAGTAACCCCTTCCTGCTTTGAGCACATTACTTGCCCGGTAGTGCTCGGGTTTATAAAAGGGATAGTAGGGATCATACCAGATCCCGTCCCGCACTGCGTAGTAAAGTCTTATTGCCTTTTGAACAGGGCCCTTGGCATCTTTTGCTACTTCTTCCGCATATGAGAGGATATCAGGGTGATCAGAGTCGATAATGGCAGTGGGCTCGAGGTATATTTTCATAGTGGCATTATATTCGGGCATGTTTGATACTCCTTCTTACCCAGGCTGTAAGAAAGCTTTATTTTTTTCCCTTGACACTAGGGTTTAAATTTCCATATAGTTATTTTATAGCTGTATTGTAGTTAAATCCATCTGCTCGCAACAGGGATTTGCCAACCGCAAAATTCAGAAATAACAAAACGTTAGACCATTCGAGGTAACATAGTAGCTAAAATGACCAATGATACGAAAAAACAGAACAGTCGAAGTATACCTGATTCAAAGGACAGGCGGAAGGTGAAATTCGAGGTGTACGGCGAGGAGATGGTGGAAAAGATTGTAAAGCTTTCCGGTAACAGCGGTAGGGTTTATCTTCCGCCGGATTGGGTGGGCTCTAGGGTAAAAATCATTAGAATCGATTGAACAAGTATTTTCTGAGGAAATGGAAACTCAGTTGGGAAATCTGGTTATTAGAAAAATAAGGCCTGAGGATGCCGAACAGATCGGAAAGATCCAGTTTTTAATCACCAAATCTGGCCCCCAGATAGATTTCAAGCACATTATTGAAGAGCAGCTTCAAGGCAACGAGGATGCAAGCTTTGTAGCGGAAATGGACGGTGAAGTCGTAGGCTACATGATAAGCTATCTGGTTTATGGTGGATTTGGACTGGAAAAAAGTGCTTGGATAGCGACCCTGGGGGTCCATCCAAATTACATGGGCCAGGGGATAGGCAAGCGACTGGCAGAGGAAATATTGGAGTTCTATAGGCAAAAGAAGATCCACTATATCTTCACATCGGTCAGATGGGATTCAGTGGATCTCTTATCATTTTTCAAGACCCTGGGCTTTGACAGATCTAATTTCATAAATCTCAGGAAAGAGTTGGAGTTTTGATCCCGTCTCTATGGGACCTTTCTCGGCGTTTCCATCCTTCAAGAATGGTCCATAGTGCCGTTCCTCACCTGGTTATTACGCACTTTCAATTGGAGGCCCTCCATGAATAAATACCTTGAAGTCGCAGAAAAAATAAGGGAGTTTATCAATCCCGATACCTTTCCTGTGGCAGTGGGAATCTTTAAAGATGCCTCAGATATACCCCCCTCTGCCAAGATACCTATCAGAGACCTGAAAGCTCCCATGGCCCCTTGTCAAGGGACTGCAATGGCAAGAAGATATGGGTGGACAGTGGCATTTACTGCCAAGGACGTGGGGTGTGCCATTGCAGCCCACACTTATGGATGGAAACGCATAGAGGACAATAAGGGAGCAATCCGTTTTCTTATGGGCATGAACTATGTAAGTAACGAAGATGCTGCCCATGAAGTACTGAAAGGATTTAGATCCCTTGATATGGGAGATAGCCTTACAGTGGTTTATTCTCCTTTGCAACGGACAAAGATAAAACCTGACGTGGTTCTCATCTATTGTAATCCTGCACAACTAATGCGCCTCATTCACGGTGCTACCCACAGCAGAGGAAAACCCATCACATGCAGTTTTTCAGGAAGGGCCGCATCCTGTACAGAGGGGGTGATAGGGGCATATCTTGATGGAGAGTGCAAAGTTGTAATTCCTGGCAATGGTGACAGGGTTTGGGCCACATGTCAGGACCATGAAGTATTAATGGCCATTCCTGCAGCGAGGCTTTGGGAAGTGGTTGAGGGTATTGAATTGACCCATAAAAAGGGCATAAGATACCCAATTCCTTCTTACATTCGTTATAGTCCTGAGGTGGCTTTTACCCTTCCCCTATCTGATATCTTTGATCCCGAGAGGCTAGAAGCTTTATTCAAGCCATAGCCAGTGTAATTCCATTCATTTCATCTTTGGCAAATCATATCAAAACTCCGTTTGAGCTGTTTTTGAATTTCCATGGAGCGCTAAACACTTTGGGTATGCTAGAGTGTTATGTATGCTTGCTGACTCATGGCTGATCAAGCCCGAACATTATGGATGCCACTGCCAAAGATTGGGGCATATGATAATTCTTTGGAAGATGAGGAAAAACGCTCGGGTTGTCGGAGCGGGGAAACAATGCTATGAAATAGGAGGAAATATGGGCCAAGATTAAGAGGTCTGTAAATCTGCTTCCACTTGCAGGCCAGAGACCTTTTTCAAAACAGGGTTGCAAAGACCCATGGACAAGTAGAGGAAATGTTTCGTGTCTCTTTGTCTAGAGACAGGGAGGGATAATTAAGATGATCACCGTAGGAATTGATTGTGGGGCAAAGAATACAAAGACTGTGGTATTGAAGGATGGTGAGATCATTGCAAAGACCTCCATTCCCACCGGTTTTGATCAGAAAAAGGCCATTAATGAATCACTCGAAAAGGTACTCCAATCCGCAGGCATTACTGCAGGGCAGGTGGACAAGATAGGGGGAACCGGAACAGGTCTTAAGTCCATAGATATGGCTGATGTAGAGGTCAATGAGATAAAGGCCATGGCAAAGGCAGGAAACTACTTTTTCCAAAGCGCTCGTACAGTGGCTGATGTTGGGGCTGAAGAGGGTAGAGTCGTAAAGCTGGATGAAAAGGCCAATGTGGTGGATTTTGCCATTAATGAGAGATGCGCGGCAGGCGCAGGAGCCTTCATTGAGGCCATGGCCAGGGCCCTTGAGGTTGACCTTGAAGAAATGGGCGCCCTGGCACTGAAGTCAAACAAACAGATCCCCATGAATGCCCAGTGTGTGATCTTTGCGGAATCTGAGGTAGTGGGTTTGATTCATGCAAATACCAATAAAGAGGATATCAGTAAGGCTATCCATGATGCCATGGCCAGCCGCATTGTTTCAATGATCCGGAAGATTGGCGTGAATAAGGATGTGGTCATGCTTGGTGGTGTGGGCAGGAACCCTGGATTTGTTGAGGCCATGAGGCGGGAATTGAATTTGGACAAAATCTACATCCCTGAGGAACCCGAGTTCGGTGCAGCGGTAGGTGCTGCATTAGTGGCCGCTGAAAAGGTATAAGTATGTGGGGGAGAAAGTAAAATGCCAGGAGGAAAGAAACAGGAATTCTGGAGATGGGATGAGTCCAATTGGAAGGATCCAAATATTGATTGGAAGGATGCCAAATATATCACAGTGGGCATTGATGTCGGCTCTGTCAGCTCCCAGGCCGTTATTATGACTGATGGCCAGATCTATGCCTACGCCAATATGAGGACAGGCTTCGATAGCCCCAACAGTGCCCGAAATGTCTTGAATTTTGCCCTTAAGGCCACAGACATGCCTGAAGAGCGAATGGATTACTGTGTCGGGACAGGCTACGGTAGGGTAAATGTTCCCTTTGCAGATCGTTCCATAACCGAGATTGCCTGCCATGCCCGTGGTGCCAATTTCATCTATGGGCCTGAGGTACGCACTGTGCTGGACGTTGGAGGTCAGGATATCAAGGCAATGCAGTGTGACGAAAAGGGAAAGGTCACAAACTTTCTCATGAATGACAAGTGTGCGGCAGGAACCGGCCGTGGTATGGAGGTATTTGCTGACCTGCTGGGGATCCCCATAACTGAGGTGGGTGAGCGTTCCTTTCAGATAGATGAAGAACCGCCGGCCGTTTCCAATACGTGTGTGGTTTATGCAAAATCAGAGGCCACTGGCTTGCTCCGAAAGGGCTGGAGCACTGAGCAGGTGCTTGCTGCCTATTGCAGGGCCATGGCAGAGAGGATTTACTCCCTGGTAGAGAGAATGGGAGTTATACCAGAGTTTGCCATAACAGGTGGAATGGCCAAGAATCGAGGAGTAATTGATCGGCTCATGGCCAAGATAGGCCTAGATCCCATGAAGACCAAGTGGGACACCCAAATCGCAGGAGCAGTGGGTGCAGCTCTCTTTGGTTATGCACTTTGTCTCAAGGGAAAGGGGCGTAAGAAATAAGGCGTTGGAGAGGAAGTTCAATCTATTTGGTCAGTGAAGGGATGGAGGGCCACTAAGGAAAACCACCGATGCTTGCAAATTATGGATACACAGATGGCTCGGGTGACTATTTTATCACCATAGATACGGACAAGTGTAATGGATGCGGCGAGTGCGTGACCGCGTGTCCGGCAGGGGTGCTTGAGGTTTTGGATGATGATCCCAATGATCCCTTGAGGGAGGAACCTGTGGCCGTGGTGGGGACCAATAAAAGGAATAAGCTGAAGTATGAGTGTAACCCCTGCAAGCCCTCAATAGGAAGACCCCCTTTGCCCTGCATAGAGGCGTGCAAGGCAGGGGCCATTTCCCATTCCTGGTGATCGCGAGAAAATGCCATTCCACATAAAGAGTCCTATAGGTGGTTCCTCCACTATTTATCACATAAGGGCCTAAGAGGGGTGGGAAGGCTGACAACATATGAATTACATTGGATTGACTATCGATGGAAAAGACATAGAGGTGCCAGAAGTAAGTACAATTATCTATCTTTAGGAAGATGCTGCGGCCTTTACATAGGAAAGCTTACCTCTTAGGTTTTTGACAACGCGTCCTTTGCTTGAGCCCTTTTCAAAGGTGACCTCCTCCACCAGGCCGTCAGGACGCTTTCTGTAACACTTATTGGCCTCTAAGAGAATGGGGAAGTATTCACCGTCAATATCTTCATAAAGATCTATACGCATTAGGGACTTGCCAGGGCCATCCAGTTGTGCCACTCCTAAGAGACCTTCGTTTTCAATCACCTTGAACGCCCCTTCAAGCGATTCATATCCCACATAATGGCCGGAGAAGTGTTTTATGTAAATGTCTGCGTCAAACGGATAGAGTTGACCATTGACCCATTCATATACCTTTCCCTGGGTCAGAATAAGGCGTTTGCCAGAACGCAGGATAGGTCGCCATGCGGTCAAATTGTCAGGGCTGTGGGTAAAGATAAGATCCTTGATGTCCACGTCAGCGATATCCACGTAGTCCGTATGCACCACACTGTTTTTCCGGGCCACATCATGGATCACCACGGCATCCTTGTAAGCGGACATGGCAGCTTCGTATCTTTCAGGGCTCCATGTCTTTTCAATAAAATCGTTGATATCCCCGTAGATGACACTTTTTTGTTCAAACTCTTCACGGCTGATGGTCTCAAATCGTTGGGGCCTCTTGGTTTCGGCAAGTTCTTTCCAAAGGGATGGCTTATATACGGTATCAGCACTGAAAAATAAGGTATTTCGCGGAGTGCGAAATCGAAAGGCAATGGTGGGCACCCCATGCCACACAGGGGACTTGACCGCTTCGACGGTCAGTTCGGCCTCTTCGTCCAAGAAGGTGTTTTTGTTTTCTTCGTAAAATATGGTAGATGAGAAGGGATAATAACTTTCAGGTTCTATCCACAGACCCGTTTCATCGTCTTTGTAAAGGAGCCGAGGCCGATTGGCGTTGGGATTGATGAAGATTTTGGCCCGCTCCGGCCCCAAGATATTTCCTTGCCGATCCCGCACCTTATAGCAAAACCGGCCATTGTCTTCGGTTTCAAGAGAGATGTAATATTTGCTTCTTGGCCCGATGATTACCTGATCCACCATGTGGCTATAAGGAATGTCAATGATGCGCTTGGAATCCAGCGAAAGGGATCGCTCAAGCGCGCCCTTTGAGTTTTTATGGTATTCTTCTAAAATTTGCTCTGAGGAGATGAGCCTGATTTTCTTGTCTAGGGGGGAGTCGTAATACATGAAGAGAGCAAGATCCGTAAACCACCTTCGATGATCCTCATGGGAGTGGCTTGCAAATATGCCTTTTAATTTTTCGATACCCTGGATACCTAATGCCGGGAATACGGGTGCTCCGCATTCCAGAAGGTAGTGGGATTCGTGCACAATTATCAAATACCCACTGCTCTCTCCCATTAGGGAGAAGGGGCCTGTATTTCCAATGATGTGAAAAACAATGTCGCTTTTCATATCAACAATATGGTGAAGGGGAGGGAATCAATACTCCCTTATTATCGCCCTAAGATTCTAATTTGAGCAAATGTTCCACACTTTTAATAAACTATCGGCTATTTTAAGTCAAAACGCAAGTTAGAAATTGGATACAGTGTACACTTTTATAGGGGTGTGGATACCTTTTACCTCTATTTCCCCTATTAGCTGAGCAGGAATCTGTTTTGTGAGATGGGCCAGGGTCCTTTGGGTGATTAGGATCTGATCGGGTTTGGCCATTTGTTCAAGCCGCGCAGCAATGTTCACCTGGTTGCCTATCACAGTGTAATCTCTAAGGGCCTCGGAGCCTATGTTACCGACCGTCATATACCCTGTGTTTATGCCGATCCCCACACCCAGGTCATGACCAAAGGCCCTCCACTGTTTTTTGAGTTCTTGGACCTTTATTTGCATGTCCATGGCCATGCGTACCGCACGATCGGCATGATCATTCATGTGGATGGGGTCACCAAAAAAGATGACAAGACCGTCACCCATGATCTTATTTAGGGTACCATCATACTTGTGGATGATCTTTATCATTTCGGAATGATAACTATTTAGGAGATAAACAATCTCTTCAGGTTCCAGGCTATCTGTAATGGCGGAAAAACCACGGATATCCGAAAATACTACGGTCATAAATTTACGCTGAAGTGTCTGGGCAAAGCTGCCACCCTCAGTTAGTATTCTTTCTGCAAGTTTGGGCGACAGATACCGGCGCAGCTCCTTATGTCTTTCAAGTTCCTGAACCTGTTGGTTCATCTTATTTTTCAGGGAATTGGTAAGTTCCAGCAATTCCGCACGCGCCCGGGCAAGTTCTGCTGTGCGCTGCTCCACACGCTGTTCAAGATAAGTTGCATAATTTCGTAGCTCTTCTTTAGCCTGTTTTAGTTCCTCGTTTGTTTTCTCCAGGGCCCTGTACGCCTCGTGCTTGGCCTCCATATTTTCCCTGAGCCTGTCAATTGACTCTATGAGTATCTTATCGGTCTCCTCTGGGGAACGACGGACTCGAAAGGCCTGGACGAGGCGTTTGAAAAGGGAAAATCGCTCAAAGGATACATCCAAAATAAAGTAAGGGGCAGAAAAGATTTCTCCTTCTTTAAGAAGAATCCTTGTCCTTGTACTTATGGTCCTAGTTATTAGGATGGCAGTGGCCTCATCCGGCATCCGACTAGGTGTGGCCTGGTCAGGTTCCACATAACGCCCCAGATACACACTTTGGCCGTTTATGCGCTCTGGTAACAAGAGGACCTCTTTGCCGGCCACAATCCTTTCCCCAGATATGGGATCCCTTACTGTCAGGCGACCATCCTCCATTTTTGCATCCAGTTCATAGGGCATGAACTCCGGTTCATGGTTAAAAAGTCTCACTGGGTCATAAGGATTAAGGGGTTGTTTGATGGTAGCTGGAGAAAGGTTCCATAGGGTAGGAATTGAAGAAATAATGCCCCTCAGAAAAGGATCTCCAATGTAGTCCCGATTAGGATCAAAGTCCTCATGAAAACGCACTTGCAATACGAGCCGGATCTTTTGAATATCAGGATCATAAAAAGCAGGTCTTACTATGCGTATCTCCTTGGTGTCATTGAAAGTTTTATTGAAAAAGGGAAGGCGGTGAAACCCGTCCTGGGGAGAGCTAAAGATTCTCACAAAGTAGTTAAGCCGTCCCCAAGAGCCCATTGTTCCACAGGAGGCCCCACAGTTGAAGTAAAAGTGTGGTTCATCTACCAGCTCTTTGGCCTTACGGAATATCCTTTCAAAATTTTCATAGGTGGTCCATTCGTCTTCATCCAGAAAGAATTCGGCAGGGGAACTGTATTCCTTTGTGGGGTAAGGCAGGCCGTGGAAAAGAGGCCCCCAATCCCCGATTCTGCTTCGGGTGTAGGTGGCTATGATCTTGATGTTCCGGTTGCTGACGCAATCTGGTCGGGTCATAACGGCCGAATCAAGGATATAGTTTTGTGTATCAGGAAAGGTTAGAAGGTCCAGTTGTTAAAAAAGTTTCCACTGGTTACAGAAGCTGATTGATACGTTCAAATTTCTCTAAAAGCTTTTGGATTTCCTCTGGTGAATAGGACCTGGATACGTGTCCCAGTATGCCGAAGCCTTCGGCCTTCTCATGGATTTCTTTCCCTGGGGCATCGGATATCAAAATCAAGGATGTCAAAGGAGAGGTTTTTACAAAATCTTTTAAAAGGTCAAAGCATGATCCATCCTTTGTAGGATTCCCCAACACGGCGAGTTGAATGGATTGAGCCTTGAGCATGTTAAGCGCTTCTTCCTTGCTGGAGGCGGTAACGACCATATAATCTTTTTCGGAAAGACTATGGGCGACACGCCTTGACAATGCGGGGTCGGCGTCCAAGACTAATGCATGAATGGGTGCCTGTTTTTTCTCCATATGTTTCCAGGGATAAAGATGGGGATGTTTTTCCAAGCCGAGCCATAATAGCGTGACATGTTGATTGTTGCAAGACCCTTTGGCCCCTTGGGCAAAAATTTAGTGCTTGACAAAGCACAAGGGTCATATAATAAGAATAAGATGGGTATCGGGACGTAGCGCAGCCTGGAAGCGCACCTGAATGGGGTTCAGGTGGTCCGGGGTTCAAATCCCCGCGTCCCGACCAGCCCTGATATGAAGAAACAGCAGACCAGAGTAAGCCAGGTTTGCTGTTTTTTATTATGAAGCCGAGAGATACAAAGCTCCTCCATGAACCAGTGGGGCCAGGCCCTCCAGAGGCGGGTAAAGCAATCCCCTTCCAGGGGCTTGTGCGCCTTTGGCGCATTCAAATCCCCGCGTCCCGACCATAAAACGCAACAAAAAAGAGCGGGTTAGGTGATGCCCTATCCGCTTTTTTTGTTCAAGATCTCCATTTTGCCCCTTTGTGCCCACCATGTGCCTCCCCTTCAGATAAAGATGCCCTCTTGGTAACTTACACGGTAACAGCAGGTCAGCTTGCGGGGGTAATCAGTTTTCCTGATTTCCATGAAAATTGCCTTGGACTAAGGCGTATTCAACGGTTTTTCTACTTGACCTTTTAAGTACATTGAAATACATTAGAATAAATCTGATGTCAAAATACACAGGAGGCAGCAAATGGGTAAAACCATTACCTTGCGGCTTAGCGACGAGGTTTACCAGGCCTTTGTGGAGGCAGCCCGTGCTGAGAATAGACCCCTTTCTAATCTCATAGAAACTGCTGCCCTTGCCAAGATCAGGGAACAACAATTTGTGGATGATGCTGAAATGGCCGAGATCCTTGCCAACGAAAAGCTAATAAAACGAATTAGGAAGGGCTCCCGGGATGCCAAGGCAAGAAAAGGACAATTTGTGGAATAAATATAGGATATTTGAAACAGTCCAGTTTCAAACCGATCTCAAACAGATTGCCTCCTTTGGCCATAGCAAGATTGTCCAAAAACTTCGCTTCGTTGTACATCCACAACTCCAAGAACATCCTCATTTTGGTTCGAATGTAAAAAAGCTAAAAAGCTTTGAGCCAGAAACATGGCAATATAGGATCGGAGCCTGGCGTTTCTTTTACGAAATTGATGAACAAGAAAAGATAGTGTTCATGCTAGCAGCCTCTCATAGGAGCAAGGCGTATTAGGAGGTTGTTTATCTATTTTTTGACGTCACATCAAAAAAATTCTTGTAAATCTCATATTATTCACCGATAATATGGACAAAGAAACAGCTCATTCCCTAATAAAGAAAATTTCAGAAGTTTGCATACTGACCACTAAACATTGCCGCCAAAGGATGACGGAACGGAATGTGACAATGGATGATATTAGATATGTCATTCAGTGGGGAGAAGTTGTTTCCGTAGAAGAATCACCCGAATATGGTAACTGGAAATGTACGATAAAAGGCATGGACATAGATGGCAATGAATTGACTTTTGTTGCTGCAGTTACTGAAGACGAGGTTGTTTGCATTACTGTATTTTAGGAAGGAGAGCCGCGGCTATGAAATGCCCTAACTGCCAAAAAGAGATGAAACATGTCATTGCCGAGAGCTACCATTATTTAGAATCAGGCCTTGACAATGTTATCCTAAGAGGGATTGATGTGTTTCAGTGCCCATGTGGCGAGGAGGTCGTAAGTATCCCCTCAATTGATGAACTACATACCCTTATTGGACTCAGATTGGTAAAGAAGGATTCGCTACTAAATGGAAAAGAGATACGTTTTTTGAGAAAGAATATTGGGGTAAGCGCCCAAAAGCTTGCCAAGCAGATGGGGATGGACAATGCAACCATTTCTCGCTGGGAGAATGATAAACAGCGAATCACAAAGTCCCATGATCTTCATCTGCGCCTAATCTACTGCAACATGAAAAGGATTCCACCTGAAGAAATAAATCACCTTATCCAAGAAGAGTTCCCAAAAGTCCAAGAGGCTTATAAGGAAATCCCTCCTTATGTTATTCCCCAGACCGAGTGGTCTAAGGACAAGGGACACACATGCACTTCTTAATAGATTTCATGCCATGTTTGCTCCCATTTCCCAGAAAAATCAAGATTTGGTTACAGGTGATGGTCGATTAAACCTCCATACATCCTCCTTGTAATATTTTAGGGCTTTCGAATATTCCTCCAGTAAATGAGCTCCAGCTTTGGAGTACTTATTTTGAATGTGATCTATCACATCGGTAATCAACTGTTTCGTGAAATCTATCCCTCTTTTGATAGCACACAACCCTTCAGGATCAATAAACAACAGGGGATTGTTGAAACAGTAGGTGTAGAGATTTATACCATCACCAAATGGATCAGCCCTCAGGTACCTGCCTGTGGTGGGATCGTAGTAGCGGTTGAGATTGTAGTAAAGACCTGTCTCTTGGTCATAGTATTGACCCGGAAATCTCAGGTTGTTGGTGATAGTTTCGGTTGAAATATGGCAGTTCCCAAAGGAATCGTAGATGGCCGACCATACCACCGCTCCATTGGTGGTAACTACCTTCTGTGGAGTTCCCAGGTGATCATTGCGGTACCAGTAGTATATCCCTCCTATCCTGACAAAGAGCGGATCAGTGGACCAACCAGAACCAGGCGCCCACCCATAAGTCCTTATCTCCTGGCCACTGGAGTCATACTCCCCTACCAGACCCTCATCCGAGTATACAAAGTACGTCCTTTCACCGCCAATTTGTAATTTTGGGTGGTAGGTCATCGGTAGATCGGCTTATGGCACTGCCATATGCCACAATTATAAACGGAATGGAATTGCTCAATAATCAGAAAGAAGGGAGAACAAGCTGAGAAGATCCACCCCTGAAAAGCTGGCAAAAGCCATGGGGCTCCACGTCGAGCAGCTGAGGGATTAGGTGAATTTTGCTCCCTTGTGATAAAAATCATCTCTCAATAAATGATTTGAGCAAATCCTTAACCGTGGAACGTATCTCTGTTGCAGCCTTCATTGCCTCCTGGGCATCTTCCCTTGTGTATTCTGTGGGCCAGTGCACGGGATATCGAGTGTCAATATAGAACCCATTAAGAAACCGGCAAGCATCCATAAGTGCTTCCAAATCTGTACTCTTCTTGAGGCATATCTTCAAAAGTACGGGTAAGTCGTGTATTTTTTTAAACTCCAGATCCCAGGCTATTATCAGTGCCTTCAAGTACTTCTCAGATGCTTGATGGAAATGAAAGCAGATTTGCGCATAGAAGCTACTATCCTTGATTACTGAGGCTGCAAAATCAAAATCTTCATCTGCCTTTTTTATCCACTCTCTTATTATTTGGGCGTCAACCATACAGGACTTGCCCTTCCTTTAAGATTGCCTTTATGAAAGGATCTCCCAGTCTGAGCCGTTGCTCGAACTCCTCGGGTCGATACACAATCATATCAGTCGCTATATCCTTTTCGATGATTTGTTCTAACTCTCGCAGACGGTCCAACCCACGATGAGGTACATCTTCCTTAATAATGAGAAAATCAAGGTCATTAACCATATCATATTCCCCGCGAGCCGCAGACCCAAACAAAATAATCTTTTGAGGCCGGTATTTCCGAACCAGCTGTTCCACAATATCTTGAACCTTTCGGTTTATTTCAATCTCCCTCATAGCACTATACCAATACGCTCCCGATATATATAAGCTTATACCAAACCAGTCCTGGTAAGTAAAGCACGGGCTTTGCCTCGGAAAAATGCGTGCTCACCCGGATCGTCCTCCAGGCCCCCGGCGCCGTCTCATCGCTCACCACCTTGAGCACAATCGAGCCGCTCTCAGCCGCGCTGTTATCCGCCCATATGGTAAAGGGAAGCCTGGCGCTCTTCCGCGGACCCAGAAAACCCACCGGTGATCCCACGCTCAGGTGCACGCCTTCGGGGAACACTCCCCCGGGCTGATCAGCCTCATCATACACAAACCTCAGGTTGGACACCTCCGTGCCCTCGCCTGTGGCCACGTTCACCTTTATGGTCTTCTCGTAGTTGCGGGGGATATTCAGCTTAATGGAAGAGGGGCTTACGTGCACCCGGTTTATGGTGAATGTGGCCTGCACGGGCCGGTCGGTCCTGTCGGGATGAACCGCCCTCACGGCATACACCCCAGCCTCCCCCGAAAGGGGCGTAAAGGTATGGGAAAAGCTCCCGTCATCGCCAGTGATCACCTGGTATTTGCGCTCAAAGCCCTGAAGGGTAATCACCAGGTTCAGGGGCACACCGGCCATGGGCAGGCCGCTTGACCGTTCCACAGCACGGCCCGTTATCACAATATCCTGATTCCCGTCTGATCTTTTAGGGGTCACCTTTATTATTTCCTCGCAACCTGTTCACGGCCCTTTTGCCATAAGGGTTGTCAGAGGAACAGAAAATTAAAAATTGAAAAATACTCCTGGATTTGCTAATATTTATTAAACTCTTAAAAGTTCTGCTTTCCGTCGTCCGCCCGGAAAACTCATGATAAAGATCCAACCCGTCCACATACACGAATACTGGAGGATGGGGAGAAAGGGAAAATTGGCGTCTAATCTTCCACCCCATGACTCAGATGACCTTGGGGCCCTCTCAGTTTCTATTGGCGTCTTTTTAACAACGGATGAAGGAGGAAGAATTACAGCGGTGGGCCATGTAGACAAGGAGGAAGGGGAATGAACCGGATCCAGTATATCACAGATGAGAATAATAATATCACAGGGGTCATTGTCCCTATAGATCTTTGGCGGGAGATTCAATCGGAAAAAGAAACAGCTTACCTGCTCAAAAGTGTAACCATGAAAAAGCGACTGCTCGAGGCAAAAAACCGCACGGAGGGCATCCCTTTTGACGAAGCCTGTGAGAAGCTTGGAATTTGATCCCGCCGCCTTTGAAGACCTCGCCTGGTGGATTAAAAAAGACCGCAAAAAGGCCCTTCGGATTGTAAACTTGATCAAAGAAGTACAAAGGGATCCTTTCAGCGGCACTGGCAAACCCGAGTCTTTGAAACATGAACTTTCAGGCTGTTGGTCAAGACGTATCGACCAGAAACACCGACTTGTCTATGAGGTTAAGAATGATAACATAAGAATACTGGCGTGTAGATATCATTACTGAGCTTTGTCTTGCCTGGTCCGGCTGCACCGAGTCTTCAGAAGGCCTGCATTAAGTGTCGCAGCTCCTATCCTCCCTGGATCACCTGATTCAATCGGCACATAACCAATACCCTTGACCATCCCCACCAGGATGTCAATTGTCCCAGCTCCATTCCAGGCTGCCAGGCCAATATCACTATACGGTGTAAAACTCTCCAGATCACCGGTGATAAGTGCATAACCAATCTGCCCCAGGTCATACACCATGGCAAGGGGCTGATACACAAACATCTCAAATGCAGCACTGGCAGCACCCTTTACCATTCCACCTACGAACCTAACAGCACACAACCCCTCCGGATCAATGAACAACAGGGGGTTGTTGAAACAGTAGGTGTAGAGATTTATACCATCACCAAATGGATCAGCCCTCAGGTACCTGCCTGTGGTGGGATCGTAGTAGCGGTTGAGATTGTAGTAAAGACCGGTCTCAGAATCATAATACTGCCCTGGAAATCTCAGGTTGTTGGTGATGGTTTCGGTTGAAATATGGCAGTTCCCAAAGGAATCGTAGATGGCCGACCACACCACCGCCCCACTGGTGGTAACTATCTTCTGTGGGGTGCCCAGGTGATCATTCCTGTACCAGTAGTATATCCCTCCTATCCTGACAAAGAGCGGATCAGTGGACCAACCAGAATCAGGCGCCCACCCATAAGTCCTTATCTCCTGGCCACTGGAGTCATACTCCCCTACCAGGCCCTCATCCGAGTATACAAAGTACGTCCTTTCACCGTTAACCTCCTTCCACAACCTCCTACCAAAGGGATCATAATAGTATTTGTAGGTCAAGGGTTGCGGGTCGTGAGTCGTCACTTCAATAAGGCGGTTTTCGATATCATACACATAGTCAGTTGTAGTTCCATTGGCATTCTTTTGAATCGTATTACCATTAGCATCGTACTGAAAGGATATACCATCGTAACTTAACAGCTCATTGTTACCATTGTAGCTCCAGGTTCCAGTGGTTGAAGATGAACTGAGTCGATTCCCCAACAGGTCATATGTATACGACTCATTGTCAAGGCTTGGATTTGTCGCCTCAATCAGACGATATAGCTTATCATACTGGTAGGTGTACTGTCCGTGCTCTGTCTCCTTCGTGGTGATATTTCCAACCGGGGAGTACTCGTACTGCCTTGATACCTGTGCATTTTGCCCCGGGTCTTTGGCAAGGATACCCTTTATCCTCATCAGAGGAACATACGTGTACTCCGTGGACGATCCCCCAGGAAGGCTTATCCTTGAGGGACTGTTCCAGTGGTAGGCACTGTATGTAACCTCTCCCTTGCCAGGGATACCAATGCTTGCCAGGCGGTTGTTCTCATCAAAACTGTACGTGTAGGTAGTGCCAGAGGGATCGGTGAAGGTCTTCTTCAGGCCGTTTCCGTAGTACGTATACCCTATGGTCTTGCTGAATGGACCGTAGTTTACGGTCTCGGACACCTTTCTCGAAAGATCATCGTATGTGTATGTCCCAGAAGTGGTCCCGTCATCATAGCCTACAATATTGCCCAGCTTGTCATAGGTAAAATGAACCGTCTTAACCGCGCTCTGGTGATCCCCAGCCTCAAAGCACCTCACCTCCACAAGCCGGTTTATCTCGTTATAAACATACTCGATCCTCTGTCCCTTTGCATCGTTTACCGCTGTCCTGTTCCCCGCCCCGTCATACTCGTAGATGGTCTCCTGGCCCATGGGCCGTATCACCCTGGTAAGCCGGTTATTCCTGTCATACTCATATGTGGTGATGTTTCCGTTGGCATCCTTCAGTTGAATGAGGTTCCCCCGGTCATCATACGTGCGCTCAATGACACCTCCCATGGGATCGGTCGTCTTTATAAGGCGGTTGAGGGCATCGTACTCATATGTTGTTACGTTCCCTTCCTCGTCGGTCTCGGACACCACGTTTCCCGCCTCATCATACGTGTAGGCGCGGGTGCGCACCGTATCCTGATCAAGAACATCTTCTGCCCGAACAAGCCTCTGCAGTTTGTTGTAATAGAGCTTCCTTGTAAAAGTCGGGTAATCTATACGGACCGGCTTATAAGAAGATACCGGGTTGGAAGGGCTCTCGTCATAGTGATACACGGTCTCGTTTCCCGCACCATCAATGACCTTCCTCAGCCTTCCCTCGTTATCGTACTCACTGTAGGCTTCCTTTCCTTCCTGATCCGTCACCTTAACAGGCAGGTTGTCGGTGTTATACTCCGTTACAATGTACTTGCCATACGGGTCCTTCGCCCTTATCAGGTTGTTGTGATCATCGTACTCGAACTCAAAACGCTTCAGATATGCATTGATGACGGCAGTGCGGTTGTTGGCACCGTCATATTCATAAGAGGTCGTGTTGCCAAGAGGGTCGGTTCGGGACAGGAGGCGGCCCATGGCGTCGTAGATGAACGTCCACTCATTCCCCCTGGGATCCCTCATCCTGAGAAGGTTCCCCATCACGTCGTACTGCTCAAACAGGGTGGTGTTCCCTTCGGGATCAGTAATACTGGCAATATTGCCCTTATCATCATAAGTGAAGGTGGTGGTTGCGGCCTGGGTATTGGCATCCCCTTCTATGGTGGCGGTAAGGAGCCTGCCCTGTCCGTCGTATGTAAATGTTGTAACCCTCTCCGCATCCGTACCTTTTGCCTCCACTTTCCTCACCAAGTTCCCGTGCTCGTCATACTCGAACGTGGATACGTTCCCCCTCAGATCCGTTATACGCCTCACCTTGTTAAACCGCAGATCATACTCAAAGCTCACCTGGGAGCCGTCCGGGTGGATTACCTTGGTGAGGTTCTCCCACTCGTCAAACTCCCTCCTGGTGACGTTGCCCTTTTCATCGGTGATGATAAGGTTCTTGCCGTCCTTGGTGATAGTCTGCACGGTCCTGCCGTTTATATCCACACGCTTCGTGTCACCGCCCTTGTCGTACCAGACCTCCTTTACCATGCCCGATGAAGTGGTTATCCTGGCATAGGCCTCATCCTTGCCCTCATCGTAGTCAAACTCAAAGAAATGGCCATTTCCGTTCCTGTCAACAACAGAGGACACGTTGCCGTAGCTGTCATATGTGATTATGGTAGGACGCCCCCCTGCATCCACCTTCCTGGTCATCCTGCCCTTGGAGTCATACTCGTAGGTGGTGACATGGCCCAGAACATCGGTCACCGCAGTGAGCTTGCCGTTGGTGTAAGCATACTCCACGCGCCTGTCTGCCGAATCTCTCACAGCAGACACCCTGCCGTCATCGTTATACTCAAACCACATGACCTGGTTGTCGGCCCTGTCTGCGATGCCTGCCAGCCTTCCGCCTTCATAGATCAGCTTAGCAACGGCCCCGTTACGGTTGCCGTAGGAGAGCAACAGACCGGCCGAATCATATTCCTTCCAGTTGCCTCGCTTGTCTTCCCACCTGAAACCTGTGGCCGTCTTCGTGATGGTATAGGTCCCGTTCTTGAATACGTTCGACCCAGAGTAGGCAGCCTCGTATGATACACCTCCCTTTACTATCTCCTTTATGTTCCCGGTAAAGGAATCTATCTTGAAGCTGAGGTTGTTCCTCAGGTGTTCCCAGTGCCAGGCATTGTTGTAGAACCACCTCTTTATCCTTACTGCCCCGCCAGGAACCTTTACCGACAAATCAACCGCATCGTCGTTGAACTGCCTGGTCACCGTGTTAACCGTGCATCCCACCTTGTGAATGATGTTTTTGGCCGTCTCCCACAGCCGCCCCATAAAATCAAAAAACCTCTCCTTCAACTTCGGCTTCGGGAAACACTTGGTGCCCTTGATGGCCTTGGGCGGAGGAACAGGCTTCGATACTGCTCCGCCTCCGCTGCCTCCTCCCACGTACCATGTGCCCCCTCCACCTCCGGTCACAGGAGGCACGCCACTGCCGCCAGAGCACTTGCCATATGTGTATGACCAGCAGTGATGCGTCGAACCCTTCGTCCATACACCGTTGCTGCACTGATACCTGTAGCCCACCTTCATGCACCTGAGATACGCGGAACAACCTCCACCGCTCTCACCCTGGTCAAAGGACTGCATGCAGGTCACCCTGTAGGGAATGGTCATGCGCTCGTGGGCATCCAGGCTCCCGGGCAGGCTCCCCAGAATCTCAAAGCTAAAGTGCTCATCATTGGAAGGAAGGGAAAATGTAATATCATCGGCCCGGATAAGACCGTAGTTGGTTATGGTAAACTCGCCGTTAAACACGTCGCCCGCATGCATGGAAGGAAGGGTCACAGATCCAGGCTCTATCACCACCACCGCCGCAGGAACGTCTGTCTCATAAACCGCGTTGAGAACAATCTCGTACTTGTCCTCAATGGTTATCTCGTTTACCTCCCACTCAACGGTCACAAGGTTGTAGTCAAGGAATACATCCTTGTTGGTGGTAATCCCAGGCTTTATCTGGAAACGCCCAGTGTATTCCTGGTGGTTGGCCTTGGTAACACGGCACTTGTAGCTCCCCGCAGGAAGATCGCTAAAGTATGCCTCTCCCAGGCTGTCCGTGGTCTTGGTGTATTGCTCGGTCAGGACGTTTTCGTTCTGGATCTTCACCCTTGCACCGGCAAGCCCCTGTATCACCTGGTTGTTGGCATCAAGGGTGCCGGTATAGATGTCAGATACCTTGAAAAGCACGTTCCCTATGCCCGACTGGGTCACGGAAACGTATAGGTGTATGTCCGTCTCCTTGTAATTTGAAGCAGTAAGCCTAAGGTAAAACGAGTAGATCCCCTCGGATACAGAAGATGGGGGAGAAAAGGAAAGGCCGATCTCCCGCCTTTCACCAACAGGGAGACTCCCCTGGTCCTGGGCACAATTCAGATGCACCCACGAAGGCGCAGGGTTTCCGTCCTGGTCCACCACTTCCACGTGAAGATCGTTCAGGGCAGAAAGACCCTTGTTTTCAAGCACCACCGTCTCGGATACGGTATCGCCCAGGGACACTCCCGTCTCCACGTGGTCAGGGGTAAAGTAAAGCACAGGCTTTGCCTCAGAAAAATGCGTGCTCACCCGGATCGTCTTCCAGGCCCCCGGCGCCGTCTCATCGCTTACCACCTTGAGCACAATCGAGCCGCTCTCAGCCGCGCTGTTATCCGCCCATATGGTAAAGGGAAGCCTGGCGCTCTTCCGCGAACCCAGAAAACCCACCGGTGATCCCACGCTCAGGTGCACGCCTTCAGGGAACACTCCCCCGGGCTGATCAGCCTCATCATACACAAGCCTCAGGTTGGACACCTCCGTGCCCTCGCCTGTGGCCACGTTCACCTTTATGGTCTTCTCGTAGTTGCGGGGGATATTCAGCTTAATGGAAGAGGGGCTTACGTTCACCCGGTTTATGGTGAATGTGGCCTGCACGGGACGGTCGGTCCTGTCGGGATGAACCGCCCTCACGGCATATGCACTTGCTGCTAAAGAGAGGGAGATGAGATTGATGGAATGATTCTCAAGGAAATAGGGAGCAATTATATTGTCCTGCTGAGGGAAGGGAAAGAGGTGAGGCTGCGCCTGTACAAGGGTGGTAAGAAGCGGCCTGCGCCTCCTTCCCAGCCTAGGATCAGGAGGGAAGCTGGCAAGCAGAAGAGGCGCCAGAAGCGGCCTGTCTTGAATATTCCGAAAAAGGCAGGACCCATGAAAGGGCCGGGTTAATTTCAGTAAGGTATTGCCGTATTGCTACACTCACCCTTTCATGTCAGTGACAAAGGAGCTTATGCCATGGCTCGTTGTACTGATTCACTGAAATCACTAAGTATGGATCATGAAATGGATTTGTTTTGTGCGGATATGGCCCTAAGCATAACCTGAATCACCTCTTCCTCGTCCATCCCAGTGATGCTTACGGTTTTGACCCTGGAATGCTCGCCAGAGGTGATCTCAATATCCCCCTTCTTGACCCTCAACCGCGTGGCCAAATAGTCCCTGAGGGTCTTATTGGCCTTTCCCTTAACAGGAGGAGCAGCGATTTTGATCCTCACAAGGCCATCCTCGAGGCCTACAATCTGATTTTTGGAGGCACCCGGTATCACCTTGACCCTGATCTTAGCTTCCCTATGTTTGCCCTCTCCCATTGAATTATCTCACAAGCCCGCCCCCTTAAGCGGCAAGCCTTGCTGCAATTTGATAAAGGGTCTTTATGAGGAACGACTGCACAAAGATGATCCCCAAGATCACGATAATTGGTGAAAAATCCAGGCCTCCAAGATTGATGGGCAAACGTCTTCTAATGGGATATAGGACGGGTTCTGTCACCGAGTAAAGAAACCGCACAATCGTATTATAGGGATCAGGGTTGACCCATGAGATCACGGCCCTTCCAATAATGATCCACATGTAGAAACTGAGGGCAATATCCAATATCTTAGCTACAGCCACCAAGAAATTTGAAAACACAAACATATCTTTTCACCTCTGCCATATCTTACTTTTGGTATCTGTCCATAAGTCCAGATTCAGCTATCGGCTTTCAGCAACCTGAGCGTCTGCCCCCATGTCGTGGCGGGCAGGGTAATGACACTTGCCCGCCTATGGTTTGTGGAGGGCTTGCCCGGCTTAGGCGGGTTAATTTGGCATTGGTCATTTGACATTCGTTTGGCATTTGACATTAGGGCTTTGACATTGAAAACGAGCTGTTTCTTAGGAGCTTAACCCTTGGGCTCCAGTGTCTTTGCCTCATTCCTTGTGACCATAAACCCATTCAGCACACCATGGCACTTGCATGAAGTGGCCAGGAGCCATTTGGAATCAGGCATCTGACGAAGCTTGGAACACAGCCCAAAAAGCTCAGAGATCGCATACCCCCCCAACCCTGGGGCCAATTGTCTGCTTCTTATGACATGAATATTGAAACCTGCAACAGGAAGCTCCTGCAATAATTGATACAAGGGTCTATCCCGTTTCTCGCCAGTTACTGTACAGTATAGTGGCTCCGGGCAATCATCCGGACACCTAAAGTCAGCAAAACTCACAAGCAAAGAGCCATCTGGTCCGTCCCACACATGAGGAAGCAAGGGCTTGATTTGCTGCGGTATTTCCACAGGAACAAACTTGGTGGTATCCCTCAAGGCCATCTTTGCAAAGGCATAGGCCAGATGAAATGGCACAGCCGGGACCACAATGGATTTTTGGGAGAAAAGGTCTGCCCTTTCCGTCAAAAATGCCACTCCGTCTGCTTCCACTTGGTGCACATTCAAATCTCTGAATTGGTCTAGCGCCTCCTTGTCCTTGTCAACCACCCAGATGGATCGCCCACCCTTTCCTGATAGAAGTCGCGCTGCCCTAAAGCCAAAATGGCCTGCTCCTATGATAAAAAGGGCCTCTGGCAACGAACGGCCTGCATCTGTTTTATGCGCTAGGTTTATCATTTGGCGTGGTCAAAGGTAAAAAGAGGCATGTCAGAGCAGTCCATAAGCCGGGTTCTGTTCCCGGCACTCAACTTTCAGGAGATACTTTCGCAGTGTCACATACATTTCACATAAGGTAATTACGCCTGCCAATTTGGTGTCTCCTGAGAGTTGAGTGCCGGGCAATGGCCATTCATCTAGCCTCGATGTTGCCATCGAGGTCAAGCGACCTACCCGGGAACTCGGGCGGACCACCCTCAAGCGTTCCCCTATTTGGTCTTGCTCCAGGTGGGGTTTACCTAGCTCCCATCGTCACCGATGGGACTGGTGAGCTCTTACCTCACCCTTTCACCCTTACCCAGCACTCAACTCCGAGGGGGTATCCAGGTGGTTCACAAGATTATCCAAGTATTGGGAGAATCCCGCACGCCACAAATATCCCCTTAAAGTTGAGTGCTGGGCGGTCTGCTTTCTGTGGCACTTTCCTGCCCGTCGCCGGGACTGGGCGTTACCCAGCACCTTGTCCTGCGGAGCCCGGACTTTCCTCCCGGCACTCAACTTTTCAGGTGAGTGCCCGGCGGCCATTTGTCCTGCTCTGACATGCCAGAGTATGCGTTTATATTTTATAATAAATTAACCAAGAAATATCAAAATGCAATCCCTCACAGCCACCCAAGCCACCAGACCTTTACTCTGATGATCCGGCCGGCTCTTTTAATTCCTTATTGTCCCCCCAGTAGATGATCCGCTGACAATTGGGGCAACTCATGAGCTCTTCCCCCCGGATCAGTTCATTGAACTTCTGGGGCGGAATGCCCATGTGACAGGTCTGGCATACACCAGAGGTCACAGGGCTGATGGCCAATCCCCCTTTTCGCTCCCGAAGCAGGTCATACCTGCTCAACAAAGGGGGCTCAATCTGCCGGCACAGTTGATCCCTTTCTTGGGCCAAGGATGTCAACTTCTGCTCAAGCGTCTTCATTTCCTCTTCTATGGCCTTTTTGTCTTTTGCTATCTTCTCTTTCAGCCCCTCCAGCTCCTTCTTTGAGGCCTTTAGCTTCTCTTCCAACGTCTCGATCTGCTCCATCAATTCCAAGGCCTTATCTTCCAGCAAGATCCTGGTCCGATCAAGCTCATCAATCTCCTTGAGGGCAGCTCGATATTCTTTGTTGGATGAGACACTTGAAAGCTTTGCTTGACTCTTTCTTTTCTTGGTCTCTGCGTCATCAATATCGCGTTCCACCTCACGTCTTTCCTTTTTCAGGGCCTCCAATCTCTCTTGGTCCTCTTGCACCGTCGCTTGAAAGGCCTCCAGTTCTTTTTCCAGTTTCGCGATCCTCAAGGGGCAATCATCTCGCTTTCGTCTTGTATCGGTAATCCGATTATCACAATCCTGAAGTTGTATCAAAAGCTTCAACTTTTCTTGCAACGCAATCACCTCGCAATGCATAATAATATGCCATGGACCTGGAGCACTATTCGGGATGCCCCTCATATGCTGAGTCACATGGCTCGGATAGGGTCATTTTCCTTATCATTATGAAGGATTTCCACCTTCCAGTTCCTCTGCTCCATTTCTTTGGCCAGTTGTTTGCCAAAGGCCGCAAATGCAACCTTTTCTGTGGCAAAATGCCCACCGTCAATAACTGCTAGGCCAAAAAATTCAGCCTCCCTGGCCTGGTGATAACTTACATCCCCGGTAATGAGCAAATCAGCCCCTTTTGCATAGGCCTCTCGAATCAGAGAGCCACCCGAGCCTCCCACCACTGCCACACGCCTGATCTTCATGTCCTTTTTCCCCACGACCCTTACAGAGGACACCCGCAGCAGGCCTTTTACCATAGTCACCAGTTCATAGAGTGTTTTCTCTGCCCTCAGATCACCTATGCGCCCAATCCCGGTCCTATTGCCTTTGCTCAAGTCAGTACGCTGGACTGTGCGAGCACGGCGAGGCTCGATCCTCGCTTTGGATCTATAGGGGCCACTTTGGTCCCTATTGTTCAACACATCAATACGTTCCAGACCCAAAAGATCCCCCAGAATGGCATTAATCCCCTCATGTGCGGCATCAAGATTGGTGTGCACAGCCACAATGGATACCCCACATCTTATGGCCTCGTAGACCACACCCCCCGGATAATCCCCGCCCTTTACGCTGCTCATTGGTCTGAATATTAATGGATGGTGCGTGAGAAGCAGTTGTGCGCGGTGGTCCCAGGCGTAGGACACGGCCTGTAGCGTTGGGTCCAACGACAATACCATCTTTTCAATTCTATGGTCCAGGAATCCCACCTGAAGGCCAGGATTGTCCCAGGACTCAGCCAGCTCGGCTGGAGCCAAATCTTCAAGGAGTGCCACAATATCCTTTAGCCTTGGAACCATGATCTCCGCTCCAATACCCCCCAGAGCCCCTTTTCCTTTCTCGATCTGGGAGCTTTCAGCTTTCAGAAGCCTACCCGGATACTGAGCTTCCGGGTAATTCATGGAAGGAACAGCACTGGGTTGTCATTTCGAGTGGAGCGAGAAATCTTGTGCCTGGGGTAAAAAGATTTCTCGTCGCTAGCGCTCCTCGAAATGACATTTTTTCAACATGCTTTAAACGTCTACAAAGAGCTGTTTCTTAGAAGCATTCAGCTATCAGCTTAACCCTGTAGAAAAGACCGACCAAAATGTAAGGGGCGCATCCTCATTGGGATGCGCCCCCGCCTCATGCCTGTTGACAAAATCTATTCATCCTAAGTCGATTGAGTGCCATTTTAGTGGTGGGCCCACCTGGCCTCGAACCAGGGACCTACCGGTTATGAGCCGGTGGCTCTTCCAACTGAGCTATGGGCCCGATCATTTCTCCTATTTTTTTAAATTGCTCATTGAAACAAAATTTGTCAAGCAAAATCCTTCCTATAGATCCTCAGCGCCCGTTGCCCCAACTGGCCGTCGGGCAGGCTCGAAATGACAACCCAGTGCTGTTCCTTCCATGAATTACCCGGAAACAATGCCTTGGGCAGATTGCTGAAAGCTGAATGCTGAAAGCGCCCATCTGCAAATTACCATTTGCAGATGGCACCAGCTAGCTTTCAATGAACCCTTTCAGCTTCTTGCTACGGCTTGGATGCCTCAGCTTCCTCAGGGCCTTGGCCTCAATCTGACGGATTCGTTCCCTTGTGACATTAAAATCACGTCCAACTTCCTCCAAGGTGTGATCCGCCTTTTCCCCTATGCCGAAGCGCATCCGAAGCACCTTTTCTTCCCTAGGTGTCAAGGTAGCAAGCACTTTTCTGGTCTGCTCGGCCAGGTTAAAGTTAATGACCGCATCGGCCGGCGACAGTACCTTCTTATCTTCAATGAAATCCCCCAGATGACTGTCCTCCTCCTCTCCAATGGGGGTCTCTAAAGAAATGGGCTCCTTGGCAATCTTGAGGACCTTCCGCACTTTTTCCAAGGGAAACTCCATCTTCTCGGCAATTTCTTCTGGAGTGGGCTCTCGTCCATATTCCTGAACCAGGTATCTGGAGGTCCTTATGAGCTTATTAATAGTCTCGATCATATGCACGGGTATCCTGATGGTCCTGGCCTGATCTGCAATGGCCCTTGTTATGGCCTGCCTAATCCACCAGGTAGCATATGTGCTGAACTTATATCCCCTCTGGTATTCGAACTTGTCCACTGCCTTCATGAGGCCGATGTTACCCTCCTGAATGAGATCTAGGAACTGCAAACCCCTATTAGTGTACTTCTTTGCAATACTGACCACCAGCCGCAAATTGGCCTCAATAAGTTCGCTCTTGGCCTCTTTGGCCTTCTCCATGCTTTTTTCCACACGTTTGAGGGTCTCTTTGAGTTGGCGAGGGGTCATTCCGGTTCTTTCCTTTATGCCCTTGATACACCCCTGGGAGCGCTCCACCCTCTCCTTAAGGGCCTCCAGCTCCTTTTTGTTGAGCCCCAATGGTGGAATCGGTTCATCGTCCTTGCTCGCCTTTGAGATCTTTGCAAAGCATTTCTTTAGATAAGAAATGGGTTTTCCACCGGCCTGGAGCATACATTCGGCCAGTTCCCTCTCGGCCGCGTCCAGTTCTTTGACCGTATTCTGCAGCCTTTCCACCATCTTATCCAGTTGGCGCTTCTCCAGCCTAAAGGAATCAATGAGCTCTCTTGTCTTTCCCTTCTTCTCCTTTAGGTCTGCTTGCAATTTTTTCTTCTTCTTTTCAGAGCACCGCTCCTTGGTCATTTCCCGGCGTATAACCTTACTCTCTTCATGGAGCTGCTTAATCTGATCAATCAGTTGAAGCAAAGAGGCCTTCCTCTCCCCAACCTGGCTGTAATTGTCTTCGTCTTCCAGATCATTAATCACATCCTTGAGCTTGACATCTCCGGTCTTGAGTTGCTCTCCCAGCTCAATAATATGTTCCACGCCAACAGAGCAATCCAACAAGGCATTCAGCGCCTGCTTTTCCCCCTTTTCTATGCGCTTGGCAATCTCCACCTCTCCTTCTCTGGTAAGTAGGGAGATACACCCCATCTCTTTGAGATACATCTTCACAGGATCGGAGACCCGAGCGCCTGCATCAGTGATTTCCTGGCGGGCCTGAACCATTTCCTCGGCCTTCATTTTCTTCTTTTTCAGCCGTTTTGATTTTTCGATCTCTTCCTTTGCAGATTCGTCGATGACCATGATGTCCAGCTCTTCAAACATCATCATTAGGTCATCGAGTTCCTCTTCTGAGGACATGAGTTCCTCGGGAAGGTCATCGTTCAGCTCTTCATATGTGATATATCCCTTGTCCTTACCAATATCTATAAGCCTCTTCAGGTTAACCATATCAGTATTCTTTGCCATCCCCTAACCTCCTTGTGGCCTCATTGCATGAGACCTTGATGAAGCTTCGCCCTCAGTTTCAAAAGGGCATTTAGCTCCTCCATGTCACCGCGCCGTCGGGCATCCCGAATGGAGGAGGTTATTTTTATCTCACGGATCTTGTTCTTTATCTCCTCAACCGCCACTCTTGCGGATGATGCCGAATAAAAAGAAGGCAACAGTAGTGCTTCTCGGTATTCGTTTCGCGCCCTCTCATCTTCCAATTCTTCCACCAGATCCTGGGGTTCAAACTGGCCTTCCCTCTTGTACTTATCCAAAAAGGCCTCAATCACAGTACCAATGGTGGCATCAGTGAGCAGGGGCTGCCACTCACACTCTGCCAATTGCGCCCTTGTCTCTGGGTGATGGATAAGCAAATTCAATATGTGTAGATCCCTGTTATATCTTTTAGCAGCACTTTCCTCTGATGCCTTGTTCCTCAATCTGCCCTGGATCTGCCCCCCATCCTTTTTCCGAAACCTGTCAAGCTCTTCCCAGACAACGCTCTCCTTTATTCCTACCGCTTCAGAGACCCTTCTCACATACCCAGCCCTTAAGGTAGGGTCTTTCACCTCATAAAGGCAGGGAAGAAGCTCCTTAAGCACACTCACCTTCTCTTCTACAGTGGCCCTATTGTCTGAGAGCCGCTGATTCATATAAAAATCCAAAAGAGAAGGAGCACCCTCCACGAGTTCTAGGAACCGCTCGGGCCCCTCGGCCTTCACAAAGGTGTCAGGGTCGTGACCTGGTGGCAGAAGCACCGCCTTACCTTGAACCCCCTCGTTTAGAAATACAGGCAATCCCCGCAACGCGGCCTCCCTGCCTGCTTCGTCCGAATCAAATACCAGCACGATCTCCGAGGCATATCCCTTCAGCCTTCTCACGTGCGAGGGGGTCAGTGCTGTGCCCAGTGTAGCGCCTATGTTCCGAATGCCAGCAATCCAGAGGGCCAAAAAATCCATATACCCTTCAACAATCAAGGCCTTCCTGGTCTTTCGGATCTCGGGATATGAGGCGTTCAGTCCATAAAGCACAGACCCTTTTTGAAATACTTGGGTCTCGGGCGTATTCAGGTACTTGGGATGGCCTTCATCCAACACCCTGCCACCAAAGCCCACCACGCGGCCGCTAAGATCAAAAATGGGGAAGATGACTCTTCCTCTGAAACGGTCATAATAACGCCCCTTTTTCCCTAAGATAATAAGCCCGGCCGATTCGGCAATCTTACGGTCAACTTTTCCTCTTTCCAGATAGCCAACCAGCCCTTCCCACTGATCAAAGGCATACCCCAGCTTGAATTGGCGAATAACCTCAACTGGGATGCCCCTGTTATGCAGATAGTTCCTGGCCCCCTCTGCGCCGGGTGAGTCCATTAGGTTTCCATGAAAATAACGCGCAGCCTTTTCATTAACAGCCAAGATCGCTTCCCTTAAGGCCCTTTTCCTTTTTTCTTCAGCGCTTAGGGGTTTTTCTGGCAAGGGCACATGATACCTTTCAGCCAGGTCTTTCACGGCCTCCGGAAATGAGCAATGATGGTAGGCCATCCAAAAGGCGAAGATGTCACCCCCCTTCTTACATCCAAAACAGTGGAACATCTGCCTCTCCCTGTTAACCGTGAAAGAAGGCTCTTTTTCTGAATGGAAAGGGCATAATCCCACATAATTTCGGCCCGCCTTTCGCAGTTGAACAAAGTTCCCCACTAGATCTACAATATCAGCAGATCGTTTTATCTCCTCCTTCACAAGCTGATAGGACTCTCTGTCCATTGACTCCTAATAAGGGCGTATTCGGCAAGGATCAGGCAAACCCATCTCCCTCTTGGGCTAGCAAGGGGAAGTGATGAAAATGGTAGCTCAAAAGGTTCTGAATGATATTGTTTGAAAAGTGAATTGAAAACATTGCGGGAATTTGAAAGTCGCTGGCCTCGACCATTTTAGCAATTTGAACAGCAAACATTAGAACAGGGGCAGCCCTTTGAGCCCTATCCATTTATCCGCTGAGCAAGCGCTTAGCTATCTCACTTACCTGCTTACCTTCAGCACGCCCGGCCAGCTTTGACATGGCAGCCTTCATTACTTTACCCATGTCTTTAGGACTGGTTGCAGACAGTTCAGAAATGATCGTGCGAAGGACAGATTCGATCTCTTCCGCGCTCAGCTGCTCGGGCAAATATTGATAGAATATCTTTAACTCCTGCTCCTCTTTCTTTGCCAGATCCTCGCGGCCGCCTTTGGTGAATTCGGCTACAGCTTCCTTGCCTTTTCGAACGAGCGACGATATAACCGCCTGAATTTCATCGTCTTTTAACTCTCTGCCTTTCTCCACCTGCTTATTCTTGATAGAGGTCTTCAGCATACGAAGGCACGAGACGCGGGTTTCATCCTTTGCCCGCATGGCCTCTTTTAGGTCTTGAACAATCCTTTCAGCTAGAGACATGAAATTGACTCTCCTTTGGACATAAACTTTTAGTATACTAAATTTTTTTTCTAGGTCAAGGAAAAAATTTTACCCCCCTCCTTGCCCAGATAGCCCTCCTTTGCATAACGCAATGGCCCCTTTCAGATCCAAGGCACCGTCGTAAAGGGCCCTCCCTGTAATCATGCCCATAACCCCGTAGGGCCTCAATCTCAAAAGGGCTTTCACGTCACCAATACCAGAGACGCCTCCTGAGGCGATCACCGGGATAGAGGTGGATCTGGCGAGCTCTGCAGTGGCCTGGATATTCGGGCCTGTTCTCATGCCGTCGCGTAAGATGTCTGTGTACACAATCGCCGCGATCTTGGCCCCTTCAAACATTTTGACCATGTCCACAGGATCCAGTGCCACTTCCTCTGTCCAGCCCTGCACAGCCACCCTTCCCCTTCTTGCATCAATGCCCAGTATGACTCGACCTGGATACCTTTCCGAAGCCTTAAACACGAATTCAGGATCTTTGCATGCTACAGTACCCAAAATCACCCACCTTATACCTTGTTCAAGGTAGGCCTCCAGCGTCTCCATATCCCTGATTCCTCCACCTAGTTGGATAGGAATTGGGACAGCGTCAACCATCTTTTTGATCACCTTGCCATTGACTGGAGTCCCTTGGTGCGCACCATTTAGGTCCACCACGTGAATTCTCTCGGCCCCCATGTCATACCACCTCTTGGCCACCTCATGGGGAAAATCCGAAAAAATCGTCTCCTCGGACATCCGTCCTTGACGAAGCCTCACGCATCTTCCGTCTTTAAGGTCAATGGCAGGTATCACCAACACGGTCTTTGATCTCTCCTATTTATCCCTGAGAGGCATATCTCTTATTATGATTTCAAGTCCCAGCGAAGCCAGTTCCCTGGCACTCATCCACTTCCCCTTTCCACGAAAAAAAGTGCGCATGTCCAGCAGATTCTCCGAAAGGGACCGCTGTGTCTTGTCGAACCGCCCACTCCATAGCACAGTGGCCTTTTTGACGGAAATGAGATGAAGAGAAAAGGCCACTGAGGCTGCCCGGATAACCCCATAGGACTCCCCTTCCCGCTCCCGCCACCGGTAGAGGTAACCGGCCAGCACCATATCCGCCTTAAAGGCCTTACCAACCTTGACAAGCAGCGTTAGCGGCTTTTCCTGTGTACCGATATCGGTTCCCTCCAGGCTCTGGACAATACCCCTGGCCTCCTCTGGTCCCACAAACAGATAATCCTTTTGCCCATGTATCAACATGTAAAGCCTCTCGGACAATTCATCTGCCTTTTCTCCGGCCACAGGTTCTGCCATGAACACAGAACCTGTAAGGGGATCCCGCAGGGGCTTAGCTCCCTGGCCTGGGAAAAGGGCAACCTGGAAACCAAGCACCACCACACGTCTTCCTTCCAAAGGCTCTCCCGAAAACCGGCTCCTTTGACCAGGGGAAATAGAGCACGAAGCAAGGGCCAAAAGGATGGCCATGATCCAGCCGGCTCTTATGGCGGACATGATTACCTTCATCATCTAAACCACCGGAGGTTAAAGAAGGCCTTTTGTGGAGGGAACTGTTCCCTGGAGCCGATCCTCAAGTGTACAGGCCATATCCAATGCCCTGGCAAAGGCCTTGAAAATTGCCTCTGAAATATGGTGAGGATCGTCTCCTCTAATCAAGTCCACATGGAGGTTCATGCCAGATTTATTGGCCAACGCCCGAAAAAATTCATTGATCAGACCTATATCAAAGCTACCTGCCAAACACCTCTCTGCCGGAACATGGTAGGAAAGGAAAGGTCGATTGGACATGTCCAAAACCACCCTGGCCAGGGCCTCATCCATAGGGACAGTAGCCTCGCCAAATCGCCGTATCCCGCTTCTGTCGCCCAGGGCCTTATCCAATGCCATCCCAAGGCAAATGCCAAGATCCTCTATGGTATGATGATAATCCACCTCTGTGTCGCCCTTTGCAGACAACTCCAAATCCATGAATCCATGGGCAGCAAAAAGTACGAGCATATGATCCAAAAAAGGAATACTTGTATCTACAGATGCCTGTCCCTTGCCATCCAACCGTAAAGACACCTGGATATCCGTCTCCTTTGTCTTTCGTGCCACCTTTCCAATCCGTTCCATTATACCGCCCTCTCCCTTTAGCCAGCTCAGCGCACCTGCTGTCCTCCATTGCTTATCTGGCTTTAACAAAGCTACAATGATGTAAGGTACCAAAAACAAAAATGGTGGAGATGAGGGGACTCGAACCCCTGACCTGTACGTTGCGAACGTACCGCTCTCCCACCTGAGCTACATCCCCACTCGTAAAAGGGTATTGTTTTTTGCCTTAATATCTACAATCGGACCATATAAAATAAAGAATAAGCCATTTTCCAAAATAAATCAATCGATCTTTTAAAACACCCTGGATTTATCCCGGCCTGTGATCTCTTGGGGTAACTACCCGAAATACAAAGCATCCAACGGCCTAATTTGCTGAATCTTTTCAAAATCATGATCTTTGTGCAGGAGCCTGGCATGATTTTCGATTGCGATTTGCGCTATACAGCAGTCTATGGGGCTGTTTATCGTTATTCCCCTCCTTCTAAGATCATAATAGATACGCGCGGCTTCTACCCATGTCTTTTCAGTAGTCTCCATGTAAATCTGAGTTGCTAGGTAATCTTCAAGCCTTTCCCACTCATACTCGTCTTTTGCTCCCTGGAGCAATTCAAGCTGTGTAAACCTAGTCAATACATATATATCGCTGCCGATCACCTGGCGGAAAGACCCAACAACCTGGCCGGTCCTGTCTCTGAGTACATCTATCCAAACCGAAGTATCTACTATGATCACCCTATGGTTCTCCTCAGTTTCTTGTGATCGTACCCATCATAGAATGATATTGACCCTGCAAGCTCTGCCAAATCCTTCCGTTTCTTGATCTTGACAAATAGTCTAAGGGCTTCGTGGATCAGATCCTTCTTGGTCTTGGCACTGCTCAGTGAAAAGGCCTCATTAAGCAAATCATCGTCTATCACAATGTTTGTTCTCATCGTAGGGTCCTCCAACAATATGCAAGATATACACATTATACACCTGCAATGTGTATTGTCAACGAGCCATCAATATTTCCGGACCAATAGAGATACAAACCATTTGACTTTATGAATAGATTTGGTAAAAATGAAAAATATGCCCCCGTAGCTCAGGTGGATAGAGCACCAGATTCCTAATCTGGGTGCCGCATGTTCGAGTCATGCCGGGGGCACCATAAAATACCATCCCCACGCTGGCATAAAACCAAGCCAGCTTTTTTTTGGACAGGCAGCTATAAGAGCCTTTGGATGGGCATAAAAATGCGGTGCGGGTATTCTTTTTGTTTTTTCTTGATCTTACTCATAATTTTCGGTATTTTAAAATATTTTTAAAAGGAGCAAGACCTATGTATGCAATTATCGAGACAGGTGGCAAGCAGATACGGGTTGAGCCGGGCGATGAAATCTCCATAGAGAAAATCCCTGGCGCTCCAGGCGACAAAATCACCTTTGACCATGTCCTGGCCGCCTCGGACGGAGAAGCCCTCAAGGTCGGCAAACCTTTTCTTCAAGACTCCAAGGTTGTGGGAAGGCTTATCCGCCAGGGAAAGGGGAAAAAGGTTATTGTTTTCAAGTACAAACGCAGAAAAGGCTATAAACGGAAAAAAGGGCATCGGCAACTGTTCAGTCTGGTTAAGATAGAAGATATCGCCATCTGACAATGGGCCGCCCTTAATCGGGTATTGTGGATATTTCAAGGCGAGAGGTCTAGATCATGGCACACAAAAAGGCAGGTGGAAGTTCCCGCAATGGACGCGACAGCGCGGGCAAACGATACGGCGTCAAGCGCTTTGCAGGCCAGAGGGTGCGGGCTGGCAGCATCATTGTCAGGCAAAAGGGCACACACATTCACCCAGGGGCCAACGTAGGACTGGGAAGGGATTATACCATATTTGCCAAGATCCACGGCGTTGTGGCCTTCGAACGCATGGACAAGTATCGCAAAAAGGTCAGCGTTTACGCCGCCTAAGAGCTACGCGCCGCCTTTCCTCGTATTCGGACATGCTCTATGGCCTTTGTTGATGAAGTGGTTTTTACTGTACGCTCCGGAGGCGGGGGAAAAGGGTGCGTGAGCTTCCGACGAGAGAAGTATGTACCCAAAGGAGGCCCTGACGGCGGAGATGGCGGAGACGGTGGAGATGTAATCTTCAGGGCCACCTCCCGATTGTTTACCTTACAGGATTATGTTTATCGCCCTTACCTTAGGGCCCAAAACGGGGGCGCTGGCCGGGGGAAAAACCAAACAGGTAAGAAAGGAGATGACTTACTGCTAGAGGTCCCCATAGGTACGGTCATTTATGACCAAGAGACTGGGGAAATCCTTGCCGACCTTGTTCATGAAGGCCAAGAGGTTACTGTCCTTTCCGGAGGAAGGGGCGGAAAAGGAAATCGCCATTTTGCCACAGCAACTAATCGCACACCACGTTTCGCACAACCTGGACAGCCAGGCCAGGAAAAAAGATTACGCCTTTCCCTTAAATTCCTTGCCCACATTGGCCTGGTGGGCCTGCCAAATGCAGGAAAATCCACCTTGCTCTCGCGCCTAACTCACGCCCAACCCAGAATCGCCCCTTATCCATTTACCACCCTTGTGCCAAACCTGGGTGTAATGGAAGTAGAAGATAGCCTGCCTTTGGTAATCGCTGATATACCCGGCCTCATTGAAGGGGCCAGTAAAGGAAAAGGACTGGGCACCCGCTTTCTTAAACACATTGAGCGCACCCACCTGCTCCTACATATCTTGGATATGACCTACAAGCCCAGGGCCCATATCCTAGAAGACCTGGAGCTTTTACGAAATGAACTAAAAAGTTACAGCCCAGCCCTTTTTGAAAAGCCAGGGATGGTGCTACTCAATAAAATGGACCTTTACGACAGCAAAATCCGGGATGTGGGGAGGGTACAGGAAATACTCAGGGAAAAGGGATTTCCCTCGTTTCCCGTCTCCGCCTTAACAGGATCGGGGCTGGACCAGGTAAAGGCCTCTTTAAGTAACTACTTTAAGGGGCAGGGTACAAATGGACCAAGCGCTGGAACAGATGGCCCGGCCCTTGGAGGAGCGGAAAAAAGAAATTTTGCGGGAAAACCTCAAAGATGTTAAAAATACGTCTGCCCATTTTAACGACGGAAATCAACTGGGATTGGGTGCCGAAATAGGGATTAATACATCCAAGCTCCATGCCTTCGGCCCAAAGGGCCTTGAAGACCTGACCACTACAAAATTCGTGGTGTTTGGAAACGGGCAAATCAGGAGTTGAAAGAGGGAGCGAGTGAAATACGGTATCTTAGGTGGAACGTTTGATCCCATTCACTTGGGGCATCTTCGCACGGCCGAAGAGATGGTCCAGGAGCTTGGGCTTGCAAAACTCTTCCTTATCCCAGCTGCATCCCCCCCACACAAGCATAGGAGGCCTGTATCTGCCTTTCACCATCGGCTTAAGATGGCACAACTGGCCATTGGTAACTCGGGCTCCCTACAGGTACTGGACGTGGAAGGCAAACGACAGGGCCCCTCCTATTCCATCGACACCCTCAAGGAACTGGCCTATTCCCTGGGTCCTGAAAATGATTTATACTTTGTTTTGGGACTGGATGGATTTTTTGAAATCCACACATGGAAGAAGTACCAAGACCTCTTTGGAGTAACGCATTTCGTCCTAGTTAATCGACGAGGGTATCAATTCCAAGATATTTTTCCCTACTTGGACAGGCTGGGATTGAGGTATACAAAAACCCAAAATCCTGACCAGGTCCTGATGGAATCCGGAAGGTGGCTGCTTCACAAAAGATCAACCCAGATGGATATATCCTCAACCCATATAAGGGAATTGGTGCAAAGGGGCCGGTCCATTCGTTTCTTGGTCCCGGACAACGTAATGAAATACATTTACGAAAAGGGGCTTTACACATAACATGGATACCCTGGACAAGGCCAAACTCTGTATGAAGATCATCTTGGAAAGAAAGGCCGTGGACCCCGTCTTGTTCGAGGTGGGCAAGCTCACCTCCATCGCCGACTACTTCCTTATAGCCAGTGGCACTTCCAGCAGGCAGGTCCAGGCCATGGCCAATCACCTCCTTAAAAAGATGAAAGAGGCTGGCTTTAGGGCCTATGGCCTGGAGGGCGCAGAGGAAGGCCATTGGATTCTTGTGGATTACGGGGATATCGTCATTCATCTGTTTTACCAACCCTTTAGGGAATTCTATGACCTTGAAGGTCTCTGGGTGGAGGCCCCTAGGATTACTATTGATCATCCCGATTTAGACGGAGACATTCCTTGAAATACCTCCATGGTAGTCCAAAACCACTTATTGTATGGCTTACATGCTTTGCTTTTACGCTGGCCTCAATCTTGGTCTGCCCTTCCAAAGGGCTGGCCCTTTCCATTGAACAAGAAACAGCGCTGGGCAAGAAATTCCTGGCCAATATCAAACAACACTTTGCCTTGCTCGACGACCCGTTTGCCCAGGAATATATTGATGAGCTGGGAAATGCCCTGGGCAAAACTGTGATAGTGAAGCCCTTTCCGTTTCACTTTTACATAATCAAGAAAAATGACCTAAACGCGTTTGCCGGACCTGGAGGACATATTTTTGTCTACTCCGGGCTTATTGGAGCCATGGACAATGTGGATGAATTGGCCGGGGTGCTGGCCCATGAGATGGGCCATATCACAGCCAGACATCTGTCCCAACGAATCGAGCAAGGGGAAAAAATAGGTCTTGCTACCATGGCGGCTGTTCTGGCGGGCATCCTCATCGGCGGGCAAGTGGGAGCGGCCCTGACTACAGGCTCGGTAGCCGCTGGAATCCAAACCCAGCTCCACTATAGCAGAGAAGATGAGCGTCAGGCCGATCAGCTCGGCTTTAAATACGCGACCCAGGCAGGATTTGAGCCAATAGGTCTTTTGAATGCCTTAAGAATCATCCAAAGGCATAGCTGGGCCCAGGCTGATCGGGTCCCCCCATATCTTTTGACACATCCCACCGGCCCTGAACGTATTGCGAATCTGGAAAGCATGATACAGGCCTACCACCCAGGGATTGATACAGGGAAGCAAGCCATCAAATTAAGACGCCTTTTTCCCGTATTTAGGACTATTGTCCGGGCCAAGTGCGGGGATCCTGACAGAATGAAAGAGGTCTTTGAAACAGAGCTGCACAAAGGGACCCACTGTTCACTTGCGCACTTGGGCCTGGGGATTGTTTATAAGGCCAGGTCCGAGTATTTGGAGGCCATACGGCATTTAAGGTTGGCCCTGGAGCAAATGCCCGAGTCCGTGCCCATATGTAGAGAATTGGGGGAGGCCTACCAATTAAAAGGGGATGACCGGCTTGCGCTCCCCTTGTTTGAAAGGATTCTTGCCAGACGGCCTGATGATCGTCAGACCATGCTTCTTCTGGCCATATCTTATGAAAATCTGGAGTATTATGACCGTGCCATTCGGCTCCTCAAAAGACTTGCCTCATACGAAAAGGTCAGTCCCAATGTGTTCTATCATCTGGGCCTGTGTTACGGACGCCTAAACAAACTGGCCCTTGCACACTACTATTTCGGGACCTATTTCAAAAGGCTAAGGAAATACCAAAAGGCACGATTTCACTTCAGGGAGGCCAAACGTCTTGCTACAAACGACAGATCCCTTCAAGACCGAATTGACAAGGCATCCAAGGCAGTCCCTTAATACTTCTTTTGCGAAAGCAGTGAAGCCTTGAACTGACCGATCACATAGCTGTTGTTTTCATCAGGCAGACAGACGTAGATCCCTCCGGGCAGCACATTTCCTTCCCTTTGTCCGAACCGAAGCTTCATGGAATACCCGCCCGTAAATATCTTGATCTGGGGCACACCTCTGGCCGGGTCCATCCAGCCCATGTGCACATGGGGGACTCCAAATTTCTTGTCAGATGAAACCGCAAAGCTCTTGCCCTCAAAGGATACATCCTGACTCAAGAAAAAGACCTTTATTTCCCTGTCTGCAAAAAATTTCTTCCCCTCCCTGAGGGTAAGGATGCCATGATCCAGTTTTGCATCTTGGAGGTGAAAGGGCTCGCCGTGAATCATCCCAAAGGCAGGTACAGGAGGAATTTTGACCTCCTGGACATTCTCCCGCCAGAATCCCTCGTTCACTCTACGGCCGAAGGTTTGGCCACTGCTTTTTGTTCCTATGGTTTTGCGAAGTGAGGCCTCCTTGGCCAAGTCAGCCCTTGCCTTATCCACCTGGCCCTTGGCCTTATAAATGATGGCCCTATTGTGGTATAGGTCTGGATCATTTGGGGCTATCTTTATAGCTTCGGTATAGTCCTGCAGGGCTTGGTCCAATCTACCCAGCCTAAAATTGGCCCCTCCCCTGTTACAATATGCATCCACAGCATTAGGGTTAAGCTTTATAACTACGGCAAAGTCCGCTACAGCCTTGTCGTATTGGCCTTTTGCAAGGTACAGGAGCCCTCGATTATAATGGGCATCCGCATCCTCACCATTTATCTTAATGGCCTTGGTAAAATCGCCAATGGCCTCATCAATCCTTCCCAGGCGAAAGAGGGCCAAGGCCCGATTGTAGTAGGCCTCCTCAAGGTCTGGATGCATCCTAATGAAGTCGGTCAGCATCTCGATCTTGGCCTCTGCCCGGGCCCTATCACCAGGTGCAGGGGAGATCACCCTAGGCTGGGCCTTCTTTAGGGCCTTACTAGGAAGGACACGCCTCTTTTTCTGCGTAGGAATTTTCAAGGGACGGCGTGGTCCAAGCTGGCTTGGCCGCCACGGTCCGGCCTTCATCTTGCTCAATTGCGCCATCCTGTTTGCCTGAATAAAGGCCATCATAACCTGATTCTTGACCATATTTGCCAGACCGTACCAGGCTGCAAGTCCCAGGACGATCAGCAAGATCACCACCAGCACATTGGTCTTGACGGGCGGGTAGTGCTCCACCCCTGGCTCCGGCCCCACCTTTAGCCCTTCTATCTGCCACTTATAAAGCCAACATATGGACCAGGGAGAAAAAAGCTGGAATGTGACCATATTAAGGATCCAACTCAACACCGTGATCTTGACAAATTGGCCGAACCCAGCCCCAAAGCTTGTTTTCTCGCCCCCATATCGGGAATGCTCCTCTTTCCAGGCATACAGCTTGTACACACCCCATAGGTAATATATACCGAGTGTCAACAGGGGGAGGATGACCAGATGAATAAGATACAAAAAGAATAGGGAACCCCCTGTGCCATGGAAAGTACTTGGCTTTCCCCCTACCTGGGTATGCTCTGTCCTCCATCTAATGATTCTGCACAGGGCCCATGGGCCGTAAATTCCCAGGGTAACAAAGGTCAAGAGGCCTTGGATCAGACATAAGGCCAAAAATTTTCCGCCTGTGCCGTCAAAGGTCACCTGCTTGCCATTTATCCGGGTATGTGCGGCCTTTAGTTTCCACAGCCGCACCATTGCCCATGGGATATAGATCCCCAGTGTGATGGTGCCAATCAGCATCAAGTGGATGAAAACCGTTACAAAATACTGCCCACCCTTTCCTGTAAATTCGCAGTTTCCTTTGGGCATGGCCACTCCTCCTCCATGCTTGGGTCCAATTCCTCTGGGGCCCTAATTAGTATAATTTATTTGGATATCGGCACCCGTGCAGTCAGTCATGAGGAGTTTTTGGGTAAGCACAGTTGAGGAAAGGGGACTAGAGGTACTCTTCCCTTAGTGGGGAAAAAACCTC
The DNA here is from genome assembly GCA_019307815.1 of Deltaproteobacteria bacterium. Lineage (GTDB taxonomy): Bacteria > Desulfobacterota > DSM-4660 > Desulfatiglandales > Desulfatiglandaceae > B111-G9. The sequence goes on from JAFDIV010000008.1 coordinate 53,592, forward strand.
CACAATAAGAGAATCCTCCAGAATCTCAGCACTGTGGGGAGTATTGCCTGGAATGCACCAGCTATCTCCAGGGGCCACATCAAACCGTTCTTCACCAATAACAAAAATCATTTTCCCATATACAAGATAGCCCGTCTGCTCATGAGGGTGGGCATGAGAAGGCACCTTTCTACCACCTTTGATCCTAAACTCACAGAGCATGGTCTTTTCGCCATGGACAAGCGCCTTGAACTCCACTCCCTCCATAGGCGACCTATAGTCTTTGTCCGACTTCTTGGAAAACATCTCACCTTCTCCTCTCTATGGCCTCATCACATTCGCGGTCAATGATGCGTCGTATGATCTCCTCGTCCGGGGGCGGGAATCTATATGTTGGTAGTTTCTTTAGAATTACCCAACAAATCTCTTGGGATTCTTTTGCAACCGCTTCGCCTTCCACCACAAAACAGCTAAAGGCATGAAGCGTTACTGTTCGGTCTTCGTATTCGTGGTGAACTGAAACAATAGGTTTTGAGATCTCCACCCGAATCCCCAGTTCCTCCCAAAGTTCCCGCTTCAAACACTGCTCCAGGGTCTCCCCATCTTCCCTTTTACCTCCCGGGAACTCCCAATAGCCCCCCATATGGGTCCCAGAAGGCCGCCGGGTAATCAGGATCTTACCCTTTTCCCATACCACAGCAGCCGTCACATCCAAATGTATCTTCTTATTCTCTGGCTTTCTCCTCAAAACCCCGCAGCCTCAATTTTAAGTAGGCCTCTGCGGCCTCGTCATTGTCCGGGGCCAGTTCCACGACCCTCTTATATGCAGCCATGGCCTCACCATAACGTTCATGTTTTTCCCTCAACTTGGCTAGATGGAACCAGAGTTCAACATTCTTGGGTTCCAGTTTCAATATCTGCTCCATCTCTGCCATGGCCTCTTCTTCTTTGTCCTGGCTCAGATAGGCAAAAAGCAGGTACTTCCGAAGTTGAGCATTCTTGGGGTATCTCTTTACTCCTTTTTTCATGAGCGCTTCAAGTTGGCCGTAGTCTCTCTTGTCCTTTAGATATTCAAAAAGGTAGTCATAAAGCTCAAAATCAGCCACACCCAATGAAAGGAGAGTCTTGGCTTCCTTGGCCGCCCTGTCGGCCTTTCCCATACCCTTGTAGATGTCAAAAAGCAGGGAATGGGCCGCCTTGTCTTTTGGATGAGCAGTGATATATCGCTTCAGATGGTTAGCAGCAGACTTCAACTGTCCATCCTCATATTCCAGGGCTCCCAAATTATAGAGTACAGTAGCATTGTTGGGCTTAAGTTTGAGGATCTTTCTATAAATCCCCTTTAACTCGGCTCGGGTCCCCTTCTTTTCCGCCACCTTCATCATAAGAAGCAGGGCCTTTAAATTATTGGGCCTTTTTTTGAGGACCTGGTTCAGTAGCACCTTGGCCTTCTTAAATTTACCCCTTTCAATCCATCGCTCGGCAAGCTTAATGCGCCCCTCCAGGTCTGAGGACTTCAGCCTCAATGCCTTTTCCAGATAGGAATCCGCCACATCCTTTTTGCCCAGTTTCTCATACAGGTAGGACAGGTTGTAATAGAGATTTTCATCCTTCTTATGTAAGGCCGCGGCCTTTTCATAATAGTATATGGCCTGCTTGATCTTCCCGATCTTGGCATTTAGGTATCCCAATTGCACATATAGATCAAATCTGTTCTCAGGCGGGGCTATCTTCAAAATGGCCCTATATTGAGCAATGGCCTTTGAAAGCTTTCCCTTCTTTTCCATGAACTCTGCAAGGGCATATCGAGGCTCAAGATCCTTTGGATTCAATTGAATTAGCCTCTTTAATACCGACACAACCCCCTTGTCACTGCCCATCTTCTTATAGAGCCCCAAAAGCTGATGCAGCAGCTCTTTGGATGGCCTCCTTTTGGCCATTTTCTCCAGCATTTTGGAGGCCCTATCCAGCTTTCCAGCCTTAAGGTACTCTTTGAGCAATCGCTGGCGTATTTCTTCGCTATCTGGAACCTTGCGCAAGGCCTCCTCAAGGACCTTGATCCGCCTTTCTTGATCTATGGTCCTGGAGGCCTTCTCAAGCCAATCACCTACAAAGGGCTTCACCTGAAAAATCACGTATCCCGCATCCTGGTTGTAATGCTTCACATGGATCTTCAGGGCTGGATTCTGGAAGATCACCTTTTCAGGCAACAGATCCATAAGCCTCATTTCCTCATAGACCAAGGCCTGGGCATCAAGACCTTTGCAAAAGAGGCGGATACCCATATTCAAAGGAACATTTGTGGAAATCTTAAGGATTTTTATGCGGTCCTGTGGGTGTATGGTAACCTGTTCAGTATTTAATAACCTTTGACTCTGGTCATTGATGCTAAGGAGGACGGACTCAAGCCTGGGTGAGGCTGCATGCATCCCCGCCCATATCCACCAGCCAAGGGCCCCCAGGGCTAGGATAAACAGGCAGAGGATCCAAATGGCAATTCTATTGCCACGTGACTTGGGCCTCTTTTTTTTGCGGTAACTAGGAGTACTCACAAAAAGACATCTTATTTCCGTGATGGTTTTCCCGTGCTCTTGCCTTCCCAGATCAGGAGGATCGGGCTTGCCACATAAATGGAAGAATAGGTCCCCACAACGATACCCACCAGCATGGCAAAGGCAAAGTCGTGTATAACACCGCCACCCAACACAAAAAGGGCCAGTACCACAAAAAGGGTGGTGGATGATGTAAGCACCGTACGGCTTAAGGTTTCATTAATACTCTGATTCATGACCTCTACAAACGGCCGTCTCTTAAATCGCTTAACGTTCTCTCGGATACGGTCAAAAACAATGATTGTATCATTTAGGGAATATCCCACGATGGTCAAAAAGGCGGCGATGATGGCCAAAGAGATCTCCCTGTCAGTGAGGGAAAAGGCGCCCACCGTGATGGTCACATCATGGATCAAGGCAAAGATGGCCCCCAAGGCGTACCGCAGTTTCAAGAACCAGCACAGCCCCAGGGTAACGGCCAAAGCAATCAGGATAAGCCAGGTCACGCTCACCCCAAAAGAAGAGGCCACATAGACCACCACTGAGAGGGAGACAGCCATAATGATGCTCATCAGCCATTTGAGTTCAAAGCGTCCTGATATGTATATGGCAATGAAAAGAATCGCGTAAAAGATGGCAAAAAGGGCCTTCTGTCTAAGGTCTCTCCCCACCTTGGGCCCTACCATCTCAACCCGTCTGATCTCGACACCCTGTCCAAACACGGCAATCAGGGCCGCTCGTACTTTATCGCTCAGCCCCGTAAGATTAATATCTGTCTTTCTCACTCGAATCAGATACTCAGCCTGGCCCTTTTCCCCAAACTCTTGGATAATGCTATCTTGCAATTGAATGGGGACCAAGGCCTTTTTTATTTCGCCTGGAGAGTGCTTATGGGCCAATTTCACCTGAATCAGTACACCGCCCGTGAAATCCACTCCATAGTTGGGCCCTCCGCGCCATAAAAGCAACAAGAAGGTGGCCACAATGAGCGCTCCTGAAATGAAAAAAGCAATATTGCGTTTCCCTATGAAATCGATATTGATACCAGGTTTAATAAACTCCATAGATTCTCCCTCACAGCCATCGAACTACACACTAAGCCTCTTCATCCGTCGTTCCAGATAAAGGTAATCAAATATGACCCTTGTCACAAAAATCGCAGTAAACAGGCTACTGATGATCCCTATACTCAGTGTCACGGCAAATCCTCTCACAGGGCCTGTGCCGAATTGAAATAGCACAAGTGCTACGATCAGGGTGGTAATATTGGCGTCCAAAATCGTAACCAGCGCCTTGGCATACCCTGCGTCAATGGCAGTACGGGGAGTCTTTCCCAGCCGTACCTCCTCTCTGATCCTTTCGAAAATCAAGACATTGGCATCCACGGACATGCCAATAGTTAAGATGATACCAGCAATACCAGGGAGTGTAAGAGTGGCCCCAAAGAAGGCCAAACCTGCCATGATAAATAAGATGTTCAGAAGCAATGCCACATCAGCAATCACTCCGGCCAACGCATAGTAAATAGCCATAAAGATGACTACTACTACGCCTCCCACCACCATGGAAACCAGCCCTTTATGGATGGAGTCCCTACCCAAAGAAGGACCAACAGTCCTTTCTTCCAATATCTTCACAGGGGCTGGAAGCGCACCTGCCCTCAATACAATGGCCAAGTCGCGGGCCTCTTCCATGGTGAAGCGACCAGTGATTTGGGCTCGGCCCCCTGAAATCTTATCTTGAATCACTGGGGCTGAATTCACCTTATTATCCAATACAATGGCCAGACGCTTTTTGATGTTCTCACCGGTTATCTTCTCAAACAGCCTGGCCCCCCTGCGGTCAAATGAGAGGGTTACATAGGGCTCATTGTACTGGGGATCAATTTGAACTCGGGCATCAGTGATGTACTGTCCTGTTAGTAAGGCCCGTTTTTTGAGTAAGTAGGGAATCTTTCGCCTTCCCCCTGTCTTGGGATCATATGCCACCTGGTACAGGATCTCATCGCCAGGCGGGATGTTTCCTTTCAGCGCCTCTTCCACACTATGATCCTCATCCACCAGCTTAAACTCCAGCAGGGCGGTTTTTCCAATCAACTTCTTGGCCCGATCAGGGTCTTTGATCCCTGGGAGTTGGACCAAGATTCTATTCTTGCCTTGGGGCCGTATATCAGGCTCGCTGACACCAAATTGGTCTACCCGATTTCGTATGGTCTCCAATGCCTGTTCAACCGCCATCTTCATAATGTGCTCGCGGGCCTTGTGCCTCAGCACCAATTCAAAAGAGGGCTTACCAGGTTGTCCGGGCAGTTCTTTGAGCTCAAAATCCGGATAATTGGCCTCGAACATCTCCCTGAACGGGCTCCGGTCATCCTCCCTCAATAGGGTAAGCGCCATACCGTCTGTGCCAATTCGTTTAAGATCCTGATATCTGAATCTATTTTTCCGCAAGTCGTGCTTGAGTTCCTCCACCACCCTCTCGATATTGCTCTCCACGGCCTTAATGGCCTCCACCTCCAGAACCAGGTGCATACCCCCTTGAAGGTCCAACCCCAAATGCACCTTCTCTGTAGGCAGAAAACTTGACCACCACGGCGGAAGATTCTTGCTGAGCGAGGGAACCAAATAAAGCAATGCACCCAATATACATACGGCAATAATCCCAAGACGCCAGGTTAGCCTTTTTGACACCGTTCACTCCTCACACGATACCATCTGGGTTATCTAGTCACTTTGTCAGCCTTCCCTTCCGACCCTACCTGCTATAGAACCACGAGAGACCTTCACCCTTACCTTTGGAGCGATCTCCATGGTCACCACATCATCGCTGATTCCCGTAATCACGCCATGGAGCCCTCCTGTGCTGACCACCTTGTCTCCCTTTTTCAAAGAGGCGATCATCTCCCTGTGTTGTTTGGTCTTTTTCTGCTGTGGTCGGATGAGCAAAAAGTAAAAAATGGCAAACATCAATATAAGGGGGATAAAGGCACCAAAGGCTCCCCCCTGTCCGCCTCCAGAGGCCCCTCCGCCTCCCATGGCATAGGCTAAAAAATCCATACAATACCTCCCTTCCGGTCTATTTTTCCTTTACAAATTTGCCTCTAATCCGGCCTCATATGTACCGCCCGAGGCATTCTCTCCGCGATCTTGATTCTCATAGAATTTTTTCCTGAAACTGTCCAGTCTTTCTTCCCGAATGGCCTGTCTTATATCCTCCATAAGATCCATATAAAAGGTAATATTATGGATGGTATTCAAACGATATACCAACAGTTCTTTGGCCATAAAAAGATGCCGCAAATAGGCCCTTGAATAATTTCGGCACGTATAACAATCACAGTCTTCATCAACAGGTCGGTCATCATCCACATATCTAGCATTCTTGATGCTTATCTTTCCCTTTCTGGTAAAGAGGGTTCCATTTCGGGCATTTCGCGTGGGCATTACACAATCAAACATATCCACCCCAAGAAAGACTGCCTCCACCAGATCCTCCGGTGTGCCCACACCCATCAGATACACTGGTTTGTGATCAGGCAATAGCTCTCGCACCACCTTGATCATCTCTGCCCGGGTCTCCCTGTCCTCGCCCACAGACAATCCGCCGATGGCATACCCATCAAAATCCATCTGTATCAAGGCCTCTGCGCTGCGCTGTCTCAAGTCCGGGTACATTCCTCCTTGTACAATACCAAAAACAGCTCCCCTTCCCCTCCCTCTATATGCCGCACATCTTTTGGCCCACGAGGTGGTAAGATCCACAGATCTCCGTACATAGGCATACTCGCAAGGATAAGGCACGCATTCGTCAAGGGCCATCATAATATCCGAGCCCAAGGCCATCTGGATGGTCATGGCCTCATCAGGGCCAATGAAATGCCTTGACCCATCCAGATGAGACTGGAACACAACGCCCTCTTCCGTAACCTCCCTCAGCTTGGCCAGGCTGTATACCTGAAATCCACCGCTGTCAGTCAGAATCGAATGAGGCCAGTTCATGAATTTGTGGAGCCCGCCAAGCCGTTTTATGACCTCATGTCCTGGTCTCAGATAGAGATGATAGGTATTGGCCAACAGGATCTGAACTCCAGCATCCTCCAGATCCTCTTTACTTACCGACTTGACAGCGCCCTGTGTGCCTACAAGCATAAATACAGGGGTATCCACTGGACCATGCCTTGTAAGGAGCCGGCCCACCCTGGCCAGTGAGTGTCTTGAACGATACTTTATCTCAAAGAAAACCCCTGTCAAAGATCATCCTCTCTAAATAAGCTATCAGCTTTCAGCCATCAGCTATCAGCGAGCTGACCGCCTGCCCCCATGTCGTGGCGGGCAGGGTAATGACACTTGCCCGCCTATGGTTTGTGGAGGGCTTGCCCGGCTTAGGCGGGTTAATTTGGTATTGGTCATTTGACATTCGTTTGGCATTTGACATTGGGAATTTGACATTGAAATCGTGCTGTTTCCTAGCATCGTTCAGAAGAACAATTGTTATCTGTTCCTATGGATCCTCCTAGCTGTCTGCCAGGATCCCTAAAGAATTAGCATGGCATCCCCGTAACTGTAGAATCTGTACTCCTCTTTCACTGCATGGGCGTAAGCCTTTTTAATAAGATCCAGACCTGCAAAGGCCGAAACCAAAAAAAGCAGGGAACTCATAGGAAGATGAAAATTAGTAATCAATGCATCCACTACCTTGAATTGGAAACCTGGATAGATGAGCAGGTCTGTCATTCCTTCACAGGGTTCCAATTCACCAGCCCTTGTGGCAACGGTCTCCAAGGCCCTTACCACTGTAGTGCCGACCGCTACAACCCTTCCTCCCCTTTCCCTACACTGCCTAATAGCCTTAACGGTTTTGGCCGAAAGGCTAAAATATTCCTCGGCCAAACGGTGCTTTCGGATATCCCTGGTTCTCACGGGTTGAAAGGTGCCATAACCCACGTGCAGGGTGATACCGCACACATCAATGGAGCTATCCTGCAGCTCCTTCAATAATCTCTCCGTAAAATGCAACCCAGCGGTGGGAGCAGCAATGGCTCCCTCGCGCCTGGAAAATACGGTCTGGTACCGATGTCTGTCACGATCGCCAGACTTACCGGTCTTGCCCCGGTGAATATAGGGAGGCAAGGGGATTTCGCCTCTTTCTTTCAACAGGGCCTCCACTGAACCGACCCCATTGAACACCACCTTCACAAAGCCCCCTTTGGCCACCTCCAGGACCTCTGCCCATACGGATGAATCAAGCAGGAGTCTTGAGCCTTTTTTGGGTCGCTTAGAGGCCCGATAAAGGCACCAACACTGTCGCCTTGCCTTTTCCCCCTCCCTGAAAGCGTCCAAGACCAAGAGCTCAATACGTCCGCCGGTTTCCTTCTTGGCCATCAGGCGGGCGGGTACTACCTTGGTATCATTTACCACCAATAGATCACCGGCCTGCAAAAGCCCTGGCAGATCCACAAAGTGTTGATCGCGCACTCCGCCCCCGGTGCGATCCACCACCAGCAAACGTGATCTGTCCCTCTCAGGTGCGGGATACTGGGCAATCAGGCGAGGCGGAAGGTCATAGTCATACGTTTCTATGTCAAACATGGAGGCTAATCGTGTACTTGAGTGAGCTACGTTAAACGAGATCATACCCAATGTCAAATGATTTTGTCTTTCCCGTATCCCACCCATCCCCTAATTAAAAGATTTATTTAACACACACCTCTGTCCAATTATAAATCAGAAAACAGCCCGCTCCCTGAGTAATCTCTTGAACTATCAAAAAAGATTGGGTAGCTTGTTTTGGCTTAAGAATTATTCACACAAAGCACAACGAAAGGATATATCTTCCATGAGAAAAAAGCTCCGAAAGTTACTTAACTCTACCCTTCAGGCCTGCTTCAAAAAAGGCCTGCTACGGGAAATCCCATTGCCTAATTACGTGATCGAAATACCCAACAACCCTGAACATGGTCACTTTGCTGCCAACCTGCCCCTCATGCTGGCCTCAAGCCAGAAGCGAAATCCCCGCGAAATTGCATCCGTGATTGTGGATCAGCTCACAGATGAGGAGGGCCTGCTGGAAAAGGTGGAGGTTGCAGGGCCTGGTTTTATCAACTTTCACATAGCCAGGGAAAGATGGCAAGATTTTCTGGTAGAGCTTTTGGCCGCAGGCAAGGCATTCGGCAGAAGTGATGTGGGTATGGGAAAAAAGGTCATGGTAGAATTTGTAAGCGCCAACCCTACAGGCCCCCTCCACTTGGGCCACGGCAGAGGCGCTGCCTTGGGCGACACCCTATCAAGGGTCATGGCCTTCTGTGGCTATGAGGTGACAAGGGAATTCTATATCAACGATGCTGGTCAACAGGTCCGACTCTGGGGCGAATCCATCTACAGCCGGTGGAAGCAATTGACCGATCCGGCATTTCCCTTTCCTGAAAACGGCTACCATGGCGATTACGTCGTGGAATTGGCCAAGGCCATTGGCCAAAAGCAGAATTTGGGTCATATGGAGCGCGATGAAGCCGTTGAGGTATGTGCCTTTGAGGGAAAAGAGAGGATGCTCCAGGAAATAAGGGAGGATCTGTCCCGTTTCCGAGTTACCTTTGACGTGTGGTACAGTGAGAACGACCTTATACAGAGTGGAAGACTCGAAAAGGCCCTCAATGAACTACGCTCAAAAGGCCATATTTACGAGGACGACGGGGCTCTGTGGATCCGAACAAGTGCGTTTGGTGATGACAAGGACCGGGTTGTGAAAAAACAAGATGGACAACTCACATACTTTGCTACTGACATTTCTTATCACCTGGATAAATGGCACCGGGGCTTTTCGAGGGCCATTAACATTTGGGGGGCAGATCATCATGGCTATGTTCCTAGGATGAAGGCTGCCCTTGAGGCCCACGGTATTCATAGGGACTGGCTGTCAGTCATACTGATTCAACTGGTCAAACTGTGGCAGGGAGGCAATGAGATCAAGATGTCCAAGAGGGCGGGCTCCTATGTGACCCTCAAGGAACTTATCGACGAGATAGGAGTTGATGCGGCACGGTTTGTCTTCCTGACCAAACATCACGACTCTCCCCTGGACGTGGACATTGATCTCGTGAAATCACAGGACAGCAACAACCCCGTATATTACGTTCAATATGCCCACGCAAGGGCCTGCAGCATACTCCGCAAGGCACAAGAAGAAGGGATACCACTTCCCTCTGCCCCTGAGGATTGCATCCGCACCCTAACCCTGGAAGAAGAACTGGGGCTCATCAGGACCATGGCCGAATTCCCGTTTCTTCTTGAAGAGATATGTAGGACACTTGAACCCCATAGGCTGACCTATTATCTGGGAGAGCTGGCCTCTGGATTCCACAAGTACTTCAACCTGGGCACCAAGAAACCCGAGTATCGGGTCGTCTGCCAGGACCGAGAGGTGAGCCAGGCCAGAGGCCTTTTGACAAAGGCCATAAGAACGGTGCTTTCCACGGGCCTTGGCCTTTTGGGTGTGGAAGCTCCTGAAAGGATGTAATATGGCCCAGAGAAAAAAAAAGTCAAAAAAGAAGGTCAAGCTTGAGCTTTCGGGCTGGGGGCTGTTTTTGTGGGGTTTGCTGTTTTTTGTACTTTTGGCATGGAGTTTTGTGCTTGGAATATTGGTGGGCAGGGGCACAATTCCTGAAAGCTTCAAACGGCTTGCAGAGCTAAAACAAGAGGTGGTACAGCTTCAAAAGAGGGTAAAAGACCGGAACCCGCCGCAATCCGATGTGCTTAAAACCCCAAAGGCCGAAGAAGAAAAATTCGAATTCTTTCAAAAGCTTTCAGTCAAAAAAGAAGAACGGGCGGTTGAGAGGTCCTCTTTGGGCTCGCGTAAATCCATCCGCTCCAAGCCCTCGGCCACCGCAAGCACGACGCTGCGCTATACCATTCAGGTGGCCTCCTTTAATAGTAAAGAAAAGGCTTCTGCCTTAGTGACAAGACTAGCCAAACAAGGCGTTTCAGCGTATTATGTGATGGCTAAGACTGGTAACGGTATCTTCTATAGGGTACAATGCGGCAATTTCAGTTCCCGCACACAGGCGGCCTCCCAACTGCAAGAGATAACCGAGCGGACCGGCCTAAAAGGCTTTGTCTGCCAAAGGCAAGAGCCACGCCCATAAGGGCGAAGCAAAGAAACTGGGGACCCGCCCGAAGGGTGGGGTCTGAGCGAACCCGTAAGGGTGAGCAAAGAAACTGGGGACCCGCCCGAAGGGTGGGGTCTGAGCGAACCCGTAAGGGTGAGCAAAGAAACTGGGGACCCGCCCGAAGGGTGGGGACTGAGCCGAGCTCGCAAGAGCGAAGGCGAAGAAACCGGGGACCCGCCCGAAGGGTGGGGACTGAGCCGAGCCTACAAAGGCGAGGCGAAGAAACCGGGGACCCGCCCGAAGGGTGGGGACTGAGCCGAGCTCGCAAGAGCGAAGGCGAAGAAACTGGGGAACAGGTAAAAATGCAAATGCGAGTAAGAAAGGCCAAAATTAACGACATAGGAGCCGTTCATAAGATTATTAATGAGTTTGCCAGCAGGGGAGATATGCTGCCAAGGTCCCTGAGTGAGTTATACGACCACTTGAGAGATTACCTGGTTGCAGAAGAGGACAAGCAGGAGGCTGTAATTGTTGGGGTGTGCGGACTGGGTATCTGCTGGGAAGATCTCGCCGAGATCAAGTCCCTGGCAGTGATTGCAAGCCACCAGGGAAAGGGCTATGGGAAAGAGCTGGTAGAGGCCTCCCTAGAGGAGGCCCGAAATTTAGGGATCAAGAGGGTATTCACCCTCACTTATATTCCCGAATTTTTCCAAAAGATGGGTTTTGAAGAAATTGATAAATCACAGCTCCCTCACAAGATCTGGGCAGATTGCCTCAAATGTCCCCAGTTTCCCAACTGTGAGGAAGTTGCGCTTATTAGATATCTTTAATAAATCAAAAACCCATTGAAAAAAACCTGCCCATGGAACCTCGCTCTATATTGTGGAAACGGTCTCATGGGTAGATAATAAGGCAGGAGGAAACAGACAATGTTTGGCATTGGCATGCCTGAGTTAATAGTTATTATGGTAATTGCTCTCATTGTCATTGGACCAAGCAAGCTCCCTGACTTGGCGAGGGCACTTGGTAAGGGAATAGCCGAGTTTAAAAAGGCGACCCAGGAGATCAAGGAAAGCCTGGAGATCGACGAAGAGCTGGCAGAGGTCAAGGAGGATATAGTAGATTCTGTCAGCGGGATAAAAGATGTTCTTGAAGCCCCTGATGTAAATGAAGAGAAAAAGACGCCGAAATACAAGGACTATGATGAGATGCTAGAGGATTACAAAAAACTGAAGAGTGAATCGGACTCAAAACCCCCTGAATCCAGCACCGAGCCAGAAGAGGCGAGCCCTGAGTCGGAAAAGGTCAAAGAGGAGAAAACGCCCAATGGTGAGTGATGAAAAACAACCCTTTCTCAGCCATCTGGAAGAACTTCGGAGAAGATTAGTTGCCTGTGCCATTGCCGTGGGCATAGGCTTTATTGCTGCCTATTTTTTCAAAGAAAGACTGTTCCAAATACTCATTCTGCCCCTTAAGAGGGTCATGCCCCCGGGTGACCAACTCATCTTTACAAACCTGCCTGAAATGTTCTTCACATACCTCAAAGTGGCTTTTGTGGCAGGACTGCTGGCGGCCGCGCCCTTTATATTTTATGAAATTTGGATGTTTGTGGCTCCTGGACTGTATCAAAAGGAAAAGAAATTTCTCATTCCCTTTGTCATCTCCTCTAGTATCTTGTTTGTAGGGGGAGCGCTTTTCGGATATTTCATTGTATTTCCTTTTGGCTTCAAGTTCTTCATGAGTTTCGCTAATGAGTACATTAAACCCCTGCCCTCAGTAAAACAGTATTTTGCCTTTTCCACAAAACTGCTTCTTGCCTTTGGTCTTGTGTTTGAACTCCCTGTAGTGGCCTTTTTCCTGGCCAAAATGGGCCTCATTAATGATACGTTTCTCAAGAAACAGCGAAAATTCGCCCTGCTCTTGATCTTTGTCATGGCGGCCATATTGACCCCACCAGATGTGGTCACCCAGCTCATGATGGCAGGCCCCCTCATGGCCCTTTATGAGATAAGCATCCTGGTGACAAAACTGGCAGGAAAAAAGAAAGAAGAGAAAGAAGAACCCGAAGATGAGGATTAACGGAATCGTACCAATCTCTTTCCAAGGACCGTCAAGAGGAAGGGTGATTTCTTAACCTCGCCCGTGATGTCAAACGAAATAGGGCCTGTCACTCCACTGTATTCCGGCCAATCCGACAAGGCCTCAAGGAATTGCCTCCGTGTCTGGACCTGGCCATGGAGGATAACGCCCTTGAGCAACCGTATGGTGTCATAGCCCGTAGCAGCAAGCAGGCCTGGCTCGCTCTCGTAATCAGTGCGGTATCGCTCCGCAAACTGCCTCACAGAGCCCTCTTCTGCATCCGGGAAAAAGCCTGATGTGAAAATGGCCCCTTGGAGATAATCGCCTGCCAACGGGATGAGCCTTGGGGACTGCCACACACAGGTGCCCAGCAGCCATATGTCAAGTACATCATGATACACCAACTGAGGAGCTATCATGGCTACCCTTTCAGCCGAATCTGGAATAAAAACCGCCTCAAAGTCCACAATGGGATCATTCTCAGTGGGATCCAGTTCTGATTCCTCTTCCAAGGGCAACCGCCTCAAGCGTATCTTTTCCACAACCTCATCAGGCCTTGGGTAATACCGCCCCACCATGCGTTTGATCTGCTCGGCAAAGTCTGTTTGCTTAGGATCGTAGGACTCTGCAGCCCGTATTTCTCCCCCCAACTCCTCCACCTTATCCCAGAACAGTTTCATGTAGAAACGTCCATAGTGGTTATCAGGATACATAATGGCAAATCTCTTCAGGCTGAGCCTGTCCATTGCCACATGAACAAGACTCTCAATCTCTCTGGTGGGGGTCATGAAATTGCGGAAGATCATACGACCCTTCTCAGTGATATCTTGTTTTTGGCAAAGGGTAATGAGTGGAACCTCCAAGGCCTCTGCCACTGGTACAACTGCCTCTGCACACTGGCTCCGCAAAGGCCCTATGGCCGCGATCACATGATCTTCCCTGACAAGGGCCTCCAACAAGATGGCGGCACGCTGTGGGTCTCCCTCTGTATCCTTTAACACCACCTCCAGATCACTGCCCTCACCAGTTGATGAGAAGATATCCATGCCAAGTTCAATGCCCTTGAGTACCTCTTGCCCATAGATTCCAAAAGGTCCGCTCAAAGGCAAGAGGCATCCTATTCGATATGGGTTCACCGCAAGGGCAAGCGCTACCTTTTCCAAGAGCTGTTGTGCAGATGGGATCCACGGCTCTGCCTCAGGGGCCTGAAAAACTTGCATCACCATCTCCCTGGCCTTTGCGAGTTCATCTTCTCCATAATAGATAGTGGCAAGGCGGTAACAAATCACGGCCTCGTAGGTAGTGCCTCTGGCCACAGGCTGCATCTGCTCAAGGTCCTGTTGCTCAGCCTCCTTAATGAGTCCCTGGATCGTTTGCCCGATCTTTCCGGCCTCCTGCGGCTCGATGGGTGAAAGGGCCGTCTCTGCCACCAGAAACCACTTGAATGCCTCGGCAGTATGGAGCAGATCAGCATAGCTTTTTCCCAGAACAAGGGCCACATGCCCTCGAAGCTCATGTTCAGGATATTGCTTGGTCCAATCCAGGGCCTCTCCAATGGCCTGCTCCAGTGCTCCCATGTGGTATAGGCATGAAATACTCCCGTAGCCTGCCTCTGGCATCTTTTCATAATCTGGGAAATCCCTCTTTATTGTGGCATAGGTGGTAAAGGCCTCCTTGAACTCCCCCCTCTTGTAATGAATGTCCCCTATTCTCAAGAGGCAGTCTGGCGCCCTTTTGCCCCGGGGCTCCATATCCAAACATGCCTTATACCACTTAAGGGCATCCTCCCACTGTCCTGCATGGAAATAGTCCTCGGCCCGAAAAAACAAATCCTCAGCCGTCTCTTTTTTTATAATTGCCGGCTTTTTTTTGGGCGGAACAGCCGGCCTGCAACTGAATAGAAAAAGGGCCATTCCCGCAACCACTGCAGGAACAGCCCTTTTTAAAATCCCTTTGGGCCGAATCACTTGTTCACTTCCTCAAAGTCAGCGTCCACCACCTCTTCGTCACCAGAGTCTCCTCCTGATCCAGCAGATCCCGCTCCGCCAGTGCTTCCTCCTGCCTGGGCCTGCTGACTGGCTTTGGCATACATGGCCTCGGCCAGTTTGTGAGAGGCCTGGGTGAGCTCATCGGTCAGGCGTTTTATCTCTTCTGTATTGTCACCTTCCATGGCCTTCCTCAAGCGCTCGATGGCCTGTTTGATATTATCCTTGGTGGCCTGATCAACCTTGTCTTCCACTTCCTTGAGTGACTTCTCCGTGGTATAGATCAAGGAATCGGCATTATTCCTGGCATCCACGAGTTCCCGCTTTTTCTTATCTTCCTCAGCATGCAACTCTGCATCCCTTACCAACTTCTCGATCTCTTCTTCACTCAAGCCACTTGAGGCCGTAATCTTAATGGACTGCTCCTTGCCCGTTCCCAGGTCCTTAGCTGATACGTGCACAATGCCATTGGCATCGATATCAAAGGTCACCTCAATTTGAGGCACCCCTCTGGGAGCAGGCGGGATTCCCACCAATTGGAACCGTCCCAATGTCTTATTGTCAGCGGCCATCTCCCGCTCACCCTGTAGCACGTGAATCTCAACGGCAGTTTGATTGTCCGCGGCAGTGGAGAAGATCTGGCTTTTACGGGTGGGGATAGTGGTATTCTTCTCAATCAGTTTGGTGAACACACCACCCAGCGTCTCAATACCTAGGGACAAGGGCGTTACATCCAGCAAGAGCACATCCTTTACCTCACCCTTTAGCACGCCTCCCTGAATGGCAGCACCAATGGCAACTACCTCATCGGGATTCACCCCTTTACTGGGCTCTTTTCCAAAGATCTCCTTGACCTTCTGCTGGACCTTGGGCATTCGGGTCATGCCGCCCACCAAGATCACTTCATCAATCTGATCCGGCCTCAGGCCCGCGTCTTGCAGAGCAATATTGCAAGGCTCCACTACCTTCTCTATTAAATCGTCCACCAAGGCCTCCAGTTTGGCCCTGGTCAGCTTCATGTTCAAGTGTTTGGGACCACTGGCATCTGCGGTTATAAACGGCAGATTGATGTCTGTCTCCATGGAGCCAGACAGCTCGATCTTGGCCTTTTCAGCCGCCTCTTTAAGCCTCTGCAGCGCCATCCTATCCTGCCGCAGATCAATCCCTTGATCCTTTTTAAACTCATCAGCTAGGTAGTCGATAATTCTCAGGTCAAAATCTTCGCCGCCCAGGTGTGTGTCACCATTTGTGGATTTTACCTCAAACACACCTTCGCCGATCTCCAGGATGGAAATGTCAAAGGTCCCGCCACCCAGATCAAACACCGCGATCTTGCGATCGCCCTTTTTGTCCAGGCCGTAGGCCAATGCAGCCGCGGTGGGCTCATTGATGATCCGCTCCACCTTGAGCCCTGCAATCCTGCCAGCATCCTTGGTGGCCTGGCGCTGACTGTCATTGAAATAGGCAGGGACCGTAATAACCGCCTCGGTGACCTTTTCGCCAAGGTAGTCCTCGGCAGTTTGTTTCATCTTCTGCAAAATCATGGCAGATATCTCGGAAGGGCTGTAGTCTTTACCTTTCACCGAGACCCAGGCATCGCCATTGGCCGCCTTAACGATCTTATAAGGTAAGACCTTGATGTCGTTCTGCACCTCTTTGGAATCATACTTTCGGCCGATGAGCCTCTTCACACCGAATATGGTATTCTGGGGATTGGTCACCGCCTGGCGCTTTGCAGCTTGACCCACCAGCCGTTCCCCACTATCGGTAAATGCCACCATGGAGGGCGTGGTACGACTCCCTTCCGCATTGGCGATCACCACCGGATCCCCTCCCTCCATAACGGCGACACACGAATTGGTTGTGCCAAGGTCAATTCCTATTATTTTTCCCATCTCTTGCCTCCTTCAACCACACCTACAAAATTTATGAATCCCTATCCGTTACATGCTCTTCCTGCCCGGGTTCCGGGTCAGAGGCCTCTGTCGGGGCCTTGCTCACCACCACCATAGAGGGCCTAATCAGTCTCTGGTTGAGTAGGTATCCTTTCTGGAGTTCTTGCAGCACAGTTCCGGTCTCAACCTCACTGGTCTCTTCTTGGGAAACTGCATAATGAAAATTAGGGTCAAAACGCTCGCCCAATGCCTTTACCTCTTCCACCCCGGCCTTGGACAAGGCATCCCTCATACCTTTGAGTGTCAGCTCCAGGCCTTCCCGGAGAGCATGTACGGAATTTTCATCTTGGGCATGCCGAATCGCATTCTCAAGATTATCCACCACAGGTAGAAGCTCTTTGATAAGCGATTCGTTTGCAAACTTCAGAAATTCCTCTTTCTCCCTCCTCAGGCGTTTTTTGAGATTTTCCATCTCCGCTTGGGAGCGAGCATAAAGATCAAAGTATTTTTTGGCAGATTCCTCTGCCTCTTTGAGTTTCTGAATAAGCTCGGCCTTGGTCAGTTTCTCTAAAGGGACATCCTTCTTGGCACCTTCCTGAGGTGCTCCCTGCGCCTTTTCCGCCGCCTGTTGCTCACTTTCTGCTGAGACCTTATTTTGTTTTTCAGCATCCATCACACGTCTCTAAACATATTGGATTTGCTTGTAAAATCACATGTGTCTATTGCACGATCAAGGCACTACGCGAAACGTTAAGCATCCCCCGGTCCTTTGTCAAGGTCTGGAAAGACAAGAAAGTGGGCACCTCAGTCAATCTAATCAAGCTGCTGGCCCGTAAGCATCCTGAGGGCATCCAGGTACTTCTCTCTGGTCTTATCAATAATCTCCTGTGGAAGCTTGGGAGGTGGAGGCTGTTTTCCCCAGCCTATTTCCGTGAGGTAGTCTCGAAGGAACTGTTTGTCAAAGCTACGCTGGGGCCTTCCGGGCTCGTATTCCTCTGCTGGCCAAAACCTAGAAGAATCAGGAGTAAGGACTTCATCTATCAGGATAAGTTGTCCATCATGAATGCCGAACTCGAATTTGGTATCGGCAATGATGATGCCCCTTTCACGGGCATAGGCCCGGCCAAACTCATAGATTGCCAGACTATAGGCCTTGACCTTCTCAGCTATCTCTTGTCCAAGCAGCTCAGCCGCCTTTTCAAAGGGTATATTCTCATCATGTATGCCTCCTTCTGCCTTTGTGGATGGGGTAAACAGGGCTTCAGGCAGCTCTTGTGACTCCTTGAGGTCCGGTGGCAGGTCAATCCCGCACACACTTCCCTTTTCCAGATACTCCTTCCAGCCAGAACCGGCCAGGTACCCCCTGACAATGCATTCCACGGGCAAGGGTTCGGCCTTTTTCACAAGCATGCTGCGGCCCTTAAGCTGATCGGCATATGGCTGGCACACAGATGGATAATCCTTTGGATCATAGGATACAACATGGTTGGGTATGATATGGGCCACCTTTTCAAACCAGAAAAGGGACATCTGGGTCAAAATCCTCCCTTTGTCAGGAATAGGATCATCCATCACCACATCATAGGCAGAGATCCTATCGCTTGCCACAATAAGGAGCATATCCTCCACCTCGTAGATATCCCTTACCTTTCCTCTCTTGAGCAGTTGTATTCCTTCTAAATTAGATTCCCTCAAGATTTCCGTGCTCATCTTTGACCCCTTTCTGTGTGTTTTGGTTGGAAAAATAATATGCTTTAAACTCGTTTATGTTTGCCCAAAAGCCTCCTAATGTGAAACGGGCTTCTTCCGATAAATAAAGATAAATAAGCTAAAACCCTGATAGGGCATTGACCCAGGCTACTTACCTAGCATATATGAATGAATCAGGTCCCCACCAAAGGAGGTAAAAACCCATGGCCGTAGCTGAAGAAAACCTTGCTATCAGGCACGCCCTCCTGAACCTGGAAGACAGAATCGAACGCATGCATCGTGACTTCGACAAATTCATCCACGACGAAATCGAAAGAATGCCCGACTGGGAGCGACTGGAAAGGGATCTGATCACATTCTCAAAGAAAAAGATATTTGACCTTGAATTGGCCAACCAGCTTGACAGGATCCTGTACAAGTTTCAAAACCGCAAAAGAATCTGGCTGCGCTGGCTCGAAGAACGCGATGGTGCTTCAAAATAGAGACTCGGCCCTTTCCGTATCATCTACATCCCCTGCCCTTGAGCCGGGTCATGTACTCATCATAATACCTTAACACCATGTTCCGGAATGTCACAGTTTCAGGAAAGGGAGGGATCCCTTGGTATTTGCGGACGCGGTTAGGGCCGGCATTATAGGCCGCAAGAGCAAGACTTATATCACCTTTATACTTATTAAGCATATCTGTAAGATACCTATAACCGTGTCTTATGGCCTCTGTTGCATCAAGGCGATCATCCCATCCCTCTTTGACCAGTTGCTCCGCATACCGGGAAAAGAGTTCTTTCCTCCTCTTGGCAAACCGTATGGCCCGCTGCATACATACCCATGCCCTCAGGACATTATCCCCCATCCCCTGGTTTTCCACGGCCTCAATTAGCGCCAGCGCCCTGCTCTTCCATTCCCTTTCACGCCTGAGTAGCTCCCGTGCCTCTTGGAGATAGGATGGCACAAAGATCGACTTCATACCCAGTTGCTTGGCTGTCTGGGGCATGATCTGGGTGATACCGGCTGCACCCACCTGGGATACGGCAATGGGGTCAAAGTTGGACTCCCTCTTTATGAGGGCCATGAAAAGAAGGGGATCAACCCTATAGTGACGGCCTTTGGATCTTTGGAATAAGCGCTCCACTACCGCCGCATATTCCCTTTCCCGTCCGCTCAACACCTTTTTCCAGGCCCCCCGGTTAAAAGGTCCCTTCTTATGGGCGCAAGAGTCAAGATCAAAACAGGCCAATACCCTTTTGGGCGCCATCTGAACAAAGCGATTGAACACTTCATTGACAAAAGGGGCATTATCCGGGCTTAGAGGGGGATCTATCTGGCTTCCCATGTAAGAGCGGTTGTAAAAATCAGCCAAGCCTTCCCTAAGCCGATAGCGGTACCTGGCAAAACTCGTGGCCAACTCCCGCTCCAATAGCCCTCCGCAGATATTCCTGTCAAGCCTCTGGTCCTTATCCGGGTGAAGCTCATCATAATAATCCTTGAACCCTTCAAGTGCTTGTTCCCTCTTGTCCTTATAGGATAGGACAAGATGCATGATGGACTCTATCTCATCTTCCTCTAGCCCTTGAGATCTTTCGCGCTTGAGGGCCTCAATAACATCCTCATAAAGACCATCAGCATCTTCCAGCATCTCCTTTGCCCGACGATATTGATCTGTAAGCTGCACCCTGAGGCCGAATTCCTGGGCCACTTCAGGCCGAATTCTCAAAATTCCCGCCTCACCGCGATAGGTGCCTTCCTCAAGGCTCTTTTTGATAAGATTCAGATTGTGCTCTGCAATAATATCCCTCAAAAGCGACAGGGCCTCAGAGTCAGGAGCATTTGCCCCATGGCAAACCAAGGATAAGAGGAGGAATAGGGACAGGGGAACAAGGACCCTCAAAAATCGAGCCACAGTCTTCTCCAAAACGAATGGCATTTCAGAAGTGATGGGACACAAGGAATTTATGAGCCGATACTGTAACAGAAAAACGACATGAATTGAAGCGGAGAATCCTTCTTATTTTGTAACCGGCCTACGGCAGGGCTTTTGACCTTCCTTCTCATTTCAATTATGTGCCGTTGACAATCCGCTAGCTGCTCTTAATTTAATTGAGAACGCATTAAGTAACCCGTTGTTCAATGGACTCATCACGCGCCTTGCCCTGACAATCATTTCCATGGCATGGCGCATGACAAAATCAGGGCCCTATCTCGGTATGCACGGTTACCATCACCTTTTCACACAAAAATAACTGAGGTTCGGTTGGGCCCTGAGATCATAGATTCTAGGAGGAACAAACATCATGAGGTTTGATAAATTTACACTAAAGGCACAAGAAGCCATACAGGCCTCACAGCAGGTGGCCGAGCGGTTCGGCAACCAGCAGATTGAGCCTGAACATATTGTTCGAGCGATTTTGGATCAAAAGGAAGGGGTCATTCCCCCGCTTCTGGGAAAAATAGGGGCAAGCCAGGCCCAGCTCATTGAGGCCCTTGAGGCGGCCCTTGACAAGCTTCCCAAGGTCTCGGGAGCTACAGCAGGCCAGCTCTATATCTCGCCCCGGACAAAAAACGTACTGGACAATGCCTTCGCAGAAGCGGAGCAGATGAAAGATGAATACGTGAGCCTGGAGCATATCCTCCTGGCCGTAACAGAGGAAAAGGAGGGTGAGGCAGCCCGAATCCTGGCCCAGGCCGGTATTACCAGGGATACCATCCTGAAGGCCCTAGTGGATATCCGAGGCGGTCAGCGCATCACAGACCAGAATCCCGAGGATAAATACCAGGCACTGGAGCGCTTCAGCAAGGATCTCACTGCCCTGGCGGCAAAGGGAGAGCTGGATCCGGTGATCGGACGGGATGATGAAATCCGCAGGGTCATCCAGGTGCTATCCCGAAGGACCAAGAACAACCCCGTGCTCATTGGTGAGCCGGGTGTAGGAAAGACCGCCATTGTGGAAGGCCTGGCCCAGAGGATCGTCCAGGGTGATATCCCCGAGACATTAAAAGATAAGCGGGTAGTGGCCCTTGACATGGGATCCCTCATTGCAGGGGCCAAGTACCGCGGTGAATTTGAAGACAGGCTCAAGGCGGTCATCAAAGAAATCACCGACTCCCACGGACAGATCATCCTTTTTATTGATGAGATGCACACGCTTGTGGGCGCAGGGGCGGCCGAGGGCGCTGTGGATGCATCCAACATGCTGAAACCGGCCCTTGCAAGGGGTGAGCTGAGGTGCATAGGGGCCACCACCATCAAGGAATACCGCAAATACATTGAAAAGGATGCGGCCCTGGAGCGGCGTTTCCAGCCCGTGTTGGTGGAAGAGCCTACAGTGGAAGATACCATTTCCATACTTCGAGGTCTTAAAGAGAAATACGAGGTCCACCACGGTGTGCGTATAAAGGACTCAGCCATTGTGGCTGCAGCCACCCTGTCGCATCGGTACATTACGGATCGCTTCTTGCCTGACAAGGCCATTGACCTTATAGATGAGGCCACGAGCCGGCTTCGAATCGAGATTGACAGCATGCCTGCTGAAATCGACGACATCCAGCGCAAAATCACCCAGCTGGAGATCGAGCGGGAGGCATTGAAAAAGGAAAAGGACCAGGCCTCAAAGGATAGGCTTGAAAAGCTGGAGCAAGAGCTAAGCCAGCTTACCGCACAAAGGGAGGAAATGATAGGGCACTGGAAAAAGGAAAAGGAGACCATCACGAGGATCCGGGAGATCAAGGAAAGGCTGGAATCCACCAAGTCAGAGGCCCAGATCGCAGAACGCGAGGGCGATCTTACCCGAGCCGCGGAATTGAAGTACGGCACCCTCATCGAGCTGGAAAAAGCCCTGGAGGAGGAGAACAAAAAGCTGGCAGAGCTCCAGGCTGACCGCAAGATGCTGAAAGAGGAAGTGGATGCCGAGGACATTGCAGAAGTGGTGGCCAAATGGACCGGAATCCCTGTGGCCAAGCTCATGGAAGGGGAAAAGGAAAAGCTCCTTCACATGGAGGAAAGGCTTGCCCAGAGGGTGGTTGGGCAAGAAAAAGGCATCATTGCGGTGGCCAATGCCGTGAGGCGGGCAAGGTCAGGGCTTCAGGATCCCAACAGGCCCATTGGCTCCTTCATCTTCATGGGACCCACCGGCGTGGGCAAGACCGAACTTGCCCGTGCCTTGGCTGAGTTCCTGTTCGACGATGAAAAATACCTCATTCGGGTGGATATGTCCGAGTATATGGAAAAGCATTCAGTGGCACGCCTCATCGGTGCGCCCCCAGGTTATGTGGGCTATGAAGAAGGGGGGTATCTTACCGAGGCGGTCCGTAGGCATCCCTACTCGGTGATCCTGTTTGACGAGATCGAAAAGGCCCATCCTGACGTGTTTAACGCCTTGCTGCAGATCCTGGACGATGGACGCCTCACGGACGGCAAGGGCCGCACCGTGGACTTCAAGAACACGGTCTTGATCATGACCTCAAACATAGGGAGCCAGTGGATCCAGGAGCTGGCTGGCAAGGATGAAAAGGAAATGGAAAGACGGGTGATGGAGGCACTAAGGGCCACCTTTAAGCCCGAATTCCTGAATCGAGTTGATGAGATTGTCATATTCAATTCTCTAGGCCCTGACGAAATAAAGAAGATCGTGGACATCCAGATCGGTTTGCTGGCCAAACGGCTGGAGCCCCAAAAGATCACCATTGAGCTTACACCAGATGCAAAAGAGCTTCTGGCCAATACAGGGTTTGACCCGGTTTATGGGGCTCGGCCCTTGAAACGAACAATCCAGCATCTGATTCAGGATCCCATGGCCACCAAGATCCTGGAAGGCTCCATTAAAGAAGGAGATCATGTGGTGATTGATGCAAAAGATGGAGAGATTGTATTCAAGTGAACAAAAAAAGAAGCCAGGAGTCAGAAGACAGAAGATAAGAGGCTGCCTTTGGGCAGCCTTTCTGAGTTCTAACTCCTAACTCCTGGCTCCTGGCTTCTTATCTACTACTCCATTAATTTTATCCTTCAATTTCCTGGAGGACTGAAAGACGACGGTCTTACGGGAAGGAATGATGATGGATTCTCCGGTCTGAGGATGCCTCCCTTTTCTGGCCCACTTGAACCGGACCTTGAACCTTCCAAATCCTGTGATCAGAACATCCTCGCCCTTTTCCAGTCTCCCCTTTATGATCTCAAAAAGGCTGTCCACAATCTGGGCAGCCCTTCTTTTGGTCAACCCCCGGCTTTGCATCTCAGGAAAAAGGGGCCTTTGAACCGGCTTTCCAGCCCCTTCCGAGGAGAACTTCCGCCTGAGGCTTTCCACAATATGGGCCTTATTCATGGGAGGCTATAGACTTTGTTGATTAACTTCGTTTATATGACAAACCTGGTCTTTTTTATCAGACAGCCCCTCTTTTTCATAAGATCTATCATTTGATTATTGGCAAAAAATCTCACATCTGCTAACCTTTGTCAACTAAAGGAAAATAATCAAGCGAGCCTCCATCATGAGACCATCCTTTCAACCCAGGCTCATAAATCCTCCTTTTTCAGACCCAGGTCTTTTTATTCCATTCCGGTTTGAAAAAAGGGCCCTGCTATTTGACTTGGGCGATTTACACCCCCTCTCTCCAAGGGACCTTCTCAAGGTCACCCATGCCTTTGTGACCCATACCCATATGGACCATTTCATCGGGTTCGATACCTTGTTGAGACATTTCCTTGGAAGACACAAGACCCTCCACCTCTTCGGCCCCCCTGGCTTTTTCGGTAATGTGGAAGGGAAGCTGGCCGCCTACACCTGGAATCTGGTTGGAGAATATGAAAACGAACTCCTGATTCACGTCCATGAGGTCCATTCCGATAAGATCGTGCGCAAGACCTATGTGTGCAGGGAGCAGTTCAAGGCCAAGCCCGTACTATCCTCCACAGAGAACAATGGAATCATCTGGGCCGAACCGGCTTTTACCGTGGCTGCCGCCCTCCTGGATCATCGTACGCCTTGCCTGGGTCTCTCACTGGTGGAGAATCTGTATGTAAACATCATAAAAGAAGCCCTGCAGGAAATGGGACTCCCCATAGGGCCATGGCTCAACCGATTCAAACAGGCTATCTATGAAAGAAAAGACCCTTCCAGTGATTTCTTCGTGACCTGGGAAGAGGGGGGAACAATCATAAGGGAAAAGCGTTTCACCCTAGGCCACCTTATCAACAAAATAGCCAAGATTTCACCGGGAAAGAAGATCAGCTACATCACGGATGTAATCGGAACTGAGGAAAACAGGCAAAGGATTATCTCATTTATCAAAAACTCGGATATCCTTTTTATTGAAGCTGCCTTTTTGGACAGGGATAAGGAAATAGCCAGAAAAAAATTTCACCTAACCGCTAAAGAAGCAGGCCAGATCGCCGCCGAAGCCGGGGTGCAGTACCTCACTCTATTCCACTTTTCTCCCAGGTACGCAGGTGAAGAAGAGTTATTTGAAAAAGAGGCCCTTGAGGCCTATGAAGAGAAGAGGGGTCATCCCCCAAACTGCAAGTCGTGCAACTGACGAAACCTCCCGTTGAGGGCCAATAAATCCTCCAAGCTGCCGGACTCAATAATACGCCCCCCCTCCAGGACATAGATTTGATCTGCCCTCAAGATCGTGCTCAATCGGTGGGCCACAATGAGGATGGTCCTGGTCCCATGAAGCCGCTCAATGGTCTCCTGAACCAGACGCTCGCTTTCGGCATCCAAGGCCGATGCTGCCTCGTCCAGAATCAGGATAGCAGGATCGGTAAGCAAGGCCCTGGCAATGGCAATACGTTGTTTTTGTCCGCCAGAGAGCAAGGTGCCTTGGTCTCCCACGACCGTATCATAGCCTTTTGGTTGGGCCATAATGAATTCATGGGCATTGGCCGCCTTGGCTGCTTCAATAACCTCATTCATACCCTTTGAGGGGTTTCCGTATCGGATATTATTGGCAATGGTATCGTGGAACAGCAGGATGTCCTGGCTTACAATGCCAATCTGCCTACGAAGAGACTTCAGTGTCACATCCCTTATATCCATCCCGTCAATCCTTATGGCGCCGGCCGTGACATCGTAAAATCGTGGGATCAAGTCCAACAGCGTGCTCTTGCCAGCCCCTGTCGAGCCCACAAATGCCACCATCTCACCTGCCTGAATCTTGAAGGAAACGCCCCGCAATACAAGATCCGCTGCATTATACCCAAACCTTACATTGTCAAACTCTATAGACCCCCTATGGCGGGGCATGTCCACAGCGCCAGGGCGGTCCTTTATTACAGGATCTGTATTCATGATGCCAAACACCCTCTGGGTGGCCCCCTGGAGGGTGCGCAGGCTGTTGTGCACTTTGGCCAGCCTCTTTACCGGAGCATAGACCCGAGAAAATGCGTACAGCATGGACATCATTTCTCCCAGGGTATGGTGGAAGTAGATCTTACCCAGAATGAGAATTCCCGGTAGTACCAGAAACAGGGTCACGTCCAGCATAGGGCCGAGCCCCATGTTCCATCGATACCAGTGCATCACCCTTTTATAGAGTTTCTCTGCCAGGTCCCGGAATTTCTCTGCCTCTTTGTCGCCCTGGAAAAACCCGTGCACGAGCTTCAGGCAAAGAAGGGTCTCCTGGTATGCTGAGGTCACCTCTGCAGTGGTATCCTGGACCCTGACAGCATGCTTCTTTACCTTCTGGCCAAAAAGCCTGATTATCCACACAATCAAAGGGCCTACGACAAATACAATTATCGTAAGCTTGTAGTTCATTATGACAAGATAGACCAGGAATGCGAAGGCAGTTAGAGGATGTTGAATAAACCCACGTAAAACTTCCGCAATCCTGCCCTGCATTACGGTTAAGTCCGCGATAGCCCTGGCAACAAGCTCTCCACCCTTCTTCTCCTGGTAAAATTCCAGTGGCAAGGATATGAATTTCTTGTAAAGATCAATTCGGAGCGATTTCACGGCCCTGTTGGAAAAGGCAGCAGCCGATAGCCCTCCAAAATATGTGGTAATGGCCTTAAGAAATATTGCGGTAAATGCTATTACTGACAGTAATATCAGGAGCTCATTGGGGGTGATCTTGTCCACAATGGTGATCTGGGTTTTGTGCCATGAGAACCATGAGGAAGGATCGTGGGCGATCCATGGAATCTTCCAGGTTACTGGCTCATTGCCAAGTTTCATTCCCTTGTCTACAAATGGCTGAAGAAGGTAAGCTGGGACCACCAAGAAAAGGGAAGAGATGGCGGTCAGACCCATTGACACAAACATCAGGGCCTTGTGCCTTCGAACATACCTCGCTATGTCCTTCCCTAATATGAATTCAAGCATGGTTCTGATTCTTGTCGATTAATCCACACGAAGTGATATCTTGTTCATCGGATGCCGGCAGGGTATTGTTGAGCATAGAAAAAAACAGGTGGAGGTCGACCTGGATCCTTATCTATACAGCACCTATGTAACGGGAAATTACGATCCTTTGAACCTCAGAGGTTCCCTCTCCTATCTCAAGCAATTTCTGATCCCTATAAAAGCGTTCCACATCATATTCCTTCATCAGCCCATACCCACCATGGAGCTGCACCGCATGGTTAGCACAACGATACATCACCTCTGAGCAGTAAAGTTTGGCCATGGCAGCCTCTTTTCCAAAGGGCTTATTATTGTCGCAAAGCCAGCAGGCCTTGTAAAGGATAAGTCGGGCGCACTCGATTTCCATGGCCATATCGGCCAGTTTAAAGGAATTCACCTGAAAATGGGAAATGGGTTTTCCAAACTGGACCCTCTCTCTGG
The DNA here is from genome assembly GCA_019307815.1 of Deltaproteobacteria bacterium. Taxonomy (GTDB): domain Bacteria; phylum Desulfobacterota; class DSM-4660; order Desulfatiglandales; family Desulfatiglandaceae; genus B111-G9. Next base: position 80,669 of record JAFDIV010000008.1, read on the forward strand.
CGTATTTGAGTGCCATTTCAAAGCACCCTTGAGCTCCCCCCAGCCCCATGGCCCCGATAGAGAGCCTGCCGCGGTCCAAGGTCTCCAGCATCTGGTGAAATCCATGGCCCCTCTGTCCCAGGAGATTCTCTTTGGGCACCCGGCAATCATCAAAGTAAAGCTCACTCGTATTGGAGGCGCGCCACATCATCTTGCCGTGCATGGGCCTGGCCTCATACCCTGGGGTCCCTGTTTCCACGAGGATACAGGAAAGCTCGGGTCTCCCATCATCCCTTGTACCTGTTCGGCAGAGGGCGGTCACGCCAGCGCTGATCTTGGTAGAGGCATTGGTGATAAAGATCTTGCTCCCATTAACCACCCACTGGTCGCCCTCCAGTACAGCAGTGGTCTTGGAATTGCCTGCGTCTGAGCCTGCATTGGGCTCAGTAAGCCCAAATCCCCACAGAGCCTCCCCCCTACAAAGCTTAGGGAGATACTTCTGCTTTTGCTCTTCACTACCATAATAATATATGGGGCCAATGCCCAGGGAATTGCCGGCTGCCACGGTGGCAGCATGGGAGCCGTCCACCCGGGCGATTTCTTCTGTGGCTATAATGTAAGACATGTAGTCCATGCCTTGGCCGCCATAGGTCTCGCTTACGACCATCCCGAAAAGACCCAGCTCGGCCATCTTTTGCATGGTCTCATAGGAGAACTCTTCCCTCTCATCCAGCTCCCTAGCAATCGGCCTGATTTCCTTCTCAGCGAAATCTCTTACTGATTTACGGAGAATTTCCTGCTCCATGGATAAACTGAAGTCCATAACCACTCCTTCCCCCGGGGCTTTGAGATAGGTAATATAAAAATTTCACCAATTCGGGGAATTTATAGGCAAGACAGCGTAGAATTGTCAATGGGAAAGTCATTTTATTGAATAAACCAATTTATATTTGACTTATTGAAAATATCTTATTAATTAAGGGAGCGAATTTCTGAGGTCTCTTTGTGCCCAAGCACACCTCCAATATTGAAATAAAGTGGAAATAAAATAGTTTGGGCTTTTTAGCTTACCCGCTGGGGATGGAGACCTAGTACGAGGGGAAAATTTTATATCTTTTTGGGAGGAGGCGAATGTCTATGACGCAAGAAATTGCCATCATCGGTGTTGGCACCACGGGCTTCCGGGCAACTACTCCGGATCTCTCTTATAGGGAATTAACCTATGAAGCTGCCAAGAAGGCCTACCTAGATGCGGGAGTGGAACCCAAGGAGATCGACGCCTTTGTTGCCACGTCTGAAGACTTTTGTGAGGGATACAGTATCGCTGATGAATACTCCCCAGATCAGCTTGGTGCAGTGCTAAAGCCTATCTACACTGTCCCTGGGGATTTCATTCAGTCAATGGCCTCAGGGGTCATGATGCTCAAGTCTGGCCTTTACAACATAGTTGTGGTCCAAGGATTGAGCAAGGCATCAAACATGATAACCAAGGCGTATCTCACAGATTTTGCACTTGATCCCGTTTATAACCGCCCCCTAAAGGAGCACTCTGATTACATAGCCGGCATGGAGATGAATCGGTATCTCTATGAAACAGGAACTACCCGAGAACAATGCGCACAAGTCGTAGTAAAAAATAAACGCAATGCCATGTTTAATCCCCTTGCGGGTCACGGCTGTGAATTAACCCTTGATTATGTGCTAGACGCTCCCATGGTTTCCTATCCTATGTCAGAAATGGACATTAGCCCGTATTCGGATGGGGCAGTGGTGATTGTAATGGCTACGGCAGATACTGCTCTAGCATTATGTGATAAACCCATATGGGTTAGAGGGATAGGCTGGGTTTCAGACACTCCCGGTCTTGAAACCCGTGACTGGGCAAGGGCCGTATACGCAGAAATGGCTGGTGATATGGCTTACAAAATGGCAGGGATCCGTTCTCCTCGCTCTGAGATAGACTTTGTAGAGGTCAGCGATGAGTTTTCTTACAAAGAACTTCAGCACCTGGAAGCGCTGAGGCTGTGCAGCCCAGGTGAGGCGGGATATCTCACAATGGATGGAGTTACGGAAATAACAGGAGATCTTCCAGTTAATCCTTCTGGTGGCTGCCTTGGCGTCGGGTCTCTTCTTGAATGTACAGGAGGGCAGAAGGTCTTGGATGTGGTACTGCAGCTTCGAGGAGAGGCAGGCAAGAACCAAATTTCCGACGTGACTACCGGGCTTGCCATGAGCTGGCGCGGCATTCCTACTACAACAGGGGCTGTGGCCATACTGTCCAACTAGAAGAGGAGGTAATACAAATGGGCTTGAGAAAAGTAGCAATTGTTGGTGCCGGGATCACCAAATTTTATAGATATACTCAGGAAACCCCCAAGGAGCTTGCGTATGAAGCGGCAAAGATGGCGCTTGATTCTTGTGAAATGACCCTTAAGGACATTGACTGTGTGTGCCTTGGCACAGCGCCAGATGCCTTTGACGGAATCCACATGAACGGAGAGTATTTGATAGACGGTGCAGGAGGGTATAAAAAACCGTACATGAGGCACTACGTGGGAGGGGGCACGGGCGTGTTGTCTCCCATTCATGGGTGGTTCCATGTGGCCTCAGGGATGTTTGATACATGTCTCGTGGTGGCAGAGGAAAAGATGTCCTCGGCCTTTCCCCATCCTGCAGGGGCCTTTTTGACCATCTTTGACCACACTACCGAGCAACCACTTTATCCTACCCTCATTTGGATTTTCGCAATTGAAATGCACCGCTTCATGCACAAACACGGATATACCAAGGAAGAGATTGCGCAAGTTGCTGTCAAAAACAAGAAAAACGCGTTGGATCACCCATCTGCCCAGTTGGGAGCTGAAATTACTGTTGAAGATGTACTTAACTCGGAGATGATGGCCTATCCCGTGAATCGTCTGGATATTAGCCCGACAAGTGATGGCGCAGCAGCCATTGTATTGGCTTCTGAAGAGGTTGCACGCCGGGTGACGGAAAAGCCCATCTGGATAGATGGAATAGGTTACTGTTTGGATACTGCATATTGGTGCAACCGGGACCTCTATTATCCTGACTATGTTGAAGTGGCAGCCAGGCAGGCCTATGAGATGGCAGGGATCAAGGAGCCTAGCAAAGAAATACACGTTGCAGAGCCTTACGATCCTTTCACCTATAAGGAACTGCACCATATTGAAGGGTTGCAGCTATGCAAAAGAGGGGAATCGGTCAAAATGCTCCTTGATGGCGTGACCCAAAGAGACGGCAACCTGCCTTGCTGTCCCTCGGGAGGTGCCCTGGGTGTTGGGAACCCAATCGCCGCAACAGGTCTGATGAAGATTATTGAGATCTTTCTCCAGTTGAGGGAGGAGGCAGGTCCTAGGCAGGTACCAGGCAAGCCTACCTGTGGTGTTGCACAAGCATGGGGAGACTTGATGCAAGTCGGGACTGTTGTGGTCATGCGATCTTAGACCGGGAAGGAGGGAAAATCCATGTTAGATGCTCAAGCAATTTTGAAAACCGCGACAAAGGTGAAATTGGATGATATTAAATCCGGAAAAGTCCTTTCCGTTCACGATAAGCCAAATCTGAAATACGCATGGGACAATGGTGTTGCACTTGGAAGATATTTGGCAGAGCTGAAAAACGGAAGGATCATAGGTAAAAGATGTAATTCTTGCAAACGGGTCCTGGTCCCCCCCAGGCTATTTTGCGAGGTCTGCTGGAGACCTACTGACGAATGGACCTATGTCCAAGACACCGGGACCATACTCACGTATGTGGTAAGCCATGTCAATTGGGATGCCAGCCGTGTTAAAAAAGGTCAGCGGTATCATACCCCCGCCGTAATTGAGCTTGATGGGGCGGGAAAAGACCAGGCAATACTCCATCTCATTGACGAGATAGAGCCCTATGACATCAAGATAGGTATGAGGGTAAAAGCGGTATGGCGGGAGCCAGAGGAACGGATCGGAGCTATAACCGATATCAAGTACTTCAAGGTTATTGAATAAGAAGGGGGTGAACAGAATGGCTATAACAGAACGGTTGCAGAATACCACTGAGGTAAGTTACTGGACTGGGGAGATCCCCCTCGAATATATTTATACTTATGGAAGGGCAGGAGAAAAATACTTCAGAAATTTGAAAGATAAGGGGACATTTTTAGGCGCCAAATGCGACAAGTGCGACATAGTATATGTGCCACCCCGGATCTATTGCGAGAAGTGCTTCCAGAGATTGGAAGACAAATACGTGGATGTTGGCACTATTGGGACGGTGCACACCTTCACTGTCTTGTACAAAAATTTAGATGGAACCGAAAAGGAAAAGCCAGTAATCATGGCCATGGTAAGACTCGACGGAACAGATGGAGGAGTGGTTCATTACTTGGGAGAGGTTGAGCCCAGCCAGGTAGAAATCGGGATGCAGGTTAAGGCCGTACTCAAGCCAAAGAAGGATAGAAAAGGGATAATTACCGATATAAAATATTTTAAGCCCCTATAATTTGAGAAAAAACAAGGAAGGCCGTCAGTAAAATCAAAATGACGGCCTTCTAGTATCTTCGAACAGATCCCTATCTATTCAGTGATGCTCAGTTTCATTCGAACCACCTTGATCTCCGGGGCAGCCTTTTGGCACAAGTCCTTTATCTCTTTTTTCCTTTCCTCTCCATTTTCCCTGAAGGACACTATCACCTGTTGAATTTGATATTTTTTTATAATGTCAATCAGATTCTCTTTCCCGCCCAACACAGGATATCCTTGGATTTTTCTACCGTGCAGTTTATCATTATCATCAATGAAACCCACAGCCTGAAGCCCCAAGGCCCGATTCGTCTCAATCTCCCTGAGTGTCATTTGCCCGCCCATGCCAGCGCCATAAATAAGCGTTTTCTTGCCCGAGCGATTTCTTCTCTGCAGCCCTTCATCAAAGAGACGAAACGATAGCCTCGAAAGAGACATAAAGAGCAACATGAGCACCCAATAAATGACAAAGACCGCCCTGGAAAAACCTGCAAACCGATAAAGCCCCAACAGGACCAGGATCGTCAAGATGGTGCCAGCAGTGACGGCCTTTGCATAGTCCATCAGGTCCCTGATCCCGGCACTCCCCCATATGCCCCGGTAGATCCCGAAGACATAGCAGCTCAGGATGTGAGCGGCAATGATCACGGGGAGCGACCTGAGAAAAACTGGAAAATCGTTTTTGAGGTCCCCTTCGAAACGCAAGAGATACGCCACATAGTAGGCCAGCCATACAAGGGCCACATCAAGAAGGACCTCCAATAGGCGCCTGCGATAGGTGATTTCCACCAAGACAGGGGTAATCCCTCCCTTGCGTTCCTGGCCCAGGATAGAGGGCTCTGAATACACCCTTACCTTTCCCAGGTAAATCCAGAAAAAGAGCACAAATAACAGATACAACACAGCGATGACCAGCGCGACCGCGGAGCTAAGGCGGTAAACAGCCAGGGCAAGGAGTCCTGAAACCACGGAAAAGGCATAAAGGATTGATACGGCCTTTCTCTCTGAAAACCCAATGGCCACAAGCCGGTGGGAAGAGTGGTCACGGCCTCCTTGGGAGATGCGCCTGCCAAACAGTTTTCGGGTAATACTCACAAAGGTAGTATCCAAAATGGGAATGAATACAATAAAGATGGGAACAGCGATTATGGAGATAAGATGCATAAAGCCTGCAGTGCGAATCTGGCCGCTTCCAACCTGCATGGTCAAACAGGCCAGTAAGAAGCCGATAAACAGGCTACCTGCATCGCCCATGAAAATGGAGGCTGGATTGAAATTATAAAACAAAAACCCCAAAAGGGCCCCCAAAAAGGACGCCATTAAAAGAAGTATGGACAAATGGGATTTTATGCCCGTGGGATAAAGCACACAGAAGGCAAACAAGAATGCCCCTGCGATAAATGCAATACCGGCTGACAGCCCATCCATGTTGTCCAGGAGGTTGAATGCGTTGGTAATACCAACTAGCCATAGTATGGAAAGGAGTAAATCAAGTGTCTTGTAACCGGTCCACTGGAGATGAAATCCCAAAAACATCAGGGCTCCGGATATGATTATCTGGCCTGCCAGCTTATGCTGGGGGTCCATGGTAAAGAGGTCGTCCGCAAGCCCTAAGAGGAAAATGGCCGTGGCCGCTGCCATCACCACCAAAAAAGGCTTTCCAAAGGCCACCCATCCCCAATAGCCTGCCCCCACAGCCCAAATGGCAGTAGTGCTCATATAGATGGCCACACCGCCCAGCAATGCCGTCTCTTTCTTATGCCATCTGCTTTCCTTGGGGACAGCCACTTGCCCGGTGGCAAAGGCTACCTTTCGCATAAGAGGGGTCAAAAGCAACGCCGCACACAATGCCCCTAAAAAGACGAGTGCGTATGTGAGATATAGTTGGCTGTCCATAATGCTCCCTTCTTATGGGTAAACCCCGTATCTCCAGAAAAGTAAGGCCCTTAAACGAATAGGCCTTTCATGGACCACACGCCTGAAAAGGTAGATCCAGCACGCCAGAAGAAATGCATCTGGTATCCAAACCCCCAAGGCCGGAGGAATGGCCCCTGTCTCACAGAGGTTCTTAATGCCTCCCATGAACAGGTAATACACAACAAAAATGGCCAAACTCAAGCCAATACCCTTTGACTTTCCTCTTGACCGCATCTGTGCACCCAAGGGCATTCCCACCAAGCCCATCAGAAATACGCCAAGGGGAAGAGCCGCCTTCTCCAGAAGCTTGACCAGCATTTGATTCCTCTTGGTACTGTCTTGGGGAAGGTTCTTTAGGTTCTGCCACAGTTCCCCTAAAGCCATTTCCTTGGGCGAGTGTCTTCTGGATGAAAGCTCTGCCATGATATCCTTTAAACCGATGCTTAGATCATAGGTCTTGAATTGAATGGTTCGTGCGGACTTTTGTTCTCTGTCCACCATAAAGATACTGCCGTTTATAAAGTGGAGGACAATGGTCCTTTCCTTAGGGTGTACAATGATCTTCGCTGCCTTTGCCAAGATGGTGTTACTTACTTCCGGGTCCCTGCGGTCCACCACAAATACGTCTTTCATAAACTGTCCGGATCGCGAAAAGCTATTCACATAAAAGACAACGCCGTCAAATGGCTCTGAGAAGACCCGCTCTTTGATCCCAAGGTCGGCCTTGCTCTTTGCGATCTGAAACACCAAATCCTTAAAGGAGCGATTACCCCAGGGCACGGCCATGATCCCCAGCCATAAGGAAATAGCCAGCCCGATCAACGAAATCAGAAGCACCGGTGGCAGTAGCTGGTAAAGGCTGATGCCAGCAGACTTCATGGCGATGATCTCATTGTCTACGCCCAGCCTTACAAAGCCAAGCATGACAGACATAAGTGCTGCAGCAGGGAGGGCAAAGGAAATGATATCAGGAAAGAGATATAAGACCATCTTCCCAACGAGCGTGGCCCCTACCCCTTTGGTCACTATCAATTCCGTGATCGAGAGCATGCGTGTGGCAAGCACAATGAAGGCGAACACAAACAAAATGGCCACAAAAGTAGGCCATATCTCCCGGAATATGTATTTATAAAGGGTAATTTTCATCTGCAACTTTTACCCATTTCAGCCTTGAGCCATTTTGGGTAATTCTTATAAATTTACTGCAGGGGCGCCTTTAGTATATTGTAAACCGCCTTTCTCGACATACCAAGCCTGTGGGCAATTTCAGACCGCTTAAAACCTCTGGCAATAAGTTGTTCTATAACAAACCTCTTCGCCCGTCTGGTCTCGGGCTTATTGGGTTGGGGATTCCTCCTGATCTCTTCGATCTTGTCATCTAGCTCTTCCATGCTAAGCAACCTAATGCCTAATCTTTTTGCCACCTCCCTACTTTTCTGGACAATTTTAAACAATTCCGGGGACAAAGACGCCAATTTGGAACTGAAAACCTCTATTGCATCCTCATTTTCCAAGACCTGGCCGATCCCTAGTCCTGCACCCCGCGCCAAAAGAAGACTATATTTCTCCCTTTTTTCTGGTTTGGTGCCTGGAAGGATATTAAGGATAAAATCGGGGTCTACAAAAGACTTAATTTTACGGCCCTTACAATATAGTCTCGATGATGACCAGCGATAATCAATGGGGTTGTTGGCTAGTCCGGCCTTGACTGGATTCAAATGTATATATAGGGATGCTGCCAAAAGATAGCTATCGTCTAGGCAAGTAGCCTGTCGATAAGGCCCCCCAAATAGATGTCCCTTTCTTTGGTACTTACGATTGAATCTCATTGCATATTTGGAAAACAGATCCCTCATTGCCTCGGACAGGTTCTCATGGGTGGGACTCAGCAGCAGATGAATGTGATTAGGCATAAGACAAAAGGCATACATTTTCAGAGAATGCTTTTCGCAAATCTCCTTCATAAGGGCTAACATCGAAAGATAATCATCATCTTCGATAAACAGGGGCTCTCTGCCAGCACCTCGCTGTGTAATATGATAGACCAGCTCAGGTACATTTAGTTTCTTAGTAGCCCTAAAAAACCGCTTTACTTTGCCTTCTCTAATTAGCTGAATAGGGTCCATTTACTCACCCAAGGAAAAGATTATTAGAAATTTGCCTTGAAAAACAAAACGATTGATCGCTTTTTAAGTCAAGATTACCAAATGGTCAACCCATATTTTTACCCAAAACAGCCTTGAGCTGATTTGGGTAAAAATATAAAGGAAAGGCCGACTGAAAAGCAAAATAATAGTTTACCCATAACCTCTCTTTTTTGTATTTAAACAAACAAGGAGGCATTTCATCTATGAAACTTTCACTAATTGGTATGGCAGGCTCTGGCAAAAGTTACTGGTCTTGCAAGCTTGCCCAACATTATGGTTTCAAGCGGTTATGGTGCGATGACATGATCGCAGAGAAACTTGCCCCTGAATTGAAAGCCTGTGGCTACAATAGAATGACAGTTGCTCAATGGATGGGCTTCCCCTATGAGACGCATTACAAGGAGCGAGAAGAAAAATATTTGGCATGCGAAAGAGAAGTAATGATGGAGATCATTGATCAACTTGAATCCAAGGGCAATGAGGCAGAACAAGATATTGTTGTAGATACAACCGGGAGTGTGATCTACGCAGGAGATGCCCTATTAAGGAGGCTTGGCCAGTGTACTACTGTAGTGCTGCTTTCCACGCCACCAGAGGTGCAAAAGCAGTTGCTGGAAGACTATCTATCCCATCCTCACCCAATGGTATGGAGGAATATGTTTGAACAACGACCACATGAATCGCCTCTGGAAGCCCTTCAACGATGCTACCCGCACCTATTCAAATCTCGTGAGGTGCTGTACAAAAAATATGCCCACGTAACAATAGACTATTATGAGCTACGACAAAAAGGGTTCACTGCCAAAAACCTCTTAGAACAGGTACATCAGGCTAAATATCGCTGATCTCATGTATTTCGTCGTTTCGCCCCCTATTTCACCTATCTCGTTGGCTTAGATCTCAATAATCGCTAGAAAAGGTAAAAGCGGAATGAGGGCGTCAAGAAAAAATTACCCAAAACTGCTTTGAGCTATTTTGGGTAAAACATTAGAAACGTCCTAGCTTCGACGTTTAGGTTTAAGGCGTTTTGTCCCTATCAACGACCATTGTTTTGAGTTTATAACACCCAAACCTCTTCTCAGTGGCTTTATCCACTATAGTTGCAAGAAATCAAGCCACAGCTATGAAAGCTCAATAAACAAAGCGATAAATAAGAAAATCGGTGCATCTTTATTCCCTTGCATCGTACCAGGTCTAAAAATAAGAATAAACCATAATTCCGAGATTCTTTGAGGATCCCATTATCACTGGAGATATTGTCCAAGAATAATTAGATTTTTGGTGCTTACAAATAAGCGCCTTGCCTATACTGTACCCAATAACCGCACCAACAAAAGCATCAGAAAAGAAATGTTTATCTTGGTAAACCCGTGACAAGCTTACTAATGTAGCAGCAGTATATGCAATAATAGGGAAAGGTTGTTCATAGGTTTCTGAGAAAACGGCTGCCATTGCGAATGATCGAGCGGCATGGGCCGAAGGGAAAGAGGCATTCCAGTGTTTAAAAGGATTAAAAGATGTATGACCATGATCCTCTTCTGGACGATCTCGTCCAACAGCGAATTTCAGAATGGCACATATTCCTTCTGTGAATAATTGAGCTTCGGTGGATATGAAAGCTGTTTTGAATAAGCGATTTCCCTCTTTAGAGTCTCGTAATACCCAACCAGCCCCTGTCAGCCCAGCATTTCCCAATAGGACTACCTCAAAAGATCCGAGTGTTTCAAAAAAATCTGCAAAATCATCTCTTGGACCAGTGTGTTTTTTCCCAAAAAAATCCTGGATATCATCATCTGCCAAAATCAGACTTCCAGTAGCGAGAGAAATTCCTCCTAAAATCATGATATCTTTTTCATCAAGCCGACAGGGAAACCGGACTAAATAGTCGACATCACTGCAGAGACAATTAAGAGTGGGGTTACAAAGATTAGGGCCAACACAGTTAGACTCAACATTAGGAGCCCCCGTGTCCGCCCATATAGTTATACCCTCACCTGTTTCCTCAGCAGTTGCAAGACTAGGTGAGGAGTCGCAAATGGGACAAATACACAAAAGTAAGAGCAGCACAAGTCCCTTCCTCAGAAAATCCTCGAAAATAGCCTAACCCCCTATTTTAATCTCCAAGCAACAACATAAGTATCTTAGTAACGTTTTAGCAACTCTCTCAGCTCTTGCTTCTCTCACATTCTTCTTCAAAAGGCAATTTTTGTGGTCCTGTAAAAGTCTCCCTGTGAAAATGCGAGAAAAGGCAAGAAAGGTTCAAGGCTTAGGGCGGAAAGGGATTGCAAAGAATTACCCAAAATGGCTCAAGGCTGATTTGGGTAAAAGTTTAGGAAGGTTCAACGTTCAAAGTTCAAGCCTACCTGCTGGAGGCAGGGTTGGGGGTTAGTAAGCGCCGTGGGGGCGGAGGATGCGGAGGATTGTCTTTGCTATTCTCTTCAAATTCGTTCATTTAAATCGAATAGGTTTCCGGAGGACATCTTATGACTCTATTCTAGCAAGGAGTCTTACATGGTATTCGAAAATTGCTGGTTGCGACAAGTCAGTGCAGCGTATGGCTTGTACTGCCATGTGCGCTATAATCATATGAGCATCTTCCCCCTTCTGCATACCGCAAATGGGAACGTGGAAATTCTCAATGGGTTAGTTGGATAAGCAAGCCTGTTCACTTATTGAGTCAATTGGGTCAAGAGGTCCACAAGGCCGTTAGCTCTATTTAACTATTGGGTTGGCTGGCGTATCCGGGTGTTAAAGGTATGCTTGGTAACTCTCGGACATTTTCCATTATATTTCTGTCAATATCTCTGAGGGTGTCTTCCTTCCTCTCTCAGTACGGTCGAAATCACTGTCAAAGCTGACGAGTGTCAACTCATAAGTTTCAGCAGCTGTGTAATGATAAGCATCGTCAAAATCAAGAGCAAATTTTTCCATGGCTCTTACAACCTTCTCCATCTCTCGCGGCTCAAGTCTCACTAGGGAAACCCAGCCATCCACAAATAAGTCATGTACAAACGAGACAAAGGCATCTAGGTTGTTCAACTTACCCAATACAACTCCAATGGAATGAAATCCGAAATCGGTTAGATAGATCTCGCTTGAAGGGATAGAATCAAGAAAGCGACCCACTTCTGGAGACCTCTCCTAGTCCAGAAGACGTTCTAACCAAATATTAGTATCAACTAAGTACATGGGATTACTGACCTCTCCAATCCATACTCTTTTCTTGAAGCTCTAATGAATCATATTTCCCGCGAAACTCCTTAAGTGCACCTGCCCAGTCCTGGCGCAGCTTATGACCCTGTTTCCGAGTCCTTTTTGCCACCAAGAATTCAGCAAAATCCTTCACCTCCTTTTGGAGGTCAGGTGGAAGTTTTTCTATCAAATCAGTTATGGTGCTCATTATCCTCTAGCCCCCCTCATATTTCCATGTCCAGAGCCTTTTAAATAATATCTCAAAAACAGTGCTTATGCTATCAAAAATTTACGCAGTTAAGAATTGACCTCGGTGCTCTTGCCAGCGTAACCTAGAGGGGGTTAGCACTCAAAAAAGTTGGATAAAAGGTTGGGGATATTCAACGTTCAAGGTTCAAGCGTGCCCTGCTTGTGGCAGGGTTCAAAGTTGAAGGTTCGATGTGAAGTTTGCAGGCTAATAGGTGCCACGGGGATGGAGGATGCGAAGGATGGTCTTTGCTATTATCTTCATGTCAAGCCAAAAGGGGCAGTTTTGCTTAGAGCAATAGGCCCTTTGTTTTTTGAGTCGGGCACTACAAATCAAGGGCAAATAAGATAGCTTCCCGCACCTGTTCAAGCTTCTTTGGTGAAAGAGTAGTAATAAGGGACCCTATCTTTCCTTTGGAAACGGTCTGAATGTGATCGAAATTGATAGCACAGTCCCTGGGCATATCATCGTCTCTCGTAAGAGATACCTCACTGGGAATATGTCGAATTACCGAGGTAATAGGCGCTACAGTGACTTCGCCCAAATACTCAATAATCGAATCACGGGTGAGAATTAGCACAGGACGCTTCTTGTCTGGGGCCGAAGACTTGTACCACCTAACTTCCCCCCTCCTCATGGCTCACCCCACTGCTGCTCATCTTCCCAGCCCTCAAACTCTTCTTTTGTAACTGGATGCCGTTCATAGCCCTCGCGATGTTTCTCTTCCAAGCGGCGGGTATTAAACCGGTTGATCGCCTCCCTTAACGCCTCACGAGCGAAAGCCGACCGCGTTGTCTTAAGCTCCCTTACAATATTATCGATTGAGTCCACCAGTTCCTCATCTAATGTCATCTGAACTACCCTCATATTTATCCTCCAATTTATGTGGGATTATATCATTATAATATTCCATGTTTTCTGTACCGTCAAGGCTCATCTCCCAGGGCTTCTGAATTCTTTCTTCGAGGCGGGAAAGGTGGAAGGCGAGAAACGCGAGAAAGGCGAGAAAGGCGGGAAACGGAGGAAAAGCGGGAAAGGTTCGACGTTCAATGTTCAAGCCTGCCTGCTGCAGGCAGGGTTCGAAGTTCAATTTACTGAAATGGGACACTGGTCAAACATAATCAACGAAGTGATTGCCTCTAATGAGGTTACGCACTGGTCTATGATCAACTCTTAATACAAAAGAGGTGTTCCTGCTTTGCCCCAAAGACCGCCTTAGGGGAGATCCTCCTGTCCAGCGTAACCATCCGACCACCCCGATGAACAGCAAGCGCTAGCAGATATACATCAGTGACTTGCCGGTGACCTAAAACACACGACCAGTTGAAAATTTCTGGGCTAAAGAGGCTAAGATCGTCCGGCCAGAATTCATGTTCCGGACTATCGACTGCTTCCCCAAGGCGTTGGGGCAACTTCACGGAGAGGTAAAGCACCTGGGTAACTAGGATGTGACATAATTCGGATGCAGCCACTTTGAGTAATTGGACACGAGGCCCACCCAAGGTGAATTTCACGTTCCAGCCACGACATGGCGCGCCCATGATACACGTGGGCAGAATCTAACAAGGCGATCAGCACATTGACATCCAGTAAAGCCCGCATTATATCCCTTCCTGCTCCCGAAGCCTTTCGATCTGTTCGTCGCTAACTATCACCCCCCTGGATGGAAAAGGGCGGAATCCTGCGACCTTCTTCTCTTCCTCTAGAACCTATCGTAAGCTCTCGGCCTGCTAAAGCCTCCCTGGCCAGTCTGGACAGAGTTTTGCCTGCCGAAACACGCTCTCTACGAGCCATTTCTTTAATTGCAATGAGCACATCATCTTCTATATCAATAGTGGTACGCATGAAAAACCTCCTGATAAAAGAAATCACTGCTAAGAGCACTTGATGTTATTGCATCATAGGATATTTATTGGCGGATTGCAAAATGCTTCACTCTTCCCGCTCAACGTCCGAGATTTTCGATGCCGAAGTCAAAACTTTCTTGAAGCCGGGAGAGCTTGCCTGCCGTAGGGAGAGTTCAACGTTCAAAGTTCGAGGATGGAGCCTAGTAACCGCCGTGCGGATGGAGGATACGGAGGATGGTTTTTGGGATTGTCTTCAGATCGAGCGAGAGATCACTCTGCCAAGCTTTGTACAACTTTTCGTGTTAGTCTTATTAACATTTGTCAAATTCTGTTTTTGATATTCCGGCCTGCCGAAGTATTTCTTGAAGTAGCGAGTCGCTAATGTCTTGCAATTTATGAGGATTGGGAATCCGAACTTTTAATGCGCCTTTTACCATAAATTGATGCCGTCCACCCGAATATGGCCCCTCAAAACCGAGGTCTTTGAATTTTTTAACTAATTCTCTCCGGGAAATTGGCATCTGTTAACTACCCTGCGGCAACATTTCGAATTTCCACTTTCAGCCCTCCCACATCAGGAATCGGGTCGCCATCCCTTATCTTAAGAAGAAGCCATTCTTCTAAAACCGTAATCAGCTCATTGCGGCACTGCTCAACGCTAGGGCCATTTGCCCAGACGCCTTGAAATCCTGGAATTTCGGCAAACCAGGTCCCATCCTCTAATCTTTTATACTGAGCTCTTTCCAATGCTTTTTGACAATATTCGATAATCATTAATGCCTCCTTTAACCTACTGGGGATTATAGATAATCATACCATCCACAATTTGGAACTTCAATCCCCGTTTCGTGGATACACCCAGAAGATGACGGGAAAAGGGGAAGCCTAGAAAGTTTGCCCACCCGCGACCCTGCTAGGTGTCCTCCTGACCATCTGACAGGCCATACAAGAAATCATAGGCCTGCCTGCCTCGGGCAGGGTTTAGTGTTCACAGTTCAATGAGGGTCAATACGCACCATGGGGACGGAGGATGCGTACTATTGTTTTTGCTATTATCTTCACGTCAAGCCATAGGCAGCAATTCTGTATGTACCACACATCCTGTTTTACCCGCTCATCATAATCATCTATGTCATTTCGTTTTCCAACCAGATGGGCCACTGCGATGGCATTTGTGATTGACGACAGGTAAGCATTTCGTTAAAATGTAATGTGTACAAAAAAAGCAAGGAGATAGGGGGATGCTGGAATCAACAATTACACGCAAAGGGCAGACCACAATTCCCAAGGAAATAAGAAGGTTTCTGGGACTCAGGCCGAATGACAAGCTTTTCTATCTCATAGAAGATGACAAGGTCATCCTAAGGCCTATACAGGGAGACATTTTGGAAGTAAGAGGAGCGGTAAAACCACGAAAAATGCCAGAAGATTTCGAGTATATTCGAAAGATTGTCAAGAAAAAAATAGGTAGGCGCCTTTCAGAGGACAGCTAGATGAGATTCGTGGATACAAACATCTTCCTTCGATTGTTGACCAATGATGATCCTCGGAAGGCAGATGCATGCGAGGAACTGTTCCGAAAGGCCATCAATGATAAGATAGATCTTTTCACATGACAAGCACTTTGACCGCTTTCCATGGTTGAAGCGTATTGAACCGTGAGAGACAATTGAGTCGTTGGGTCCATTCGGTCCGTCTCGTCTGTCTGATCTATTTGGCCTGTTTGTTTGCTGAGGGCTGAATGCTTATGGTATTGGGTCGGCCGCAAGCGGCGGGCACCAGGCTGAAGGACCATGATTTTCTCATGGGCTGTTTTAACAATACCCTCACCTTCTGTTATTAGCTCTTCGTAAAGCTTTTCACCAGGCTGCAATCCCGTAAACACAATTTCTATATCATGTCATGGTTCTTTCAACCAAGCGCTTCACCCACCTGCCGTAGTGCCTCAAGGCAAAGCTCCTTGCTTAGCCGAAAGCCACCCTGCTCTTGCAAAAGTTTTAGTTCTGCGCTTAGATTTGAAATCAGCCCTTTACGCCTAGCCCAGATTAGAAGTCCAACTGTCCCTAATACCCGAATTCCAAGGCGCCGTGCTATCCGCCGCGCCTCTTTTTCATCTAACAAAACCATGTCCGCCTGCTCTTGACGTGCCAGGACAATGGCCTCGGCTTCACCAGCATCCAGATCGCTGGAAAGGAGTAAAACGACGTTTGAGAATGGAAAGCCGATCAATCGAACTGAGACCAATCAAAACAGAAGAGTCAGATACAGCTTTCATTCTAAAGCCTCAAGGGTGGCCAGGTCAGCTTCAAGCTCTTCCAGGTCATAGTGACGCGGAATCCCCTCGCTTGCAAGCAATTCATGAAATGCCCATTTTGACAGCCCGGCTAGCTCCCGAGCCTTGCCAAAAGGGAGCAGCCCTTTCC
Source organism: Deltaproteobacteria bacterium (assembly GCA_019307815.1). Lineage (GTDB taxonomy): Bacteria > Desulfobacterota > DSM-4660 > Desulfatiglandales > Desulfatiglandaceae > B111-G9. Next base: position 96,944 of record JAFDIV010000008.1, read on the forward strand.
CATACAGCCGAATAGCCAGCTCGCGTCGCAAACGGGCCTCTTGTTCCGTTACAGGAACACGCAAGGCGTCACGTACATCGGCAGGTACTTCAAGTGTTAGACCAGCCATTTTACAAACCTCCCTATTTTCTGTTCTGTTACCTCCGTTCGCCCAATCTGAAGTTTATCACGATTATCGTTCAGGTGCAATTTCGGTATGTTCCCCATCTGAAAGGTGAGAGGCGGGAAAGGCGGGAAAAGTTCAAAGTTCAAGCCTGCCTGCTGCAGGCAGGGTTCGAAGTTCAAGGTTGGTAGGCGGAATGGGAGATTGCAAAGAGAATTACCCAAAACAGCTCAAGGCTGATTTGGGTAAAAGTTGAGGTGTGGTGTGGGATTGAGGGTAAGTGCAAGAATTACCCAAAATGGCTTTGGGCTGAAATGGGTAAAAGTTTGGGAGGGTTCGATGTTCAAGGTTAGTAAGCACCGCGGGGATGGAAAAGCTTGTTAAAGCAAATGCTAATACGCATTAGGACTCCGGAACCCTTTTAACAACGTGAGTGCCAAAATCTTCAAATCTAAAAGCACGGACCAGTTGCGTAAGTATTCCAAATCATATGCAATACGTTTTTCCATCTTGTCTAGCGTATCCGTTTCACCCCTGTAACCGTTCACTTGAGCAAGACCAGTTATACCCGGGCGAACCTTGTGACGAAGCATATAGCCACGCACTTTCTTTCGATATTCCTCATTCATTGCCACAGGATGGGGACGAGGCCCTACGATGGACATTCTGCCCTGAAGAACATTAATGAGCTGTGGCAACTCATCCAGGCTCAGTCGACGGAGCACCATACCCACTTTTGTCACTCTAGGGTCACATTGAGTGGCCTGTTTGAATCGGTATCCATCCTCGCATACAGTCATAGTGCGGAACTTATAAATTTGGATCGGACGACCATCTAGTCCATACCGCCACTGCTTGAAAATAGCTGGACCCTTCGAAGTTGCTTTGATAAGACATGCTATAACTATCATCAAGGGGCCGAATAAAGTTAGCGCAACCGAGGCAATAATAATATCTTCAGCCCTTTTCAAAATCCTATTTATTCCTCTAAATGGAGTTTCCCAGATCCCTATAAGTGCTAGTTCGTTAAGGCGGATTACCTGTCCACTCAGAATTATATCCAGCAAAAAAATGTCAGGGACTATATATAGCGACACAGTGGTATCAGCAAGGTCTCGAACTATTCGCGACATTTTCTCTTCAGCCTTCATGGGCAGCGCAATGTACACGTGATCAATATGGTTGTTTTTTACATAATGGGGCAGTGCGTCGAGAGGCCCTAAGTATGGAACTGAATCCAAGGGATAGGACAACTTGTCATCAAAAAATCCATGCACCTTCGCACCGACCCAAGGGTTAGCCTTGAGCCACTCGATCAGTCTTTCGGCCAAAGGTCCTCGGCCAGCCACTACCACATGCCTGAAATTCCAGCCCCGAGCTCGAAAATACCGGAAGGTAAGCCTTATGACCATTCTTTCTATGGCAAGCAAAACGGGTAGCGCAACCATCCACGTAAGAAGAACAAGGCGGGAATAAAATTGGGTCACTTTTAAGAAGAAACCAAGTGCCAGCACAAAGCCATATAAGAAAAAACACCCTACAAACAGAGTATTTATCTCTTGCAACAAGGTCGAGCCGCGCCATGATCGGTAAATCCCTATCACATGAAACAGGCCCATAGTTCCCAAAAAGATTACGGCTCCAGCAGGGGGATATAGTGATTCGTTATATTTGCCATATGCATAGCTCAATACAAGGAAGAGCCCTGCGCAAAGCGTGGCATCAACCAATCTATGCAGTGTTATTAAAAGCGGCTCATAAGACCGAAGACGCCCAGGCTTAGACTGATCCATTTCTTCTCATCCCTTTTACCTGCTCGTTGATCCATGCATAGGTTTTAGTCAGGCCTTTTTTCAGGGGCTGAGAGGGTGCCCACCCAAGTTTTTCCTTAATAAGGCGGTTATCCGAATTCCTTCCCCTAACGCCTAAAGGACCAGGAATATGTTTTTTCTTGAGATTTTTGCCAGCAATTTCCATCACCATATCGGCCAAACCATTAATGGTAACCATTTCTTCTGAACCTATATTCACTGGCCCGGTCCAATCCGAGCGCATTAGGCGCAATGTACCTTCAATACATTCGTCAATATAAAGAAAAGAGCGGGTCTGTTTGCCATCTCCCCAGATTTCAATTTCCCCGCCATCTTCTGCCATTGCAACCTTGCGGCAAATCGCAGCAGGAGCCTTTTCTCTGCCGTCGTTCCACGCACCATATGGGCCAAAGATGTTGTGGTACCGGGCAATACGTACTTCCATGCCTTTGTTGCGATGATAGGCAAGGTACATACGCTCGCTGAAAAGCTTCTCCCATCCGTACTCACTATCAGGTTGTGCAGGGTAAGCGCTTTCCTCAGCGCAATTGGGGTTGTCTGGATCCGTTTGGTTGTATTCCGGATAAATACAGGCGGAAGAAGAATAGAAAATGCGTTTTATATTTCGCTTCCAGCAAGTATCCAGCATATTCAGGTTTATCTGAGCGGAGTTGTGCATGATGTCTGAATCGTGCTCGCCAGTAAATACATACCCTGCTCCCCCCATATCAGCGGCAAATTGGTAAACTTCATCAAATTTTCGATCCACAATCTGACGGCACAAGTACTGATCTCGCAAATCGCCAATCACAAAATCATCGGCCACGGTCTCCCAAAATTCGGGGTATTTGAGGTCCACTCCCCGCACCCAGAAACCTTCATCCTTAAGCCGCTTGACCATGTGCGAACCGATAAACCCACCCGCACCACAAACCAACGCTGTTTTCATGTTTTGCCTCCTTAGTTTGAATTTGGACTTGAACCAGCAAACGAGTCCCGAAGGACAAAAAACCGTTTAAGGTAGAACCGATACATTGCTCCAGTCCGGTTTGGAATCTCGGCTTCAGAAGCGATGAAGCGAAAGCCGCTGAAGTGCGCCGGATTGATCGTTATGGCCGACGCCACGCACGGCACGGCATAACCAGTGGAGAGGTCCTGGCGTCCTTTTTCGGTGCGAAACCGTCCCACGTACTGACCCAAAAAGAGGCGATCAGAAGGGTTGATCTCCACCCCCAGTTCGCTGCGGGCAATGCGGCGTAGGGTGTCTTCAATGCCTTCGGGCTTCATCATTCGCAACCCCGGCAAGGCCCAAAAACCCCGATAGGGCGCGATGCGTCGGCGCACTAACGCCACCCCTCGTCCCTCGAACCACACCACCAGGTCAAAGGTGGGGATCACGGCATATTCCAGAATCTGCTCAAAGATTTCCTTGGGAGCGAATTGAAGAGGGCGCCTGTTCATGACCGTGAGGCAAAACCCGCTATGTTTTTGTTGTTCTGACGGCCTCCCACCTGGGCGCGCAGGCAAGCACCGGCCTGTACTCGACCCGGGATTTATTTCACAGCCCTCAAGGGCTGCGCTGCGAAAAAATGGCCATCTTCGGCGTTTTCCGACAGCCTCCTACCTTTTGCGAATCCCCAGCGCTTGCAAAAGTAGCAAACCGATGAAAAGAGGATTATTGATGAGATAACGCTTCCAGAGCCGGCGAGGCTCCAGTAAAAGGCGGTAGAGCCACTCCAGCGCCGCGGCTTGCATCCAGCGTGGCGCTTTCGTGATGGTCCCGTTATGGTAATCAAAAGCCGCGCCGACACCCACCATGATTTGTGTGGTAAGGAGAGGCAGGTATTCGGCCATAAAGAGTTCTTGCTTGGGTGTGCTCAAGCCCACCCAGAAAAAGTGGGGCCGAAGGCTTTCTACCAGGGATAGCAACTCATGGCGTTCCTGTGCGTTGAGGGGGCGAAAGGGCGGCGTGTAGGTTCCCACGATGGAAAGGCCTGGAAACTTCCGTTCCAACTTGGTTTTAAGGCTTTCCGCGACCCCGGGATTCCCGCCGTAAAGGAAGTGTGTATAGCCTTTGGAAACCGAATGTGCCAGGAGTGCTTCCATGAGATCGGGGCCGAAGCAGCGGCGCATCTCACGTTGACCATAAATGCTGCGGCCTATGTGTACCAGCGGCATGCCGTCGGGAACCACCAGCCAGGCGTTTCGGTGGGCTTTCATGACCATGGCGGATCTTTGGCACTCCATGATGCCGTGCACGCCCGTGACCGTGATATACCCCTTTCCGCACTGCCGTAGCAGTGCTTCAACGGCTTCCAACACCCGAGGGATATTCACGGCGTGCACCCGGACACCCAGGACCTCGAAGCAGGGAGGTGACGGGTAAAGAGTGACAGGGGGAGGATGAAGCTCAGAAGTCATGAACGCCTCACTCGTCACCCATCACTCGTTACTCATTACCCTTCTATAAATTTGCATCAGCATTTCATAATTCCGCTCCGCCGTGTATTTTTCCTCGTACTCCCGCCGTGCTTCCCGGCCCATCTCGGCCATCTGCTCCGAATGCGCCCAGGCCCATTCCACCTTGGCTGCCAGGTCATCGGCGTTGCCGGGCTCAAAGAGGAGCCCCGTGCGCCCGTCTTCTACGATCTCCGCCATGGCGCCCAGGCGAGAGGCTATCACGGGCACCCCGCAGGCAAACGCCTCGGCAATGGTCATCGGGAAGCCCTCGTACCACTCCGACGGGAACACCACGCAGCGCGCCCCCTTCATCAGGGCAATCACCTCGTCATGGGGCCGTCTGCCCAAAACCTGCACCCCACCACCATTGAAGGCTCGGACCGCCTCCAATAAAGGACCGTCCCCGATGATCTTGAGCGGGACATCCTTCAGTTTTTGCCAGGCCCGAAGGAGCGTTCCGAGCCCCTTCTCCGGCGAGAGGCGCCCAACGAAGAGAAAGTAACGAGTGACAAGTGACGGGTGACGGGAAAATTGCAACTCGTTACTCGTCACTCGTAACTCCTCACCCACAAAATTAGGTTTGACCACGATCTTCTCTGCCGGCAGCCCGCCTTCGATAAACTTGCGGCGCGCAAACTCCGTGAGGGCGATGTAGCAGTCCACCTGCTCGTGCCAGGTTTTGAGGACGCGATGGAAAGCGAGCATCCCGGCAACCACGGCCGTCTGTGTCCGGGAACCGCGCCAGCAACCATGGGCCACACCGGGCCAGGGAACTGCCCGTCCTAGACAGTCTTCGCAGACGCGCCCGTCCCGCATGAGCAGAGCCCCAGGGCAGACAAGACGGTAGTTATGGAGAGTCTGCGCCACCGGCACACCCTCTTCTTTGCAGGTGTAGTAGGCCGCGGGCGAGATCCTCAGAAAAGTATTGTGGAAGTGAGCCACGTCGGGTTTTTTCTCACGAATAAGCGTTCGCAGTCGTCGCTGTGCCTCTCGGGACCAGATAGCATCTACAGCGGCCTTTAACGGGCTCACGCCATCCACCTTTCGGTTATCTTCCACAAACTCCACCACCTCGTGGCCCTGGCTTCTGAGGAGCGCTGCCTCCGCCCGAAAGACCTCATCCTCGCCGCCGGGGTGCTGGTAAAAATTGTGGATGAGCAACACTATCACTTCTTTTCCGTTACATAATCAACTGCCTGCCGGAATCCGTACACCATTCTTTCATTGTCCCACTTAGCGATAATGCGTCGGGCGTTTTGCCCAAGTTCGCTACGAAGACTCGGCTCATTCAGAATGCGCTCGAGGGCCTGTGCCAAAGCATTGTCATCTCGTTCCGGAACCACGAAGCCATTAACCCCATGCTGCACCAGCCCACCTGCCGCAGCACCTACGACATCGCTTGCAATCACCGGTACTCCCTGGTTCATTGCCTCGTTAACCACCAGCCCCCAAAGCTCCTTCACGTACGGCGTTGTAATAGACGGCAGCACAAGGACGTGGGCGGCGGCATAGTAAGGAGTCGTTTCCTCCGGTGCAACATAGCCGACTAACCGAATCCGTTCCCCCAAGTCCTTCTGTTGTGCTAACTGTTCTAGATTGGGCCGCTCGGAACCCGTGCCGGCGAGAACGAGCACGGTATCTTCCCGTCGTAACGAGGCAAACGCCTCCAAGAGATAAGGCAACCCCTTAACCTCCTCCAGCCGTCCCAGATAAAGCACGATCTTCTGTCCTTCTGCAATATTCAATTTACGCCGCAAAGTCAACTTTTCCTCTTCAGAGACCTGACGGCTGTAAGCCTCGTTGTCTACTGCGTGAGGGGCAATGAAAATACGCTGCGGGGACACACCCTCAGAGATTAGGTAGCGCTTGACGTGTTCTCCATAGACCACTATTGCATCCGCGTGCCGGTAGATGTAACGGGTAAAAGGAAACAACAAACGGTGCACCGGCGTTTCCACCCGCGCCCAGATTCCCGTCCACAGGATAAAAGGTTTTCGCCTCAAACGGGCTACCAGATACGTCAAGGGCAGGGCAAAGCGACCGTTGATGCACTTAATGTAAACATCATACCGTCCCTTCCATAGCTTCCATGGGAGGGTAGGCGTAATTCGGGTGTAACCGACACGAAAGCCCGGCAGGTATTCGTGGCGAAAATTTCCTGCCCTCACGCCGTGCTGCTGTTGCCAATACCACTCATCGCCCGCAGAGAAAAAATAATAATAGACATCGTGGTAATGAGCAAGCGTCTCGAACGTCTTGACCCGATAATGGGCACATATGTTAGTTACAAAAGCTATCTTCATGCGCCTTTCTCACCGATGTTTCCGCTACAGTTTATGTGGTATGAAAGGATAAGTCACCGTTTGCGACACAAGTAAATCAGTTCTCCCCCTAACAACGAAATCCATCGCTCTCTCAGCCAGGGTTTACCGCCCGTTGTTTTACGTTGCAAAATGTCAAATCCTTCTTCACGCAGTAAACGATCCAGAGCGTGCTTGGTAAAGTAGTGCAAATGTCCTCCATCCCAACCCCGATCGGTTGAGGTAACCGGAATCCTACCTAATAGTATGCGCATGCGGTTAGTTAACGAGGCGGCATTGGGTACATCTATGACCAACTGCCCACCGGGGCGCAACACGCGTCGAACCTCCTGGATAACGGCATACGGGTCAAAGATATGCTCCAAAACAGCCAGCATAGTTACGCCGTCAAAAAAATCGTCATGGAACGGGAGAGGATCCTTATTCAAATCCACTACATGGGCCTTGAAAAATTTCGCCCGCACCGTCTCAATCGCCTCAGGTACAATATCTACACCGTAAAGTTCCCGATAGATATTCTTCTCGCGGATACGTTCCAACAGGTAGCCGTTCCAACACCCGATATCTAGCAGGCGCTCGCCTCCTTGCAGCAGTCGTAAGGCTACTTCATGACGGGGATTAGCCGACGGATCAAAGATGGGGTCAAGGATTAAACGGTGAAACCAGTGTCGTCGCACAGCCGGACGATAATTGGCTTGCTGTTTGGCATCCCAAAGGTAGCCGTAAAAGTCCTTAGGGTTTGTCATAAGAGCCTCCACCCATATTATAGGCCTGTTTCAGTTGGTCATGTCGGCTCTTCACCGCGGATCCCAGTGCGAAAGGCAAGCAAATTACGCTGGGTACGGCAACTGTTCTCCTGAAAAACTCTAAACTTTTTATGATGGATTAATACCCTACCCACGCCGATCCAAAAAAACAACCACATAGATGATTGAACATTATCGATAAAACTAGTTGTCTGTGCATAAAGAAAAACAGTAGCGAACAACCCAGAAAGCAATGCCATACCTAACAACTTCGATTCAATATCGTTTTCGGACTTAATTCCGCTCCACATGATACGCAAATTGTGCCATACCAGAAAAAGCCATCCCAATGTGGCCAGGAGACCGAATTGCAGAATTGCGTAGAGAGCGACGTTGTGGGCTAACTGCGGTTGATAGTAGTATGTGCGATACTCCTCTGTAAACCCACCTGTAAGTAACGCCTCAGGATGATCCTTAATGAGTTCCACCCCAGCCTGTAACATCATTGCCCGGCCTTGAAGAGTTCCAAGTTGATCCCAGGATAGGATACCTGTCACCAAAATCGCTGCTATTATCAGTACGCTTATTCCTATGACAAAAAACATGGAGGCAAGCGACACATATTTTCTACTCTGGAACCACACCAAGGGAAGACAAGCTACCAAAAAGGTGAACAGACTGCCACGTGAGAAAGTAAAAAGCAGAGCCACAAAGAGAGTAACCGAGCACATCCTCCAGACTAACTTTTCACTACGCGATCTTAAGGGGAACGTAGCGAGTGCAAATGCACACACTGCCGGGATCACTAAGTACGAAGCAAAGTTGTTCGTCGTGGCATAAAGGCCGACGGGTAGCGTATCCTTCACGTTAAGTAACTGCCCTATCATAGAACTGCGTATAAAATCTGTTTTGAAATTTTGCCACCACACATCCTCAAATCGCATCGTCCACAGGTAATGGCCTGTTTTGAACTGTATAATGCCCAAAATTGCAGATGCGGTAGCCGCCAGCACAAAAATTTTTAGCAGCTTAATAACTTGTTGTCGGTTTAACCTAATTAGCAAGAAACCCGCAAAAAAAACCAGCGGAAGGATTAAATCGCGGTACACACTCAAAGCATGCCGTGTATCACTTTCCAATCCCACGCTGGGCAAGGCTGCAGTTGCAATAAACAATACCAAAATCACCTCGCTTCTGCTTAGATAAACTTTTCGATTATTCCAAATTTGTAATAGCGCAACAAGCCACACCAGTACAGCACTGATCTCGCCTAAAGCAAAACTGATAAAGTTAAGCTCTACACGATACTCCAGACTCAGTAATAGGGGCACAAAGTAGAGAAATGCAAAAGAACTATGGATTAAAAGGATAAGAATCACCATTCCGGTGATGATAGCTGATAACGGCAAAAGCGGGTTAGTAGGCACAGCTATTGCCACCGATAAAGTTAGCGCCATGGCAACAATTGAAACAGTTAGTGCAAGAGTCCTCCGTACTAGTGCCTGTTTCGTTCTTAGGAAGTCACGGTTTAGGCTTATCAACTTTCCACCACCTTCGCAATCTGCTCACCCCGCACGCGCCAATCCCACTCTTCTACCATTACGCGACGCGCCTGTTGACCATAATAGAGTCGGCGCTCGGGGTCTTGAAGCAAAGAAACGATAGCCTCAGCCATTCCCTCAATATCGTATGGAGCCAATACGCCCACGTCACGCTGAGTAAAAAGATCAAGAATTTCGCCAACCCCATTGGTCACGACAGCCCGAGCGGCAGCCAGATAGTCCAGGATTTTGGCCGGCCACCGCGCGCGATGGAGCAAGGAGTCTTCTAGGGACAGAAAACACACATCCGCGCACGCAATCCAGCGGGGATAGTCCTCATCACTCACCCAGCCAGTGAAATGGACTTGCGAGCCAAGGCCGAGTTCCCGAACCTGCCTTACTGCTAAGGGATGTTCGCGCCCTAAGACTATCAAATGAACGTCAGGCATTCTCTTGAGAAGAGCCTTAAAAATGTATAATGAACGCTCAATTTCCCAGTCCAGACCCGTCAGCACAACAGACACATCTTCAGGGAGGCCGAAGAAAAGGCGTGCTGCACGAGCCGGTATTCGTTGGATATAATCGGTAGCAGCCCCTTCGGGAATGTGAACAATCCGGTCTGCTGGAATGCCGATGTTCAACGCCCTCTCAAGCAGTGTTTTGGATGTCACCGTAATTTTCTCAGCCAGGAAACGGATTCGCTCTTCCAGCCAGCCATCAATCTTGTGAGCGATTCTCCAATTGCGCAACCGATTGCTATTGCCCGCAAACCAATCGCACCAATCGGAGAAGAAGCGATAGGATTTAAACGGCCGCGTCCAATAAACAGGCCACGAAACATTGGGATGATACTCAAACCCATAGATCACATCATAGTTGCCGTACAGGATTTCTTTTGTCCTTAGCCAGATATCCAACGGACCGGATCCCCAGCAGGGAAGCCACTTATAACCCCAATTTGGTCCCTCAGTCATCCGCACCCACGGCCCTTCACCCACGGGCTGGTCACTTTGACCTACCCAATCCTTCTTAAAGTAAATTTTTGGGCGGAATTTGGAATCTCTCGAAACAGTGAACATTGTCACATCGTGACCACGCCTGGCCAGTTCTCGGCTGAAATAGAAACTGCGCCGATACGTTCCAACGCCCTTTAAATTAAAGTTAAGCACCAGGATTTTCATACTTTCCTTACCCTCACATAGAATCCCGCGCAGAGCAACCCCGGTGCCAGGGAGACAATCGCTCTGCGTAAAGGACGCGGGAAGAGCAGGTTAAACACTTTCCACAAGGGTCTGATCAGATAAAGACCCACCTTACCCTGCCGGGAAATCGGCTTACCGTGAGCTTTCTTCCACAACTGTGGCTCCAGCCACATATCCGGGTTGTTGTAATGGGCCAGATTCCCAAAATCCCAGAACCATTTCTCCGGCCGGAAACCTGCGGCCCTCAGGAGACGCCGAAATCCCCCATAGGTGAAGAAGCGGACATGCATGTAGTTCCATTCATCGTACTCCCGACCATGGTCGCTACCAATGGATTTCCAGATAAAACCTTTGCCCAACAGGATGCGTAATCGCATCGGGAGATAGAAATGGTTGGGAACACTAATGACCACACACCCATTATTTTTCAATACACGATGCACCTCTTGGAGAACAACCAGCGGTTCCAAAACATGCTCCAGAATGTCCTTGCAGATTACGATGTCAAAAGATTGATCTCTAAAAGGCAGCACTGGAGAGAGATTCAAATCCCCAACCACTCCATAGACTCCGTGACGGCTGGCAATCCTCAAGCCACTCTGCGCATAATCTAGACCAGCAATCAGATTTTTTCCTGCCAGGAACCATACATCATTCGCCGTTCCACAACCCAAATTCAGGATTCGTGCGCCCTCTACGGTCTCACCATCGGCGACTTTCCGATCGGGAAAACCGTATTCATTCTCGGCATCCCGATAGGCATATTCGTATTGGCTCCGTTGATAGGAAGTAAAAAATCGGCTCATTCGTGACCTGACCTGCAAACAAAAATAGAGCTTATACCAAACCTTCTCCCAAACCAGGGCCACTTCTCCAGAGCCCGGTGGGAGAAGAAAGCAAAAGGCAACAAATAAAGCCAACGGTGAAAGTCACGCCCTCTCTCATCCACTACCTCCAAACCAGCCTGGTTGATCAGTCCTCGCCAGTATGACGGAGAAAGCAGCCGCTCATCGCCAAACGGCCGGTCGCCATAGCGGTGATTCGGTACATCAAATATGACCCACTCCGCGACGCGCCCTTGCTCCCGCAGCGCTTGCACAATGTGCTCATCGGGGAAATGCTCCAACACACCCTGATGGTAGGTCAGATCAAACTCCCTTTTCCGCCAGGGCAGAGCCAACATATTGGCCTGTATCGCTTCCAAGCGCCCGGTTCGAATCCAGTCAGCATAGCGATCGCGGAATCGCTCCACCAGCACATAATCAATGTCAATTGCTGTGACCGTGTATCCTGAATCGGCCAGCAGCACGGCCGTGGTCCCGCTGCCAAATCCTACTTCTAGCAACCGGCTACCTTGCGGAACGTGGCGTTTAATAGTCCAGATCAAGTATCGCAGGCGAATAGCACTGCTGAAAAGCGATTCGTCTTTCAAGTACTCCGGCCAGCATCTCTTCATTGACCTACTTTCTCCGATCAAATTTTGGAATTTGCCTCTGCCCGACGCCGAAATCCTGCGTAAGGAGCAGTCCCGCACCGACAATCACCACCAACGTACCTAGAATCTGAAGTGGCCACTCGAGAGTCCGGAGAATCGATCCAATGCTGCAGTGGCTTAAAAGAAGGCAAGCCCAGGGAAAGAGCGGAGCCACGATCAACTTCCAGTTATATCTTAAAGGATAATAACGATGTCCTATCAAGGCCATCAAACCTATAATAACCGCCCATCCCAAAAGCCAAGCATGGGCTGCTCCAAACATTCCGTATGCTGGGGTTAACGTGTAGTTCGCCAAGAGATTGACAAGCAAACCAACTGAGTAGATCAGCACAAACCACTTCGTCCGGCCTTCTAAATAGATTCCAATTGATGTGGGATATTCCATAATTTTAATTGCTCGTACAAGTAGAATCAAAGGAAACACCGCCATTCCCGGCGCATAGGTGGCGGTAGCAAAAATGGTAAACAGTGTCGGTGTAAAAAGCGTAAGAATCAGAGCTGCAGCCAATGAGAGGACAAATACATACATCAAGATCTTAGAGTAAACTGTGCGGGCGTTTGGCCACTTGACGATCTGAAACATCAGTCCGCCCCAGGCCACACCAAAAGGCTGAATGATCAGCATTTGGAAGATGTTAGCAATCTTGATCGATGCACCGTAAAAGCCAACTTGATCTAGCGTGCCATAGTGGCTTACGAAGTAACGACCTGTAGCATCCAGCATCATTCCCATCATTCCGCTCCAGACCAGTGGCAAACCATAGCGAATCATCGGGCCTACGAGACTCAGTGAAAAGCGCGGTCTTGTATGATGTAGACAAAAGACAAGCAGAATCAGAGAAGTTACAGCATCACCTGTTAACCTTCCTAAAAAGACACCTTTTATTCCCAAGTTTTGTACTGCAACGAACCACAAACTAGCTCCAACAATAGCAAACAGTCGCAAGGCTGCAGCAATGGAAAAGGCGACTGCCCAACGTCGAGCGCGCAAATCGGTCAGCAAAAGCCCTTGAGCATTTTCCAGAACGACGATGGGTAGCAACGTCCAGGCAAAGTTCCGCTCGGCAGTTTGCAGCCACGTCTCCCCTATTGGGCTGGCTACACCTATCATCAAAAGGGCTCCGCCCACAGCAGCTGCTAGCATCCCTACAGTCAGGCTTGAGCCCAGCAGTTCTCCCCGTTGGGATTCTTTGGCTTCGGCAAACCACTTCAGGTAGGCAACTCCCAGCCCTAATTGTGTCACCGCCACAACGATCAGGATGGTGATATCCACCAAGGCGTACACGCCAAATATTGCAGGGGCCAAATATCGTGTGTAGAGGGGCAACAGGATAAAGTTGCCCAAGCCGATCATCGCTGCCCCCACCAGATACACCGTCGAGTCTTTCGCCAGTGCAAGGAAGGCATTCAGTACCGAATCTTCCTTGGCCTTTTCAGCGAGAAGTCCTCTTAAGCGAACCAGATTCATATTGATTCTATTCCGGCACAAGCAGGTAAAATAGGCCAATCCCTTAAACCACAGGGAGAATCGAGCAAATCCTCTTTTTTTGCAGGGCATACACGAAATGCCGTTTGGTTGACGTTTTGCTGATCTTGCTGGTGCACCGAAATTTTCCGCGTGGCAGACCAGTTGAACCCATATTCCACAAAGAGCATCAGGTAGTTGATAAACCCCTGTGCAAAAGCCACCGCACCGTAACCTGCCGGCCCCAGCACCCGCACGAGGTAGGGGACCATGATAAGCGGCACGATGTAGTTGGCAAACTGGATGAGGTAGAGCGAAGCGGCGTTGCGGGCTACCGTGCTCTTAAGACCGTTGCGTATGGCCGGGGATAAAACGCCTTTTGTCATAGTTTTTTATGCCAGGCCCAGGCGGAAGCCAGAATACTCTCCAGTGACGAGTATTGCGGCTGCCAGCCCAACTCCCTCTTGATCCTACTTGCGTCAGCGCCCAGGCACGGGGGGTCTCCGGGGCGCCTTGGGCTGGCAGCCGACGGGAGCATCTTTTGCGCATTCAGGCCTTCCGGTGGAAAGGCACAACCCGTCGGTTGCGCCGCCTCTGGCATCATCAGATGGCAAGGCGAGCCTGCAGCATACCGTTGGTGCGCAGGAAGTCATCAAAATAATCGATGGTCTTGGAAAGGCCCTCGCGAAGCCCGACCTTGGGTTCCCAGCCCAGGATATTCCTGGCCCGGGAAATGTCGGGACGGCGCCGAACGGGATCGTCCGCAGGAAGGGGCTCAAAGCGAATTTCCGAAGCTGAACCTGTAATGTCGCGCACCAACTCCGCAAGCTCAAGGATGGTGAACCCATCCGGGTTACCCAGGTTCATCGGGCCAGTTACATCATCGGGTGTATTCATAAATCGTATGAGCCCTTCGATCATATCATCCACATAACAGAAGGATCGGGTCTGAGAACCGTCGCCGTAAACTGTTATTGGTTTATTGCGTAAGGCTTGGATAATGAAATTAGAAACTACTCTACCATCGTTGGGATGCATGCGGGGGCCATAGGTGTTAAAAATCCTAGCGACTTTGATCTCCAAATTATGCTGGCGGCGGTAATCGAAAAAAAGGGTTTCGGCACACCTTTTACCTTCATCGTAGCATGACCGTGGACCTATTGGATTTACGTTTCCTCGGTATGTCTCAGGCTGAGGATGTACATCTGGGTCTCCATAAACCTCTGAAGTGGATGCCTGCAATATGGCACATTTAAGCCTCTTGGCCAATCCAAGCATGTTAATGGACCCATGAACGCATACCTTGGTGGTTTGAACTGGATCATTTTGGTAATGGACAGGGGAGGCAGGGCAAGCGAGGTTGTAAATCTGGTCCACTTCCACGAACAAGGGAAATGTAATGTCATGGCGGTAAAGCTCGAAAAAAGGATCACCTAAAAGATGCACTATATTCCGCTTTGTTCCGGTATAAAAATTATCTACGCATAAGACATCATAGCCTAGTTGCAACAATCGCTCGCACAGGTGGGAGCCAAGGAAACCGGCCCCTCCTGTAACAAGGATGCGTTTTCTAAGGTGCATGAGGGAAACCTCCTGTATGGGTTAGCTCGTCTGTCTGGTCTATTTCGTCTGTCTGGTTCATTTGGTTCATTTGGGCATTTGGTTGGTTTGGTTGGTCTGGTTTATCTCGTCTATCTGGTTGATTTGGTTGGTTTGGTTGGTCTGGTTTATCTCGTTGGTTTGGTTTGTCTGATTCATCTAGTCCATCTGGTTTATCTGGTTGACCTGGTCTGTCTCGTTTGTCTGGTTTGTCTGGTTGATCTCGTTTGTCTCGTCTGTTTCGTTTGTTTCGTTTATCTCGTTTATCTCGTTTGTCTGGTTGGTTTGGTGTGTTTGGTACGGAGGTATTTTATTAGGCCTGAGATAATTTTTGCTGTTTTGTCGGCCTGGTTGTAAATTTCATCGAACTGGTTCTGATCGATGTAGGCCTGGTCCAAAGCGATGTAAAGGTGGCTTTGAACCTCTGCTGCGGAAGCCATAGCGATAAAGAGAAACTGAATAAATTCCTTGTCCGATCGACGAATAAACCCTTCTGCTATATTGGCCATGCAAGATCCAGCGGCTGCCTGGATTTGCCCAGAAAGTCTTAGGTCGCGTCTGAATTTACTTCGGTTTGTGGCCTTGTAGACGAGCTGAGTCAATTCTCTTGCCTGCTGCCAACACTCAAGGTCTTCGAAGCGGGTCAGCTTGGTCATTTTGGTTTGTTTGGTCTATCTGGTTTGTCTCGTTTGTCTGGTTTGTTTGGTTGATTTGGTAGCGTTTGTCAAGTAATGTAAAATTAGAATCCCTTGATGGGCTTGCCCGCCAGACTTATGGCGGACGAGCCTTCCCATATCTCATTTTGGGCTCTAAGGAGTGTGAAAAGGATACGGATACCTGTCTGCGTGCAGCGCACAGGCAGGCAAGATTCCTCAGTAGGGAATTGTTCCATGACCTTTACACGCCGCTTTATCCGCCAGAGGCGGATTAACCTCCTTAAAGCTCCTCTCAATGATGTTTGTGGTTCTTATATGCTTCTACCTGGTAGGTGGATGGTTCATGTATACTATGCAGGCATCAAGGTCTTTTTCGACGCACTTGACAAGTGCCGGATATACTTCGCGGTATTCCTCTATGAACATCTGAGTCTGGGCTTTCGCCTCCAGGCTATTGGGGGCATAGTAGATCTTTCGTAGCTTTGCTTTGATCAACGGCCATTCTGTCTTAGGGCACTTGGCTTGCAAGTTACCCATTTTATGGAACAGACACCTTTGATGATCACTGTAAGGGAAAATAGTACGGATAGCCGCAAGAATCCCTGGGCACCCCTGCCTGACCGGCAGGCAGGCATCGGAGACCACCATGAGCACTTTGTTGGAATCAAGGCCCCTTCTGAGAAGATGGGTGAGAAGAAACTCCCAGGCCTCCCGAGATTCCCTCTGCCCCTGAATAAACCCCAAATATTCCCTTTGTCCATCCTCCGTAATGCCAACAGCACACAGAGCAGCCTCCGTACCTACTCTCTTTCGTCTAACCTTAAAGTAGGCCCCATCAATGATCAAATAGGCAATATCCTTGGTGATGGGGCGGTTCAGCCACCTGATCAGCTCTTTCCCGCCTGCAGCAGGCAGGCTTCACATGCTTGTTCATTCTGCTGACTTCAGCCGGGCTAACCTCCGAATCCCAAAAAAGCCTGGTAACCTTGCCCACCTTTCGGGTAGAAACACCTCTGTAATGAGGGACGTTGTTAACTAATTAACTTGTTTTTTTATGCCTTTCGTTTTTCAATGATTTTCTTTCCAGTCATATACTTGCATAGTATCTAAGACTTCTCATAGTGATACCGACATTGAATCACAGTAACTTCATTATCATCAAATGTGTAAACAAGACGGTGTTCCTGGGTTATGCGACGCGACCAGTAACCTTGCAGGTCGAAACGTAACGGCTCGGGCTTACCAATAACCAAGCAAGGTCGCTGAGACCGGTATCAGTCCAAGTAAGCTTTAACATCTATGGTCTTTCTCTGCCCTTCGTTGTACTGACGTATTCCTTCCCGAAGACGTTCGGCATTGGCAGGGCTACGCAATAGATAAAAAGTTTCCATCAGACTGTTATATTCATCCGCATCTACAATGATGACTTCTTTCCCTTCATCGAGTACAACCGATATCGGCTCCTGATCATCGGACACGCGATTGAATATACTTTTGAGCTTTTTCTCAAGTTCATCTACTGTTATGTGTTCCATTTGTTACCTCCCTACAAGCACGATTGGGGACGTTCTTAACTAATTAACTTGTATTTTAATTCTTCATTTTCGTCAAGTATCTTTTTGCCCCTCTCCACACATTTGGTTACTGCTGGACCGGTTAAATTTAGGATTCGGCCTATCTCTATTCCAGGATAACCCATCTCTC
>JAFDIV010000046.1 GCA_019307815.1 Deltaproteobacteria bacterium
ATGTGCACGAATACGCTGTGGAATATGCGCAGGATAGTTATTGATAATGAACTGGATGGGACTATCTTCGACCACATTACGGATAAACTGGCGAGGGTTTTCAATGTAGACACTGAGAAGCAAAGGATCATTTTAAATTGAGTGGCAATACTGGATGAACCTATTGCTTCACCATGGTTTTGGTTGCCCCCAAATGTGGAAGGAGATTTATCCAGGTCTCGTCTCGTCTGGATATCGCGTCATTATGTATGACAGGAGGGGATATGGAAGGTCCGAAAGGGGAGGTGACTTTAAGGCCTTCTATGTAAGCGTGAGATTCAGACCTGAAAGCGTCAAAGAACTCGAGCTGCTTTTAGACGCCCTGGCCTTGGACAAGGTTTACCTGGTTGGTCAATGCGAAGGTGGTGTGGTTGCTGTCGATTTTGCAGCTAAATTCCCAAACAGAGTTCTCTCATTGGTTACATCCAGAACGCAATGTTTCAGCGAAATGCCAATGACTGAATTCAATGCGATGAAGTTCACCAAAAAATTTGCAGAACTCGACGACGATCTGAAAAACAAACTTCTCGATTGGCATGGCGAAAAGTACGCAGAGCCCTTTTTTAAACAGTTCGTCCGATACGGGGGTGCTTACGGTAAGGACGTCTTTGATCTCAAACCCGTCCTCCTTGAGGTGACCTGCCCTGCCCTTGTGCTTTATCCTGACAGGAGCTTCCTTTTTGATGTTGAGCAGGGCGTTGCCTTCCATAAACACCTCACCGGTGGCGAACTGGCAGTGCTTCCAAGGTGCGGCCACAACACATACGAACAGCAGCCGCAGGAGTACGTGCGGCATTTGCTGAACTTCCTGGCAAGGCACCAAACTTGAATGCCTGCCTATTCACAACACACCATCATTTTGGAAACACAATAGCGAGGGCAATCGATCTAAAATAGTTTAGCGGCCCGCCCGGCTTTTTCTTCAGAAAGGAAGTGGGCTGAGTGGCAAACAGACATTACATCCACTGGGCATGGGTCATCCTTGGCACATGCTTTATGAATATATTCATTAATTACTCAATACAGCTAGGCTACGCTCTGGTATTGCCCCAAATGATTGCGGATCTGCATTTCACTCGCACGGCAGCGGCAACCGTTTTTAATGCCTATCTCTTATCCTATATCATCCTTACACCGTTTAACGGGATGTTGACAGACAGATTTGGCGCACGTCTTGTCATTCCTGCCTGTGCCTTCATCCTGGGAGTTGGAACCATATTGATGGGCACGGTCAGATCCCTTTGGACAGCAATATTGTGTTTCACCGTAGTGGGAATCGGGTCCACCGGTATGTGGGCACCGGTTGTAACCGTGGTGCAGCGTTGGTTTTCTACCAAGCGAAGGGGGCTCGCTCTGGGTATACTTTCCAGCGGTTGCGGCATTGGATTCGCTACCCTCGCCTTTGTCTTCCCATGGCTAGTGAGTAATTACACTTGGCGTTATTCATGGTATGCGCTGGGTACCGGCGCTCTTATCATGGTTGTAGTCAATGCGTTGATCCTGCGAGACGATCCGGACTCATTAGGCCTTGATCCGTGGGGCCAAGAATTGCAGGGTAACCCTTCTTATGATATCGGCTACGGTTCGATAGATTATGCAAACCCCCTCGTCGTGCTCAAGCAGCGAACCTTCTGGATAATCGGGCTTTCCTACTTCTGTATATGTTATAGTCTATATGGAATCACCACATTTATGGTCGACTATGCAAGATTTCAGCTGGGGCTACCCCTCCAAAAAGCCAGTTTTTTGGCCACGGTCCATGGGCTGGGCCAGGTTGTGGGGGTGCTCACGATAACTCCTTTGTCAGATTACCTCGGCCGAAAAAATGCCATTATGATTTCCAATCTTTTTGTCACCATGTGTTTGGGTGGAATACTCTTGAGCGGAGCCTCGTGGGCAATGCTGTATGTGTTTGTGGGCATACTTGCTGCCTTCTATGGGGCCACCTTCCCAATGTACGGGGCCTGTGCTGGTGATTATTTTCCAAAAGAGATTATGGCCACTGTTTTGGGCGCCTGGACGCCATTTTATGGGATCGGCGCCATTTCGGCCCACTGGATAACAGGCCTGCTACGTGATAACATGAGAAATTATACCAGCGGGTTCTTGATAAACCTGGTCATGGCGGGCCTATCTCTTCTTCTGATCTCTGCTATAAAGACCTCGGGAGGCAATGAGGTCAACGTGACCCAAGAGATTAAACATCATGAGCCGTAAGTGGTCAATTTTTGCTGCATGTGCGACACTTTTCTTGATGTCTCAGTTTTACAGGGCATCCAGTGCCATTATAGCGCCGGACCTCATGAGAGACCTACATCTCGATCACGAGGCCTTGGGTTTGCTTGGTGCGGTATTTTTTTACGTATTCGCTGCAGTCCAGTTTCCCCTTGGGCCAGTACTGGACCGGTTCGGCCCCAGGGCCACCATGACCTCATTGAACCTGCTGGCTACTGCGGGTGCCATAATCTTCGCCCAGGCCCACACCATGGCAGGCGGCATAGTGGGCAGGGCATTACTTGGCCTGGGCATGGCGGCCAATCTTATGGGGCCCTTTAAACTGTTCACCGCATGGTTTGATGCCGCAAGGTTTGCCACCCTTTCCGGCACATTGCTTTCCATAGGGACCTTGGGCAGTATTGCTGCCACCACACCCCTTGCCTTGCTTGTCTCCAGTATCGGATGGAGGGGCTCCTTCTACCTCCTTGCGGCTCTGAATTTAGCTCTCACGGTGTTGCTTGCCCTTGTTGTAAAAGACACTCCCACGGGGCAAAGGCCATCACAGGGTGACGCGACCATTTCCCCTTACCCCACCGCTGCTTCGTCACTGGCGAAGCTGTTCTCCAGCCGCCATTATTGGGCCATAGCCATCACGGCTTTCCTGCGCTATGGCTCCTACGCCTCCATACAAGCCTTATGGGCAGGCCCGTTTCTAATGCAATACCTTGGATTGTCCCCAGTGACGGCCGGTAACTTGCTGTTTCTAATCAGTATTGGCTTCATTATAGGGTCCCCTATTGGTGGCGCGCTCTCAGACACCATACTGAAATCAAGGAAAAAGACCGTAATTGCCGGCACTCTTGTGCCAGGCATCCTCACCATTGTCCTATCGCAATGGACAAGCTCGGTGCATCTGGCAATGCTTGGCGTTATCTTATTCTGCCTCGGTTTTTTCAACTCCTTTGGCCAAGTGATTTACGCCCACATTAAGGAATTGATGCCCCAGGAAATATCCGCTAGCGCAATGACAGCGGTAAATTTCTTTACCATGCTCGGTGGAGGGGTCTTTATTCATGCCCTTGGGGGCGTTATGAAAAGAATTTCTGAAACAACTCCTCAACTGGGAGAAGGCTATGAGTTCTCCTTCATTATATGTTCTATAGGCTTTCTGCTCCCTGTAGCTCTTTATCTGACAACCAGAGATACCAGGGCCTCCCTTGATGGGGATAGATAATATGAGAACTACCACGGACTAGCCACGCTTCCATATAGTGCGATTTACACAAATCAGGACGTACTAGTCGAACTTGACTTCTAGAGTCATCCTATTATAATATCACATTTGGAACTTGAAGTATCATATGTGGTACTTTAATCTAGTCCCAAAAATTAGCATGACCACTCCGTGGATAAGGTATTATCCCAGATTATGCGCGAATCTCCAACGATTCGTTCTAAGGCGATGGGCCATTCCCTCTGCTACGTTCGGTACGCCGTCCCTGCTTGCAGCAGGCAAGCATGGCTCCCCTCACTGCGGATTTTGTCTCCTTCGCTATCCCTGCCTGCCTGCTCAGGAGCCAAAATACGCCGCTTCGGGAATACCCCATCGCCTTTCACCAAATAGGTGTTTCGAAAATGCTGTACAATATTGTCCTGCGAGTAAGTTTCAAAATTGGCGCATAATCTGGGATTATGCCTTACATTTAATCAACCCAAACAAAATGGGTATAAGATGAAAGAATTCTTTTACCCTGAACGAGTTGCCGTTTTCGGGGTAGCGAACAGTGCAAGGAATCTTGCCAAGAATATCGTGGAGCACTGTCTGGAAATGGGCTTCAAAGGTGAAATCTACCCGGTGGGGCGAAAAAAAGGCAGTATCTGCGGTAGGGATATTCTCACCGACCCAGATTTGCTCCCCAATGGCATTGACCTGGCTGTGATATTGGTACCTGCCCCTTACGTGGCTAAAACCCTTGAGATCTGTGGAAGAAAAGGGATACGCCATGCCATTATTTCCACTGGAGGCTTCAGGGAATTCACTGGCCAGTGCAGTGAAACGGAGGAAAAAATACTTGAAGTAACAAGGCGCTATGGAATCCGATTCATCGGGCCTAATTGCATTGGTGTCATATGTCCATCCTCTGGCCTTTGCACACCTTTCAATCCTATCCAGCCACACTATTTGAAAAGCGGACCTGTGGGGTTGATCATTCAAAGCGGCGGAGTTACCACTCAAGCCTCTTATCACTTTTCTGAGGAACATGTCGGATTTTCTAAGATCATAAGTGCTGGAAACAAACTGGACCTGAATGAAAACGACTTCATAGAATATTTTTTAGACGACGATGACACCAAACAGATACATCTCTACCTTGAAAGCATCGATGAGGGCAGAAAGTTCATGAAGCTTGTCAAAGGATCTACAAAGCCAATAGTGGTATTTAAAGCGAATGTTAGCAGGGCCGCCTCATGTGTTGCGTACTCGCATACGGCCGCCCTTGCTAATAATGACATGGTGGTGGATGGGGCCCTCAAACAATCAGGAGTTATCAGAGTTAATTCTTTACATGAAATGGTCGTGGCGGCGAAGGCCTTGATGCTTCCCCCATTGAGGGGAAACAGACTCGCCGTTCTCTCCTTTTCAGGAGGATTTTCAGTAGTCCTAGCCGATGCATGTGAAAAGCATGGATTTGTCTGTCCAACATTGCCTGATCACATTATCTCCAAATTGGAGAAGACTCGGAGAGCAGGTGTAATACGCCTTAACAACCCCATGGATCTAGGCGATATCCACGACCCGAGCGCACTCCTTGGTGCCATTGAAACGTGCATTGATCTTGACTATATTGACGGTCTTGTGCTTGCCCTCATATATGATGCCAAGCTTGAGAAAATATTTGGCCAAAGATTTGGAACCCCTGAGCAGATACTAGATTTTCTCCAAGCCCTCTCCCGTGACAAGGACAAGCCCATAACATTTTCTATTCTTGCACATAGATCTAATATTGAAGAGTTCAAGAAAGTGGGAAGTTACCCGGTCTTCGACAGCCCCGAGGAAAGTGTCTTTGCAATGCGGATACTAGCCGAGCACTGGAGCCGTAAAGCCCACTTCATGAGCTCCCATTCTCCGGTAGAAGACTTTGCCTCTTCTTCAACAGGCTCATTTAACGCAGGGGAGTGATTAACTTGTTGGGATGCCCTCTAGCACCTAATTGAAGAGATAAGTTCCGAATTTTTTCTTGGAAACCAATATATAAAACTATGCGAATCACCTAGTTTTTAGCTTCAAAGTGAGAAAGGAGCCAACAAAGATAAGTCCCCCACTGATAGATATACCCATCCCAAATGATCCCATATCGCCCGCCACACCTATCATAAACGGTATAAGCCCTCCTCCAAGCACAAACCCCATCGGCACGGCAAAAGAGACAGCAACGTTTCTCGCACGAGATGGCCCTATTGAGGACAATGCAGCGAATCCTGGAGGGAAAAAGCAAACCGCCAGTAAAGGCTGTAAGAACACCATCAGCGCTGTCCAAGGGCCTGACACCACCCCAAGGGCCATGCTCAACAAACCTGTTACAAAGAACACGGCGAACATTGTTTTTTTAGGGCCTATCCAGTCATTGATTAGACCAGCTACCATGGCCATGAAAACTCCGGAAATTCTGGAAAGCCCCACCAGGCTATTGGCCCAGCCCCTGGTCATCCCCTTCTCTACAACCAGGAAAAGCGGCAACATGGTATAGATCCCAAGTGTGGCGGCTATCCCTAGGCTGAACAAGACAGTCATTATCCAAAATGCAGGCTCTCTCACCAATGCATTGATAACCGAGAGCCCTGGTGCCTCTCCGTGAAACCGCCCTCCTTTACCAAGAATACCGAATGCAATACCCACCAAACCGGAGCTGATCCCGAGACATACCAGAACACCTCTCCAAGAAAACCACCCCATCAGTCCTTCCGCCAATAGGGGAGCCGCAACAAAGCTGGCATTCGGCGCCAACTCATGCACGGCTATCGCCTTTCCCCAGTGCTTCTGATCCACCAAAGAAGTGAGGGTCGCTATGCCCGAGGGAAGGTAAATACCGGTCGCGAGTCCTGTCATCAGGAAACAGAGCCTCATGGTAAACAGTGACTGGCTAAGAGATAAGGCTATCAGCGCTGATCCCACGCTCAGCGCCGAAACAACAATGGTTTTCTTATGGGTGATCCTTGAAGAAACAAACCCCGAACCCAGTAGCGCTACAAAATAGCCCGCTGAGATGATGAGGAAAAATGATCCAGCCTGAGCGTGATCCAGCTTAAGGTCCATCTCAATTTGCGGCATTAAAGGGGAGGTGGATATTCGAGCCATAAAATTGAGGAAAAATATCAAAGCCAGGAATAGCAACTGTCCAAACTGTGCCATAAATACCATGTTTCCTCGACTCCAGCGTCAGGATAAAACTGCCGCCATGGCATCTATGACACGGCCAATTTCCCTGTATGTGGGCACGCCGATCTGTTGAGTCATGACCATAAAATCCCGTAACTCTTTCCTCTTTCCCAATGCCCAGATAAAAATTGGCTTTCCCGCCTCTCCAGCGACCTGCGCCAAGTATGAAATGTCCAACTCTCTGCCCGCAACACCACCAATAAAGAGGTGAAGGACAAGGGCGTCCACGCCAGGGTCTGCGCATATTGCCTTCACAGCCTCACCATAGGCCCTTTGGGCTCCGGAGCGTTCTATTGCAGGCCACAGGTCCACAGGGTTTGAAGGAGGCATCCATTCAGGATAAACCCTTTTCAGGGCCTCAATGGTATCTTCCGAGAGCTTCGCAAGCTTGAGATCCCTCTCACTCATCATGTCTGTGGATACTATTCCCGCTGCACCACTAAAGGTCAGAATCGGGACCCAACCCCTTGATTGTGCCTCTTTTGCTGGGTACATTGCCATGGCCTTGGCAATGTCAGCCATTTGCTGGAAGTCATGGGCCTCAACCACACCCACCTGTTTCAAGGCCCCCCGTATCACCTGTACATTACCTGCCATACTCGCCGTGTGGCTCATTGCAGCCCTAGCTCCTCCGGCACTCTTTCCACCCTTCAGCAATTTCCCTGTTGCCCCTATAACGGCAACCCCTTTGGGCTTAAAGAAAAAATCCATTTATCTATACCTCATACATCAAATCCTCTCTTATTTTTCCTCTGTTTTCTCATAGATCTCCTTCACTTCATCCATTAGCCCCCAGCCCCCTCCAAGGGCCTTGTACAGACGGATAAAATTGGATGTGACGGTCCCTCTGCTGGCAGCCACCTGGTCCTGAAGTGACTGAAGTGCTCGTACGGCATCAAGCACTGTGGTGAAATCCACAAGTCCCGCCTTATAACGGTCACGCGCCAGCTCCAGGGACCTAGAAGCAGCTTGGGCCGCAGAGCTCAACGAAGCCAGGCGCCTTTGCTCCTTTGCAAAGGACACTAGTGCATTTTCCACCTCTTCCAACGCTCCCAAAATAGCAGCTTCATAGCGCGCAAGTGCCTGTTCCTGGCGGGCAGTCTGCACCTTAATATTTTGACGAATGGCACCGGCATCAAATATTTTCCACGAGATAACTCCCCCAAGTTTCCACGTCCGGCTCACCCATTCGAGCAGATCCCTGGCACTCAGTGACTCAAGACCAATACTGCCAGAGAGCCTGAACTTTGGATAAAGTTCTGCCGTAGCCACCCCTATCTGAGCAGTTGCGGCTGCAAGCTCCCTTTCTGCCTTCCTAACATCAGGCCTGCGCCTCAGGGTATCTGCCGGGATACCCACGGCGACCTGCACTGGCGGTACGGGTATGGGTGAGTGGGGAGCCAATTCCTTCTCCAGGGCACCGGGAGGCAGGGCCAGCAAAACCGCTAACCTGTTCTTGGCTGCCTCAAGATCTCTCTTTAATTGCGGTACCTGTGCCCGTGTGTTCTCAAGCACGTATAGCGATTGCTGCACGTCAAGCTCATCAATGAGGCCTGCCTTATATCTCGAAACATTCAATTGGTATATATCCTCTTGCGCCTTGATATTTGCAGCCACCGCGTCAAGCCTTGCCTGATAGGTCCTCACGTTTGCATAATTTAATGCCACCTCTGCCATCAGGCTAACAAGCACGTCAGTCAGGGCCTCTTGTGCAGCCTCCAATTGGGCCTGTGCCGCCTCTATTGAGCGCCTTGCTCCGCCGAAAATATCAAGCTCCCATCCTGCATCAAAGCCAGCGGTATAAAGGGTAGTCCTTCGCACAACTGCGGTGTTACCGCTCGTCCGCTGCCTCGTGACCCCCCCGGTTGCATCAAGGGCGGGAAAAAGCGTCGCTCTTTTCACCCCCCGCAGTGCCCGGGCCTCCCTTACCCTGGCAAGGGCTTCCTTAAGTTGGAGATTGCCTGCCACTGCCCTTTTCTGGAGGCTCCAAAGAATGGGGTCCCCAAGCGCTTTCCACCACGTGGCCAGAACTTCAGGTGCTGGCGAGGAAGGCCTGAGTCCTCCGCCTAGCTGCGCATGCCACTGTTTCGGAGAAACAACCCTCGGAGGCACATAATTCGGCCCTACCGGGCTACAACCTCCTATCAGAACCCCAAACCCAACAAGGCCCAGGAGCCAGCAAAGAAAAATCCTCTTTCTGTAGCTCTGATCCGAAGAATACTCTTTTATCCTTTCCACCTTTATCCTCTTTTCCACCTCTCCCTCATGGACTGGAAGGCATAATACATGGGTGGGACAAGGAAAATTCCCACCAGTGTGGCAGCCAGCATACCGCTAAAAACCGCCGTACCGATGTGTCTGCGACTTGCTGCCCCTGCCCCCGTTGCAATGACCATTGGAGCTACTCCCATAATAAACGTCAAAGCGGTCATGAGTACGGGACGGAATCGGGTTTTCGCCCCCTCCACTGCAGCCTGGGCAATGGGGATTCCTTGATTTCTTCTATCCTTGGCAAACTCCACGATCAGTATTGCGTTTTTGCTGGCAAGCCCCACTAGCATAACAAGGCCTATTTGGGCGTATATACTCAGGTCCAACCCAGCTATCCAGATTCCAGCCAGACCCCCTAAGGTTGCCACGGGGATGGAAATGATAATGGGTAGGGGTATGGTCCAGCTCTCATACTGGGCAACAAGGAATAGGTACCCAAACACCAAAGCCAAGGCAAACAAGGTAGCTACCTGCCCCTTGGCTTTCCGCTCCTGAAATGACATGGTGGACCAGTCAAAAGAATAACCTTCCGGCAAAGTTTCCGACGCTATCTTTTCCATGATGCTCATAGCCTCTGTGGAGCTGACACCCGGCGCTGCCTGGCCGTTTATCTGAACCGATGGAAACTGATTGTAGCGGTAGACCTGCTGGGGACCAAGGACGGTTGAGAGTCTTACCAGTTCTCTCAAGGGAACCATGTGCCCCTCGTTGTTCTTCACGTACAGCCGCATTATGTCTTCCCGGATACTCCTGAAGGGCGCATCCGCCTGGACTTTTACCTGATAGACCCGACCAAACAGGTTAAAATCATTTGCATATGCGGAACCAAGGTACGCCTGCAGCGTCCTGTAAACACGGCTTACCGGAATACCCATCACCTCGGCCTTTGTGCGATCAAGGTCTACGTAAATCTGCGGGGTGGAAGCCCTGTAAGTGGTAAACACCCTGCTGAGCCGGGGGTCCCTGTTGGCCGCCACCACCAGTGCGCGCGCAGCGGCTGCCATTTCCTGTGGACTCTGCCCCCTCAAGGCCTGCAGCCTGAAATCGAATCCGCCTGTTCTCCCAAGGCCTCTTATGGGAGGCGGTACAAAAGTGAGGATACGGGCTGAAGACATGGCCCCCAACTTTCTCTGCACCTGGCCCACGATGGCATCAATGCTTGTCTGCGGAGAGGTGCGCTCATCCCAAGTGGCCAGGACTCCGATACCAAAGCCAACATTTTCGCCCGTCCCGCTCAGCAGGCTGAAACCGGTTATACCGAGGAAATTCTGGATGCCATTGATTCCTTTTACCTCCTGATAGATCCTGGCCATAACCCGATTCGTAAGGTTTAATGATGCCCGATCTGCCAGCTGCACATTAAAAAAGAATGCGCCTTGATCTTCCCGAGGGATAAAGCTGCGGGGCGTCCTCTCAAAAAGGTAGTATGTAGAGGCAAATACCGCCGCCAGCAAGAGCAGGGCCACTGCCAATCTTCTTATGAGCCAGCCTGCTGTGGCAGCGTAGATATTCCGTACGCCTGACAAGGCCTTGTTGAACCAGGCAAATGGCCCTCGCCTGAAGGGACTACCAGGCTTGAGAAACACGGCGCACAGGGCAGGGCTGAGTGTAAGCGCATTGATGGAGGAAATGAGCACGGAGGTACTTATGGTGACAGCGAACTGCTTGTAAAGCTGCCCTGAAATACCGGGCACAAACCCGACGGGGGCAAATACCGCCAGAAGCACAAGCGTGGTGGCGATGACCGGACCGGTCACCTGCTGCATGCTCTTGATTGCAGCCTCCTTTGACGTAAGCCCTTCTTCTTCCATTATCCTGTGCGTGTTTTCAACCACCACAATGGCATCATCCACCACCAATCCTATGGCCATGATCAATGCAAAGAGGGAAATGGTATTGGCGCTGTAACCCAGGGCCATGAGCACGGCAAAAGTCCCTATAAGGGAGACTGGGATCGTAATGGTGGGTATGAGGGTGGCTCGCCAATTCTGCAGAAAAAGAAAGGTCACTCCCACCACAAGGAAAAAGGTCAAGAAGAGAGTGAATTCTATTTCTCCGATGGCAGCTCGCACGTATGTGGTGGTGTCGTAAGCTATGGTATACCGGACATCAGAAGGCAGGCGGGGCTCCATGCGCTTGAGCTCCGATCGGACAGCCTTCATGGTGTCCAGTGCGTTGGCACCTGCAGACCTGTACACCGCTACACCCAAGGCCGGTGCCCCATTTAGGAAAGACGTGGTGGCATAGGACCTGGCCCCGAGTTCTACCCTCCCTACATCGCGCAGCCTCACCAGGGCGCCTTGGCTCCCACTTCTGATGATGATGTTTTCGAAACTGGCTGGATTTTCAAGTCTCCCCTTGGCCCTGAGTATGTATTGGAGTTGCTGGTTCTTCACTGCAGGCGAAGTCCCAATGGAACCCACAGCGGCCTGCACATTCTGATTGCGAATGGCCTCCAGCACATCCTGAGGCGTCAACCCCAGGGCCACCAGCCGGTCTGGGTTGAGCCAAACTCGCATGCTGTATTCCATTTCCCCAAAAATCTGTACATCGCTTACCCCGCTGATGCGCACCAGGGCGTCACTCACATTCCGGCTCACGTAGTTGCTCAAGAACAGCTTATCCCTCGTACCTTTTGGAGAAAAATAGTTCACCACGCAGAGCATATCAGAAGAACGTCTCCTGACCGTCACTCCTTGGTCCACAACCTCCTTTGGTAGCCTGGTGATGGCCTGCTGGACCCTGTTTTGCAAGTTGACCTGGTCCACGTCTGGATCAGTCCCCACCGCAAATGTCACCGTGAGGCCGTAGCCTCCATTGTTCGAGCAGGTGGACGACATATAGAGCATATTCTCCACTCCATTAACCTCTGCCTCTATGGGTGCGGCCACGGAATCAGCGACCGTTTGGGCATCGGCCCCTGGATAAAAGGCACTAACCCTTATCTCAGGTGGGCTTATTTCGGGATACTGCGCCACTGGGATGTTCAATAGGGCAATGAGCCCCAGGGTGATCACGATGGAAACCACCCCGGCCAATCGAGGTCTTTCAATAAAAAGCCGTGAGATCATTGACGAGCCCCTTGATCTTCAGGCGCTATCGTTATCTTCACCGACTGACCTGGACGCACCTTGTGAACCCCTTCAACTATCACCTTCTCCCCTGGACGGAGCCCTTCTTCAACAGCCCACTTGACCCCCACAATGGGGCCTGTCTTTATTCGGCGGACGGTGACCTTGTTTTCCTTGTTAACCACCAATACATATCGCCCTTTTTGATCTTCCTGAACTGCTCTTTGAGAAACAAGCGGGAGGTTTCGCGGCACCTGCCTTGGTAAAATCACCCTCACATACTGCCCCGGAACAAGAAGGCCCTGTCCATTCGGGAAGACGGCGCGAACCGCAATGGTACCTGTCAGGGAGTCCACCTTGTTATCGATGAACTCTAACGTCCCCATTTCATCGTAATACACTCCATTGCCAAGCCTTAATCTGGGCCTGATCATTTTGCTTGATCTTTCTGCCTTAGTCCTTTGGAAGAAAGAAACAAGACCAGAAAGTCTTGTTTCACTGACCGAAAACACGACTCGAATAGGATCCATCTTGATTATGGTAGCCAAGGGCCCGGATGAAAGGTTCACAAGGTTTCCCTCTGTGTAAGCCGTCTTGCCAATACGCCCGCTTATTGGTGCCTTGATAATGGTGTAACCTAGGTCAATTTTGGCAAGCTTCAACCTGGCAAAAGCGCCTTGCAGATTGGCCCTGGCACTCGATTCGTCAGCAAGGGCATTATCCATATCTGTGGCCCGGATGCTTTCGGGTCTTGCCGATCGAAGCCTTTTGAGATGTCTTTCAGCACGTTCCACTGCGGCACGGGCCTGAGCCACCTCTGCCTCAGCCAAGGCCACTCTGGCCCTGTATGGGGCCTGCTCAAGGACATAGAGGGTCTGCCCCTTTCTCACCACATCCCCCTCTTTGAACCTCACGTGTTCAATGAACCCCTCCACCCGGGCCCTGATGTCGACCTTCTCAATCGCCTCTACATGACCGACATATTCTTCTACGGGTGATATATCCCGGGACTTCACCACCTCCACCTCAACCAGGGGGGGAGGCCCCATGCCGAATCCGGGAGGGCCTGCGAGGGCTCCTGAACTATGAACGAAAGAGACCATAGCCAGCAGAATCCATAGACCCAACACTGGGTTCATCAGCGCCATGGTCTGGGCAAATCTTTGCATTGTTCCTCCAGATTGTTTTCCTTTTGGTGCCTTAGCAGAGGGTGCTTCACCATATCACAGTTTCTCTCACGTCTGCCTATAAAGAAATGGCTTGACAATGTCAAATGAAAATTTTAAATGCTAATTTTAATTCATGGCTCTAGCGGGTGCGCGTCCATAGATTTCCTCTTCCTTTTTCATATCACACCTCCCTGCCGCAGCGCAGCAGGCAGGCTCACCCAGCCTCTCTCCCTAGAGGATGAGAGGGGTTTAGAGCCTACGGATTGGCAATAGCTGGGTTGCAAGGAGCTCTTTATGGCCCCAAGAGAAGACGGGATGGAGACGAGGCGAAGGCTGTTGGAGGCCGCCTGCGAGGTATTTGCAGAAAAAGGGTATCGTGCTGCAACCATCGCTGATATCTGCGGGCGAGCAAAGGCCAATGTGGCCGCAGTCAACTATTATTTCGGCGACAAGGAGACTCTATACCAGGAGGCCTGGGAGCATTCATTTCGTCAATGCGCTGCCTCTGAACCTCCTGATCCCAACCAGGGTGATCCAGAGGATCTTTTGCAGGATTACATTCACACTCTCCTTGAAAACTTCGCCGAGAAAAGCAGCCGGGGGTATTTTACGCGCCTCTACCTTATGGAGATGGCCAATCCAACAGGGCTTGTTAAGGAAAAGTGGAAGAAACTCATCGAGCCCAGACGCCAAAAGATCCTTAAACTTATCCAAACAATTATGAAAAAAGAGGGCGTGGATGAAGATGTTATTTTCTGCGAGATGAGCATCATGAGCCAGTGCCGTGCCCTTCTGACGGTGAGCCCCACAGACATAGTCCATCTTCTGGGAAGGCCCCTGTCCGCTGAAGTTATCCATCGCCTTGCCGACCACATAACCCGATTTTCCCTTGCAGGAATAAGGGCCATAGCTCAAAAGGGTTAGATAAGGCAGATAAATGACGTTGGACATAGCATGATAAAAAGGCATTTCCTGTTCTTGGCTTATCCATCTTTGCCTCCATGCTGGGGGTGGGGATCGTAGCCATCTACTCGTGCCGCAAGGCCTCAATGGGGTTTAGATGCGCCGCCTTCCTTGCAGGAAAATAGCCAAAGAAAATCCCCACACCAAGGGAAAAGGCGAATGCTATAAAAATGATCGTTGGATCAAAAACAAATGGCACCAGCAAGACCCTGGTGAGCCAAGCCGACACTGTCAAGGCCAATATTATCCCCATTATCCCTCCCAAGCTGGACAGCACCACAGCTTCAACCAAGAATTGTAAGAGGACTTCTCTCTCAAGGGCGCCAATTGCCAGCCGGGTGCCGATCTCCCGTGTTCTTTCCGTTACGGAAACCAGCATAATATTCATAATGCCGATACCGCCTACCACAAGGCTGACCGCGGCCACCGCCCCCAGCAGGGACGTAAGCACTTGGGTAGTACCTGACAAAATCTGTGTTATCTCTCTCATATCCCTCACATGAAAATCATCGTCTTCACCTGGAGAGATATGTCGCCTCTCACGCATTAGCCGTTCTATGTCGTGCTTTACGTTATCGATTGAGGATACATCAAGTACCGAAACGTATATATTGTTAATATCCGTATTTCCTGTGATACGTCGCTGAAGTGTTCGAAGAGGGATCAGAATAATGTCATCCCAGTCCGTACCAAAAGTGGACTCACCCTTTTCCTTCAGTACCCCTATAACCCTAAAGGAGATTCTCTTTAAGCGAATAACAACACCAAGGGGATCCTCATTTCCAAACAGCTCCTTGCACACCGTTTTTCCCAGGATACAAACAGCACTGCCTGCCCTCTGCTCACTATCGGTAAAGGGCCGCCCCCTTTCAAGGGGCCAGTCTCTCACCTCCATGAATGCATTGGTACTCCCTGTAACCATGGTGGACCAGTTTCGGTTACCTAATATGGCCTGGATAGGTGCCCCTGCAGTGGGTGCCACCCCTTCGATCCCGGGTATCTCCCTTGCAATGGCCTCCGCATCCTTCACATCAAAGGGTTTGGCGGTTCCCCGCACACCCCCGTGGCCTCTGAAGCCTTGCCCTGGGCGTACCACCAAGAGGTTTGTCCCTAAACTGGCTATCTGTTCCTTTACCTTCTTAGTAGCTCCGCTGCCCAGGGTAACCATCGTGATAACCGCCGCCACACCTATGACAATGCCAAGAGAAGTAAGGAAAGACCTCATAAGGTTGCGGCGTATCTCCCTCAAGGCAAGCAAAAAGGCATTCCACAACATCAGAGTGCGCCTCCATTTTCTTCCTCTGCCACCATGCCATCTACAAAAAGGACCCTACGGCGGGCGTAGGCCGCCATCTCATGTTCGTGAGTGACCATAACGATGGTGAGCCCCTCTTCTTCATTTAGGCGCCTCAGGAGTTCCATGATTTCATGGCTTCGAGAGGTGTCCAAATTTCCTGTGGGTTCGTCGGCCAAAAGGACGGCGGGCTTGGTCACAATAGCACGGGCAATGGCCACCCTTTGTTGCTGCCCTCCCGATAGCTCTACAGGGCTGTGGGTCTGCCAACCCTTAAGGCCTACAGCGTCCAGTGCTGACAGTGCCATCTGTCGCCTTTGGCGCGACGGTATCCTTCTATAGATCAGGGGAAGTTCCACGTTTTCCAGTGCAGAAGTACGTTCCAACAGATTATAACCCTGAAATACGAACCCAAGATAGTGACGTCGCAGCAAAGCCCGTTGATTTCGCGTAAGCCGCCCCACTTCGACCCCCTGAAACAGGTAGGATCCGGAAGTGGGAGTATCCAGACAACCCAGTATGTTAAGGCATGTTGATTTGCCCGAACCACTTGCTCCCATCACGGCAACAAAGTCACCCTCGCCTATTCTAAGGTCGATACCCCGAAGGGCCTGCATGGAGGCCGCCCCGGTGCCGTAAACCTTGGTAACACCCCTCAGTTCTATCAAGGGTCCATTTTCACTGGATGCATGAGTCATTTCTTAAATACCACAATACCCGTTAAGACTTTCATGCCGGGCCTGATATCTCCGCTCAAGACCTCTGTCATGCGGCCGTCAGTAGCTCCCACCGTGACCTCCACAGGCTTGGGCTCTCCGTTGTGCAATATCCACACAAACCGCTTGCCAGTAGAAGGCGAAGCCTTTTTCCCTTTTTCCGAAACAGAGGATCTGGGTCGATGTGGCAGCAGTAAGGATACCAAACCTCTCCTTTGTTTTTGAGCACCCTCAGATTTACGTGTGGGCCTGAAGCGAAGCGCCGCATTGGGTACAAGCATGGCATCCTTGACGTGTTTGACCACAATGTCGGCCGTAGCAGTCATTCCAGGCCTCAGCGATAGGTCAGAGTTGTCAACAGATAGCACGGTTTCATAAGTGACAACCCCTTCAACTGTCTTCGGTGCAAAACGCACCTCCGTGACTTTAGCAGAAAAAACACGATCAGGATAGGCATCCACCGTAAAGCTCGCCTTCTGCCCCTCACGCACCTGTCCCACATCCGCCTCGTCCACGTCAACGTGCAGTTCCATTTCTCTCAAGTCCTCGGCCAGTGTGAATAGTACCGGCGTCTGGAGTGAAGCTGCCACCGTCTGTCCTTTTTCCACGTGCCTGGACAAGACAATGCCGTTAATAGGAGAGCGAATGACCGCCTTTGACAGATCTGTCTCTCGCATCTTCAGTGCGGCCTCCGCCTGATCCACCTCGGCTTGTGCCATATCAAGGTCTGCCTGGGAACTGAGGACAGCTGCTTCCGCAACATCCATTTCCACCTGCGAAGGGACTCTACCCCCGCTCAACTCCCTTGCCCGTTTCATCTGATCAAACTTGCTCTCCGCCTGCTTCAGATTCGCCCTTGCCTTGAGCACCTTTGCCTTTGCTGCATCAAGAGCGGCCTTGGCCTGTAAAACCTGGGCCTCCAGTTTGGAGGTATCCAGT
Organism: Deltaproteobacteria bacterium; assembly: GCA_019307815.1. Taxonomy (GTDB): domain Bacteria; phylum Desulfobacterota; class DSM-4660; order Desulfatiglandales; family Desulfatiglandaceae; genus B111-G9. Next base: position 17,118 of record JAFDIV010000046.1, read on the forward strand.
TTGGCCAGTACCTGACCCTGTCGTACAGGATCATTATAGTCCACCTCAATAGCGTCAATGGTTCCTGACACCTCTACGCCGACGTCAACTTGGTTAAGGGGTTGGAGGTTGCCGGTAGCGGTCACCGTCATGGTAAGATCTCCTCGGGTGACTTTTGACGTTTTAAACTGAACCGTTCCTTGACTCTTCTTGACCGAAAAGACCCTTGCTCCCAAAGCCAATGCTGCAGCCAAAAATAAGATACCTAAGGTGATTTTAAGGCGTCTCCTGCGCGATGAAGAGGCATCAGCGCCTAATATCTCCTGAATATCCTTTCCTCGTTCCCTTTTCATTAGCTCCTCTCCGATTAGAGGATATATTATTCCACTCGACTCACGCCGTTTACTGCTAACCCATCTTTCTTCCTGTCCATATCCGCCCTTCTAGTTTTGACGAATTATCTCCGGAAAAAGTCTACATAGCACCGGCTCATCATCTCTCCTCACCTATCTTCTTAGAAAAAACCTCTCGCCGCTCCTTACTCCATTGGGAGCAATAGGCTGGTTTTCCTTTCATAATCCTTTGCATGCACAGCGAACATGTGGGCTCACATGCAACTATAGGCTCTTTGATCTCACCTCTTGCCTTCTTTGGCCACAAGGGATCAGCAAAAAGCACCCTCGCAAGACCTATCAAGTCTGCCTCGCCTTTTTCAATGATATTTGACGCAAACTCCGGAGTCTGGATCCTTCCCGCAGCTATTACAGGTGTCGCGGGCACAGCCGCCTTCACCTCATGGGCGAACTTTACCATGTAACCTTGCTCTCTTTCCATTTCTTTATACTCAGGTAAATAAAAGGAATCATACGTGCCGACCATTACCGATAGGTAGGCAACCCCCCTCTTAACAAGCTCGCCCGCATAAGCCCTGGTTTCCTCAAGTTGGAGGCCATCAGGTAACATCTCATCAGCAAGAAACCGGTATCCAACCGGAAAATCTTGGCCAACGGCATCCATAACCGCCTCCACTACCCTCAATGGAAACCTCATGCGATTGGCTAAATCTCCTCCATACTCGTCGGTACGGTGGTTAGTCCGGGGCGAAAGAAATTGTACGAGTAAGTATCCTGTCCCTCCATGAATTTCTACACCATCAAACCCGGCTTCCTTGATCCTCTTTGCAGCCTTTGCATAGGAATCAATCACACCCTCTATCTCATCCCGGGTAAGCTCTCTTGGAACCACTTCTCCCGTTCTAACAGACGAAGGCGCTACCCTCTCAGTGCCATAAGCGTATCTTCCCGTATGGTTGATCTGTGCGAATGCCAGCGCCCCATTTCCCCTTATAGCTTTGCTCACCCGCGATAGGCCCTCTATGAATCTATCATCATCGGCCCTTAACATGAATGGCCAGCCCATTCCGAGAACATCAACGGCTATGTTCTCAACAACTACCATGGCAACACCTGATGAAGCCATTTCCTGGTAATGATCAATCAACAATGGACTTGGGGTGCCGTCCGGGTTTGCATAGCCCAAAAACAGGGGCGCCATGGTAATACGGTTCTTTAGCCTAAGCCCCTTGATTGTGAAGGATTCGAATAAAATCATGTTAGCCTCCTTTTGCTCAAAGTTACGTGAACAAGGCCTAGATGGGATTTCGCGGGGCCCTAAAACAGAGACCTTATGCTGTAGTACTTCTAACTGCAATCTAGTGAGATGCCCAGGCGCCCGTGGACAATGAGCCCTTGCTGCAAGATCAGGTGCCCCATCACGGTCTCGGCAAAGCACTCCAGGAAGCGCTTGGTTCCCTCGATCTTGTCCACCAGGCCCATCTCAAGTGCTTGATTTGCGTCTACGGTTTTGCTGAAAAGGACCATATCCAATGCCCTCGCCATGGGGCTTGTCTTGTGGGCATTGGTCACGTCCTTCACGTCAAAACCAGCTGAAAAAAACTTCTCTCCACTACCCGTGATGACCACCACCCGCACGTCCCTGTCCAGTTCCACTTCTTGGATGGTCCGTTGGAATTGTTCCGTGGTGAGAAGATCCCACGTGTTAGCTGGCGGGTGCTTGATGGTCACATACCCCACGTGCTCCCGCTTTTCAAATATTATCCTTTCCTCATCCATTGGCCTTACTCCTCCGCTTCTCTCCTAATGAACCCTTGACCGGCATTGGATCTCGATTATAGAGGAATTCATTGGTAAAAGGTTTCCCCGATAAAGATCATTGCATCAGGGTTTTCCAAATAATGGAGTATCCCTGCCCTCTCCCAGCCCATATGGTTGTTAGGCCTAAAGGCCATTCGAACAGCGTCCGCCGCTTCTTGGAGTTTTCCACCCGCGCCTTATGGTCTTTGAAATACGGCTGCGATCCCAAGCCCTCCTCCACCGCATATGCACTCCAGCCCGAAACGGCTCTTTCGCCTTTGCATCTCGTAGAGCATGGTCACCAGGACCCGTGTGCCAGTGGCAGCAATGGGATGGCCAAGAGAGATACCGGAACCGTTTACGTTTATCCTGGGATAATCATCAGGACCAAGGTTCATCTCCTTTAGGTCTGCAAGGACCTGTGCCGCAAAGGCTTCCTGTATTTCTATCAGGTCCATTTGTTCCGTCCCCATTTTGAGCCGGGAAAGCAACTGACCCGCGGCCTTGGGCACCGTCTTATAGGTCCGCGTGGGATCATCGCCCACCACGGAAAATCCATTCACCACCGCAAGGGGCTCAAGTCCCATTTTTTCCGCTCTACTCGCTGACATGACCACAACCGCCGCGGCCCCATCATTCTCAGAAGAAGAGTTCCCTGCAGTGCAGACCCCTCCCAGTACTGGCCTCAGTCTAGCCAGCTTCTCCGGTGAGGTGTCTGGACGAGGGCCCTCGTCTCGGTCCACAACTGCGGTTTCTCCTTTTGCCCTGAGTACCTTCACGGGTATTCTCTCCTGGCCGAACTTACCTTCCTGCTCGGCCTTGCACGCCTTCTGGTGACTCTCATATGCCCACTGGTCGCATTCCTCCCGGGTGATGTTCATCTCCTTGGCAGCAGTTTCGGCCCATGACATCATGGATGGAAGCACTCCATACCGCTCAATGGGCTGAGACATTACCCTTGCCCTTTGTATCCTGTCATAAAATGGGATTCCCCATATGGACAGGTCTCCATGGCCTTTGGGCATACCCTTGCGGCCTCCAATGCCCCACTTGATACTGCCCGGCAAATAGAATTCCGCGTTACTCATACTCTCCACACCGCCTGCCACCACAACATCAGCCTCTCCACCTTTGATCAGACCGCACGCAAGCCTGACAACTTCCAGCCCGGTGCAGCATCTTCTGTCCACCGTAACCCCGGGTATGTAATCGGGCCATCCGGCCTTGAGAAGGGCCATACGCGCAATATTGACATACTCACCGTTTTGATAGGACTGCCCCATTATCACCTCATCCACCATTTGGGGCTCAACCCCAGCTCTCGCCAAGGCCTCACTCAGCACCATCGAGGCCAAATCATAGGCCTCCACGTCCTTGAGCCCTCCCATGTAGCGACCTACGGGTGTCCTAACCCCAGAAACTATAACCACCTCGCCCATACATCACTCCTTGCATCAATCTCAAAGTTTACGAATCAAAAGGCCTCGTCCGGTATTTCCACCACTTCTCGTGCGTGGCGGGTACAGGTCTTCAAGCGGGCCATTGTCATGGGAAGGCATACGGAAACAAAGTATGTGGCTAGCATCACCTTCCCGACATAGTAGGGATCTGTTTTCCCTTCGTCCAGGTAACGATTTGCTATAACCGCCATATCAAGGAGGCGCCAGGCTGCAGTGATGTCACCGAAGCACAGCAGCATGGGATAGGTATATGAAGCCTATTGAAGGGGATCCGACTTCGCTTTTGCACTCATCTCAATGGCCACTTGGTCAACTTGATCCGAGATCTCCGAGACCATGCGCACATATTCCCCCAATGAATGGTGCTGGGCACATTGATGGCAAAAATCCTTTAATTCCTTCGTATAGGCCTTGAAAGGGGTCCCTCCCCTTATGAGCATCTTTCGCCGCATGAGGTCCATAGACTGAATCCCATTGGCACCTTAACACACACCTGTCCTTGGGCCAAGGCCCAATTTCTTGAGCCCGTTGGCGGTCATGTTTACGAGGACATTCAAATCTTCGAAGGTGTATAACCTGCCTTCGAACCTAAGGGCAGTGTGCCCGGGGATCCTTGCCGCTGTGTTCTCCAGGAGACTTACCAAATTCATAGCATCATCCTTTCAACCTTCACCCGTCTTTCCTGGATCCGTCTTTATTGTATTCATACCAGCCCTTCCCAGTTTTTCGGCCCAGGTGGCCAGCTTTGACCTTTCGTCTCAGGAGCAGAGGCGGATACCACCGGGGATCCCCAGTCTCGTGGTACATTGCCATTAGGGCGCCATACGTCACGTCAAGACCTACCATATCGCCCGTCTAAAAGATCCCCATCTTTCGTCCCGATCCCAACCTCAGTCCCTTATCGATCTCCTTCACCGTGGCAACACCCTGTTCAACCAGGCGCATGGCCTCGATGGCCGAGGGAAAGTTTATGCGATTGATGACAAATCCGGCAACATCCCGGTTAACCATAATAGGTTCCTTGCCTATCTGAAGGACGAAGGCTTTTGCTGTGGCGAAGACCGAGTCGCTGGTGGCAATTCCTCGGATCACCTCCACCGCCTGCATCATGGGAGCGGGGCTGAAAAAATGAAGCCCTAGCACGCGCTCTGGTCTCGCTGTCACAGATGCCAGCTCACTGATGGGTATAGCAGAAGTATTGGTGGCTATAACCGCATCCTTCCTTGCCAGCCCGTCAATTTCCCGGAATACCTTTTGTTTTAACTCCAAGTTTTCAAAAACAGCCTCGATGACAAGACCCGCCTCTGTCACGCGTTCATAGTCAACAGTGGACTCGATCCTGCTCATTATCTGCTCGAGATCTTCCTGCACCTTTCCCTTTTCAATGAATTTGCCAACTGACCACACGTCATTGAGAATCACGTCAATGCCTGCCTGGGCACAAACCTGTGCGATGCCACCTCCCATGAGGCCTGCCCCTACCACAAAGACCTTCTTGATCTCCATATCTTTTCCCTCCGCTATAAGAATGCTTTTACTTGCCAAGGCCTTTACATTCTCCGTAATCCCAGCACTCCCGGGGTCTCCCCGTCAATCGCCTACTCCTTTGTGAGTTCCCTGGCAATCACAAGACGCTGTATCTCGCTAGTGCCCTCGAATATTCTATAGAGACGAACATCCCTATAGAACCTCTCGACTGGCATGTCTTTCATGTACCCCATGCCACCGAATATCTGCACGGCCTTGTCTGCCACCCTGCATGCCATTTCGGTGCAAAACAGCTTGACCATGGAGGCCTCCTTAATCACCTTCTTTCCCTGGTCTCTCAGCCATGCTGCGTGATAAAGCATCTGTCGAGCAGCGTAAATCTCGGTGGCCATGTCTGCAAGCATGTTCTGGACAGACTGGTGCTTGCATATGGGTTTTCCAAACTGAACCCTTTCCTTCGAATAGCTTATGCAGAGGTCCAACAGCTTTTGGGAAGCCCCAAGCGCACAGGCACCCATAGTTAGCCGCCCCTTGTCCAGGACTCGCATTGCTGTCTTGAAGCCCTGCCCTATCATGGGCTCTCCACCAATGACATTATCAACCGGAACCCGGCAGTTGTCGAAAATAAGCTCAGCCGTGTGGCTTCCCCTCAGTCCCATTTTCCGCTCAATAGTCCCCCTATAAAAACCAGGAGTGCCTTTCTCTATCACAAATGCCGTGATTCCACCCCTGGCTCTTTTTTCTTTGTCTGTGACCGTTATTACAGTAGCCACATCTGCCACGTCAGCATTGGTAATAAAGTGCTTGAGGCCGTTAATTATGAAATAGCTTCCATGCCGTTCGGCTGTAGTTTGAACATTGGCCGCATCCGAACCGGCCTCTGGCTCTGAAAGAGCAAAACAAGCCGTCCACTCCCCGCTTGCTATACGAGGAAGATATCTCCTCTTTTGTTCTTCAGTACCATCAAAAAGGATGCCCATTGATCCGATTCCATTGTTTGTTCCAATCCGAGATCTGAAACACGCATTGGTCTTGCTTAGCTCTTCATACACAAGTATTTCACCCAGAGTACCAAGCCCAAGTCCGCCGTATTCTTCTGGGATAGAAAGACCAAAGAGCCCCAATTCTCTCATTTTTTGAACGATATCTTCTGGTATGTGATCTTCCTCTTCCACTTGTTGCGAAATCGGCTCGAGTTCCCGGGTAACAAAGCGTCTTATGGTCTCCTGCATCATGCGCAGGTTTTCTGGAATCTGAAAGTCCATTAGGTCCAAGTCCTCCTGAGCGTTCAATTGAGCAAAAGCATGTTCTCTATTCAGCTTCCCTTGGAGGGAATCCGGGTAGGAAGCGGCCTTAACGGCCACCCCCTCCCGACAGAACGGCTCGTACCGGCCAGGTAAGCCGCTCTTCGATTAGCGACTGAACAAAGGTTGTTCAAGAGATCGCT
>JAFDIV010000009.1 GCA_019307815.1 Deltaproteobacteria bacterium
CTCCATCAATATCATGGAGGCACAGATTACCGCTACAAGGCTGAAAACTGATCGCCCGGACCTGCTGATTCAACCACACTTAGGTCACATCAGATTCCTGGAATTCAACAAGGCACAGGAGGCCATTGCCGAGGGATACAGGGAGGCTAGAGCATGCATATCCGCAAAATCGGGATAATAGGAAAGACATACCGTCATATCCAGCGCTACCGCCAGATTCTGACCGTACTTTTCAAGTATGGTTTTGGTGATCTGGTGCATACGCTGAAGATTGAGCAGTACCTGGAAATTGGTCTTCAGATGATCTCCCGCAAACGCAGAGAAAAGATAGAGACACTATCGCGGGCAGAGCGGGTGAGGATGGCAATGGAGGAACTCGGTCCCACCTTCATCAAGATGGGCCAAATACTTTCGACTCGTCCTGATTTACTGCCAGTGGAATTCATCCAGGAACTAGGGAAGCTCCAAGATCATGTTCCGCCCTTTGAGTATGCCCAGGTAAAGGATATTATTGAAAGGGAACTCGGAGTTCCCCTTGGCCAACTCTTCAAAGATTTCGAGGAAACTCCATTGGCTTCGGCATCAATCGGCCAGGTCCATCGGGCACGGCTTGTAGATGGGGATGTGGTGGTGGTAAAGGTTCAGAGGCCCGGCATCCGGAAGACCATTGAAGTGGATCTGGAGATCATGCTGCACCTTGCCACCCTAATGGAAAGACATCTGAAGGCCATGGAAATCCACCGCCCCACCCGGATCGTGGAGGAATTTGCTAGGACCCTGGAAAAGGAACTTGACTATACAATTGAGGCGGCTCACACAGAGCGCTTTGCCATGCAGTTTATTGATGATACCACCGTTTATGTGCCCAAAATATACCGGGAGGCCACAACAAGCCGAGTGCTTACCATGGAGTATGTAAGCGGTATCAAGGCCTCCGAGATCGCCCGGCTGGATGAAGCAGGCCTTGATAGACGCGAGATCGCCCGCCGGGGCTTTGACCTGATCATGAAGCAGGTCTTTGTTCATGGCTTCTTTCATGCCGATCCCCATCCGGGCAATATCTTTATTCTCCCCGGAAACGTCATCTGCTACCTGGATTTCGGCATGATGGGCCGCATCGGGCGTAAGAGCCGGGAGCACTTTGCCGACCTGATTATGAATATTGTGCGGCGGGATGAGCTAAAGGTTACCGATGCTTTAGTCAGGCTCACGATATCAGATGAAGAACCCAACCATAATGCCTTGGAAAGGGATGTGGCAGAATTTATAAACCAGCATTTTTATCGCCCATTGAAAGAATTGGATCTCGGAAAGCTATTGCATCAGCTCCTGGAAATGGCCGCAAACCATCGCCTGACAGTTCCGCCGGATCTCTTTCTAATGATCAAGGCCCTTAGCACAGCAGAAGGAGTCGGCAGGGTGCTGGACCCTGACTTTGACGCCACGGAGCGGGCCGCCCCATTTGTCCGGCGTATCCAGTTGCAGAGGCTTCATCCAAAACGGGTAGCGGAAGACATATACGATTCGGGCTCCGATTTTCTCCATCTCATCAAGGAGATCCCCGGTGAACTACGCGAGATTCTCAAACAGGCCAGACAGGGCAGGGTAAAGATAGAATTTGAGCATCGCGGCCTTGAGCCCATGCTTTCCACCCACGACCGGATCAGCAACAGACTTGCATTTGCCATCGTGCTGGCATCCCTGATAATCGGTTCTTCTCTTATCGTCCTTTCAGGAATTCCTCCCAAATGGCATGGGATACCGGTTATTGGTCTAGCTTTGGCTGCTGTTCTCTACTATTAGGCGGGGGAGCATGTAGAGACGGCGATGAAGGCTGTCGCAAACTGCTCCACGTGGAAAGGAGCAATCCTATTCTTAAATCATATACTTATACTTACCAATAATGCCCCGAAACTCGCCTCGCCCCAAAGGGGAGCCCAGTATACGCTTCTAGAACGAGAAGGGAGGAGTCATCGACGACTGCTTCCTTTACAGGCCGAAATCAAGAAAAAACCATGAATCCCTCAATAAGGCCAGAACATGTCGAGCATAACGACAACAGGGACCCCTTCATGGATTTGACCTGGGAGGACCTGGAGCGCCGGGCTGGAGGGCGCATCCTAACCCGGGGGAGAAAGTACCAAGTGCAGGGCCGCGTTTCAGAGCTCTCGAAGACCCATGCCGGCTCCCTCATCGCCTAGGTTCACGGATCAGAACGTTATGCCCCCAAAGGTAAGCGTCTAGCGAGCCCATCTTTTGTTCCGCCAAATGTGTGATAAGATAAGTTAACATGGGGGAATGTTACGCCGAGTGTGGGCCTATGAGGGCCAGCCTATGGGCCGGGATGGAGCGCTTATCAACCAGGGACAATCAGACCATGGGAGTCTTTTGTCACAGGGACCCACTTATCTGGGAGAAGCTCCCTTAGCTTGTTTAGGGGATGAGACATGATTCGGCGAAGGACATCATTGAGATACTCCTCTACCTGGCTCGGTAGACAGGCAGGGATTAACATCACAGGCCTTGCATGATTCGATCAAGGAGTGATACAGGGCGGCAGCCTTTCCACCCCTCTCACTGCCGGCAAACCCGCCTGACGGCCAACGCCTGCCTGACTGCGGACGGCAGGCAGGGCTGGCAGGTAACCAGTTCTTCCTTCCCAGAGCAAAGGGGCCTTATGGCATTCTCTGCCGTGTTATTGTCAGGCTTCAGCCAACCATCATCCAGATACCGATACAACGCCTCCCTCTGATTCAGGGCATACCCGCCTGCCAGCGGGCAGGGTTGATCGCCTTTCGCAGTGGCTCAGAGGGTGTTGTCTCAGGTACCAACTCCTCAAGCCTAGTGAATAATCGATCAATGATAGGCCTGGCATGGGTATTCCTGTAAGCACACCGCTCCTCTGGCCCCATGTCTTTGCACCCTGACTCCACCTTGTACAGTTGTGCAATACAACCCATGATCTCCGTGGCCTCCCGAGGTCTCGAGCTCACCGCTTCATCCCTGCTTGCAGCAGGCAAGAAACTTCCGCCTGGCATGTACCCAGTAGCCTACCCGCCGAGGCAGGCAAGCTTCTATAACACCATCCCTTTGGAACAACTCGTCATATCCACCATAGGCATCAGCATGCCTGCCTGACGTCAGGCAGGGACATAACCACGGTAATCACCAGGAAAATCAAGTGGCCGCCTCTTGCTCCTGTCAGGGGAAAAATCATATACCGCCAATGGGGTGGCCCAGGTCCACCTCTGACATACACCCAAAGCCTCCCCTTCTTCACCAATGATACTTTGCCAGTAGGTGAGTCTTTCTTCTCTTGTCACAACCGTCGCTCCTTTCTCTTTCATTAATATTCTCGGAGCAACGGTACCAGCTCACACCGGTCATGGGAAGATGGGTAGCCTAGACGCTTACGTTGACAGCACCTTCATACTCATGAACTTTATGAATGAGGATCTCATAGACTTGATCCATAATATTGTAGGCTTCCTCACGGCCCACCTTCTCGACAAGAGAGGTGAAGCCCTCCATGTCGCAAAACATTACAGTAACAAGTCTATGCTCCCCTTCAATTTTGCCCTTTTGGAGAATAATTTTTTCGGCCAGTCCTTTAGGAAGGTATCGCTGTATTTTTTCAATCTTCCAATCAAGAGGAACTGCTTTAGGTGTCAATTGAGTATGAGGGATGAATTTGTGGCCGCACTCGCCACAGAATTTGTAGGAGGGAGGGTTCTGGAAACCGCAGCTAGGGCAGATTTTATAAAGCTTTGAACCACACTCACCGCAGAACTTCTGTGTCTCGGGAGCCTCAGCCTGGCACTTGGGGCATTTCATGAAAGGATGTCTCTTATGGGAGTGATGGTTGTAAAATGGTTTTCGGGACTAGTTTTTGCCTTGGTCTGACAGCTAATTGGCGCTTTTCTGCATAATTTATGCTCTCATTGAACCTCCTCTTTCGATCCGGCAAACTACTCAACACTGAAATCAATTTCTACCAATTCCTATTAGTCGGCCCTACTAAAAATCCGCCCCCTCGATCTCGAATATTTCACCCCATTCACCAACTCTGGCAACGCCCCGAACAAACCCCTTTCCTTACAAGGCACAAGGCCCTTTATCAAAGTTGACCAATCCTTTGATTATAGTTATAGCTTCATTAAGGAAGCATATAATGCCCACGCGAGTCATCCCAGACTAAAAAACAATATATCCCCAAATTTCTTTAGTGTCAATTAAATTGGCAAGTTAAGGAAGTTTTACAGAAACCAAACCAAGTTATTAGATTCACCTGGATGGATAGGGGAACCCTTCTTAACAGTTAATTCTCTTTGGGACTGACTCCAGAATGTTACTCCATTCTGGATCAGCTAGATTAACCAAGCAGCCTGTTGATCAGCTTATCCCTATTGGCCAGCTCGATGAGTTTGTTATTTCATTTTTCTTGTGCTGGGCATTATAGCCTTTGAAAGGATAAGTACGTGGGTGTTTGAAGTGGAAGCTATTTATCATCTGAAGGGTCAACAAGGTCCCCATAGAGCTCTTTTGCACATTCCGGGCATAAGCCATGGGTAAATTGGGCCTCTGAGTGTTCTTTGATATATATTTCAATTTGGCTCCAGTAGCCTTTATCGTCCCTTATTTTCTTGCATTTTGCACAAATGGGAAGAAGGCCACTCAAAGTCTTGATCTCAGAAGAGGCCTTCTCCAGTTCTGCGATCTTGCTTTCCAGCTCCTGATTGACCTCGGCCACGGTTACTTTTTCTTTTTTAAGGAGCTCTTGAAGATAAAAGTTTCTGCGGGCTGAGAATTCTATGGAATAGCAGGCAAACATCCCCGCGATATTCGCCCCCACAAAGAAAAAATTGTTGTTCACAAACACAGAAAAAGGGGCCTTAATAATACAGCAGGCCACTATTTCATAAAGCACAACAATACCCCAACAGGTGATGGAGGCCCAAATGAAACGAGTCCTAAAAAAAGTATAGCCGAAGATAAAGACAAGGATTAGACCGGCATAATAGGAAAAATTAACCGGCTGAGGGGCTATAACGATCATGTAAATGATGCCTAATCCAGCCGACGAGATTATTAATACAAACGAGACCTGCCACCACTTTTTATAATTGGGGTGAAATGACATTAAGAAAAAAAATAAGATAAGCGGGCAAACAATAGCATAACGAATAAACCACGTGATTTGCTTGACTTCTGGCAATAACACCGCATCAAGTATGCCAAAGGCGGCGTAGAAGACCAAGCCCACCAGGAGTGAAACCCTTGTAATAGTCAGACAGTTCCTAAAGTAATACTTAAGGAAACGAGTTTCCAGTTGCTCGTCTTCTCCAACAAAGCGAAGGGTAAAAGGATTATACTCCACAAGATATACCTCTAACAGTATCAGTATATAAGGGGCACATCAAAACGGCTAAGGCCCCTCCACAAGAAAGAGGACTTCTTTACTACCTACTTGAAGCAAAATTTGCAAGTTTATGTTTGATAAACCACAATAAATATACCGCCATATGCTCATGAAACATAAAATTCTGCGAAATATCATAAGATGCGACCTTCAAAAGGAATTACGAATAATTTTCATATTATTGATCATCTTGTGTTGGTCCGCTCCGGCAAAGGCAAGGGAGGTCAAAATTGCCACTTACAACGTCCAAAACCTGTTTGATTTGACAAGAGACGGCACTGAATATGAAGAGTATATACCCGAAGGCCCGCTTGGATGGAACAAAAGAATCGCTGACATCAAGTACCGAAATATAGCCAGGGTAATAAAGGGCCTTTCCCCTGACATTATCGCGCTCGAGGAAGTGGAGTCAAGGAGGGCCCTCATATCCTTGCGCAGTGCGGTTCAACAAAAGGGCCTTGACTACCCTTATTTTGAAATCGCTGAGTCCAAGCCAAGCGCAGTAAAATGTGCAGTGCTTTCAACCTTCCCCATTATTTCCAAACGAGAAATCCGTGTGAAGAACGGGGCCCGCAGCATCCTTATGGTGAAGGTGGACATCGACGGGAAATCCTTGATCCTTTTCATCAACCACTGGAAATCCAAGCGTGGTCCTGAAAGCATGAGATTACCTTATGCCAAGGCCCTTCGAAGAGAAATAGACAAATTGTCTGTAGGAACGGATTTCATCGTGCTGGGAGATTTTAACTCAAATTACAATGAGTACCGCACCTTTCGGTACAAGCCCCTGTTGAACGACACAAACGGCATCACGGGAATCAATCATATCTTGTGCACTATCAAGAACGGAAGGCTTGTGACCGAAAAGAGCCTGGTAGCGATCCGCTCAAATAAATATTTGTACAACTTGTGGCTGGAGATCAGGCCGACCAGGCGCTGGTCATACAACCTATTCGGTAGAAAAGGCACTCCGGATAGCATTATGGTTCCCTGGGCCCTTTACGATGACAAAGGAATATCCTATGTGGATAACTCTTTTGATAAGTTCACACCTCCCTACCTGTTTAGAAACCATGCCCTATTCCAATGGCAAAGGGCCGAGAAAGGCAAGGGAAGACACCTGGGAATGGGGTATTCGGATCATCTGCCCATTTTTGCATGGTTTTCCACAGAACCGTTTCGGTTGAAAAGGAGATAACAGCTCCAATTAATCCCCCAAGCGCTACTGAACAGCTCAAGCCAATATCCATCAAATACCCCTTGTAACAAGCCATCCTTATCTAGTCCTCAACCAGAAATTATCATTACACCTTCCCATGCAAGGCCCTCAAAGATTTCTGAAAAAATACTTGACACATGAAAAAAGAGGCAGTAAATTGGTATACCGTATACTAGAAAATTCCATAAAACCTTTGTAATTTAAGGTGGTTAGCATGATTATTAAATATCCAAAATTGGTTATTAAAAATCCCACTTCCCTTAGAGAAAAGGTCTACAGAGTGGTAAGAGAGCATATTCTTAACGGCAAGATACCGGACGGAAGCCGAATAATTGAATCAAGGCTTGCAAAGGAGATTGGGGTTTCAAGGACCCCTGTCAGGGAGGCCCTCCATATGCTTGAAATGGAAGGGCTTCTTGAACCCATCCCGCGGGTCGGGTACACGGTGAGGAGGATCGACTGGGATGAGGTGGAGGAGATTTGTGAAATAAGAAAAGCAAATGAAGTTCTTGCTGGAAAATGGGCCATCGACAAAATAACCCACAAGCAGATAACTACCCTTGAGCAGAACATAAGATTATCTGAAGAGATCCTGAGAACTGGGAAGCTGAAGGCCATTGTTGACCTTGATGCCGAGTTTCACGAGATCATTGTCAAGGCCAGCGGAAGTCCCAGGCTCATTGAGCTGTGTCAACTTCTCAGAAGACATATGCTGAGATATCGGATAGAAGCAATGTACTTGCCTGAGGCAGTATCCAGGACAATCGAGGGGCATAGGAGGATACTCCAATGCATCAAAAACAAAGACAAAAAAGGCGTTGAATCTGCAATTGAGGCACATCTTGATCAGGCAAGGGATGATATCAGGTACTATGCATTCGAGATACAGGACACAAAGGTCAAGGATACCAGATCATAGATAGACCACATTAAATAGTGACCATCCACAAATAGCTGCAGATGGGCGCTTTCAACACTTACCCCAGCCTATCGGCAGGCAGGCAAAAAATTTTTGATTTATGGATGGATACTAAATGAGGTGCAGGCAATATATTTAAAAACAGATTTAAAAACTATTGGAGGATAGATATGGAAGAGTTGTTCAAGGCACTTTCCTCGGTGCTCCCTCCCGAAAGGGTAAGCTACGATGAGGTGGATCTGGCCGCATACGGCGCCGATTCTGCTATCCCCCCTGGGACTTCCGCATGCCCCATTGCAGCAGTAATGCCTCAGAGTCCTGAAGAAATGCAACACATTCTTCAAATAGCTGACAGGATGAGGGTCCCAGTAACACCTGTGGCTCGCGGGTCAAATATTGCAGGTCTGGCCGTCCCCGTCCAGGGAGGGATAGTGGTTGATCTAAGATTAATGAACAGAATTATCGAGGTGAACGAAGATAGCGCATATGCCTTGATAGAACCGGGGGTGACATTTCATGAACTCTCAAGGGCCTTGATGGAAAAGGGCTTTTTCTGCCATCTGCCCACCGCCTCTGGTGGCAGTAGCCCAACTGCCAACTACCTCATGAGACCCTCGGGCAACTATGCAGCCAGATGGGACCCTGATCCATTGCTCTCCCTTGAAGTGGCAACACCTAAAGCAGGCATAATAAGAACAGGTTCTGCTGCTTTTGAGGAAAATCTGTGGCGGGCCAGATATCAATGCCTCCCTGACCTTACGGGGCTCTTTGCATGTTCCTATGGCACGCTTGGTATTGTAACAAAGGCATCGGTCAAGATTTTTCAAAGGGGAGAGGAAGAGAGGCTGCTTCTTATGGGTTTTGACAGTCTCCCACCTGCCCTTGAATACATGAAGAGGATAATCAGGGGAAACCTGGCAGAGAGCGTTACCTTCTGGACATGGGGGTGGAACCTGTTTCATGAAATGATGGTGTCAAAGAAAAAGGATATGCCCCAAGAGATGCTAAAACACGACCAGAAGACACCCCCTGAAGGAATTCCTTTTGGTATCGCCTCGGCAAGACTCAATGGTTACAGGGAAGTGGTGGAGGCCCAACAAAATGTGTGCATCAACATCGCTAGGGAGTTGGGCGGACAATACCTGGAAAACGAGATGGCAAAGGAACGGTTTCCAGGGTGCTATGAGTACCTACATTCCTATTTTGTCAAAGGCACGCTCCCCAAGCCTGGTGAAGAATCCCAGATAAGGGCAGGCCTGCACCTTCCGGGCTGTCTGGTTAGTGCCGAACCATCCAGCATTATAGCAATTGAAAAACACATGTGGGAACTTGCACAAAAGGAGTTCGAGCCCCCATATTTTTACAGGGTGCTTCCATATTCACATGCAAGGGAGTTCTTCTTCGCCTTTGTTGTGTATGTGACAGGGCCTATTCCTGATCAGCGTGTCTATATCCAGAAACTCAAGGGCATCTATGGCAACCTGTACAGAGAACTCCTTCACAAATATGGAGCAGTCATGTTCAGGTACCGCAAGGATCCGGGCTTTTTTGCCATGACCGGCAATTATGGTCAGCTATTGCGAAAAATCAAGGGAATCGTTGACCCGAATAATATAATGAACCCAGGGGTATTGCTATTTTAGGGAGGAGCGGAGATGTCAGCAGAGGTATTCAGTCTTAGCAAGGGTCTTTATACTGCAGTTCACAAATGTATCAGGTGCGGGCAATGCGCATATGGAAAGGAAGAAGTGAACTATGAGATCATCTGCCCGGTTCACATGAACAGGCAATTTTTTACAAATACCGCAGGCGGCATCATGCAGATTGCCCGTGTTATTCATGAGGGAAAACTCAAGCCATCTGAAAGCCTGCGTGATTTGCTTTACCTATGTACTGGGTGTGAGGCCTGCGAAGTCAACTGCGGGGTTATAAGCGGGCAGGTCGAGGTAATTACCCTCATAAAAAGGTGGTTGAACAAAAGCGCAATCCCTTACAGAGAAGGGCACGAATTGCTCCTAAACAACCTCACCAAGACTAAAGCCCCATATGGTGATAGAATTGCAGACCGGCTAGAGTGGTTGGCAGGAGATGTAAAGAAAAATTTATCGAGCAAGCCCCATGTATTCTACTTTGTGGGGTGCGTATCATCCTTTAGAGAGACGGAAATGGCGGTCTCATTCGTCAATATCTTGAAGAAGCTTGATATACCTTTCTCCTTGAGTAATGAAGAGTGGTGCTGTGGTGCTCCCCTTTATTATCTCGGCCTGATAGATAAATGCAAAGAGTGGGCAAGACATAATGTTGATTTGATAGAAAAGAGCGGGGCATCTGTGGCTGTTTTTACATGTCCCACATGTAGCATGATCTTTAAGAAGTATTACTCGTCCTGGATAGGGGAAGAACTCCCATTTGACCTTATGCACATGAGTGAATTCGTGGAGCAACTCATGAAGGAAGGGCAATTAAAATTCAAACATAAAATCGAAAAAAAAGTTATTTATCATGATCCATGCCATCTAGGTAGGGGACAAAAAATTTATGATCCTCCAAGGAATATCCTTTCAGAAATTCCGGGTATCCAGATGGAAGAGTTCCGATTCAACAGGGAAAACAGTTTGTGTTGCGGGGGTGGAGGTCTTTTACCCGCTGGATTTCCCCAGATAGCTGATTCCCTTGCGGAAAGACGAGCAAAAGAATCCATGGAAAAAAGTCCCTCAATGATTGTATCGTGCTGTCCCGGGTGCAAGGAGAGTCTCAAGCTGGGGGCGAAAAGATCAAGACTAAAGATAAAGGTCAAGGATCTTTCGGAGCTGATAGATGAGAGCCTTTAGTTAATGTCCATCCATACATCAAAGATTTCCGGATGGAGCGGTCAGCTATAAACAGTCAGCCTAAATGATCCTTTCGTGTTTCTACTGGTGCGTAAAGAGTCCGGGCCATCCAACCTTTCAATACTCTCGCGAAATCCTATACCGGTCATCTAATGAGCACCTTTGATGTTGAAGTGCATTTTAGAAATCCAGGTAATAGCCAGAAATGCCAGGCATAGTATTAAGGCGAATGCATTCTCTTTGAACACAGGAGAGAAAAAGAGAAAAAATCCCCTCTCTTTTACCAGAACAGGAAAGCTGGAAACGCAAAAAGGGATAACAAAAAACGGAAGGCCTGCCATTTATTGCTTTTACTAATCATACCCTTAAAGGAGGAAAACGCATTGAGGTTTAGGGCTAATCCAACTAGGATGGCTATCCCTAAAGATCGTAGCCACAGTTCAACATCGCGTTCAAAATACTTACAGGCAAAATACACATACCATATTAGATAGCACCAAAGGACTTTCATTCCTTGAGATAAGTTCGACAGATACTGGATTATCATCTGGTTCCGCCCTTCAAATTGAAATTTTCTTTACTTACTACAGCCAAGATCCACTAGAGCAAGACGTAGTGTGTTCAACCCGATCACGGAGCCACGCTGTTGCACCGTAGTCAGATCTCCTCCCATGTGCCACGAATAGGCCTTCTCCACTCCCTCCCCTACTGCTGCTGCACAGGCATCCACAAAAAACACCTCTGCTTCCCTACGGGGAAACCCCACCACAGCCAGGCCAACCCCATCCTGGCCCGCAGGCATCAGTCTTCTAGCAAGCTCAAGCGTGACCTCAAGGGAGGGAACCTCCAGTCCCTTGCCAAAGTCTTTAGATATTCCCTCTTTATGAGGGATGACTAGGGACTTCTCTATGGCATGGCAAGGGATTGCGTGAAGCCTCTGGGCCACCATGCCGGCGGTAAAGGTCTCAAGAATGGTCAATGAGAGGTTATGCTGCCCAAGTAGGAAGTCAACCACACCTTCGAGGGTGTCGTCGTCAACCCCAAAGACCTTGTTCCCAAGCCGGGAGCGGATTTCCTGCTCAATAGGCTGGATAAGGGACCTGGCTTGCCCCGAGTCCTTTGCCTCAGCCGTAATTCGGATTTTTATCTCCCCAGGAGAGGCAAGGAGGCCAATCTTAGGGTTTTCAGAATGCCTTATGAGATCGCCTATTATTGTGTCCACCTTGCTCTCACCAATACCAGCCACCTTCAAAACACGGGATGCCACCAAATGACCCTCAAGTCCGAATCGTCCCCTTATCCATGGGCCGACCGCATTTTGCCATAGGTACTTCAGCTCCTTTGGGACTCCAGGGAGACAAATGATGGGCCTGCCCTTTACTTCCTTAATGAATCCAGGGGCTGTTCCCACCGGATTCTCAATAGCTTCGCTCCCCTTTGGCACAAAGGCCTGGCTCCTATTGGTCTCAGGCATTCGATAGCCATAACGCCTAAAAACTTCCTCAATTTGCTCCATCAGCTCCTGGCGGAATTCCAGCTCCACCCCGGCCACCGTGGCAACCACCTGGCGGGTAAGATCGTCCTTGGTAGGGCCCAGTCCCCCGGTTGTAACCACCAGATCGCACCGTTCAAGGGCCCTTTTGAGCACCTCTGCCATTTCCTCGGCCTGATCCCCTACTGCGGTTCGAAAGCGAACATCCACTCCAATGCTGGCCAGTTCCCGGGCAAGGAAGGTGCTATTGGTGTCTTCAATTTGTCCGAGCAATAGCTCGCTGCCAATGGTTACGATTTCACAGCACGGCAGCCTATGGTTATTAATAGACAAAAAATACCGCCTCCTTTCGTATCTTATTGAAGGTCTTCCCCTATCCTAAATTGCCCTTTGGATCGCTACCTAGCGTCGGGAGGAATTACGAGATCGGTTTCTGCTGGAGGCTAAGAATTAAAGGCCAAACACCTCCACCAGGAATTGCCAATTAAAAGAGACTCCTAACCAACAGGGATCGGAGGGCAACGGGATATTCCCAAAGCGGGCCTATTTTGTCCGTACGCTTTGCTACGGACTCCCCACCCTTGCGGGTGGGTCCCCGGTTTTGCCCCCGTAGCCAGCCTGCCTATAATTGTGCCATATGGCATTATCTGCTGCAGGCAGGGATGGTGAAGGGGGTAACCTGCCGCCGGCAGGAATCGGCAGACCTTGCCCGCCAGGATTGTGGCGGGAGATGAGCCAAGGATGACGTAGCTGACGTAGCGCCTGCCTGGCAGCAGACAGGGAGGGAATATCGCGTTGCCCGTAATGAGCCTACTAAGATTCCCTGTTTGCCTTACAAATTACCCGAAAGTATATCGTTCCTGCCTGGCTGGCAGACAGGCGGGTAGGTTGCTGGCGGATGTCAGTAAATATAGCTTCTTCTTTTCTTCTGCTGTCTTCCAATAATAATACCAATAAGAAGTCCGCACAACAGCACGGATGCCCCCAAGGCAAACCATTTCTTTTTTTCCGAGTACCTGAATTGGTTATTTTCTCGCCTCAATTCCTCAATAGTAGATTGATTCCGTTCAAGCTCCTCGCTTACCTCAGAGTATTTTTGTTTGAGTTTCAGATACTCGGAGGCCCCCTCACGCAGACTATTGTACCGCTTCGCAAGATCGCTTAGGGCCTTTTTTGTATCCCGGAGCTCAGTGCTGAGGCCTGCCTCGTTCTGTCTGGCCTCTGATAGCTGCCTCTGAATCAGTTCCAGTTTTTCTCTCAATCTCTTGTTCTCCGATTGTAGCGACTCGGCCTGTTTTTTCCACGGGAGCCTTTCTATCAGATATCTGGTCAAAACCCAACCTTCTGGAGCAGGGTCCCCTCGCCCCATAACCCTAACATGGGACCATTCCCCCTCTGTCTCAATAACTTCAAGGGCCTGACCAGAAGAAAGAAGTGACACGATCCTATTCTCGGTGCTTGGCCCTGTCCTAAGGGTAATTTTAAAGGAATCAGTCACATATACTGTGGCCGCAAAACAAGGCCCAAAAAAGCCCATTACCCATAAAAGGGCCGTCATTAAAGGTAATATTTTTTTCATGGGATGGTTATCCTTTCATTTCACGATCAAGATCACCGGCTGTATTTCCCCATCAGCTCCCCTTTGGCCAAAACATGTCCTTCCATTGCATCAAGCACCTGTGCCTTACTGGCCCCAGGCTTCAGGTTCAATGTCGTATCAAGGGCATAGACCTTGAAAAAATACCTGTGAGTCCCTCCCGGTGGGCAAGGCCCTCCATAGCCATAGTTTCTGAAGTCATTGATCCCATGTATGGCACCATTATCAAGTGTAGGTTCGGAAGGAACTTTTTCAGGAAGCTCCTGGGTCTGGGGTGGAATGTTAAAGATGACCCAATGGACCCATGTGCCCATGGGAGCGTCTGGGTCGTCGCAGATCAAGGCAATACTTTTGGCATCCCTGGGTATACCTTCCCAGCGAAGTGGCGGCGATATGTCCTCGCCGTCGCAGGTGTACATAGCTGGAATCCGACCACCGTGTTCAAAGGCCGTGCTTGTTATTTTGATGTCCATGGCTCTCCCTCCTTTTGCAAAGCCCAAGGGCAAAATCACAAACAAGATACAACACAACAAGGCCACTACCCATATAGATGTTGTTTTGGTAGATAGTACTTTGTTCACCCAATCACCCCCTCACCCTCTACCCGCCTACTAATCATAGCAGGCAAGCCCCTCTACCCAGGCCGGAAGAGGGAATCAAAGGTAGCCATATACCGAGGCACAAAAAACTATCAAATTAAAGCCCCATCCCTCCCCTAGGAGAAACGGGGCGACCATTCTCATTACAAAACCACTTCTCTCCCCAATAAGGAGGGATATAAATGCCCCTCGGCTGTGAATTGAACTTATCTGGCACGGCTCGATTTGTCAATATGGGCCTTTATTTTTCTAATTACTCGGATATCGGAAATCCTTGTGTGTGGGTACTGGCCGTTCTTGTTTTTCTCTAAATATTTGACCATATCCCAAATGGTATTCAGCGCACATGTCACTCCCACCAGTGCTTCCATCTCTACTCCTGTTCTGGCCTGAGCTTTTACAAAACACCTTGCCTCCACAGCTTTATCAACAATTTCAAAGCTGATTTGAACGGTATCCAACGGGATCTGGTGACAATGGGGGATCAAGATATGAGTCAATTTCGCCGCATTCATTCCGGCCACTTCGGCCACCAAAAAGGGATCCCCTTTCTTTATGCGACCAGCCTTTATAGCTGCCATAGTAGGCCCTGAAAGGTGTATTTTTCCAGCGGCCTCAGCTTCACGTAATACCACGGGTTTTTCCGACACATCAACCATTCCCATATTATACTCTCCTGAACAAAAGCCCTTGTTTCACTTGCCTAAGGTTTGTGGCGGCGAACTATTCTGCAAAGATTTCCTTTTTCTTGCTCGCTTCCTTTTTTACGCGATCCACCGCCTCTATGAGCGCAGGAAAAACATGCTCCCTTGTATCTCCTCCCACTGCCACTGCCATGACTTCCTCGCCCACGGACAATGTGCCCGAGTTATATTCAATAATTACATCAATAATTCCGTCTAATATCTTGGTTTCACTAATGATAAGATTAATCTTTTCCGGGTCAAAATCCACCTTCATTCCTTTCACGGCCCTGCCATCAAGGGAGTTTTCCCGTACAATGCCAAGGTGGGTGGCAATCATGCCCATTTTTTTATAATCCGGGTGTGCTTTCATCTGTTCAACTGCCTTTTGAATCAGCATCCCTTACTCCTTTTGCCCATTATCATCCAACCTGAAAAGTTTTCTGGTAATATCCAAATAGGTGGGAAGTGTTGATCTCCCTGCCTTTCCCTTTAGGAATAGAATCGGATCATTCAGGATCTTTTCCACGATGGACCTGCTCAGCCTCAAGACCGCCTCCCTTTGTGTGGGGTTCAACGAGGAGATCAAGGCATTGCTCCTGCTCAGTTCGCTCTGCACAATGGCTTCTGCCTTTTCTCGTAAGGCCACAAGGGTTGGGACAACCGCCAGTGTCTTGAGCCACTTTTCGAACTTTACCACCTCTTCTTCGACGATTCTCTCTGCCTTGGCTGCCTCCAACTGACGCTGTGCCAGATTTGACTCTGTGATTCCCCTCAAATCGTCGATGTCATAGAGGTAAACATTCTCCAGGTCATTGACCTTTGGATCAATATCCCGGGGGACTGCAATATCAATGAAAAATAGGGGGCGATTTCGCCTCTTTCTCAGACACCCCTTGACCATGTCCCTTGTGATCACCACTTCTGGAGAAGCAGTAGAGCTCAAGACAATGTCTACTTCCAAGAGCTGGAGGGGAATCTCCTCCAATGATACGGGCGTGCCGTCAAACTGTTGGGAGACCTCCACTGCCCTTTCAAATGTACGGTTAGCCACGGTCATGGTGGTAACGCCGTTATTCATGAAATGCCTGCCTGCAAGTTCGGCCATTTCACCTGCCCCGATGAGAAGGACCTTTTTCCCTCGCAACTCGTGAAAGATCTTCTTGGCTAGCTCAACAGCGGCATAGCTTATGGAAACTGCGGCCTCACTGATCCCTGTTTCGGTTCGCACCCTCTTGGCCACGTGAAAGGCCCGGTGCATAAGTCGGTTTATAATGACCCCTGAGGTCTTCTCCCTTGTGGCTTCTACATAGGCGGACTTTATCTGCCCTAATATTTGGGGTTCGCCAACCACCATGGAATCCAGGCTTGAGGCCACTCGAAACACGTGGCGCACCGCCTCCATGTCTTCGTAACTGTATAGGTGGTCAGAAAATATCTCCCGTGGCAAATTCCCCAGACCTGCCATAAGTGAAATGACCGTATCCAATGCCCTATCTTTGTCATCCGTGACCACAAGGGCCTCCACCCGGTTACACGTGGATAAAAAGAACGCCTCCTTTATACTATTGGAGCTCCTCATACGGTTGAGTGCCTTTTTGCTGTTCATGGGGTCACCGGCAAGGCACTCCCTCAGCTCTACAGGGGCTGTCTGGTGATTCATGCCTATATTCAAAATAGTACTCATATTCCCTAACGAGCTCCCAAACTGCTGAAGCTGTGATACCCCCCCATCCAAATGCTTACCCCAAAAAACGTGAAAAGTAACATTCCAAAACAAATAATGGACATAATCGCGGCCTTTCTACCCCGCCATCCCACTGCAAGGCGCTCGTGCAACAGGGCTGCATAGAAAAGCCAAGTAATTAAAGACCATACCTCCTTTGGATCCCACTGCCAGTATGATCCCAAGGCCAATTGGGCGTAAATTGACCCTGTTATCATGCCAATAGTCATGAAGGGGAAACCATATACCAAGGAATAGTAGCTCACTGAATCCAGTGTGGCCAGGGAGGGGAGTCTCCTGTAGATCAGCCCCAGATGTTTGTTCTTTATCTCTCTTTCCTGGATAAGATACATGACTGCTGCAAGAAATGTAATAGCAAGCAGACCGTTTCCCAGAAAAATAGATATGATATGCATGATAAGCCATGTACTCTTAAACACGGGCTTTACGGGGGTGGTAAGCCACGGCATGGCCGAGGAAATAATCATCAAAAAGGCAGCCAGCGGTGCGGCAAAGGAGCCGAGAATCATAAGCCCAAATTTTTTGTGAAAAACCAAATATATCAAAACAATAGACCAGGAAAAAAAGGACAGCGATGACTTTAAGTTCAAGACAGGAATAGTGCCTAGGGCATAGGCCCTGCTCCCTATAAACACGGTATGGCAAACGAACCCTGCCAACAGAAACCAATACGAGGTTCTGAACACCCATTTTTGTTGGTTTACAACATAGACAATGAATCCGCCTGTGGCGATGAGGTAAAGAAGCAAGGCAGCATAAAAAAAGAAAAAGGCCATGGCATTCCTCACTCAGAGATAAACTCGCTCATGTCCAGATCCAGATCAATATCCTGGGGTAATATCTCAGTTAACCTCTTTATAACCCTATTCCACTCCCTACTGGCAATGGCCTCCAGCATATCCGAGTCCACAAGGGCATGGAATATCTTGCTGTTGGTGTTTTGGGGCAATCCAGCAGAAAGGACGGCCTTGCGCACCTTTCCCATAATTTCCAGGAAAATGGCATAAGACTGGTCAAATCGTTCCTCTAATTCCTGCCGGATTCTTTTGGCCAAAGCAGGACTCTTTCCAGAAGTGGAAATGGCTATCACAAGATCTCCCCTTTTGACTACCGAGGGCACTATGAAGCTACAATCCTCCGGCTGATCAACCGCGTTCACGAGGATGTTCCTCTGCCTCGCCTTTATGCTGATAGCACGGTTTACCTCTGGATCGTCCGTAGCAGCAATAACCAGCGTGATTCCTTCCAATGCCTCCTCATGGAAATGGGAACCGGCAAATCGAATGGAACCATTTTCGATCAATAATTTAAGTTTGTCAGACAATTTCTTGGAAATTATATGGATTTCCGACCCACATTCCAAAAGACCCTTTACCTTTCGCTCCGCCACTTCCCCTCCCCCCACCACGAGCACCCTCTTTCCCCGCATGTCTACAAAAACAGGATAGTACCTCATCCTGGTTGAGTCCGTATCCATATCTCCCTTGCCCCCATCAAAGGCCCCTTTAATCATACATACCGATCCACCATTTCAGTGATAAGGGCCTCTACGCCCGCTGGGCCTTTCTTGGCCTGGATGTCCTGAATGAGATTCTTGATTTTTTGATAAGTGATGGGATCACGCATCAGGTCATCGGTGGAGCGATATGCCCCTCCCCTTCTTCCCACACGGTAAATGAGACGTTCTTCTTCGGGGAGTTCCTGATACTTACGAATCACATCCAGCATCTTTTCCTTGTCTTCGGGCAGTTTTCCGGTTACCTCCTCAAGTAAGTTCATGATGTGATCACTAGTAACCGTGCTTGTTATTCCGTCCAGGTTCTCAATAAATAGCTTGATCTCTTCAGCCAACATATCATCAGTTTGCATGGTGAAGCTTCCGTCTTTCAATTTCTGATACAGGGGTACCCGATCAGGTACTCTCAGGCTTCTAAGCCGAATAAAATGAGGATTGATCTGATTGAGTACCTTGGCCGTCTCAATGGCATGTTCCCGCCACATGTCCTGACCACCCAGCCCTGGCATCACATATTCGGAAAGTTCCATTCCCGCCTCTATGACCTTCCGGCCGGCCTCGATATGTTGGGCGGCACTCACCCCCTTCTTCATGAACTTGAGAATAGGGTCATAGCCGCTCTCCAGCCCGATATGGACCCTATCCAGGCCCGCTTCTCTGATTTTTCTCAGGGATTCAACTGACTTGCGAACCACAGTACGGGATCGGGAATAGGTGGTCACCCGGGTGATCTCTGGAAACTTCTCCCGAAGGAAGCTCAGGACTTCCACCAGGTCCGCTGTTTTCATAACCAGATTATCAGCATCCTGCAAAAAACACGAACCCGTGCCATAATACATCCACATGGCCACACTTCTGTACGACTCGCTATAATCTGCATGCCCGAAAATATAGCTGATAACTTGATCGTCGACCTCGCCCCGACACCCCAGTTTCCAGGATAATGCCTTGATATCATTGGCCATATCCCTGGCAGCCTGGATATCCCTCTTGATCTCTTCTACGGTTCGAAGCGAGAATTTTCGCTTTTTATATACAGGACAAAAAAGGCATTGGTTCCAAGGGCAGTTTCTTGTAAACCGAAGTAGTAGGCTCCTTGCCTCATTGGGTGGCCGGATAGGGCCTTGCTCAAACGTGAGCGTCTGTCCATTCATATACTCAACACTCCTTAGGTTGGTCTTTTCCTTAACATCCACCCTTTTCAAAAGAAATGGAGTCAGCCTTGTATTTTCATTGTATCTCAAAAAACAAAGAGAATATCAACTCATATACATTTTGCAGCCCACATACCCCCTTCCTTGGGGCTGTGTGAAAGCTCTGATTTTGGCTTATGTGTCATTTCGAGCCTGCCTGCTGCAGGCAGGCGAAGCGAAAAATCTTTTGTTATCCAGTACTTGCTGGTTCAGGATTCCTCGGCTTACGCCTCGGAATGACCTTATGACACAGTTTATCGATGAGGGGAATAGTCGTAAAGTTGTAATAGTTCAAGGTCGATCACAAAAGTAAGGGGGCAGATAAGGTATGAGGCCAGCAACGGATACTGGGGGACAGAAAAAGAGATCTGATCCAGGGCGCTCAACCCTTGACTTCCTGGTGCGCCGAATCCAGCACACAGCAGATCTACCGGCCTTCTCCAAAATCATTATGGAGATTAATGAAAAGACCTCTCCTTCAAGTGCAAATTATGCATCCGCATCAGAATTGGCCAATACGATCCTAAAAGACTACTCTTTGACAAATAAGCTTCTCCGCCTCGTTAACTCCGCCTATTACGGTCAAACAGCAGGCAAGGTCACCACTGTAAGCCGTGCAGTTGTCATCCTAGGGTTCGAGCAGGTTCGCATGGCAGCGTCTTCAATCTTGTTGTTTGAACATCTTCAAGACAAGTCATCCAGCAAAGCATTAAAGGAAGAGGCTATCAATGCACTAATGGGGGGGCTGATCGCTAGAGAGATCAGTGCACTCACAGGGTTTGCAGAGGTGGAAGAGGCCTTCATTTGCTCCATGCTACATAATCTTGGCAAGATTCTTGTCATCTTTTACCTGCCGGAAGAATATGAGCGTATAGAATCCTTGAAATCCAAAAAGGAAATTGATGAACGGCTTGCCTCTCGAGCGGTCTTGGGCTTGTCATACACGGCCCTCGGCAGAGGAATAGCCAAGAGCTGGAAGTTCCCGGAAAAGATCCTTCACTCCATGGGAGACCTCCCAAAAGGGAAAGTCGGCCCTGCAAAATCAGAAGAAGACGCCCTTTTAAAGCTATCATGCCTTTCCAATGAGATCTGCCACCTCTTTAAGGCCCAGGAAACACTAGATGTGCAAGAAGAATTGACCGAGCTCATGGGGAGATATGGGGCATGTCTTCCGC
The DNA here is from genome assembly GCA_019307815.1 of Deltaproteobacteria bacterium. GTDB lineage: Bacteria > Desulfobacterota > DSM-4660 > Desulfatiglandales > Desulfatiglandaceae > B111-G9. The sequence continues at coordinate 20,391 of JAFDIV010000009.1, forward strand.
TTGCAAAGGAACAACTGGATACTGCATTGAACTCTGCTATTGAAAAAATCAACCAATATTCTGAAATACTTGAAGTCTCTACGTCTGATAGTCCCCTGATCGGCCGGCTGTATTCCTATTCGAAAAAATCTTTACCGATCCCTGAAGGCGACACAATTGAAATCGTGCCTTCAGGTAAGGAAGAACGCAAAAAGGAGGGCCTGGAGATCGAAAACAGGTTCTTTTTCACGCCTGAAAGCGGACCGGAGCAGCCCGACAGCCTTTTGATTGCCGGTATAGAGGAAGTGAGTGCCCTTCTTCTAGGAGGCCAGGGGCTAAGAGACGTACTCACCGCAATCCTTGAGACGATGTACAGGGGATTCTGTTTCCATAGGGTCCTTCTCTGCCTTGCCAACAAGGCCCACACCAAGATGGTTGCCCGGTTTGGCTTTGGCCCGGACATTGGGGAACTGATGAAGGGATTTCGATTTCCCATCACCAAAGGGAGAGATATATTCAATCTCGCCGTGGAAATAGGAAAAGACATCAGAATAGATGACACGCATAGTCCCCGGGTTGCCAAACGGATCCCACAGTGGTACCGGAGGACTGTTTTTGCCAGGGCATTTGTTATCTTTCCCGTGGTGATCGATGGAAAAACCGTTGGAATGTTTTATGCGGATAGGGAAAAACCGGGAAAGGTAATAGATGATCTTCTCTTGGATTATATGAGGACTTTACGCAATCAAGCTACCCTCGCCATAATGCGACATTACTCCCCCTTGCACTAGTCCCCAACCTCCTACTATTGACACCCTAGAATCTGAAGACCTTGTTTGCTTGCAGGTTAATGCCTCATATCTCCATTGACTTCCGATGCTCAAAGTTATTATCTATGTAATGTGAAGGGCCGAGATGACACCAGGGGACTGAGTGCCTGGTCCGCAATAAATAAAAAAGAACAAGGACAAACAAGACACAAGGAGATCTGATGAAATACGAAGACTTTCCAAAAGAGATTCAACCTTACTTGTACCCAAAACCTCAGGGCCATATGGCCTATGTATGCTTAGGGTGCGACGGGGAGTTTGACATATCTCAGCTCCTATACACCTGCCCAAACTGCGGAAACGTCTTATTACTTGTTGATAAAAATACCTCTCATCTGGAGGCCATTGACGGAAAAACATGGCAGCGCATCTTTGACTATCGAAGGATGCTCAATGATCCGCCGTTGAAGGGCATCTTCAGGTATTACGAATTCATTGCACCTGTAATACCCCTTGACCTGATTATCTATCTAGGCGAAGGACACACACCCCTTGTTAAGGCCAATCAAGGCCTTATCAAAGAAACAGGAGTAGAGTTCTTTTTCAAAAATGATGGTCTTAATCCCAGCGCCTCCTTTAAGGACCGGGGAATGGCATGCGCCCTGAGCTATATCCACTACCTAGCCAAAGAAAAGAACATCTCTGACCTCATCGCCATCTGTGCCTCCACAGGCGATACATCCGCATCCGCCGCCCTTTACGCCGCTTACCTTAAGGATATCGTGAAGTCGGTAGTGCTTCTTCCCAAAGGGAAGGTTACTCCCCAACAACTGTCTCAACCGCTTGGCAGTGGCGCCAAGGTCCTGGAGATCGCGGGCGTGTTCGATGACTGCATGAAGGTAGTGGAGCACCTGGCCGAGCAGTACAATGTGGCCCTGCTCAATTCCAAGAATAGCTGGAGAATCCTGGGGCAAGAGTCCTTTTCTTTTGAAATTGCCCAGGACTTTGATTATGAGGTGGGCGATAAAGCGGTGGTGGTCCCCATTGGAAATGCGGGCAATATCACGGCTGTAATAAGTGGCTTCCTCAAGTTTTTCAGGGCTGGCATCATAGACAAATTACCCAAAATCATAGGCGTCCAATCCGAGCATGCAGATCCCGTTTATAGGTACTACCTAGAGCAGGCACCTGAGCGCCGCTCATTCAAACCAGTAGCAGTCAAGCCCAGCGTGGCCCAGGCAGCCATGATCGGCAACCCTGTGTCCATGCCCAGGGTTATCCGGCTTGTGGAGGAATATAATAGGGAGGCAGGTCAAAAACAGGTGTTTGTGGTCCAGGTCACAGAGCAGGAAATTATGGATTCCATGCTCATTGCCAACCGCAATGGCCATATCGTGTGCACCCAAGGTGGAGAATCTTTGGCAGGTTTTCGCAGGGCCATTGATATGGGGTATGTGGGGAGTGCAGAGATCGGGGTTCTGGACTCAACGGCCCACATGCTAAAGTTTGCCGTATTTCAAGACATGTACTTTAATGATGCATTTGATCCCCAATTCCATATTACACCCAGACCCGAGCTTCAAAACGCCCCCATTGAGGTGAAACCAGAGGGGCTAGACACATTTCCTGCGCCAGACAAACTACTTCATGGGGAGGAAATAGATAAATTTGTCAAGGAAACGGCCAAGGAGATCGCCAGAATACTTGGATTAGAGCAAAAATAATGGGTGCCGCTCATAAGATAAAAATAATCGTGGTGGACAGAACACGTCTGCCCTTTTTAAAAGAAGGGCAAGATTTGTACCTGGAAAGGCTTTCCAGGTATGCCAGTATCCAATGGATTGAGATTAAACCTACCCCTATTAAGAAGGGGGTTCCGCCCCAGCATGTGTTGGACGAAGAGGCAAAGGCTATATACAAGAAAATTAAGCCAGATGACTATGTGATCGCCATGGACAAAGGGGGAACCATTTACACTTCAGAGCAGTTCGCTCAACATCTGGGGCAATTGATCCAACACGGGCGTAGCGTCTTATTTTTGATAGGCGGGCCTTTAGGAATAGCAAAGGAACTACTAGAGACGGCTCACGAAAAGATTTCCATCTCCTCCATGACCTTCACACACGAATGGTGCAGGGTGTTACTTCTTGAGCAAATCTACAGGGCCTTCACCATATTACGAGGTGAAAAATATCATAAATAGGTGGTGATTTCCGCTAGTCCCCTATTTCGGAATCTGGCTCTGTACTTGCTTCGAGGGCCATGGCAATCTTGCTCTTGAGCTCAGTCAAATCAAAGGACTTGATCACATAGAAGTCAGCGGCAATGGATTTCATGTCTTCCTTGAAGGTATCGTAGGCAGTACATAACACAACCGGGAGGTTATAGAATTTGTTTCTTATGTCCTGGAGTAAATCCAGGCCATTGTAGTCAACCATCTTGATGTCCAGAACCACCAAATCCGGCTTTTCTTCCTCAATTCTCTCAAGGAGCTTATAACCACTGTCTGCAGTAATGACCTCATAGCCTGCCTCACTGAGCTCTTCAGAATAAAGATAACGGATATGCTCTTCGTCGTCCACGATGAGGATCTTTGCCATATCGGATTCTCCTATATATCCATTAAGGCCGGAGTAAAATAACCCATACTCCTGATTCCATTACACCGACTATTTTGCAAACACAGGTCCCATCCTTTGAAAGGGCCCCTACTCTTCACACCATCTTTTAGCATACAAAAAACCTCACCCCTTTGCAAACATTATGAGTCTATTCGTATGTATAAAATCCCCTGCCCGACTTCTGCCCCAGCCATCCAGCATCAACATACTTTCGCAAAAGAGGGCATGGACGATATTTGTCATCTCCTAATCCCTTGTGTAGAACCTCCATGATGGCCAGGCATGTGTCCAGCCCGATCAGGTCTGCCAGTGCAAGGGGGCCCATGGGATGGTTCATACCCAGTTTCATGACCTTATCAATATCTTCTGCGCTCCCAACCCCCTCGAAAAGGGCATAGACTGCCTCATTGATCATGGGCATGAGAATGCGATTACTAATAAAACCCGGGAAATCATTTGCAGGAACCGGAACCTTTCCCATTTTCTCGGCCAAAGTGCGTGTAACCTGGTATGTTTCCTCACTCGTGGCCAGGCCTTTTATGATTTCAACAAGTTTCATGACAGGTACAGGATTCATGAAATGCATGCCAATGACATTTTCCGGCCGTTTAGTGGCCGAAGCTATCTTTGTAATGGATATGGACGAGGTATTGGAACTGAGGATAACCCCTTCTTTGCAGTAATCATCCAACTGCTTGAAAACGTTTAGTTTCACCTCCTCATTTTCCACAATGGCCTCGACCACAAAATCGGCCTTAGCCATGTCCTGGAGGGAAGTGGACCCCTCAATTCTTCCCAATATTTCCTTTACCTCCTGTTCTGTAAGCTTGCCCTTTTTGGCCATCCTTCCAAGACTTTTTTCGATAGTAGCAAATCCCTTTTCCACAAATGCATCCTGAACATCATTCATGATCACCGTCAGCCCGCATGCAGCTCCCACCTGAGCTATGCCTGAGCCCATCTGTCCAGCACCTACGACTCCCAATGTCTTAATTTCCATCTGGTCACCTCCAGCTTATCTAGTTCCCAGCCATAAATCAGAGGATTCATGACTGGAGCCATTAGCGGCATGAAGTATCTTTGCAGTTTCTACATTGAATAGAGGAAAAACACAACTGGAAATTATATGCCTCCACATATGGGCTCCCACGCTGTTAATGCAAAATAGCTCCCTTTGTTTTGTTCCCCACTTCCATGGATATTGACAACAGGCAAAGTGCTTTGCAAGAATACCTAATCCGGACAAAGCGGAAATGGCAAAGGTCAAAGATCAAATGTCGAAGAAAAAAGCGACTCGCCCCGCGCTGTATACAAGCCCCTTCTAACCAGCGGGCAGGCGGGTATCAGTGCTCAGCCCTCAGCTATGAGTTCAAGATTGTCTGCCATTAAAGATTCATTTGACATTGATTTGACATTTGGATTTTGGCATTTGGCATTAAATACGATGACACAAAAAATTCTTTACGCATTCTAAATACAAACTTAGTAATAAGGCACTAACTTTTAGTGATACGAAAACTTTCGATTTATGAACTGATACTATCTTGATCTGGAGTTGCATCCTATGAAATTGGAATTCATTGAAGCAAGGGACCTCCCTGACGCGTGGTTTCAATGTGTTTACCGGATTCTGGACTCAGGCCGTGACTACGTCATCGACAGAGGGAGCTATAAAGGACAAAAACGCCTGGAATTCGACTACGTGACCATCCATATTAAGTATCCGGGCGTTAGACCCCTGCTGCCGGACATCCCCCCCTCTCTAGGCGTACCCAACCCTGTAGCTGAGGGCTACTTGGAAGAGTACCTCCCTTATCTGATGACATCAGCAAAGCAGCCGGGAGAGGACTACACTTATGGCCAATATCTGGAGCACCAGATTGCAGAGGTTATCCGCATGTACAAGGAAGATGGCTATGGCACCAACCAGGCCTATATGACCGTTGGTGATCCCCAGTCCATCTACCTGAAGGACCCCCCATGCCTGCGAGGAATAGATACTCGGATAAGGGATGGCAAGCTCCACTTTGTTGTCTATTTCCGCTCCTGGGACCTCTGGAATGGGTTTCCGGCAAATCTGGGGGCCATTCAATTGCTGAAAGAGTATATGGCCTCTAGCATTGGGGTGGAGGACGGTGAAATCATAGCCGCAAGCAAAGGGCTTCATCTGTACGACTATGTGTGGGAGCTGGCAAAGCTGAGAACTATGCGTCAGAACCCTTCTGCACTCAATTCCGCTGAAGGTTGCGATGAAAACTGATTCCTTGACCTCAAACTCTTCCATAGGTCTCAAAGGATTGGACTTGGCTGAAACCGAGGCCTGGGCCCAGAGCCAGGGCCTTCCTGCCTATCGTGGCCGTCAAATCAGGCGCTGGATATTCACTAAGGGCGCCCACTCTTTTGAGCAAATGACGGACCTGCCAAAGACCCTAAGACAAACCCTGGCCAAAAGCGTCACACTAAACCACCTGGAGACAGTGGACATCCTTAAGTCCAGGGACGGCACCAAGAAGTTTATCTTTCGACTGCATGATGGGCTATTAATCGAATCGGTCCTGATTCCTGAACGAGACCACCTGACCCTTTGCATATCCTCACAAGTAGGATGTGCCATAGGCTGCCGTTTCTGCCTTACTGGGGCTCGCGGCCTCAAGAGAAATCTAAGCACTGCGGAAATTGTCGATCAAGTCGTCCAGGTCAGGTCGACTCTTCCTGAACCTGAACACCTTAAGAATATCGTGCTCATGGGAATGGGTGAACCGCTTGCCAACTATCATAATGTAATTAAGGCCCTCGGCAACTTAACCCGGGAAGACGGCATGAATTTTTCCAATAGAAGGGTTACCCTGTCCACATCAGGCCTGGTACCTGAAATGGAGAAATTAGGGCAGGATATTACGGTTAATTTAGCCGTGTCTCTAAATGCCACGGACGACAAGACACGTAGCTTTCTGATGCCAATTAACGATAGGTATCCTATTGCTGCTCTGATCCAGGCCTGCAAGGCATTCCCACTGCCCAACAGGCGCATGATCACGTTTGAATATATTTTGATCAAAGGGATAAACGACTCCCTTGAAGACGCACAAAGACTCGTAAAACTCTTGAAAGGCCTTAGGGCCAAAGTGAACCTAATACCCTTCAACCCACATCCAGGGGTGGACTTTAGACCTAGTCCCATGGAAAGGATTCTTCAGTTCCAAGAAGTCCTCACAGGAGATTACCTCACGGCAATCATCCGCAAGAGCAAGGGACCTGACATCATGGCTGCCTGCGGCCAGTTGGGTGGGTCAAGCAATAGGGGAATCCAGTAGTAAGAAAGCGGCGCCCATGGCATTGGCCAGAGGGATATAGTAAAAGGGGGAGGCCCTTATGTGTGGGAAGAGAAAAATATTTTACTTGCCAGAAAATTTTATCATGGTATTTTAAAAATTTAACTTTTGATGGCTAAAAGATAATTTAGATTTCCTGATAGATAATATCTGGTTTTTGGATGAGGCTTATGGATCTTCTGGATTTTGACAAGGGTGACGGACTGTTGCCCGCCATCGTGCAGGACCATGATTCCGGCGAGGTATTGATGCTCGCTTATATGAACCGTGAGGCATGGGAAAAGACCATTGAAACAGGCGAAGCACACTTTTGGAGCCGTTCAAGGCAGGAACTCTGGCACAAAGGAGGGACATCCGGCCACGTCCAACGCATAAAGGAGATCCGTATTGACTGCGATAACGATACCATCTTGCTCAAGGTGGAACAGGTGGGAGGGGCTGCCTGCCATACCGGCTTCCGAAGTTGCTTTCATAAGCGGGTAGAAAGAAATGGGCAAGTGGTTATAAGTGGAGAAAAGGTCTTTGATCCCAAAAAGGTGTATGGAAAATGAAAAAACTGAGACTGGGCATACCCAAGGGCAGCTTACAAAATGCCACCATTAATCTGTTCGAGAAATCAGGCTGGAAAATTTCTGTGAATTCCAGGAGTTACTTTCCTGATATTAATGACAGTACCATTGAATGCAGTCTTTGCCGAGCCCAAGAAATGTCTCGATATGTGGAAAGGGGCACCTTTGATGCAGGGCTGACAGGCAGAGACTGGATTGAGGAAAATGAATCAGATGTATACGTGGTGGGCGATCTTGTCTACTCAAAGGTAAGCCAAAACCCGGCCAAATGGGTCTTGGCTGTACCTGCGAACTCCAACATAAAAAGGCTGGAAGACCTCCAAGGCAAAAAGATCGCCACCGAGCTTGTCAATTTTACCAAACGATATTTCAGGGAGAGAAATATCCAGGTGGAGGTGGAATTTTCGTGGGGAGCCACTGAGGCCAAGGTGGTTTCAGGGCTGGCCGATGCCATTGTTGAGGTGACTGAAACCGGAAGCACCATAAAGGCCCACGGTCTGAAGATTATCCATGAACTGATGCAAACAAACCCCCAGTTTATTGCCAATAAAGATTCTTACAATGACAAGTGGAAAAGGGAAAAGATCGAGCAAATTTATCTGCTCCTCCAAGGGGCACTGAAGGCAGAGAACATGGTTGGCCTCAAGATGAATGTGCCTGAAGACAGGATGGAGGAAGTGGTGGCTATCCTTCCCAGTCTGAACGCGCCAACCATTGCAGGGCTTTACAATTCCAAATGGCTATCCGTAGAAGTGGTGGTGGACTCAAGTATTGTAAGGGATCTTATCCCCCGATTAATGCAAGCAGGGGCCGAAGGAATCATAGAATATGCCCTTAATAAGGTGATATGATGAAGACATATATCCGATACATGTGGATCTTTTTGCTCATTTGCATGCTTTTTCCGGCATGTGCCCAAGATAAGGCGATACTTAAGAAAAAGGCCCGGGCCAAGGAATCACTTGGCAATTCCCTTATAATGGATGGGAGATTAGAAGCAGGCCTTAAAGAATTGCTTGAAGGCGAAAAACTAGACCCTGAAAACCCCGAGATTCAAAACTCCCTGGCCCTGGCCTATAGGGATTTGGGGCGGTTTGAGGAGGCTATTGCCCATTTCAATCGCGCCTTGGAGCTAAGGCCCAATTATCCAGAAGCAATCAACAACCTTGGCACAGTATATCTGCTGATGAAACGATACGACGATGCAATTCCCCTATTCAAAAGGGCCGCCAAGCATATTCTTTACCGCACCCCCTATATAGCCTATACAAACCTGGGCTATGTGTATCATGTAAAAGGCGACTATGAAAGGGCCATCCTTTATTATAAAAAGGCAGTAGAGAAGTTCCCTGGCTACAGCATCGCTTACGACAATATGGGTCTGGCCTATGAAAAGCTGAAAAAATGGGACGAGGCCGTCGAGTCTTACAAAAAGGCTATTCAGCATGCGCCGGGGGCCCCTGTACCCCACCTTCATTTGGCCAAGGTCTACCTCACGCTGGACCTGAAAAAGGAGGCTGCCCAAGAGCTACTGGAGACCATCAAGGCAGACAAAGCAGGCCCTTATGGCAAAGAAGCCCAAAGGCTCTTGGAAGGCCTTAGGATCAAGAAATAGGCAGGTATGTTCAGCTCATCCAGAAAGGTTATACATGTACGATAATAGCACCCATCAAGGACTGGAAAAAAAGATAACCAAACGGGCCCTTGATATCCAACCCTTTATTGTTATGGATGTCATGGAAAAGGCCCTTGAGCTCCAAAAACAGGGCCATCATGTTGTTCACTTGGAAATAGGAGAGCCGGATCTACCCACACCCCAATGCATCTGTAAGTCCGGCTGCTTGGCCATGGAAAAGGGATACACTCACTATACCCACAGTCTGGGGATTTTGGAGCTCAGGCAGGCCATTTGTAATCACTACCAAGAAAAATACGGCGTGGAGGTTACGCCTGATCAGGTATTGGTTACATCGGGCACTTCCCCGGCGTTGCTTCTCATCTTTTCAGCCTTACTGGAAACGGGCGATCAGATTATCATGTCTGATCCCCATTACCCCTGCTATCCCAATTATGTGAATTTTTTGGGAGCCGAACCTGTATTCATAAAAGTTTACGAAGAAGAGGGTTTTCAACTGGACCCTGATGAAATCCGCAGGCACTTGTCGCCCAAGGTGAAGGCCATTCTCATAAATTCTCCTTCCAACCCAACAGGTACTTTACTTTCCCCTGAAAAGATGAAGGCCATTGCCCGACTCGGAGTGCCGGTCATTTCAGATGAAATCTATCATGGCCTGGTTTACGGCGAAAAGGAGCATTCCATCCTGGAGTTTACAAAGGATGCCTTCGTCCTCAATGGGTTCTCCAAGCTGTATGCCATGACCGGCTGGCGCCTTGGCTATGTGATTGCCCCTCATGCCTTTGTGAGACCTTTGCAAAAGATGCAGCAAAATTTCATAATCTCTGCCAGCAGTATCTCCCAGTGGGCTGCCATAACAGCGCTCAAGGAGGCCCATGAAGATGTCAGACGAATGTGGAATACATACAATGAACGTCGCAAGTACATGGTCTCTAGGCTGAAAGACCTTGGCTTTGGACTGGCCACAGAACCCCAAGGCGCTTTTTACGTCTTTGCAAACGCCAAGCATCTTTCTTCCAAATCCTATGAACTGGCCTTTGAGATACTTGAAAAGGCCCATGTGGGTGTAGCTCCAGGAATTGATTTTGGTGAAAATGGGGAAGGATATCTCAGGTTTTCATATGCCAATTCTCTTGAAAACATCCGGGAAGGACTTGACCGTATTGAGAATTATCTTAGACAGAGATAAAGGAAAGAGCACTTGGGGAATCTAATACGTCAAAGCCTATTAGGCCGTATATGCAAGCCTCTTTCATCACAAGCGCATTTAGTCCCAATGAATACCCCCCTGCTGACCGCCCTGAAATAGCCTTTGCGGGCAGGTCAAATGTGGGCAAATCCTCTCTTTTGAACACGCTTGCGAATCGAAGGCGCCTGGCTGTCACCAGTTCAAGACCTGGCAGGACTCAGTCTATCAACTTTTTCTCCATTGGAAAGGACCTCTATTTTGTGGATCTCCCAGGTTATGGGTACGCAAAGGTCCCTTTGAAGATAAGAAAGTCGTGGGGAAAAATGGTAGAGACCTACCTTCGTGAACGGCCCAACCTAAAAGGAGTTGTACTTCTACTGGATATACGCCGAGAGCCAGGCAGCGATGATCTCAACCTCCTGGAATGGCTACGGCATTATCACATACCGGCCCTAGTAGTCTTGACGAAATCCGACAAGCTTTCTCGGCATCAGACACTCACTAAAGCAAACAAAATAGCCCAAAGTCTTCACGACCTGATCCAGGAAAAACCCCTCCTGTTCTCGGCCCGCACTGGTCTGGGAAAAGAAGAACTCTGGGAACTCATCCATAGGCTGGTCAATACACACTAGTGTATTTCTAAACTATCTTGCCTCTTCGAGCCCGTAGCTCTTAATCTTCTTATGAAGGTTGCTTCTCTCGATCCCAATTGCTTCAGCGGTTTGGGAGATGTTCCAGTTATATTGGCGGAGCTTGTTTTCCAGAAAGGTCTTTTCAAATTGGCGCTTTGCCTCTTTCAGGGAGTCACTATATAGGGCAGATGTCAAGTCTTCTCTTCCTTCAGCAGACTTGTTGTATGGAGGGGGAATATCCTTGGCTTCGATAATCTTTCGTGGGTTCATGATCATCATACGTTCCACAAGGTTCTTGAGTTCTCTCACGTTTCCCGGCCATGAATAGCCCTTAAGAACCGCAATGGCGCCCTCACTGAAGATCTTGGGCTCTACATTGGCAGCCAGACAAAACTCCTGGATGAATTCTTCCACAAGCTCCGGGATATCTTCGACCCGTTCTCGCAGGGGTGGTACCCGCAGTGGGATCACATTAAGCCGAAAGTAAAGATCCTCCCGAAAGGTCCCCTTTTCAATCTCTGCCTCTAGATCCTTGTTGGTGGCCGCGATTACCCTCACATCCACCTTGATGGTTCGGCTCCCTCCCACTCGCTCAAATTTTTGTTCTTGCAAGATCCGAAGTGTCTTGGACTGGGCCTTCAAACTCATGTCACCGATTTCGTCAAGGAAAATGGTCCCCTCGTGAGCCAGGTCGAACTTACCCTTCCGCATGGTGGACGCACCGGTAAAGGCCCCCTTTTCATGCCCAAAAAGTTCACTCTCGATCAGTTCCTCGGGAATCGCCGCGCAATTGACCTCCACCATTGGCTTGTGGCTTCTCTTACTCAATCGATGGATCATGCGGGCAACCAGCTCCTTGCCCGTGCCATTTTCGCCGGAAATCAGGACCCATGCATCCGTGGGAGCCACCGTCCTGATCTGTCTCTTCAGCTCGGTAATGGCCGGGCTATGGCCGGTGATCTCATATTTCCCTTTGTCCTTTTCCTTCAGGAGAGTGATCTCTTGTTCAAGACTGTGATAATCCAAGGCGTTGTTAATGGTAAGAAGGAGCTTTTCAAGGGAAAGGGGCTTTTCAATGAAATCATATGCCCCCAACTTTGTGGCCTTAACTGCGGTTTCAATGGTCCCATGACCAGACATCATGACCACCTGAATATGGGGGCTAATCTCTCTTATCTTTACTAGCGTCTCAATACCGTCCATGTCAGGCATCCAGATATCCAGAAGCACCAGATCGGGCATGCTCTCCTCAATCTTGGCCAATGCCTCCGGTCCGCTCCGGGCACAGATCACCTCGAATCCTTCATCTGAAAGGATCCCCTCCAGAGATTGAAGGATACTCTGTTCGTCGTCTACAACAAGAATGGTTCTGCCCATGTAACCGTCCCTAGTCCTCATGGGAAATGGACACTTGGCTTCGCTCCATCATCCCCATGGCAATTTGAGCAGCCCTCCGGGAGGCCCCTCCAGAGCCCAACCTATCCCGAACCCTGTAAAGCCCCTGGATCATGTTTTCTCTATGTTCTCTATCTTCAATCAGGTCTAGAACATGATCTGCTAGATTCTTGGGAAAGACATCCTCCTGAATTAATTCAGGTACCACTTCATAGCCTGCCACCAGGTTGACTAAACAAATATGTCGAACCTTTACCACCCGTTTAGCCACAAAAAATGACAAGGGCGACACCTTATAGGCAACAACCATGGGGACCCCCATGATGGCCGCCTCCAATGTGGCGGTCCCTGAGGCCACCATAGCACAATCACAAATGGCCAGGAGCTCATAAATATTTCCCTGGGATACCCTAATATCTATCTTCGCCCCATCAGTAGCAGATTTGATCCATGCAGTATCTGCTGTGGGAGCCAGAGGAAGTACGCAGCCAAGAGAAGGAAACCTCTCTGACAAGATCTCTGCCGCCTTGATCATGGCTGGCAGAAGGCCCTTTATCTCCTGTTCTCTACTACCTGGCAATATTCCGATGATGGGGCTGTGGCCCTCTAGGCCCAGGGCCTTGCGCACTTTAATCGTATCAATTTTCCCCGGAATTGCATCGAGCAAGGGGTGGCCCACATAATCTACCTGCACCCCCATTTCTCGGTAAAAATCCTGCTCGAAGGGAAGTATGCACACCATGCGATCCACTCGTGCGGCGATTTTCCTCACCCTGCCTGACCTCCATGCCCAAACCTGGGGGCTGATATAGTAGAGCACAGGAATCCCGTGTTTTTTGGCCTGAGCAGCCAAGCGCAAATTGAATTCAGGATAATCTATAAGAATTAATAATGAGGGTCTTTGCTTACGAAGGATCTTCTTGAGGCCAAAATAGGCCCTTACGATTTTACCCGCCTTTCCCAGAACTTCACTCAAACCCACAACGGCCGTATCCTTGGAGGGCACGATGGTCTTAACACCCGCAGCCTCCAATCGAGGCCCTCCTATACCCACAAAGGAAACATCAGGGGCAATCTCCCTTATGGCCTTTACCAGATTCGAACCGTGCAAATCACCGGAGGCCTCCCCTGCCACAATAACAACGAGCCTATTATCACGGAATTCAACAGATTGCTTGAAAATATTTACACCCCCGCTCAATCTGTTCCATGATACTCTGGGCGACCCATAGTGCCCGTTTTCCATCCTCGCCCGGGACTTCAGGATCTTGTCCGTGAATAATGGCACTTAGAAAGGAGCGGAGCTGTGCTGCCAGTGGATCGCTATCAGGAAATTGCATCTTGTTGCTCACAATCTGAGGAAACCCTTCTGGTCCAAGCCTCTCCTGATCCAGTCTTGTAACACCAAGCTCTCTTTTTACAAAATCTACCGAAAGGTACGCATCGGGCTGAAAAATACGCAGCTTTCTGATGGTCTGGTTTGACACCCTGCTTGCTGTAAGATTTGCAACTGTTCCGTTTTCAAAAATGATCCTAACGTTGGCTATGTCTGTCTTCCCTGTAATCACAGACATTCCCACCGAGTGTAGCTCCTTAATCTGTGCAGGGACCACATGAAGGATAATATCCAGGTCATGAATCATGAGGTCAAGGACCACATCCACATCGGTCCCCCTTGGGGTGAAGAGGTTCAGACGATGTGATTCAATAAAAACCGGATCCGCAAGAAGGGGTACCATCTTCCTCACAGCCGGATTGAACCGCTCAATATGGCCCACTTGGAAAATCAGGCCTTTTTCCCTGGCTACCCTGATAAGCTCCTCGGCCTCTTCCACTCCCTGGGTAATGGGTTTTTCAACAAGCAAATGGACATCATGGGCCAATACATCCCGCGCCACGGAAAAATGGTCTTTTGTGGGCACGGCCACACTTACCGCATCCACTTTATGCAATATATCGTGATGACTGAAGTAGGCTTCTGTATCATACCGCCGCGCCATATCCCGCGCCCTTTGGTGGTCAATATCCACAACTCCCACCAACTCGGCCTCAGGCAAGGACACATATTTCTGTGCGTGATATTCGCCCACGTGTCCCACACCTATTACTGCCACACGCACCTTTTTCAATCCCGCATTTCCTCCTGGTCCAGTGAATAAATGGAGATCCCTTTCTGATTGGCATAATCAAGCATTTTCTCCTTATCGAACATGAGGGTCTTATGTGCTTCAATGGCCAATACCGCGGCATTTACTTGTGCCATCACCTGCACCGTGCCAAGGCCAACCGCGGGCACATCAAAGCGGAGATCCTGCCCAGGCTTGCTAACCTTCACCACCACGGCCCTCTCTTTTGCAAGTTTTCCACCCCTCAGTATTGTCTGATCCGTTCCTTCAATGGCCTCTAGTGCCACAACAGTTTTCTGCCTTACCACCACACATTGGCCAATATCCAATCTGCCAAGCTCCTTGGCCACCCTCCATCCCACCTCAATATCCTTCACCTCCTCCCTTGTGGGTTTCCTCCGGGTAAGGCATCCGGCTGGAGCCAGCAGCTCAGGTAGGCAATGGGTGGAGCTGATAACCTCGATCCCTTCTTGCTCAAGCTCCCTAGCCACGGCCCTCAATATGTCGTCATCATGAAAAATGGCCAATTTGGTCATGACCGCTAGGCCTTTTAGATCAGGCCGAACATTTTCAAACATTTTACGCTTGGTGATGGAGCCAGCCATGAGGGCCTGTCGTGCACCGTTTTCCTTAAGGGTTCGCAACAGTTGCCCAAATTGACCAAGTTTGATCCACTTAATTTTATCCACTCTGTTTTCAAGATCAGGTTCTGTCTCACCCTGGTGGGCTACAGCCACCACTTCATAGCCCATTCTTCTTGCAGAGTCAGCCACCAATAAGGGGAATTGGCCTCCCCCGGCTATCAGACCCAGCACCTTATCTTTCCCTGACAAGGCATCACCTTTCGTATAACCTTGTATTGCGGGACCATCCTTTCCCACAGTCAACAGTCAACCGTGAAGGGTAATTGCGCTATCTCAATATACCCCTTTTTGAGCCGTTAAAGAAGTTCAACAAGATTTCCAGCTCCGGGAAAGGTGTCAGCTCTCTCTTCACCTGTGCGATTCCTTCACTGAACCGCCTATTTTCCCGCCAGATGATCCGATAGGCCCGTTTGAGCCCATCAATGGCCTCTTGCGAAAATCCCATTCGGGCCAAACCTTTTCGGTTGATCCCATATAGCCTTGCCCTTGGTCCAGCAGTCATCATGAAGGGGGGGACGTCCCTGTCAATTCCGGATTTTGCGCCCAAAAAGGCATAGGCCCCAATGCGCACAAATTGATGCACAGCCACAAGGCCACCCAATATGGCATGGTCCCCTATGGTGATGTGCCCGCCCAAGGTAGCTACATTGGACATTATGACCCAATCACCTAAAACACAATCATGGGCAATGTGGGCATAGGCCATGATGTAATTGTGGTTGCCTATGACTGTTTGCCATTGCTCCTTGGTAGTGGCCCGGTTTATGGTCACGTATTCACGAATTATATTATCATTTCCAATGATAAGCCGGGTATCTTCTCCTCGGTAACCAATATCCTGGGGCGGCGTTCCTATAGAGGAAAATGGATAAATCTTATTCCTCTCGCCTATCTCTGTATGGCCCTCAATAACCACATGAGCGCCGATAGTAGTATCACGGCCTATCTTTACATGATCTCCAATTGAGCTGTAAGGGCCTATTTTCACCCCTTCGGCCAGCTCAGCCTTGGGGCTTACTACTGCTGACGGATGAATCTCCATTGCTTCTTCCTTTATATCTTGGGAAACCTTTTCTATTGTCACACCCTGTCTCCTGCAAGGCACTGAACAGTAAAATATGTTTTTATCCTATGGAAGCAGTAATCTCAGCTTCTGCCACAAGGTCTCGGCCCACAAAGGCCTTTCCCGCCATCTTCCACACCCGTGATCCCGTCCTAAGGGCCTCCAGTTCAAACCGTATTTGATCTCCTGGAATTACGGGGCGTCTAAATTTTACCTTGTCCATAGCCATAAAATAGATATTGGCCTCTCCCTCCTCTTCCATGGCCCCTGGCACGGATAGCCTGGCAAGGACCCCGCCAACTTGAGCCATGGCCTCCACAATAAGCACCCCTGGCATGATTGGATTACCCGGGAAATGGCCTTGGAAAAAGGGCTCATTGGCTGTAACATTCTTTATCCCAACGACCCTCTTTCCCTTTTCCATCTCTATGATGCGATCCACCAAAAGAAATGGATAGCGATGTGGTAATATTTGAATGATCTCTTTGTAATTCAAGGGGGGTTCCATATAATCATTCCTCCTTGTCCAAGCGCTCCTCCAATAAGGCAGCCTTTTTCTCCAGTTGTCTGATTCGCTCATAGAGCTCGGGTAACTTGCTCACCATACTCATACTCTTCAGCCAGCGTCGATGTGGTATGGTCGGAGTGCCGGAAACAATCTCTCCGGGCGGTATGGACTTGGCCACACCCGACTGGGAACCGATCATGGCGCCGTCACCGATATTTAAATGGTCTGAAATACCAACCTGTCCTCCTATGATCACCTGGTTCCCTATGGTCACACTTCCTGAAATTCCCGCCTGAGCCACAATGATGGTATTTTCCCCCACGATCACATTATGGGCGATTTGTACGAGGTTATCGATCTTAACCCCTTTCTGTATCCAAGTCCTCCCGAAGGTAGCCCTATCCACACAACAATTTGCACCGATTTCCACCTGATCATCGATTTGCACGCATCCCATTTGGGGTATCTTGATGGAAACACCCTCGTCTTGGACAAACCCGAATCCATCGCTACCAATCACCGTACCCGCGTGTATAATCACCTGGGCGCCGATAAGACAGTTATCAAGGATCGTTACATTGGGATAAATAATTGTTTTTGGCCCGACTTTTACGCCCTTACCAATATATACACCCGGGAAAAGCACCACCTCTTCGCCAATATCAGCCCCTTCACCAACATAAACAAAAGGATATATGGAAACGCCCTTTCCAATAGTGGCGCTGTCATGAATAAAAGACCGCTCACTAATGCCTGGATACCTGGGCACTGCAGGGGCAAACAGATGAGCAAGCTTAGCATAGGCAAGCTCAGGGTCTTTAACCACGATCTGTGGACCTTTAAAATGTACACTTTTTTCTCGCACAAGTAATGCCTTGGCCTGCGTGGCTTCGACCAAATGTTTATAACGGGGATCAAAGAAAAAAGAGATATCCTCAGCCGAGGCTTGCTCCAAGGAATTGAGGCCCCTTACCCTAACACTTGGCTCCCCCAGCAGTTGTCCATTTACAAGGGTTGCAATTTCGCCAAGAGTAAAATCCATGGCTATCGGCCCTCTCCACCTTTCTGGTAACTAGCACGTGCCAAAAAAATTGTTATTCTCAAATAGGAGCGATCAGCCCTCAGCCCTGCCTGCCGTCAGGCAAGTCTCAGCAAAAACGACGAAACAACAAGTCACTAAGTTGACCGCTGATACCGGACAAAATGTTGATCTCTGCTCAGACACTATTTCGTACTTCCTTTCATCTTATCATAAGCCGCTACCACCTGGTCTGTAATGTCAATAGAGTCTTTATAATAGACAAGTCCGAGGGTTCGTCTCTCTAGAATGATGGTATAGCCCTGGGTCTTGCCGATCTTTTCTACGATTTTTTCGATTTCCTTACCCACCATGCGCTTGGCGTCCTGCTCGGCCTCCTTCATCTCCTGGCTAAATTCATTGTAAAGATACTTATAGTATCTTTTCTTCCTTTCCAATTCCCTTCGTTTATCCTCTTTAGCATCCAGGCTCAGCATGAGGCTTTGCTTTTTCAGCTCTTCTTCCAATTTCATAACTTCTTTTTTCTCTGCATCCAATTTTTTCTTGAGATTCTCGAACTTCCTTTCTAGCTTCAGTTTGATCCTCTGAAATGCTACAGACTTCTGCTGAAACTTTTCCATATCAATCAGCCCGATCTTACAAACCTGATCTGCTGCAAAAGTCTGGCCAACTCCTAGAAACATCACGGTCAAAATCAGCAAAAGAATCTTCTTCATCCTTACCTCCTTTACCCATTAGATACCCACAGGCAAGGCCTTGGGATTCTGTCCTTCAGGCTATTTTAGAAAATACCGCCTATAGAAAATTCCCAGTTTCCTGACGGTTCCCCTTTCTTTCGACTCAACACCTTTCCGTATTCAAGGCGAAGTGGCCCAATGGGGGAATACCATCTTATTCCTAAGCCTACAGACCTTTTGATACCACTGAAGCTATAACTCTCATCCTTTTCATACACATTTCCCATATCAAAAAAGAAAACCCCGATAACACCTGCATCCTTGAGCAGTGGAAAACGATACTCAAAATTGTAAATCATCATCTTTTCGCCACCGATCCGATCCCCTGTTTCAGGCTCTCTAGGAGAGATAGATGCATAGTTAAATCCCCGCACCGTGTTCAAACCGCCAATACGAAACTTTTGGTAAACGGGCAGCTTTCCGCCTGAGCGGCGCGTCACATAGCCCCATCTGCCCTGGGCCATAAATACAGTATCCCACCAAAGCGGGAAAAACCACCCTGATCGAGCCAGGTATTTATTAAAATACACGTCTCCGCCCAAGATGCCCCCGGCATACTCGAACGAAAAACTGTTTACAGATCCACTGGTGGTATTCCAGAATCGGTCCCTGGTATCGCGCTTGATAAGGAAAGTCATGCTACTGGTCACATTTCTCCCTATCATCTCTTTAATCTCCAAGGCAGCTGTGTCCGCCACATCCGTGATATTTGCGCGGTCAAAGGCATAGGTTATGGAACCCCGTGTATATTCGTCAATTCCTAATGGAAATCCAATTCCAAGTTCACCTCCAATGCTGTCCTTGGTGTATTCGTCATATTCCCTTTTCCACTTATAAATATCGATATCCGCAGAGATCGGCTTGTCAAACAGCCAAGGTTCTACAAAACGGATATCGTACTCATTGGACTTGGACCCAATATTTGCCCTTGCACTAATTCTTTGGCCCCGGCCCAAGAAATTATTCTCGGCAATCTGCACCATACCCATAAGCTTGTCCACAGAGCTGTATCCGACCCCAAAGCTAAAACTCCCGGTGGGCCTTTCCTTCACATTAATATCCAGGACCATTGTATCTTCCCGATTTCCTTTACGGGGCTTGATATCCACATTCTCAAAATAGCCAAGCCGGTTCAGATTCCACATGCTCTTGCGCAGGGCCTTTCCGTTAAAATAGTCCCCTTCGGCAACCTTTAGCTCCCTTCTAATGACCTTATCCCTTGTCACCGTATTGCCGGCAATATTGATTCTCTCAAATTTGACCTTAGGCCCTTTAGAGATCTTGTATGTGAGATCTACCGTATGGGTTTTCTCGTTCTCGTGGATCCTGGGCTTGATCTCAACATACGCATATCCTTCCTCTGAATAGAGGTCTTTCAAATTCAAGACATCCTTCCTTACTGTCTCGCGGTTGAAGAACTTCTCGTGGGAGATCTTCACCTGCTTGAGTAATTCATCCTCCTTTTTAATCAAATCTCCCTCTATTGAAACCCTGCCAACCTTGTACTGCGCCCCTTCGTGTACCTCTATAGAGATAAAAAGCCCTTCACCCTTCTTATACGTTATCTTGGGTGAACCTACCTTTGCCTTAATAAACCCGTGATTATGGTAAAAGGCATTAATCTTTTGTATATCGAACTCAAGTTTCTTCTTATCCAGATACCCGGACTTGGTAATCCAGGAAAAGATCCCTTTCTCCTGGGTCTTCATTAGGTCTTTGAGGTCATCGTCACTGAATCTCTTATTGCCCACAAACTCTATCTTTTTTACGTATACCTTCTCATTTTCTTGAATATCATATCTCAACAAAACCTCATTGTTGGGAAGGGGTTCCACACTGGACTTGATTTCAACGCCATAGTAACCCTTTTGACGATAATAATCTTTAAGCCTATTCACACTCTGTTTTACCTCATAGGGATTGTAGATGGAATACAGGCTTACCCCAATTTCCTTCTTCAAATCATCTTCATCCACATGCTTATTGCCATTAAAGACGATTCTACCAATAGAAGGCTTTTCAGTGACACGAAAAACCACTGTTTTTCCGGTGGGAGCATCTTCGGTCTCGATCTTTACATCTTTGAAAAAGCCCATTTTATAAACGCTGCGCAAATCCTGGTCTAGCTGGTCATAGTCCAGGGCATCTCCCTTCTTGGTATTGATCACTGACAGGATGGCGTCTGATTCTATCCTCCTGTTGCCTATTACTTTGACTGCATATACCTGAACATACCCGCTTATCATATTCCTTATACTCTTGGCCACACGCCGGATAACATCGCCCAGCTTATCAACATCTTCGGCCACCATATACACATACAATGGGGCCTTTTCTCCGGTGATATCCAAGATGCTTATGTCTATGCTAACCTTGGGGCCAATTTGCGTTGCACTTCCCCGTACGAGCCATCTGGCACCCAACTCTTTTACCAGCTCCTGAATTTGAGTGGGCGGGATCACACCCAGTATGCGTTGATTTATCAAAGAGGTATCCACCACTGGCAGATCCATTTCTGCCAAACGCTTGCTTAACATCTCTTGAAGAGAGATTTTAAGCTCTGCTATTGGCCTAGGTCCATATATAGAAAAGGGAAGCACGGCAACCTTGTCATCCTTCGCAGCCTCGACACCGGTACCAGTCAACGCCAACCATGACATCACCAATACTAGACCAATCAAACCCAAACGGTAAAAGGACCATTTCATGGCACCCTTTGTAACTCTTTCTTGCGCTGATTTCTCCCCCACGTTACTGAACTCTCCCGCCAACAATCTCCATCTTCCTGGACATTTGTGCCGCAAGACTCTGGTTGTGGGTTGCAACCACCATACTTATCCCTTCCTCCTCATTTAACTTCATGAGCAAGCCTGCCACCTCTTTACCTGTAAACCAATCTAGATTGCCCGTGGGTTCATCAGCCAGGATCAGTTTAGGCTTCATCACCAGGGCCCGGGCAATGGCCACCCTCTGCTGCTCACCTCCGGACAACTCCCCTGATTGATGAGACAGACGCCGTTCTAACCCCACCTTCTCCAGTACCTCTTTGGCCATAGCCATGGCTTCCTGCTTAGCGTACCTGGCAATCAAAGCGGGCATCATGACGTTTTCCAGGGCTGTCAGCTCAGGAAGCAGATGATGAAATTGGAACACGAATCCAATGTCCTGATTCCTGATTCTGCATAGCTCATGTTCCTGTAGCGAATAGAGATTCTTGCCCAAAAATTTCACAACCCCTTCTGTTGGTGGCTCCAGACTTCCCATGATATTTAGGAGTGTGGATTTCCCCACCCCTGAGGCACCCACAATTGCAACGCTTTCTCCTTCTTTCACCTTCAGGGACACACCCCTCAAGACCTCTATCACATTGCCATGATGCTCAAAGCTCTTGTGCACATCCTCAAGGACCATCAAAAAAGGTCCCTGACCGGTTTCCTTGTGCATATCAGATCCATTATTCATAACGCAAAGCTTCCACAGGGTTCACTTTGGATGCATGCCAAGAAGGATACAGGGTTGCCAGAAAGGAAATCCCAAGGGCTGCAATAGCAACAACAGCTACATCCCCCCACTGAACCTTCACAGGTAATGTGGAGATATAGTAGACATCAGAGGGCAGTTTGATAAACTGATATTTTGCCAGCAAGTGGCAGAGGCCAAGCCCTGAACAGAGCCCAATCAGCGTCCCCAAAACCCCCACAAAAACTCCCTGGAAAATAAATATGGTCATAATGCTCTTTGCAGAGGCACCCATGGCCCTCAAGATTGCCACCTCTTTTGTCTTTTCCATGACCAGCATAATGAGCGTACTGATGATGTTAAGGGCCCCAACAAGCACAATCATGGTCAAGATCACGAACATGGTAATCTTTTCCAGCTTTAGGGCAGAAAAGAGGTTTCGGTTCATGATCTTCCAATCCTTTGTCCAGTAGGGATATCCAAGCGCCTCCTGTATCCTTTTGGCCACCTTGTCAGAGCTATACACATCCTTTACATTTACTTCCAGGCCTGTGACCTTATTGCCCAGGCCCAAAAACGACTGGGCTTCTGTCAATGATATGTAAATCATTGAGGCATCATACTCGTACATCCCCGAATCAAACAGGCCCACAATGGTAAACTTTTTTGAGTTGGGCACACGTCCCAATGGGGTCAACTTTCCCTCAGGTGATATCACAGTCACGATATCGCCCGGATGTGCTGCAATTTGTTTTGCAAGCTCAGCCCCTATAATAAGAGGCGGTGGCGACATCTTTTCGGCCAAAGAGGTCATTGATCCCATCTTAACCATGCGATTCAGAAAGCTGACAATGTGTCGATTCCCTGGATCAACGCCTCTTAATATGGCTCCTGATGCGTTTCCTAAATGGCTGACCATGACCTGGGCATATATGAAGGGGGCTGAGGCCACCACCCCTTCAACCTTTTCCACAGACCGCTGAACCTTTTCATGTCCTTCAAAAGGTCCACCGTAACTCAACACGAGCACATGGGAATTTACCCCAAGGATCTTGGACATGAGATCGGCCCTGAACCCATTCATTACAGAGAGCACAACCACCAGCGACATGACCCCTACCATCACTCCAAGGACTGAAATGACGGTAATCACGGAAATGAACGCCTGCTTCCGCTTGGCTCTCAGGTATCGTAGTCCCAGGAAAAGTTCGAAGAACATGGGAGAGTTAATCCTGCCTTGATCTCATATGAGGGAAAAGGATGACATCCCTAATAGAAGGGGAGTTTGTCAACAGCATCACCACCCGATCGATCCCTATGCCTTCACCCGCTGTAGGGGGCATGCCGTATTCCAGGGCGGTCAAAAAGTCCTCATCCATGAACTGGGCCTCTTCATCGCCTGCCTCTCTCAGGGCCGCCTGTGCCTTGAACCTCTCCCTTTGATCCACGGGATCATTGAGCTCATTAAAGGCATTGGCAATCTCGCGGCCTCCAATGAACAGCTCAAAGCGGTCTGTCATATCTGGGTTGTCGTCATTCCGGCGCGACAAGGGCGAGACATCTGCTGGATACCCTACAACGAATGTTGGCTGGATCAAGTGCGGTTCAACCAGATGGTCAAAGAGCTTTGTAAGGATCTTACCATGGCTTTCACGGGATATAACACCAATGCCCTGTGCCTGGGCAAACTCTGTGGCCTTAGTTCTATCTGAAAACACGGCCTCCTCAACCCCTCCAATCTCTTTTAGGGCCTCCAATAGACCTATCCTTTTCCAAGGGGTTTTCATATCGATCACATTTCCCTGGTACTCGATCTGGCCCTTGCCAAAAATATTATTGACCACCTGATTAAACAATTCTTCAGTCAATTGCATCAGGTCTTCATACGTGGCATAGGCCATATAAAACTCCAGCATGGTAAACTCCGGATTATGCTTAATGGAGATACCCTCATTTCTGAAATTGCGGTTGATTTCAAAAACCCTTTCAAAGCCCCCCACCACAAGCCGCTTTAAATAGAGTTCAGGGGCTACGCGCAAGTAAAGGTCCATACCCAAGGCGTTATGATACGTCTTGAAAGGCCTGGCCGTTGCCCCTCCTGGTATGGGCTGCATCATGGGTGTTTCCACCTCCAAGAATCCCTTGTCAATGAAGAATTCACGGAAGGCCTGGACAATTTTGCTCCGAACTACGAACACATCTCGCACATGGTCGTTGACAATAAGATCCAGATACCGCTGTCGATATCTGGTCTCCACGTCTGTAAGGCCATGCCATTTCTCTGGCAACGGCCTAATGGCTTTGCAAAGGAGGGCCACTTCATCGGCCAGGATCGTTAATTCGCCTGTGCGCGTTCTAAACAAGACGCCCCTCAATCCAATAAAATCCCCAATATCCATCAACTTGAATATCTTAAAGGGCTCCTCCCCGATTTTATCCTTCCGAACATACACCTGGATCTTGCCCGAGCCGTCCTTAATGTGCAGGAAAGACGCCTTTCCAAAATCCCTGAGGGCCATAATCCGACCGGCCAGTACCACCTCTTTTTTCTCTTGCTCCAGCCTTTCCTGGTCCCAATCCCCATAAGCGGACCAGACAGCAGAGATGGTTGACCCAGGCCGAAAGCCTGTAGGGTAGGGATTTACTCCCATAGCCCTGAGCTTTTCCGCCTTTTGAAGTCTCTCCTCTATTAGGTGTGATCTCTTTTCCATAACAGCACTTTCCAATTCAAAACCAGGCGTTGCCCATATGCCCAGTTTGAATAATTGCATAAAAATTCTAATAAATTAAACGTATGCTTGTAGAACAATTAAAGGCCTTAGTCAAGGCAAAACCACAGAGGCCAGCCCTTCCCAAACCTCTGATTGATCACCTAAATAAATGTGCGGCACACTACCCACTCTGCATATCCTGAGCGCCGAGACTATTAATCAAGGCCATAGAAATCCTTTGCAATCATAGGGATTTGATGCTATAGAGCCCACAGAAAGTACAGGTCTTCCTGTCCTTACCTACTGGGCAATAGGTACAATACAAAGATATAACTTATTACGCTGATAAATCTATCTTTAGCACACACGTCGCCTGGGGGCGGCATTGGAAAAAAGGCCTCCTGTACCAGGGCGTGGCCTGAGGAATCTGCAATTTAGTGAAAGGGGGAGGAAAAGATGGGAAAGAAACTATGGGAGCCTTCTGAGGAATGGATGAAAAGCTCCATTATGTACAAATTCATGATGTATATAAATGAGAAGTATAACAAACAGTTCAATGAATATGAGGAGCTTTATCAGTGGTCCATAGACAACATTCCTGAGTTTTGGGCCTCCCTTTGGGACTATGCCGACATCATACATTCCCGTTCCTATGAACAGGTGGTGGATGATCCCACCAAGATGCCGGGGGCTCACTGGTTTGTTGGGGCCGAGCTCAATTTTGCTGAAAACCTGCTTCGCTACAGGGACGACCAGATTGCTCTCATATTCAAGGGCGAGGCCATGGAAACCACCCGGAAGACGACCTACAAACAGCTTTACGACGAAGTTGCCAGGCTTGCCAAATCCCTAAGAGAACTAGGGGTGAGTCCCGGAGATCGTGTGGTAGGGTTCATGCCCAATATGCCAGAGACCATAGTGGCCATGCTCGCTGCCACGAGTATAGGGGCCATCTGGTCCTCCTGTTCGCCTGACTTCGGGATAAAAGGGGTTCTGGATCGATTCGGTCAAATCCAGCCCAAAGTACTATTTACTGCGAACGGCTACTCCTTTAAAGGAAGGCAATTCGACTCCCTTGGCCGCATCTCAGATGTCCTTAAGCAGCTCCCATCCACAGAGAAGGTCATCGTGGTGCCTTACACTGAGCCCGAACCAGATATCTCTAAGGTGCCCAATGCCGTATATTACGACGAGTTTAAGGCATCCGAGTCAGGTCTGGAGGTCCAATTTGAACAGCTCCCATTTGAACACCCCCTTTATATCATGTATTCCTCGGGCACCACAGGCCTTCCCAAGTGTATGGTCCAAAGCGCCGGTGGAATCCTGGTCCATCATATAAAGGAACTCATGCTCCATACGGACCTCAAAAGGGATGATACTATCTTCTATTTCACAACATGTGGTTGGATGATGTGGAATTGGCTTACCAGCTCCCTTGCCCTTGGGGCCACTTTGGTTCTGTTCGACGGCAACCCCTTTTATCCTGACCCCGGAGCCCTTTGGAAACTCGCCCAGGATGAAAAAATCAGCATCTTTGGAACCAGTGCCGGATACATCAGCGCTCTTATGAATGAAGGCGTAAGGCCTGGGAAGACCTACGACCTCTCCCCTCTGAGGACCGTATTGTCCACGGGCTCCCCCCTTTCCATAGAAGGGTTTGAATATATATACAAAGAAGTTAAGGAGGACCTTCAGCTATCCTCCATTTCAGGTGGTACTGACCTGAACGGCTGCTTTGCCTTGGGCTGTCCTTTGAAACCCGTGTATGCAGGAGAACTCCAGTGCAGAGGGCTTGCCATGAAGGTGGAGGCTTATGATGAAAACGGAAAGCCAGTAATTAATAAGCAGGGAGAGCTGGTTTGCAGCGCCCCGTTTCCTTCAATGCCCATCTACTTTTGGAATGACCCGGAGGGGAAAAAATACCATTCAGCCTATTTCGACGTTTACCCGGGCGTGTGGCGCCATGGGGACTTCATTGAAATCAATGAGCGGGGGGGCGTAGTCATCTATGGCCGCTCTGATGCAACACTGAATCCCGGTGGCGTACGTATTGGCACAGCGGAAATCTACAGACAAGTGGAGCAACTGGAAGAAATTGAAGACAGTATCGTAGTCGGGCAAGACTGGAAAAATGACGTTAGGGTGGTCCTCTTTGTGAAGATGGCCCCAGGATTCGAACTCACAGAGGAGCTTAAAAAGAAAATACGCAATACAATACGGACCAATGCCTCGCCAAGGCATGTCCCGGCCAAGATCATTTCTGTGCCTGATATCCCCTATACCCTGAACATGAAAAAGGTGGAGCTGGCCGTGAAAAACGTGATTCATAACAGGCCTGTGGTGAACAAGGATGCCTTGCGAAATCCCGAGGCATTGGAATATTACGCCAACCTAAAAGAACTGCAGGAAGATTAATGAAATTTGGCCCGGTGGCCCACAGCCTCGGCCGTCGGGGGAAAACCTAAATTGGAGGTCTGCCTTCAGAACATGGCTGGTAGCTTTGGAAATTCCGAGGGTATTATCTTTCCCCACGGACGTGTCCATGAGGCGGAGCTGAAAAATCTTTCCCTACTATTTCACGTCATCCGCATAGGTATGCCCTGGCATATGGACCCCACTCCATGGATGAGTCAACTGCAACAGAGAGGCCAATTACAAATTCATCGCCCTTCTGAAGACCTCCTTTTTGACGAGACCCTCAAGAACTTGCTGAAAGAGGCCAAAACCTGGCTTGACATGAATAGACAGGGCTCCTTTTCTTCTTTCTTGAAGGCAGTTGTTGCCACTGGCAGTGCTGAGGAAGACCGATGGAAAATCAGCCAGGCCATCAAGGAGATGGGCAAATCTCTGTTGCCGCAAGCACACTCCGAAGGGTTGTACCAGCAACTTTTGCTCCACCTTTACCAGGAATCAGAAGAAAACCGCAAAAGCGCAAAACGGGCATTAGACCATATTGAGAACTCGCCTTCCCCTTTATCCGAAGCCCTTGGCGAGGAAGCCCCCTCTCCAGCCCTTGGAACCGGGTTTGATGTAAGGGAATTATCCCTTCCGGTTAATGAGGCCAACCTGCAAGAAATCCTTGAAGCGTGGACAGAACTGTTTGGCCCCATTTTGTCCTCATGTGAGATAGCATTAACGTTGGACCACAATATTCTCAACTACCTGGTAGAACAATTTGAAGAAGCGGCCAACCAGGACATTAAATCGGCCCAACCCCTTAAGGTCCATTCATTCGAGCTTCCAGACTGCTCCATGGTCCCTTGGGACGAGCTAACCGCACCAGAAGGGGACAAAAGGCCTGGAAAAGAGGTTGCGCAATTATTTTCAGAAGAGGTTTTAATGGGCCTTGTTGGAGACGGGATGACAACTACGGACAGCATGATCCGGCTCAATGAGTATATACACAGTACTCTTCCTGTTGACCTGCCGAGGAATATTCAATTAAGCCTGGCAAGGCTTTTGCCCTTGGACCCCGATGCCTTCGGTAATAAGGCGTTTCTGGCCCGTTTTTCCGGCAAGGCACTCATGCATATAGAGATATGACAGTTTTTTATGACCGAAAATTCCTCTTTCTTGTCCCCCCACTTTGTGCTAGTTGACACGGCTGCCTTATAAAACTATATAGGAAGTCATATTATCTTGAAGCTAGTTTGATATTTCCCCAGCCAAAATAGGCCCAAGGAGGCTGTATTATGAGCATAAGCAAGGAGTTGTTGGAAATATTGGCATGCCCCAAATGTAAGGGCGAGATCAAACTCAATGACTCGGGCGATGGCCTTATCTGTGAAAACTGCCGGCTCCTATACGAGATCCGGGACGGTATTCCCATCATGCTTATTGATGAAGCAAAGCCGCTTAACCCATGAATTTGGCCTTCCTGGCTCGTGTCCCTTAAAAAGGAAAATCTGTCAGACAAATACGTGAGTGTGATATTGCACGATGACCATCATTTCAAAAATCCCCCAGCGCCTGATTCTCAACATGGGCAAGGTCTTGGGCTCCACTGCCTACCTCATAGATCATCGGCATAGGCGGATTGTCCGCCGGAATCTTCGATTCGCTTACCCAAATGCAGATGATCATTCAGTGAAAAAACTGTCCCGGGCCGTGTTTCAAAATGCGGCCATCTCTTTTTTGGAAATCCTCCAAATGTCTCGGCTGTCCGCCGACGATATATTAAAAAGAGTTCACCTGACAGGAAGGCAATATCTGCTGGAAGCCAAAAGGAACAAAAAAGGATCTATCGTCATATCTGCTCACTTTGGAAATTGGGAAATGGCACATATCTTTGGCTCCTGTTACTTAAATGAGCCTCTCGTTTTGGTGGCACGAAGGATACAACCAGGTATTATAAATGAATGGCTCAACAGGCTGAGGAGCCGATTTGGTAGTGTGGTACTAGACAAGGCCTCCGCTTTGCCTAAAATGATCCGGGCATTGCGTAATGGCCGGATCTTGGGAATCCTCATTGACCAGGGCACCTTGCTCTCTGACGGCGTGGAGGTGGCCTTCTTCGGGAAAAAGACAAATGCCACGCCAGCTGCAGCCATATTAGCCAGACGATACGGCAGCCCTGTAATCCCCGTGTTCTGTGTACGACGCAAGGATGGAGCCCTGGAAGTTATTGCTCAGCCCCCTCTCCAGTTGCAAAAAACAGAAGATTACCAGACGGACATCCAAGCAAATACCCAGAGGATGATGGATGCCATCGAACAGATGATTCGCACACATCCGGAGCAGTGGTTTTGGTTTCACAAAAGATGGAAAAGACACCATCCCTATCTCTACCCCGAAGACCTTGCAAGGAGAAAAAAGAAGAAGGCAAAGAAGAAGGCCCAACTTCAAAAAGGGCCTATCCCTCGTTAACGCCCTCTCATATCAAATTCCTCAGGCCTGGTCGGAAATGGATAGCAGTACATTTGATTCTCTTCATATCATCGGCAGCACACAAGTTGGAGGCGCAGAGCGTTTCTTTTCAAGACTCATAGGCGTACTCGTGGAAAAAGGCCATAGAGCTGCCGCAGTTTATCGGCCCAAAAGCCCACTAAGGGATTTGTTGGATTCAGAGATTGACCACTTTCACGTGGCCATGAGAAACGGCTGGGACATTTTGTCCTTGTGGGCCATTCGAAGGCTCATAGTCAAGACAAATCCGGTGATTGTGCAAACATACATGGGCAGGGCGACCCGTCTCACCCGTATTCCCTCTTCTTCAAGGGCAATCCATGTGGCACGGCTGGGAGGCTTTTACAAGATTAAGGGGTATTATGAGCATGCCCATGCCTGGGTCGGTAATACAAAGGGTATATGCGATTACCTCATAAGATCAGGCATGGACCCAGATCGGGTATTCCATATCGGAAACTTCGTGGAAATCCCCTCTCCCAAGCCATCAGAGGTGTTACGAACAATTCGAGGTAATCTGCAACTCCCTGAAGATGCAATAATAATTTTTTCCCTGGGAAGGTTTATCCCAAAAAAAGGGTTTCAAGACCTGATCCAGTCCCTTCGTCTTGTTCCCAAGGAAATAAACGGAAGGCCCATTTACCTTGTTATCGCAGGAGATGGGCCTCTAAGAGACCGTCTAGAAGCAGCTGCCCAGGATCTAGGGATTGCCCATCGGATCCGATGGGTGGGCTGGCAAGATGATCCAAGCCCCTTTTATGAGCTGGCTCATATATTTGTATGTCCTTCCAGAGAGGAACCCTTGGGGAACGTGGTATTGGAGGCCTGGTCGCACAGGCTACCCGTAATCGCCACAAGGACACCAGGCCCGTTGGAACTCATAAAAGAGGGAAAAAACGGCCTCCTAGTGCCAATAGGGGAACCGGAAAAACTCGCACAGTGTCTGACCAGCCTGCTTCATGAGGATAAGGCAAGCTGGCTGGGCCTCGGCTCTAATGGCCTAAAAACGTTGATGGCCTCCCATAGTAAAGAAAGTGTTGTAAATGCCTATCTAAGTATGTATGAAAAACTCCGGAGATTACATTAATAAACACAATAATTATACAGACAGGGATAGTGTCAAAAAGAGAAAGAAAAAAAATCCTCATCATTCGTCCAAGCTCCATTGGCGATGTGGTTATGGCCTCGCCCATGTTAACGGTGCTAAAAACCGCCTATCCCGATGCCCATATTGCATGGCTTCTGGATCCTGGAGCAATAGACCTTTTGCGTGATCATCCCTTACTGGATGAGATCATGCTCTGGGACAAACAGAAATGGAAGGACTTGTGGAAATCAGGTAGGATCATTACGCTGCTAAGTGATATGATTCGTTTTAGCAAAAACTTGCGTTCCAGAAACTTTGACTTGGCTCTTGAAGCGCAGGGCCTTTTGAGAAGCAGGATCTTGGCCTGGCTTTCTGGTGCCCGGGAGCGGATAGGGTTTGAGTCCAAGGAGCCGGGCGATTTTTTGATGACAAAAGTCATCTCTCGCGGCCCCAGTAACAAACAGATGAGCTCTGAATACTACCACATGATGAAGGAAATCGGCCTCGCTCCCCAAAAGCCCTTTTGTCCATCTCTAGCCATCCCTGAAGATTCTGTCCAAAAAGCCCGGGCCAAGCTGGCCCGGGCTGGCATCAATAATAGGTACGCCCTACTTTGCCCTTTTACCACCCGCCCCCAGAAACACTGGTTCAACGATAGATGGGCTGCTCTTGCAGCCGAGCTGAAACAGCGTTTTGCACTGTCCAGCATCTTGATGGGAGGTCCTGGTGACCAAGAAGAGGGGAAGAAGATTGAAAAACTTTCCCAAGGGGAGGCCTTGAATCTTGCAGGGCAGACCACGCTGGGGGAGGCCATGGCCATGGTCAAAAACGCCTCCCTGCTCGTGGGTGTGGATACCGGCCTCACGCACATGGGTGCTGCGTTTAATGTCCCCACTGTGGCCCTTTTTGGCGCCACATGCCCCTATCTTCATACCCAAAGGACCAGCTTTGCCGTTGTTTACCACAAGCTCGACTGCTCTCCCTGCAAAAGGAGACCCACATGCCAAGGGGAATTTACCTGTATGAAACGGATAACTGTCCAGGAAGTCCTGGACACAGCCCGGAAAATAGGTGAGCGTGTTTCATGAAATCCCTGAAGATCCTTCACATAGAAACAGGACGGCATCTATATGGGGGGGCGCTGCAGGTGCTGTATCTCATGAGGGGCCTTAAGGAGACGGGCCACAGCAATGTATTGGTATGTGTAAAGGGGAGTGAGATAGGAAGACAGAGTAAAGCACTTGCAGCGGTTTACGATATCCCGATGATGGGGGAGCTGGATATCGCCTTTTTCCTACGGCTGGTGCGCATCGTGGCCCGTGAAAAACCTGATATGATACATGTCCACAGCCGCAAGGGGGCTGATCTGTGGGGGGGCATCAGCGCAAAACTGACCAAGACAAGATCCATAATTACCCGGCGTGTGGATAACCCAGAGGTCCCATGGATAGCAAGGGCCAAGTACCGCCTCTATAACAGGGTGATTACCATATCTGAAGGGATTCGGCAGGTTCTCATCCGGGAGGGAATCCCCCGAGAGAAAATCACATGCATTCCCAGCGCAATAGACTATGATAAGTATTCAAAGCAATGTGATAAGTCCTGGTTCTGCCGCGAGTTTTCCATCCCTCCTGATCATAAGGCCGTGGGGATGGTCGCCCAGTTTATACCCCGCAAGGGACATGGATATCTCATAGAAGCCATACCCAAGATCTTGGAGGATTGCCCCAACACCCGATTTCTTTTCTTTGGTAAAGGTCCGCTAAGGTCTAAAATTGAGCAACTATGTATTGACAAAGGTCTGTCCCATAATATCCATTTTGCCGGGTTCCGCACGGATTTGCACCGGATCTATCCGTGCTTAGATGTCCTGGCCCACCCTGCTACGATGGAAGGGCTAGGTGTATCCTTGTTGGAGGCAGTAGCTGCGGGCGTACCTATTGTGGCATTTAGGGCAGGAGGGATTCCAGAGGTGGTAATGAACGGAATAAACGGCTATCTCGTCCCAGTGGGTGACAGTGCCATGTTGGCACAGGCAATCATATCCCTGCTAAAGGACCAAGATAAAGCCCATCTGTTTGCCCGTACCGGGCAGGAAATGGTTCGATCGAGCTTTTCCTTAGAGCAAATGATAAAAAGGAATATGGAAGCCTATTGGGAAGTAATGTCTAGCTGTTCTCAATGAGATATTTGTTCAATTTTTCCTGGCCCCACCATCAATATTGGGGTATCATTCGCCTCCAAAATTCTTCCTTGTTTCACCACTAATATACTTTGTAGGAGGCTCTATCGAACCGCGGAGATGGGCTGGAGACTATTTCTTGAGCACCTCATAGGCTTGGGGAAAAGGGTTGTCAGTATTCATAAGGAACCTCTATCCTTAAAAGATGGGTAAACGGCCGTTTGGCTTGCCACAACCGGTGAACAATGAATAAAGAGTTTGTTCTCACTCTCTTTTCATGTGACGCAAGTGAAAAAACAGGATGGGGAAGATTTACCCGTGAGTTCTGTCTTGCACTCCATAATGAAAGCGTTCCGTTTGAACTGCATTTACCCAAAACCATATCGGTTGATTCATCCCTGCCCTTTTGGAAGCATGTCCGCCTTGACCTGCCACCGATGTTTTTGTCTATCGGGAAGCGATGGTGGAGGAGCATCTATTTATGGCGGGAGAGCCGTCGAATTAAGATTCTAGGCAACATTATCCATAGCCTTATCGAATTTCCCTATGGAGTAGTCGCTTACTGGACTGCCTGTCGTTATGGACTTCCATTTGGATTGACAGTTCACGGGACCTATGCTGTTGAGCCTCTTCGCCGGTTCCCAGACCGGTGGCTTTATAAAAGGGCTCTGAAGAATGCCAAATTCGTAACCGCTGTGAGCAAATTCACAGCACAACGCCTGGTCAATGTCCTCGGATTTGCCCCCCCCTTGACAGTTATCCCTAATGGAGTCAATTTTTCCCTCTTCGCCGAATCAAAAGAAAACCCTAAAAAGGGTAAAGGTGTCCCAACTATTGCCAGCTCCCAAGAAATTATTCTGTGTGTTGGTGCTCTAAAACCGCGGAAAGGAATTACTACCCTGTTAGAAGCCTTTGCTAAGATCGCTCAACAAGCTCCTAGCGCCCATCTCATTATTGTGGGCTTCGGGAACAAACACCCATACCTTCAAATGGCAGAGGGATTGGGGATAGGCAATCGGGTCACCTTGCTAAACAACCTAACTGACCAAGATCTAATTAGACTTTATAGAGAATGCAAGGTTTTTGCCTTGCTGCCCCGAGAAGACAGGAGGGGTCATTTTGAAGGATTTGGCTTGGTATATTTGGAAGCCAATTCTTGTGGAAAGCCGGTTGTGGGAACCTTCTCTGGAGGAGTCCCTGATGCTGTTTTGGATGGGGTCACCGGCTTTTTAGTGCCCCCCGATAATCCAGAAAAGGCGGCAGAAGCTATCTTGAAGTTACTCCGTGATGAAAAACTTCGGCAGGATATGGGCCAAGCAGGTAGGAAGTGGGCTCAAGAACATGATTGGCCTCGGATCATAGACCGCTATTTTCGGGCATATGAAAGGGTTATGGAACAAAATCGGAAGGAGTAATACATGCTGAAAGTCAGTTCATTGAAAACATTTACCCGGGCCAAAGGTCAAGCCAAGAATTGGATAGAATGGATCTTTTGTCTTTTCATAGTCTCGTTTTTTTCGCTTTCTGCTGTGATACCTGGTGGGGCAACCCGATTCTTTCATCTCCTAGTTGCAGCCTCTCTGTTTTTCCCTCTCCTACAACATACTGATTTGCCGAAAAGTAAAATAAAATTGATCACCTTTGGTTTTCTCCTCTATATCTTGAGTGCGCTCCTGAGCCTGGTTAATACCAGCAACTGGCACACAGGAGACTGGGGATTCGGGCGATATTACCGATTCCTTTTCATAGTTCCAGTCATTATATTCACAATCAAGGCCCGTTTGTCAGCTTATAGGGCCTTACTCGTGGGGGCCCTCATTGGTTCGGCTATTATGGCATTTTTTTCATTTTACCAAATGGATGTTCTCAAGGCATTAAGAGTGGGGCTGGGAAAATCCCTCAACCCAAATCGATACGGTGAAATTGGTTTTGTCAATTCAATAATAATCGCCATTGCTCTCTTTAGATTCCCTCTGAAGACCTACTTCAGGGTTATGCTATTATGCGGATTTGCTCTTAGTATTTTTGCAGGGCTTTCCTCTGGGTCTCGAGGGGCCTTTTTGGCATTTATTGCAACGTGTGGTTTTTTGACCTGGGAGTTGACTGATCGCTTCTCAAAAAAAAGGCGCGCTGCCTTTCTAGGCCTTGTCGGTCTCATTTCTATGGGATTCTTTGCTGCTTTGCTGTCCATTTCCCCTTTCTGGAAACAACATCTTTCCAGACTTCTAGTTGAACCTAAAGAATATTTCTCTCATAACTACGATATTGAGCACTCTTCCATACACGTTCGGATGGCCCTGGCTCAAGGTGGTCTTCTTATTTGGAAAAACCATCCTTTTATCGGAACAGGGCTGGGCGATGTAGCCCATGATATGAGGGAACTTGTTCGGGAAGGGCAATTGCCCGTAAATATGACTTGGGGGAGACTGCACAATTCATATATAGATGTCTTGGCCAAATCTGGCCTAATCGGCTTTTTCTGCTTCTTGATCGGGGTCTTATTCTTACCATTCAGAATGTTCTATCAGGCCTACAGTGAACTGCCCCGCTATCCGGCAAAAACATGTGCCTCATTGTCCGGCATGGCGGTCATCATCTTTTTTGCTGTAGATGCCGGGGCTAGCTCGTGTTTTTTCAACAAAGGCGTTCTGGTCTTTCTAATTTCCATCGCCCTCCTATTGGGTATTTCACTTCGGCCCGAGAGTCGCCTCCTGGGCCCAAACACTGTGGAAAATCCAGGTTGATCTTTTAAAGAAATTTAGCCCATATTACTGTTTAAGGTTGAGGATACTTTAGCTTTGACTAATCCTATACAAGTGAGCAAAAATATTTTCAATTTAGCCTATATCAGCCGAAGCCGTCTGCATCGAAACAGGGCCAACCTTATACAAACACTTCATACAGTCTCAGCACTTGAACAAGCGGGAATACATGTGACACTTTTTCTTCCCCCCTGGAAAAGGAAATGCAACTTACAAGAAAGATTAAGGGAGCTAGGTATCCAGAGAAACTTGGATATCAGGGCAAGCCGCTCTTTACATTCCCGCTGGAAAATATGGCCTTTTATCTTGTTTCATAAATCCACCCTCTCACAAGCCGATGCGGTTTTTACCCGCTCACCGGAAGTGAGCATAATCCTTTCCAGGGCCAACTTACCCCATTATCTGGAGATTCATGAAGTCAAACAACTGGCAAACAAAAATTTACTCCACCCTATTATTGAAGCTTACAATGGGGGCATAATAAAGTGGCTCCTCCCCATCAGCCAATCCGCTGCCCGCGGACTCGTAGAGGCAGGCGCTGCTAAGGATCGTATCCTGGTGAATCCTTGCGGTGTGGATATCCGAGCGTTTCAAGGCGTCCCTCCACTTGACCCGAAACGCCTTACCTTTCCGCGCATATTACACGCTGGCCGCATCGGGCCCAAGAGAGGATCGGACATCCTGAAAGAAATAGCCAAAAAAAAACTAGCCCAGTTGTTACTGGTAGGGGAAGTAGAAAAGGACTTTTTATCTCACCCTTTTGTCAAGGTTTCTCCCCACGTGCCACATGCCAAAATCCCACAGCTCTACGCAAGCTGCGAGATCGTACTGTTACCCTACCAGAGAACCACACCAACCAGCGATTCCATGAGCCCTTTAAAGCTCTTTGAAGCAATGGCAGCAGGAAGGCCTATTATCGCAAGCGACCTACCCCCCTTGAGGGAAATCCTTGAGCATGAAAAAACCGCCTTACTGGTGGAGCCTGAAAATATTGAGGCATGGATAAGGGCCATAGAAACCCTAAAAAACGACCCTGCATTGGCCTTACGCCTCTCCAATACCCTCCGTCAAGAGGCTCATCGGTATAGCTGGGAAGCCCGTGCACAAAGGATCGCTTCACTTCTAAAATCCGATACCAACCTTATATAAGGAACTCTAACGGTATTCCAATCCTCTATTAATTGACCAGAAGCACTTGCAGACTTTTAACTTGACATATGTTTGGAAATTGATGGTATTTCTTAAGGTAATGTAATCTAAGGAAAACAGGTTTAATAAGTTCACAGTGAAACACAAGATCAATCATAGGACCAAGGGGGTAGATATTACATTTTACGGGTTCCGGGGTGGACCAGGAGGAATAAGCCTTACCCTCATAAGCCTTATGAATGAGCTGGCTTCATCAGGGCATAGAATCCACCTGGTTTTGCACAATGGAAGCATACCAGAAAGAAAACATGTTCACCCTGCCATAAAGCAGATAGAACTCCCAAATGGAAAACTGATAAAACGGGCTAAGGCCCTTTCTTCCTACTTAGCGGAGTTCAGACCCAAGGCTGTGATCTCAGTTCGAGAACCAGGTAACAGGGCCTTGACCGGTGCCCGCTTGCTGTGCAAAGGAAAAGTAAAGGCTGGCTTTAGGGTTGGAATGCCAATTAGTATTGCTCTAGCCAGAAGGAGCCCCATCAAGAGATTCCTCCGCCGCCAATCCATCAAATTTTGCTACAACAAGGCGGATATAATCATTGCAAACCACTCCGCCGTAGCCGAAGATATTGCCCTCATCACGGGCATACCTCTAGATAACATCCGTGTCATCCCAAACGGTACTGTCTCGGAATTTCTTTATGAACAGGCCAAGGAGGAACCCGACCACCCCTGGCTTAAGAAAAAGGATTGTCCGGTGATTCTTGGGATAGGCAGGCTTGCTAAACAAAAGGATTTTTATACCCTAATTCGAGCCTTTCACATTGTTCGAAGGCAGTTGGATGCCAAACTCATCATTCTTGGCGAAGGGAAGGAGCGTCCAGTGCTGCTCTCCCTTATCCATCAACTGGGTCTTAAGGATAGTGTTGATTTGTACGGACATGTAGAAAATCCCTACTCCTTTTTAAATAGAGCAGATCTCTTTGTTCTGTCTTCGGCCTGGGAGGGCCTCCCCAAT
Source organism: Deltaproteobacteria bacterium (assembly GCA_019307815.1). Classification (GTDB taxonomy): domain Bacteria; phylum Desulfobacterota; class DSM-4660; order Desulfatiglandales; family Desulfatiglandaceae; genus B111-G9. Next base: position 57,901 of record JAFDIV010000009.1, read on the forward strand.
GCCTTGATTGAGGCCATGGCCCTCGGAATCCCTTCTGTGGCAACTGATTGCAAGAGCGGGCCTCGGGAAATCCTCGAAAATGGCCGATTTGGTGTTCTTGTTCCAGTAAGGGATGAAAAGGCGATGGGGGAGGCTATCCTCAATACGCTCTCAGATCCTCCAGACCCTGACTTTATAAGATCAGGCGCCTCGCGCTACAGGGCAAGTGTCTGCGCTCAAAAGTATCTGGAGGTCTTGGACCTTGCCTGAAACTCTCGCCATTTTTCTTGCCACTTCAGGCCACAGCGGGGTAGATCGGGTGATGGGCAACCTCATCCGAGAGCTTTCCTCGCGTGGACTAGCCGTGGATTTATTGCGGATTAAGGGCCATGGTCCTTACCTGCCAGATACCCTTCCCTTGGTCAGGAAAATAGAGCTTTCCACCTCCCACGTAAACAGTGCCTTGATCCCCCTAGTGCGTTATCTAAAGCAAGAGGCCCCACCCGTGATCCTCACTGATAAAGACCGGGTAAATCGTATTGCACTGCTGGCTCGGCGCATAGCAAACGTGCCCACAAGGGTTGCCATAAGAGTGGGAACAACAGTTTCCCAGAATCTTGCACGCAGGGGCTGGCTCCACCGAACAATGCAGTATTTCTCCATTCGGCATTTTTACCCCTGGGCAGACACCATCATTGTTCCCTCCCGCGGAGCTGCTGAGGACTTGGCCCGTATTGCCCGCTTACCTGTGCATCATATAAAGGTGCTCCCCAGTCCCGTAGTTGGTCCGGAACTAGATCGGTTATCGCAAGAGGTACCAGATCACCCCTGGTTTCGGGAAACATCTCCACCTATCATCCTTGGGGTGGGTGAACTGTGTGCACGAAAGGATTTCGCCACATTGATCCGGGCGTTTGCAAAGATACGGTCTGAGAGGCCCTGCCGTCTTGTCATATTGGGCGAAGGCCGAAAGCGCAGCGAACTGCAGCGCCTTGCCGCAGATCTGGGGATAGGTGATGAGGTCTCCCTGCCCGGGTTTGTGCCCAATCCCTACGCCTTCATGAAAAGGGCTACCCTTTTTGTGCTCTCATCCAACTGCGAGGGCGCACCCGTTGTCCTAATAGAGTCATTGGCCCTGGGTCTGCCTGCCGTGTCCACAGACTGCCCCAGTGGTCCTCGAGAGATTCTTCAGGATGGACGAATCGGTCCCCTTGTTCCCATTGGGGATAACGAAGCCCTTGCCAGAGCCATCAACGCTACCCTTGACAATCCCCCTGATCCCGCGCTATTGAGATTCGCTGCTACGCCTTACTCGGTGAAGGAAAGTGCGGATCGTTATCTGGCGGCCCTTGGCTTACTGCCCTAGTCATCTTGGGAGGTCTTTGGTGAGCAACTCCACTCCATTCAAAAAACCACACCCTGTCAAAGAATCCCGACCGCGAATCGGCATTTATGTTTCCTTTTCCGGCCAAGGGGGCGTGGAACGCATGATGCTCAATCTGGCCCAAGGCCTTTTATCATTGGGATGCATGGTGGACCTTATAACCGTAAAAACAAAAAGCACTTACCTTGCCTCAGTCCCTGCAGGGGTTCGTCAAATAAATCTAAGAGCTTCTCATACCTTTGGGAGTCTCCTTCCCCTCGCACAATACCTTCGCAGAGAACGCCCCTCGGCCCTCCTAGCAGCTAAAGACCGGGCGAACCTTGTTGCTGTTGCGGCCCGCCGTCTTGTGCGGGTGCCTACACGGCTAGTGGTCAGGATGGGTACCACTGTGTCCGCTGCCTTAGAAGGAAAGCGGCCCTTGAAAGAAAGGTTCTGGTATTTGAGAATGCGGATTTTCTATCCCGGTGCCGATGCTGTTGTGGCCGTTTCAAAGGGAGTGGCAGAAGATCTTATCGCCAATGCCAAGCTCTCTCCTTCTCTTATCCATGCTATTCCTAATCCCGTGATTACACCTCATCTTTTTTCCATGGCTGAGGAGCCTCTGGACCACCCCTGGTTCAGGGCCGGGGGCCCGCCCGTGATCCTGGGTATAGGCAGGCTCACTAGACAGAAAGACTTTCCAAGCTTGATCATGGCATTTGCCAAGGCGCGCGCGTCAGTGTCTTGCCGGCTGGTTATTCTAGGAGAGGGGCAAGACCGTCCCAAGCTTGAGGCGCTTGCCACAAGCCTAGGAGTTGGCTCGGACATATGGCTCCCTGGCTTTGTTCAGAACCCTTATTCATATCTAAAAAGGGCAGCCCTGTTTGTGCTTTCATCTGCCTGGGAAGGCTCTCCCAATGCCTTAACCGAGGCCTTGGCACTGGGTACCCCCGTGGTTTCCACAGATTGCCCTAACGGCCCTAGAGAAATCTTACAAGGAGGACGCTTCGGTCCTCTTGTGCCTGTTGGGGATGTGAACGCCATGGCCCGGGCCATGCTGGACACCCTGGCAAGGCCCTTAGAAAAATCATTTCTCAAATCAGCCGTCAATGCGTATACTATGGAACAAAGCAGTAGGCGCTATCTAGAGGTATTGCTGGGAAGGGTTAGCCAAGACAGGTACGACGCTGAAAAATATCCTGGTTCCTAAACCACTGAGGGACACATTCCGATTATGCTTATTTCCCTAAAGTATAAATTCCTGTTCGTACATATTGCAAAGACCGGTGGCACCAGCATCCGTGCAGCACTGCGGTGGTATAAGTGGAAGGATCCCTATCGAATCCCCTTTTTCCTATGCAGCCGGATAAGTGCCCTTTTCGGTCATCGGCTTGCATGCAAGATCCCCCGCCACGCCAAGATCATCACGGCCTATGAAATGCTTCCCAGAGAGCTGTTCAATGAGCTTTTCAAATTTGCATTTGTCCGAAACCCTTGGGATTTGCAGGTGAGTTCCTATCATCACATCAAGAGAGAAAGGCCCCATTTGCTCAAAGGTATCCATGATTTTGAATCATTCCTGCGTTGGAAATTGGACCCAAGCCGGCCTTATCATTACATCATTGATACGTCCATGGAGCTTCAGTACGACTATCTCATTGATTTGGATGGTAATGTAATTGTGGATTTTATTGGAAGGTATGAGCAGCTGGAAGATGACTTTAATGAGGCGTGCCGAAGAATTGGTATTCGCCCACCCAAGCTGCCCCACAAGAGGAGAGCTAGAGATCGCCTGGATTATCGGGAGTACTATACAGAAGAGACCGCTGAACTTATTGCCCAGCGCTTTAAAAAAGATATTGAGATGCTTGGTTATTCATTCGATGGTTAGCGATGGTGTACCCATCCTACTCTACCAGGGCCTTTACTCGCCCGTTATGCCCAAAATCCAATTGACCCCGTCCAGAAGATCTGCGGCAATATAGGCTGGGTTAACACGTTTTCGTGGAAGGACATACTCCAGCTCACCTAACCCGTATCCGGTCTTGACCAAAACTCCTGGCATCCCCGCGTGTTCGGCCATCTCCAAGTCAGAGCACGTGTCCCCGATAACATAAGACCTCTGGATATCAATGGGTAACTGCCCACAAGCGCGTTCAATAAGGCCTGTGCCTGGTTTTCTGCAGTCACATGTTACGGCATACTCAGAGACCACGCCGCTTGGGTGATGTGGGCAGTAGAAAATGGCATCCAAGCGCGCTCCCTGCTTCGATAACTGCTCCACCATCAATTCATTAATCCGGAGCACAAGTGATTCAGGAAAATACCCCCTCGCCACCCCAGACTGATTGGACACTACTATAACGAAAAAATGGTTCTCATTGAGCAGCCGAATGGCCTCTGCTACCCCTGGCAGAAGGACAAAACGGCTCGGATGGTTGATGTAGCCCATTTGTTCATTAATCGTTCCATCGCGATCAACAAAGACAGCAGGCCTCATTGTGCTCTCACTCCTCATGCTCACCCAAATCTTCGATTACCTGTATTGCGCGTTTGTTGATCAAAGAAAACAATTGAGGCCCTTGGGCCCCCAATGAAAATCTGATACTAACATACCCGGCTTGCAAAAAATCAGGACCAAAATCTTTGAGCCTAACCCAGTCCTTCTCTGTGGTGATCAACAAGTCAGCTTTCAGAGTAATAGCCTTTTCCCTAAGGCTCTCAATCTCCTCTTTCTGGAAACGATGATGATCTTTGAATTTCCTAAAATAGATAACTTCCGCGCCAAGAGACAGCAAGGTATGCCTAAAGGCCTCGGGCTTACCTATTCCTGCAAAACCTATCACCCTTTTCCCGCTCAGATAGCTTGCTTCATGAACCAAATCCCTTGCAGGAATTACTACCTTATCCGCAACATGCTGCGCTACAAACAGGGGAATTTGAGGGAACATTTTCTTCATCTGAAACTCGGATCTCTTGCACTCCGCCCCCTGCTCCCATCTCGTCAGCACAATCGCTTGGCATCTCTTTATTTCATGGACCGGCTCCCGGAGAATTCCCCGGGGCAGCAGATGCCCATTTCCAAAAGGATCAAGCGAGTCCACAAGCACAAGATCAAAATCACGCTTGAGCCTCAGGTGCTGAAATCCGTCATCCAGAATAAAAAAATTGGAACCGAATTTTTCCGCTGCATACTGTCCCCCAAGGTACCGCTTCCTGGCAACGATCACGGGCACACCTTCTAGCCTCCGGGCCACTAAATAAGCCTCATCTCCGCATTCCCGCCACCCTACCTTCACTTCCGCACCATCTGTTACTTCCAAGAACTCGTCCCCATAAGCACCACCGTATCCCCTAGTAAGCACACAAACATTATAGCCTTGGCCTTGTGCCCATTGGGCAAACATGATCACTGCTGGTGTCTTACCAGTCCCGCCCGCAGTGAGGTTCCCGACACTCAAGACAAAGCCGCGCAGTGACCTTTGTCCCAACACGCCCAAACTATATGCCTTGGCCCTGGCCTTAATCCCAAGCCCGTAAAGAAATGACAAAAAGGCAAGAAGCATGGAGAAGGGAAACCGGGACAACCGTCCCTGCAAAGAGCCCCAATCCAACTGAAAAGGGCCCATCAGGCTGCATCTCCTCTTGGGTGCAGGCAACTTTCTATATATCCCATGACCCGATCCAGGGCTCCTTGGTTGTTCATGACAAATCTCTGTGCCGCCTTGCCCATCTCAACTCGTGTGTTGCTGTCTCCAAGGAGCTTATCTATTGCCTCAAAGAGGTCTTTGTAGTTCCTTATTCTAACTCCGCCCCCGGATTCCACTAAGCCCTGAGCCATCCAGGCAAAATTCTCCGTATGAGGGCCAAAGAGAACTGGCACACCAAAACTAGCCGGCTCAAGCAGATTATGCCCCCCAAAGGGGATAAGGCTTCCCCCAACAAAACTTATATGGCCAATGCCATAAATTCTCCCAAGCTCTCCTACACTATCCAATATGATTACGTCCGGCCGGTGAACATCGCCATTTGCCTGAGACCTCAGAACACAACTCCTCCCCCTTGCCCTTACCAAATCAAATAATCGCCGCGACTCTTCGATTTTTCTGGGAGCCAGAATTAAGACAAGGTTAGGGTATCCTTCTTGAAGGTTAAAAAAGACATCCAGAATCTGCTCAGATTCTTCGCCGTGAGTACTGCCTGCTACCCAAACTATTGTATGTTGGGACAGCCCGAACAAATTAATCCAATACGCCTTTTCCTGGGTTTCCATAGGTGCCCATGTTCGGTCAAACTTAATATTTCCAACTGCTACCACCTTTTGGGCAGGTACTCCTATATGCAACAATCTCTCACGGTCCTGTTCTGTCTGCATCAGGCAAAATCCCAAATCTCTAAAAAGCCTGCGGGCCAGAAAAGGTGCTCTCTTGTATGTTTTGAATGTGCCTTCTGATATTCTGCCGTTTATAAGAAGGCTTTCAACGCCTTTTGCTCTCAGAAGGCTTAATAGACCTGGCCAAAGATCCGTCTCTATGAGCAAGAAAACCCTGGGCTTCAAATACCTTATCATCCGGACAGTGGCCCACCAAAAATCCAGTGGCATGGCTAAAATGGCACGGGCCATTCCATCCAGTTCTTTACGTGCAAGGTCCAAGCCTTGCACGGTAGTTGCACTAAACACCAAATCTTTGTCGGGATACTCACCGCTGACTCTGCGGACCAAAGGGATAGCAGATATCACCTCTCCTACTGAAAGGGCATGCACCCATATACAATTCGGTTTGATTGACACCCTGGGAAGCCTGCATGCCAGCCTCTCCATCAGTCGGGGGCTTTTATAAATTCGGCAACCCGCAAGCAATGGGCCGCCCACAAAAGTCCATAGGAAATGGTAGAAGAGCATCACTTTCTCACTGGCAGCTCTATTATCACACGCGTGCCCTTGGGCTCGTTATCCTGTATGCGGATGAACCCATTATGGTCTGTTATAATGGTATTGACAATGGCCAGCCCCAGACCTGTTCCATGTTTCTTGGTTGAAAAATAAGGCTCAAAAAGCCTCATTTTGTGCTCAGGGGGTATCCCCTTACCGTCATCAGCCACCTCGATCCTTACCATTTGCAAGATCGGATCATAGGCCAAATCAATCACAATTTGCCCCTTTTCATCCACCGCAGCAATAGCATTGTCCAATAAATTGATCATCACCCGTTTCATCTGCTCTCTATCCAAGTTGAAAATCGGAACCTCATCACTGTCATTGAATACAATTTCCACCTCCTTATGGGCTTCCCTATAAAGTGTCAAGGCCTCCCGAATAATAGCGCGAATATCCGCAGGAGCAAGGTTTGCAGCAGGCATTCTCGCAAAGTTGGAAAATTCATCCACCAGACGTTTCAGTTCCTCCACCTGTCTTATGATCATGCTGGTACATTCTTCAAAAATCCTTCCATCATCTTTTGCCAGCTTTTCGCCATAACGCTTCTTCAGTCTCTGGGCAGAGAGCTGTATGGGAGTAAGGGGATTCTTCACCTCGTGGGCAATCCTCCTTGCCACTTCTCTCCATGCAGCCATACGCTGGGCCTTCTCGATTTCGCTCACGTCCTCAAAAACGGCAACCAGGCCCAGATACTTGCCGTGTTCGTCCCGCAGCACATTCAGGGAAACTAAAAGGCTCAAGGATCGACTTTTCCCTGCAATCCGAATCTCTTTCTTAAGAAATCCTTTTCGAAACAGTGCCCTGTCAGTGAGGAATCTGTCGATAATATCAATGTATTCCTGAGAAAGTACGTCTCTGTAGTGCTTTCCTATGATATCCTTGGCCTCCAGGCCCAATATCCTCTCCGCTGACTTGTTAATGGTCAAGATCTTCCCTTCTCTATCAGCCGAGACCACCCCTGCGGCCACGTTTGCGAGAACGATTTCCATATAAGCCCTTCGCTGCTCCAATTCCAAATTGGTTCGCAGCAGTTCCCTGTTTGCCTCTTCAAGCTTTGTCTTGCTGTGCCGCAAATCTGCTGTCATCTTATTGAAGGAGTTGACCAGCACCCCGATTTCATCTTTGGCCTCCAAGTCAATAAAGAAATCATAGTTTCCAGAGGCTATCCGATTGGTTCCCTCAGCTAGTTCCTTTATGGGGACCGTGATCTCCTGAGACAAATAAAAACCAAACCATATGGAAGAAAAGATAATAAGTAGAGTCACTATAGACAATGTAATAAGGTGGCTGAACTTTATGGGTTTCTTCAACATCTTAAGCTGACGGTATTCTTGTAGCCCTTTGGATACCGCCTTTAGGCGATTTACAAGGCTGCCCGGGACAAACCTACTTAAAGTGATAACGCCAACCACAGCCTTTGATTCGGTTCTCGAAAATATGGGCACAATTCCTGTGACCAAATCTCCATGAGGTGATGATTGAATGTATCTCCTATCCGTACCTTTTGTGAAAGTATCCCTTAGAATATCGGCACCAGGTGTATGAAAAGCCGTAAGGTCCACTCCATGATCCACTGATACCGTTCTCTCTTGAAGTTTGCCTGAATAAACACGCAGGGATGCGAGCCTGTATTCTTTACGCTTTTCATTGATGAATCTCTCAAGTTCGTCCTTCTTGGAGATCAGCATGTAACCTTCGTAGGTGATAACCCGGCTTAAGTTATTGCCAAAGGCCAGCAACTCTTCTCCCACCTGGTTGTAGTAATCTTGACCCACCTCAAGGGATTTTTTTAGAGATTGCTCGATTTGGAGGTTAAACCAATACTCAATGGAAGAGGAAATGAACTGTACTGAGACAAAAAACAGGATCACAGTGGGCAAAAGAGATAGGCTCACAAAGGCCAGCACGAGCTTGGTCCTCAATTTCGCGCCCATAATATTCTTACGGCGCTCGAACAGGAGCTTGACCAAGTTACGAACTGTAAGAAACAGCAGAAGAAGAAGCAGGATAACGTTCAGATTAATAAGCGCAAAAATCAATATGCTATTTGAGATGGGAAGGTTCAACCCCAAGTCAAATATTCTACTGCCAAGGTAGGTGAGAGAAGAGATGACCAAAAGGAGAAAACCGATTATATATCTCTCACGTCGCCTCCTTTTTAGATCCCGCCTTCTTGCTTGCTCATAGTCTTTCATGGGTAAGTCAAGTTATTTCGGCTCTGGATTGCATTGGGCCAGGGGCCATAAGGCCTGCTGTTAATACCTGAAATCCACTGTGTACCAGTCGGTTTCAAAATCCCAGAGGGAAAGGAAAAATAAAATATCATGCAAATGGAAAGGTAGTCTGATCCTGTCCAGCTCGGCCATTATCTTAATCCTGTAGTGGGCCCCTTTCCGGAGATTTTGAAGCTTGGTCAGTTTTAAGGCCACAACTTCCGACATTAGTTTTTTTGCCTTGCTGAAATCCTTTACCTTAACAGTCCCATTCTCCCTTTCTGAGAGCCTAATGTTATATATCCTCTTCAAACTATCATATTGGATGTCGTGGCTAAACTCCAGACGGGCGATACGCCTATCCCACCACATCTCTCTAGCCTCATAGAGCTTCACAACGAATGTAAAAGTGGTAGTAATTCCCGCCTCAATGGCCTTGGTCATCTCTGGGGTAAAGCAATTTCTAACTACAAAATAAAGGAGGAGATCATCCCGCGTATTGGTAACAACAATATCTGCTATGGAAGCCTTATCAGCCTTCGCTTCTGTACAAAATCCGAAAAGCAAGACTAATGCCAACAGAAGCCCGAGCAACCTTGGTGTTTTCCCAAAAACTATCCGTTCCACAGTTTCCTTACTCAGATCGTATCTTACCAAGGGCTTTCGCCTAATACCTCTTACCAGGCCTGGAACAAACAAAAAGAACAAGCATGGTCACCTCAGACAAGCAGTGTCTTTTCACCTGAACAAGTAGAAATATCATGTAAATCTAATATTAGAGTAGGAACTTGGTAATTGCAAGGGGGAACAGGAAGGCCAAAACCAAACAAAAAAGCCATCCCTTTCAAGATAGAAGAATGGCCTTATGGGGGGAACTATTTAACACAAATCAAGCAAAGGCGGAATCAGGTAAACCGAATGCGGGAACCTTTACAGCTTCATCTGTGCATTCCTTTTCGCTTTTGAATTTAATTACCTTCCAGTGCTTCTTTGAGCTTATCAATTTTTTTAGCATATACTGATTCAAAAAATGCCCCGACCTTTTCACGTTGAAATGTCCAATCACAGGAGAACCAATTATAGACAGATCACCAATGAAATCCAGAATCTTATGTCTCACAAATTCGTCTTTATACCTAAGCCCATCCTCATTGAGGATCTTGAAATCATCCACCACAATAGCATTGTCTAAAGAACCGCCCTTTGCCAGTCCATTCTGCTTAAGCGTTTCAACATCCTTCAAGAATCCGAACGTCCTAGCCTTGCTTATCTCCTCAGCAAAATCTTTGGCCGAAAAGGTCAGCTCATAGGTCTGATTCCTCAGTAATGGGTGTTGAAACTCTATGGTATACGTTATTTTAAGCTCTCTGGACGGGTAGATATGTACCGAGCGATTCCCATCCTCAACTTTAAACGGCTTCTTAATAACGATAAATCGCTTCGGTTCATCCTGATCACGTATGCCAGCAGTCTTTATTAAAAAAACAAATGGCGCCGCGCTGCCATCCATTATAGGAACCTCGGGCCCATCGAGCTCCACAATGGCATTGTCGATCCCCAACCCAAACAGGGCTGCCATTAGATGCTCAATGGTTGAAACCCGGCAGCCATTGTAACCGATTGTAGTGGCAAGGGTGGTATCAATAACATTCTTAAATGTCGCCTCTATAGGAGGGGATCCTGGAAGATCTGTCCTTATAAACCGTATGCCGGTATTGGGTGGGGCGGGCTTAAGTTTGAGCCTTACCCTTTCCCCGGAATGAAGCCCGACTCCTGTGCAACTGACATCCTCTTTGAGCGTTCTCTGTCTGTAATCCACCCGTTCTTCCTTTCCTTGTGAAATTGCACACGAATTTCTTCTCTTTTAAGCAAAGTGTGTGCCATAGTTACAAGAAATCAATAAAAAAGCAAATGATGCCACTAACATATTGAAATGACATTATTTTTTCAAAACTTTCATGTTCGGTATACAAAAAGACAAACCAAAATATCTCAAAAATGGTGTGTTAAAAAAAACACAGTTGTTTGGGCAAATGTGCCAAATACGCCATTGTGGTTTTACATTTCCAGGACCCATCACTTCATCATATCTTTTATTTCCCCGCACCCTTGTTAACACTTGAAAACAATTGGGCTCTATACTAAGTATTGACTCTCCCTGCAGCAAACTGCAGGGAATCGTCCAAACCGGCAACTCACTCAGTGCCGAAGGGCACTGAAAATCTTCAATCCATGGATCGGTACGGGATGGGGCTCTTATGATACATATGAAAACAAGCTTTGTATTTAGAGCGCGCATTGCACTCGCCTTTGGTTTCTTACTGAGCCTGCTTCTTGGGTGCTATCCCCTGATCAAAAAGGAAGTCAAGGGGCCTGAAGAAGCCATGACAAGGGTACGCTTTTTCTTCCCCTCATTTGAAGACGATATGGATATCCAGTCTCTGAGACTAGCCATTACAAAAAATCTGGATTATCTTTACCGCCTGGATCCTGGTTATATCTTCTTTTACGGACCGGAGAAGGTCACGTGTAGACGCGTCAGACAGACACAGGAGGCATTTCTTGACCTCATCTCTCAAACGACCGATCCCAGGCAAGTCCGAACTTACATCAAAAAGCACTTCTTGGTGATGAAGGCAAGGGGAATGGAGGGAGGCGGAAGTGTCTTGTTTACTGGTTACTTTGAACCAACATACGAAGCTAGCCTGGAAAGAAATGAGACCTTCAAGTATCCCATTTATCGGGTCCCAGATGATCTGGTGCAAATAGATTTGGGCCTTTTCCGTGAGAGATTCAGGGGTGAAAAGATAGTTGGCAGGGTTGAAGGCCATTCTGTAGCCCCCTATTACTCAAGAAATGAGATTGATGTAGAAAGGGTCCTAGATAACAAGAACCTGGAAATCGCCTGGCTGAAAGATCCGGTAGACGTTCTGTTCCTCCAGATCCAGGGCTCGGGCAGGCTCCTTCTTCCTGACGGAAGCACAATCTCCGTGGGTTATGCTGCCTCCAATGGTCATCCCTACAGGAGCGTAGGCCGGTACATGATCGAAAAGGGCTATATTGACAGGGAAGAAATTTCTATGCAGCGAATAAGGGAATTTCTGCGTCATCACCCTTGGCTTGTGGATGAGATTCTAAGCCAGAACCCTTCCTACGTGTTCTTTAGGAGACTGGAAAGCGGCCCTTTAGGGAATATCAATGTTCCTCTTACACCGGGAAGATCCATCGCCCTGGACGCGAAGCTTTTCCCAAAAGGAGCTCTTGCCTTCATCACATGCCAAAAACCCGTAGTGGATTCCACGGGTCACATCACCCATTGGGTTCCATTCTCACGATTTATGCTGAACCAGGATACAGGCGGAGCTATTAAAGGGGCGGGCAGGGCCGATATCTTCTGGGGAAACGGGCCCTATGCAGAACTGGCCGCTGGGCACATGAAGCATGAAGGCGAGCTTTATTTCCTGATAAAAAAGCCATGAGTTAATATTTGGCTCTTTATTTCAGAGGGAGACGGCCGTCATATCTGAAATTTGGAAAAATCTACCACCTTTAAAAACAGACTCTCTATGTGCTGAAGCATACCTAGGCGGTTTTCCCTCAATGCCTGACTTTCTTTGGTCAGAATTTCCACTTCATCAAAAAAACGATCCACTGGCTCCTTGAATGCCATCAGCAAGGAAAAAGCCATTTGGTAATTCCCTTGATCAACCGCCTTTGCCAGGTCTGCTTGGCAGTTTTCATAAATATTCCATAACCCAGACTCACTCGCTTCTTTGAAAAGGCCGGGGTTCACCTGATAACTCTTTTCAGCCTTTTTCAAAATGTTCCTCACCCGCTTGAAGGTTAGTGCAAGCCCTTCAAACTCTTCAGACTCTGTGGCGAATCTTTTGAGGGCATCAATGCGTGCTTTAAGTTGATTAATCCTTTCAAAATCAGCTGAAATGACCGCCTCCACCTCATCAGAGGCATATCCACTGCGGAGCATCATCTGCTTGTAGCGCTCTCTGAAAAATCCCATCACCTTATTATGTACGGTTTCTGTATCAAATGAGATGCGGGCCTTCAGAAGATCCATGGCCTTTGATGTGAATTGTCCCAGGCCAATACTAGCCTTTGTATCTTCCAAAATCCTGAGGATCGCAAGGGCATGTCTTCTTAAGGCAAAGGGATCGGCTGTGCCAGTTGGTTCTAAGCCCACTGCAAAACAGCCCACCACCGTATCCATCCTGTCAGCCAGACCCACCACGGCGCCTATCTCCCCTTGAGGGAGCTCTCCCCCGGCGCGCAACGGTAGATAATGCTCCCTGATGGCAATACACACCTCTTCCGGATATCCTTCAAGCCGCGCATAGGCCTCCCCCATAATTCCTTGAAGGGATGGGAATTCATCTACCATGTAGGTGACAAGGTCGCACTTGCATAGGCGACAGGCAAGGGCTACATCTTCGCGCTTCTCTGGACAAATCCGCTCTGCCAGCCAATCGGCAAGTCTTGTAAAGCGTTCCACCTTCTCATAGGATGTCCCCAAATCTGCCTGATAGATCACCTCCTTCAGATCCTCTATCCGGTCAGCCAAGGGCCTTTTTCTATCCTCCCTAAAAAAGAAATCCGCATCAGCCAGCCTGGCCCGCAGCACTCTCTCGTTGCCCTTGCGGACAACATCCATGTCTTTTGCCTTGGTATTGCTAATTGCCACAAAACTGGCCATGAGCTTGCCATCAGAGCCATGCACAGCAAAATATTTCTGGTGCTCTTTCATGGCAGTAATTAACACGCGTTCAGGGAGGTGCAGGAATTTCTCATCAAATACACCACAAAAGGGCACAGGATATTCAACTAGGTTGGCAACAGTGCTCACCAGTTCTGGGTCAAGACCAGGGGTTCCTCCTATCCTCTTGGCCTCTTCATTGGCCCCAGCCTCCACTAGTTTCCTTCTCTCACTGCCATCAATGATTACATATGCATCTTTCATCTTTTGGAGATAATCTTGAAGACCGGACACTTCCATCTCTGCAGGGGCCATGAACCTGTGCCCCCTTGTTTTGTTACTGCTCTTTATTCCAGCTACTTCAAACGGAATTACCTCCCCATTTAACAATGCCAAGACCCAGTGAATAGGACGGACAAAGGCAAACCCTATATCACCCCATCGCATAGACTTGGGCCATGGGATCTCAGCTATAAGCTCTGGGAGAATCTGGGATAAAATGTTCAAAGTGGGCCTGCCCTCTATCTTCCGTTTAACACAAAGATACTCCCCTTTGGGTGTGCTCTTTATCTCAAGGGCATCAATTGAGACCCCCTGCCTCTGTGCAAATCCCATGGCAGCTTTTGTAGGGTTTCCGTCCTGGTCAAAAGCGACTTTTTTAGGAGGTCCTGTCACCTCTTCTTCCACATCCTCTTGTCTCTCGGCAATCCCTCTCCCCATCAGTACCAGCCGACGAGGGGTTCCATAACAGGAAAGCCCACCATCTACCTTGATCCGGTTTTCCCTTAATTTAACCAAGGCGCGCTTTTCCAGTTCCTCTAGCGCGTCATTCAAATAGCCTGATGGAATCTCCTCGGTGCCGATCTCCAATAATAATTCAACAGCCATTACCTCATCCTTCTCTTTTCCTTTTCTTATTGGCTCACCCTCTAATTTTAGATCACTTTAGCGCACTCATAACTTTAGATCACTTTTCTCACTTTTCCAATAGCGGATGCCCCATCTCCTCTCTCTGGGCCAAGTAGTTTCTGGCCGTAAGACGGGCTAGATTTCTTAGCCGATCAATAAAATGGGTTCTCTGGGTAACGCTGATCGCCCCTCTTGCGTCCAGTATATTAAAGATGTGAGAGCATTTGAGGCAATAATCGTATGCAGGGAGCACAAGCGATTGCTCGCTAAGCCGGATGGATTCCTTTTCATACATATCGAAGGTCTTCAACAGCATATCCACATCGGCCTGTTCAAAGTGATACACCGAAAGCTCCCATTCGCTTTTCTTATGAACGTCCCCGTAGGTGAGCTTGTTATTCCACATGAGTTCAAACACATCCTCCTTTTCCTGGAGGTACATGGCAATACGTTCAAGGCCGTATGTAAGCTCTACAGATATGGGATCCAGTCGAACGCTCCCTGCCTGCTGAAAATAGGTGAACTGGGTTATTTCCATTCCGTCCAGCCATACCTCCCACCCAAGACCCGATGCACCCACATTGGGTGACTCCCAGTCGTCTTCCACAAATCTTATGTCATGGTCAAGGGGGTCTATTCCCAATGCCTTCAAGCTGCCCAGATACATTTCTTGAATATCCACCGGCGAAGGTTTAATTATCACCTGATACTGATAGTAGTGTCCAAGGCGATTTGGATTTTCCCCATATCGTCCATCGGTTGGTCTTCGGGAAGGCTCCACATAGGCAACAGACCATGGCTCAGGACCCAGCACCCTCAGAAGGGTGGCAGGATTCATTGTGCCGGCCCCTACCTCTATGTCATAAGGTTGCTGAATAAGACAGCCCTTATCGGCCCAATATCGTTCAAGGGCCATGATGAGTTCTTGAAAGGTCATGATTTCCACCTCTTAGAAATCTTTTACATGCGATGAGGAAAGGTATCACCCCCTCCAAAGGATGTCAAGAAACCCAGTATTTGGGCACGATCAATTTGCAACCTGTCAGGGACTATGATAGGATATTTTATATTGAAATTTGGGGTTCTAAATAAGCTAATGACGCACGACTACCGCCTGGCAAGAGAAAAGATGGTCAAGACCCAACTAATTCCTCGGGGCATTAAGGACCCTGGTGTCTTGGCCGCTATGGGAAAGGTGCCAAGGCATCTGTTTGTGGAAGAGGCCCTTCGCGGAGAAGCGTATAATGACCATCCACTCCCTATTGGGCATAAACAGACCATCTCCCAACCCTATATTGTGGCCCTCATGACCCAGGCATTAGGGCTTACAGGCCCCGAGAACACCCTGGAGATCGGGACTGGCACTGGCTATCAAACGGCTATCTTGGCCGAGCTGTCCGAAAAGGTATATACCATTGAAAGGATCCGCCCTCTCCTGGAAAAGGCACGTAAAAGATTATGGGACCTGGGATATACCAATATCCTCTTTAAGGCCTTCGACGGGACCCTGGGATGGGAAGAGTATGCACCATTTGATGCGATCATTGTGACAGCCGGCGCTCCGAAGATCCCTCAGCCGTTGATCGATCAACTGGCCGAAGGGGGGCGTCTTGTGATCCCTGTGGGAGGAAAATTCAGCCAGGATCTCATTAAAGTTACGAAAAAAAACGGCAGCCTTATCCGAGAAAACCTTGGGGGCTGCCGTTTTGTTGACCTGATCGGTATCCATGGCTGGAAAGAATAAAGCCAGTGCTGAATTATAAGTCTTTAAAAAGCTCTCTGGCTACTTTTACTGGGTCTTCGTCTCTATCAAGAGGAGTCCCGTTCGTGATTACATCCCAGCGATCAGGATATAATTCCCACTTTCCCTCATTGGTGTAACGCACTACAGTTCCCTTTCCAACGCGAACAACAAAAGAGCTTTCTACCACATAGTATTTATATTTCTTGAACATGGGGTCATAAAAACACAACTGAAGACGGAGGTCAATGCGTTAATACAAGAGAACTGTCTTGCAAATTGGTGTATTTTGACCCGAAGTCCTTTTATTTACCCTCAAATGCTCATGGGCAGGGATTGATGCTCTGGGGCTTTTCCCAGTTCCTATTATCTTTGGCTGATCATATTCAATTAATTAGTTCATCCGATTAGATTCTGACTTCTGGCTCCTGCCTTCTGAGTTCCATCTCTTTTTGCAGGCTGAGTTCTGAACAGTCCAACTGGAAAATGACAGATTTTTGGATAGACCCAGGCCTAGATTGCCATTTTTGCAAAAATAGGGAAGCCTCAATATGTTTCAATTCGTACAATTGATTATAAAAGGATATAAATAACATTATATTCTTTCAAAAAACGTAGAAAAGTCAATAACAACGGACCGTTGTAGGTACGGGAAAACCCTTAAGTCCCATCAACCGCCTTCCGATAAAAAATTTAGGCAGTTTGCATTAGCATACTTTTTTCTGAAGGCTCAATGCTGAACACACCCAAGAGGAAATTTCCATTTCCGAACGGGCACAACGCAAGGATCCCATGGGATATTGACGAAAGGTGGGGAAAAATGGCTCTGAGTACACAATTGGTTAGTGGGTTGGCAAGCGGGCTGGACTGGCGGAGCATTATCGATGATCTTATGAAAATAGAGCACAGACCTGTAGACCTAGTAGAGCAAAAGAAATCAGAATATGAACAAAAGCTCTCAGAATGGCAGTCCTTTAACTCAAAGCTTCTTGCTTTGAAATCCGCTGTAGGAGACCTAAAAGACCCCGAGGATTTTAATCTGTACACAGCCAATATGACCAGTGACAGCACCACTGTCCAGGCCTCCAGTCTCCTGAGCGTGTCGACCAGCTCGTCTGCTTCTCCCGGCACCTACACCATTCAGATCTCCTCCATTGCCACTGCTCAAAAGCTATCATCTGCCTCCTTCGACTCGATTGATGACGCACTAGGGAGCTCTTATGCGGGAGATATCCTTATAAATGGAGTGGCTATTAGCATAAGTGCCAGCGACACCCTCGCCAGTATCAGGGACAAAATCAATGCTGCCAATGCTGGAACTACTCCAACCGGGGTAACGGCCAGTATCATCAAATATGGGTCAAGTGACTACAGACTAATATTGACAAGTGACGACACAGGAGCAGATGGTATCGGGCTTCAAAATGCATCTTCATCTAACCTGCTTCAGCTATTTGGTTGGAAAGATAACGTAGAAACTCTCAAAAATCAGATTACAAATGGAGCCCAGTCTGACTCTTTTTCCAGCTCGACGCAAGACATCAAGACCCTTTTAGGCCTATCCACAACACAGTCAGGGACTATTCAGATCCAAGATGGCAATGGCACGTACCAGGATGTGAGTATTGATCTATCCACAGACTCTTTGGAAGACATCAAGAACAAGATTAACAACGCCTCCATAACTGGGGTGACGGCCTCTGTGGTCACTGTCACAGAAGGAAGTACCACCAAATATGTACTACAGATCGACGGAAGCCAGAATTTTCATGACAGTGCCAATATTCTAGAGACCTTGGGGGTGCTTCAGGCAGGCGCATCAGATGTCCAGGGTACCACGTCGGCAAACAGCAAGACCTCCAATGGAGAGACAATCACCGCCTCTACCCAAATCACGGCCATTGATGGCTATAATACATACACGACAGGTGACTATATTACCATTTCCGGCACAGACCACAGTGGAAATAGCGTCAATACCAATTTCACTATCACGGCCAACTCAACAGTCCAAGACCTTCTCGATGCCATAGAAACCGCATTTGAGGCCAATGGTGATGATGTAATGGTTTATGTAACCTCGGATGGTAAAATCCAGGTTGCTGATATGGAATCAGGTTCTAGCTCCCTTTCAGTGAGTCTGACTTCCCACATTCAGGATTCTTACTCTAGCTTAGATTGGGGCACATTTAGCTCGCTGTCCACAGTACGAGAAAGGGAACTTGTTGCCGGACAGGACGCCTCTATCACCATCGACGGGATAAGTATCACCAAATCTTCCAATTCCATCACCGATGTGATCCCTGGCGTTACTCTCAATCTCCTAGACGCAGACGCCAGTACAACCGTAACACTCACCATTGACCGTGACGTGGATGGCTTGATGGATAAGATTAATGCATTCGTTGACGCTTACAATGAGGTAGCCAAATATATCCACGATCAGCAATCCTATGATGAAGAAAAGCAGGAGCCCGGCGGAATCCTTTTTGGAGACGGAACCCTGCTCTCCATCCAGTCTCAACTGAGCTCCGTCCTGCTTGAAACTGTATGGGGCGTAGATTCAGATTTTTCAACACTAGGGCTGGTAGGGATTAACGTGGACACTGATGGCCAGCTCAGCGTGGACTCTGACACACTACGGGGATATCTCCAAACCAATTTCAATGATGTTAAATATCTCTTCACCGCTACCGGTATCACAAGTTCTGGCAGCCTCGAATACATCACCCACACCAGGGACACCCAGGCCGGTCAATACACAGTGAATATCACCCAGATTGCAACCAAAAGTACGTCCACCAGTGACACGGCAGTTAACACCACGCTCGGTGCAGATGAGACCATCACCATCACGGATGGTGACAAGACAGCCACCATAAGCCTTACCTCTGACATGACCATCACTGACATCATCAATGCCATAAACACAGAGCTTGATACCACATATACAGAGACACTGGTGGGCTCGGAGTCTCTCTATGCTGATGCCTCTCAAACCCAGGTCATTAGTGCCACCACCACATGGGACAGCATATACAATAGCTCAGGCCAGTCAGCAGGGCTTCAGAACGGAGATGTTATCTCCTTTTCAGGGACCACCAGAGATGGATCTTCTATATCTGGCTCTTATGAGATTTCAGATGTGACCACTGATACAGTGCAAGGCTTACTTGGAGCCATTCAATCCGCTTATGGCGATGACGTGAGTGTATCCATCAATGGCTCTGGAAGGATCGTTGTTACTGACAAATACGCAGGAAACAGTCAGCTAAGCTTGACCATTACTGAGCCCACGGACAGGAATCTGGATTTTGGAACTGTATTGACCACCAACACCGACGGCCAAGAGGGGCGCTACAGTATGGACATCACTGCTTCAAACGACGGAAGCAATCATCTGGTACTAACATATGACGCCTATGGCAGTAGTCATAGCTTTACCATTTCAGAGTCAGCTGACCTTCTCTGGACCAGTGGTGACCAGACTGTAAATAACGGCCAAGACGTTGCCGGCACCATCAACGGAGAAACAGCGACTGGCTCGGGTCAGGTGCTCACTGGTGATGATGGCCAAACCAATGTGGACGGACTAGCCATACGCTATACAGGCACTGATACAGGGGATGTGGGGACTATAAAACTGACCTTTGGTGTGGCTGAGGTGTTTGATAGGACCCTTTTCGGAATCACCGATACATATGAAGGATATCTTGCCTATAAACAAGAATCCTTGCAAAACAGGATTGATGATTTGGAAGATCGGATTAAGCAAATGGAAGATCGTTTGGATAAAAAAATGGAACAGATGATAAATCAGTTTGTGGCCATGGAAAAGGCCCTTGCTGCCATTCAGAGCCAAAGCCAATGGCTTTCCGGGCAAATCAGTACCATATCGTCTGGATGGGTATAAGATAAAGTTGGGAGTGAGTTAGAGTTGATCATGGGTATGCTATTCGGGTTGGGGATTGATGAATAGAGAATAATCCACATACATTTATAATGAGGAGGAAAGGGAAAAGATGATTTACGGCAAAAAGGTCTCACAGTATCAGAAAACGAATGTGGAAACTGCAAGTGGAGTTGAACTTGTTGTTATGTGTTATGAGCATGCTGTACGATTTCTAAAGGAAGCCAAGGATCACTATGACAAAAGGAATTACCCTGAAAAGGCAAAGGCACTCCAAAAGGCCTTGGATATAATAAACGAACTCAAGTGTAATCTGGACTTTGAAAAAGGAGGCGAAATCGCTTCCAATTTAGATTCAATCTACAACTATTTGATCAGAATTCTGCTTCAAGGAGATATTGAACGGAGACTTGAGACCTTTGACCAGGCCGTCCATATATTGGAGGAACTCAAAGAAGCATGGGAAAACATCTCCTTACAGGTTGCAAGGGAGGAAGAGAATCGATCTGCCTCTATCTCAGAGGCGGGGGGGAAAACAATGGCCCTGCACGCAAGTGTAGCCGCATGAACATAGCAAGAGATTATCAAAATAGCAGGGGAACCAGTAAGTCAAAAGCAATCGGGAGGTAGCTATGGGACTCTCAGGAGTAATTACAACACAAAAAATAAGCGGGGCTGACAAGGGTCCCACTATTGAGCCAGCCTTCCAAGCTCAGATAAGACGAGAAGGTGAGGCCCGAAGCAAGCCCGAATCTCCAAAGAGGCCGGAAAAGTCAGCTAAGGACGTTCAAGTCGCTACAAAAGACAAACTAGAGCGAGTCGCCAAGGCAATGGCCGACTACATCGAGTCGATCCAAAGGGATCTTCATATCAAAATAGACGATCGGACTGACCAGGTTGTTATACAGGTAATATCCAAAAGCGACGGAAAGGTTATTAGACAGGTGCCTCCACAGGAGTTGTTGAAACTGGCAGCAAAAATGGAAGAGATGGTAGGGGTGTTTTTTGATAAGAATGCATAGGCTTATCCTTAGCTATAAACAATCTGACAGATCATAAGGAACTTCCCCTTCGGCTTCCTGGGTCGGTGGGGAATTTTCGTCGCGCCTGGCTTCAGATAGTAGATTGACAACCCCAATTTGGTAAAATCATATATCCATAAGAGAGCTTTTGGACGCCAACGATGCCACACAAACTTTTAATCGTAGATGACGATAAGGATCTTCTTTCTATTCTCGAAGAAATATTCAAAGAGGAAAACTACCTGGTTGCCACCTGTGCTGATGGACTTGAGGCCATTGAAAAATGCCGATCTACCCCTTTTGACCTTATCATAACAGACATAATGATGCCCGGAGCAACCGGCCTAGAGGTGCTTCGTGAGGCCAGGAAAACTCATCCTGAGACAATGGTAATACTTATCACCGGTTTCGCCTCACTGGAAACAGCTATCAGCGCTATTAGAGAGGGGGCTTATGACTATATTACTAAGCCTTTTAAGCTTGAGCAGATAAAGATCGCCGTAAAAAATGCCCTAGAAAAAATTGCCCTTATTAAAGAAAACAAAAGACTAATAAAAAAGCTTGAACAGGCTTATGAAGAACTGCGACTTGTAAAACGTATTGTGGGGACAAACAGATTTGCGGATCAACCACTCAGGAGCTCTCGTCTTCGCGATGGAGGGGAAAGGACCTTTATCTCTGATGACCTTACTCCTTACCTTATGGTTGACCGCATGAAGTTCGCCCCCGACTCATTTATTAATGACCTAGAACGCATTTCTCTTTTACGAGATAAGGGACTTATAACCACGAGGGAATTCGAGCTTTGCAAGGCCAAGCTATTCAAAAGCCTAAGATAATTGACTCGCCGGATACGGACCTTGAGGCCCTGAACGTGCTCGTCGTTGATGACGAGGCGCTCATTCGGGAGACCCTTTGTACCTACCTCCAACATCTTGGCGTCAGGCACGTGGATACTGCACCCAATGGCAAAATAGCCATTGAAGCCTTAAGCCACGGCGAATATGATTATATTTTTATAGACCTCATGATGCCCGAAATGGGGGGTATGGAGGTGCTCAAGCACCTTGACGACAAGGGTAGCCCTACTGCGGTTATTGTAATGACTGGCTATCCTTCCATGGAAAAAGTTATAGAGGCCATGCGCCATGGGGCCTCGGACTTCTTGATAAAGCCTTTTCGACTACAGGATGTCAAGGTATCCATAGAAAGGATCCACCGCCTCCATTCCCTTATGGAAAAAAATTGGCTCCTAAACCAAGAACTGGAACAAAAAAGGCAGGTGGAAAAACTCAACGATGAGCTCCAAAAAAAGATAAAGGAAAAAACACTCCTGTACGAAATTATCGATTCCCTTTCTAAAATCAACCTTTCTGAGGATCTCTATACCTATATCGTAAAAAAGGCCTGTGAAGCATGCAACGCTGAAAAGGCCTGTTTCTTGATTTATGACCCTGCAAAGAGCTCGCTTTTCAGTTTCACCCACTATGGGATCCCAAACCTGAAGCCTGGCACTGAGGTCAAGCTTTTCCAGAATGGGCGAAAAATGCCTTATATTGATAAGGGATTCATAGATGCCAACCTTGTGCAAAGCAACGGAAAGCCGGTTTTTTCACATTCTACCTGTAGATTACCGAACCTGCTGTCCGTACCCTTTCAAATCAGGGGCGAGCTTTTCGGTGTCCTCATGGTGGCCAAAAAAAACGGAGAGGGCTACTTCGACAAGGACGATGAATTTATATTGAACTTCCTTGCTGAAAAGGCGGCCCTTAATGTAGAAAACATGGCCCTTTACCATAACTTGAAAGAAAACTTGTTCGCGACCCTTGCCTCTCTGGTCAGTGCCATTGAAGCAAGAGACCGATACACACAACAACATTCGGAAAGGGTCACACGCCTCTCACTAGAAATAGCCTATGAGATGAGATGCCATCCGGATGAATTGCGCAAGCTGGAGTCGGCTGGCCCCCTTCATGATATAGGGAAAATCGGTATTGATGACCACATCCTTAAAAAGGCCGGGAGACTCACAGACGAGGAATTCGAGGTCATAAAAACCCACCCCATAATAGGTGTGAACATCGTTTCCCACTTGGGCCTTGACGATGATGAATTGGCTATCATACGAAATCATCACGAAAGGTGGGATGGCAAAGGATATCCTGACGGTTTGAAGGGTAAAGAGATACCAAAGCTGGCCAGGATTCTCTCTGTGGCCGATGCCTTTGACGCAATGAATTCTGATAGGGCCTATCGCCAACGTCTAGGATTTTCACAATGCATT
Source organism: Deltaproteobacteria bacterium (assembly GCA_019307815.1). Classification (GTDB taxonomy): domain Bacteria; phylum Desulfobacterota; class DSM-4660; order Desulfatiglandales; family Desulfatiglandaceae; genus B111-G9. The sequence continues at coordinate 80,969 of JAFDIV010000009.1, forward strand.
GAGGAACTGAAAAAGAACAGCGGCACCCAGTTCGACCCCGAAGTAGTAGAAGCGGCCATGGAGGTGTTGAAAATTTGACGAAAACTCTACACTCTCTCTATTCCACCTTCAAAACCTACCTGTAATAAACCTATTGAGCTTCTCGTTCAATTGTGTGCAAGCTATGCACAAGGAATGAGCAGAACAGAGGGCTTTTTCCCATAAGCAAAAAAGCCCTGGTTGATTTTTCGGGCTATTTGATCTAAAAAATACAAAGGACAGTTACGCCCTCCTAAAAACAAGCATCCTTTTGGTACCATTATTGCAGAGGAGTTGGTAGCCTTTCTCTATAATAATTGGGTAGTATCATCAATTTCGTCTTTTTGTGTCATTTTGAGCGAGTCGAGCAACCTTTTTTCCAAGCGCCCCAAGCGGAGGAAGCAAATGGAACAGGGCAACAGGCGTGAATTTCTAAGGGCAAGGGTTTCCTTTCCCGCCCGATGCAAGATATTGCAAGGGCAGGAATTGGATCTTGTAAAACAGGGACTCGGCGTCACACTTTTTCGTGCAGGAGATCAGCCTGACCCTATCGAGGAATTTGCCAGTACTATGCCATCAGGAACTCAAACTGATATTCTCTACCATTGTTTTCAGAATCTCAATAATAAGCTGGATTTCATTATTGAGCAATTGGCCTTTCCTGAAGAAACAACACGTCTGTCTTATAAAGAGGTCATCGAAATAAGTGGTTCGGGCTTCAAACTTTTGAGCAAGGAGGCCATACCCGACGGCACTTATATGAAAGTGGATCTTATCATGCCCAGTACCATCCAGTTCCGAATAGAGCTGATTGCAGAGGTGATCAGAACAGAATTGGATACAGAAACTGGAAAATATGAGGTTGCAGCAAAAATTATTGATATTGATGAAACTGCAAGAGATGCCATAATTGAGGCGGTATTTAGAAAACAAAGAAAGGTAATCCGGAAAGAAAAGGCATTGAAGGAGGGTCTGCGTGAACAAGATTGAATTGCCGATAGAAGAGGCCATCAGGTTATATCAAAATGCATCTGTGGGCAAATTAGTCGGGGGTCTTGTGCACAATATGAACGGCCCTTTGCACACCCTTGGTATTGAAATGGATGTAATTGGATTGCTTCTCCGTAAGAATCCCGACCTGGATCCTGAATTTGTTCAAGGCTTGTCCAAACGCCTGAACCGCATGGGCGAAGAATTTGACAGGCTAAATACACTGATCCGGCTCACAGCCGACAGGGCCGAATTGTCCTCCCAGTACAGTCCCGCCTATATAGACCTGAATCATGTATTACAGGAGGAAGTGGAATTCCTTTCAGCCAACCTCTACTTCAAGCATCAGGTGGAAACATACCTGGACCTTGATCCTCAGCTTCAGACATTGAGACCTAAGGAAGCTAACCTTTTGCTGGGCGTTAGATGGTTTGTTCAAGGTTTGGTAGAGGAAATCGAGACAAGTGAAATCCGTTCCTTACTTATTAAAACCACCACAAAACAGAACCGTCCCACTGTACTGTTTCAAATCAAAGATGGCTCCCTCACCGAGGGATTCCTGCAAATGCTGGACCACGAGCCAGTTTCACTTTTGCTGACAAGCGCCGAATTCAACAACATAGGCATGTGTCTAGCCCTTACTCTACTTAAGTCATCGGGCGTATCCTTGACCCTTTCCACTGCCTCTTCCCTAACGGAAATCTATCTGAGCTTCCCTCATTCATAGTCTCCTCTCTTAAATCTTTCCACCTCAGAACTGACGGTTGCCACTAAATCCGATATTATGCTGTCAAGTCCTTGATGGAGTCTCCACTTGGTTCTTAATGAATCCAGCATGGAAACCCCGGCTTCCAAATGCTCCACCAAGGGCTGTAGGTCTTTTGTATGGATCGACTGATCCCCCAGTCGCCTTCCATAGAAATCCAATAGCCCTAGCATCCTTTCAATTTCATTCACCGCCACGCGGGAAGGAGAATATGGTGTCTGTGTAAACATGGGATTCACGGCGGCCACCTCCGCTGCCTTGGTCGAGCTGCTTACAGTGGCCCAAGCACTTGACTCTTGCATTTGCTCATTTTTCATCACCTGGTCCATCACCTTTTTGAAATCTCCCTCTTTCCCGCTGTGGGCCTTGGTTCTATTATGCCCATCAGTAATATGTGGGCCATGGGGGCCTGTAATCTTCATCCTAAACTTCCCTCCCTATAAAATTGAGTGATACAGATGTGTTTTCCATTACATTTGCCCCAGCCCCTCTCCTTTCATAAAGGAAGGCGCCTCTGGGCATTCACGGGCCTATGATTTACATCAATTCTTATGCAAAAAGGCTGCCAATACCAATCTCACATTCAAGACCATAGAACCATTTGCTTTTAAGGCCAGAATGCCAGGGATCATGGCTTCAGGGGCATTTTGGAATCAATTTATAAAGGGAAATTCATTCCCATTATCCCGGAAAAAATGACCATAGCTAGACAGGATTGGGTCAAGTGGGAATTAGTGGATCCATTCAAGGGCAACCTTTGGAATTTCGTTTAGAGGAACCACCCGGTTCGCTGCTCCTAACTTTATGGCCTCCTTAGGCATACCGAAGACCACGCAGGTTTTCTCATCTTGAGCAATGGTCTTCGCACCTGCGTTCTTCATTTCCAGGAGTCCTTGTGCACCGTCAGCCCCCATTCCGGTCATAATTACGCCAACGGCGTTTCGACCGGCATATTGGGCAACCGAGCGAAACAGAACATCCACCGAGGGCCTCTGATGGTGCACCATTGGCCCTGTCTTTACCCTTACATAGTAACGGGCGCCGCTCCTTCTCAGGAGCATGTGATAATTGCCGGGCGCAATCAATGCCTGGCCATTGACAATACTGTCGCCATCCTGGGCCTCTTTCACATGAATGGCGCAAAGTTCATCGAGTCTTTTGGCAAAGGAGGTAGTAAATTTGGCAGGCATGTGCTGTACCACCACGATCCCGGGAGCATTAGGTGGCATTTGCGTAAGAACCACCTTAAGGGCCTCTGTACCTCCAGTAGAGGCCCCCAATGCGATGACCTTATTTGTAGTAACGGCAAGTGACTTTGAGGCAGGCACACTTGGAGCTGGCGCTGAATTTGAAAGCTCAGGAGAACTAGACAACCTCGCGTGGGCCACTGCCCTTATCTTTTCGGCCAATTGAACGCTCATGTCCTCTACGGAGTAAGAACTCGTGGGTTTTGCTATCACCTCCAGTGCCCCAGAGGAAAGGGCGTCAAGGGCCAGTTGGCTGCCTTTTTGCGTGAGCGAACTCACTATAATAACGGGTAGGGGATAATAGCGCATGAGCTTTTTAAGAAATGTAAGCCCGTCCATCCTCGGCATCTCAATGTCCAAGGTGATCACATCAGGCTTAAGCTTCACTATCTTATCCCGAGCCACATATGGATCTGGAGCAGTGCCCACCACTTCTATGCCCTTCTCCCGTGAGAGCTGCTCTCTAAAGACCTTTCTTACCACTGCTGAGTCATCTACAATGAGAACCCTGACGTTTTCTCTCATGGACTAGTCAACCTTAATTAGCTTAAAACCTAAAGATGCTTCCTCTGTATCTACCACGACGACAATCTCGGCCGTGGGTTGGCTGCTGGCATCACCTAAAACCATCTGGGCATCAATCATTTCTGGAATATCCAATTTGAAAACTGACTGGCTGTCGTAAAGGCTAAATGTCTTGCCCGCTGTCATGTTGATCATCTCCCTTAAAGTGGCCTCCACATGGGCCTTCTCTACCTGATCGGATTCAAGGCCCAGCAGGTTTGCCGAAAGGGTCTTGGCCAACGAATTTGGAATCACCGCCATGAATTGTCCAGAAATGGGCCCCTCAAATTTCAGGGCCACGGCCAGAAGTGGTTCCTCCCTTGAATCGCCAATTGTAGTAAGATCCTCATTTTCCGAAAACTCCAAAGGCATAAAGAACATAGTCTCCAAGATCTCAGAAATCGAGGTCATCATCGCCTTCTTCAATGCTTTCGTCTCCATCCTCAGGCTCTCCCATTATACGATTCAATTTGGTCTTAATCTGTTCCGGAGTAAAGGGCTTTTGAAGATAATCCGCTGCTCCTTTTTCAAGGAATGCCCTGACCTGCTTCTCGCTCCCTTCCGTAGTAACCATAACCACTGGGATCTTGGAAAGAAGCTCATCCTTTTTCATTTCCTCGATCAACTGGAGGCCATCCATCTGGGGCATATTGTAGTCGGCCAATACTAGATCCACCCAGTTTTCCTTAAGGCTCTTCAGTGCCTCTACACCATTAGCGGCTTCCAGGATCTGGCCAGTTTTGAAACCGCACATCTGGATAGTCTTTTTTAGAACGGACCTCATTGCCAAGGAATCGTCCACGATAAGTACGTTGAACGCCATGGTCTGCTCCTACTCTCTGAATACATAAGGTTAATGGAGATACCTCCATACAACAAAACAGTACAGTTCCTACCGAGCAAAAGGCTCTCAGATTCTAAAAGGGCACTACTCCATCCCCACTAGATGTTCAACTTCATGGAATTTCTGAGCGAAATTCGCCATGATTTCTTGTAAATCCCTGTCGTTTATATCCAGGGCCTGGATTACTTGTGTATGGAACCGGTATGCCAGGCCATCACATCCTATACCAAGGCCCATCATCATACAGATTGTATCAGCCACGTAAACAATTGCCGTTTCCACATCATCTTCAGACCATGATCCATTGAGGTGATGATTCCGAATAATATGGACCATCTTGGCACTGAACTGCCATTTTTCGGCCACCCGTGCACCCAACTCTGCGTGATCAATCCCTATAACTTTCTCCTCCGCTTCCCGGAATGTGATCTTTTCTTTTTCCACCAGATTAAAAATCTCTTCAAACATCTCTCCAACGTAGGTGTGGAGGATAACCTTCCCAATATCCTTCAAAAGCGCCGCCGTAAAGATAAGGTGTGGGTTTGGAGCCTTTTTTATCTCGCAGATTTCGCGTGCTATTAAGGCCGAAGATACTGCATGAGTCCAAAGATCCCCTTCCCTTAAATCATATCCTTTGTGTTCAGCCCTGAGATAATCTCCTCCCAATTTCATCAGCACCATCTCAGCAATCTTTGCCATCCCCATATACGCAATAGCCTGCTGGATGGAGTCGACTTTTCTTGGCAGGCCATAGTAGGGCGAATTGCAGAGCCTCAAGACATTGGCTGTCAGACTCTGATCATAGATAACAACCTCCGCAAGGTCAGAAGCTGAACTTTTCGGGTCCTCCACAATAGCGAGCACCTTATGAGCCACTTTAGGGATCGGCCTTAAGGCATCTATTTGTTCAATTATTTTTTCTATGGTGCTCATACCTTTTTGTACTCCTGTCCGGAGACTTTGACCCATATATCCCCATTGTGAATATCCATCCGAACCGTACGGTTTAAATTCCCGCCTACATCCTCGTAATCAATCATGACCTTATTTTTCCAAAAGATCTTTCTGACAGCCATATAATTGCGCTTCCCGATATTAAAGAAACCTTTCTGGTCCAGGACCTGAGCACCTCCCACTACCACCACCCGCATTCGTTTTTTTTCTGCCCCCAGCTTGTAGGTGGCCTTAAATAGTGCGGGGATACCCGTATCTGCAAACATAAAAGGATTTTTCTCAGCCTTTGCCTTATCCAAAGTAGAATCAGGTAACATAAAATGGAGAAGACCTCCTACGCGAACCACAGGGTCATAGATGGCTACCCCTATACATGAGCCCAGGGAATAGGTGATCAACGAGGCCTGGACATCATTGCTCACTTTCATGTCTGAAACGCCGATGATGATATTCACTTAGGCCACCCGCTCCAGTGCATGATTTTTCTGTCGCCCATTATCTCTGGCCATTTGAAACAATCCCGCTATATCCAATATAAGACCCACTCTGCCGTCACCTAATATGGCCCCGCCAGCAAGGCCCTGTACGTTCTTGAGCCCTTCTCCCAAGCTTTTAATGACCACCTCTTCCTTTCCAAGTAGATCATCCACAAGAAGACATAATTTCTCTCCTTCGTATTCCACGACAACTGCCAGGCTTTCCCAAGGGCTTTTCATGGACTCGGATAACCCAAATATCTGATCCAGCCTTACCAGGCGAATTAGTTCCCCCCTTACCATGAGCATTTCCCCTCGGCCCTCTACGGTGCTGTAATCACTGGGCTGGGGCTTAAACGACTTTAGGATGCCTAGGGCGGGAATAATATATCTCTCGCCTCCAACCTTCACGATAATGCCGTCTATAATGGCTAGGGTCAACGGAAGGCTGATCACAAAAGTAGATCCTTTACCCGGGGTGCTCTGGATCTCTACCCTACCTCTCAGTTTCTCTATTGCCTTCTTTACCACATCCATACCAACGCCGCGTCCGGAAATATCGGTCACTACTTCAGCAGTTGAAAACCCAGGCCTAAATATCAAATTGTATATCTCCTGATCCGTAAGCTGGTTATCTTCTGATACCAGGCCCTTGGAAATGGCCTTTTGGAGAATCCTCTCGCGATCGAGGCCCTTGCCGTCATCCGCAATTTCGATCATGATACTACTGCCGCGCTGGTAAGCCCTAAGTTCAATAAGCCCTTGTTCCGATTTACCCGCCTTTTTCCTTTCCTCCGGCTCTTCGATGCCGTGATCTACGGCATTTCTTATCATATGCACCATGGGCTCATAGAGTTCTTCCACAACATTGCGGTCGATTTCCGTATCTTCACCAAACATCTTTAGGGATACCTTTTTACCTGAATGCCTGGAAAGATCCCTCACCAACCGAAACATCTTTTGGAAAGTGCTCCGTATGGGCACCATTCGCATAGCCATGGCTGTCTTTTGGAGGGTGGAGCTTATTTGGTGGAGCTGATTCAAGGCGTGATAGAGCTTTTGGTCGGACACAGACACAATTGTTTCATTTTGCCTTAATATGGATTGAGCGATAACTAGCTCACCAGTCATATCCACAAGGGTATCAAGCTTCTTTGTATCCACCTTAACTTGTAGGTCCACCTTCTTTCTAACCCTTTTTTGCTCACGGAGAGCTGTTATCACCTCCTTTGATTCAACGATACCCTTCTCCACCAATATTTCGCCGACCTTTTTATTGGGCTGCTGCTTTTGCTCTTCCAAAATTTCTTTTATCTTTTCCTTGTCAACAGCCCCTTTCTGGACTAAAACCTCACCCAAAGGCTTGTCCTTCAATTCTTCCGACCTATTGATGATATCTTGAATCCGTTTTACCAGGGGCTCAATATCATGCTCGCACACAGGGCGCTGTCCTGATTCAAGGGCCTGTTTCACACCTTCTATCATTTGTTTGAGAAGGTCTACTGACTCCAAAATAATATCCACAATAGTCCCATCAATGGCCAACTGGCCGCTTCTGGCCATGTCAAGTAAGCTCTCGGCAGAGTGGGAGAGCTTGTTGATCTCATGCAAGTTCAAAAATCCGGACACACCCTTTATTGTATGAAAAGGTCTAAAAATGGCGTTTATAGTATCAGCATCTTCAGGGTCTTGCTCCAGTTCAATCAGATTAACCTCTATGCTTGCCAGATTCTCCAAGGCCTCCACCACAAAATCGGCCATTACCTCTCGGTCTTCCTCGTTCAACTCACTCGTGGAATTACCTTTCGCTCCTTCTGGTTGTCCTTCACTGGGTTCATCCTCTACCTCGGATTCCGATACTGCCTCTTCTCCCGGCAGTTCTGAGCCTTGCCCTGATTGGCCTAGCCTGGAAAGAACTTTAGAGATGTCTCCCTCAAACGGCTCCTCCCTTGTCATGGCACGAAAAATAGCTTGAAGCGTACTGACCCCCTCTGCCAAAGGAGAAGTATCCTGCTCCTCGGCCAAAATCAACTTCTCTACGTAGCCTTTTACCGCTTCAAGCACTTTAGTAAAGGCCGGCTCGGGCAGGCCTGAAATGAGCTTTTCCAGACCAGAGACCATATTCATAGTTTTCCCAAGACCTGGAATGTCTCCTTCCTCCAAATTCACGACCTCTAGAGCCATGGCCTCGAGGGCCTTACTTATGGAATCTAGCTGGTCCGTCATCTGTTTTCTCCTCTTCAAACCTGTTGGCATCGTTGGCCCAAACGCGGCGGGCCCATCAGCCAGCAAATACCTTCTCCAATTTCTCGCTCAGGGTCTCGGGAGTAAACGGCTTAACTATATAGTTACTTACTCCTGCTTTGACAGCCTCGATTACATTTTCTTTCTGTCCTTCAGCTGTGACCATAATAAAGGGAATTGTCTTAAGCTCTTCGTCAGCCCGAACCCTTTTTAATAGCTCCAGCCCCGTCATTTTGGGCATATTCCAGTCTGAGACGATCAAACCTACCTTCTCCTTCTTGAGCTCATTAAGCGCTGTTGTTCCGTCGTCCGCCTCGATGATATCCTTAAACCCCAACTGCTTGAGAACGCCTTTAATAATGCGCCTCATCGTGGCAAAGTCGTCCACAACCAAGACCTTGATGCTTGTATCAACGGCCATCCATTTACCTCCTTATCCTATATGCGTATATCTGAAAGGAATCGTTTTTCCATGCTCCCTAAAGCGAGGCCAGAAGTTCGTCAATGGCTTGCTGGTCAAGGCCTTCGCCCTCTCTGGCTGGTCCCCTTAGTTCACTACGCATTTCTTCTGCTTTCTCACTGACCTCTTCATAGCTTAGGGTCGGTTCTTCCCTGTGTTTTTGTAATTTCACCCCAAAAGAAATAATCAAATCCTCGATGCGCTCTTCTATTGTCTTGACAAGCCTTACGATTCTCTGGATACGCTGGCCCACTAGATCCTGGAAGCTGAGTGGCTCCAGCATCTTTAGGGAGAGGCTTGAAATCTTCTCAAGTGCCTTAATCTGTTGGAGCACAATCTCTTCCATAAAGGCATTTGAAGTTCTTGCTGAGTCTTGTGGATGTTCACCTAGAGTCCCGCTTTTTTCCCTTATTTGCTCCAGCAGGCCCTTGAGCCGGGTGAGCTGGCGATTGGCGATCTCCATTTGTTCTTCATTGATATCCATAATTTTCATTGTGCTTTTCTCTAGGGTCTCGTTTATCCCCTCCAACTGATTACTTGCCTCCGGTATATCCTTGCGGGCCAGATCTATAATACCCGGTTCGATCCTGCTCTGAAGATCCTTGCGAAAGGCGATAAGTTCCTGGGCGATCTCTTTTATTTTCCCAGAGACCTCCATGGTAAGGGCCGCGAAAAAATCCCCTTCCCTGAGTTTCCTTACAAGTTGCTTCAAATCATCCAATTCCTTCTGTGCAATCCCGCCTTCTTCTAACTTCTTGTTCAGTATTTCCAACTCCGAAGGAGCCTTAAATAGGATAGGTGTACCTCCGTTATTGTTATAGCGCTTGCATAGGTGTTGGCGCCCTGTCACGTCCTTTCCACTTAACAAATCATCAGACAGCTCTTTAATATCAAAAAGCATCCAGTATCCCTTTACGCTGAAGGCCTTGGATGAATCCAGCACGATCAGGTAAGGACCGACCTCTGCCTTATCTTGAACGTTCTCAATCTTATATACGGAGTCCCCTATCCTAAGTAAGACTTCCTGATTGTTTTGAGAAAATACAGTATCTGCTGCATCCAGATGTATAATTCGCCTTATTTCCGATAAGTCAAAGGCCACCCTGGTAGAGTCCCCATCCAAATTCCCCATAATTGCACAATTCACACATCTACCCCCTTGCTCTGTTTTACTCATTGCCAGAAAAAATCGTTTTCACCTCTGGGATCAAAGGAAGTCAAAAAGAGATTCAATCCATTGGGTAGCAACTTTCGTACCAACTCCCATTTGTGGATTTATGCAAATCTAGTTAATCAAATCGGACTCATCGTCTTTTTCTTTAAGATTCCCGAAGGACGATGAAATATTTTTTGACAGGTTATGTCCGCATTTTTGGCACTTTAAGCTGGCAGGGTTTATGCTGGCCGAGTAGTGTGCCGATAAAACAATAAAGGGCTGTAGGAATCTGGAAAGGATATTCCTAACACAGACTACAGGAAAAACATCCTTATCGTGTCCTTAGGGTTCCCAACTACCTTTCAGGGCTAGGTGAAAGGAGGCATCCATGTTTGGTTTTTCCCTTGCTCTCTCTGCACTCAAGGCATTTGGGAAAAGGATGGAAGTCATTGCCAACAATGTGGCCAATATTAATACAGATGGTTTCAAGAGTAAGAGGGCAACCTTAGAGGAAAAACCTGGGGGTGGAGTGGCGGTTCGTATTGATCTAGGAACTGAAACCGAGCCTCCGGGGACCTACGAGAAGAATGGCCGCCTGACCCAACCCCTTCCCTCAGAGACAGACCTGGCCCAAGAAATTCCCCAAAGCCTAATAACCCAACGGGGCTATGAGGCGAATCTTAAAAGCATCGAGACCGAAGACGAAATGCTGGATACCCTAGTGCATATCATTGAGTGAGGCCTTAGGGTATCTCTTTTGGATCTCACCACGAGTTTCATGCCTCTGCTCATAAGTGTACCATGCTTATATCGAACACCGTCCTAGGTATCCGGTCAATCACTACAGTCAGTTGCTCGGGATGAAGCCCCAGTTCTTTAAGAGCTTCCTGTAAATAGGTTGAATCCGGAAGGGTCAGCTGTTGGCCTACCTTAAAGCTAGCCATCAATAAGTCAGCCAGGTAAACAATGGTGACCAATTGCCTGTCAATTGCAGCAAAGTCAGGCTTGTGGTGGTACCTTATTGCATCCACCAGGTTCTCAGGCAGGTCCCATTTCTGGGCCAACATGGCTCCCATCTCTGTGTGACTGAGGCCGAATCTTTCTCGCTCCACTTTGCATAACTCCAGACCTTCTTTGTGTAGGGAACGATAGAAAAATGGCCCATCTTTCATTACATACTGGTCTAACGCTATCTTTCCAATATCATGAAGGAGCCCCGCTGTGTAGGCAATATCTGGTTGCCCCCTACTAGTAAACACAGAAATCTCGTGGGCAGTCATGGCAGTTGCCAGTGCATGATAAAATAGGCCCCCTTTACACAAAGAATACCCTCTAGCCCTATTCTGTGAAAAAAATATCTCCACGGTCACGGAAACAATAAGTTGAAAAAGTCTCCTTTCGCCGAGCACAATCAAGGCCCTATCTATGGAATCAATAGAAGTCCCAGCTCCTATGATGGCGCTGTTTGCAAAATTAAGAACCTTAGCACTGATCACCTGGTCCTTTCTAATTTCTTGGGCTACATGATCCATATCATAATTTTCATTCTCGAGCATCCTGATGATCTTGAGCGCTATTTGAGGTATAGGCTTTACATTGTGGATTGCATCAGCGAGATCCTTCTTGCCCAACTGAAATCTGGTCTCCACTATTTGCTCTGGTGGTGTCAAAAGTGGCTCGATTTTTGTTTCAAGGGTCTGAAGATCAAGTGCCATCCTATAAGCAGATAGACCGCCCGTTTCTATTTGATCAACCCAAACTCCCTGTTCCCGGAGGATATTCTCAACAGCTTCGGTGGTCCTCCCCCCTATATCCAGCCACAGGTCTTGCTCTGAGATTTTGCCCACCAGGGCACCACCGGCAATGCAGGCCGTTAGATTGTCTTTAGAGGCACCGGCACTACACAGTTTGTCAATGAAAAGCGGTAGGCCGGTGGTGGCGTATATCGCCGGTTCAAAAGGGATGTCTGTGCCTGTTGGCTCTGGTAAAAGGATATGTATTAAGCCTCCCAGCTTAGCTTGATCATCTTTTAAGGTAACCCCAACGCAGGTCCCCAGATAGGCCTCCATAGCCTCCTCCTGGCCTGACGGCAGGGCGGGCTTTCTCGAACTAATGGCAAAGGACCCAGATGGAACAATGTGATGTGTCATGTGTGCTGTTCCTTGTAAGGCATTGGCGAAAAATCCTGGTCTTCTTTGTGCAAAACCACTTGATTCCAGTATCCCGAAGCGTTTATTCTATTGGCTCAAATACACCCATAGATCAAAGACTTCTTGTCTGCCCGACGGTCAGGCAGGCCTGCTGCTTGCAGGGTGGATAGGGCCGTCAGCCCTCAGTCCTGGCTATACCAGGCAGTCTAATGCCCTAGTTTCTTTAAATTTTTGCTGATAGCTGAAAGCACCCATATACAAACTTCCATTTGTGGATGGGCACTAATTGGCTTCAGCGGTCAGGGATTCCTATGAAAATAGCCATATGTCAAATCGACCCTATTATTGCAGATCTTGAATACAATAAACGGTTAATCAAGGATGCCTCGGCAAAAGCTAGAGCAGCAGGTTGTGATCTGGCCATTTTTCCAGAGATGAGCATTATTGGATACCCACCTAAGGATCTCTTAGAAAAGCCTGCTTTTGTGAGAGCAAATATTGACTGCCTTTATGAATTGGCCAAGGAGCTGCCAGACATCCCTGTTGTCTGTGGCTATGTGGACCGAAATTCCAAGCCAACGGGTAAACCCCTGATCAACAGTTCCGCGCTTCTGGCTGGCGGAGAGGTGCTAGAAAAAGGGGGAAAGAGGCTTCTTCCAACTTATGATGTGTTTGATGAAACCCGTTACTTTGAATCGGCTACCCAAAGCCTTCTCTTTGATCTTAAGGGGGTACGGTTTGGTGTAACCATATGTGAAGATATCTGGAATCTGGGAGAGGTCCCTGGAATACCAAGATATGAACTGGACCCAGTTCTAGAAATCGTAAAAAGTTATAATGTCCAAATTCTTGTCAACATCTCCGCCTCTCCATTTACGGTGGACAAGGCCGGCGTACGTCTTCACATATTACAAGAACTTGTCCGTACCCATGGCATCCCTGCCATCTATTGTAACCAGGTGGGAGGCAATGATGACCTCCTGTTTGACGGCTACAGCATGGTGGTGGATGTCCGTGGGAACCTGATCCGCCTGGCCAGGCCCTTCCAGCCCGATATCCTCATCTGGGATACGGAAAGGACCTATGATCCCATCATAGATCCCTGGCCCTCTCAAGAGAAAACCATCCATGACGCACTGGTCATGGGTACAAGAGATTATGCATTCAAATGTGGATTCAAGAGGGTACTTGTGGGCTTAAGCGGAGGGATTGACTCCTCATTGGTGGCTTGTATTGCGAAGGAGGCAATGGGGGCCGAAAATGTCCTGGGCGTCAGTATGCCTTCGCCATATACCTCAAGCATGAGCAGGGAAGATGCAAAAAAACTCTCTCAAAACTTAGGCATTCGGTTTGAGGAAATCCCCATTGCCGAATTGTTTGCCACGTACAAAAAAGTGCTTGCCCCTCTATTCAAAAATCTCCCTGAGGATGAAACTGAAGAAAATATCCAGGCCCGCATTAGGGGAAATCTCCTAATGGCCTTGTCCAACAAGTTCAAATCCCTTCTCCTCACAACAGGGAATAAGTCTGAGTTCGCCATGGGGTACTGCACCCTATATGGAGACCTGAGCGGTGGGCTTGCCATTATTTCCGATTTGCCCAAGACATGGTGTTATAGGTTAGCTAAATATATCAATCGAGAACGAGAAATTATACCTCAGAGGGTAATCACGCGCCCCCCCTCTGCAGAACTCAAGCCTGATCAAACTGATCAGGATACCTTGCCACCTTACGAAATCCTCGATCAAATATTGGAAGCAGCCGTGGAAAAAAATATGGGGTACGAGGAGATTGTGGCCTTGGGTCACGACCCTTCTATTGTCAGGGACGTATTGCGTCGTCTCGTATTAAATGAATATAAGCGAAGGCAGGCTCCCCCAGGCCTGAAGGTCACATCAAAAGCATTCGGCTACGGCAGGCGTTATCCCATTGCAAGAGGAAGACGGGCATATTAGTTGAATATCTAACCTGAAATTACCATTTTTCCATGGCCGTGTTCGCCACTCTGATCCCAGTCTTCAGCAAAAATCATTTGATGGGGAATATGTTATACTTTAATTGTTTCTTACCGATGAAAAAAGAAAAATCAACCTGAGGGGTCTTAGGATGAAATTCCACAAAAAATTGATGCTTTGGGGTGCTCTAGGAGGGGCCTTGTACTTCCTGCTAAGCTACCATTTCATATTCGATGGGCTGCATGTAGCACTCCTTAAGAAATCCAAGCTGTCTTTAAATTATACCTTTTATAGTATTCAAGGAAAAAATATAAGGAAAATTCTTGATGTTGACGACTTGCGTGAGGATGGTATCGCAGATCTTTTGGTGGATATGGGAAAGATAAGCGAGAAACAAAAGGAAATATATCTCGCGCGGTACTATGAAGAGGAAGAGGAATATTAGCCAATTGGGATTTGGCCATTGACAAGCGGCATTTATTCTAATATAGAATATGCCAGTTTGGAATAAATAGATTCCTCCCCACCTCGGGGAAAGGCGTCTACTCAGTCCCCACACAAAAGGACCATCTTCAAAAAAATGTGGTGCTTTGCCTACAAAGCAAGTATTTGACAGGCATGATCTCATATCACAGGAAAAGACCTGTAGCTCAGGAGGCCTGATGATGACATATATTTATGATGAACTAAAGCGTCGGCTCCTCGAAAAGCTGGAAGGGCAATCAATATTGAACGAAAAAGTGCGTGTCAAGGCTAGGGCTCTGACTCCTGAAGAGGCTATTGGCAATCCTGAGGCCGATGATTTCCCACTGCAAAAGGGGAAAGAACGCCTCATGCATGCAGATTTTCGTGGTGCCTTTGGCCAAGCATTTACGGACCGATACGGCGATTTTGAGGGCTCCCTTAATGATATCCTACAAATGCCATTGAAGAACAATTATAGAAGGGGCATTTTCGTAGCCACTCTGAATGCAGTGCTCCGATACCTAGGCAAGGTCAATAGCACAATTCACTGCAAAGACAAGGAGCCAACCTTATGTGCCTCTGAACTTGCAAAGTTCATAAAGCGGAAATTTGGGGCAGTTAAGGTGGTCCAGGTGGGATTTCAGCCGCGCATGGTGGAATCACTGGCTGGCCAGTTTTCACTTCGTGTGCTTGATCTTGACCCGGATAACATCGGTAGAGAAAAGTTCGGAGTTCTCATTGAAGGGCCGGAAGCCACGGAACGAGCGATTCAATGGGCAGATCTTTTACTGATCACAGGTACGACCTTGGTAAACAACACCATTGGGCAGTTCTCGGACAGGAAGCCCGTAATATTCTACGGGACCACCATTGCTGGTGCCGCATATCTCATGGGATGGCCGAGATTCTGCGCATATGGGAATTAGGACTCACCCTTTGAGGAAATCTAGGACCATAGGTTACATGGCAAGACTTGGATATTGGATATATGAAAAGTCTTAGGGCCGAAGTGATCTTGGCTCTGAGTTTTTTTCAAATGAATAACTGGAAAAAAATCAAGCGACCTGGTTGGGGTCTGCTGCCTATTTTCATATTTCTGGCCATGTGGGAGGCCATCGTACGGCTCAATCTTATGCCGGGCCAGCTATTATTACCTCCCTTTTCCGTGGTAATTAGAGAATTCTTTGAACTGACTTCAACTGGTGTGCTGACCCAAAATTTCTTCCACAGCCTAGTTCGGGTTTTAATAGGCTTTTGTGCAGGCTCTGTGGCTGGCCTCATAGTAGGCATACTCATGGGATGGAAGAAGGTCTTAAACGATACCTTTAGCCCCATAATCAGCCTTCTCTATCCTATACCTGCCTTGGGTTGGCTACCACTTTTGATGCTTTGGATCGGCATAAATGAGGCCTTGCCCATAGTCATCATATTTATCTGCTCCTTCTTCCCCATATGTTATAACACTACTGCCGGCATTAAGGGAGTAAATAGAAACTTCGTTCAAGTAGCCAGAACTCTTGGTGCACCTGACCCAAGGATCCTGCTTACCATAGTCCTTCCTTTGGCACTACCGAGTATCTTTACTGGACTTCGGTTAGAAGCTGGAATGGCATGGAGAGTGATTATAGCCGCAGAAATGGTGGCTATCCCCACTGGAATCGGGGCCTTGCTTATGAGAGCTGAAAGCCTCATCCGAGTGGATATTATCATCGTGTGCCTCATGGTTTTGTCTTTAATGTGCCTTTCCTTTGAAAAATTCTTTCAATACTTGGAAGAAAGAATAACAGGCAAGTGGACCGGACATGTCGACTCTTGAATTAAGGGATGTTCGCAACTATGCCTTACATGGAGTAAGCCTAAAGGTTGCCTCTGGCGAGTTAGTCGTGCTCCTAGGCCCTAATGGCGCAGGTAAGAGCACCCTACTCAACACTGTTGCTGGGCTTATTGAATACGAGGGGACCATTGCCGTGGATGGCACGCCTATGGACAATTCCCCCCCACAGCAAAGGGAAGTAGGTTATTTATTCCAAGATCTCGTATTGTTTCCCCACCTTGATGTTGTTTCAAACATAAGTTATGGCCTCAGGGCTAGAGGCTGGCCCCCAAATAAAATTAAGAGACGAGTGGCCGAACTTCTCGAACTTGTCCGTATTAAGGATCTGGCGAGCTGTTATCCGTGGCGCCTTAGTGGCGGGGAAAAACAGCGTGTGGCTTTAGCGCGCGCCCTCGCCCCATTCCCAAAAATTCTGCTCCTGGACGAACCCTTGAGCAGTATGGATCTGCAAACTGCCAAGTACCTCAGATCTGAAATCAAGCACATCCAACGATCCCTTGGCATCACTACCCTTTACGTAACCCATGAACTACAGGAGGCAGAGGAGCTTGCTGATAGGATAGCTGTTGTTGTTGAGGGCCGAATTGAGCAAATAGGTGAACCACAAGAGGTATTTTTTGATCCTGCCAATAACACGGTTTTGCAGTTCCTTGGCGCGCCCAATATCCTAGAGTGTCAGCAAGTGAGACACCTAAGTCACGGACTTGTTGAGGCCATGTGCTCCGGTATGCCCATCGTCGTCCCCGAAGAAGGGAGCAAGATCAACCGAATTGCAATCTTACCCAGCGATGTATATATCTCCCCTTCCAAACCCCCTGGTCCCATGGTGAACCGATTTAGAGGTGTTATCTCAGAGATAAGGGCTTTCCAAGACATAGCCAGAGTGTGCATTGCTGTAGGTGTCAACCAACTCTGGGCCGAGCTGCCTAGCGCCTTATTTGAGAGGATGGGGTTAAGGAAATCTCAAGAGGTCTATATCATCCTGAAATTGAGGAGAATACGGGTGGATCCATGTATGTATTCCGCCCTCCCTCACTAAACAGTCAACTTTCTTCTCGAACCAGGATTCTATCGAGCTTTTGACCACAGGCATTGGTTTGTCAAAAACTTGAGACATGGTAATGGAACCTTTCCATCAACGGCTAAAGAAACCCCTAAAGGGAGATCCATCCCAAAAAGAACCACAAACCAATAACCTTAGTCAGCACAATGTGGTGAGACACAAGTGTATTTATCACCAAGGAGTGGGGCAAAATTGAGTTGCCACAGTGCGTCATTTTTCAGCTGGCATTTCCACTGGGTTGAAAGAACCCCACCGAATAATGGGGTAAGAAGCTAACCACTCAAGCTTCTTAGTCTTCAGCTCAGACTTCTTAATCCTCAGCCATTTGCTCATTTCCCACAACGATTTATAGGCTGCTTCTTCAAGGGAGAAGTTGCCACACCGAAAGTATAACATCACTATTTCCAAGGAATGCAGTCGAAGCCTTGGTGGGTATTTCTTATCAATCTCCCGTTTGTCTAAGAATTTAAAATAATTATCAATTTGAGTCTGTGTCACATGGAGTGGTTGCATGCCTGCTCCACGGAGGATCAAATCTGTATGTACCCATAGATAGTCTTCAAACAATCCCTTTCTAGTTGCCTTGAAGAGATTTGTTGGGGGTGGGTCATAAAAGGAAAACAATCCATTTAGAGGTATGACTTGGGACCACCATCGTCGAAGCATGTTCATTCTGCGATACCCATACTTGTATGAGTTCAATATATCAAATAGATATGTTTCCGTACCAAGAACTCCAAGCCTTACATAAAAGGCTACCAAAGGAAGGTCATTTATTGCAAAGAGATAGGTCCGTTTGACTGCTTGAAAAAGGGTGTTTGTGGGCAATTTCTTTAAAATGTCGTATATCCTTCTGGCCAAGAGCTGATCGCAGTCCGTGTTTTTCCTACAGTAATAAGATCCAAGAACTAGAAGCCTGTCTATCAGTTTTGAGGCAAGGAAACTTCCTCGTCCATTCTTAACCATGTTTTCCAACTCAGCAAGCTCTTCATTGTCAAGCAATACAAACACCTTTCTATAGTAAGTATCCCAAGGAATATACATATAGGGGTTGCCTAGTCCTCCGCCCCGTTTTTTTACCCATTTAACTACCAATTCTCTTGTCAGCGGAGGGCCCCACATCAATGCATCATCTATCATTTGTCTGTCGCCGTACCGTTTCACGACTTCAAAAAGGCGTTTTTCCAGCTCAGAATTCGAGAGATACCTTGAAATAGTATAAGCGCCTTTCCTTAAATCAGGAAAAGCCGATGCAAAGACAAGTGCATCACAAATTATTTCCTCATCTGACTGTTCAAAAAAGGATTCAAGCGCTCTCCCCACCTCATTATCCACCCATTTGCCTTGTGTATTCAAATTGAATGCTGCTGCGTACAATAAATAATGTATGTTTGAAATGTCGCGGAAGCTGTAAACTATCCGACGCTTTTTGTTGACGGTAATACCAGCACCGCGCACAACCTGTTTGCTCAGTTGAATAATTTTATCTTTATTATATTTCGGCACAACAAGATAGCAAGCACCCCAAGGCCAGGCGGGGTCTCCTTCACCAACATAGGTGCCTCGGGGCGTATGCAAAGCTGGCTTACATCCGGCAAGAAAAACAAGGGCCACAATTAGGCAAGTGACACTTTTGAGGTTCTTCATTATATCTCCCTTCTAAAAAAAGCCTTTCTTGTCAGAGACAAATATAAGCTTGCCATTCTTGAAGGTTACCAGTGAGTATTTTTTCCCTACTATCTGTCCAATTTCAACCTCTCTAACAACCCCTCGCTTTGGGATAACGTTCAAAGCATTTTTCTTTAATACCCATCCTTGGTATTCCTTACCATCTTCTGTCCACCATTTGACTTCGTAACATGCGTAGTAATACCACTTGGAAGCATGATAATTAGTACAGCTTTTGCAGAACCCATAGGGATATCCCCAGCTTGCCTTGACATCTTCACTATCCATTCCTTTGTAAATTATACCGTTTTCAATTGCCCAGATTTCTATTGAGTTCATTCTCCACGAATGACGAATAAGATACTCTTCTTTCCTTCCAAAGGGAGGCCCAGGCCTTGAAGGCATTACTGCACAGTTGGAAAGGAGAAAACCCATACTGATCACAACGCCTATTATCTTCACTAGATTATGTAGTCGCATAATGCTCCCCTTTTCCCCCTTAAACTGAAGACACTCCCGGGGAGCGTCTGATGTTTGTTTTAGCTCTATAAGGCGATCTGTATTTGGATAGACCCAATTGGCCACTGCTGCCTGATTGAAAATTGCGCTTATAAGATGTATTGGAAAGACACCACGGCATATTAACCCTTGAAATTAAGGGTAATCAGTTCCTCACAACCTAAAGGGAAGATTTAAAAAAACTTGGATATCCTGCAGAATTCGTCAATATACTATTTATGAAACAGTAGCGTATGTCAAGTAATGTAAGAGAGGTCTCTGAAAAAATGGGGTTTGTTTGAACACCTTTCCCTTGTATTTTCCCCTTGACTGTTTTCTAATTTCTTTGGTTGGACTGCCCTTTCCTCGTTCTGGGGTCTAGCTGGTTGCTAGGGCCGGTTCACTTTGTAATGGACGGGGCTTTTGATCATCTTTGAGAAGTTTTACCATCCTTTTCACATTAAGGCCCAAAAAAGTCATCAAACACTGAATCGCTACCCTCCATTTACCCCGGTATCTGGCCCTCCTTAATCCATGCCACTTCTTCGCCTCACCAAATTTTCGCTCCACCCCCTTACCTAGCTCCATCGCCTCAGAGTAATATAGTAGGCCCCGATGTCAAGACCACTTTTGTTTGAGTTTAAGGCGTAACAAGATGGTGTTCACATATCCCATAATCTATGCAGCCTTCCTTAACTCAGAGCTCTGAAAGTATACTTCACCAGGTATTCTACTACACAGGTCTTGGTGAGGCCTCTCATGTTTCAATCCTTGTTTTAATGGAATCCTTCCATCAACCCCTCCTGATTCTTTTAACCCGAAAGGCTACTTCGAGTGTTTCAATCCTTGTTTTAATGGAATCCTTCCATCAACATTGTTGTGGGTATCTGTGTCATATACCTTTATATAGTTTCAATCCTTGTTTTAATGGAATCCTTCCATCAACGATCCGGATACCACCGGCCCGGAGCATCTGCATCAGTTTCAATCCTTGTTTTAATGGAACCTTTCCATCAACCCGGTGGAAGAGTGGGCCGAGGATCACCCGATTAGGGTTTCAATCCTTGTTTTAATGGAACCTTTCCATCAACACTTCTTAAAGGCCTTGCGCATCCGTGGACCTGGGGTTTCAATCCTTGTTTTAATGGAACCTTTCCATCAACCATGGCTGGAAACTCGGAAATGAGTAGCCGGCTAACATGTTTCAATCCTTGTTTTAATGGAACCTTTCCATCAACCGTAATTGTTTAAATTTTCCTTAGATATTGAAGTGTTGTGATTTTTTTGAAAGCCCTATTTTTCGGCTTGAATCCATCAAATACCATCAAAACACCCTATATTTCAAGCCACCAGAGTTGGCCTATCATTTTGATATTTAAGGATAAATAGCGTCAAATATTCCTCTCACAAATATTTTTGTAGCAACAATCAGGGCAGCGTTTTTTATACCGGGTCGGCTTGGGGTAATGGCAATTCTGAATCACGTTTAATATACCTTCGACAATCTTCTTCAGCTCCTCAAAGTCTTCCTCTTTAATAGGAACTTCGGTAAGCTTGTTCTTGCTTCGAGTATATATGATATAACCCCTAGTTACGGGGACCTCATAATTGTCCTTGATAAGTTGTGAATAAAAAACCAACTGGTATTTGTGGTTCTTAAATGTCCTGTCGTGATATTCTGCATACTTATAGTCAAGGGGCGCTGCTGTCCCATCATCAAGGAAAAGAATTTCATCAATAATTCCCCTTAGTCCCAAAGGACTTGCCAGGTACACATCCATCTTCTTCTCTTTTACCCCAAGCTTTTTCCTCAAATAGCCCGGGTTTATCTTTCTTATCTTTTCATGTATTCTTCTACCTTGCTCTACCTTAAATCTCTTTTCCTGATGCTCTGGGATGTCCAAGACATATTCAAAATAAGTAAACCTAGGGCAAAATAGATATTCGAGCAAATGGCTGGCTGTAATAGAACCCCGAGGGCTATTTACTAACTCCTCTGAAAATAAGCTACATTCATCAGCCATTGACATCACTCCACTTTATGCCCTTCTCTAAAAACCTTCACTAAGAGCTTGTTCAAATAATTCTATATTTTCCACAAAGAAGGTCTTTATGCTTTCCCACTCCCACTCTTTACCTTCCAAAAGCATTGGAGGAAGAGGGTCTTGTTCAGCATCTTCAAAGAATACAAGGCTCTTCAAGACATGATACAAATTAATATCAGATTCCTTAAAACGCCTCCTAAAAAAACCGCATACTTCTGATATGGAATATTTCATTTTCAATACAGCAAAGAGGTCAATAAAATCTTTCTTAGCGCCTCGTTGAGAAATGGTTTTGATCTTCTCTGCTCCAATATCTCTTATATCAGCTACACATATATTTCGCCATTCAACGGGTGGATATAAAAGGGGTGGCTCGTAATATATTAAGGAAATACGCATCTCTTTCACCCGACAATGAATAGTCCCCAATTCAACAAATATCACTTCATCGTATGGAATGGAGCCCAAGAGAGCATCTGGATTGAACATTTTATCTGAAAAAAAATCTAAATCTTCTGACCTTCTATGGCCAAGTTGAAGGGCTAGCCCTGTACCACCAGCCAGATAGAAATCCTTCAGTGTGGGTACAAGGAAATCAATGGCCTCTAATGCTTGTCTTGATAATATTTCCTCAAACATGCTACCTCTCTAACTGGAATATTAAGTTTGACAGCCCAATACTTTCCAGTTTTTGGCAAGAGCCCTCTTCTAGTCTTCACTATCCTTATTATCTCCTCCTTGGGGTATATTTCCAAAAGCTTTTTTATATCTTTTTCATTTCCGTAATCCAGAATCCGCGCAATAACATATCCAGCGTGCTTTAAAACATCTATCTCTTCAGCATCCCAGAAAAGGGATGGCCGGAATATGGATTTTATATCCTGTTGCGTCATTAGCTAGTCCTACCTTATTTTTTTCACCGTACCGAACCCTCTTGATACCGATTTCCCGATTCCCAGGTAATCAGGTATTTCAAAATTCACCTCGAACTCACCCAGGAAGCCTAGCATAGGGTTTCCTTTAATTGAAGTTGTTATTTCTTTAATCTTTATGATATTTACTTTTATTACATCCGTAACAGTATATCCCAAGCTTTTAGACATGGAGAGAATATTACCAACCAAGATTCTTTGTAAAAGTTTTTTTCTTTTAATTTGTGAGCCCAGTTTCTGATATTTTTCATAATTTGTTTCATTGAGAGCCAACCAGGGAGAAGTAAAATTGTAATGATTATATCTTGTAGTAGATCCAAAGTTCATATATTCCTTTTTTATCTTTTTGCCAGTAACCGTGTAGTAAGAATTATATAATTTTAGATTCATTAGTTTTTTAGATATAGTTTGAATTAGATCTGTTCCTTCTTCAATACCTATAACTATCCCTTTCCCATCAAAAACTTTATATTGAATTCTGGGATATATATAGATAAGTCCATTACTCTCATGTTGATGTAATAAAGGCTCATCTGGAAAAATATCATTAATAAAACCTCTTAACGTAGATGGTGGCTCAAGAATTGGTTTGCTGGTTGATAGAGTTAGAATGGATATATAGATTTCCATACCACAGGATAATATTAAATGATTAAAGTATCTCCTTCTGAAATTTCTATTTTCTTGACATCCTTAGTTGAAAAAAAAGCTGGTAAGCTGACTATTGTCTTGAATCTATCACCTTCGATTTTGATCTCTAAACAATCTTCACATACAGCATTTTCAACAAATGGATATGGAAAGATATTAATGATAATACCCCTTTTGACTTTGGTAACAATTGGATCAACAGGGTGATCTGCCAAAGCATTAGAAAGTCTTTTAATATATTTCCCTGGTGATAAGTTAATTTTTGCAACTCCCCGAAAGCTTCCCAATCTTATCATTTCTGGAATCCTAAGGTTGTTCTTGCAAATACCATATCCTTCAAACTGGGATTCCTGTGCAATATATGAGATATATGATGAACGAAGAATTTCTGCTCCCTGATATACTTTTTGAATAAAATCGTCTCTGTCTCCCTTTACAATTTCATGTAGGTATCTTGGAGTGCTCTTCAGCCGAGCTGGTGTAAAATAGAAATCATGAGAGATCAACGAGCTTTCATATCTAGGAATATTTCTTCCTCCATTCTGGTCATGCATAATATACGGCTGGGCTTCACTGTCTCCTAATGCGTAAAGAACTGCATGGTTCACAGCAGTAGCATGGAGATAAGGGGGAGTAACTGCTCCACTCAGCCCTTCTTGAGAATAAAAGACCGGATCAATCAATGTTATAGTATATCTGAATATCATTTTAATAACTTATTTGCTTTAAGAAGGCTCTTGAACGAAAGATCAAGGTTTTTGTATGATGTTTCTACATCAGGTAACCCCAACTCTGAAATTTTGCCTAGCCCTTGTGCTGGCTTCTTTGGAGGCACATGATCGTAAGCTGTAAGTTCTTCGCGATCAGATATTCTATAGCCTATTATGGTTGTTTCTACTCTTCCCCACTCCCTTGTGCTGGCACCAAGTCGTGTGATCCGCTCTAAATTATCCACAAGTATTGAGGCCATCTCTGGTGTGGGGTCGCGCAAGGTTACGACCCCTAAGAATTCTGTTTCTTTGGGAACAGTTACAATACTCATCAAAGCCTGTCCTGTAGTTTGGGTTTTTTCATCAATCGCATTCTGTGTCTGTGGCATCAATTCACTTACTTCAGTAGTAGATATAAATGTCTCTCCTAAAACCCGTGAAAGTATATTATATGAGACCTTGGCTGCACCTGTTTCACCCGTTGCCCCAAAGAGGAAACATACAGGGCACCTAAGGCAGAGGTTATCTTTAAGGTGGCAGTCTTTTTCAATGTCAAAACTTCTTTGTTTTTCCAAAGAAAGTCTGCGGAGTTTTCCCTTGATTTTTCGCCAGGGGATAATGAACCGACTGTTCAGGGGGGGGCTATAGGTATAGGTCAAAACCTCTTCTGGTTCATTGCTCCTAATTATGGCATCGTCAATGAATTTTAATCTTATCAGAAGCTGAATATAGACCCCAACAGGGAGTAAGCTTATATCATTTAATAATCCAAGGTTATTCATTACAGACCTCCTTTAAATTTTGGTATCTTGTAAATACATAGATAGCCGAAATCAAGGCATTTTTTGCCTTTATTAGGTTACTGATACCCTTTTCCTCTCTCAATTTATAATATTTCAAAAATATTCTCTTGGCTCCATTGACAAAATTAGAAAGCTCCTCTTGTTCTTGAGCAGATATTTTACTAGAGATATTTCTCATGAATCTTTCCATAGCGTAGTCTATATCTCTCCCTGCTAATA
Organism: Deltaproteobacteria bacterium; assembly: GCA_019307815.1. Lineage (GTDB taxonomy): Bacteria > Desulfobacterota > DSM-4660 > Desulfatiglandales > Desulfatiglandaceae > B111-G9. The sequence goes on from JAFDIV010000009.1 coordinate 105,681, forward strand.
TTTCATTAAATGCATCAGAGACCGGTTTGGCTGTACTATACTTCGTCATATTGGAAGGCCTCCAGAAATCACCCCTTTTTTCAGGTTCCACACAGAAATGGCCAATACCGTTCTCCTTATTAGCAAAGAAGGCCGCATCTTTTAATAACTCTTTCATGGTATATTGACCTCCCTTCGTAAAGAACAAAACAATATCTGACCGACTCATGAATCCTAAAAATTCTTTGAAAAGTTCTTCTGAGAGTTTTAACCTTTTTGACTTATTCCTATTATTGTCTCCTTCAGCAATCAGAGTTATTGCTAAACTTGGAGATTTCTCAATCAACTCCTGTGCAAAGAGATATCTACCTTTCTTTTTCTTATCCTCCATAGCATAAGAGAGTAAAATAACTGCCAGTGATCTGTAATAAGCTTGTTCACGAGGCATGATATATTCACCAAAGAGCCCATGCTGTTCTTCGGTTCCAATGCTCGCTCGAAATCCTAAGATATTTAGAATATGGTATAAGGGTTGATATTGTGCACTTTTATCTTTTGGGCTAAATCCTTTGGCTGAAACAGTCTCAATGCGTGCAATGAGTTCTGTCTTATCGGAAGTTGCAACATACTCTATAACATCATAATTTGTTTTGCCTTCAAGTATTGGAACGTCAGGAAATAAGAGCCCCCACCTCTTCTGCATGTTTGTAATATGTTGAACTCTAATGAGACCATCTTTAAGATGCTTCAATAGATCATCTATAGCAATATTTCTGAATGGTATAGGTATGCGTGCACCGATCTTCACATATATGGGAATAACATTGTTACCGATGCCTTCCCGTAGAACGCTATTGTCATAACTACAGAAGGGGCATATCTTCCTTGGAATATTAGGATCTGCCTTTATTTGTGAAAATGCTTGAATTTGTCCCCCTGCAAAATCTGAACCGGGCTTTTGAGTAACAGGACAGCAACATATTTCACATATCCCTTCTTTATGAGATGGATTCTGTTTGTAGGACTTGTATTTCTGGAAATATCTTTTTGCTATTTTTGAAAAATCTTTTTCTTCTTCAACTGATATTATTTCATCCAGATACCTCTTAATCCTTATATCTTCGGCAGGCCTGCCTCCAGATGCTTTAGCTGTCTCAAGTAAAATGGTGAATAAATCTTTAGACGGTAGTTTATGAAGGGGTAAATTGGGTACTGATGGAAACCTTTTTAAAAGCTCCTCAGGAATAATTTCCTCAATCTTAACAGAGTGAAAGATGAAATTTAAGGATTCTCTTCTATCTATACTGTTGGTTCCTTTTTTGAACGGGAGCCACTCATTCTTATATTCCTTCCATTTCCTTTTTGCCGAAGGTATTCCGCTTGTGCCAGAGGTTAAAGAAAAAAGTACATCAAGGACAGGATACTTCTTTCTTATCTTTGTTTTTTTGTAACCAGCGTTTTGCAATATTTCTGTAAGGAATTTGAAAAACACCACACCAGCATCAATTTGGTTTAATTTTCTAATAATCTTGTCCTTGTGAGCTTGAACAAATTCTACAGGATAATTCCCGGCCATACCTGTTAGGAGATTCTTTGTACCAAATTCAAGTGGGATTTTGTGAAGAGCTTTTTTCTTAAAGGACAAGGACAATTCTTCAATTATCTTATTCTTATCAGGCAAGATCCCAGAACCTTTAGTAATAAAAAGACGAGCATTTTCAAAATACAGCAATGGTTCCCATCCATTTTCCTTAAACTTATCAGTTATTATATCTGCTATTAAAGCGTTTGACGGTCCAAATTTGCGGGAAAGAGTAAAATAGCTCAAATCAAAAAGCTGTCTGCCTAAGTAATTTATTCTTCTTAAATCATTTATCGTTTTATAATCAATGGATTCCATTGATGCAAGCCTATCACAGATCTTAAGTAATCTAATATGATTTCCAAATCCAGGCAAGTGAGCATCAGTTATGTCCTGTTCCTTTAAAAAGTGGTGTTTGATGATTTCAAAAATAGTTCTGATACTTTCTTTTGTTAGTGAAAAGTTGAGTTCTGATTCTATTTTTTTAAGATAAGGAGTTAGAAAAAAACTTAGATCCCTTTCTGTTTCTATCTGATGGTCTGTTCGTCCTGATTGAAATAGTTTTTGTGCCCGGATCTTTTCCTCTTCTTGCAAGTGGACTCCTTTAGATTCCCACCATTTTATATAAACCTCCATTATCTCTTGAATCTTTGATTGACCAGAGATGATCATCTGATTCCATGGAGTGCTTTTCTTTAGATCATGCACAATACAGGCTATCTCCAAAAGCTCTCTTTCTATCTCAATAGCAGGAAGTGCCCCTATGGCAGTCATTTTTTTGAATATATGCCATACGGTGAAATGATGCATCCATAGTTGTTCACCATTAGACTTGCCAATATGCCAAAACTGTGGTCTTAGAATCTTTATTACTTGTTCATTATTCATAATAGAAAGGGTTTCTTATAAGATCAATTTTTCGCATTTTATACATGTCAAACATCTTATTTAGTTCCTGAAGCCCTATGCACCAAACCGATTTCTCTTTTAAGGCACTCTCAGTAAAACCTGTTATAGAGATAAATACAATACGATGTATTTTCTCCGATATATACTCTTCAAGGAATTGTTTCTTCTTAATCAGCAAGGATATATCCCTATAGGTGACTAAGTCATTCCGGTATCTAATTTCACAGATCCAATTTTCTTCTCCTAAACAAAGAGCATCTATTTCAACATTGGATGGGAAACCAAATATCTTCCCTTCTTTATCATAAATGTTTACCTGATCTACGGTATTAAACTTAGGAAGTAAAACACCCCCATAAGATGATCCGTCAAATTTTCGGAATAACTCCCGCACGTAGCTTTCAAAAAAGAACCCTCTTTGTTTTTTCAATGATGAGATGGCTTCCTTATAATGCTGATCAGTCTTTGTTCTAATTCGTTTTATTTCAGGATCAACATACCCATATACACCTGCTAACCATATCTTTAATATAGGATCTGTTATGGAATACTTCCCATTTGTCTTTTCGATCAAGGAAAGATTCAGCAATTCTCTCAAGTAGGGGCTAATAAATCCTCGATCTTTGCCAAGGCTTGAAGCAATCTCCGTTGGGGTTGCACTTCCCATGGCAAGGGATTTCATAATCTCTTTCAACATGTTGGCCTTCTTGGCTTTCCCTACAGAAAGGTCATAAGTATAATAACAATGAGAATTGATGTCTCCATTTGTAATACTCTCTAAAAATGCTCGTTCCACATCTTCCTTCATTATATATTTTTTGTTTATTCCAAAATTAGTAACCTGGTTTGAAATTACAACTATATAGTAAGGATTACCTTTAGTTAGTGCCCACATCCATTGAATCGCCTCACCGCTAACCGGTTTGTCTATTGCTTTGTAAATAAGTGAAATCATATCTTCTTTTGTGAATCCTCCCACATTAATTCTTTCCACTCTTCCATAAAAGGGAGAATCGGCCTCTTCCATAATTTCCGTCATGAGCCTGACCATAGAGCCCGTAAACATATACCAAGAATTCTGAGTAGAGGAAATTATACCATGCATAAGCCCTAAGATACTTTCCCTCTTATACATACTCCTTTCGAGTTCTTTAATGGCCTGAAATTCATCAAGCACAAGCATGAGTTTTAGTTTTTTTTCAATCATGAACTTGTCTAAAAATCTGAAACCTTTTTCAAATATTACTCTTTCGTTCTCTGGAGGGGGAGGATAATAGGCAATAAAAAATTTTGCTAATTCGTCTAATGTTTCGCTATCAATTAAACTTGATATTTTTAAAAGATTTTTAGGTTCTATCTCCAAAACATCCAGTAGTTGATAGGTTGTATTGGATATATTTGAGAAAGAGGAGAAATAAGCCTCCAAAAACGATCTGATTAATCTAAGAATAAATCTGGATGGAGTGCCGAGATTTTGCTGGACATCAAAAATTAGTTTAACCACATCCGTTTCTTTAACACGAGATAGAAACTCTTTTGCTATTGAGGTCTTTCCAATTCTTCGAGGACCAACAAGAGCAACATTCTGTCTCCTTTTATGGGCGATATTTAGCCTTCTGAGGATATCTTCCCTGTTAACAAAATTTTTGCCACTAATGGGAAAACTGACAGATATCATTTTGAAGAGGAATGTAGAAAACTTTTAATACATATAATATCATCTACTAACAAAAAATCAAGACCTTTCTACCACAACTTATCTTCCAAATCAGTATGAATATATTTATCCTTATAAAAAATGAATCCAGATGGGTTAGATTGGGTTTGAATTATTAATTGCTTTGGCTTTTTATCTATTTTTATGCTTATTATCTGGTCGTAATAGTCGCGCAGCTTATCTGCGATAACTACTCCCCATATTGTAAAAAGTTCATCTATTAGAATCAGTTTCTGGATCAAGTCAGAGTCCCCAATACCCATATCTCTTAAAATATCACTCCTTTGTTTTTTATCACCCCACAGGTTCATGCACTGGGCCTCATCTATTTTATACATACAGAAAATGGATTCTGAATAGACTATTGGCTTTTTAAAGCACCTGTCTATCAAAATAAAATTATAACTTTCGCCTCTAAATAATTCTCCGCCAACCATATCATTTGCAGGGCTTGGCATGGTATGTTGAATAATTTTTTCAAATAATTCTCTAGGTATACTATGATATTTAGAGAGGGCATTTAGTGTATCCCTCGAATCCATAAATAGATACACGATTCCTTCATTTTCATACACCCCTGTTTTAGTGGAATATTGTGTACGACCGACTCTGCCAATTCGCTGAATTGTGCTTGCCCAATTGGATCCCTCCGTTATAATGGATCGGAATTTCATATCGACACCTACTTCCATTGCTGAGGTACAAAAAACAATAATATTTTCCTGAGCTTTTACCAGTTGGCTAATATCTTCTGATGAGCGACAATTAAAACTCCCGATTGACGACAATTAAAATTCCCGGTTAGCGGAGAGTTTTGATAGGCTGTCCAAGCATCTTATCTATAGGGAGGCTTGGATGGTCAGTGATAAGCAAGTGAGGAGGTTATTCAAACAGCTAGCAATGGGAAAGACTCTGAGGGTTGCTGCAATTAGGGCCGATATGGATGAGAAAACAGCACGAAGATACAGGAGAGTGGGGAGATTACCCAGCGAGGTTAAGCCGGACCGTGCATGGCGAACCAGGCCGGATCCATTTGCCTCTGTGTGGGAAGAGGTAAAGGAGAAGCTGGAGGTCAACCCTGGTCTGGAAGCAAAGACGTTGTTTCAATATCTGCAGCGTAAATACCCTGGCCAATTTGCCGATGGTCAGCTACGGACCTTGCAGAGAAGGGTGAAGCAATGGAGGGGCCTTTACGGGCCACCCAAAGAGGTCTATTTTCCCCAGATCCATAAACCCGGGCAATTATGTGAATCAGACTTTACCAACATGGGGTCTTTGGGTGTAACCATCGGGGGCCAGGCCTTTGATCACTTGTTGTACCATTTTGTTTTGACCTACTCGAACTGGGAGACTGGGAGTATCTGTTATTCTGAGAGTTTTGAAAGCCTCAGCGAAGGGCTGCAGGGCGCGCTGTGGAAACTGGGAGGGGTTCCCAGGGCCCACAAGACCGATAAGCTCAGTGCTGCAGTGCAGAAGCCCAACTGTGCTGAAGAGTTCACGAGCCGGTATCGGGCTCTTTTGAATCATTACGGTATGGAGGGGCAGAAGGCCAATGCATCAAGTCCCCATGAAAATGGCGATGTGGAACAAAGCCATTATCGTTTCAAGGATGCTATTGATCAGGCATTGATGCTTAGGGGGAGCCGAGATTTTTCTAGCAGCCAGGAATATGG
>JAFDIV010000047.1 GCA_019307815.1 Deltaproteobacteria bacterium
TATAGATTGGATTCGAGTTCCTGGACCATGTTTTGCCTTTTACATCATTGTGGAAACCCAACTAAATTATTCTGTATCTCTGAGCCAAGCCATTGACAATTTATGCATAGATTGGCTATCAATTGCAAGTGCCAAATACAAAACGGGATAATAGAATGGAGGAGGAGGTGGACATAATGAAGATTAAATGGAACGGGCATGCCAGCTTTACAATTACTTCTGACAAAGGAATTGTTATTGTGACAGATCCCTATGACCCTTCTGGCTATGGCGGAATCCTAAAATATGACCCAGTGACCGATCGTGCCGATGGGGTGCTTATCAGTCACGACCATGCTGACCACAATTATGCGGACAGCCTGAGCGGCTCTCCTGAGGTCTTGAAGGGATCAGGGGAGATAAAGGGGATACAGGTTAAGGCTATTCAGACCTATCATGACGAATCAGGTGGCTCAGAGCGGATAAAAGCTATTGGACCTGTGGATATTCTGCTGGTTCCTGTAGGCGGCACGTATACCCTAGATGCAGATGGGGCTGTACGGGTGGTCAACTCACTTAGGCCAAAAGTGGCAATCCCGATGCACTTTAAGACGGAAAAATGTGATCTTCCTATAGCAGGGGTGGAAGGTTTTTTGGAGAAGATGGACAAGGTCAAAGAACTTGGTGTGAGCGAAATTGAGATTTCATCAGGTAGGGGCTGAGGTGTGGGTATTGAATCATGCGCGCTGATCTCTGAGGAATTTCTGGGAGAATGAATTACCATGAGGATTCTATTTGCAGCGGCGGAGAGTGCATGAGGAGGATTGGTTAACCGCGAAGTGCTTGAAGAAGCACTTGCGTCGGGAAAGATCGCTGGGGCCGGACTCGATGTATTCTGGGAAGAGCTGGCTGATCCAGAGGATCCTATATTTTCGTATAATGTAATCGCTACTCCTCATATAGGGACATCAACAGACGTTCCCGCCCCTACTGTGAGGCACTGGCGTTTTCCTCCCCATGGGCTATGGTTTTGACCAATATATTCCCCACGTCAATGTGGAGCACAAGAAAGAGGTCCGGGAAGGTATCCTGTCCGATTCCCTGTTCCTGCACAAACTGAGCCAAATTGGTATAAGGCAAGAATTCACAGGGCCCGAATAGGCCCGAGTCCGCAATATTCCGCAAATGCTCAGCCTCCTGGGTATAAATAGAGCTATCCCCCTAATTATTGAGCTGATACCCTCCACCCAAGCCTATTGTGAGATAACTCAATTGTGCCGATTTGTAAAGAATTGCCATTTAGCAGTATACTGTTCGCTGGGCAAGAACGACAAATGGAAAAAATTGACATGAAGGCTTTTATAGGGCAGAAGTATTTGAGCGAAAAAGAATCCATTTGCGTTTGATAGGGGCAGGCCTTGTCAGTAAATAGGCACGCCATACTATATTTTCCAAGGAGGTGACTCTAGATGTTAAACCTAGCTGATCAGGCCCGTTATGTGGCTGATTCTCCCGTGATCTTCAAAAGAGGGATCAGGGTGTACGAAAATGGTAGTTTCGCCCTTGTGGAGGCCGATCCAGAGAGGGGCATGTATACATATGAGGTGGACGGCAATTATGGGGATTATACGACCAAGATCCGTTTGACAGACGGGAATTTGGAAGTCTCCTGCGATTGCCCTTATCCGGGCCGGGGTTGCAAGCATGTTGTTGCTGCAATCCTTGATCTGAGGGATAGGTTTTTACAGCAAACCCAACAGAAATCCGTAGTAGATCGTGACTCCCCGGAAGAGCCCTATTTGACCGCTGAGGAGATCAAACAGCAGGCAATTGAGGACCGTAAACTTCGTGCCCGCATCGAAAACTTCAGGCTCATCGAGGGTGACATGCTCAAAGGTGAACACCTGGTGGAGACACCCCAAGGCAAACAATATATTGTGACTGTCCATGATCCTAAGCAAGGGCTGGGCCATTGCACGTGTCCTGATTATCTGACAAATCGGCTGGGTACGTGCAAGCATATGATTTTCGTAATGAATCACTTAAAAAAGAAAAAGAATTTTGCCGAGCAGGTTAACCAGGAGTGGTTTCCGTTTTTGGATATATATTGGGATTCAGTGGATAATTGGCCCCGCCTGTTTTCAGAGCTTCCCATGGATCGAATGGATGGGATCAGAAATGTCCTGGCAGAGTATTTTGATGATAATGGGCGGTTTAAAGCTCAGGATCTGTCGGCCCTATTGTCCTTGCTGCCCAAACTCTATGGGTACAAGGAGATCAGGATCCAGGATGCGGTTCTCAATCGCCTGGATCATTTCTTGCTGGAAAAGGAATTAGAGGATATGGCGCGGAAGGAATTTCCGTCAAGCATTCCTCTTCGTACCGCACTTTATCCGTACCAGGAAGATGGCATCAGATTCTCTGTTTTCAAGAGGGCCGCTCTCATAGGTGATGAGATGGGGCTAGGCAAGACCCTGCAGGCGATTGCAGTGGCCTTGCTGAAAAAACAGATCTTTGGCTTTACCAAGACCCTTGTGGTCACACTGGCATCCTTAAAGGAGCAATGGAAGCGCGAGATAGAGCGGTTTACCGCAGAAAGTGCTGCCATTGTCGCTGGTTCACCCCGCAGACGCCACGCTATATATATGCAGGATGAGAGTTTCTTTAAGATCACCAATTACGAGGCAGTGCTGAGGGATGTAACCATCCTTTCAAGATTCAAGCCCGACCTGGTAATACTTGACGAGGCCCAACGCATTAAGAATTTTGCCACCAAGACAGCCGAAGCTGTCAAGGCGATTCCCAAAAAGCATGGCCTGGTGTTGACCGGCACACCACTTGAGAACAAGCTGGAGGATGTTTATTCCATTGTCCAATTTTTGGACCCATACCTGCTTGCACCCCTGTGGCAGTTTGCCGCAGACCACTTTATGCTAAGCCGACAGAAAAAGGGTAAAATATTAGGTTACCGCAATCTGGACAGGCTGCGAGAAAAACTAAGCCCGATAGTGATCAGGAGGCGGAAAGAGGAAGTTCTGTCGGATTTACCCGAAGAAGTGGTCAATAATTATTACATTGAACTGCATCACAAACAGAAAAAAATTCATAATGGATACCTTCAGCAGTTGCTGCCTCTTCTTAATAAGAAATACTTGACTCCTTTGGACATAAGGCGGATGCAAGAAATTTTGTTAAAGATGCGGATGGTGTGTGATTCCACATACCTTATTGACCGAAAGGCAAATATATCACCAAAACTGGCAGAGTTGGCCGGTATTATTGAGGAGATGGTTTTGGAGAATGAGAGAAAGACAGTAATTTTCAGTGAGTGGACAACCATGACATACCTCATTGGTCGGCATCTTTCCCATGCAGCGATTCCATTCGTGGAGCTAAGTGGCAAGATCCCGGTAAAAAAGCGCCAGGCCCTCATTGATGAATTTACAAATAATCCCGAGTGCAGGGTTTTTCTCTCAACTGATGCAGGTGGTACGGGGCTCAATTTGCAAGCAGCCGACTGTGTTATAAATTTTGAGTTGCCCTGGAATCCTGCGCGATTAAATCAGAGGGTGGGGAGGGTGAGCAGAATAGGCCAGAAGAGCAGATGCATAAATGTGATTAATCTGATTGCAAAGGACAGTATAGAGGAAAAAATCCTGGCGGGGATACAGTTGAAGACTGATTTGTTCAGAGGCGTGTTTGATGCCGGCCCCGAGGTTGTGGAATTTTCACATGAAAAAAGGACGGAGATCCTCAACAGGCTAAGGGAGATGATGGGGGCAGAGCCATTGCCCGATTCATCCGAACCTGCACCTTCCGAGGAACTTGCAGAAGATACTCCCTATTACCTTAACCCAAAAGTTCTAAGAGAGGCTGAGCCACATATTGATGTTGGTGCAGAGGAACAGACTTTTGATTCAGATGCGTCGTCGCCAGGCTCTGGTGAATCTGTGGGAGGCGAAAACTCGGGTACGGTAAAATCAGGCTCACCGGTACCTGAACAGTCGCCGGAGAAGATCGAGGAAATTCTCGATTCGGGTATGCGGTTTTTGGGCGGCCTTTTAGAGATGGCCACAGGGAAGAGCTTGGAGGTGCCCTCTGGCCAAGACAGAATGGTGTCAGTTGATAGGAAAACAGGGGAGGTTACACTGAAATTCAAGCTACCGGGGTTTTAGTGCCACCAGGGGACCACGCTCCTGCGATTGGATTTGACACACTGGCCGCCCAAAAGGGAAAATATTGTGGGACAGGGTCATGGTCCTTAGTAAAATAAGCCGGATCAAGCTGGAGCGGGCAAGGGAGTTCAGAAAGAAAGGTGCCTACCGGGAGGCGGAGGAGGAGCTAAGGGAGGCCCTTGAAGAGCAGCCTGATGAGCCTGACCTGAAGGTCGGCCTTGCCATGGTATATCTCAAACAGAAGAGATACCCTGATGCAATGGCCCTTGCAGAGGAAGTTCTGCTGGATTTCCCTTCCAATTCTCAAGCCCTCTATGTATTGGGGGAGATCGCGTTTCAGGAAAATAGGTTTGATGCTGCTCTCGGGTATTTCAAGAAGGGCTATCAAGTGGACCCAAGGCCCTTCCTGAAGCTGCGGCTAGCCAAAACTCTGAGCAAGATGGGAAAAAACGAAGAGGCCTTGGAGGTGCTGGAAAATGAACTGCTCAGGGATCCCCGCAACATCTTTTATCTTAAAGAAAAGGCTGTAGTGCTTAACCGCCTTGGCAGGGCAGGAGAGGCACTTGCCATATACAAGGAGCTGAGAGAACTACGGCCCCATGATCCGTTTGTAAGAAAAGAGGCAATCCGTTTAGCTGGGCTTGAAAAGATGACACAGGAAACAATCAGGGAACTGGAAGTTGCCATCAATATGCCCTCCTATGAGAATGATCCCCAGTTGCGCGCTCTACTTGCCCAGAAATTGAAAGAGGAAGGTAGCCTGGAGGCTGCGGCACATCATTTCTTGAAGGCCTTTGAGATTGAGCCCTTTAATCCCTACTTTGTTAAGCAGGCAGGGTTTTGTTATTATAAAATGAACAACCTCGATGAGGCGGCCATGGCCTTGGCCCAGGCCCTGAGGCTGGACCCTGATGATTTTTATGTCACCCGCACCCTTGACAAAATCCATACCATGAGAGGTACCCTGGAGGAGTATCTGGCCCTGATTGAGGACATATTATCCCAACACCCTGGTAAAAAGCGGCTTATGGGAAAGGCACGGAGCCTACGAAAGAGGCTCGAAAAGGCTCGGGCCACGCGTGGCTAGCGAAGCCTCGGAAGTGGCAAGAGCGGAGCAATGCGGTTCAAAGCACCGAATACAGGATAATGGCGGTGATGACTGAGCCAAAAAATGGAGTAACTAGGATCGGCGATCTGGTGGAGGTGCCGGAGATACGCACCGTCGTGCAGCTCAAGGACCTGGAGGATCAGCACCTTCGCCAGATGATTTGCGATAGCTTTGTGGTGACCGCTGAGGTTGCACGGGCACTTCGGGCAGTTTTTACAAGCATATCAAAGGGGCAGGGCAAGGGCGTGTTTATCAAGGGGCACTTTGGCTCAGGAAAGTCTCATTTCTTGAGCATGCTTTACCTGCTGCTTACTGAACCTGTCTCATGGCAGGGGATTGTCTCCCAGGAACCAGGCCTTTCCGACCTAGCCCAAGCCCTTTCAAGCAGGCAATATGTGGTAGTAAATATCTCATTGGTCCAATATAGAAGCTCTGAGTTTCTTGAAGACATTGTGCTGAAAAGTATCACGGCTTCCACTGATATAAAGCTAGAGGCCAGTGAGGGGAGGAAAGAGGCATTTGAAAAGATCCGGCACTATGTGGTCCAGAGTAATTTTTCAGGTATGGTCTTACTCATAGATGAGTTGTCCGAGTTTCTACGTTCAAAGCCTAATGCCCGCTTATACAATGAAGATATACGATTTTTACAGTTTCTTGGCGAAGAGGCAGCATCATTTCCGCTTTGGATAGTGGCATCTTTGCAGGAATGGATCGAAGAAACAGGAGAGATCTCACAGGATACATTCAATAAGATCAAGGATCGTTACCCCCTTCGGTTGTCCCTTGGAAGAGCCCATATTGAGGAGCTGGTATCCCACAGGCTTATTCGAAAGAGGCCCGGGGCGGAGGATAAGATCAGGGAGATATTTACCCAAGTAAGATCCGCCTTTCCCACCTTTCCAGTAACCGAAGAGCGCTTCTTGAGCCTCTATCCAATCCATCCGGCCACTTGCTCTTTGCTTGACAGGCTAAAGCCACTTTTTTCCGAGCACAGGGGAGTGGTGGATTTTATACATTTCCGCCTGCGTGGGGACCCTGAGCGTAATATTCCTTGTAGCCTTGAGTGGCCTGCACATCAGCTTATCGGGCCGGAGGCCATATTTGACCACTTCCTTGAGCGCATCAAAGAGCGGGTGGATACCCAGATTTATGTGGAACGGGTATATGGTTATTTTGAGATGGAAATCCCGGAGTTGCTCAAGGATGAGGAGCAACAGCGGGTGGCCTACTCCTTGATAAAGCTCTTGGTCCTTTTTGCCATATCACCGGTTAAGTTTAGATACACAGTGCGGCACATTGCCGAGATGGTGCTCTTCCAGATTACCTCGCTCGATGCCCAGATTAATTACCAGTTTATCCACGATATCCTAGAGAAATTACACAGGGAGGGCTCCTATATAGGTGTAGATGAACGGCCGGATCCCCTTGAAAACCACTATTTCATAGACCTTAAGGCCGACATAGCCGGAATAATGCGCAGCAGAGTGCGGCACATGGCCTCAGAGATTTTTCTTGCTGACCGCCGGCTCTTTACACGCCTCGCTCCAATGGTCAATTCACCCTATCTGCCCCTTGCAGGCTGGTTGGAGCGGGGCAAGGAAGAGGTCTCTGTGCTATGGCAGCATACACAACGAAAGGGGATATTTTATCTCAGGCAACTTAATGATATAGAAGACAAAGAGCTGGAATCCCTTGCCCAATCGCTTGATAGGAGTGAAGAGGACTACCTTGTATTTGTAGGCACTACCCATGGACAAGAAGAGCAATATGACCACGTAAAAAAACACCTGATTCCCATGGCTCAATCCCGCTTCCCTGCTAGGGTCATCTTCTGGGTGCCAGCAGCTATAGGCCATCAGGTGGAGAGGTTAAAGGAGGTCCTTGCTGCCTGGCTCCTGCTTGATAAGATAAAATCTGAAGGTACTGGAGGCCGCGTAGAGGAGCAGGAAAAATATCTCAAGAATTTCCTCGAGCGCGAGGCAAGGGAAGTGACTGAGATATTCTTGCGCGCCTATTTTGAAGGAATGGTACTGTGGGATGAAAATGAGGCAGACCTTGCACGCCTTGGCAGGCTCACACGGGAAAAATTCCTCGCAGAATTTATTCGCCCTATGCTGGAGAGGCGTTTTCCCAAGCATAGCCGGATCAGGCCTTATATGGATCTCTACCTCACAGATTTTGTCAAACAAATGCTCAGGGAATTTCTATCCACTGGTGTTATGGCGGCAAAGGATCGGTCAAAGTCTGGGCTGAGGAATCTTCTTGAAGGGGTGCTAAGGCCCATGGGCCTTGTCAGGAAAAAGGGGGAGCGCTATGAGCTCCATGTCCATGCGCAGCGAAACGAACTGGCCCGTGAATTCTTTACCAAGATGAAGGACCGCCAGGCCGTGGCACTGGAAGAGATGTACTGGGAACTCCGTAAGGGCCAATATGGCCTGCTGATGCCCCAATTCGAGATACTTGTCCTTGCCTTGGCCTTTTCAGGCCATCTGGTAGCATACAAGGCAATGAACCGTAAGGGCCTTCAGGAGCTGGTGCGCACGGGTCTTAAAGGTGTGAGCTCTCTGGGCCGCGGGGAAATCCTGGACCAGGAATTGCAGGAGTCCATGGCACTTCAGCCCCTGATCCCCAAGAAATACCTGCAAATGCCTTTTACCTTTTCCTTGCAGGAAGAATTATGGGGGTTGATCAAAAGCGAAAAACCTAAGGCCCTTGAAGAACTCAATTCATTGCGCTCCCGTATCGATTGGGCGCGCTCGTTTCAGGCATTTAGGAATCTGCCTTGGGATCAATTATCGGCTGACCTTGAGCGGGTGGTGGCGCAGTGGGAGGAGGTAAAAACAAGCTTTGGATCCAAGGAGGGGCTGGAGCGGTTTATCCGCGCAGGACAAGGTGAGCCCCTTTTAGGTGATTCGCTTGCCCGAATCAGGGATGCCCAGGGCTTTCTTGACAAGGCCGAACGTATCCTTTTCATTTACCAGTACGTTACAGATCCAAGGCTGAAGATCCCGCCTGATGAATCCTACACTGAACTCTCAGAGCTTCATGGGGAGTTGATTGGGTTTTTTAACCAACCAAGTGCGCCCCTTTCGGTGGACCTGGCAGATGAACTGTTCAGGCTATTTGACCGATTTCATCGGGCCTACCTGAGGGCTTATGCGGGGGCCCACCACAGCAAACGAGGCCCGGCCCGTTTTGAAGAATATGAGAGGATCAAACAAAGCAGGCCATACAAGGTGCTCAGGAGACTCGACCAATTGGAGATGGTCTCGGTTCAACATGATTTTCGGCATGTGGAGGATTTACTTGCAGGAGTGTTGCTCAAGCGGTGTGAAAGGGCGGTGCAGGACCAGCTCCAGGCCCAGCCTGTATGTAGATGTGGTTTCACGGTGGGGGAGTCTTTCGAGTATCCATTGCCTGGTCGAATCAGAGAGGATATTGAATCAGGGATTCGAGAGACATTAGAGGCCCTTGCCTCTTCAGAGGTCCAGGAGCGGCTCATTCCCTATATGAGGAGCCTTGAACTAGTGGGAAAGAATCAAGAGGCAGAGGCCATAAGGGAGTTACTTTCCATCTCTCCGGAAGATACCGAGCTTCTGGAAAAGGTTGAAAGGGCCTTACGATCCGGGGTTATAGAGGGGATTAATGAGGCATTCAGGGGGAAGGTAGTTGTGGTGGAGAGGAACCTGGATGAACTTTATAACAATTTGATCCACCGCAAATATACCCTGAGACAGGCACGGCAGTTGCTGAGCCGATGGCTTGAGGGAGAATCCATTTCAGGGGATACCTTTATTCATTTTATAGGTGGTCGACACGGTTCAGGTCTTGAGAGCTTTGAAGAGGAACTGAAGAAGTATTTGGAAAGGACCTCGGGCCCTCACAAGGACATCTACCGCGAACTTGGTCCTGGCCTTATGGCAAGGGCTGCTGTAGTTGCGCTATGGGCGGAGCAGTATGATCTGAGCAATGAGGATATAATCAGAGTTTTGCCTTTTATTGATAGAGGTGGGAGTCAGGACAATACCAATTGGCTCCAATATTTTAGGACGTTAGGGCGCAGGCTGATGGCAGAAAGTCCAGGGCTTTTTGAGAAAATGGTATCCCGGGTGGAAGAGGATCAGTCCTTTTGCCATGGTCTATGGGCCCAGATATCTAACCTTTCACCCAGGGAGATATTTTTGAGGGAACAGGTATCCCATTACATACTAAGAGAGGCATTTGAACGGCTCATTGAAGGCACGCAAAGCGATCTGGACTTTACGCGAGAGGCCAATGATGATCACCAAAGGGGCCCGGCATTTTCCATAGTGGCAGAGCAGAGTGATAAAATGCTTGAGGCCTTGAGACTAAAGCAGGAGATCCACAAAAAGGCTGAAGCCCTTTTGTCATGCACAACTGCAACTCTGCCAAAAACCTACAGGGCATGGGAGATATTTTTCACAAAGACCGTGAGTCCTCTTCCATCAATGCTGGCCAGGTTGAGCGAAATCTTACTTGCTGTTGCAAGCCAGACTCCCCCCTGGATGGATGAACAACGCAGGACAATCTTAAAGGCAATTGAAAAGACAAATGCCTATTTCAGTGACTTTTATAAGCAGAATGTTGCCAGGTGGCAAGGCCAAGATGAGGATTGCCCCACCATGGTCCAGGATATTCCCGGCCTACTCAAGAGAAAGCGCAATGTGCCTGATCACCGGGATGTGCGCTACCTACTCATGGATGGGATGAGGTGGGATTTGTGGGGTGAGATAAAGACCCGCTTCTTTGGTAAAAAGGGGCAATATTTTCGGATAGTAAGGGAAGGGGGACTTTGGGCCCATTATCCCACTGACACGCCCACGCAGATGGAGCAGTTTGACCAAGAGCTTGCTCGCATGTTTCCGCATGAAGACCCCACCGATTTGGTGATCAAGGCAACTGGTATAGATGAGAGGATTCATTCAGAAAAAGGGTCCATTACACAGCTTTTCTCAGGTGTGCTTGGCTATCTTGAAACAGAGCTTTTTTACAGACTTCGAGACCTGCCCTCAGGGACCTTGCTTATTCTTTTTGCTGATCACGGGTTTGTTGAAAACCCGGATTTTGCCCCTACGGCAAAATACGACTCCCCGAGGTACATACATGGGGGAATGACACCCTTTGAGGTTATTGTCCCGTGGGCATGGGTGATGAGAATATGAGCTAATCCTGAGCCTTTGATAGAGTATGCTGTACCCATTGATATCACACCCCCCTGCCTGCAGCAGCAACTGTGTTTTTTGTCAAGGGGTTTTTTTAACATTTTTCGGTAATAGGATCTTGCCAGTATGTCATGTTCTTTATCATACTGTTTAGTATTACGAGCATCTTCCGCATGCATGCGGTAATAGCAACCTTGTGAGGTTTTCCTGCTTCGATAAGTCTGGAGTAGAAATCTTTTATTACGGGGTTAGAACGCGAGGCACTCAAAGCGGCCATATAAAGGCTGGAGCGTACATCCCCGTCTGCGGCGGGCAGGGCGTCTGCCTCCCCATGTGCCCCGTGTTCCCCTAAACTTGCCACCCTGCCTGCTGCAGGCAGGTGTCTCTGTTTAGGGGGGCAACGCCCACAAGGGCTGAGATTTTTCTGGAGCTAAAGGTGCCCAGCTCAGGTAGGGAGGCAAGAAGCTTACTGCCTGCCTGCCGGTCAGGCAGGAAGGACCGCAGAGAGACCTTCTATGGGCACAAGATCTGTTTGACCACTGGAAGGTCCAACCTCATCTCTGATTGTCTGATTGTGGAAGGCAA